>CAVQFE010000001.1:0-37012 GCA_963711805.1 uncultured Actinomycetota bacterium
AGGTGCCGTGCGCGTCGGCTCGAGCGCCCAGCAGCCCACGGGGACCGGTTCGCGGACGGGCAGTCGAGGGACGTCGGGTCGCGCGCCGCCGACGCCAGCACGACCAGCGCCAGCGGGGGGCCGGCGCGGGGATCAGTTGGTCGTCCACGTGACGGCGGACAGCAGTGTCTCGACGTCGTCGGCACGCCGGTCGAGGTCGGACGGGGTGCCGAGCAGCGACACCAGGTACGGTCCGTCGCCGGTCAGCACGAGGAACAGGCGCTGTTGCGCGACACCGTCGACGGAGACGCCCACGGGCCGACCGGTGAGGCCGCCCACCACGATGGACTCACCGGCGACGGGTCCGGGCGCTGACGGTGCGGGAAGGATGTCGACTCGGACGTCGCTCGCGACGTCCACGAAGGCCGGGCCCGCCGCCGTGGCGAATGCCTGCCACTGCGCGGGTAGCTCGACGGTGTAGCCGGGTCCGAGGATCACAGGCTGCGACACGGTGAGCAGCCCGAGGGCTTGCGACCCGGCCCACAGGATCGCGACGACGGCGCCCACGACCGAAGCGCTCGTCAGTGCCCGAGGTCGCGGTTCGGCAGAGGGCTCGTGGTCGTGCGTGAGCTGGGTCGTGGCCGATCGAGCGCGGGGCAGCGCTCGCACCGCGCCGACGAGGGCTGCCGTCAGGAACGCCACCGCGGCAGCCTGGGTGACGGGCTCGAGCAGTGCCGTGAACGTCAGTCCCCAGTCCGGCGGGGCGCAGAACCGCCGAACGGCGGGCAGGACACCGCATCCCGCTGCCACGTTGACCGCGACGGCCGCGCTGCCGGCGAGCACTCCGCCGACGGCGGCGGAGACCAGTCCGAGGGGCCACCACAGTCCCCGCGAGGCGGCTGCTCCGGCCGCGGCCGCGACGACCGTGGCGCCGACCACGGCGGCCGTCTGGGCCTCGCCGAGTGCGACGACGAACGCAGCCGAGGCGCGGGTGGACTCATCCACGGCGAGGCCGAGGTATCGGGTGGCGAGGAGCACGAGCCCGGACGCGGCGCCCACGACGGCGCCGATGATGACCAGCGCGGCCGTCCGGGGCGCGGGCAGCGGCCCGCTCGCGACCGTGGTGTGCTCGGGCGCCGTCGGGTCTGCCCAGAACCAGGCGCCCTCGTCGGTGTCCGGCGAGCGGGCAGCCGCGGCCCGCTCGAGGCGGTGCCGGGAGAGCAGCGCGACTGCCACCGCCGTCACGGTGAGGAGGAGCGGAACCAGTCCGAGCCACGACCAGCCCAGCGCCTGCGGCAGCTGCAGCCACGGCAGTCCACCGGTGAGGACGGAGGCGCCGAGCGTGGTGAGCAGTGGCAGCAGCACGGCGGCCACCGAGAGCAGGAGCGACAGCGTGACCGCGGTCAGGGTCACGTGCACGGTGAGGGACCACGCGGGCGACCGGGCGTCGAGGAGGGACGCGACCCGCAGCCGGCTGGAGTCGGCGACCCACCGCACCACCAGCACGATGCCTGCGGTGAGGAGGAACGACCAGGCGAGGTAGCCGACCCATCCGGCGGTGCCGTTGGCGAAGTTGCCGACGGCTGCCTGCAGGGTCAGCGTCGGTGCGATCGCAAGACCGACACCCAGGCCGAGGCCGACCGGCCACCCCAGGGGACGACGCTCGCCACGGACTGCTTCGCGCAGGCCGACGCGCCAGCACTGGACGCAGACGATGAGCGCGATGGGGATCGACACCATCACGGCGGGGGCGACGATCGCGAGGGTGCCGGGAACGACCAGGTAGCCCACGGCCTGCAGGGTGGCCAGGGCGGTGCCCGCCGCGACGCCGGTGGTGAGCGCGACGACCCAGTCGGCGGAGAACAGCCCGTCCGCGTCGGCCAGCAGGGCCCGACGCCGCGCGGGATCGGGGTGCACCCGCAGCCAGCCGGGACGGCGCAGACGCGTGCTGGACGGTGCCGACAGGATCCGGTCGAGGTCCGCTCGCGAGCCCCAGCGTGCGGCGTACGCATCGGCGAAGGCCTCACGGGTCCGGAGCAGCCCGGTTCCGGCGACGGCGACCAGGGCGGTGAGCACCACGGTCCGCCAGCCGAGCCGGAGCACATAGCCGGGGTCGCGGATGGCGAAGACGACCACGACGGGAGCGACGGCGAGGCCGAGGAACGCCCACCAGACGGACACCGTGTAGAAGGTCCAGGGCACGTCGCGGTTCACGACGTGCCCGAGCTCGTGGCGCACGATGGCCCGGAACGCGGCGGGGTCGAGGGTTGCCCGCACCACGAGCCCACCTGTGGCGCCCAGGCGGACGTCGTCGCCGGCGCCGTAGACGTACGCCTTCACGGTGGCGTTGGTCGCGTCGACGCGCAGTGCCGGTGCACGGGTGAGGCCGGCGGACGCGGCGAGCGTCGCGAGGTCCGTCACGAGTGTCGCCCCGTCGACGGGGTCGAGGGGCACGAGCCGGCTGCGGCGCTCCCGCCACGCCGGACGGACGCGGTAGAGCAGCCAGGCGGTGAGCAGGACGAGGACCGCGCCGGCTGCGGCGAAGATCACCTGCTCGCGTGACACACCGGCTTGGCATGCTTGGCGAGCTTGGTCCTCGGCCGTGGTGATGCCCAGCAGCCCACTGCCGGTGCCGCCGGTGCCCGAGCCGCAGCGCTGTGCTGCGTCGAGGAAGACCTGACCGCGGGCGACGAACCAGAGTGCCTGGAACAGGTAGACGCTGGCCGTCGCGACGGTGAGCAGGAGCACGACGAACCGCATCTGGGTGTCACTGCCGATCGCGTCGGGACGCAACGCCTGACGCGGCGGTGCGTCGGTCCCGGACACCGTGCAGCCGATCGCGGTCAGGTCCGGGTGGCGAGGGCAGCCACGACGGCGTTGGCCAGCGCCTCGGCCTGCTCCGGTGGCAGAGCGAGCTGCGCTGCCTCGGTGCGGGCGGTGTCGCCGACGATCGCCAGCTGCGCGGGCGTCAGCGGCGCCTCGGTCGCGGCCGCGGATGCCTGCGGGTCGTGGCCGAAACGGGCGAGGACCCGCTGCACGATGCCGTCCGCGGCTCCCTCGCCGAGCTTCTCGGCCAAGGTGACGAACAGCTTCTTCACCAGGTCGAGGGCGAAGGGTGCAAGGAGCACCGCCACGGTCTCCACGCCGAACCCGAGCGTCTCGTCGGCGTGCGATCCGGTGGCCAGCGCTGCGGCGGGATCGGCGTGGTAGCGGGCTGCGGTGGCCCCGAACAGCGGGAGCTCGGCAGGGGACACCTCGGCGACGACCTCGCGCGCGAGAGCGTCGATCGCGCGTCGCTGCTCTGTGGTGTCGGTCATCTGCCACCTCCGGCAGGGCGATCGTTCAGGTGTGTACGACCGCCCCTTGGTTTCGGCTCACGAGGGGCAGGCGTCCGTTCGACCTCGTCGAGGGGATCGTGGCGTCGTACTCCTCGTTGCCCCCGAGGTGGGTCGAGTGGCAGCGGCACAGTTGCCATGAAAGACCCGGGACCTGCTGTGGTCAATGCTGCTCCTCAACGCTGTTGCTCGAGCGAAGTCGCGAAACGCGTTGGTATCACTGGCAGTCACCGCTTCGTACCCATTCGGCCGAGCAGAAGCACAGTGGTCAGGTCGTCTCCGCGATCGGCAGCGCCGAGGCAGCCGGGAGCGGGACCGACGTGGGATCGTCAGGCCTTGACGTTCACCGTGCCCGAGAGGATGTTCGTTACTTCCAAGGTCGTGGCCTGCGCGTCCGGGACAGCACCGGGGGCGGTGCGCGGCACGGTTCGGGGGAGGCATGCCGGCGAGGGGGCGGGGTGGCTGGCGACCGAGTGCCAGGCGCCGCACGCCCGGTCACCGAAGCAGGACCGGGATCGAAGGGCTTCTCATGCTCTCGGCCACGGGCGTCGCGGTGGTGGTCGTGTCGGCGTGCAGCGCCACCGGACCCGGGACCGAGCCGCTGCCCGTGGTGTCATCCACCGCGTCGGCGTCCACGTCGGGTTCGCCAAGAACCAGCACAGCAACCAGCACAGCAACAGCACAGCAACCAGCACAGCAACGAGGTCGGCGTCGCCGACGTCCGTGACGACATCGCCACCGGTCTCGGTGATCAGGATTCAGGACGGTCCCGCCTCGCCGGTCAGCCCGCAGACCGACCAGTACTACTCCGCTCTCGCACACCACGACTGCGGCCGGCTCAAGACGCTGCTGCCGAGCCCAGCGCCGTCGCCGCCGGATCACGAGGTGATGCTGTTCTCCGCGCTCGACGACCTGTGCTTCGCCGTACGCGATCACACCCGGACGGTGGACTGGGCCAAGGTCGCAGCCGCGGACCAGGCTGCCGCGGATCTGACGCACTGCCTGCAACGGGCCGCGCACCAGGCACTCCACTCGGCACGTCTCGTGCACCAGGCACAGCCCGGGTCCCCGCCTTCGTTCGCTCGGGCGCCGAAGGGAACCGCGTGCCGGCCCGCCGTGCGCGCGGTCGCGCTGGTCGACGACCCGACGATCAGCACCGCGCCGTACCTGCTCGTCGTCGGCGACCACCTCTTCGAGGTGCAGAAGATCTCCGTGGCGGGTGTCACCCGCACCGCGCGGCTGCTCCCCGGACCCGACGCACCGAACTGGCTGCCGGGCCAGGACTGCGGAGCCGCGATCCTGCTGAACCCACCCGACGTGACCCACCTGGCCAGCACCCGGATCCGGGTCCAGGGCCAGGGCTACACGGTCAGCTACACCTGGCAGGTCTCACCGACCATCGACGCCAGCCCGCAGCCCACCCCAGCCGACGGCAGCTGCTCGATCGCTGCCACGTCCGCGAGTGCCGGCCCATGAGCGACGACCCGCAGACCCCGGCGACGGCATCGGCAGATCCGGTGGCGTTCACCGTGGCTCGCGGTGCGCTCGTGCTGCTCCCACCTGTCACCCTGATCACCGCCCTGATGTTCTACTTCGGCTGGGCGAAGGTCACCCGGGAGGCCGGCGCGCTCGGGGCCAGCGACACCGTGTTCCCGTACTCGACGTCGGACTACCTGCTCCGCAGCGTCGACTCGCTGTACTTCCCGCTGATGGTCCTCACCGCGCTCGCTCTGCTCGCTCTGCTCCTCCATCAACGCGTCAAGCGCACCATCCGAACCGGGCCACCACCGTGGCTGCGTCGAGCCGGCACCGCCGTCCTGATCGGCGGCCTCCTGCTCGTCGGCTACGGCGTGCTCTACCGGGCGGTCGGCTACCGCCCGGGCAACGACGTCCTCGACATCACCGGCCCGCTCGCTCTCGGGGTCGGACCCCTGCTGGCGTCGTACGGCGCCTGGATGCGGGCCCAGGCGACCCACGCGGAGACCCAGCCGGTGCCGTCCTGGGAACGCGCCGTCGCCGCCGGCCTGCTCCTCGCGCTCTTCGTGCTCAGCCTGTTCTGGGCGGTCGGCAACTACGCCGGCATCCGCGGCCTTCAGGCGGCCCAGCTGATCGCGGGCGGCTACCGCACCCTGCCGCACGTCGTCGTCTACTCGGCGAAGGACCTCGCCCTGCAACCCGACGTGCTCACCACCCGGGTCGGCGGGGACACCGCCGCCTACCAGTACCGGTCATCGGGTCTGCACCTGCTGGACCACGTCGGCGGAACCTGGTTCCTCATGCCCGAGAACTGGGACGCCACGCACCGCCTGATCATGCTGCACGACGCGAGCGACCTGCGTTTCGAGCTCACCGGCTGACGGAACCCGCGCTGGGGCCCGCATGTCGCGCCCAGACGTGGTTCTCGAGGGCTGTCGCGCCGGGCGCGAACGCCAGCGCCGCGCGGGTGGTCGCGGGCCTCGACGCAGCATCGGACCTCAGACGATGACGACCACGCGGCCGGTCGCCACGCCGGTGGACAGGTAGTCGATCGCGTCGGCCACGTTCTCGAGCGGGAACGTGCGCGGGTCCACGACCGGGCGGATGCGCCCCTCCTCGAGCAGGGCCACGATCGACGCCCAGTTCTCCTCGCGCGACGGGCCCGGGCGGATGCCGGGGAGCTGTTTGACGAACGGCGAGATCGCCATCAGCGGCAGCATCCGGCCGAGGCTGCCGAGCACGCGGTGGCCGGATCGGCCGTACTGGTCGTAGCCGATCAGCACGAAGGTGCCGTCGGGCTCGAGGGCCCGCCGTACGTCGGTGAACCGGGCCTGCGACACCACGTCGAACACGATGTCGTAGCGGGTGCCCATGCGCGTGAAGTCCGTGCGCGTGTAGTCGATGACGTGGTCGGCGCCGAGGTCGGTCAGCAGAGCGAGCTTGGCGGGTGCGTCGACCGCGGTCACCTGCGCGCCGTACGCCTTCGCCAGCTGCACCGCCCACACGCCGACTGCGCCACCGGCACCGTTGACGAGCACGCGCTGCCCGGCGCGGACCCGGCCCTGACCGCGCAGGTTCATCAGCGCGATGAGGGCCGCGGTGGGTACGGCGGCCGCCTGCTCGAACGACAGCGCGTCGGGGATGCGGGCGAGCAGCGCCTCGTCGACCGCCGCCAGCTCGGCGAACGTGCCTGCGTTGCCCCACTGGTTGCCCGTCGCCGTGACCTCGCCGAACACCCGGTCGCCGGGGGAGAACCGGCTCGCACCGGCACCCACCTGGACCACGTCGCCGGCCAGGTCGGTGCCGGGCACGTGTCTCTTCGGTGCGCGCAGGCCGGATCCCAGCAGGCGCAGGACGTACGGGATCCCCGTGACGGCGTGCCAGACGTCGGCATGCACCGACGTTGCTCGCACGCGGACGAGCACCTGGCCGGCGCCCGGCACCGGCGGCGGGATCTCCTGCAGGCGCAGCACATCCCGGTATGGGCCGTACTCCTCCTGCACGATGGCGCGCACGCCGACCTCCTCGATGCGAGTCGCAGCCCTACGCCGCGACGGTCACGACGACCTTGCCCGCCGGATGCCCGTCCTTGACCAGCGCGACCGCGTCCGCCGCGCGCTCGAGCGGGTACTCGGAGTCGATGACGGGCCGCAGATGCCCCTCCTCGATCAGATCGCGCAGCTCGTCGAGCGTGGCGGTGTCCTCCTTCGCGACGAACGACGTGATCCGCTGCTTGGTGACCAGGCCCAGCAGGACACCGGATGCGATGCCACCGATCGGCCCCAGCCAGCGGCTGCCGTCGCCGTACGACTGGATCAGCGTCCCGCGCGCGGTCAGCACGTGGCGCAGCCGGCGCGGCGAGTAGGTGCCGCCGAGCTGCAGGATCAGGTCGTAGCGCGTCGTACCTGCGGACGGGTCCTGCACGGTGTAGTCGATCACGTCGTCCGCGCCGAGGCCGCGGACCAGATCCAGCCGGCCGGTGCTGCACACCCCCGTGACCCGCGCGCCCGCGTGCTTGGCGAGCTGGACGGCGAACGTGCCGACGCCCCCGGACGCTCCGATCACCAGCACGTGCTGCCCCTCGGCGAGTCCGCCGCGGCGCAGCCCCTGCAGAGCCGTGATCGCTCCCAGCGGCGTCGCGGCGGCCTGCGTGAACGTCAGGTTGGAGGGCATCCGCGCCAGGCGGTGTGCCGGGGCGGCGACGTACTCCGCGAACGCGCCGTCGGCGAACCCGTACACCTGGTCGCCGGCGGACACGTGCTGCACCGCGTCACCGACCTTCTCGACGACTCCGGCGAAGTCGGCTCCCACGACCCGCTCGGGTGCGCGGATCCCACCGAGCGCGGTGCGCATGAGCACCGGTTCGCCGCAGATCAGGTGCCAGTCGTACGGATTGGCCGAAGCGGCACGCACGCTCACGAGGACCTGCTCGGACGTGACCTGCGGGACATCGACCTCGGCCAGCTTCAGCACCTTGCGCGGATCGCCATAGGCCCGCTGCACGATCGCCTTCATGGGGTTCCCCTTTCGCAGACGCCGTACCAGGCGCCACCCGAGGGCGCTACGGCACGGTGATGACCACGTTGCCGCGCTTGTGTCCGCTGTCGACGTACCGGTGCGCCTCGACGATGTCGTCCAGGGTGTACGTGCGGTCGATCACGGGCCTGAGCTCGCCCGTCGCCGCCAGCTCGGCGAGCGACACGAGGTCGTCGCGGCGCAGCTTCGGTGTCCCGTCGTCGACCGAGATGCAGGCGCCGCCGGGCGCGAGGACCTGCTGGCACCGCCGAAGGGCAGCAGCGCTCTTGCGCCGGCCGACGGCGTCGAGGATCAGGTCGTAGCGCTCGCTGCGGTCCGCGAAGTCCTCGACGGTGTAGTCGATCACCGTCGAGGCGCCCAGGGATGCCACCAGCTCGAGGTTCGCACCGCTGCACACCCCCGTCACCTCGGCGCCCATGTGCCGGGCGAGCTGCACCGCGGACGTGCCCACGGCTCCGGACGCGCCGTAGACGAGGACCCGTTGTCCCGCTCGGACGTCGCCCTTCCGCAACACGTGCATCGCGAGGAGACCGCCGTAGGGAAGGGCCGCGGCCTCCTCGTCGGTGAGGTTGGCGGGCCGCGTCGCAAGAAGACCGTCCTCCGGCCAGCACGCATACTGCGCGTACGTCCCGAAGCGGTGCCGATCGAGGCCGAACACCTGGTCACCCACGCCGAACGACCGGACCTCCGGTCCGATCGACTCCACCTCGCCCGAGAGCACCATGCCGAGCACCGGTTGCCGCGGTCCGCTCCAGCCCAGTGCGAGCCGCGCCATCATCCGGTAGCGGGGACTCATCATCAGTCCCCGGACGTAGCAGTCGCTCGACGTCACCGCGGTGGCCCGGATGCGGATGAGCAGCTCGTTCTTCCGGGGAGCAGGGATCGGGCGTTCCACGAGCTGGAGAACCTCGGGCGGGCCGTACCGCGTGCAGGCGACCGCTCGCATCCGGAGTCCCTTCAGGCTCTCGTCGTCTCGTCGGCTCGGACGTCGACGACGTCGGCTGTCGACCGCTCCACCGCCGGCGGCGGCGCGGCGCTCGTCGGGGTGATGGCGGCCGGGCGGATGGGGGAGCCCTTGACGAGGAGCCAGATACCGACGACGAACTCGAAGGGCACGTAGGCGGCGTAGAGGAAGAGGGGTGGCTCCAGGCCGCGGTCCCAGACGTTGAGCAGGGTGGCGACGCACACGAGCACGGTCGACGCGAGACCCCAGATGCCCAGCCAACGCGGGACGAACCGGGTGCGGACGAACAGCGAGTACCACAGCAGCGCACCGACACAGAAGAGCAGCATCTGGAAGTCGCCGGCATGCTCGTGCACGCCGAGAGCGAAGGTGCCCACCGCGGCGTCGGACGCCGAGATGGCGGACGTCGGATCGGTATGAGTCCCACCGAGGTCGAGCAGCGTGTCGAGTCCGATCATTCTCATCGCGATGACGGTCGCCTCGGCGAGCCACAACGCGAACGCGATCGTCGCGACCCACCGGACGGTGTCACGGAGGGCGACGTAGAGCAGCGACGTCAGGAAGAGAATCCCGACGGCGGTGAGCAGGTCGAGCAGGACGACCAGTCGAAGACGCGACGCATCGGCACCCGCGGCCGTGATCACCTCGCTGATGTTCCCGGACAGCACCGGAAGCACCAGCAGTCCGGCGGCGAGGCTGGTGCAGAACTGTGCGACGAAGGCGGCACCGGCATAGCGCGGCACCGAGACATCAGATGTGGAGGCCAGCGGCCGACGGCGGGTCAGCGCGGACGCCACCGCTTCCAGACGGCCGTCGCCGCGGCGCGGGTCTTGCCCTCCCAGACCAGCTCGACGTCGCAGTGGATCTCCGCCTCGCTGGCCTGA
This sequence comes from uncultured Actinomycetota bacterium, assembly GCA_963711805.1. Classification (GTDB taxonomy): domain Bacteria; phylum Actinomycetota; class Actinomycetes; order S36-B12; family CAIYMF01; genus Longivirga. The sequence goes on from CAVQFE010000001.1 coordinate 9,675, forward strand.
CTCACGTGCGCGGTCAGCCCGACCGCGTCCTGGAGCGGGCTGGGTCGCAGGAATCGCACGTCCAGCCCGGCGGTCACGTAGGGGAGCAACGCGCCGGTCAGCGGAGACCACCCGTGCTGGTCCGCCTCCCACATCACGGCCGCTGCGCTGTGACAGTCGAGGACCGTCGAGATGATGCCGCCGTTGAGGAAGCCCAGGCCGTTGTCGTGCTCGGTCCACGGTCGGAACGTCGCCGTCACCGCGCCGTCCACCGGATAGCTGCGCAGCCGCAACCCCTTCGTGTTGGCCGGCCCGCAGCCGAAGCACGGCAGCCCGGGATAGGGCAGCTGCTGGATGCTCGGCGGGGCGTCCTCATCAGGTCGTTGCTGATCCACGCGGTCAGCCTGACACGACGACGGCCCGAGGTCGCAGCCCGGCCCTACGCGGGATCCGGGGACGGTGTCATGACTCGACGGGGGAGCGAGTTCGTCCCAACCGGCGGAAGGCGTCGTTGCGGTGGTGACCCCCGGACTGTGTATCGGGACGATCAGCTTGTCGCTTCGGCTTGGCGAGCGGCATCGGTTCCCTCGTCGATCCTTCCTACCTGCAGCCGCAGGGCCGTGGTGAGGGCGCTCAAACCCTCGATGAACGAGTCTCGGTCGGGCAGGTCAGCCGCTCCGAGGAGTTCGCGGACCTGGCCACTGGACCATTGCAGCCACCGCTGTCCCAGCGGCGTGATGGTCACGGTGACCTGCCGGCGGTCGCTCTCGACAGGAGTTCGAACGACGGCTCCGGCTGCCGCGAGTCGGTCAACGACGGCGGTGATGCTGCTCGGGGCCAGCCGCATCACTTCCGCCAGGTCGCGCGGCGACAGCGGGCCGTCCGCGGCCAGGTAGCTCAACGCGACCGTGTCGGTCACGCCGACCCCCAAGCGATTGGCGACTGCTTGACGCAGCACCTCGATCGCCAGGGTCAACTCCCGGAAGGCGTGGACGTCGACGCCGTTGATCTCAGGCGAGACGGTTTCGCCGCGGTGTGGCAAGGGAGCGCTCCGATCCTGGGAGAATTGTGTGAAGTGACCCTAGCCCCCGTAGGACCTCACGATGGCCCCAGGTGCTCGTGGGCCCCGACGGATCCCAGCGCATCGGTGACAGCCAGGACAGCAGGATATTTCGCTGCTCGAACCTTCAGGTTCTCGAACTACCTGACGATGACGAGCCTGAACGGGGGAGAGATCTGGTCACGACGGCTCGCGAGGCATACCGATGCCTCGCGAGCCGGACTCGGTCCTGTCCTCGATCCGCGCCTCCGTCGCCCGGCGGGAGGGCACGACCGGACGACTGGAGCGGGACATGAGCACGTCGAAGCGTTCGCGATGGGTCAGGATCGCCGCTGCCGTCGCGGGAGCGTCACTGGCCACGACGGGAGCCTGGGCGGCCACGAACTGGCTGGTCGGGCTCGGCAGCGGCTCCTCCGGCGAAGGCCAGTCGGCGACCATCCAGAACCTGACGATCACCGCTGTGGCGGCTCCCGCGGCGTCGAACCTGCTCTACCCCGGTGGGACCGGTGACGTCGTGGTCACGATCAGCAACCCGAACCCGTACCCGGTCACCATCACCGCGGTGCAGCTGCCGACCAACACGACCTACGCGACCGGCTACACCAGCAGTGCGCTCACCACTACGCAGACCGGCTGCCTGGCCGCCACCCCCAGCGGCGTCGCCTGGAACTTCGCCACTGCGGTATCCGGGTCGAGCCACACCCTGACCGCGCCGGTCACGGTCGCCGCGTCCGGCCAGCCGAACAACCCGTTGACCGTGACGTTCACCAACGGCGCCGCGATGGCCACCACCAGCCCGCTGGCGTGTGCGAGCACGTTCTTCTCGATGCCGTCGCTGACTGGGGTCACCGCCTCCGGCGGGGCGGCGACCGCCACCACCAGCCCGGCGACCAGCGCCTGGACGTCCTGACGTTCCGAGTCCCCGGCGTCCTCCGAGTCGAGGCGCCGGGGACCGGACGGTTCAAGGGAGCCACGCCATGCGGACCACCATGATCCGCCGCCGACTGCTGACGGGCGTCGCCGTCATCGCCGCCCTGCTACTGCTTCCCGACATCGCCTTCGCTTCGAACTGGACGATCCAGGTCGGTGGTGGAAGCAGGGGGCTGAGCCGGGCACGAAGCCTGCCCAGCCCGCCGCCGACCGTGACCGCCACCTGCGCGGCACCGACCGCAGCCCGCACCGTGACCGTCACCTGGACGCCCGTCCCCAACGCGGTCAGCTACACGGTCTACCGGTCCAAGACCTCGGCCACCACCGGCTATAGCACCGCCGCCACTGGCATAGCCACGACCAGCTGGACCAGCGGGAACCTGACCGCCGCCACCTACTGGTTCAAGATCAGCGCCCTGGTCGGCACCAAGTGGGTCAGTGCGAACTCAACCGCCAGCAACCAAGCCACCACGCGTAGCACGAATCCGTTCTGCACAGTCCCCTGACACCCGCTGTCGCCGGTGCACGTGGAGCCCTGACCGAGATCGCCGGTCACAAGCAGTAGCCGCACCGCGATGGTGCGATACCGGCTGGCAGGACCGTCTAGACCATGCGGGGTGGCTGGGCCAGGTCGATCTTGGCCTTCTGCACGATGTCGTCACCGCAGATCGTGCAGTACGTCAGCTTCGTGTCGACCTCGGCGTCACATTCCGGGCAGCACGAGGCTTCGGACCCGTCGTCGCGCGTCCTTCGGAGCCATTCCAGCACCATCGCGGAGCACCTCCTCGTTTCGTTCTAGCGTCCGGCGGGAGGGAGCCCGGAGTCTCGCCGGGAACCCGGCACGAGCCCCCGTCAGCAGGCCATGCCGCGGCGAGCCGCTCTAGTCTGGTGGCAAACCGGATCGACCGTGCTCCAGGGCCCCCAGCCGAGCGCCGGGGTACGTGCCGCAATCGTTGGAGGCGGCGCCATGAAGCTGGTCTTCGTCAATCCTGAGCTGTGCATCGGCTGCCTGCAGTGCGAGTTCGCCTGCGCCGTCGAGCACTCGGCGTCCAAGAGCGAGACCTCGGCGTGGAGGGAGGAACCCACCCCGCGCACCCGGGTCCACGTCGAGCCGGGACCGGTGATGGGTACGTCGTACCCGAGCCGCTGCCGGCACTGCGACCCGGCTCCCTGCCAGCAGGTCTGCCCCACGTCCTCGATCACGCGGGACGCCGAGCAGAACCTCGTGCTGGTGGATCCCAAGACCTGCATCAACTGCGCGATGTGCGCGATGGTCTGCCCGTTCGACGCCCTGACCTTCCATCCGCTGGACGTCGGGGCGGGAGCGCGGACCGTCGCCGTCAAGTGCGACGGATGCGTCGATCGCGTCCGACGCGGGGAGACGCCCGCCTGCGTCGAGTCCTGCAAGGTCGGCGCGCTCGTCTACGGCGAGCTCAACGACCTGGTGGCGCAGGGCCGGCTGCGGGAGTCCGGCAAGGTCCTCGCCGCGGTGACCGCGGCACAGGCAGGGGACGACGTACTCGCCGACGGGCCGGTGGCGGCCTGGCGCGCCTGGGGCGCGGAGGCGTCCCGCGTGGGGTCGGCGGCAACAACGGCTGAGGGAGGCTCGCGATGAGCACTCGGGAGATCAAGGACGTGCGCGCGCTGAGCATCGCCTCCGACGCACAGCAGATGATCGAGGTCGCCCGCGCCGAGGGCGTCGAGACGGTGTGGGACCGACTGGCCGCCCAGCAGCCGCAGTGCGGCTACTGCGCGCTCGGCGTCAGCTGCCGCAACTGCAGCATGGGGCCGTGCCGGATCGACCCGTTCGGGGCCGGCCCGCAGAAGGGCGTGTGCGGTGCCGACGCCGACGTCATCGTCGCGCGCAACCTCGGCCGGACCATCGCGGCCGGGTCGTCGGCGCACTCGGACCACGGCCGCGACATCCTCGAGGTGTTCGCGGCGACGGCGCACGGCGAGACCAACGGCTACCGGATCACCGACGAGGCCAAGCTGATGCGTCTCGCCGCCGAGCTGGGCGTGCCCACCGAGGGGCGTACGCCGACGGCGGTGGCCGTCGAGCTGGCCGACCTGCTCATGGAGAACTACGGCACCCGGCGTAGCGCGCTGTCGTTCGTCGAGCGCGTGCCGAAGGCGCGGCAGGAGCTGTGGGACCGGCTCGGCGTGACGCCGCGGGGAGTCGACCGCGAGAACGTCGAGATGCTGCACCGCACGCACATGGGCGTGGACAACGACTACGTCAACATCCTGCTGCACGGTCTGCGGACGAGCCTCGCCGACGGGTGGGGCGGCTCGATGATCGCGACCGAGCTCTCCGACATCCTGTTCGGGACGCCGCAGCCGGTCGTGTCCACCGTGAACCTCGGGACGCTCAAGCCGGACATGGTGAACATCGCGCTGCACGGGCACAACCCGATGCTGTCCGACGTGATCGTCCAGGCCGCCGAGGACCCCGAGCTCGTCGCGCTGGCGCACGAGCTGGGCGCGACCGGGATCAACCTGGTCGGCCTGTGCTGCACCGGGAACGAGCTGCTGATGCGTCGCGGCATCCCGATCGCGGGCAACCACCTGATGCAGGAGCTGGCGATCACGACCGGCGCGCTCGAGGCGATGGTCGTCGACTACCAGTGCATCATGCCGTCGGTCGTCGACGTCGCGAAGTGCTACCACACGGTCGTCATCTCGACCGCCGACAAGGCGAAGTTCCCCGGGGCCGTGCACATGTCGTTCGACCCGAGCCGCGGGCTCGAGATCGGCAAGGACATCGTCCGCAAGGGGATCGAGGCCTTCCCGAACCGCAACCCGAGCCGGGTCCGGATCCCGGTCGAACCGGTGCAGCTCATGGCCGGCTTCTCGGTCGAGGCCATCCTCGGCGCGCTCGGCGGCACCCCGGCGCCCCTGGTCGAGGCCATCGCCGACGGCCGGATCCGCGGCGCGGTCGCCGTCGTCGGCTGCAACAACCCCAAGATGACCCAGGACTACGGGCACGTGACGCTGACCCGGCGGCTCATCGAGAACGACGTGCTCGTGCTCGTGACCGGCTGCGCGGCCGTGGCCAACGGCAAGGCAGGCCAGATGATGCCGGAGGCGGCCGCGATGGCCGGACCGGGACTGCGCGCGACCTGCGAGGCGCTCGGGATCCCGCCGGTCCTGCACATGGGGTCGTGCGTCGACAACACGCGGGTCCTGGCGCTCGCCGCCGCACTGGCGAACCACCTCGGCGTCGACATGAGCCAGCTCCCGCTGGCCGGTGCCGCTCCCGAGTGGTACTCCGAGAAGGCCGTGGCCATCGGCACCTACGTCGTAGCCAGCGGGATCACCACCGTGCTCGGCGTGGAACCGCCGATCTTCGGCAGCCGCAACGTCACCGAGCTGCTCGCCGGTGGCCTCGACGACGTGGTCGGGGCGAAGTTCGCGGTCGAGGCGGACCCGGAGCAGGCCGCGGTGATCATCCGGCGGCACCTCGAGGCCAAGCGGGCGGCGCTCGGTCTCCCGGCGCACGACCTCGACGAGATCCGCGTCCCGGTGGCGACGGCATGAGCCTGAGCCCACGCGCACCCGTGCGCGTCGTCGTCACGGGCAAGGGCGGTGTCGGCAAGACGACGCTCACCGCCCTGCTCGCCCGCCAGCTGGCGGGCGCCGGGCACCGGGTGCTCGCGGTCGACGCGGACGCGCAGATGAACCTCGCCCGCACGCTGGGGTTCTCCGCCGCCGCGGCCGCGGCGATCACCCCGCTCTCGCACGAGCGCGACTACATCGAGGAGACGGTCGGCGCCCGCCCGGGGGAGAGCGCCCCGCTGCTCCGGCTGAACCCGGACGCGTCCGACGCCGTCTCCCGCTTCGGCGTCGACGGCCCGGATCACGTGCGGCTGCTCGTGATGGGCGGCCTCAGCCAGGCCGGCGGCGGGTGCCTCTGCCCGGAGAACTCCCTGCTGAGCGCGACGGTCGCGGCCGTCGGCCGGGACGACGCCGACGTCGTGCTGATGGACACCCAGGCGGGAGTGGAGCACTTCGGCCGCGCGCTGGCGCGCGGGTTCGACCGGGCCGTCGTGGTCACCGACGCGACGGCGAACGCGGTCGCGGTCGCCGTGCAGACGGCCCGGCTGGCGGCCGACCTCGGCATCCCGTGGATCTCGCTGGTGGTCAACCGGGTGCGGACCCCGGACGACCCCGGCCGCGTGTCCCGTCTCGTCGCCGACGAGGGCGGGTTCCCGTTCGGCGCCGTACATTCCCTGCCCTGGGACGACGCCGTGCTCGCCGCCGACCCGTCCGTCGAGCCGCTCGTCCACGCCGGGACACCGTTCACCCGCGCCACGAGCGAGCTCGCCGACGACTGGCTCGCCGTGGCGATGGAGGCGACGCGATGAAGACCGTCATCATCGGGACCGGCCCGGCCGGCATCACGACCGCCGAGACCCTGCGCCGGTACGACGCCGACGCCGAGCTGGTGCTGCTCACCACCGAGTCGGCGCCCCCCTACTCACCGCCGGCCATGGCCGACCACTTCCTCACCGGCCGCACCGCTCCGCTGTTCTGGAAGGGCGAGGACGTCGCCGAGCGACTCGGCGCGACCGAGCTGCGCGGGGTCCGCGTCACCGGCGTAGTCCCGTCAGCCCACGAGGTGTCGCTGGCCGACGGCCGCACGCTGGGCTACGACTCGCTCGTCCTCGCGTCCGGGAGCCGGCTGCACGCGCCGCTGCCCGGCGTCGAGCTCGCCGGGATCCACGACTTCAAGTCCCTCGACGCCGCCCAACAGCTCATCGCGGGCGTGCGCTCCGGTGACGTGCGCAGCGTGGTCATCGTCGGCTGCGGCTTCATCGGCGTCGAGCTCGCCCTGCTGCTCGCCGACCTCGGAGTCACGGTGTCGGTGCTCGGACGCCGCGGCTGGGTCATGCCGCGCATGCTCGACCCGGACACCGCTGCCATCGCCGAGCGGGCGATCCGCGACCGCGGCGTGGAGCTGCGGCTGGGCGTCGCCGCGTCGGCCTTCGTCGGCGACGGGACCGTGGCCGGCGTCGAGCTGGCCGACGGCACCGTGCTGACGGCCGACGCGTACGTCGCCGCGACGGGCGTCAAGCCGCACGTCGAGTACCTCGACGGGTCCGGCATCGGCATGGACTGGGGAGTCCACGTGGACGACCGGCTGCGGACCGACGCGCCCGACGTGTACGCCGCCGGCGACGTCGCCGAGGCGGCCGACCGGATGACCGGAGAGCGCTTCGTGCACGCGATCTTCCCGAACGCCGTCGCCCAGGGCGAGGTGGTCGCGCTGAACATCCTCGGCCTCGACACGGCGTACGCCGGCGCGGAGTCGATGAACAGCCTCAAGCACCTGGGCATCCCCATCGTGTCGATCGGTGCGATGGAAGGCGACGACGTGCTGCGGTGGCGGGACGGCCAGGCGATGCGCACGGTGTGGCTGGTCGAGGGCCGGATCGTCGGCTGCCGGCTCGCCGGCGAGATCGCCGGAGCGGGCGTCTACCGCACGCTGATGCTGCGCGGTGACGACGTACGCCACTACGGCAAGCGGCTGGTCGAACCGTCGTTCGGGCCTGGCGCCGTGGCACTCCCGGCGGTGTTCCCGGGAGTCCCGGGGTGGTCGCACGTCGCGTAGCCGGCGCCGGATCGGCGGCGGGAATCGGTATGCCGGTCGGCGTCGTGCCGACCGGTCGGGTCGAACAGAAGGGCGGAGGGTCATGACGGACGTCGCAGGTGCCAAGCGGGCGGACCTGGCAGGACCTGGGATCGGCAGCTACGACGACCTGGAGGCGGTGCTCCCGAGCGACTACCACTCGCTCCTGACCCCGCGCGAGACCCAGACGGCGATCTACGCCGCCAAGCAGTTCATCGAGGACGGCCTGTGCCGCGAGCTGAACCTGCAGATGGTGCAGGTGCCGCTGATCGTCGACGCCGGATCCGGCGTCAACGACATGCTCGACCGTGACGGGTCGCGCACGCCCGTGTCGTTCCGGATCGACAACGACCACGGCGTGCACCCGATCGACGCGCAGGTCGTGCAGGCGGCGACGAAGTGGAAGCGGATGGCGCTCGCGCAGCTCGGCATGGGCCCGGGGGAGGGGCTGTGCACCGACATGCGCGCGGTGCGCAAGGACTACTTCCTCGACCACGACCACAGCGCGTACGTCGACCAGTGGGACTGGGAGCGCGCGATCACCGCCGAGGAGCGCACGCTCGACACGCTCAAGGACACCGTGCGTCGCATCTGGTCCGTGCTCGTCGGCGCCGAGCGTCACGTGCAGGAGCTGTTCCCCGCGCTGCGCGACCCGCGCTTCCCCGACCTGCCCGACGAGATCACGTTCATCCACGCCGAGGACCTGCTGTCCCGCTACCCCGACCTGCCGCGCAAGCAGCGCGAGACGATGCTCCTGCAGGACGTCCCCGCGGTCTTCATCATCGGCATCGGCTGGACGCTCGACGACGGCTACCCGCACGAGATGCGCGCCGCCGACTACGACGACTGGGTCACGCCGACCATCTCGGCCGAAGGACGCCAGGTCCACGGGCTCAACGGCGACATCCTCGTGTGGAACCCGGTCACCCGGCGCCGGCACGAGCTCAGCTCGATGGGCGTCCGGGTCGACGCCGACGCCCTGCGCGTCCAGCTCGAGCGCACCGGCCAGCTCGACTGGCTCGAGCTCCCGTACCACCGGGGCATCGTCGAGGGCACCGTCCCGCTGTCGATCGGCGGCGGCATCGGCCAGTCGCGCACCCAGATGCTCCTGCTGCGCAAGGCACATCTCGGCGAGGTCAGCGTCACGGTGTGGCCCCAGGTCCTCAAGGACATGTGCGCGCGCAAGGACATCCACGTCCTCGAGTGAGCCGATGCCGGCGCCGGAGCATCACGCCGACGGGAACTCCGGCACCTGCTCGGTGTAGACGGAGCCGCCGGCGGCGTAGGCGGACAGGTCGGCGACGGTCGGCGTCGACGGGACCTGCTCCCGGTAGACGGCGCCGCCAGGGGCGTAGGCAACGGTCCACGATGTCGCTGCGGTCGGGACCTGCTCGGCGTAGACGGACCCGCCGTCGGCGTAGGCGGAGAGGTCCTGGCGAGCACTGGTCGCCGTGGTGTCGGGGCGGTTCCCGACGACGACGACGGCGACGGCCATGAGCACCAGGACGCCGAGGAGACCGACCAGGACGGGCCCGCGGTGACGTGACCCTGCGGCGGCCGAGGCCGCGGAGGTGGTGACGCCGGCGCCGGAGGCGGTGGTGCTGTCGGAACGCTGAGTGGTGGCGGACATGCTGCCCTCCCAGGGCGGAAGGCCCCCGGGGCGGGAGCCGATGCGCCCACGCTCCGACCCACCGGTATCGGTGCTGCCTGCGGCGCGGTATCGGGTCGGTAATGCGCGGCCGCGGCTAGCTCGCGCCGGCCGCGGGAGCGAGGGTGCCGGAGCAGGCGGGAGCGTACGGGCGGCCGGGCAGATAGCGGTTCCACTCTTCGCGGGTCAGGGTGCGCCCGGCGAAGGAGCAGGCGAGCGAGCTCCACCTGGTCGGGTCGAGGTCGAGGTCGAGCAGGCTGGTCTGAGTGCCGACCAGCAGGTGGTCGCCCACGGCGGCGAGGGCGAAGGGGTCCCCACTGCCGTCGGTGGGCACGCGCAGGGACGTGAGCACGAGACGATGCGTATGTCCGTCCCAGATGGTGAGGGCATGGGTGTCGCCGCCGATGAGCCACCTGCCGTCGGCGCTGAACGTGAGGTGGACGCCGCGTTCTGGGGCGCCGATCGTCTCCCGCATCACGCCGGTCGCCACGGTGTAGCCCTGCAGCCGGCCGAGGGAAGCGACGATCAGCTCCGTGCCATCAGGAGAGAAGGTCAGACCCGTTCCGCCGGAGATCGCCAACGGCGTGTGCAGGCGGCGGAACGTCGTCGTGTCGTAGACCGCGAGCTCGTGGTCGAACAGGACGGCGACCGTCGACGAGTCGGGAGAGAACGCGACGGCGGTGGGCTGGTAGGGCGTCCCCGCGGTGAACTGGTCGGCGTAGTCGAACGACTTCAGCCGTGCGTGGGTGTGGAGGTCCCAGACGCTGAAGGCGCGGGACACCTCGTCCGCCCAGGCCACAGCCAGGCGCTGGCCGTCCGGTGAGACGGCCAGGAACGATGCCGGCAGGCGGTCGCTCGACCACTGCACGCGCCAGTCCGTGGTCGACCAGATGCGGAGGCGCCCGGCACGGTCGGCGGCGATGACCTGGCCTCCGTCGGGGGTCACGGCCAGGGCCGTGACGCGCTCGTGGTGGGCCGGGTCGAGCAGCGCGGCTTCAGGCAGGGCGGATCCGAGGTGCAGTCGGCGGGGCGGGGCGGTGAGGTGTCGCTGGTCGTAGATCGTGACCAGGCCGTCGTCGCCGCCGACGGCCACGAAGGTGCCGGGCGGGCCGGCGGCGACGGCACTGGTCCGTGGCGTGGGGACGACCGTGGCGATGGCGCTGGCTCCGATCAGGGAGTGGGTGGTGATCGTGCCCGCTGTGTCGAGGCTGATCACTCGGGGCGCGCCGCCGGTGGGGAGGGCGGCGACGTCCACCGGTGTTCCGGTGGCGCCGAATCGGACGAGCTCGGTCAGGTCGGGCACGGCGTAGACGGCGATTCCCCCCTCCGCGTCGCCGATCACGACGCGCTCTCCGCCGCGCGACCAGCCGATGGACGTGACGGACGCCAGGCCAGGGATCGTGACGGTTGGCAGGTGCGTCGCGGTGAGGTCGACCAGCTCGACCGAACCGTCGGACCAGCCCACACCGAACGTGGACCCGCTCGGGGACATCGACACCGCCCACGGGTCCGGGTGCCCGGGCTCGGTCTGGAAGAGCGGCGTGAGCAGGTGCCCGTCGCGGGTGTCGAACACGAACGCCACCCCCGGGTCCTGGGCCGTCGGGGGACCGGCCAGGCGCATCAGCACGGCGGCGCGCAGGCCGTCGTCGCTGAACCGGACGCTGGTGACCCGATCCCGTGTCACGTCGGACGCCGGGAAGCGGGGGAGCTCGGGGGCCGACGGCGCGGCGAGCCATCCGCCGTGAACCAGATGCCAGAGGAGAAGGGTCCGGTTCCACACCGAGACGAGGGTGGTACCGCGGGGCGAGACGTGCAGGGTGTCGAAGTTCTCGCCCGGGACGACCACCGGCTTGCCCTCGGTCATCCCGGTACGGGCGTCGAAGGTCCTCAGCTCGCGGAGATACTGCGGGGAGATGTTCGACTCCGTCATCACCACGACCGCGGCTCCGTCATCGGTCATCCCGGCGGGATACGGCGGCTGCCCGGAGTCCCCGAAGAGGAACGGGTCGACCAGGTGCTGTCCGCTGACCGTCGCTCCGGACGAGGTGTCGACGAGATAGACCGTGGGGTAGTGGGACGCCACCGGCGAGTCCGGCGCCCTGGGCGTGCCCTTGATGAACGCGCGGGTGCCGTCGGGGCTGAACTGGTCGTCCCGGTACACGGTGTCGGGGAGCACCTCCGTCACGGTCCGGTCCAGCAGGTTCTGACCCTGGAGAGAACCGAGCAGCCCCCCTTCGGTCGCGGGGGTGTCGGCCAGTGCCACCGCTTGTCGCGCGAGCAGCAGGGAGAGGGCCGGCCGTGTCTCCGCGCTCGCTGCAGCGGCGAGCCGGGCCGCGTCGGTCTCGGTGCCGGCCGCTCGGGCCGCCGCGGCGTTGTCCTCGGCACGGCGCCCGTTCACCGAGGCGACACCGCCGGCGACCAACGCGAGCACCAGAAGGGCGGCGACGCCGGCGAGCGACCCGCGCAGCTGACGGTTGCGCCGCTTCTGCTCCGCCAGCTCCGTGGCACGTCGTACCTCGGCCGCCCGGGCTTGCGTGGTCGACGCGTCGAGGAACTGGGTCTCGCTGGCCGAGAGCAACGGGTGTACGCGCTCGCACCACTCGAGTGCGGCGTGCAGCCGGATGCCCCGGTACAGCTCGTCGTCCGGGCGACCGGTCTCCTCCCACCCCTCGGCGGCCAGCTGGAGGCGGGCCAGGATCCGCTGGCCCTCGACGTCCTCCTCGAGCCACGAGCGCAGCCGCGGCCAGGCCCGGACCAGCGACTCGTGCGCCATCGTCACCGTGTCCGCCGACGCGGTGACGAGGCGCGCACGGATGAGCAGGTCGAGGACGCGCGGCGCGTCGGGCGTGCCGTCGAACACCCGGGTCGGGACACGGGCGGCTATCGGCTCGCCCGCGCGGGTGGGTGTCACGAGTCGCCGGACCACTGCGCGCAGCGCGACACGGTCCTCCTCGATCAGCGACTCGTAGAGCCGCTCGGCGGACTGCGCCACCGCGCCTCGGATCCCGCCGGTGCTCGTGTACCCCCCGACCGTCAGGACGTTCCCGTCACGTCGGGCCCAGGTCTCGACGAGCGCGTGCGACATCAGCGGCAGCGCGCCGGCCTCGTCGACGACGTCGCGGACGAGGAGGTCGACGAGGCCGGGCTCGAAGCGCAGTCCGCTGCGCCGGGCCGGCTCGGCGATGGCGCGGCTCAGCTGTTCCGCGCTCATCGGGGTCAGCAGGAACACGCCGCGTTCGGCGAGACGCGCGAAGGCGGGGTGGGCCGACAGGCTCGCGAGGTAGTCGGCGCGCAGTGATACGACGACCCGTCGACCGTCCTCGGCACACCTGGTGAGCCGGTCCAGGAAGAGGGAGGGGCCGGGGCGGTCGGGCGAGGCGAACAGCTCCTCGAGCTGGTCCACGACCAGCACGCCCGGCGCGGCCGCGGCGGTCAGTGCCGAGGTGAGCGTCGCGTCAGGACTGACCCCCGGCGCCATCACGGCGACGACGTCGCCGCGGGCGCGCAACGCGGGGACCAGCCCGGCCAGGACGAGCGAGGACTTCCCCGAGCCGGACGGTCCGACCACGACGAGAAGGGGGGAGCCCTCGAGCCGGTCGAGGCACGACGCGACGTCGTCCTCGCGTCCCACGAACAGCTCCGACTGGTCCGCATCGTGGGGCCGCAGGCCCGGATAGGGGCACACCGACGAAGCCCGGGCACCCGCCGCGGGGACGTCGAGCAGGTCGGCGTCCTGCCGGAGGATCGACTGCTCGAGGTCGACGAGCTCCGGACCGGGGTCGAGGCCGAGCTCGTCCAGCAGCGTGGCACGCGCCTTGCGAAGCACGTCGAGAGCCTCGCGCTGACGCCCGGTGCGATAGAGCGCGAGGGCCAGCAGCGCCCAGCGGTGCTCGCGGAACGGCATGCGGACGACCAGCTGCCGCGCGTCGCCGACGGCCTCGGTCGAGCGGCCGGCTCGCATCCGCGCCTCGACGAGCTCCTCCTCCACCGTGTGCCGGACCTCCACGAGCCGGTCCGCCTCGGCGCGTGCCTGGTCCCACTCCTGCAGCTCGGGCAACGGCGTGCCGCGCCACATCGACAGCGCCTGCCGGTAGGCCTTCTCCGCCCGTTCGGGCTCGTGGACGGCGGCGAGCTCACGGGCGCGCGCGACGAGGCGCTCGAACTCGGCGACGTCGACATCGGCGCCGCAGACCGGTGAACCGGTAGCCGCGGTCGGTGGTCTCGATGGCGTCGAGACCCAGCACGCGACGTAGCCGCATCACCGAGCCCTGGACGACCTTGGTCGCGGACTTGGGGACGTCGTCGCCCCACAGCGCGTCGGAGAGCTGCTCGACGGTGGCCGACTCGCCGCCCTGCACGATCAGCGCACCGAGCACGATGCGGTCGCGTCGCCCGAGCGACTCGCCGCCCTCGACCTCGGTCGCCCCCAGCAACCGGATCTCCATGAATCGGAGGGTCCTCCGACCCTGATACCGCGGTCAACGGGCCCGATACCGCCGCGATACCGCCAGGTGTGGCCGAGCCGCGACGTCGTCGTCGTCGGTCCTACCGCCGTACCGCGCGATGGCAGACGAACAGCGACGACTCGAGGACGCCGAGCCGCGGCTGGGCGAGGGCGTCCGCGGGGAAGTTCGCCCGCAGCGCCTCGAGGACGGCGGGCGACGCCGCGCCGCGCAGGTCGACGATCCACAGCTGCCCACCCGGGCGCAGCACGCGAGCCTGCTCGGCGATGGCGACGGACGCGTCCGCCCAGTGGTGCGCGCTCAGCGACGAGACGACGAGGTCGACGCTCGCGTCCGGGAAGGGCAGCGACTCCGCCGACGCGACGCGGGTCTCGACCCGCTCCGACACGCCGGCTGACGTCGCTCGGCGCAGGGCGTGCTCGACCATGTCCGTCGACGGGTCCACGCCGACGACGTGTGCGTCCGGGCGCAGCCGTGCGATGTCGACGAGGAGGCGTCCGGGGCCGGTGCCGACGTCGAGCACCTCGGCCGCGGGGGGCAGGTCGGTGGTGATGCGGTCGGCGACGCTGCGGTAGAGCCAACCCAGTGCGATGCCGGAGACGCGGTCGTAGATCTCGGCCTGGCGTCCGACGATGAGCATGCCGTCCGCGTGCGCGTGGTCACCAGGCACCCCGCCGCCGTGCGCCAATCGATTGAGGAAGCCGTGCGGGTCCATGGACAGACCACCTCTCCGGAGTCGACCGACGGCGGCTCGGTCCGCCGTCGAGCGACCGAACCACCCGTCCACCGTAGGTCAGTCGGACCGGGACTTCGATCCCGGTGCCGACGTTGACGCACGCGGGTGGGCGCGCGCACGCTGGAGCACCAGGCGGCCCCAGGGCCGTAACCGTTCGATCACGACGTCCTCGAGGAGGGTCATGTCCGCGCAGGCTCGGGTCGTCTCGTTCGTCGCGCTGGCGGCTGCGATGACCGTGGTGACGGCCTGCGGGAGCACCGCGACGCCGCCGCCGACGTCCGGAGCGGCGTCGGCCCCGGTGGTCTCGGCGACCGCGGACGCGGGGTCGGGTGCGGCGCAGGTGCCGTCCGTCGCGTCACCGGCCTCGGTCCTCACGACGCCGTGCGGCTGGCGATCCACGCCGCCCAGCACGTACGCCTCGGTCGTGTGGATCTGGATGGAGAACCGGTCCTACGGCCAGGTCATCGGGTCGTCGAGCATGCCGCACCTCAACCTGCTGGCCCGACGGTGCGGGCTGGCCACGAACAGCCACGCTGTCACGCACCCGTCACTGCCGAACTACCTGGCTTCCGTGTCCGGCTCGACCGGCGGCGTCGTGAGCGACTGCGGCCCGCTCTCCTGCCCGCAGCGCCGGACCACCCTGTTCGACCAGCTGAACGCCGCTCACCGGACGTGGAAGACGTACGCGCAGGGGATGCGCACGACGTGCAGCACCAGCAGCACGTATCCCTACGCGGCCAAGCACAATCCGGCCGTGTACTTCCCCGCGCTGCGGGCGTCCTGCCGGGTCAACGACGTCGCGATGGGCACCCCCGCCTCCGGCCCGCTGCGGACCGCGCTCGCCACCGGGACGATGCCCGCCTTCGCGCTCGTCATCCCCGGTCTGTGCGACGACGGCCACGACTGCTCGAACGCGCACCCCGACGCGTGGATCGGGACCTGGCTGCCGAGGATGCTGTCGTCGCGCCAGTACCTCGCCGGGAAGATGGCCATCGTCATCACCTACGACGAGGGCGCGGGCGGACGTTCCGGGCAGTCGTGCGTGGCCAGCAGCGACTCCAGCTGCCGGATCGCCACCGTGGTGATCTCTCCCACCACCCGACCCGGAACCCGACAGCTGCGACGAGCTTCAGCCACTACTCGCTGCTGCGCACGACCGAGGACGCCCTCGCCCTGCGTGCCCACCTGGGCGCCGCGGCCCGTGCGGCCACGATGCGCACGGCGTTCCACTTCTGACGACGTCGGGCGTCAGGCGGGCAGACGGCGACCCGTGGCAGTCCGCCGGCGTAATGCGCCCATTCGGCGGCGGTCAGGTCGCGACCGGCGAACTGACAGGCCTGCGCGAGCCATGCCTGCGGCGTACCGGGCATGGAGAACCACTGCGCGTGCGGGCGGCCGTGCGACGGGTCGGGCGGGATCTGGCCGCGGATGCTGCCGTCCAGGTCGTACCAGGCCGACACCTGGTTGGTACCGAGCTGGACCGGGGGGCCGATGCGGGTCATGGTCGCGGCGTCCCAGAAGCTGATGGAGCCGTCTGTTCCCGTCGTCATGACGATCGACCCGTCTGGTGACAGCGACGCGGACGCGAACCCGTCGGCGACGTGGACCAGCGGTGTGAGCGCAGCCAGGGTGCGACCGTCGACGACGCGCGCGTCACCCGCCTGGTTCGAGACCACGGCCCGGGACCCGTCCTCCGACCAGGCGATCGCAGCGCCCAGGTGACCGGAGTCGACCTGTCCGGTGAGGGAACCGGTGGCGGGGTCGGCGACGACGATCCGGTTCTCGGTGTCGTTGGGCGACGCGGCAGGGTCGTGCCACCAGGTCTGGAACACGTACCGTCCCCAGTGGTCCACGCCCAGGGGGATGAGCCACTGCTGGTCGGCGTGCGGTCCGGTGAGCGGCACGTCGAGGGTGCGGACGAGTGCCCCCGTGGCGACGTCGACGACCTGAACCTGGTGCGGTCCGGTGGTGACGATCAGGTGCGTGCCGTCGGCGTCCAGGCCGGCATTGAGGGTCTGGTACGGGTTGGGCAGCGCCGGCCAGCGGCGGTCCAGGAGCACGGCGCCGTCGGCGAGGTCGTACACCACCAGGTGCATGGCGGGGGTGTGCTGCCCGTCGAGGACGGCGTCGTAGTACAGGGTCTGCACGGCGCGCGACCCGTCGGCGTCGGCCAGCAGCCACTCTCCCTGCTCGCCGGGTGAGTCGGCGAGCGGCCAGGAGACCATGGCACCGGTGTGCAGGTCCTGCCGGTAGATCAGCTGGGGCGCGCCAGGGTCGCCGGAGGTGCCGACCACGCTGGTTCCGTAGAGGCCCTGGTCCCCGTGTCCCTCGATCACCGTGTGGCCGAGGGTGACGTTCCGGGGCAGCGGGCTCAGGTCCCAGGAGACGAGCTGGCTGTCCAGGCCGACGGTCAGGAGCTCGGTGAGGTCGCCGTGCGGAAGCCAGGCGGCGTCGGTCACCGGGACGGCCGGTCCGGTGTGGTCCGTCAGAGTCTGCAGGTACTGGGGGTCGAGCAGGCGCACCGTGCCCACCGAGTCCACGGCCGCCAGGCGGCTCCCGTCTGCGGCGAACACGAACATGCCGGTGTCCTGCGGCATCGGGTCACCCTCGAGAGGCGCCGCGGACAGTGCGCGGGTCAGCAGCTCGCGGGGCACCCGGGTCCGGGAGGGGTCGGCGTAGACCAACCTGGAGCCGTCCGGGCTCAGGGCCAGCCCGCACGTCACCGTGGTGCAGTCGACCGCCAGCTCGGGGCGCCGAGCGCTGCCCAGCAGCCTGAGGTCGGCGGCCCGGCGGACCTGGATCGTGCCGTCGGCCGTCTGGACGGCGAAGGACGCGTCCCCGGTCGCGAGTGCGGTGACGGGTGCGGTGGTGCGGACCAGCCGAGGAGGTGCGGCCCAGTCGCCGGTGTCGAACACCGCGATCGCGTTGCCTTCCGACGCGGGGTCGGGCTTCTTCCCGGCGGCGTCGGAGATCAGGGCGTCCAGGACGTACCAGCGGCCGTCGCCGGTGAACGCACCGCACTGCTGCGCGGCGGGTGTCTCCGACCCGAGCGTCGGGAGGGTCCGCACCGTCGTGCCGTCCGCGTCGACGACGGTGATCCGACCGGGCACCCCACCGCCGCCCTCGTACGCCGGTCCGCACGTGACGAGGGTGCGACCGTCGGGGGCGATGCCCGCCACCATGTCACCGGGCAGGTGGAAGTGGGCCACGGGTGAGTGGGTGGTCGGGTCGTACTCGGTCAGGTCGCGGTTGTTGTCCATCACGAAGATGTGCGACCCGTCCCGCGGCGCGCCGACCCACAGCAGCCGGTCCTGCGCCTGGACGCGCCACAGCGCGCCGCCGTCCTTGGACACCGCGTCCTGCAGGGCGCCGCGGGTGTCGGGGGAGTCCTGCTCCCTGAAGCTCGCGGCGGCGGTGAGCAGGGCGGTGGTCTCGTCCGGGGTCTGGTACGACTGCTGCCGCCAGCCGGCGGGCGTCCGCGGTCAGGGCGGACTCGTCGGCCTGACCGCGCTCCCGGGCCGCCACCGCGCCGAATCCGGCGGCGACCAGGGCTGCGGCCGCGACGGCCGCGACGGCTGCGGTCAGCCGGCGGCGCCGTCGTCGCTCGGTCGACAGCTCGCGGTCGGCGAACGCGGCGGACGCGGTCAGGTAGTCGCGCTCGACCGGGCTGAAGTCGTCCGGGTGCTGGGACTGCCAGTCCAGGGCGGCCTGCAGCCGCGGGCCGCTCACGACGTCGTCGTCCGGTCGCGCCTGCTGCTCCCATGCGGTCGCGGCGGCCGCGAGCAGGTGCAGCTGGTCGGCGACCACGGCGCGCTCGTCGAGCCACTGGTCGAGCCGTGGCCAGTGGGTCAGGAGCGCCTCGTGCGAGAGCTCGACGGTGTCCGCGCCGATGGTGACCAGTCGCCGGGAGACCATGTGCCGCAGCGCTTCCGCAGCGAGGTCGTCCTCGGGCCGCACGATCTCGCGGATGGCCAGCGGCTGGCGTACCCACGTGCCCGCGACCCGGGTGGCGAGACGCAGCAGGATCCGCCGGGCCGCCGGACGGGCGTCCGGGGCGAGCGCGAGGTACGCCTCCTCGGCCATCGCCTCCAGGGCGCCGAGGACGCCCCCGCCGGCGCGGTAGTCCTCGAGGGTGAGCTGGTCCCCGGTGCGGTGGTCCCACGCCCGCTCGAGCGCGGCGGACAGCAGCGGGAGCCAGCCGGGCTGGCCCCGGACGTCGTCGAGCACCTGGTCGACGAGGGCGGGCCGGACGGTGACTCCAGCGGCCTCGGCGGGCTCGACGACGGCACGTCGGGTCTCCTCCTCGTTGAGTGTTCCGACGAGGACGGTGGCCGACCCGATCCGCTCGGAGAACGTGCGCAGCTCCGCCAGGCGGCTGTAGAAGTCCGCGCGCACGCACAGCACGAGCCGGCTGCCCGTCGCGAGCAGGTGGCGCAGCCGGGCGTCGACGCTCGCGAGCTCGTGCACGTCGGAGAGGGTGAACACCTCCTCGGCCTGGTCGATCACCAGGACGTCGCCGAACGAGCCACCCAGCGCGGTCGCCGGGTCGTTCCCCGGGGTGATCACCGAGATCCGCCAGCCGGCGCTCCCCGGAATCGCGCCGGCCCGTAGCGCCGGCACCAGGCCGGCGCGCGCCAGCGATGACTTGCCCGCGCCGCTGGGACCGACGAGGACCACCAGGTCGTGGTCCACCAGCCGGCCGGCCACCTGGGCGGTGAGCCGTTCGCGGCCGACGAACACGGCGGCGTCGTCCTCCTGGTAGGGACGCAGCCCCGGGTACGGGCAGGTGGGCACGACGGGGGACACCTCGGCGAGCGCGTTCCGCCGCGGACTCGACGGCGACCGCGACCGGTATCGCCGCGGCGCCCGCGACCGTCACCGCGCCCGGACCGCGTGCAGCGACTGGGAGATGGACGAGCGGGGGGTGCGGAATCACCGGGAGCAGGGTGGGGTCCTGGTCGAGGACTCGCGACTCGAGCCCGCGCAGCGCAGGAGACGGCTCGAGGCCGAGGTCCTCCACGAGCCGGGTGCGGGCCCGGCGGTACGCCGCCAGCGCGTCGCCCTGACGTCCCGCGCGGTACAGCGCGGTGACCAGCTGTTCCCACGACCGTTCTCGGTAGGGCTCGTGCAGGACCCGGGTCTCCAGCTCGGGCACCAGGTCCGCACCGGCGCCCAGCGCCAGGGCCGCGTCCACCTGCGCCTCCTGGGCGATGGCGCGCAGCTCGGACAGGCGCAACCGCTCGGACACGGCGAACGTCGCGTCCGGGAACTCGGCGTACGCCTCGCCGCGCCACCAGGACAGGGCCTGGTCCAGCAGTGCCAGGGCGGCCTGCGGATCACCGGTGGACAGTGCGGTTCGGCCCTGGTCCAGGTCGCGCTGGAAGCACCACGCGTCCACGCCCGACGGGTCGACGGCGAGCCGGTATCCGCCGGCCTCGGTGACGAGCGGCGAGCCCTGGTCCCCGCGTCCGAGGTCGTCGCGCAGCCGTACGACGTGGCTCTGCAACGTCTTCTCGGCGGTCATGGGTGGGGCGTCCGACCACAGGTCGTCGACCAGGACGTCCACCGGGACGGTTCGGCCGACCCGGCTCACGAGCGCGGCCAGGAGTCGGCGACGAGCCGGTCCCCCGAGCCGGACCAGTGCCCCGTCGCCGTCCTGGACTGCCAGAGTGCCCAGCACCCCGAACCGCACCTGCGCACGGTAGCGCGGGGAGTTTCGGGCCGGCAGGGAAACGACGGTGGCGTTCGCGTCCCTGCCCCGCGGCTCGGATCCGTTGCCGGTCGTCGACGGAGCGGGAGGGCTCGAGCGGTTGCCCGAGCCCTCCCCGCCCTCGCGATCGGTCACTGCTCGTACCCCTGGCCGTAGCGGAAGGCGCCGGTCAGCTGCTGGTTGCCCCGCACCCGACGCGCGGTCGGCTGTGACGCCGTCGTCTGCGTCGACTCGAGCCGGGTGGCGCGGGCGGTGCCGTAGTGCCGCACCGCCGGGCTCGCCCGAGCGGCGACGCCATTGCCACGTCGCCGCACCGGCATGCATCGACGGCTGGAACCGAGAAGGATCGGTGCCATGGTGACCGAGGACGGCCTCGTCGCCGCGGTCGGAGCCGGAGCCACGGAACGCCCGTCGGGCGGTGCGCTCCAGGTCCGGGAGGTGTCCCACGCGTACGCCGAGCGTCGGGTCCTCTCCGACGTGTCGTTCGAGGTCCCGCCCGGTGTGCTGATGGGCCTGCTCGGGCCGAACGGTGCGGGCAAGACGACGCTCATGCGGGTCATGTTCGGGGTGATCGACCCCCTGGCCGGCGAGACCCGGTGGGCGGGTCGTCCGGTCACCGCGACCGATCGTCTGCCGCTGGGGGTACATGCCTCAGGAGCGTGGCCTCTATCCCGCGATGCCCGCGGGCGACCAGCTGGTCTTCCTCGCCCGGCTGCACGGCATGGGCCACGCCGACGCCACCAGCTCGGCGCGCGCCCTGCTCGAGGAGCTCGGCCTCGCCGACCGGTGGTCGGACCGGCCGGACAAGCTGTCCGGCGGCATGCAGCAGCGGCTGCAGCTGGCCGCCGCGCTGGTCCACGACCCCGAGGTGATCGTGCTCGACGAGCCGTTCGCCGGGCTCGACCCGGTGGCGGTCGAGGAGCTGTCAGCCACACTGCTGCAACGGGTGCACGCCGGTCGGACCGTGCTGTTCTCCAGCCACCAGCTCGACCTGGTCCAGGACCTGTGCGAGTCGATCGTCATGCTCGACGACGGGCGCACGGTGCTCGAGGGCCGGGTCGCCGACCTCCGGGCGTCGTCCGGCCGCCGGCAGCTGCGGCTCACGGTCGACGGCGCCGATCGCAGCTGGCTCACCGCCTTCCCCGAGGTGACGGTCGTCGAGGACCGCGCGGACGCGCTGCGGCTCGACCTGCCCTCGGGTACCGACCCGCTGGCCGTCCTCGACGCGGCCCGCGCGATCGGGCTCGTCTCGGACTTCGGGCTCGACCTTCCGACGCTGTCGCAGCTGTTCATGGCGGCAGCCGGTCGAGCTGGCGGAGGTGACGTGATGCGGGGATCGGCCTGGTGGGAGGGGACCCGGCTCGTCGCGGGCCGCAGCCTGGGCGAAGGGGCTCGCTCGCGGACGGTGCGGATCACCACGCTGATCCTGCTGCGTGGTCGGGCTCGCGGTGGTGTTCCTGCCGCGGCTGATCGCTGGTGGCGAGCCGACCTACACGCTGGCGACGGTGGGGC
This sequence comes from uncultured Actinomycetota bacterium, assembly GCA_963711805.1. Classification (GTDB taxonomy): domain Bacteria; phylum Actinomycetota; class Actinomycetes; order S36-B12; family CAIYMF01; genus Longivirga. Next base: position 31,345 of record CAVQFE010000001.1, read on the forward strand.
CGGCCCCGGAGTCGATCCAGACCCAGCTCGACGCCGCTGGCGCGGCCGCGCAGTTCCGCGTCGCGTACGTGTCGGCCGCGGACGACGCGGCCGTCGAGGCGGCGGTCCGCGAGGGCGACGCGACGGTCGGACTGGGCGACCACGTGATGTACGTGCGCACCGACGCCCCGGGCGCCACCGCCGTACTCGTGGCCCAGGCGGTCGTGGCCGACGAGCGTGCCGGTCTGCTGAGCGCGGCCGGCCTGACACCGGCGCAGGTCGACCGCGGTGACCTCCATCGCCCCACCCGAGCAGGTCGAGGTGGGACCGGTCCAGGACCAGAACCGCGCCACCGTCGGCATCGTCGTGGGCATCGTGCTCTACCTCGCCATCACGTTCAGCGGGAACAGCATCGCGATGAACGTCGGGGTGGAGAAGTCGACACGGATCGCCGAGGTGCTCCTCGCCGTGCTGCGACCCAGCCAGATCCTGGTCGGCAACGTCGTCGGGATCGGCCTGCGCACGCTGATCCAGCTCCTCGTCCTCACCGTGCCCATCCTCGCGGCGATGACGGTGACGGACGGGCTGCGACCTGCCCACGGTCGCGGCCGGCGACATCGCTCTCGGCGTCGCATGGTTCGTCGTCGGCTTCTTCATGTACGCGTTCCTGTTCGCCGCCGCGGCCGCGCTCGTGGACAAGGTCACCGAGGTCGGTTCGGCCATCATGCCGGTGACCATGATGCTGGTCCTGGCGTACCTCGGCGCCGTCCTCGTCGTGCAGCAGGACCCCGGATCGCCGCTGAGCGTCGCCCTGTCGATGTTCCCGCTGACCTCGCCGATGGCCATGCCCACCCGATGGGCCTCGGGTCTGGTCCCCGAGTGGCAGCTCGTCGTGAGCATGCTGCTCGCCGTCGGAGCCGCCGTGCTGCTGGCCTGGTTCGGCTCCAGCGTCTACCGCCGCGCCCTGGTCATCACCGGTCGCCGCCTCACGCTGCGCGAGGTGCTGCCGACCACGTCGGTGCCCACGACTGCCTGACCGGTCGCGTCGCGGCCACCGGGAAACGCGTCGGCGTCGCGGCGTAGCGTGAATGGTGCGTCCGCGCGGGAGCGCGGGTGTGACCGTCGGCTGTTCGGCTCCGAGAGGAGCGGACGATGAGGGACGTCGTCGTACATCCCGGGGCTGTCCTCCCGGTGCGGCGACGCCGGGCGTACCTGGACAACCTCAAGGTCGTGCTCGTCGTCTGCGTGATCCTCGGTCACGCGCTCATCACCTACGGCGACGTCGGGTCCTGGGCCTATCGGGAGCCGTCGACCAGCGAGGCCTTCAACGTCGTGGCGGGGCTCGTGGTCGCCCTCGGGTCCCTCTTCGCGATGGGCGTCTTCTTCCTCATCGCCGGAATGCTCACCCCAGGACCGTTGCGGCACAAGGGATCGCTGGGCTTCCTCCGCGACCGTGGACTCCGGCTGGGGCTGCCGTTCCTCCTCTTCCTGCTCGTCTACCCCACGGTGGTGTGGTGGGGCGAGCAGGGCAGGGCCGCCCTCGGGGACTACCTGATGGCACAGCTGCGGCTGTTCGACCCCGGCCCGCTGTGGTTCGTCCTCGTGCTGCTGCTGTTCTCGGCCGGCTACGTCGCGTGGCGAGCGGTGCGACCGGCGGCCACCGACCCGGGTCCGCTGCGGGTCTCGACCCTCGTGTGGCTCGGGGCGGCGATCGCGGTCGCCACGGTCCTCGTGCGCCTGCAGTTCCCGATCGACTCCTACCAGGTGCTCGCACTGCACCTGTGGCAGTGGCCGCAGTGCCTCGGCCTGTTCGTGCTCGGTGCCGCGTGTGCCGAGCGAGGGTGGCTCGACCCGGTGCCCGACCGGCTGCGCCGAGGCTCCGGGATCGCGGCACTCGTCGGCGTCGCCGTGATCGTCGTCGCGTTCTCGCTCGGTCACGAGTCGCTCGACCCGTTCGCCGGTGGGCTGACCGTCCCGGCGATCACCGCGGCGATGTGCGAGGCGGTGATCGCGATCGGGCTGTCGGTCTGGCTGCTCGGTCACTTCCAGCGCCGGCACGATCACACCGGTCGGCTCCGCTCCGCGATGGGTCGAGCGGCGTTCGGTGCCTACGTCCTGCAGGCGCCCGTGCTCGTCGTCCTCGCCGTCGCCCTGGCCGACCTCGCCGTGGCGCCCGAGGTGAAGTTCCTCCTCGTCGCACCGCTCGGCGTCGCCGCCTCGTTCGGCCTGGCCTGGCTGCTCACCCGCGTCCCCGGAGTGAACCGGATCGTGTGAGCCGAGCCGGCCGAGCCGACCGCCTTTCGGCCGCACAGGGCCGCTCGGCCGGGGTTCGGGTTTCTGGTGCATTTCGCGTCGAATGGCCCCACCCGACCTACGATCCGAAGCCGATGCCGGTCGACCCGGCAGTCCCGTCGTCCGCTCGACATTCACCGCAAAGGATCGTCATGGGTCGCAAGTACGTCGCTGAGTTCGTGGGCACGTTCCTGCTCGTGTTCATCGCGGTGGGTGCGGCGGTGTCCGGCCTGAAGTCGGCGGGTGTCATCGCGGTCGCGGTGGCGTTCGGCTTCGTGCTGATCTTCGTGGCGTACGCCTTCGGCCCGGTCAGCGGCGCGCACGTGAACCCGGCGGTGACCCTGGCGATGGTGATCGCGCGCAAGCAGCCGGTGACCGAGGCGGTCGGCTACTGGGTGGCGCAGTTCCTGGGGGCGATCGTCGCGGCGGGGGTGCTCAAGTTCCTGGTCAGCTCGGGTGGGGTGACCGACGAGACCGGGGCGCTGGGCTCCAACGCCTATGACAACGGCGCGATCAACCTCACCGGGGCGTTCGTCTTCGAGGTGCTGGCCACCGCGGCGTTCGTCCTGGTGATCCTGCTGGTCACCGACCGGTTCGCGACGGCCGCGGCCGCCGGTCTGGCGATCGGCGCGGCGCTGACCGCGATCCACACCTTCGGCATCCCGCTGGACGGTACCTCGGTCAACCCGGCGCGCTCGTTCGGCCCGGCGCTGTTCGCCGGTGGCACGGCGCTGTCCCAGGTGTGGCTGTTCATCCTCGCCCCGCTCCTCGGCGGGGCGCTGGGGGCGCTGGTCTACCCGCTGACCCGCGGTGGCGGCGAGGACGTCGGCCAGGCCGACGAGGCCTGACCGCTCCGCGGGACCCGCGGCCACGCACCGGCCGTCGCGACACCCGGTCGCGCCGCTGCGCGGTAACGTGAGGATCCACGCTCGAGCGTCCCCCGAGGTCTGACACATGCCGCAGCCGTACGGTGAACGGGTCGAGACGCCGCCCCGGGTGCCTGTCGTGCGCGTCCTCGTGGCGGATGACAGCTACCTCATGCGCGAAGGACTGCGTCAGCTCCTGGCCCTGAGCCCGGACGTCGACGTCGTGGGATGCGCCGGGGACGAGACCGAGACACTCGCCCTGATCGAGCAGGAGCCGCCGGACGTCCTCCTCACCGACATCCGGATGCCCCCCACGTTCACCGACGAGGGGATCGTGCTCGCGGAACGGCTACGGCGCAGTCGGCCCGGCCTCGGCGTCGTCGCACTCAGCCAGGAGTCCAACGTCGGCTACGCCGCCCGGCTCCTTCAGGATGGCGCGTCCGGGCGCGGGTACCTGCTCAAGGACCGGGTCCATGACCTCGAGCACCTGGTGGCGACGCTCGTCGCCGTCGCCGAGGGCGAGTGCCGGATCGACCCGTTGCTCGTCCAGCAGCTGGTGCGGGTGAGGTCCGGTGTTCCCACGCTGCTGGACGCCCTCACGCCGCGGCAGCTCGAGATCCTCACCGACATCGCCGAGGGCCGGAGCAACGCTGCGATCGCGCGTGACAGGTTCCTGAGCCAGCGTGCGGTGGAGAAGCACGTGAGCGAGATCTTCGCGCGGCTCGGCATCCAGGGCGATGCCGACGTCAGCAGGCGGGTGCGCGCCACGCTCCTCTACCTCGACGCCGCGCGTCCGTGAGGCCGAAGGGCAGTCACACCTGGCTCTCTGGCCGGCGTCGGGCTCGTCCTCGCCGGCATCCCCACGATGGCCGCGGCCACCAGCACCACGGTCGACGGCGCGTTGGCGGTCGTCTACGTCGCGGTGGGGATCCTCCTCGTCTGGGGCGTGGCCCTCCTGCTGTGGCAGCGACCGCAGGACCGCCGCATCGCGATCATGCTGTTCGTGCTGGCGGCGGCGTACGCCGTTCGCGCCCTCGCCGCGTCCGACGACGACTGGGTCTACAGCCTGTCGCGGACCCTGGGTCCTCTCGCCGAGCTCATGCTCGTCTGGATCATGCTGGCGTTCCCCTCCGGCCGTCTGCGCTCACGGCACGACCGGGTCATCGTGGCCGCCGCCGCGGTCGTCGCCACCGTGCTCTGGCTGCCGGTCGTCCTGATGTCGCCGGACATCCCGTTGTCCGGACCGCTCGTGCCGTGCGACGCGAACTGCCCCGTGAACGTGCTCGTCCTCATCGACGATGCGGGTCTCGCGACGCAATTCCTCACCCTGTTCCGGGTGGCGAGCACGCTCCTTCTCGTGGCCGTGGCCTTGTCGCTGCTCGACCGGTTGCTCCGGGCCAGCCCGCTGACGCGACGGACTGGGCACCCGTCCTGGTCGTGTCCATCCTGCGGACCCTGGGCATCGCCGGCTTCCTGGCCACCCGGCACTCGGCCCTGTCCGGGAGCGCCCTCCTGGTCCTGTTCTGGCTGGTCCCGCTGTCGATGGCCGTCGGTCTCGTGCTGGGCCGGCTGTACGCCGCGGCCGCGCTCCAACGACTGGTGGTGGGGCTGGAGAGCAGGCCCGACGTTGACCAGCTCCGCGCACGTCCTGGCCGGTGTGCTCGAGGACCCGACCCTCACGGTCTCTTACTGGTTGCACGACCGCGGCCGAGGGCGGACGCCGACCGGTCCTGAGCGAGTCGTCGCCCGTGCCCGGCCCCGGCCATGCGGTGACCATCGCGGAGCGTGCGGACGGCGAGCCCGTCGCCGCCCTGGTCCACGACGACGCCCTCCTCGAGCAGCCCGACCTGCTGCAGGCGGTGACGGCCAGCACCGAGCTGGCCCTGGAGCGCAACCGACTTCAGGCCGAGCTGGCCCTGTCGGACGTGCGGGAGGCGGACGCCCACGACAAGGCCCGTCGGGAATGGAACGCGACCTGCACGACGGTGCACAACAGCGGTTGATCGCGCTCCGGATGAAGGTGAGCGTGCTGACCCGCATGCTTGACCAGGACGTGCGACGAGCGGCCCAGCTGGTCGAGGGCTCGGCCCGGACATCGACGCGACCCTCGCGGAGGTCCGGGAGATCGGCCACGGACGGGGTCCCCTCCTCGTGTCGGTGGCAGGTCTGGCCGAGGCCCTGGCAGACGCGATCGACCGGGCGCCCATCCCGACGACCCTCGAGACGGTGAACGTCACCCGCTACCCCGACGCGATCGAGACCGCCGTCTTCTTCAGCTGCGTCGAGGCGCTCCAGAACGCGTCCAAGCACGCGGGTCCCGGCGCGACCGCCGTGGTACGGCTCGCTGACGACGGCCGCACGCTCACCTTCAGCGTCACCGACACCGGGCCGGGCGGCTCGGCATGGCGGGCTCGCGACGCGGTGGCCTGGGCAACCTGCGGGAGCGGATCGGCGAGCTCGGCGGTGACGTCACCATCGAGTCGGACGCCGGTTCCGGCACGTCGGTGACCGGACGCGTCCCGGTGGGCGCG
>CAVQFE010000002.1:0-526717 GCA_963711805.1 uncultured Actinomycetota bacterium
GTAGGCATCCTCGACTCCTTCTTCCCGGACGCCGCGTACTTCCGGGAGTTCGAGCGCTTCGACCGCCACCTGGAGCTGCTCCGTCGCAGGTCCCCGGAAGACCGGGTCCACGTCGTCTCGGTCTGCTCGCCGAACCATCTCCACGACGCCCACGTGCGCAACGCCCTGCGCATCGGCGCCGACGCGCTCTGCGAGAAGCCGCTCGTCCTCAACCCGTGGAACCTGGACGCGCTGCGAGGACCTGGAGCCGGAGACGGGACGGCAGGGTGTCGACCGTGCTGCAGCTCCGGGTGCACCCGGCGCTGCGTCGAGCTCAAGACGCAAGGTCGACGGCCCGGGCCGACCGGCGCGCGCGAACGTGGTCCTGAGCTACGTCACCGCGCGCGGCACCTGGTATCGCTACTCGTGGAAGGGCGACGAGCACAAGTCCGGGGGCCTCGCCACCAACATCGGCATCCACTTCTTCGACCTCCTGATCTGGCTGTTCGGCGCCAGCCGGCGGGAGGAGGTCGCGCTCTCCGAGCCCAGCGCGGGTCTCGGGGCTGCTCGAGCTGGAGAGAGCCGACGTGCTCTGGTTCCTCTCGATCGACCGCGCCGACCTGCCGTTCGAGGCCGCGCCCGGGCAAGAAGACGACCTTCCGGTCGATCCCGATCGACGGGGAGGAGGTCGAGTTCACGGAGGGCTTCACCGACCTCCACACCCGGGTCTACGAGGAGACGCTGGCCGGGCGCGGCTTCGGCATCGCCGAGGCGCGGCCCTCGGTCGAGCTCGCCCACCGCATCCGCGAGCGACGACCTGCGCCACGCCCGCTCGGCCGTCCACCCCTTCCTGGAGAGGCTCTCGAATGCCGGGCGCTGAGAGCCCCGGTGGCGGTTCCGCTGCTCGACCTGAAGGCCCAGTACGCGACCGATCCGCGAGGAGATCCGCGCGGCGGTCGACCGCGTCTTCGACACCCAGCAGTTCATCCTCGGCCCCGAGGTCGAGGCGCTCGAGCGGGAGGTGGCCGCCTACTGCGGCTGCGCGCACGCCGTCGGCGTCTCGTCCGGGCACCGACGCCCTGCTCCTGGCGCTGATGGCGCTGGGCGTCGGGCCGGGCGACGAGGTCGTCACGACGCCGTACACGTTCTTCGCCACGGCCGGCGCGATCGCCCGGCTGGGCGCGAGGCCGGTCTTCGTCGACATCGAGCCGCGCACCTTCAACATCGACGCTCGCGGCTGGTGGCAGCGGCCCTCACTCCCCGCACGAAGGCGATCATCCCGGTCCATCTGTTCGGCCAGGTGGCCGAGATGGAGCCGATCCTGGAGGTCTCCAGGTCCCGAGGGCATCCCCGTCATCGAGGACGCCGCCCAGGCGATCGGCGCGGAGTGGCAGGGCCGGCGGGCGGGCTCGCTGGGGCTGGTCGGCTGCTTCAGCTTCTTCCCCTCGAAGAACCTCGGCGGCTTCGGCGACGGCGGGCATGGTGACGACCAACGACGCCGAGCTGGCCGAGAAGGCGCGCGTCCTCCGCAACCACGGCGCCAAGCCGAAGTACTACCACGCGCTCGTCGGCGGCAACTTCCGCCTGGACGCGCTCCAGGCGGCCGTGCTCAGGGTCAAGCTGCCGCACCTCGACGGCTGGACGGCCGGCCGCCAGGCCAACGCGGCGCCCTACCGCCGCCTGTTGACCGCAGTCGGGGATCGCGCCGGCGCGCCTCCAGCTGCCCGACGAGCTCCCCGACCGCCGCCACATCTACAACCAGTTCGTAATCCGCTGCGACCGCCGAGACGCGCTGATGGCCCACCTGAAGGAGAGGCGGATCGGCTCCGAGGTCTACTACCCGGTACCGCTGCACCTCCAGCAGTGCTTCGCCGCGCTCGGTGGCCGGGCGGGCGACTTCCCCGAGGCCGAGCGTGCCGCCCGCGAGAGCCTGGCCCTGCCGATCTACCCCGAGCTGGCCCACGGATGCAGGCCGCCGTGGTGGACGCCGTGGTGAGCTTCTTCGGCTGACGCAGATGGTGAAGGTGAGCTACTTCAAGCACGAATCGGCCTTCGTCGACGACGGCTCCGTCGTCGGCGAAGGAACCAGGATCTGGCACTTCTGCCACGTCCAGGCCGGCGCCAGGCTCGGGCGCGGCTGCGTGCTCGGCCAGAACGTCAACGTGGCGAACGATGTCGGCGATCGGCGACTACGTCAAGATCCAGAACAACGTCTCGATCTACACGGGCACCGTGATCGAGGACTACGTGTTCCTGGGGCCGTCCTGCGTCCTGACCAACGTCACCAACCCCCGCTCGGAGATCAACCGCCACGCGCTCTACGAGAAGACGCTGATCCGGCGGGGCGCCACCGTCGGCGCCAATGCCACGGTCGTATGCGGCGTGACGCTGGGACGCTACTGCTTCGTGGCTGCCGGAGCGGTGGTCACGAAGGACGTACCCGATTACGCCCTGGTCCTGGGCAGCCCCGCCAGGCAGAGAGGCTGGATGAGCCGCCACGGCCACCGCCTGTGCAACCCCGACGCCGAGGGCGTCATGGTCTGCCCGGAGAGCGGACACCGCTATCGCGAGGTGGCGCCGGGCCTCCTGCGCTGCCTCGACCTCGACGAGGACGCCCCCTTGCCGCCCCAGCTGGCCAAGGGCGAGAGGCCCTACGACACGTTCAAGAGCTGACGGCGGCGGCGACGCGCCACCCGCGGCGACCGTACGCGCTCGCGTTCGAGGATCGCCTCGACCGCCCCGACCAGGTACAGGCTGCCGGCGACCACGACGACCGTGCCCGGCCGCTGCTCGCGCCAGACGGCGCGCGCGGGCGAGCGCGCGGAAGACGCTCGGCTCGCGCTGCGCCCCGCGCGCGAGCGGTCCCGCAGCGGCGCGCCAGCTCGCCCGGCGACGCGGCCCGCGAGACGCGCGGCTGCGTGAGCACGACGGCGGTGGCGAGCGGAAAGAGCGCGCGGGCGAGACCGGCGACGTCCTTGTCCGACATCGCCGCGAAGACGAGCACGAAGGGCGGCCCGCCGCGGAGGTGGGCGGCGAGCGCGCGCGCGCCTGCGGGGTTGTGGGCGCCGTCGAGGACGAGCGGCGGGATCGCCGGCGACGTGCTCGAGCCGGCCCGGCCAGCGCGTGCGCGCGATGGCGTCGGGGACGGCGTCCAGCTCGACCGCGAGCCCGGCCCGGCGCGACGCCTCGAGCAGGCGGATCGCGACGAGCAGGTTCGCACGCTGGTGCGCGCCGGGGAGCGGTCGCAGCCCGCGATAGAGGCGCTCGGGGGTGCGCAGCTCGACGCCGCGCGCGGTCTCGAGCGACGCGCGTGCCCCGCGTGGCGTCGACGAGCCGGGCGCCCGTCTCCCTGCGCGGCCGCCAGCAGCGCGCGCCGGGCCGCGGCCGGCACGGCGCCGACCACGGTCGGCCGGCCGCGCCGCATCACGCCCGCTTTCTCGGCGGCGATCGCGGCGAGGGTCCGGCCGAGGTAGACCTCGTGATCGAAGTCGACGCTCACGATCGCGGAGGCCAGGGGCTCGACGACGTTCGTCGCGTCGAGCCGTCCGCCGAGGCCGACCTCGAGCACGGCCACGTCGACCCGCCGCGTCCGGAAGTGCTCGAACGCCGCCGCCGTCAGCACCTCGAAGAAGGTCGGGTGCGCGTCGAGCGTGCCGCGGGCCACGAGCCGCGTGGCCGCGTCGCGTACGGCGCGCACCGCGCGCGCGAAGGCGTGGTCGCCGATCTCGCGGCCCGCGACCGTGATCCGCTCGTTGACCCGCACCAGGTGGGGCGAGGTGTAGCGGCCCACCCGCAGGCCCGAGGCCCGCAGCGACCGCGTCGCAGTACGCCGCCACCGAGCCCTTCCCGTTCGTGCCCGCGATCAGCAGCGACGGGTACGCGCGCTCGGGGTGGCCCATCTCCTCGACGAGCGCCCGCATCGTCTCGAGGCCGAACTTGATCCCGAAGCGCGTGCGCTGGGCGAGGTAGAGGCCGGCGATCCGGTGTGCGGGGAGACCTGCCATCAGGCCGGCATGTTAGCAGCCGACCGGGGTCTCGTCGTCCTCAGGCGCGCAGCGCTGCCAGGAACTCGTCGAAGCTGTCGGCGACCAGGCGCATGTACCTGCGCGAGCAGGTGGGCGTTTCCGGCTCCTCGCTCCACGCCCAGTAGAAGACCCTACCGGCGTCCTTGCCGCTGACGGCCAGCAGGACGCGGTCCTCCACGGGATCGATCGCGATCGGGATCATCTCGCCTGGGATCAGCCCCCGGAACCCCTCGATCTCCTGGCGCAGGTCGAGCTCGTCGTTCGTGCACAGCGGCGCGAAGCGCATCACGTGGGACTCGACCTTTCCGTCCCTGGTGGCGAAGCGCGTCCGGCTCGGCGTGCCCCCGTTGTGCCGCAGGAGGAACTCGCGATACCGCCGCGGCAGCGACACCCCGGTGTCGGCCTCCAGCCGGCGGAGGTCGTCCTCGGTGACGGGCGCGCTCGCGCCGGTGATGACGAGATCAGGGTTGCTCATCGGGGTCTTTCACGAGGGATACGACGAGGGCTTCGAAGGAGCCAGCCACGAAGGAGACCATGGCCTCGCCCTCGAGGTGCTCCAGCTCGTGGTCCCAGAAGTGCACGCTGCCGAAGCTCGCCGGGGCGAGCGACAGAAGCAGCATGTTGCCGAAGACGTCACGGGCGATGGGCAGGTAGCCGGGAGGCACGCGCTCACCCTCCAGGAAGTAGCGCCAGGTCTTCTCCAGGTCGTCGCCGGGGTCGTCCACGCCGTAGAACCGGGAGATCACCGAGTCGGCCGCGCGGCCTTCCCTGTCTGTGAAAGCGAAGCACGCTCTCTGCGGCTCGCCGCCGTTGTGCACGCGCAGGAACGCTCGGTAGTCCTCGGGCAGGGACGCCTGGAGCGCCCTCTCCAGCGCTCGAATGCGCTCGGGTGCAGCGCCGCCGTTGCTGACGGCCATCGGGCAGTCGGTGCTGACCGCCCCGCGAGCTACGGCTTGATCAGCCACTCCAAGGCCTCTTCCTTGGTGTCGAAGTACTTCGTGTTCGTGCCCGAGAACCGGGCAATCGCATCCGCCAGTATCCGCTTGATCCCGGTGATGCCGACGATGGCCGTCCTCTCCACCATGGCCCTGTCGCTCCTCGTGGAGTCCTTCAAGGCCTGCACGGCTTCGGCATTCATCATGGTCCCCCTGACGTCGACGAGAACCTTGGCCTTCGTACCCGAGAGATGCGCCCGCGCCTCCTTGTGAATCCTGTCCGCTTCGGCGATGAGCTCCTCGGCCTTGAGGTTGGTGTAGTCGACGAGGACGACGTTTCTCTCACTGTCGTAGGTGAACGGCATGCAGACCTCCGAGGTTTCCGCTCCAGCCCAGAGGCTACTCGGCCCGGCGGGCGCGATCAAGGGAGCGTATCGCGCGCAGCGGTCCCGCGGCGCAGCCGAGCGGCGCTACTGCTCCCTCGCCTTGTAGATGTAGATCGTGTCTCGCGGCAGGAAGGTCTCGGTTCTGTCCAGCTCGTAGCCTGTCTCGTTGACCGTGCCGAGGATCTGGCGGTTCGTCATGAACGAGGGGTGGTGCGCCCTTTCGACCGTGGTGTTCCTCTCGATGATGACGAGCGAACCGCCTGGCTTGAGATACGAGCGAAGGTTCCTCAGGAAGGGGATCGGCCGCTCGAGCATGTGCAGGACGTAGACCATGACGACCATGTCGAGGTTCTTCTCCGGGAAGCGCGGATCCTCGACGGCGCCCACGACGATCTTGATGTTGACGAGGCCTTCCCTGCCGGCGCGCTCCCGAATCACGTCGAGGCTCGAGGTCGAGATGTCGTTTGCGAAGACGAGTCCCCCGGGTACCGACCCGGCGGGCGAGGGGAAACGTGAAGTAGCCCTCGCCCGCACCGGCCTCGCCGACCCTCATCCCGGGGGTGACCCCAATCGCGTCCAGGATCTTCTCCGGCGGCTGCCAGGTCTCCCGGGCAGCCTGGCCGAAGGACGGAAGCGGGAGCGCCTGCGAGAATGCACGCCGCCATGATGAAGACCGCGGCGTGAACGAACCGCCTGACTCTCCTGTCCATTCTTCCCTGATCCCTCACTTCGGACTCCGTTGAGAGGGGCCGCTCACGGAACGCAGCGCCGGAATGCTCGCCGCGCTGACCCAGTAGACGTCGTTGGAGCGACCAGGCGTGTCCCGACAGAAGAACAGATGCTTGCCGTCGGGCGACAGTCCCGGGAACACCTCCTGCCGGGGCGTGTTGACCGGCTCGCCCAGGCTGACGGGGTCGGTCCAGGCGCCGTCAGCCATGCGTCGGCTGACGTAGAGATCGCCACCGTCATGGTCCGGGTCGCGACGGTTCGAGGAGAAGAGCAGGTAGCTTTCGTCGGGAGCGATGAACGGCGCCCAGTTCAAGAAGGGAGGCGGGTTGATGCTGCGCGGGAGCAACTCCGGCTCGGCGTACTCGCCGTTGATCAGCTCAGCCCGGTAGATGCCGAAATCGTTGCGCGGACCGGGCGTGTAGCCCATGAAGTAGAGGGTGCCGTTGCGGGCGATCGTTGGAGAAAAGACGCTCCGCAACTCAGGGTGTCGTGCGACGAGACTGAGGCACTTCGGCTGCGCTCCAATCGTCGCCTTGCTTCTCGACGACCCAGATGTCCTTCTCCGAGCCGAAGTAGGCGCGGTGGCCGTCGGGGGAGAACGACACCATCTCACCAAACGGCGTGACGCGAGGCGCAGACCAGCGCCCGTTCTCACGACGCATGGTCATGCTCATGAACTCCCATTCCTTGTTGTCGGGGCCAGGCCACCGGTTCGCCCACCAGAACACCTCGTTGCCGTCGGGAGAGAAGGATGGCGCGCTATGCTCGTTGGCGTCAGTCGACACAACCCCAGGCGCGAAGACCTGTGGCGTCGACTCGGGAAGCGGCTGCCCGAAGTACGCCCCCGAAAGGTGATGGAGGTCGACCTCGATCGGAAGCGAACGCTGCTCCAGGCTCTGCCTGAAGACGATCGCATGGGGGTAGACCGCACGCATCTTCTTCGACTCTTCCTCCAACTCCGCCGGCGGCACGTGCATGGCGATGATCCGGCTCGGCTTGAGTCTTCGCGCTATCAACTCCTGCGTCGCCTGGGATCGATCGAAATACTCCAGGAACAGAAGATCGACGGGCTTGTCCTCGAAGGGAAAGGCCGTGAGGCGCGCCGCGCTGTGTTCGAGTGTGGCATCACCCAGGTGGAGGAGGCGAGTGCCCCCCAGGTCGACGAGGAAACCGAGATTCGTCGTGCCCTCGTGTACGTTGCGTCCATCCTCGTAGTACGGCATGTGGGAGAGGCAGAAGACGTCGACAGCGATCCCGTTGACCGTCACCTGCTCGCGCGATCCGGGATCGAGCTTGACCTCGTGAATCCGGTCCTGGATCTGCGTGAAGCCCTCTTCCTTCCGCAGCTCGTCGACCGTCCGTGTCTGGGCGATGAGCCGGCACCGCGAGTTCGTCCGCAGATACTCCGCCACCAGCCTCGGGTTGAAGTGGTCGCCGTGTGGATGGGTGATCAGCAGGAGATCGACGTCGGCGAAGGGCCCGCGCGCTCCAGTCGCCTGTTCGAGCAACGCCTGGGACGGTGCGAGATACGTGTCGAATCCCGTGTCGAAGAGCGAATCGACCAGCACCGTCTTCCCTGCCGCCCGGATCAGGAAGCCCTCGTTGGCGACGTAGGTGACATCGAGAGGCGGCCGCGGCTCGTCCGCCGAGAAGGCCGAGCTGAGCCCGAGAATGGCGACCAGGATCACGAGGACGACGACTGTCGCGCGTCGTTGCTGTGTGCCCATCAACAACTCCTTCGGGACTCGGTCCCTTCTCGTGCTCGACCTTCCGTGCCGGACGCGATCGCAATATAGCTCCCGCGCGCGGCTCGGATCGGCCCGGTTGCAGTTCCGTCACAACTGGGACAGCTCTTTACGTTACGGGCGATCCAGTGAGCGTGAAGAGACCGGCGTCGGACGTCGGCGAGAATCGCCGGCGTGGACTCGCCTCGACCGGGGGGGCGGGGCGACCAGCTAGTGGGCGCGGGCTGTGCCAGCCGAGAGATCGACCTTGCCCTGGCGCGCCAGGCGGAAGAGGACGAACTGCACGCTCTCAGCGCTGAGCTTGAAGCGCCGCACCAGTGAGTCGACGTCGGACTCGCCCTTCTCCTTGATGGCGGCCAGGATCTCGCCCTCGATCTGGCCCAGCCATTCCTCGAAGATCTGGCGCAGCTCCGGAGTCGCGTAGCTGGCCAGGTCGTTGGCCCGTCCCACGGCTCCCATCATGAGCCGGCACATGTCCCAGGGCGCCTCGCCCTTCTCGTTACCGGGGGAGTCGCTGGCACCTTTGCTGTCCGTCATCATCGACATCATGCGGGCCATGAGGAGGGCGGCGATTGGTTATGGAGGAGGAGATAGCCGGCTCCCCCTCTCCAACACACACCGTTCAACCCGTCATTACTTAAGCAAAACTGATCACCACCATCACCAGTGGAGAACTGGTCACAGCGCCTGGCCAGTACGGCAATGGCCATGCAGGCGTCCATCCAGCGACAGCCGTCGCGGCGGTGGCGTCCGGGCATACAGCAGGTAGGGGTGTGCGGTCCTGCAGGTGGCATCGCGGCTGGTGACTGGGTCCGGGTCACGCGGCGCGGTCGTGATCCTGCACCCGGACGGCTCGCCCATTCGTTCCCATGGACAAGACCTGGCCGCCAGTCGCGGCGGCCGCGTGCTCGCGGCCTCCCGGCGGCCCAGCAGCGGCTGGGATGCCAGCATCAACTACGCGGCCCGCGACAGCGCGACCCTCGGCGGCACGGTCGGCGCCAACGCGGGAGGGATCCGGGTGTGCTGCACGGCATGACGCGGCCGCAGGTGGTCGGCGTCGAGGCGGTGCTCGCCGACGGCTCGGTGGTCGAGCCACCTCGCCGGGCTCCCGAAGGACAACACCGGCTACGACCTCACCGGGCTGTTCGTCGGCAGCGAGGGGACGCTCGGCGTCGTGACGGCGGTGCGGCTGCGGCTCGTGCGGCCGGTCACGGCGTCGGCCGTCGCCCTCGTCGGCGTCCGCGACGCGACCGACGCGCTCGAGGTGGTGCGCACGGCGGTCCTCGCGGCGTGCGCGCCCGCGGAGATCCTCGACGACGCGATGGTGCGCCACGTGTGCGAGACCGCGGCGCTCCCGTGGCCGCTGGCGGAGGGGCGCGGCCACGTGCTGCTGGTCGAGACCGAGTCGGCACGTCCCCGGGCGACGTCGAGCTGGACCTCCCTGACGACGACCGCGACGCCGTCGTCGCCGTGACGCCGACCGACCAGGCGAGCTTCTGGTCCTACCGCGAGCGGGCGGCGGAGGCGGCCGCGGTCATCGGTGTGCCGCACCGGTTCGACCTGTCGGTGCCGCTGGGCGGCTGGGACGCGCTCGTGGTCGACATGCGGTCCCGGCTGCGCGAGGTGCCCGAGGTCGACGAGGTCCTGGTGTTCGGCCACCTCGCCGACGGCAACCTGCACGTCGAGGTCCTCGGCCCGGTGCCGGACGACGAGCACGCCGACGAGGTCGTGCTGCGCTGCGTCGCCGACCACGGCGGCTCGATCTCGGCCGAGCACGGGGTCGGTCGGGCCAAGGCCGCGTACCTCGGGCTCACCCGCAGCGCGGCCGAGATCGCCGCCATGCGCGCCGTGAAGGCGGCGTTCGACCCTCGCGGGCTGTTCAACCCCGGGGTCCTGCTCAGCTGAGCGTCGCGACCCCGCGCCGTGTCGTGCGGTCCCGCCGTGCGCCGCTCGGCGGGTGCCACGATGAACGGCGTGACCGAGGTCGTCGCCCACCGCGGCTCGAGCGCGACGGCGCCCGAGCACACCCTGACCGCCTACCTGCGAGCCATCGATGGACGGCGCCGACGCGCTCGAGTGCGACGTGCGGCTCACCGCGCGACGGGCACCTCGTCTGCGTCCACGACCGGCGGATCGACCGGACGAGCGACGGGCGCGGCGTGGTGTCGGTGATGACGCTCGAGGACCTCCAGCCGTCGCGACTTCGGCCAGTGGCGCGAGGCCGGGGCTCGCCGGCGACCGGCGACGTGCCTCGCGGACTCAACGAGCCGATGTTCCTCGACGAGGACCGACGCCGCGTGCTCACCCTCGAGCGGCTGCTCGAGCTCGTCGTCGACTCCGAGCGCGAGGTCGGGCTGGCGATCGAGACCAAGCACCCCACGCGCTACGCCGGACTCGTCGAGGAGCGCACGGTCGACCTGCTCAAGCGCTTCGGCCTCGCGCGCCCCCGCAGCGAGCACGACGCCCGGATCAGGGTGATGAGCTTCTCGCAGCTCTCGATGCGACGCGTGCGCGCCCTGAGCCCCGGGCTGCCGACCGTGTTCCTCATGGACCGCGTGCCGCTGCGCTTCCGCGACGGGTCGCTGCCGTTCGGCTCGTCGATCACGGGGCCGTCGATCGAGATCGTGCGCAGCCACCCCCGCTACGTCGAGCGCGCGCACCGAGCGGGTGCGCGGGTGCACGTGTGGACCGTCGACGAGCCGCGGGACGTCGACCTGTGCGTCGAGCTCGGCGTCGACGCGATCATCACGAACCGCCCCGGACCGGTGCTCGCGCGCCTCGGTCGGACCGGCACCGAAGGTCGGCGCCCGCCGGCGTACCGCTGAGTCACGCCGCGCGGACCGCGCGCGCGTCGCGCACGCTCTCCGGCGTACCGCTGGGTCGCGCCGCGCCGACCCGCTCGCGCGTCGCGCACGCTGTCCCGGCGTACCGCTGGGTCACGCCGCGCCGACCCGCTCGAGCGTCGCGCACGCTGTCCCGGCGTACCGCTGGGTGCCGGGCCGACGCTCGACGGTCGGGTACGGTCGCCGGCGTAACGCTGGGGCGCCGCGCCGACCCGCTCGCGCGTCGCGTACGCTCGCCGACCGTGGCCCAGAAGCAGAAGTCCCCGCGTCCCGCCCCCGCCGCGCCGGTCGATCCCGGCGCCGACGTGCCGGTCGTCGGGATGCGCGAGCCGTGCCCGTGCGGCAGCGGCCGGCGGTACAAGGCCTGCCACGGCCGCGCCGCGGCGAGCGCCGGGCAGGGCCTCGTCCGTCGCCCGTTCGGGGCTGCCCGGGAGAGACGGACTGGGTCGCGATGCGCGAGATCGTGCCGGCGGCGACCGCGCCGCTGACGCTGGCTCCGGAGTACGCCGCGCGGCTCGGCGACCGCACGGTCACCCTGGCGACGGTCCTGCCGCTCGCCTGGCCCGCGCTGGTCCGCGTCGACGGCGCGATCTTCCTCGGCCTGCAGACGACGACGAGCAGCGGCGACACGAGCCGCGACGTCGCCGACGCCCTGCTGCGCGCGCTGGACGCCGAGCGCGGCAGCCCGGTCCCGCCGCAGCGGGTCGGCGGCCGGTCCCCGCCTGCAGGACGTGCTCGACCTGTCCGCCCCGCTCGACGTCACCGTGCACGCCGGGTTCGACTTCTGGCTCGAGGGCAGCGGCGCCGAGACCACCGACGAGGTCGCCGCCTCGCTCGAGCGGGCCAACGCCTCCGTCGTACCGACCGTGCGGCTGCAGGGGATCGACGCCGCGTACTGGGTGCCGCATCGGTACGAAGGAGCACCTGCGCTGGGTGCTGCCGCACGACGAGGAGCCGCTGCTCGACGCGCTCGCGCGGCTGCACGCGCGCGGCACGGACGGGCTGGGCGAGGGCACCCGGCTCATCGGCACGTTCCGCGCCGACGGTCTGCTCGTCCCGGTGTGGGACCTGGCGCCCGGGACGGAGGCCGACGAGATCGAGGCCCCGGCGGCCGCGTTGGCCGACCGTCTCGCGGCGGCGCTCGCCGAGGCCGGGCCGCTCACCGAGCCGGAGCGGCGGGCCCGGGCCGGGCTGACGAACCGTCAGGTGACGCTGCGCTGAGCCGGTTTCGCCCGGCTCTCGGCAAGGGTTCCGGTCCCGCAGAGCGGAACGTCGGGAACACCGCATCGACCGATATCCGGGCGACGGGCGGGCGCTTCGTCAACGTTCCCCCAAGAACGTGCCGCACACGCGCCTGTGGCTTGAGTGACCCGGCGCGCAGCCCCTAGGTTCTGCCCCGATCGGACGTTGCCGCATCCCCCGTCGGCAGCGTCCGATCCTCATGTCCGGAGATCCCCGGCCGCACTGGTCAGCCGCGGACGAGCTCGACGACCGTGACGACGGCCAGCAGGGCGAGCAGCCCGCCCGAGACGATCCGGATGCGCCACAGCGGGACCCGCCGCTGGAGCCACGCGCCGACCAGCACCCCGATGCCCGCGACGGTGGCCAGCGCGAGCCACGAGCCGAGGAAGACCGACAGCGGCGCGTCGGTGCGGGCCGCCTGCCCCGCCGTGACGAGCTGGGTGAGGTCGCCCCACTCGGCGGTGAAGATGACGGCGAACGTCGTCGCGAAGGCCGCGAGCCCGTGCCGTCCGACGACGGCGCGGGCCTCGATCTCCTCGATCTCCTCCTCCTCCTCGGCCACCTCGTCCGCGCGGGCGCGCAGGCCGCCGTGCACGAGGGCGACCGCGCCGACGGCGAAGAGGGTGGCGGTGACCCCGAGGACGAGCGTGCGCGGGAGGAACGCGAGGAGCTGGCCGGCGGCGACGGCGATGAGCATCTGCACGCCGAACGCGGCCGAGGCGCCGAGCCACACGGCCAGCCGGGGGTAGCGCGTCGCGAGGACGAGGGTGGCGATGAACGACTTGTCCGGCAGCTCGGCCGGGAAGATGATCGCGAACGTCGCGACGAGGACACCGAGGTCGAGTGCGACGGTCACTCCGTCATTCTCCGACGGCCGGGCGGCCGGTCCGCCCGCCGGGCATCCGGTTCGTCGGACGGCGCGGCATGATCACCGGCAGCGGAGGGCGCCGTACGCCGGTCCACGCCGCCGGCGGGGCGTCGATCCGCTCGGCCAGGTCGTACGCCGCCGACTCGTAGTTCACCCGCCACCCGCGGAAGTGCGGCCACGCCTGCTCGGCGCTGCGCGTCATGGCGTAGCCGGAGGCGGCGACGTCGGCGTAGGCCTCGGCGAACTCGTCGAACGTCAGCGAGATCGGGGCGTCGGGCTCCGGGTCGTCGTCGACGTCGAGGCCCTCGGCCCGCGCGATGTCGCGCACCGCGACGAAGCCCTGGCGCAGCGCGACGCGCGCGGGCGCCTGGGGCAGCTGGGGGTTGGTCGCCAGCTGGAACGCCGCGGCGTCCATCACCGAGACGAGCGCGACGAGCCAGTTGCGCATCGTCTGCGCGGACCTGACGTGGATCAGCACGGGGTAGTTCACGTGGCTCTCGGCGATGTCGGCCGCCCAGCGCTCCCACCCGCGGAACAGCGTGGTCAGCTCCTCGGAGGAGTTGACGATCGCGTGACGGGAGAGGATCTCCGGTCCCCAGTTGGGCTCGCCGGCACGGGAGTGGAGCAGCGCCACCTCGACCTCGCGTCGGTTGTACGACGCGTAGAGGCTCGGCAGGTAGCCGACGAGGAGCCCGACGACGACCGGTCCGGTGGCGGCGGCGATGAGGTCCACCGCGGTGAGCTGCGACCGGTCGGTGCTCGCGAACCCGAGGGTGAACAGGCTCGAGCCGGCCTCGCGGAACGACGCCGCCCAGTCCAGCGGCGAGAACGCGAACAGCAGGCAGGCGAAGCCCACGAACAGCAGGGCCAGCCAGGTCATGAGCATGAGGATCAGCGAGACGGGGGCGGCGTAGGCGAGGACGGCGTCGCGCGACTCGTAGGTCGGCGTACGCCGGGCCACGGCGCGGAACGCCGCGAGCGTCGCCGACAGGACGGCGGCGGACAGCTTGCTGCGGACGCCGCGGGGCACGACGAGGGTGCGCAGGATCGACGAGCCGACGGCGAGGACGATCGCGAGCCCCACGAGGAACCAGAAGACCGAGACCGGGACGGAAGTGGTCACCTGGTCACCGCCGGGAATGCGCGCACGGTGGCGACCCTACGCGCGGATACCCTTGCCCACGTGTCCCTCGACCCGTCCACCCGCGACGCCCTCGTCATCGCCGGCCTCGCCGTCGGACTCCTCGCCCTCGTGCTGGCCGTGATGGCCCTCGCGGCGCTACGCCGGCTGCGCCGTGACGTGACGCTGCTCGCGGCCGACGACGACGCACCGTCGTTCGTGGCGGCGGTCGCGCGCAAGACCGAGGAGGTGCGCGCGCTGCGGACCGAGGTCGACGACCTGGCGGCGCTGCTGGCCCGGACCCGCGCCGAGCTGTCCGACGCGCTCCGGCACGTGAGCGTCGTGCGCTACGACGCGTTCGGCGACATGGGCGGCCGGCTGTCGTTCTCGGCGGCCATGCTCGACGACGGCGGCGACGGCCTCGTGCTCACCGCGATCCACGGCCGCTCCGAGACCCGGTCCTACATCAAGGGCGTCAAGGGCGGCACGAGCGCGGCGTCCCTCTCCCCCGAGGAGCAGCAGGCCGTGTCCTACGCGCTCAAGGGCGTCTCGTCGTGAGCGGCGACCCCGTCTCGATCGCCTACCTCGGTCCGCGCGGCACCTTCGCCGACGCCGCGCTGCGCGCCATGGCCGTGAGCGACGGCGCCGACCTGCGTCCGTTCCCCACGGTCACGGCCGCGCTCGACGCGGCGCGCGCCGGCGAGGTCGGCTACGCGCTCGTCCCGATCGAGAACTCCGTCGAGGGCGCCGTCACCGGCACGCTGGACGATCTCGCGACGGGTGACCCGCTGGTCATCGTCGACGAGCAGGTGCTGGCCGTGCGCTTCGCGCTCCTGGCGCGGCCGGGGACGGCGCTGTCCGACGTACGCCGCGTGGCCACGCACCCCGTGGCGCACGCCCAGTGCCGCTCCTGGCTCGCCACCCACCTGTCCGACGCCGAGTTCGTGCCCGAGACGTCGAATGCCGTTGCGGCTCAGGCGGTTGCGGAGGGCACGGCGTACGACGCCGCCATCGCGTCCTCCGCCGCCGGTGCGGCGTACGGCCTCGACGTCCTCGTCGACGGCATCGGCGACAACGAGGAGGCGTGGACTCGCTTCGTGCTCGTGGGCCGCCCCTCGGCCCCGCCGCCGCGCACCGGCGCGGACAAGACGACGCTGTTCCTGTTCATGCGTGAGGACCATCCGGGTGCGCTGCTCGAGATCCTGACCGAGTTCTCGGTCCGCGGCGTGAACCTCACCCGGATCGAGTCGCGGCCCACCCGCCGCGCGCTCGGCGACTACTACTTCTCGGTCGACTGCGAGGGTCACGTCGACGACGCCCGGGTCGGCGAGGCGCTCGCGGGCCTGCACCGCATCTGCGCGGAGGTGCGGTTCCTCGGCTCCTACCCGCGCCACGACGGCAAGGCGCCGCTGCTCCGCGCGGGAGTGACCGACGACGACTACGCCGAGGCGCTCGCCTGGCTCGCCAAGGTCCGCGGCAACGGCTGAGTCCCGAGACCGGTTGCGTCCGTTCAGGATCCGGCGGGCCCAGGTGTTGCGCGCTGACGTCCTCGGTGGGTGCTGTGAGCCGGTCTCACGTGGACGTCGGACGCGCGACGCACCCAGCGTGCGTGCGCTACGCCCGTGGTGTCGGACGAGTGCGACGAGCTCAGGGGTGCGTGCCGCTGACGTCCTCGGTGGCGACGAGGGTCGCGTCCGACGACGCGGGGGCCAGCTCCGGCGAGGCGGGCGCTCCGGGCACCGAGGCGGTGTTCGCCGGGGCCAGGTCGTGCACGGCGTCGTCGAGCGACTCGTGCACGTGCGGGACGCCGGCCACCAGCAGCGCCGCGCGCGCGTCGGCCCGCGGCTCGACCACGACGAGGCGGGCGCCGGAGGCGGTCGCGGCGTCGCTGAGGGCGCGGACGGCGTCGGCGGCCTCCGGCGCGATCTGGCAGCGCCGCAGGTCGACGGCGATCCGCGCGTGCCGGGTGAGCAGCGGCGTGAGGTGCTCGGACAGCGCGGCCACGGTGCCGACGTCGAGGTCCTGACGGACGTGTACGACGGTCCAGTCGGCGACGTGGACGTCGGTGAGCGGGTCGGGAGCGGGTCCGTCGGCCATGGTGCCCTCCTCGGCGTGCGGGCTGGGTCCAGTGTGGCCCGCGGGCTCGCCCGCCGCCCGGTGAGGACGAGCGGCGGCCCGCCCGGGACCGGAGTCACTGGCGGAAGTGATCGAAAGTGGCGCCGCTGTCTTCGCGCACATGCGCCAGAAACTCGGGAAACCGCGTGACTCGGAAGCGCGTGCTCGGGTACCGGCGGACGACGTGGCGTCAGGAGAACCGGCGCAGCCGGAGGCTGTTGCCCACCACGCACACGCTCGACATGGCCATCGCGAGGCCGGCGATCATCGGCGTGAGCAGGCCGGCCGCGGCGAGCGGGATGGCCGCCACGTTGTAGCCGAACGCCCAGCCGAGGTTCTGCTTGATCGTGCGCAGCGTCGCGCGGGAGAGGCGTACGGCGTCGCTCGCCGTGCGCAGGTCGTCGCGCAGCAGGGTGATGTCCGCGGCCTCGATGGCGACGTCGGTGCCGCCGCCCATCGCGATGCCGAGGTCGGCCGCCGCGAGGGCCGCCGCGTCGTTGATCCCGTCCCCGACGACGCCGACGACGCGGCCGGACGCGCGCAGGCGCTGCACCTCGGCCACCTTGTCCTCGGGACGGGCGTCGGCGATCACCCGGTCGATGCCGACCTCCGCGGCCACGGCCCGCGCGACCGCCTCGGCGTCACCGGTGACCATCACGGGCTCGAGACCCACCGCGCGCAGCCGGGCGACCGCGTCGCGCGTGGTCGGCCGGATCTGGTCGCCGACGGCGAGCAGCGCGCGCACGTCGCCGTCGACCGAGACGGCGACGGTCGTGAGACCGGTGCTGCGCCAGAGCCCGACCTCGGTCGCCCACGGCTCGGCCAGGCCGATCCACTCCGGACGCCCGACCCGCACCTCGTGCCCGTCGACCTGCCCGGTGACGCCGTCGCCGCGCACCGCCTCGTGCGCGCCGAGCGGAGCGGTCGGCCCGAGGTCCGCGGCGTACGTCGTGATCGCGCGCGCGATCGGGTGGGTCGAGCCGGACTCGAGCACACCGGCCAGGCCGACGGCCTCGTCGTCGCCGTGCCGGTGCACGACGGTCATGACGCCGGTCGTGAGCGTGCCGGTCTTGTCGAGCACGACGGTGTCGACGCGACGGGTCGACTCGAGGATCTCCGGGCCGCGGACCAGGATGCCGAGCGTGGCGCCGCGGCCGGTGCCGACGAGCAGCGCGGTGGGCGTGGCCAGCCCGAGCGCGCACGGGCAGGCGATGACGAGCACCGCGACCGCGGCGGTGAAGCCCTGCTGCCAGCCGGTCGTGAGCCCCCAGGCGAGCAGGGTCACGAGGGCGATCACCAGGACCACCGGGACGAAGACGGCCGCGACCCGGTCGGCGAGCCGCTGCACCGGTGCCTTGCCGCTCTGCGCCGCCGTGACGAGCGCGGTGATGCGGGCCAGCGCGGTGTCGGCGCCGACGCGGGTGGCGCGGACGACGAGCAGGCCGTCCTGGACCACGGTGCCGCCGGAGACCTCGTCCCCGACCGACACGTCGATGGGCACGGACTCGCCGGTGAGCATGCTCGCGTCGACCGCCGAGGCACCCTCGACGACGACGCCGTCGGTGGCGATCCGCTCGCCGGGTCGCGCGACGACGAGGTCGCCCACGTGGACGTGCGACGCCGGCACCTCGGTGTCGCCGGTGGCCGTGCGCAGCCACGCGGTGGCGGGGGCGAGGTCGAGCAGGGCGCGGAGCGCGGCGCCCGAGCGCCGCTTGGCCCGCTGCTCGAGCCAGCGGCCGAGCAGGAGGAACGTGACGACGACGGACGCCGACTCGAAGTAGAGGCCGGGCTGGCCGGCGGAGGCGTCGTCGTGCATCGGCAGCCACGAGACGGTCATCGTCATGCCGAGCTCGCCGGCGCTCGTGAAGAGCACCGCGACCGCCGACCAGATGTACGCCGACAGCACCCCGATCGACACGAGCGTGTCCATGGTGGTCGCGCGGTGCAGGGCGTTGGTCCAGGCGGCCCGGTGGAACGGCTTGCCGCCCCAGAGCACGACCACCGAGGCGAGCGCGAAGGCGAACCACTGCCAGCCGTAGAACTGCAGCGCGGGCACCATCGACACGAGCAGCACGGGCACGGTGAGCACGGCGCTCACCCGCCAGCGCCGGCCGAGGTCGTCGCCGTCGTACTCGACCTCCTGCTCCGGCTCGAGCACGCCGTAGCCGGCGGACTCCACGACGGAGACGAGCTCCTCGAGGCTGACCCCGGTCGGCGCCTCGACGTGCGCGGTCTCGGTGGCGTAGTTGACCGTCGCGACGACCCCGGGGACCTTGTTGAGCTTCTTCTCGATCCGCGCGGCGCAGGAGGCGCACGTCATGCCGGTGACCTGGAGGTCGATCGGCGTGACGATCTGGGTGGTGAGCGCGGTGTCCATGGGAGCTCCGGTGCGGACGTGCGAGGGTTCGGGCGAGGAGGTCAGGCGGTGACGAGGGTGTAGCCGGCCTCGTCGACCGCCGCGGCGACGGACTCGGTCGACGGGTCGCTCTCTGCGGTGACGGTGACCAGGCCCGAGGCGAGGTCGACGGCGACGTCGGACACCCCGGGGAGCGCCGAGATCTCGGTGGTCACGGCGTGTACGCAGTGGCTGCAGGTCATGCCCTGCACGGTCCACGTGGTGGTGCTCATGGTGCTGTCTCCTCGGGGTGGGGCGGTCGGTGGTCGACAGTGGCGGGTGCGATGCGGTCAGGAACGGACGAGCCGGGCGATCGCGGCGGACGCCTCGGCGATCTTCTCGTCGGCCTCGGGGCCACCCTGCACGGCGGCGTGCCGCACGCAGTGGTCGAGGTGGTCGTCGAGCAGCAGGAGCGCGACGTTCTCCAGCGCCCGCGTGGCCGCGGACACCTGGGTGAGGACGTCGATGCAGTACGTGTCGTCGTCGACCATCCGGGCGATGCCGCGGACCTGGCCCTCGATCCGCTTCAGCCGCGCGAGGACGGCGTCCTTGTCGGCGCTGTAGCCATGGCTCATCGCTTGCCTCCTGCCTTCGTCAAGGACCGTACCCCCCTAGGGTATTCCGTGACGCGGCGGGCGGAGTGATCTCGGACACGCGGAAGCCCGGCCCCCCGAGGGGGTGCCGGGCTTCGCTCGGTGCGGAGAGGTGCCGTCAGACCAGACGGCCGGCGCCGCTGTAGCGCTTGCCGTACCACCCGGAGAAGACCGGGTCGACCTGCACGCCGCCGCGCGGGTTCGTGGCGCTGACCATGAGGCCGCGACCGATGTAGACGCCCACGTGGTGCGCGCCGTGGCCGAAGAAGAAGACCAGGTCGCCGGGGCGCAGCGCCTTCTTGGTGACCCGCTTGGTGGCGCGGAACTGGGCCTTGGAGTAGTGCGGGAGGGTCCGGCCGGAGGCCCGCTTGACGACGTAGAGCGCGAGGCCCGAGCAGTCGAAGCGGGTGGGGCCGGAACGGCCGGCGCTGTAGCGCATGCCGACCTTGCTGCGGGCGATCGTCACGGCCGACACCCGGATCTTGAGGGCGCGGGCGGCGACCTTCCGGGCGGCGAGCGCCGCGGGCGAAGCGGGCGGTGGTCGCCGTCGGGCTGCCGTGGTGACGACCGCGGTCGTCGCGATGGTGGTGGTCGGCGTGACGACGGCGGCCTGGGCCGGGACCGTCGTCCCGAGGACACCGACGGCAAGTGCGCCGGTGACCAGCAACGAGGCCGGGAGGACCCGGCGACGGGTTGCGGACAGCACTGAAGGACTCCTCTCCACGCCGACCGGGTTAGCTGACGGGCTCGGGCCAAGAGGTGCCCTACGCCGCACGGCCTGATGACCGTGCGGTGATTCGCCCCGCGGGACTGGGTCCCCGGTTCACCGGGCGAGAGGGCCCGGCGATTGAGCGCGTCGTCCGGGTGACGGCTGACCCGTACCAGTGGCGAACGACGGGAGACGGTAGGCAGACGACCTCGATCGGGACCTGCCGCGCGGTCCGGTCAACGGACGAATCGCCCGGTCCTGTGAAGCGGCTCACCCGATCCGAGTGGCCTGCGTCACACCTGCTCGGCGGTCGTCCGCAGCACGGCGTCGACGAACGCGGCGACCCCGTCGTCGGCCGGTCCGGGGAGCGCGGCGTCGGCCGCCGCCAGCACCCGCGGGTGCGCGCCCTCGACCGCGAGGCCGACGCCGGCCCACGTGATCATGGGGACGTCGTTGGGCATGTCCCCGGCCGCGGCGACCTCCGCGGCGCCGAGCCCGAGGCCCGCGGCGTACGTCGCGAGGGTCGAGCCCTTCGTCACGCCCGCCGCGCTCATCTCGAGCAGTACGTCGCCGGAGTTGGAGTGCGTCACGCTCACGAGATGAGCGACGTGCTCGAGGGCGTGCTCGAGCAGGCTGTCGGCGTCGTGCCCGGAGCCGGTCACGCCGCGCGAGCAGCTTGACGACGTCGTGGCCGGCGGCGATCTGCCGGATGTCGCCGGCGCGTGGAGCGCCGGGCACCGGGACGCGCGGCTGGTAGGCGGCCTCGTGCGCGAAGTCGGAGTCGCGCGGGGCGTCGGTCGGGACGTCGTCGATCCACTCGGCGGCGAAGCCGATCCCGGGCACCTCGCGACGCAGGGTGGCCACGACCTCGTCGAGCGCGTCGGCCGAGATGGGGTGGCTCGCGAGGAGGGCCCCGGTACGCAGGTCGATGAGGACGGCACCGTTGGCGCAGATCGCCGTACCGAGGTGACCGGTGGCCTCCGCGACCTCGGGCAGCCAGCGCACCGGGCGCCCGGTGACGAACACGACCGGCAGCCCGCTGCGCCGGGCCCGGGCGAAGGTCTCGACGGTGAACGCCGAGACCGACCCGTCCGCGCGCAGCAGCGTGCCGTCGAGGTCGGTGGCGACCAGCCGGACGCCGTCGACGAGCGTCGTCCAGTCGCCGAGGGTCACGCGGTCATCCTCTCCCGGCCGGCGTCCACGTCGGGACGAGGGTTCCCGCGACGCCGAGGGCGCGCTCGACCGCGTGCCCCGCCGCGAGCAGCAGCGCCTCGCTGTGCGGACGGCCGACCAGGACGAGGCCGACCGGGAGCCCGTCGCACGAGCCCCATGGGCAGCGCGAGGACGGGCCAGCCGGCGATCGACGGCGCGGCGCTGGCGACGCCGCCACCGAGGAAGTGGTCGCCCCCGGCCAGGTCGCTCTTCCAGGCCGGGGCGTACGCCGGCGCCACGAGCACGTCGGGACCGGGGTCGCCCGCGAACGCGGGCTCGAGCATGGCGTCGACCGCCCAGGCGAGGCAGGCGGCCCGCGCCGCGGCGTACTCCGGGTCGTCCAGGCCACCGGTCGCGACGGCCGCTCGAGGAACTCGTGCCCGAAGTGGGCGAGCTCGACGTCGGCGTGCCGCTCGTCGAAGTCGACGACGTCGGCGAGGCTGCGGACGCCGGCGCCGGGACGGTCGGCGAGGTAGCGGTCGAGACCGTCCTTGAGCTCGCAGAGCAGGACCGTGAGCTCCTGCTGGCCGGCGGCACCGATCGGCTCGACCGTGACCGGTGCGATCGTCGAGCCGGCGGCCTCGAGCCGGCCGAGGACCTCGGTGAACAGGGCGTCGGTGCCGTCGTGGCCGGTCCGCCACCCCTCGGCGACGCCGAACCGGAGGTCGCTCAGGGCACGTGTGCCGACTGCCGCGGCGTAGGACGTCGACCCGGTCATGGCGTCGAGCAGCAGCGCCGCGTCGCGCACGCTGCGCGCCATCGGCCCCGGCGCGTCCTGGCTCGCGGAGAGCGGCACGACGCCCTCGGTGCTCACGAGGCCGACCGTCGGCTTGAGACCGACGACGCCATTGAGCGAGCTCGGGCAGGTGATCGAGCCGTCGGTCTCGGTGCCGACGGCGAACGGCGCGAGCCCGGCCGCGACGGCGGCACCGGAGCCCGCGGACGACCCGCCGGCGCTGCGGTCGAGGGCCCACGGGTTGCCGGTGAGACCGCCGACGCCGGACCATCCGCTCGTCGAGTGCGGGGAGCGCATGTTGGCCCACTCCGAGAGGTTCGTGGCGCCGAGCACGACGACGCCGGCAGCACGCATCGACGCGACGAGGGGGGCGTCGCGCACGACCGGGCGCCCGGCGAGGGCCAGTGACCCGGCGGTGGCGGGCAGCCCCACGGCCTCGATGTTGTCCTTGATCAGGGCCGGGATCCCGTGCAGCGGACCGCGAAGCAGCCCCGCGGCACGCTCGGCGTCGAGCTCCGCGGCGTGGGCGAGCGCGTCGGCGCTGACGGCGAGCACGGCGCGCAGCTCGGGTCCGGCGTCGTCGACGGCCGCGATGCGGTCGAGCAGGGCCTGGGTGAGCGCGACCGAGGTCGTCCGGCCAGCGGCGAGGTCGGCCGCGAGCCGGTCCGCCCCCGCCGTGGCGAGCTCGGCGGTCGGGGGGTGCGGGTCGCGCGCTGCTGTGCTCGTCACGGCGCCAGGGTCGCAGAGCCGACGGCCAGCGGCGGAGCGGGGGAGGTGGCTAGCCTCGCCCCATGAGCACCGTCGTCATCACCGGGACGTCGTCCGGCCTGGGCCACGGCGTAGCCCAGCGCCTGCACGACCTCGGCTGGGACGTCCTCGGCACCGTGCTCGACCGCGCCGACGAGGGTGCCCTGCCGTGGTCGACCGTCGTCCTCGACGTCGCCGACGACGACGCGGTCGCCTCGCTCGGGCTCGTCGTGCGGGACCGCTGGGGCGGTCGCCTGGACGCGCTCGTGAACAACGCGGGGTTCGCGCTGGCCGGGCCGTGGGAGGAGCTCACCGCGGCCGAGCTGCGGCGCCAGCTCGACGTCAACCTGGTCGGCGCGATGGCCGTGACCGCGGCCTGCCTGCCCGCGCTGCGCGCCACCCAGGGCGTGGTGGTCAACGTCTCGAGCGTCTCGGGCCTGGCGGGCGACCCGCTCATGGCGCCGTACAACGCCTCGAAGTTCGGGCTCGAGGGCGCGAGCGAGGCGCTGCGCGCGGAGCTGCGACCGTTCGGCGTACGGGTCTCCCTCGTCGAGCCCGGGCCGTTCCGCACGCCCATCTCGCGGACGAGCCCGCAGGCCGCGGGGAAGGACGCCCAGGGGGTCTACGCCGAGCAGTGGCGGACCGTCGACGAGTGGCTGTCCTGGCACGCCAGCGCGAGCGCCGACCCCCAGGCGTGTGTCGAGGCCATCGTCGGCGCGGTGACGCGTCCCGACGCCCCGTTCCGAATCCCCGTCGGCGAGGGGGTGGCCGACGTCATGCGCAGGCGCGCGGCCGCGCTGGTCCGACAGGCCGACGCCGCCGAGGACTTCCTCCGCTCCCTCTGAGGCTGGGGCCGCATGTCACTGGTCGTGTGGTTGCTTCCCGGCGCCGGAAACAGCCCTTCGACCAGTTACATGCGAGGAAGGTAGTCGGGGGTGGGGAGCTCGTAGACCAGCTCGAGGCCGTCCTCGGGGTCGTCCTGCTCGCCGACGTGGACGAAGCCGGCGCCCTCGATGATGGCGCGAGAGCCGGCGTTGTCCGGCGCGAACGTCGCGCGCAGCACGCGGACGTCCGGGTGCTGTGCGGCGTAGGCCCACATCACGTGCGCCATCTCGCGGGCGAAGCCGGTACGCCGGTACGCCGGGAGCACGCGGTAGCCGATCTCGACCATGCCGTCGGCGTCGGGCGGCGCGTGGAAGTTGACCAGGCCGACGATCGCTCCGGTGTCGCGCTGCACCGCGAGGCGGAGCAGCCACGGGTTCACCGACGGGTCCTCGGTGACCTGGCGCACTCGGTAGCCCAGCGGCGACCGGTCCGGGTGCAGGACGTCGGCGGGGTCGTCGTACCCGAGCGGGACCGGGCCGTCGGACGCCGCCCGCGAGAGCAGCTGCTCGACCGTCACGAGGACGAGGTCGAGGCGCGGCCCGCGCAGCACGCGAGGCGGGACGCGCGGGACGGTCACTGCGG
The DNA here is from genome assembly GCA_963711805.1 of uncultured Actinomycetota bacterium. GTDB lineage: Bacteria > Actinomycetota > Actinomycetes > S36-B12 > CAIYMF01 > Longivirga. The sequence goes on from CAVQFE010000002.1 coordinate 23,847, forward strand.
GGTCAGCCGCTCGCGGCCGCCGAGGTAGGGCCGCAGGGCGACCGGCACGTGCACCGAGCCGTCGGCCTGCTGGTGGTTCTCCAGCAGCGCGACGATCGCGCGGGTGACAGCGACGAGAGTGCCGTTGAGCGTCGCGAGCGGCCGTACGCCGTCGGCGTCGCGCATCCGGATCCGCAGGCGGCGCGCCTGGAACTCGGTGCAGTTCGACGTCGACGTCACCTCGCGGTACCGCTCCTGGCTCGGCACCCACGCCTCGATGTCGAACTTGCGCGCGGCCGAGGCGCCGAGGTCGCCGGAGGCGACGTCGATGACGCGGTACGGGATCTCGAGCGAGTCGAAGAACTCGCGCTCCCACCCGAGCAGTCGCTCGTGCTCCGCGACCGCGTCGTCGGGGTGGGCGTAGGAGAACATCTCGACCTTGTCGAACCAGTGGACACGGAAGATGCCGCGGGTGTCGCGACCGCCCGAGCCGGCCTCGCGCCGGTAGCAGGGCGAGTAGCCGACGTAGCGCCGGGGCAGGCTCGACGCGTCGAGGATCTCGTCGGAGTGGTACGCCGCGAGCGGCACCTCCGCCGTGCCGACGAGGTACATGTCGTCGGCCTCGAGGCGGTAGACGTTCTCCGCGGCCTGGCCGAGGAACCCGGTGCCCTCCATGGCCGACGGCTTCACGAGCGCCGGCGGGATCATCGGCGTGAAGCCGTTGCCACACGCGAGCGCGATGGCGTGGTTGACGAGCGCGAGCTCGAGCAGCGCGCCGACGCCGGTGAGGTAGTAGAAGCGCGAGCCGGAGACCTTGGCGCCGCGCTCGATGTCGATCGCGCCGAGCAGCTCGCCGATCTCGACGTGGTCGCGCACCGTGATGCCCTCGGCCGCGAAGTCGCGGCGTACGCCGACCTCCTCGACGACGGTGAAGTCGTCCTCGCCGCCCACCGGGGCGGCCGGGTCGATGAGGTTGGACAGCTCGGCGAGCAGCGTCGCGGTCTCGGCGTCGGCGGCGTCCCGCTCGGCCTCGGCCGTCTTCACCCGGTCGGCGAGGTCGGCCGCACCGGCCAGGAGCGCGTCGAGCTCGGACTGCAGGCCCGGGCGGTCGCCCTCGGTCGCCTGCTTCAGCCGGCCCTGCACCGGGCCGACCCGGCGGCCGAGCTCCTTCTGCTCGTTGCGCAGGGAGCCGAAGGACACCTCCGCGGCCCGGCGGGCCTCGTCGGCCGCGACGAGGCGGTCGACGACCGTCTCGTCCTCGCCCCGGGCGCGCTGCGAGGCGCGGACGCGGTCGGGGTCGTCCCGGAGGAGCTTGAGATCGATCACGCCCCGCAGCCTACGGGGGGTGGTGCCTAGAGGTAGAGGCCGTTGCCGGCCTCGGTCGGCGACGGCACGCCGGGTACGCCGCTGTCGCCGTGGGTTGACGAGGTGAGCGCCCGCCGGCGCATCTGCTCGAACTGCGCCTGCGCGGCCATCTGCTGGGCGAACAGGGCGGTCTGGATCCCGTGGAAGAGGCCCTCGAGCCAGCCGACGAGCTGGGCCTGCGCGATGCGCAGCTCGGCGTCGGACGGGAGGCGCTCGTCGGTGAACGGGAGGGAGAGCCGCTCGAGCTCCTCGACCAGCTCGGGTGCGAGCCCCTGCTCGAGCTCGGCGATCGAGCGGCGGTGGATCTCGCGCAGCCGGGTGCGGGAGGCGTCGTCGAGCGGCGCGGTGCGCACCTCCTCGAGCAGCTGCTTGATCATGCTGCCGATGCGCATGACCTTCGCCGGCTGCTCGACGAGGTCGGCGACCGAGCCCTCGGACTGGTCGTCGGAGCCGCCGTCCGTCGGCAGGTAGCCGACCGGGCGGCCGTCCGGCCCGACGATGACGATGCGCGAGTCGTCCTGCCCGCCGTCGCCCGCGCCGATGCTCTCGGGTGCCGGTGTGGTGTCGGTCATGCGCCCATCACATCACCGCTCCGGGACGGCAGTCGAGACGGGGTCCGGGCGCCGAGGATCCTGAATCGCCGTTCAGTCATACGCCGGAAGGCGATCCGCGATTCGCCAGTCCCCGCCGCGCATGATCCAATGGTCCGTCCGGCGTGCCTGACCGGCACGCACCAGCGTCCCACCCTGAGGGGTGGGGGCACCGGACCCGCGGGGGCACCGGGCTGCGCGATCGTCACTGAAGGAGACGACACGTGGACTACAACTGGCTGCACCCCACCGCGGACGCCCGTCCCATCGGAGCCAAGGGCTGGGGCTCGTTCGCCACCGAGCGGATCCCGGCCGGGACCACGGTCGCGGCGTTCGGCGGGTGGATCGTCACCCGCGAGACGCTGTCCACGTTCAGCGAGGACCGCCAGGGCCGCTCGATCCAGGTCGACGAGGACCTCTACCTCGTCTCGGACGAGACGCCGGAGCCCGGCGACATGCTCAACCACTCGTGCGAGCCGTCCTGCGGCCTGGTGGGTGCCACCGTCCTGGTCGCGATGCGCGACATCGAGCCGGGCGAGGAGCTGACCTTCGACTACGCGACGTGCGACTCGAGCGACTACGACGAGTTCGAGTGCCTCTGCGGCGAACCGACCTGCCGTGGCGTCGTCACCGGCCTGGACTGGACGAAGAGCGAGCTGCAGGCCAAGTACGCCGGCTGGTTCTCGCCGTACCTCGCGCGTCGGATCGCCGCGCTGCCCGCCGCACAGCACTGACCGACGCCGGCGAAGCGGCGCAGGTAGAACGGCGCTCCCGGCACCCGCGCCGCGACCCGCTGACGGCACCGTGCCGCACCGGCGACCCGGTGTCCGTCCGACCGCCGGAAACGCGCGTGACACCGCGGACAACGGGCGACATCCTCGATCGCATGAACGACGGGGAGTCCACCGGCCTGACCGTGCGCCCGATCCGGTTCGGTCCGGACGGCGTCGACGACACCGACCTCGCGATCGCGGTGGACCTGGTCACCGCGAGCGACGTGGCCGTGGTCGGCGTGCCCGACTCCGGAGCCGCCGACGTCGAGTCGCTCCTCGACCTGCCGACTACGGACCGGGAGGCGTCGTTCCTCGCGTTCGACGGCGACGAGCCGGTCGGCGTCGGCTGGATCGAGGCAGACACCACCGCGCGCGACACGTTCACCGACATCTTCGCCCCGCCCGGTCCGCGGGCCCGCGAGGTTCGGGACCTGGGTCTCGCGCGCGGCCTCGCGGCGGCGCGGCGGCACCGCGAGACGGCGCCCGAGCCGGGACCGTGGACCGCACGGTCCGGGACGTGGACCGCCGACGAGGACTACGCCGCGGTCCTGCGCGCGCACGGGTTCACACCCGTACGCCGCTTCTACCGCATGCGCATCGAGTCGAGCTCGCCGCTCATCCCTGCCACGGCGCCGCCACTGCCGGACGGCGTCGCCCTCGTCGTCTCCGACGACGACGCGACGCGCCGGCGCATCTGCGCCGTCGACAACGAGTCGTTCCTCGACCACTGGCACTTCGTCCCGCGCGAGTACGACGAGTGGTGGGCGCACATGTCCTCCGGGTCGACGCGCGACCCGGGCGGGTGGTGGCTGCTCACGGTCGACGGCGAGGACGCCGCGATCTGTCTGCTCGACGAGAGTCGAGCCGAGATCGGCGACGGATACGTGTCGATCCTCGGCGTGCGCAAGCAGTTCCGCGGACGCGGTCTCGCCCGGCTGCTCCTGCAGCGCGCCTTCGTCCACTACCGCGACCTCGGCCGCGCGGGCACGCAGCTCGGCGTCGACGCGGACAACACGACGGGTGCGGTCCGGCTCTACGAGGGCGTCGGCATGACCGCCGCGCGGGTGATCGAGGGCTACGCGCGGCCGCTCGACTGACCGAGCAGGCCGCCGCGCGACCGACCCGAGTCCGTGGCTCACCCCGGATGTCGGTGCCGACTCGCGGCTTGGTGCGAGTTGCCCGTCGGCGCAGGCCGTCGCGGGTCCGTGTCGGAAATTCGCGAGACGGCGCCGGGTCGGCCTTGCCATCCTCGGCCGCATGAGCGACTCGAGGGCCGGCGCGACCACACTCGTCACGCGCCCGATCGGGTACGGCGCGGACGGCATCGACCACGAGGACCTCGCGCTCGCGGTACGGCTGGTGACCGCGCGCGACGTCGCCGTCCTCGGCGAGGCCGACTCGGGCGCCGGTGACGTCGAGGCGCTGCTCGGCGTACCGACCACGGACCGCGCCGCCTCGTTCCTCGCGTTCGACGGCGAGGAGCCGGTCGGCCTCTGCCGGATCGAGGCCGACACCACCGGGCGCGGCACGTTCGTCGACGTCTTCGCCCCGCCCGGTCCGTGTGCGCCCGAGGTGCGGGACCTCGGTCTCGTCCGCGGCATCGAGGCCGCCCGGCGCCACCGCGACTCCGCTCCCGAGCCCGGCCCGTGGACGGTGCAGTCCGGAGCGTGGACCACCGACGACGACCAGGCCGCGGCGCTGCTCGCGCACGGCTTCGCCCCGGTGCGCCGCTTCTACCGGATGCGCGTGGAGTCGAGCTCGCCGCTGATCCCGGCCGGCGCACCGACGCTGCCGGACGGCGTGGCCCTCGTGCTCTCCGACGACGAGGCGACGCGGCGGCGCATCTGGGCGGTCGACAGCGAGGTGTTCCGCGACCACTGGAACTTCGTCCCGCGGCAGTACGACGAGTGGTGGGGCCAGATGTCCACGGGGTCGGCGCGCGACCCGGACGGCTGGTGGCTGCTCACCGTCGACGGCGAGGACGCCGCGATCTGCCTGCTGGACGAGGGCCGCGCCGAGATCGGCGACGGGTACGTCCTGATCCTCGGCGTTCGCAAGCAGTTCCGCGGACGCGGTCTCGCCCGCCTGCTCCTGCAACGCGCCTTCGTCTACTACCGCGACCTCGGCCGCGCCGGCACGCAGCTCGGCGTCGACGCGGACAACACGAGCGGCGCGGTCCGGCTCTACGAGGGCGTCGGCATGACCGCCGCGCGGGTGATCGAGGACTACGCGCTGACGCTCGACTGACCCGAGCCCGGAGGGATGCCGCTCAGCGTCCGGTGACCAGCAGGACCTTGCCGACGTGGTCGCCCGCCGCGACCGCGCGGTGCGCCTCGGCGGCGTCGCTCATCGGGAGCACGCGGTCCACCACCGGCACGATCGCGCCGGACTCCACGAGCGGCCACGCCTCGGCCTGGACGGCGGCGCAGATCGCCGCCTTCTCCGCGACCGGCCTGGCGCGCAGCGTCGTCGCCGACACGGTGGCGCGCTTGGCCATCATGCGGCCGAGGTCGAGCTCGGCCCTGGCCCCGCCCTGCAGGCCGATGACGACGAGTCGCCCGTCCGCGGCGAGGACCTCGATGTTGCGCGCGAGGTACGCCGCGCCCATGTTGTCGAGCACGACGTCGGCGCCCCGGCCGCCGGTGGCCGCGCGGACCGCCTCGACGAAGTCCTCGTCGCGGTAGTTCACCAGGATCTCGGCGCCCAGCTCGCGACAGCGCTCCAGCTTCTCGGCGGAACCCGCGGTGACCGCGACGCGCGCGCCGAGGGCGGCACCGACCTGGATCGCGAACGTCCCGATGCCGCCGCCGCCACCGTGCACGAGCAGCGTCTCCCCCGGCTGCAGCCGCGCGAGGAGCACGACGTTGGACCACACCGTGCACGCCACCTCGGGCAGCGCCGCCGCGGTGACGAGGTCGACGCCGCGCGGCACCCGCATGAGCTGTCCCACGGGTACGGCGACCCGCTCGGCGTAACCGCCGCCGGCGAGCAGCGCCACGCACTCGTCGCCGACGGACCACCCGTCCACTCCTGGCCCGAGGGCGGCGACCCGGCCGCTGCACTCGAGACCGAGGACGTCGGACGCGCCCGGTGGAGGCGGGTAGTGGCCCTGGCGCTGGAGCAGGTCCGCGCGGTTGACCGCCGACGCGACGACGTCGACGACGACCTCGCCCGGTCCGGCCACCGGATCCGGGACCTCGCCCCAGCCGAGGACCTCGGGTCCGCCGGGTGCACTGACGGTGACGGCGCGCATGTCGGCCATCCTCTCGCGGTCGACGGGCGACGTCGGCACTCAGGGCACAGGACGAAAGGTCGGAGGAGCGGACGACGGCGGTGCTCAGGGGAGCGGTAGCACGACACGGTCGAGCCGCGCGCCCCGCGGGGGAGGCACCGAGCGACGCTGTCGGCGCTCTGGGTGTGTCCCTGTTGGCAGGTGGGTGGCCCGAGCGGGATCAGGCTCTTCGGTGGACGCCGCGCGGCACGCTACTGGGGAAGAACAGATGCAGGCGGGACGGATCCGTCCGGCCAGGCGACGACGCAGACGCGGTTGCCGGCACGGTCGGCGAGGATCCAAGCACCAGGGGCGTCGGTGTCCTGGACGATGCGGCCGCCTGCGGCGAGCGCGGCTGCCAATCGCGCCTGGACGTGTTCACGAGCGACGGACACGTCGACGTGCATCGCGTGCCGGAGCGGCTTGTCGGCATTGAGCTCCTGCAGCCAGACCGTCGAGCCGTGGCCCAGCGGGTCGACCGCGTTGTCATCCTCCAGCGGCGCATAGCCGAGGACCGTACGCCAGAACCGGACATCGATCGCGTCGGGCTTCGCGGCGATCGCTAGCGAGACCTCCTGCGTAGCCGCGCGGTCGGCGATGGCACCGTGCTTCCTCGCCGTAGACGAGACGGCGCGCGCCAGGTCGATGTGCTTCTCCTCCAGCCGAAACACACCGCGGCTCAGCCGCACAGTGAGACGGTCATCGGCAATCGTCATGAGTACCCCCGAGCCCTCTAGTCCGGGGAGGCACGCGACTGCCCCGGCGAGCAACGCCGCCGCGCCGAGCGTGGGGACGCGGAAGACAGCAGTTGCACCGCCGTGCAGGACGACCCAGTCGTCAACGCCCTCCGCGCCGAGGAACTTCTGCCAACCCTGCGTGCTCAAGACTGCCTCCCACATGCAAGCAGTGGAGAAATGATCCAGGGACTGTTGCACTTGTGTCGCCAAGGCGCCAGGCCGGGCAAGGACGCGCGACTCACGGGTGGGTGCGCACCTTCCCCCCTTCCCGTGCGCCCGATCATGCCGGTCCCGTGGTGCCCAGAAGCGATGCAGGCACCTATGCGCTGTCGGGCGGACTCGAGAGATCAACTTCGTAGGTCAACAGCACCGGAAACGGAGCGACGCAGGATCTCTCGAGTTCACCTGCCGGCTGCCACCCGCGTCGCTCGTAGAAGCGGCGCGCATGGAGGTTCTGTTCCAGCACGCGCAGCCAACCTGCGAGCCACACCACCGCCTAGGGAAACCTGGCGGGCCGACGCTTCGTTCGAAAGCCAACCGGCACCGGTAGCAGGCACTTCTCGAGCCGGCCCACCAGATCCCCGGACGCTACGAGCGCACGCTCAACGCCCGCCTGAACCATCCATCAGGCACGTCTGCTCGCCATCTGCCGACAAGGGAAAGCGCGGACCTCGGCAGGGTTCGCCCCGAGTGCAGGGCCTCGTAGATCTCATCCCGCAGTCGGCGCCACCCGGGCTGTGCTGGCGGGACATGGGTATGACGTTCAGCGCTCGCTGTCGAGGTGTACCAACTGCTGCGCCGCGTAACGTCCCCCGGCGGCAGAGCCGGCTGGGACTGCGTCCTCGATCGCGGCGAGATCATCGGGTCCGAGCACGAGGTCGAGGGCGGTCAGAGCGTCGTGGACCCGGGCCGCGTGCTTCGTGCCGACCAGGGGCACGATGTCGTGGCCCTGTGCCACGACCCAGGCGATCGCCAGCTGGGCGAGGCTCACCTCGAACCGTTCCGCGATCGGGCGCAGCTGTTGGATGAGGGCCTGGTTGTGCGCCAGGTTGCCGCCCTGGAAACGAGGGGCATGGGCACGGAAGTCACCGGGACCGAAAGTGGTGTCCGCGGTGTCGGCGATGAGGCTGCGCGAGAGCACTCCGTAGGCGGTGACCGCGATGCCCAACTCTCGCGCGGCGGGCAGCACGGACGTCTCGATGCCACGTGAGAGCAGCGAGTACTCCAACTGGACGTCGCAGATCGGATGGACGGCAGCGGCCCGACGTAGTGTCTCGGCGCCCACCTCCGACAGACCGATGTGGCGAACCCATCCGGCCCGTACCTGCTCGGCAATCGCACCGACCGTCTCCTCGATCGGAACGGCGGGATCGAGACGGGCCGGGCGGTAGATGTCGATGTAGTCAGTGCCGAGTCGGCGCAGCGAGTAGGCGAGGAAGTTGCGCACCGCGACCGGACGCGCGTCGAACCCGCCGATTCCACCTGCTGGGTCGCGCAACCCTCCGAACTTCACGCTGAGCTGAGCCTTGTCGCGAGGAACCTCAGCCAGTGCGCGGCCAAGGAGCATCTCGTTGTGCCCAGAACCGTAGAAGTCCCCGGTATCAAACAGGGACACGCCCGAGTCGAGAGCAACGTGGATCGTCCGCACGCTCTCGTCGTCATCAGCTGGCCCGTATGAGCCAGACATCCCCATGCAGCCGAGGCCGACAGCGCTGACCATCGGCCCGGTCGCTCCGAGACGCACGCTTGCTGGTGTGGACACCGTCGCAGGCTACCCCGGCCTCAGCGGAGCGGGCGGCCGACCACTGGGCGGACTCCCGGACCCCCCAATCACAGCGTCCCCAGACACCCGATGGACACGACCATGTACCGCATCGACAGGCGAGCGAAAACGTCGGCGCCCATCCGGGTGACGTCCTGCTCTGTGTTCTGATGGCGTGAGGCACACGGTGGATGCGACGTCGCGTAGCGTGTTTCGCGTGATGGGTACGTTCGGCGAGCCGCCGCTACCGACCGACGCTTCGGCAGCCCGTAGTCCTCGCTTCGACTCGGCTATAGCCCCGGCAACGGCCTCAGCTTGAACATGAGGATCCCGAGATACTTGTTCATCACCGCTTGCTTGTGGGGATAGCGCTCGGCGGCTTCGGCAGGCATTTGCGGCTCGATCGCGGCCTCGATCCATAACCCGGCCGCGCTGAATGTGTTCAGCAAGTCCGACATCGTGTACGGCCGCTTGGTGAGCGTCACCTCGTCGTTCCAGTTGCGGTGACGGTAGGCGAATGACTCAGTCGTGAAGTACTCCTCGCCCAGCGAGGTCCCGTTCTGCTCCGCTCGCTCGATCGCGTACCGGATCGGCTGAGTCCGGGTGAGCAGGATGAAGCCGTCCTCGGTCAACATCTCCCGCGCGGTCTGCAGGGCCCTGACCCCGTCCGCGGCGTACCCGAAGGACTGTAGGAACAAGATCCGGTCGAACCGCCGGCCCGCGAGCCCCGGCACCACCGCCAGATCGGAGAGATCACCCTCGATGAACTCGACGTCTGGCGGCGGCTCGATGAAGTTCCCGCTGATGTCCACACCGACAGACGCGACGGCTCCTTCGGTGACCAACTGCGCGATCTTGGCTCCGTTGCCGCATCCCGCGTCCAGGATGGCGAGTCCGGTGACGTCGCCGAGGAGGGCGCGCTGGGCAGGCCACTCTACGAGTCGATCGAGCGAGTCCTCGCGGCCGCGGGCCCGCTCGAAGCCCGACGCGAGCGTCCGCCATGGGCGGCTCGAGTCGCCGCCAGAGGCTTCGACAGTGTGGTCTACCGAAGTCTCCTCAACCATGTACGAATGATGCCGGATGACAGATCCCTGACGGTTGCCGCCGAGCGATACTGCCGGTTCGACGCCGGTGAGGCCGAGTTCTATCGGTTCCCCTCTGCCGCGGCAGACGGCCGGGAGGCGATCAGCTTCACTGCCCGCATGCATGGAAAACACGCGATTCTCCGTGCATTCGGGAAGTGAAGTGGGCCTCCAGCCAGCGATCGAGAATGCTGCCGGATATTGCGCGGGCCCGAATGGGACACGCCCTCTCAGGGGAGCGGCAGCACGGACACGGTCGAGCCGCGGGCGCCGCCGCCGGGGGGCACCACCGCGACGCCGTCGGCGAGGGACAGGCCACGCAGCATCGCGGGACCCACGTGCATGGTCGGCGTAGCGGCCGGCCTGCCGCCGCCGGCGTCGGCGCGTCGCCGGGTGACGGGCACGAGCCGCACGAGGTCGGGGTGCGCCGTGACGTCGACGGTGAGCACCGCCTCCTCCACCCGCGCCTCGTCGGCGCCGACCTCGCCGCGCAGCGCCGCGAGCAGCGGTGCCGCCAGGGTGAGCACGGCGGACACGGCGGCGAGCGGGTTGCCCGGGAGGCCGAGCACGTGCCGGCCGTCGGGCAGCGTGGCGAGGCACATCGGCGTACCTGGGCGGACGGCGACGCCGTCGACGACCCAGTGCGCCCCGAGCCGCTGGAGCGCGGCGTGCAGGTGGTCGGCCGGCCCGGCCGCGGTTGAGCCGGTCGTGACGATGACGTCGGCGTTGGCGTCCTCGAGCGCCTCGAGCAGCGCGGCGAGGGTGTCGGGCACGCGGACCGGCGGGAACGCCCGACCGCCGAGCCAGGCGATCCAGCCCGGGAGCATCGGGCCGAGCGCGTCGCGCACCCGACCGTCGCGGGACTGGCCGCGCTCGAGCAGCTCGTCGCCGAGGACGAGGAGGGCCACGTCCGGCGGCCGGACGACCGGCAGCGCGTCGTATCCCGCGGCCGCGGCCATGCCCGCGACGACGGGCGTGACGACGCCGCCCGCCTCGAGCAGGTGCTCCCCGGCAGCGGACTCCTGGCCCCGGGCGCGGACGTCGGTGCCGGGCTCGACGTATCCGGGGTGGGGTGCCTTGAGACCGCGCGTCGGGTCGCCGACCCAGAGCTGAGGTCCCTGCCAGCCGTGCGGGTCGTCCTCGAGCAGGCCGCGCTCGCGGCGGAGCACGGCGTCGGCGCCGATCGGCAGGGCGGCACCGGTGGCGACGCGGACGGCCGCGCCGTCGACGAGCCGGTCGAGGACCTGGCCGGCGAGCAGCTCGCCGACGACGGTCCACGGGCCGGGCCCGGACACCGCCCAGCCGTCCATGCCCGCGGCGTCGAACGGAGGCAGCGGGGTGCCGGCGACGAGCGGCTTGGCCAGCACCGCGCCGACGGCCGACGGCGAGCGGGACCTCGACGACGGGCAGGGCACCCGCCGCCTCGCGCGCCGCGCGGCGCGCTCTGGCCCAGGGCGTCAGGTCGCTCACCCGTCGATCATCGCCGGCGTCGGCCACCCCGCGCCCCGCGCGACCCGCCGACCCCCGGTGATTCTCGGTGAATGCGGCCCGGACGCTGCGCCAGGGGCAGTTCTCGTTCCCGCGCTCCTGGCGCGCCCGATGACCGTCCGGTACGTGGAGGGAGTCCCGGCTTCGCCTGTGGCAGTTCAGGGCACAGTGCCGACGAAGCTCGGGGTGGGGTTGACGCGCGCGTCAAGTTGACTCTAGCGTCAAGTTGACGGGCGCCCGGCGTGGAGCGCCGTCCTGACTTCCCCGGGGGGAGCCGTGAGCCGGATCGCGAGCCGCGTCGACGTGCGCGCCACGTCGTACGGCGAGAACCGCGCGGCCATGCTCGACGCGCTCGCCGAGATCGACGCGCTGCACGCCCGCGTCGTGCGCGGCGGCGGCTCGGGGGACGCGGCCAAGGACGCCGCCGCCGTCGCGCGACTGCGCGGGCGCGGCAAGCTCCTGCCGCGCGAACGCATCGCCCTGCTGCTCGACCGGGGTACGCCGTTCCTCGAGCTCTCGCCGCTCGCCGGCTGGGGGACCGACGACCCGCTCGGCGGCGGACTGGTCACCGGCGTCGGCCGGATCAACGGCGTCGAGTGCGTCGTGAGCGCCAACGACCCCACGGTGAAGGGCGGCGCGCAGGGACCGACGAGCGTCGCCAAGGGGCTGCGGGCGATGGAGGTCGCCCGGGTCAACCGGCTCCCCCTCGTCTCGCTCACCGAGTCGGCCGGCGCCGACCTGCCCAAGCAGGCGGAGATCTTCGTGCCGGGCGGCGCGTCGTTCAAGAACCTCACCCGGCTCTCGGCGGCGGGCATCCCCACCATCACGCTGGTGTTCGGCTCGTCGACCGCGGGCGGCGCCTACGTGCCCGGGATGAGCGACTACGTCGTGCTGCAGAAGGACGCGGCGCGGGTCTACCTCGGCGGTCCGCCGCTGGTGAAGATGGCCATCGACGAGGACGCCGACGAGGAGTCGCTCGGTGGCGCGGAGATGCACGCGCGGGTCAGCGGCCTCGCCGACTACCTCGCCGCGGACGAGCCCGACGCGCTGCGCATCGGCCGCGAGATCGTCGGCCACCTCAACTGGCGCAAGGCGCGGGCCCGGGCCGGCGCGTGCCGCCCGTGCCACCGGCGTACGACGTCGACGAGCTGCTCGGCATCGCGAGCGCCGACGTCCGCGTGCCGTTCGACGTGCGCGAGGTCCTCGCGCGCGTCGTCGACGGCAGCGAGCTCGAGGAGTTCAAGCCGCTCTACGGCACCACGCTCGTCACCGGCTGGGCGCACCTCGACGGCTACCCGATCGGCATCCTCGCGAACAACGGCATCCTGTTCAGCGAGGAGGCCGAGAAGGGCGCGCAGTTCATCCAGCTCTGCGAGCGGCACGACCTCCCGATCCTGTTCGTGCAGAACGTCACCGGCTTCATGGTCGGCACCCGCTACGAGCAGGGCGGCATCATCAAGGACGGCGCGAAGCTGATCAACGCGGTGTCGAACTCGACCGTCCCGCACCTCACGCTCATGGTCGGCGCGTCCTACGGGGCGGGCAACTACGGCATGAGCGGCCGGGCCTACGACCCGCGCTTCGTGTTCACCTGGCCCAACCACCGCATCGCGGTGATGGGGCCCGAAGCAGCTCGGCGGCGTGCTGTCGATCGTCGCGCGGCAGCGCACCGAGGCGGCCGGCGGCACGTTCGACGAGGCCGCGTTCGCCCCGATGCGCGAGGCGTTCGAGGCCCAGGTCGAGGCGCAGTCGACCGCGCTGTTCGCGACCGGACGGCTGTGGGACGACGGCATCATCGACCCGCGCGACACGCGCACGGTGCTGTCGGTCGCGCTCTCGGCCGTCCACTCGGCCCCGGTCCAGGGGTCGAGCTCCTACGGCGTCTTCCGGATGTGAGTCGGATGCCCGAGGATCACCCGGCTGCTCGTCGCGAACCGCGGCGAGGTCGCGCGGCGCGTCATCGGCACGTGCGACCGCGCTGGGCATCGAGACGGTCGCCGTGTTCGCCGAGCCGGACCGCGCACGCGCCGTACGTCGACGAGGCGACGTACGCCGTGGCGCTGCGCCGGCTCCACGTCCGCCGAGACCTACCTCGACGCGGAGCTGCTGCTCGACGCCGCGCGCCGCACCGGCGCCGACGCGGTCCACCCCGGCTACGGCTTCCTCGTCCGAGAACGCCGACTTCGCCCGAGCGGTCGCTAGCCGCGGGGCTCGTCTGGGTCGGGCCCGTCGCCCGAGTCGATGCGGCGATGGCGACTCAAGGTCGAGGCGAAGCGGATCGCCGCCGGCGCGGGCGTCCCTCTCGTACCCGGCGCGGAGCTCGACGCCGGGACGACAGCGACGCCGGCGCTGCTCGCCGCGGCCGCGAGCGTCGGGTATCCCGTGCTGGTCAAGGCATCCGCGGGTGGTGGCGGCAAGGGGATGCGGCGTCGTCACGACGCCGGACGAGCCTCGTCGAGGCGGTCGGCGGCGCGCGTCGCGAGGCGCAGGCGTCCTTCGGCGACCCGACCGTGTTCCTCGAGCGCTACGTCGAGCCGGCCCGGCACGTCGAGGTGCAGGTGTTCGGCGACACGCACGGCAACGTCGTGCACCTCTTCGAGCGCGAGTGCTCGATCCAGCGACGGCACCAGAAGATCCTCGAGGAGTCGCCGTCCCCGGGCGCGACGCCGCGACGACGCTCGACGCGGATGTACGCCGCCGCCCTCGGGCTGGCGCGGGCGATCGGCTACGTCGGCGCGGGGACGGTGGAGTTCCTCGTCTCGGGCGAGGGACGACGGCCAGGAGTTCTTCTTCCTCGAGATGAACACCAGGCTGCAGGTCGAGCACCCCGTGACCGAGCTGCTCACCGGGCTCGACCTCGTCGCGTGGCAGCTCGCCGTCGCGCGGGGCGAGGCGCTGCCGCTCGCGGCAGGACGCGATCGAGCGCGACCGGTCACGCGATCGAGGTGCGGCTCTACGCCGAGGACCCGGCCCGCGACTTCCTCCCCAGCACCGGGGTGCTCGAGTCCTGGGACGTCACGGACGGCGGTGACTGGCTGCGGGTCGACAGCGGCGTCGACCAGGGCGGTCGCGTCTCGTCGTACTACGACCCGCTGCTCGCGAAGCTGGTCGCGCCGCGACGACTCCCGCACGGACGTGGCCCGCGGCCTCGCGGCGTACCTGCGCAACCTCGCCGTCCTCGGGGTGACCACGAACCAGCTCGCGCTGGCCGCGACGCTCGAGCACCCCGTCTTCCTCGCGGGTGAGACCACGACCGACTTCCTCGTCCGCCATCCCGAGGTGCTCGCGACCGCACCGCCGGACGACGTGCGCGACGAGCCACCTCGCTCGTCGCGGCGCTCGCCCTGCTCGGCGCGCCCGGCTACCGGAACGTCGCCGGGGCACCCGAGACCGTACGGGTCGCCTACCGGCGACGGTGCCGACGACGTCGTCGCGGTGCTGGGCGGCTCGTGGTCGCGCACCGGCGGGGCGGTGTGGGCGCTCCGCGGCCGTGGGTGAGGGCGTCGGATCCGCATGCGGCGCAGGCGCTCTCGACCAGGGACGAGCTCGTGCCGAGCGTGCCGGCGCGCGGCTCGAGCGCGGTCGACGCACGCGGCGAGCGACGGCTTCGTGCTGCACCGGCTCGAGCGCGACGGCGTCCGCAGCGATGTCTTCGTCCGGCACTCCCGCGGCGACGCCGCCGGGGAGACGGTGAGCATCGACCACCGCGGGTGGCTCACGACGTTCCGCGTCCTGCCCCTCGGCGCCGGGCCGGGCCACGGTGTCGCCGGCGGCGGGCCGACGACACCGGTGCCGGGGACCGTGACCCACGTGGCGGTCGCGGTCGGCGACGTCGTCGTGGCCGGCACCGCGCTCGTCGTGCTGGAGGCGATGAAGATGGAGCACACCGTGCGCGCCGACACCGACGGCGTCGTGCACGAGATCCACGTCGCGGTGGGTCAGAGCGTGGAGGCGCACACCGTGGTGGCCACCCTCACGCCGACCGGTGATCCCGCATGAGGGTGCCCCGGAGCGCTGTAGAGGCACCTATGGCGCCCCATTGCGCGTCTGACGACGCCGGTGTGGGCTCGGCGGGGGCGTCCTCACGCGCGAGGGGGACGGGATGAGCGCGGAGGCCCGACCGGTCCGGATCGGCGAACTGCAGCGGCTTCTACGGCGACCGCCTCGACGCGGCGCGGGAGATGGTCGAGGGCGGCCCGCTCGACGTCCTCACCGGCGACTGGCTCGCCGAGCTCACGATGCTCATCCTCGCCCGGCAGCGGATGAAGCACGGCGCGGGCAGCGGCTACGCGCGCACGTTCCTCACCCAGCTCGAGCAGGTCCTGGGCACGCTGCCTCGACCGCGGCATCAGGGTCGTCTCCAACGCCGGCGGGCTCGACCCGGCGGGTGCGGCGGCGGCGCTGCGGGCGAAGGCGGACGAGCTCGGGCTCGGACGCGTGCGGATCGCGTACGTCGAGGGCGACGACCTCGTGCCGCGCCTCGACGAGCTCACCGCCGCCGGCGAGACGTTCGCCAACCTCGACACCGGCGAGTCGCTGGCGTCCTTCGGCGCGCAGCCGCTGACCGCCAACGCCTACCTCGGCGGCCGGGGCATCACCGCGGCGCTCGCCGCCGGGGCCGACGTCGTCATCACCGGTCGGGTGACCGACGCCGCGCTCGTGGTCGGGCCGGCCGCGTGGTGGCACGGCTGGTCCTACGACGACCCCGCGACGCTCGACGCGCTCGCGGGTGCCGTCGTCGCCGGGCACGTCATCGAGTGCGGGGCGCAGGCCACCGGCGGCAACTACCCGTTCTTCGCCGAGGTGCCCGGCCTCGAGCACGTCGGCTTCCCGTGGGCCGAGGTCGCCGCCGACGGCAGCAGCGTCATCGGCAAGCACGAGGGCACCGGCGGCCTGGTGAGCGTCGGCACGGTGACGGCGCAGCTGCTCTACGAGATCGGCGGTCCGGCGTACGCCAACCCCGACGTCACCGCGCGGTTCGACACCATCGAGCTCGCGCAGGACGGCGCCCGACCGGGTGCGGATCAGCGGGACGAAGGGCTACGGCGCGCCGCGCACGGCCAAGGTCGCGGTGAACCTGCTCGGCGGCTTCCGCAACACCGCCTCCCTCGTGCTCACCGGGCTCGACATCGAGGCCAAGGCCGACCTCGCGCTCCGCACGGTCGCGGGAGTGACTCTCGCACAGGCACTCTCGGCGTCCCCCGCCGAGCTCGCCGCCGCGTCGGCGTTCGACGTGCGCGAGCTGCACGTCGCCCTCCTGCGCCGCGACCGCGAGGACCCGGCGACCACCGCCGAGGCTCAGGCCGAGCTCCGCCTCACGGTCAAGGCCGCAGACCCGCGGGCGGTCGGCAAGGCGTTCACCGCGCCGATCGTGGAGTCGGCGCTCGCGTCCTACCCGGGCATGTTCCCGACCGCGCCGCCGGCCGAGGGCACGCCGTACGGCGTCTTCTGGCCGACGTCGGTGCCGGCGCAGCTCGTGACGCAGACCGTCACGCTCGACGACGGCTCGGGCTCGCCGACGCCGGTCGGCACGGTGCCCGGGGGCGCCTCTCCTGGCGTGGGCATATGGGAGTACGGCCCGCGCGAGCGCGCGGCGTACGCCGCCACGCCGACCGCGCGCGTACCGCTCGGGTCCTTCGTCGGCGCCCGCAGCGGCGACAAGGGCGGCAACGCGAACGTCGGCCTGTGGGTGCGCCGCTCGGGCGACGCCGGGCTCGACGCGCGCCGCTACGCCTGGCTGTGCGACCTGATCACCCACGACGAGATGTCCGCGCTGCTGCCGGAGAGCCGCGGTCTCGACGTCGACGTCCACGAGCTGCCGAACCTGCTGGCGGTGAACGTCGTGCTGCACGGGTGGCTCGGGCGAGGCGTGGCCGACTCGACGAGCCTCGACCCGCAGGCGAAGGGGCTCGGCGAGCACCTGCGGGCGCGGCTCGTCGCGATCCCGACGGCCCTGCTGGTCGAGCCCACCGCCGCCACCGACGCGGGGGCGGCGCGATGAGCTCACGCACCGAGGCGAAGGGCGCGCCGATCACCGACCGCGGTCGGCGTACCCGCGACAAGCTGCTCGACGCCGGACGCCGCGGTGTTCGAGGAGCGCGGCTACGTCGGCACCCGGATGAGCGACATCGCCTCGGCCGCAGGCGTTTCCCACGGCACGGTCTACACCTGGTTCGACGACAAGGAGGCGCTCCTCCGTGCGATCGTCGACGACATCGTCACCGAGGTGTTCGCCGCCCTCGCGATCGGCGACGAGGTCCCCGACCCCGAGCAGCGCATGCTCGAGGCGAACCGGCGCTACCTCGCGGCGTACCGGCGCCACGGTCGCATGCTGGAGGTCGTCGAGGAGGTCGCCGCGACGGACGCGCGATACCGCGACGCCCTCGCCGGAGTGCGTCGGGACCACGTGGGCCGGGTGACGCACGACATCGAACGGCTGCAGCGCGCCGGCATCGCCGAGCCGGACGTCGACGCGGCCGTGGCCGCGGGTGCCCTCTGCGCGATGGTGGAGGGCTTCGGCCGGCACTGGTACGGGCGCGGCGAGCAGGCCGCGTCGACGCACGACGACGAGACCGCCGTCGAGACCCTCACCCGCCTCTGGGCGCGCGGTCTCGGCATCAGGACCGCCAGGTCGACGGAGGAGCAGCGATGATCACGACGCCCGAGCACGAGCAGTTCCGCGCGGTGGTCCGCGACCTCGTGGAGAAGGAGATCAACCCGCACGTCGAGGAGTGGGAGGCGGCCGGCATCTTCCCGGCGCACGAGCTGTTCCCGAAGCTCGCGGCGATCGGTGCCCTCGGGCTCGAGTACGACCCGGCGTACGGCGGGCAGGGCGCCGACCACTCGTTCACGGTCGTCCTGGCCGAGGAGCTCGGTCGCGCCGACTGTGCCGGCGTACCGATGGCGATCGCCGTCCAGGCGGCCATGGCCACGCCCGCGCTCGCCCGCTTCGGCAGCCACGAGCTGAAGAAGCGCTACCTCGAGCCGGCGCTCGCCGGCGAGCTGGTCTGCGCCGTCGCGGTGTCCGAGCCCGACGCGGGCAGCGACGTCGCCGGCATCCGCACGCGGGCGCGGCGCGACGGCGACGACTGGGTCATCGACGGCCGGAAGATGTGGATCACCAACGGTTCCCAGGCCGACTGGCTCTGCCTGCTCGCGCGGACGAGCGACGAGGGCGGGTACGCCGGGATGTCGCTGATCGTCGTGCCGACCGACACTCCTGGCTTCAGCGTCGGGCGGCGGATCGAGAAGATGGGGAACCGGTCGAGCGACACCGCGGAGCTCGTGCTCGACGGCGTACGCGTGCCGGTGTCGAACACGATCGGCGAGATCGGCCGGGGCTTCCAGCAGCAGATGGCGCAGTTCCAGGACGAGCGGATGATCGGCTCGTACCTCGCCGTGTCCGGTGCGCGCCGGGCGCTGGACCGCACGATCGAGTACCTGCGCGTGCGCGAGGCGTTCGGCAAGCCGCTGCTCGCCAACCAGCACCTGCAGTACCGCCTCGCCGAGCTGATCGCCGACGTCGACGTCGTGCACGAGTACTGTCTCGCCGCGGCGGACCGCATCGTCGCCGGGGAGGACGTCACGCGGATGGCGACGATCGCCAAGCTCAAGGCCGGCCGCCTCGTGCGCGAGGTCGCCGACGCCGCGGTGCAGTACCACGGCGGGATGGGCTACGCCGAGGACCTCTGGGTCGCACGCTACTTCCGCGACTCGCGCCTCGTGTCCATCGGCGGCGGCGCCGACGAGGTCATGCTGCGGGTGCTGAGCCTGCTCGAGGGGATGGGACGCCGATGACCGGATGCAGGGACGGAGGGGAGCGGCGATGACGGTCAGGTACGAGGTGGACGCCGCGGTCGCCACCATCACGCTCGCGAGTCCGGAGACCCGCAACATCCTCGACGCCGGACACGATGCGCGGGCTCGTCGAGCACCTCTCCGCGGCCGCGGCGGACCACGACGTCCGCGTCGTCGTCCTCACCGGCGAGGGCGGGACGTTCTGCGCCGGTGCCGATCTCGCCGGCGCCGCCGCGGCCGACGCGGACAGCTTCGCCGACACCGGGCCGCGCGCCCTCGTCGCGGTGCTCGAGACGATGCTGCTGCACCCGAAGCCGATCGTCGCGCGCGTGCAGGGCCACGTGGCGGGCGGCGGCAACGGGCTCGTCGCCGCCGCGGACCTCGCCGTCGCGGCGGAGTCGGCCAAGTTCGCGTTCAGCGAGGTGCGCGTCGGCGTCGCTCCGGCCGTCATCTCCGTCGTGTGCCTCGCGCGCATGACACCGGCGCACGCCCGCGAGCTGCTGCTGACCGGCGAGCGCGTCACGGCGCACCGCGTCCGCGAGGCGGGGCTGGTCACGGCCGTCGCCGAGGACGACGCGCTCGACGCCGTCGTCGCGTCCTACGTCGGCCAGCTCCTGCTCGGCGGACCCGAGGCCCTGACGCCGGACGAAGGAGCTGCTCCGCCGCGTGCCGGCCATGCCGCGCGACGAGGCGTTCACCTGGACCGCGGAGCTGTCCGCGACCCTCTTCGCCGGCGACGAGGCGCGCGAGGGGATGAGCGCGTTCCTCCAGCGCCGCCGCCCCTCCTGGGCCCCGACCGAGCCGGGCGCTCCTGCCGACGAGCAGAAGCGGTCCTAGCCCTCGGCGCTGTCCGTCTCGCGCGTGCGCTCCTCGGCGACGAGGTCGGCGGGCGTGTCCACGTCGCGCGCGTGCCCGGCGTCGTCGCGGACCTCGACCACGTGCAGCCCGTCGAGCAGCTCGCTCGCCGCACGGTTCACCGGGTCGACGCCGACGACCCCGCCCAGCAGCGGGACGAGGCGGTACGCCGCCAGCAGCGGCTGCCGCCGACCGGTCGCGTCGAGCGCGACCGCCGCCTCGGCACCCGCGTCCAGCGCGCGAGCAGCCGCGGGAGGAACGGACCGGGGTCGACGAGGTCGCCGGCCAGGACCAGCACGACGTCGACGTCCGGGGCGACCGCGCCCAGCCCGGCCGCGACCGCGGCATAGGGACCGGCGTACGGCGGGTCCTCGCGCACGACCGTCACGGCGTCGGGGACGGACCGCGCGGGCCGGCCCGACCACGACGACCTGGGCGCCGAGCGCGAGCGCGGCGTCGACGCTGTGCCGGAGCAGCGGCGTGCCGTGGACGTCGACGTCGAGCTTGTCGGCGCCGAAGCGACGGGAGCGCCCGCCGGCCAGGACGATGGCCGCGAGCCGGTTCACCGGATTGCGCCGATGCCGAGCGAGGCGCCGGCACCGAGGCAGCGCCCACCGGCCAGAGGGATCGCGAGACGGCTCACCGGGCGACGCCCGTGCCGCGCGACGCGTCGACGAGACCGCTCACCGGGTGACGGCGCTGCCACGCCAGGCGACCGCGAGACCCGGCACGAGCCGGTCGAGCGTGGCCTGCGTGTCCGACTCGGGACGGTCCGCGGTCACGACGAGCCGGGTCCCGTCCACCGGGATGGTGATCGAGGTGATGGGCAGGTCCCCGGCCAGCGTCCAGATCCGCTCGCGCGCGACGAGCAGCTCGGCCCGGGGTGCGGAGCGTCGACCAGCCGGATCGTGATGTCTCCCGCGAGCAGGGTGCGCAGCTCGGAGTCGAACCCGGGGTCGGGCACCCGGTAGACGGTGAGCACCCGCTGCTCCCGGTCGACGCCGACTCCGGCGAAGCGGGTCCGGCCGAGGTGATGCCCGTACTCGCGCGCGACGTCCGCGAGCGCGGTGAGCTCCGCGTCGTCGCG
This sequence comes from uncultured Actinomycetota bacterium, assembly GCA_963711805.1. Lineage (GTDB taxonomy): Bacteria > Actinomycetota > Actinomycetes > S36-B12 > CAIYMF01 > Longivirga. The sequence continues at coordinate 44,633 of CAVQFE010000002.1, forward strand.
GCCGGACACATCCTCCATGACCGTGATGATGCCCCCCCGGCGAGCTCGATGCGTAGCCCTTCGCCATCCTGTAACGTCGCCGCCACGTTTCAGCCGGACCGCGCCTCGACCCCCGTGCGGGGGTTCGCGGACCCCCTCTGCCCCGCGGCGATCGTGTTCCGAAACGCGAACGCCCGCGCGGAGACCCGCGGGCGGTGCCCGACCCGCGACGGCTGCGGCCGGTCGGCGTAAACGCTTGCACAGCACGCCCCCGAGTCCTTACTCTGACCGCGCACGCCAGCGAAGGAGCCCTCGGCCATGGCCATGACGATCCGCGACATCGCGCGCGAGGCCGGGGTGTCGACCGCCACCGTGTCCCGCGCGCTGCGCGGGCTGCCCAACGTCGACCCGGTGACCCGGGAGCGGGTCCGCCAGGTGGCCGAGCGGCTCGACTACGTCGTCTCCCCGGCCGCGTCGCGGCTGGCGTCGGGTCGCGCGGGGAGCATCGCCGTCATCACGCCGTACATCGCCCGCTGGTACTTCGGGCGCGTCCTCAGCGGCATCGAGAAGGTGCTCCAGGGCTCCGACCTCGACCTGCTGCTCTCGAGCATCGGCGACCCGAGCGAGACGCATCGCGTGCCCGTGCACCGCAAGCTGCGCCGTCGCGTCGACGGCTTCCTCGTCATCTCGCTGTCCACCGACACCGAGGGCGTGAGCGAGATCTTCGAGTCCGACGTACCAGTCGCGCTCATCGACACCGAGCGCGACGGCTGCTGGTCGGTCGGCATCGACGACGTCGCCGGCGCACGGATGGCCGTGCAGCACCTCATCAACCTCGGGCACGAGCGCATCGGTCTCATCTCCGGCCGCCCGCTGCCGACACCGTTCCGCCCGGAGGAGAACCGCTGGGTCGGCTACCGCGACGCGCTGCTCGACGCGAACCTGCCGGTCGAGCCCGACCTCGAGGCCTGCGGCCACTTCACCATCGAGGGCGGCGAGCGCGCGATGACCACGCTGCTCGCGCGGCCCAACCCGCCCACCGGCGTCTTCGCGATGTCCGACGAGATGGCCTTCGGCGCGCTGCGTTCCCTTCGCGCGCACGGCCTCCAGCCCGGACGCGACGTGTCCGTCGTCGGGTTCGACGGCCACGAGATGTCCGAGCACCTCGACCTGACCACGATCGTCCAGCCGGTCGAGGAGATCGGGGCCCGCGCGGCGCTCGCGCTGCTCGAGGCGCTCGACCACCCGTCGCGACCGCCCCAGCAGCTGGTCCTGCCGCTCGGCATGGTCGTCCGTGGTTCGACGGCGTTCCGTCGCGACCGCACCGCGTCGTCCCAGTCGAGCCGAACCGCTCAGTAGGTCGGGATACGCCGGGAGATCAGGTCGTCGGCGCGCGTCGACACCTCGTCGTCGCCGCTGACCGCCGCGAGGAACGCGTCGCGATCGAGGAACAGCAGCACGCTCGCCTCGTCCGCCGTCACCGTCGCCGTCCGCGGTACGTCGCGCAGCAGCGCGATCTCGCCGAACGGGTCACCGGGACCCTGCGCCGACAGCACCTGTCCGCCGTGCGTCGCCGTCGTACGTCCCGACTCCACGATGTAGAAGCGGTCACCCGGGTCGCCCTCGTGGATGACCACCTCGCCGGCCGCGACCTCGCGGCGGCCGAGCTGCCGGGCGATGGCCTCGAGCCGCTGGGGCTCGAGCGGCGAGAAGAGCGGGACGGTGCGCAGCAGCGGGAGGCCCTCGGGCTCGCCGAGCAGGACGTCGAGCCTGCGGAAGCGCGGGAACGCGGGCAGCACGACGAGCGCGATGCCCAGGCCGAGGATGGCCAGCGACCACCGCAGGCCGGTGAAGTGGATGAGCAGCGGCATGAGCATGGACCCCAAGGCCATGCCGGTGATGAGGCCGGTGTCGAGCGCTCCGAAGACCCGACCGAGGACTGCGTCCGGGGTGAGCCGCTGCAGGATCGTCGAGGCGTTCACGTCGACGATCGGGTTCGCGAAGCCGATGACGGCCATGGCCAGGAACGCCGGCGCGGCCTGCGGCAGGACGGCGACGAGGAGCAGCGGCAAGGCCCAGAAGACGACACCGACGCCGAAGTCGGTGGCGAGCTTGCGCGTCGCCGCTCGACCGATGGCGACGAACCCGCCGAGGATGGCCCCGATCCCGAAGGCACTGTCCAGGTAGCCGACTCCGTTGGCCCCGAAGTCGGTCAGCCGCACCGCGATCTCGATGCTGAACACCGCGGAGGCGCCGGCGACGATGGTCTGCGCGCAGTAGACGAGCGAGATCATCGTGAGGTCGCGGCTCGAGGCGATGCTGCGGAACCCCGCCGTCACCTCCTGGAAGTACGTCTCCTTGTCCTCGTCCTCGGCCGCCTCGGCGACCGCTGCGCCGGTTGCGCCGGCCGGGTCGGGCACCGTCACGGCCACCTTGTCGCCGTGCGTCACGACGATGCGGCTCACGAGCAGCGCGGACCAGACGAAGGTGAGGACGTCGAAGAGACCGACCACCGGGACCGATGCGACGGTGAGCAGCAGACCGCCGAGCGCCGGGCCGACGAAGATCGCGAGGCTCTCGATGGTGCTCGTCGTCCCGTTGCTCGCGGTGAGCTCCTCGGGCGAGTCGACCAGGCTCGGGAGCAGCGCCGCGACGGCGGGGCGGAACGGCGTCGCAACGATCGCCGTGAGCGCCGCGAGCGTGAAGACGATGGCCGGCGGCGCCTCCTTCCAGATGAGGACGGCGTTGATCGCGATGATCGAGCCGCGGGTCACGTCGCAGCCGATCATGATCATCTTGCGCGAATAGCGGTCGGCGAGCGTGGCCGTGAACGGGCTGGCGATCGCCATGAGGGCGAGCCGGACGGTGCCGAAGACGCCCACCGCGGTGACGCCGCCGACGCCGTAGGCCCACACCGCGATGGCCGTGGCGTAGGCCCAGTCACCGATCGCGGAGCCGGCGAACGCGAGGTTGATCCGGCGCAGTCCCGGGTTGCGGAAGACGGTCGCGAGTGACCTGCCAGTCTCCCCGACGGCGTCCCCTAGCCGAGACATGGACGGCCCCTCCTCCACCTGGACAGGCGGACGCTAGCGCGGGGTCGACCGGACCGCGACGTAATCGGTTCATTGGCGCCTCGGGTGTCGGGAACCGGACATATCATCGGCGGACTGCCGGCTCCCCCCGTCTCGGAGACCCATGACCCTGCCCGTGACGCTGAGCGCACTTGGTTCCGCGTCGGGTCTACGCCGCGTGCTCGCGGCCTACGTGCTCTTCGACTTCGTCTACTTCGCGGCCTGGCTCGCGGTCATCCTCTTCTGCTACGAGGAGGGCGGACCCGCACTCGCCGGGCTCGGCGCGGTGGTGCAGCTGCTGCCGGCGGCCGTCCTCGCGCCGATGCTCGCCAGCGTCGGCGACCGGATGCCGCGTGGTCGTGCGCTGGTCCTCGTGCTGTCCTGCGTGGCGCTGGCCTGCGGGCTCACCCTCGTCGCGCTCCTGGCCCACGCGCCCGTGGCGGTCGTCCTCGTGGCGTCGACGACGGTGACGACGACGATGGCAACGGTGCGCCCCGTGCACTTCGCCGCGCTGCCGCAGCTCGCGGCGTCGCCCGAGCAGCTCGTGTCGGCCAACGCCCTGTCGTCGGTCGCCGACGGTCTCATGCGGTTCGTCGGACCGGTGGTCACCGGCATCGCGGTGGCCGTGGCCGGAGCGTGGCTCGTGCTGCTGGTCACGATGGTCCTCGGCCTGCTCGCGGCGTTGCTCTGCGTCGGCCTCGACCTCGCCGGGCCGTCCGGCGAGGAGGAGGCCGAGGGGTGGCGAGCGGCGCTCGAGGGTCTCGTGGCCCTGCGCGGCGACTGGGGCTCGCTCGCCCTGCTCCTCGTGCTGGCCCTCGACTTCCTCATCGCCGGCGCCCTCGACGTGCTGGGCGTCGCCTTCGCGGCGTCCGTGCTCGGGCTGGGCACGGGCGCGGCCGGTCTCATCATCGGCTCGATGGGCATCGGCGGCCTGATCGGCGCCTTCGGCTCGGCGTCGCTCGCCCGCCGTCGAACCCTCGCGCCGATCGTCACCGGGGGCGCCATCCTCGAGGCCGCCGGAGTCATCGCCGTCGCCGGCTTCACCTCGCTGGTGCCGGTCGTGCTCGCGCTCGCGGTGAGCGGAATGGGCGGCGCGCTCACGATGGTCACCGGGCGCACGCTGCTGCAGCGCGCGACGGACGACCGGATCCTCACTCGCGTGTTCGCGGTGCAGGAGAGCACCACCCTGCTGGGTGCGGCGCTCGGCGCGATCCTCGCGCCGTTCTTCATCTCCCGGCTCGACCCCGCCACCGCGTTCGTTCCGTTCGGTGTCATCGCCGCCGGTCTCGGTGTCGTCGGGCTGCTGCTCATCCGGCGGCTCGACGCCCGCGCCGTCGTGCACCCGCTCGAGTCCGCGCTGCTGCGCCGGGTCCCGTTCCTCGGCGTGCTGCCCCAGTACGAGCTCGAGCGGCTCGCCGCGTCGGCCACGTGGCTCGACGTCGAGCCGGGGGCCGTCGTCGTCCGCCAGGGCGAGCCGGGCACCGAGTTCTACGTCGTCGGCGCCGGGACCTTCGACGTCGACATCGACGGCGCACCGCGCCCGTCGCTCACCGAGGGCGAGGGGTTCGGCGAGATCGCGCTGCTGCACGCGGTGCCACGCACGGCGACGGTCACGGCGGCCGCCGCCGGCCGCCTCCTGGTCGTCCGGTCCACGGACTTCCTCGCTGCGGTGACGGGCAGCGAGGACGGCAACGCGCTGGCCCGGGAGATCGCGGCCGCGCGCGTGGAACGAGATCGCAGCTAGTTGTCCCGCACCGTCGGATCGCTGGCCGACGGGGCCACGGCGCTCCGCGGCTCAGGGGGGAGCCCGGCCCGGTCGCCGGCCCCCCGCGGCTGTGCCCTCGCGCACCGGCCCGCGCCCAACCGCGCGCTGATCCGGCTGGTCGCGCCGCGAGGTGCGCGACGGAGGGCCTCGGCATCGGCTCCGCGGTTGTCGGGTCGATCGTCGGTTTGAGCGGGTTCGGCGCGCTCGGCGGCCCGACGCTGACGGAGGAGCAACGACCGAGCCTCGAGTCGGCGAGCGCGGTGGTGACCGCCGGCACGACCGCGTCCGGCACACTGGACCCACAACGGGAGGGCTCGCATAGCGGCCGAGTGCGGCGGTCTTGAAAACCGCTAGGTGGCGACACCTCGAGGGTTCGAATCCCTCGCCCTCCGCGGCTAGACCGGCTCTGATGCACGTCTGCGACCCGAATCGCATCGTGGCCCTCGGAGATCAAACTGCGAGTCGTGCCATTCGCGTGCCACATCTGAGAGCCAGCGGTGGCGAACTGCGGTTCGCATGAGGGTCCGAGCGGGGAGCTTCCAAATAGTTTTGCGCTACCCTTCACACGACCTTTCCTGCAAAACTCTGGGGAAACTCGTGGGCGAAGTCGAGACGGCGCTGCAGGCGATCAGCAACGGTTCGACCGCCGACCAGGTCGAGTCGCGAACGCTTGACTTCAAGCGTGAAGGACGCTCGCGCCAGGACGTCATGAAGGACCTCGCCGAGGCGGCGGCCTGCTTTGCGAACAGCCAAGGCGGCGCCGTGGTGGTGGGTGTGATGGACCGCGTCGGCGGGGACGAGGCGTTCGAGGGAACGCGGCTTGATGCCGACGAGGTCCTGCGGCGCATCTACCAGATCACTCAGCCTGCACTGACCGTCCAGGTCCGGGAGATCAACCACGCGGCGAAACGGCTCCTGGTCGTCGACGTTCCACGGAGCCCTGACGTTCACCAGGTGGACAATCGCGCGACCCGACGAATAGGCACGAGTTGCGAGCCGATGTCGGCCATCCAGATCGCGGGGCTTCTTGCCGAGCGCAGAGGCGAGGACTGGTCTGCCGAAGACACCGGACGGCCACTCAGCGACGTCAGCCCGGTTGCCATGGAGCGGGCGCGCGCCATGCTTCGTACCTCCCCCGACCCGACGCGGCGTCCCTACGCCTCCGAAACGGATGAGGGACTGCTGCGGGTCCTTGGCCTCACGAGCCCGGACGGGACACTCATCCGCGCCGGTGAACTCCTGCTCTGCGAACCACAGGCCGTAGCGCCGACGATCGTCTATCAGTACCGACGCACACCGGCGGGAGAACCGGTCGTGTCACGGCCGGACGGGCCGTTGCTGATGGCGCTTCTTCGCACGCTCGAACTTGTTGCGGCGCGCCTGGACACGACGCCGGTGAACCTCCCAGGCGGCCAGCAGGTTCAACTCGCCGACCTGCCGGAAGCTGCCATCCGAGAGGGCATCGCTAACGCTGCGATCCATCGCGACTACCGCGTGGTCGGACCTGTCAGGGTCGAGCATGCTCCAACCCGGCTGGCGATCACCTCGCCGGGACCCCTCGTCCAAGGGGTCACGATCGACAACATCCTTACTACGTCGTCCCGCCCGAGGAACGCCCGCTTGGCGAGCGCCACCCAGATGCTTGGGCTGGCCGAGGAGGCCGGCGTCGGGGTGGATCGCATGTACCGGGAGATGGCACGGGCCGGACATGTTCCGCCCCACTATGAAGAGACCGTCGACCAGGTCCGAGTGACTCTGCTCGGAGGTGCGCCCAACGCGCACCTGACCCGCTACGTGGCGACGCTGCCCACCGTTGAGGCGGACGACGCCGACGCGATGCTGATTCTCTTCTCGCTGCTCACCAAGAGAACTGTCACAGCGCATCAATTGAGCAGCCTGCTCCAGAAGAGCGAGGTCGAGGTCGAGTTCGTGCTTCGTCGGCTCGTCGCCGATCCGCCTTCGATGCTGGAGCCAACTCGGGAGACGGTACGGCGACAACACCCGAACTACCGACTGCGGGAGCACGTCATCAGTGCGCTGGGACCGGCCGTGACCTATCGCCGTCGACCGACGGACGAGTACGACCGCAAGGTGGTGCAACTAGTTCGCGAGTCCGGTCAGATCAACGCGCGCATCGTCAAGATCGCACTGGATCTTGACAGTGTCTCCGCTTCGCGTGTTCTCGGTGATCTGGTGGCGAGGGCAATCCTCGTCAAGACCTCTGAGGCCGCGCGAGGACCATCAGTGACCTACGGACCTGGTCAGGCCTTCCCCGTAGCCGAGAGGAAGCCACGCGCCCGCAAGAAGGGAACAGAGACGAGCGCAGATGATCCTTAGGCTCAGTTGTTCTGACCCTTGGGACGGGATGCGTGGGATGTCATGAGCGCGGCGATCTCGGCGTCGCGTTCCTCGGCGGCGTGCTGGTAGCGCATGGCCGCCTGGGTGGAGACGTGCCCTGCCCTGCGCATGACCTCGGCGACGGTCGCGCCGGATTGCGCGGACAGCGTCAGCCCGGCGTGGCGAAGGTCGTGGAAGTGCAGGTCCGGGTGGCCGACGCGGCTGCGCGCGGTGTTCCAACGGGCGTGGACGTGGTGGGCTCGCAGCTCCGTGCCGCCGGGCTGGGTGAACATCGGCGCATCGGGTCTCGTCTCGCCTCGCTTCCCTAGATGGGCGGCCAGTGCGGCGGCCGCGGGAGCCGGCAGGTGCACGGTGCGAATGCTGCCGAGGACGACCCTTGACGGTGCGCTGCGCAGGCCATGTCGCGGCGTACTCGTCAAGAGAGACCGCTGTGCCGGCTGTGGGGTCGAACCAGGTCCCGCGGCGCATGTCGGTCTCGACAGCTGATCCGTTGACATGGCCAGACCCCTGGAACCCCCGTCGGGGCGAGCTGCCAGCACCGCGGGTGGGCGTGCAGGCGTGCGGGCCCTCAAACGTGCAGACGGGCGGCGCGGGGCTGCGCTGGGACAGGCAGGGCTGTGCGGGTGCGGCTCGGCCACCTCGGGTCCAGCCATGCCAGGCCGTCGCGCCGTGCTCCCATCACACGGCTCGACCAATCGGCGACGGTGCCCACCTCAGCGAACACGCCCCCGGAACACGCACGAGCGACACGGTGTACGACCGTCGTCGCCCATCGCTTACGCTGCGGCCAGGACCCCAACTCCGAGGCACACACTGATATCTGCGACAGCGGCTCGTGGGGCACCGCTCCGAGTTGGCGGGCCCTAGTGCCGCGCCGACAGCCGAATCGTCGATGGGTCGAGGCGTAAGGAAGTCGTCAAGATCGGCCCTCAGGCGTCAGAATCGCATCAAAGCATCGCGCTTCGATCACCGCACGGTGGTCGAGTGGCACTGTGAGCCACGAGGATCAGAACGGCTTCGGCTGGGCCGATCTGCGCCGCGCCGACGGCGATCCTCGCCCCCCTGGGCCGCTTGTCGTGATTCTCGCTTTCGTGGCGCTTCTCGGGTTGGTTGGGATCGGTTCGTTGTTCGACGCTCGCCAGGCCGTGCTGATCGTGGGCGTGCTTGTCGTCGCGACAGCTTCGTCGTGGTGGTTGACTGTGCCGGCGTCGTGGGGTCTCGGCACGATCGCGTTCCTGATCATGGACGGGTTCGTGCAGAACTCACAAGGGGAGCTGTCGTGGAACGGCGGGTCCGACCTCCTGCTGTTGCTTGCCTGCCTGCTCCTGCCAGCGCTGTCGGCGGAGCTCCGTTTTGAGGTCCTACGCGAGCGGAAGCGCCGGCGTGAAACTGTCGCGGCTAGTGGGGGCCGAGGCATGGACGGCTGATGTCGATCCGAGGTACATGAGGTCGTACCCCGGGTCGCGAATCGGCAAGTCCCATCTCCTGAATCGGAGCCTCTTGATGTCCGCTGCGGCGTGGAACGTCAACGAATCCAGCCCAAGTCCGCTGGGTTCCCCGGACACGGGGCCGGAGGCGTTGGGCTATCGGCTCAAGCGGCGGCTGCTCGGGAAGCCGATCACGAGTGATCAGATCAAGCACGAGCGGCTGTCGAACTTCCTGGCCTTGGGGGTGCTGTCCTCGGACTGCATCTCGTCCTCCGCGTACGGCACGGAGGAGATGCTGATCATCCTGCTGCCAGCGTTCGCGGTGGCCGGCTTCGTGATCCTGCTTCCCCTGACCGCGGTGATCCTCGCGGTGCTGGCGTTGGTGACGGCGTCGTACCGCGACGTCGTCATGGTCTACACGAAGACCGGCGGCTCCTACGTCGTGGCCCGAGAGAACTTCGGCCCGCTGGTCGCCCAGGTCGCCGCCGTGGCCCTCATGCTCGACTACATCGTGACCGTCGCCGTGCAGAGCGCCGCCGGCACCTTGGCCCTGTCCTCGGCGATTCCCGAGCTCGCCCCCTTCCAGCTCGAGATCACCGTGCTGGTCGTGCTGATCCTCTGCTACGGCAACCTGCGCGGGATCCGCGAGGCCGGCCGTGCGTTCGCGTTCCCCACGTACTTCTTCGCCGGGTCGATGTTCATCGTCATCGGGATCGGCATGGTTCGCGAGCTGCTGGGGGATCTTCCGACGTATGCCCTGAACCAGTCGGGCACCTTCGGGTTCGGCGACGGGACGTCCGTCGTGTGGTGGATGGCCCTGTTCTACCTGCTCAAGGCCTTCGCCAACGGCGGGTCCTCGCTCACGGGGCTGGAGGCGATCTCCAACGGCGTGAGCGTGTTCCACAAGCCGCAGGGGCTCAACGCGCGCAAGACGCTGCTGACGATGAGCCTCATCCTCGGCACGATCGTCGCGGGAGTGTCGTGGCTGGCGCACGCCACGAACGCGCAACCCTTCGTCCAGGGGACGCCGACGGTGATCTCCCAGGTTGCCAGTGCCGTCCTCGGGGAGGCCTGGTATGGGCATGCGATGTTCTTCGTCGTGCAGCTCGCGACGATGCTGATCCTCTACACCGGTGCCAACACCCCGTTCAACGGCTTTCCATTCCTGGCCAGTTTCGTGGCCGAGGACCAGTTCCTCCCCCAGCAGCTGACCCGCCGGGGGCACCGGCTCGCCTTCTCCAACGGCATCATCCTCCTGACCATCGTCTCGGTCGCACTGCTGATCGGGACCGATGCCCAGGTCAACAATCTCGTGGCGTTCTATGCCATCGGTGTCTTCACCGGGTTCACTCTCGCCGGCTTCGGGATGGCCAAGTACTTCCGCACCCACCCCGACGGGCCGCAGCGGGGCAAGATCTGGCTCAACACCGCCTCGGGCACGGTCAGTGCGATCGTCGTGGTCATCTTCGCCGTCGTGAAGTTCACCGAAGGAGCCTGGCTCGTCCTCATCCTGTTCCCGTTGGGCGTGTTCGGGCTGTTCCGGCTCAACCGGCAGTACCGGCTCGAAGCCGCGGCGCTGAAAGTCGCCGCACCCGAGGTCGGGGCGGCCAAGATCTCCCGACACAGCGTCGTCGTCCTCGTCGACAACGCCGACCTCGCCACCATCGCGGCTGTGCGCTATGCCGCCAGTCTCGGTTCATCGTCGTTGCGCGCCGTGCACTTCATCCTCGACGAGAGTCGCGCCGACGAGCTCATGAGTTCCTGGGCTGGACAGGCGGCCTTGACACGGGTGCCGCTCGACCTCATCCACTGTCGGGACCGGCGCCTCACCCGAGCCGTTCGCGAGCTGGCGGTCCTGGAGACGACGGACCCGACGAGCGAGTTGACCCTGCTTCTGCCGCGCCGCACCTACGCCCGGTTCCTCGGCCGGATCCTGCACGACCACACGGCTGACGACATCGCTCGCGCCATCAGCCAGCAACCGCGGGTCGTGGCTACCGTGGTGCCGTTCGATGTGAACGGACTGCTGGAGCGGCGGAGTCGGAACCAAGCGGCGTTGCGGCAGAACGCCGCTGCCACCCGCCAGCTGACACCGATGCCGGCCCGCCGGGAGCCCGCCTCGGCCAAGACCTGGGATCGTGAGGATGCCCAGACTTTGGTCTACCACTCGGCTGAGGCCAAGGATGTCACACGCGTCGCAGACCTCGCCTGGAGGGAACGGGCCACGGTGAGCGGACAGGTTCGAGCTGTCCGGTTGGCCGCTGTGGCCCAGTCTCCCTCGCTCGAGGTTGAGCTCTGGGACGAGTCAGGCGGGGTCGTCCTGGTGTTCTACGGTCGGCGTCACATCCCTGGGATCAGGGCGGGCGCGCGACTCACCGCAGTCGGGACCATCAGCGACCGTCATGGGAAGCTCGCGATGGCAAACCCGGTATATCGCCTGGAACCCAGCGAGTAGTCCGGTCGGCGTCGCTGGACCACCGGGTCTGGGGAACCTGTCGCGTGCCTGCCGGCCATAGCTGCACTTTCGGACTCGCAGGGATCGCCTGGAGCGATGTCGACCGCTGATCGTCGGGGTCCACATTCGGTCGCCGGAGCAGGGGTCTCATCGAGCCGCGTAAGGATCGCGTCAAGAACGTGCCGCCCGGCATCAAGAGGTCGTCAACGCGGACGGAATGCTCTGATCCGGCTGGTTGAGTGCTCGTCGGCGACCAGTGAGGTCGTCGACGAGAACTCGTGGGAGAACGTCGTGGCCGATCTCAGTGCAGCCGGCATCATCGCCGCGCTGGCAATCATCCTGCTCGTCGTGGCGTCGAGGCTGGAGAAGCTGTGAGCGCCCGTCGAGGTGCTGTCCCTCGTCGTTGCGGCAGCCCTGCTCGTCTACCTCGTCATCGCGCTGTTGCGAGCCGAGGACTTCTGACCATGACCCTTGCGGACCCGTTCCTGTCCTCACCCGTCCCTGACCCCTCGAGGCTCTGATGTCCCCATTCGCAGCCGCCGCGCTGCAGATCGCGGCGCTGATCGTGGCCCTGGCCGTGGCCTGGCGCCCTCTCGGCGACTACATGGCACGCACCCTCACCACCCCGCGTCACCTTCGCGGTGAACGGCTCCTGTACCGCGGCATCGGCGTGGACGCCGACGCCGACCAGCGGTGGCCGGTCTACCTTCGGTCGGTCCTCAGCTTCTCGATCGTGTCGATCGTCCTGCTGTACGCCCTGCTGCGGCTGCAGGCGTACCTTCCCTACTCGCTGGGCCGCGACGGCATGCCGCCGCGCAGGGCTCAACACCGCGGTCAGCTTCGTCACCAACACCAACTGGCAGTCCTACTCCGGTGAGTCCGCGCTGGGCTACACGGTGCAGCCATCGGGCTGACGGTGCAGAACTTCCTGTCCGCCGCGGTCGGCATCGCCGTGCGGTCGCCGCTCGATCCGCGGGTTGACCCGCACGCACACCGACCGGCTGGGGAACTTCTGGGTCGACCTCACCCGGCTCACGCTGCGGCTGCTGCTGCCGCTCTCGATCGCTGGCCGCGCGGTGCTGGTGATCTTCGCCGGGGTCATCCAGAACCTCAACCGGCACCGACGATCACCACCCTGACCGGCGGCACCCAGACGATGCCCGGTGGCCTGGTCGCTTCGCCAGGAGGCGATCAAGGAACTCGGCACCAACGGCGGCGGCTTCTACAACGCGAACTCGGCGCACCCGTTCGAGAACCCGACCGGCTTCACGAACCTGTTCGAGATCTTCCTGCTGCTGGTCATCCCGTTCTCGCCTGCCCCGCACGTTCGGTACGATGGTCGGCAACGCCGCGCAGGGCTACGCGATCCTGGCCGCGATGGTGATGCTCTTGGACCGGGGCGCTGGTCTCTGCCATCGCGATCGAGAACGCCCACCCCGGTGCCGCGCTGCAGGCCGCGGGCGCGTCGATGGAGGGCAAGGAGGTGCGGTTCGGGATACCGCTGTCGGCGATGTTCGCCGTGTCCACCACGTTGACGTCCACCGGCGCGGTCGACTCGATGCACTCGTCCTACACGGTCTGGGCGGCGGGGTGCTGCTGCTGGACATGCTGCTCGGCGAGATCGCCCCCGGCGGTACCGGTTCGGGCCTGTACGGCATGCTGATCCTGGCGATCATCACGGTGTTCGTCGCCGGCCTGATGGTCGGCCGGACCCCGACGTACCTGGGCAAGCGGATCGGCGGCACCGAGATGAAGTACGTCGCGCAGCTACCTGCTGGTCACCCCGGCGGTCGTGCTCCTCGGCACCGCCACCGCGCTGGCGCTACCGGCCGGCCGGGCCGGTCCTGCTGAACAGCGGAGCCGCACGGTCTGACCGAGGTCGCCTACGCCTTCGGGTCCGCGTCGAACAACAACGGCTCCGCGTTCGCCGGGCTGTCCGCGAACACCGACTTCTACAACATCGCCCTCGCGGTCGCCATGGTTCTCGGCCGGCTCCTGCCGATCGTGCTCGTCCTCGGCGCTGGCCGGCTCACTTGCCCGGCAGGGCACGACCCGGCGACCGCCGGGACCCTGCCGACCTACCGACCGCAGTTCGTCCTGCTGGTCGTCGGTGTCGTCGTCCTGGTCGCGGCTCTCACCTTCCTGCCGGCGCTCGCGCTCGGACCCATCGCGGAGGGACTGTCATGACCACGCTCGCCCCCCACCCGGAGCCCGCGACCGAGCACCGGATCAGCTCCGGCAGCTTCAACCCTCGGTCGCTGTTCACCTCGCTGCCCGAGGCGCTGCGCAAGCTCGACCCGCGCACGTTGTGGCACAACCCGGTGATGTTCGTCGTGCTGGTCGGCGCCGTGCTGACCACCGTCATCGCGATCACCGAGCCGAGCGTGTTCGCCTGGTGGATCACGGTCTGGCTGTGGCTCACCGTGCTGTTCGCCAACCTCGCCGACGCCGTCGCCGAGGGCCGCGGCCGGGCCCAGGCAGCCTCGCTGCGCGCCACCCGACGCGACACGACCGCTCGTCGACTGCTGCCCAGCGGCAAGGAGGAGGTCGTGCCGGCGACGGCACTCCGGCTCGGCGACCGGGTCGTCTGCGAGAGCCGGCGACGTCATCCCCGGCGACGGCGACGTCGTCGACGGCGTCGCCAGCGTCGACGAGTCCGCGATCACGGGCGAGTCCGCGCCGGTCATCCGGGAGAGCGGCGGCGACCGCAGCGCGGTCACCGGCGGCACGAAGGTGCTCTCCGACCGGATCGTCGTCGAGATCACCACAGAGCCGGGATCGACGTTCGTCGACCGGATGATCGCCCTCGTCGAGGGCGCCAGCCGGCAGAAGACCCCCAACGAGATCGCGCTGAACATCCTGCTGGCCTCGCTGACCATCATCTTCCTGCTGGTCATCGCCGCGCTGCAGCCGATGGCGATCTACTCCGGGGCCAAGCAGAGCGTCGTCGTGCTCGTCGCGCTGCTGGTCTGCCTGATCCCCACCACGATCGGCGCACTGCTGTCCGCGATCGGGATCGCCGGGATGGACCGACTGGTGCAGCGCAACGTGCTCGCGATGTCCGGCCGGGCCGTCGAGGCGGCGGGCGACGTGTCGACCCTGCTGCTGGACAAGACCGGCACCATCACGCTCGGGAACCGGCAGGCGACCGAGCTGCTGCCCGCACCCGGGGTGACCGCCGAGGAGCTCGCCGACGCCGCGCAGCTCAGCAGCCTCGCCGACGAGACCCCCGAGGGCCGCTCGATCGTCGTGCTGTGCAAGGAGAGCTACGGACTCCGGGCCCGTGAGCAGGGCGAGCCGCGCACGCGACGTGGGTGCCGTTCACCGCACAGACCCGGATGAGCGGCGTCGACGTCGACGGCCGGTCCGTTCGTAAGGGAGCGGCCGGCGCGGTGATCCAGTACGTCACCGATCTCGGTGGCGTCGTCCCGGCGGAGGTGTCGGCGGCTGTCGATGCGATCGCCGGAGGCGGCGGTACGCCCCTGGTGGTCGCGGACGGCAATCGCGTGCTCGGCGTGATCCGCCTCAAGGACATCGTCAAGACCGGCATCGGCGAACGATTCGACGAGCTGCGCCGGATGGGCATCCGCACCGTGATGATCACCGGCGACAACCCGATGACCGCGCGCCGCCATCGCCCAGGAGGCCGGCGTCGACGACTTCCTCGCCGAGGCCACGCCCGAGGACAAGCTCGCCCTGATCCGCCGGGAGCAGGAGGGCGGCCGCCTCGTCGCCATGACCGGCGACGGCACCAACGACGCCCCGGCACTGGCGCAGGCCGACGTCGGAGTCGCCATGAACACCGGAACGTCGGCGGCGAAGGAGGCCGGCAACATGGTCGACCTCGACTCCAACCCGACGAAGCTGATCGACATCGTCGAGATCGGCAAGCAGCTGCTCATCACCCGCGGGGCGCTCACCACGTTCTCGGTCGCCAACGACATCGCGAAGTACTTCGCGATCATCCCCGCGATGTTCGTCGCCGTGTACCCCGGACTGGGCGTGCTCAACGTCATGCACCTCGCGAGCCCGAGCTCGGCGATCCTGTCCGCGGTCGTGTTCAACGCACTCGTCATCATCGGACTGATCCCGCTGGCGCTACGTGGCGTCCGCTACCGGCCGTCGAGCGCGTCGGCCCTGCTCACGCGCAACCTGTGGATCTACGGCCTCGGCGGGATCATCGTCCCGTTCGTGGGGATCAAGCTGCTCGACCTCTTCATCTCGCACATCCCCGGATTGGGCTGACCGTCATGAACAACACACTCCGCCAGGCCTGGGTCGGGCTGCGGTTCCTCATCGCGATGACCGTGCTCCTCGGCATCGTCTACCCGACCGCCATGTTCCTCGTCGGCCGGCTGGACAGCTGGCGCTCGGACGGCTCGTACCTGAGAGGACAAGAGCGGCGCGATCGTCGGATCGGCCCTGATCGGGCAGTCATTCGACGGCAACCAGTGGTTCCACCCGCGTCCCTCGGCCGCAGGCAAGGGTTACGACCCCCTCTCCAGCGGCGGTACCAACCTCGCCGCCGACAACCCGACGCTCATCGATTCGGTGACGAAGGCCAAGGCCGCCGTCGCCGCTGAGGACGGCGTCGACCCGTCACAGGTGCCCGCGGACGCGGTCACCTCCAGCGGCAGCGGGCTCGACCCCCACATCAGCCCGGCCTACGCCGCCATCCAGGTGGCCCGCGTCGCCAAGGCCCGCGGCCTCGACCCGGCAGTCGTGAGCAAGCTGGTGGACGAGAACACCGACCACCCGATCCTGGGCTTCCTGGGAGATCCGGGCGTCAACGTGCTGCAGCTCAACATCGCCCTGGACTGCACTCGGGTGAGCACCAGCGACGAGGACACCACGGCTCATCCGGCCACGCAGCAGAATGGCCGGGTGAGCCGCGGTCGTCTGCGGATCTACCTCGGAGCCGCACCCGGCGTCGGCAAGACCTACGCCATGCTCGGCGAGGCGCATCGCCGCTTGGCCCGCGGTGCAGATGTGGCTGTCGGATTCGTCGAGACCCACAACCGGCCGCAAACGGCCGCCATGATCAGCGGTCTCGAGGTGGTGCCCCGCCGCGAGCGTGGACCACCGCGGGGCGCGGTTCGAGGAGATGGACCTCGACGCCCTGCTCGCCCGGCACCCGGAGATCGCCCTGGTCGACGAGCTCGCCCACACCAACGTCCCAGGATCGCGCAACCACAAGCGGTGGCAGGACGTCCACGAGCTGCTGGACGCTGGCATCAACGTGATCTCGACGGTCAACATCCAGCACCTCGAGTCGCTCAACGACATCGTCGAAGCGATCACCGGCGTGAAGCAACGCGAGACGGTGCCTGACTCAGTAGTTCGGGCGGCCGATCAGATCGAACTCGTCGACATGAGCCCGGAGTCTCTGCGCCGTCGGCTCGCGCACGGCAACGTCTACGCACCCGAGAAGGTCGACGCCGCGCTCGGCAACTACTTCCGAGTCGGGAACCTGACCGCGCTCCGCGAGCTCGCGCTGCTCTGGGTCGCCGATCGGGTCGAGGAGGGTCTGGAACGCTACCGGGCACAGCACGGCATCGAGGCGACTTGGGCGGCGCGACAGCGCATCGTCGTCGCGCTCACCGGAGGGCCCGAGAGCGCGTCCCTGCTGCGCCGCGGTGCGATGATCGCCGGCCGGAGCGCCGGTCGGGTACTCGTCGGCGTGCACGTCATCCGCGGCGACGGCACCATCGGCGCTCGACCGGACGACATCGCACGACTGCGCCAGCTCACCGAGGACCTGTCCGGCACCTTCCACACCGTCGTCGGGGACGACGTCGCGACGGCCGTGCTCGACTTCGCTCGCTCCGTCAACGGCACCCAGGTCGTCGTCGGTGCGTCTCGGCGCGGCCGCGTCAGCATGGCCCTACGCCAGAGCCACGCGGACCAGATCGTCCGCAACTCAGGCGACATCGACGTCCATGTGGTGACGCACGACACCGCGCCGAGACCGACGGACCGACGTCGGAGAATCGCCGGCCCACCGAGCCTGCGCCCGTGGGTCCTTGCGGTGGCCATCCCTCTGCTCCTCACCCTGGCACTGCTGCCTGTCCGCAGCGGGATGTCGATCTCGACGGTCCTGCTCGCCTTCCTCCTCGGCGTGGTTGTGTCTTCCCTCGTCGGCGGACTGCCACCGGCCATCGCGACCGCCGTGATCGCGAGCTTGTTGGCCAACTGGTTCTTCGTTCCGCCGTATGGCGAGCTCACCATCTCAGCGCCGGAGAATGCCTTCGCCTTGGTCGTCTTCCTTGCCGTCGCTGCAATCGTCGCGACGATCGTCGACCGCAGCGCGGCAGCGACCAAGGAGGCAGCCCGACGGCGAGCTGAGGCGAAGCGTGCTGGCGTCGCTGTCTGCCGGTGTCCTGCGGCGCGGGGAAGGCGTGCGGGCTCTGCTCGACCAGGCGTGCGAGACGTTCGGCATGACCGGGGCCGCCCTCTTCGAGTCAGGTGGACGGCTCCGGCTCCGTCACGAGGATCGTCGAGGTGTCCGGCGCATCACCGCCGGCGTCCGTCGAGGCCGCCGCCGTGGTCGCCGATGCCGGGTCGGGGCTCGTTCTGGCGCTGTCTGGGAGTCCGCTCCCGGCGGCGGACCGGCGGATGCTCGACGCCTTCGCGGCCCAGGCGGCGGCGGTTCTCGAGCGCGACCGACTCACCACCAGGGCCGCTGACGCCGTTCGGCTCAGCGAGTCCGACGCCGTGCGCACGGCGCTTCTCGCAGCCGTGTCCCACGACCTCCGGACACCGCTTGCCGGCATCAAGGCGAGCATCGCGACCGCACGAGACCCGGAACTCGAGCTGTCCGCGGACGACCGCGAGACCCTCCTGGGCAACGCCGCAGACTCCGCCGACCGGCTCGACGCACTCCTGGAGAACCTGCTGGACCTGTCCCGCCTCCAGACCGGCTCGGTACGCCCACTGCTCGCCCCCGTCTCGCTCGACGAAGTGCTCTACGGAGCGCTCAACGGGGTGGCGTCCGAGGCGGTGGTCGACGAGACCGACGACACGCTGCCACTCGTCCTCACCGACGCGGGCCTGCTCGAACGGGCCGTGGCCAACCTGGTGGAGAACGCTGTGCGCTACTCGCCGAACCACGTGCCCGTGCGTCTCACCGCAGGAGTCGTCGGTGCTGGCCGGCTCCAGCTGCGCATCGTCGACCGCGGACCCGGAGTGGCGGACCAGGACAAGCCGCGCATGTTCGAGGCATTTCAACGGCTCGGCGACGTTCCGCGCGGCACCGGGGTGGGACTGGGCGTGGCCGTTGCCCGCGGCCTGGCCGAGGCCGTCGGCGCCACGATCGAAGCCGAGGACACGCCGGGCGGCGGGCTCACGATGGTCGTCGAGCTGCCCCTCGCGACCGCGCTCGTCGTCGAGGAACGGACCGGGACGGAAGCCTCATGATGCGGGTTCTCGTCGTCGACGACGAGCAGGCGCTCACCCGGGCGCTTGCCATCAACCTGTCGGCTCACGGCTTCGAGGTCGACGTGGCCGGATCCGGTGCCGACGCTCTCGACCTGGTGGCACGTGGGCATCCGGACGTCGTGATCCTCGACCTGGGTCTTCCGGACATGGACGGTCTCGACGTGCTGCGAGGAATCCGAGGGTGGAATCCGGTTCCGGTCGTCGTGCTGTCGGCGCGCACGACCGGGGAAGAGAAGGTCGACGCCCTCGACGCCGGCGCCGACGACTATGTGACCAAGCCGTTCGACATGAGCGAGCTCCTCGCGCGAGTGCGGGCGGCGGTTCGCCGAGGTTCACTGTCGGCGGCAGGCCAGGCTCCCCAGGTCGTCGACCTCGGGACCTTCTCCATCGACCTCGCGGCCGGCCGCGTCGTGCGCCAGGGCCAAGTGGTGCGACTGACCCCCACGGAGTACCACCTGCTCGAAGTGCTGGCCCGCAATCCGGGTCGGCTCGTGCCCCAGCAGCAGCTGCTCCTCGAAGTCTGGGGACCCGGGTACGAGAAGGAGACGCACTACCTTCGGGTGTACATGGCCCAGCTCCGCCGCAAGCTCGAGGACGACCCGGCACGGCCACGCCACATCGTCACTGAGGCCGGACTGGGCTACCGACTGGAACCCAGACCTCTCTGAGGAGCGCCCGGAGTCGCGGCGCGCGCCTCCGGGTGAGGGCATCAAGGTGCCGTGAAGAATCGCGACAGCCCGGCAGCCCGACGTCTACCGTGGAGGAGTGGGAAAGTTGGCACGGCTCACGGGGCGTCAGCCCGCATCGGCGCTGGAGCTTGTTGCCCCGCCGCTCGCGGCGGCCGTGCTGCATGCCGTGCGCACCTGGGTGCCCAACACCGATGCAGCACTGATCATGGTGCGTCGTCGTTGTCGCCGTTGCAGTCACGGGTGACCGGGTGGCAGCCACGTTCGCAGCTGTGTCGGTTCCTGTGTGGTTCGACTTCTTCCTCACTGTGCCGTTCTTCCATTTCGCGATCAGCAGCAGCCAGGACATCCAGACGACAGTTCTCCTGCTGCTCGTGGGGTTGTCGGTGACCGAGATCGCGGTACGGTCCGCCACGCACCGTCGTGTCGCGACGGAGGAGGCCGCCCATCTCGCGCTCATCAGGTCGGTGTCCGCGCAGGCACTCGGGCCAGGGTCCACCAGCGAACTGATCGAACGGGTCAGTGCCGAACTGACGGACTTGCTTGGTGTCCGGGAGGTCAGCTTCATCCAGTGCCGCATCCAGCCCCTATCCTTGCCCGTGCTGCAACGCGACGGACGCGTCGAATGGGGCGACGGAGCCTGGCCGATACAGGAGTACGGGTTCCCCGAGGTCCCCGTGGAACTGCCCCTGCACGTCGAGGGCAGGACTTCGGAGCGTTTCTCGTGACCGACGATCGGCATGATCCGGTTCCTCGGGAGCGGTTGATCGTCGCGGGCATGCTCGCGGACCAGGTCGCGGCGTCGTTCGCCCGTGCATGCATGACGGCGGCTGACCCGGAGAATCCGAGCATCGCATCGACCGGCCGGCCGACGACGCGACACCCAGATCGGCGGGTCGCCGGCGACGGGCCGCGTTCGGGTCCGTACCCCCGCGCAGCTGGCCGTCACGGTGGCCGCGCTCGGAGTGGTGTTCGGCGACATCGGGACGAGTCCGATCTACACGATCCAGACGATCTTCAATCCCAGCGACCCGCACCCTGTCGAGGCGACGACGGACAGCGTCTACGGCCTGATCTCGCTCGTCCTGTGGTCCGTGACGTTGATCGTCACCATCAAGTACGTCCTCCTCGTGATGCGCGCGGACAACGACGGAGAGGGCGGGATCCTCGCGCTGATCACTCTCATCCAGCGGCGGGGAGTCGCCGGGGGACGACGTACCAAGCTGGCGCTGGCCGGTCTGGGCATCTTCGGTGCGTCACTGTTCTTCGGCGACAGCATGATCACACCGGCCATCTCGGTACTGTCCGCCGTCGAGGGCCTGCGGGTCGTCGAACCGTCCCTGGACGCGTGGATCGTTCCCATCACTGCGGTGATCATCGTGATGCTGTTCGTCTCGCAACGCGTGGGCTCGGCGAAGGTCGGGCGGATCTTCGGACCGGTCATGATCGTGTGGTTCACCTCCATCGCGGCGTGCGGGATCGCCGGTATCTCCGAGCATCCGCAGATCCTGCGGGCGCTGTCACCGACGTATGCGATCGGATTCCTGGTCGGCCACTTCTCGGTGGCGTTCTTCTCCCTCGCCGCCGTGGTGCTGGCGATCACCGGGGCGGAGGCGCTCTACGCCGACATGGGGCACTTCGGTCGGGCCCCGATCACCCGTGGGTGGCTGCTGCTGGTCTTCCCGGCGTGCCTGCTCAGCTACATGGGCCAGGGGGCGCTCGTGCTGGGCAACCCGGGCGAGGCCATCAGCAGTCCGTTCTTCCTGCTCGTGCCTGAGTGGGCGCGACTGCCGATGGTCGTGCTCGCGACGGCGGCGACGGTCATCGCGTCGCAGGCGGTCATCACGGGAGCCTTCTCCGTGGCCCATCAAGCCGTGCAGCTCGGCTACCTGCCGCGGTTGCGGATCAGCCACACCTCCGCCCAGACGATCGGGCAGATCTACGTCCCCTGGATCAACTGGGTCCTCATGGTCTCGGTGCTCACCCTGGTCTTCGCCTTCCGCACGTCGGCCGCGCTCGCCTTCGCCTTCGGCATGGCCGTCACCGGCACGATCACCATCACGACGCTGCTGTTCTTCTACATCGCCCGCCACCAGTGGGGGAAGCCACTGTGGGTGGTGTTCGGCGGAGCCGGCTTCTTCCTCGTCATCGAGGTGCTGTTCCTCGCCGCGAACGCCACCAAGCTCCTCTACGGCGCGTGGGTGCCTCTGCTCATCGGAGTCACGGTCTTCACGGTCCTCGTCACCTGGCAACGCGGACGGGTGCTCGTCACCCGACAGCGCGAGCAGGACGAGGGGTCGCTCCGCGAGTTCGTCGAGGAGCTGCACGCACGCCAACCACCGTTGCAGCGGGTACCCGGCACGGCGGTGTTCCTCAACCGCAGCAAGGAGACGACGCCGCTGGCGATGCGGGCCAACGTCGAGCACAACCACATCCTGCACGAGCACGTGATCATCCTCTCGATCCAGACCCGACCGGTGCCGTTCGTCGCTGATGCGGACCGGATCGTGCTGGATGATCTCGGCTACTCCGACGACGGGATCACGCACGTCGACGCGTTCTTCGGCTACATGGACGAGCCGAACGTGCCCCGCGTCCTGCGTCTCGTCGCTGACGGCGGCATCGAGACCCTCATCGAGCCAGAGGATGCGTCGTACTTCCTCTCGACCATCGAGCTGCGGGTCGGCGACGCGCCAGGAATGACCCGATGGCGCAAGCGGCTGTTCGTCGCCACATCACGCATCACGGCGGATGCCGCCGAGTACTTCGGGCTGCCACGGGACCGTACGGTCATCATGGGATCCCGCATCGCGGTGTAGTCCGGGCCATCGACGGGCGATGCACCGGGGCGGTCGAGGCGCGTCACGGACGACTGCGACCGCGTGAGGATCACGGCAGGACGTTCGACAAGTCCGGACGGATGCGACGAGCGACGGCGTCAGCCGGGCTGCACGTCGCGGCGCGCGAACCGGGCCAGTCCGAGCCAGCAGAGCAGGGCCGCGGCAGCCGTCATGACCACGACGGGCGTCCAGGACATGGGCTCGAGCGGCTGGTACGGCGTGGCGGAGAAGGGCAGCACGTCGAGCAGCCAGCTCGGCAGGTGGAGCGCGTCGCCGACGAGGACGACGACCCACATCGCCGCGAGCACGCCCCACGACAGGGCGATCGCACAGGCGCGGCAGCCACCCGAACAGCACGACCGCGATGCCGACGAAGACCATCACGGCCGGCCAGTAGGTCAGTGCGGCCAGCGCGAGCGTGATGGTCTGCGTCGCCCTGGCCGGCAGTGGCGCCGTGGCTCAGTCCCACGAGGCCGCCACCGAGGAGCAGCAGGACCGCGGAACCCAGCACCGGGATCACCAGGCGCTGGAGGACCCAGCCGGTGCGCGACACCGCGCCGGCGAGCTGGTTCTCGACGATGCCGCTGGCCTCGTCGCCGCGCAGGGACAGCGTGGTCTGGATCGCGAAGACCGTGGTGACCATCGCGATCATCGTGACGAGCATGGAGATCAGCGCGTCGACCCCGGTGCCGCGCATGATGGTGCTGACGGTGTCGCCGGCGTCGGCCATCAGGGTGTTCATGGCGTCGACGACCGAGCCGAGCAGCAGCCCGCTCAGGATGATCGTGAGCGTCCAGCCGATGATCGGACCGCGCTCGAGCCGCAGCGCCAGCCCGAGGGGTGCGGTGTAGCTGTCGGGCGCCGACGGCCGGCCGGCGCGCTCGGCCACGAGGCCGGCGCCGAGGTCCCGGCGCCCCTCGATCCGGGAGGCGAGCGCCAGCAGGACCGCGGCCAGGACCAGCATGAGGGCGAGCGGCCACCAGCGGTTGCCGCCCCACGGCTGCATCTGCTGGCCCCACCCGACGGGTGACGCCCAGGTGAGCCGCCCGTCGCCGAGGTCGCCGATCATGCGCAGGACGTAGAAGGCGCCGAGAACCGTGGAGGCGAGCCCGTTCGCGGCGCGCGAGGTCGTCGTCACCTGACCCGCGACGGCGGCCACCCCGACGGCCAGCAGCCCGATCCCTGCGATCGACGCGCCGACGATCAGCGAGCCGGTGATCCCCGATCCCGCCGGGTCGAGCCCTCCCGCGACGGACGCGAGCGCGACGCCGGCGCCCACCGCCACGCACAGTGCCGAGGTCACCGCCCACGACGCGACGGAGTAGGCGTGCAGCCCCAACGGCCGCGAGCGCAGCAGCTCGGTCCGCCCGGTCTCCTCGTCGGCGCGGCCGTTGCGGGTGACGAGGAAGACGACGCCGAAGGCGAGCATGAGCGCGCACGTCATCCAGATCTTCGTCCAGACCGCACCACCCAGCGTGGCCGGTGCGGCGGCGAGACCGGTGAGCGCCTTGATGGCGGGCACGTTGCTGACCGCGGCGAAGTCGTCGAGGGCGGCCTGCGTGCGGAAGATGTCGTGGTAGTACGCCTCGACGTAGGCGAACAGGCCGACGATGACGAGCCACCAGACCAGCAGCCGGATCCGGTTGCGCCGCAGGACGAGCCGGATCATGGCGCCCGTGCCGGCGAGCGTGTCGGCTGCCGGCCGCCCTACCTGCAGCCCGACCTGCCGCAGCTCCTGGGTGCCGGCGGTCACGGCCGAGGTCCGTTCAGCGCGGCCAGCTCGGGCTGGTAGTGGCGCAGGAAGAGCTCCTCGAGCGACGGCGGGTTGGCGACCAGCGACCGCGGGTGCAGCGCGGCCACCGACGTGAGCACCTGGGGGAGCGCGTCGTCGTCGACCGCGAAGGTGACGTGCCCGTCGAGCTGGCGCAGGTCGTGCACCCCCGCCACCCTCGCGAGACCGTCGGCGCCGGAGTCGAGGACGACGGTGACCTGGGTACGGGTGAGGTGCCGCAGCTCGGCGATCGTGCCCGACTCGACCGTCACGCCCTCGCGGATGATCGTCACGCGATCGGCCAGGCGCTCGACCTCGGCGAAGATGTGGCTGGACAGCAGCACGGAACGTCCCTCGGACCGCACCTCGCGGATCGACTCGGTGAAGGCGGCCTCCATGAGCGGATCGAGTCCCGACGTCGGCTCGTCGAGCAGGAGCAGCTCGGCCGTCGACGCGAGCGCGGCGACGAGGGCCACCTTCTGCCGGTTGCCCTTGGAGTAGGCGCGGGCCTTCGTGGTCGGATCCAGGTCGAAGCGCTCGAGCATCGCCTTCTTGCGTCGCGGGTCCAGCGGGCCCTGGAGGCGGCACAGGATGTCGATGGCCTGCCCTCCGGTGAGGTTGGGCCACAGGTTGACGTCGCCGGGCACGTACGCGACCGAACGGTGCAGGCGTACGGCGTCGGCCCACGGGTCGCCGCCGAGGACCGCCGCGCGGCCGCCGTCGGCACGGAGCAGCCCGAGCAGGATGCGGATCGTCGTGGTCTTCCCGGAACCGTTCGGCCCGAGGAAGCCGGTCACCTGACCGGCGGGCACGGTCAGGTCCAGGCCGCGCAGCGCCTGGACCCGGCCGAAGCTCTTCGTCAGGCCCTGCACCTCCACGGCGTTGTCGTCGGTACGACCCGGACGCACGGTGGTCTCGGTCACGGTCGACTCCTCGCGGGGTGGCGTCGCGCGGCGGCCTTCGTCGCGGTGGCGGGGGAAGCTGGTCTCGCCGTAGGCGTCCCGGGGCGCGACCCGGACCGTGAGACGTACTCGACGTAGTCGTCGAGCATCCGGTGGTCGGTGAGCAGACCCTCGGTGAACAGCTCCAGCATCGGCAGCAGCGTGTCCTGCTCTCCCGCGTGCAGGGACGCGGCGAACTCCTCGGGTGTCACCCCGGGCATCGTCACGAACTGCACGGCGAGCGCCCCCATCGTCTGATGGGTGAGGTAGCGCAGGCGGGCCCGCTCGTCGCGTGAGGGCCGAACCAGGCCCGAGGCGACGCCGTCGGCCATGACCTGCGTCATGTCGTCGACGAGGTGGTCGAGGAACGCGCGGGCCGAGCTGCCCCCGGCGAGGATGGCGCGCAGCAGGTAGACGAGCAGGGTGGGCGACGTGCCCGGTGCGGTGAGCGCCCCCAGCAGGTACTCGCTGCGCAGCGCGACCGCGTCGGACTTCAGCGCGCGGTACCGGTCCAGCACGACGGCGTCGCACTCGGCGCGCAGCGCGGTCTTGGAGCCGAAGTGGTGGGTGATGAGCGCGGGCGAGACGCCGGCCCGGGCCGCGATCGTCCGGAAGGACGCCTCGAAGCCGTCCGCCGCGAAGCACTCGATCGCGGCGTCGCGGATCCTCGCCCGGGCCGTGAGGTCGGGTGCCGGACGCTCCAGGTACGGCGCTGTACGCACGAACAGCAGACTAAACACGCAACCAGTCGATGGCAACGCCGGGCCGGCTAACCCGTCGGCGCGACGTGGTCGGCCCCGATCGCAAGGGCGGTGGCGTCCGAATGCCTGCGACGGGTGCCACTGCAGGGAGCGGCCGGATGCAGGCAGACGCCTCACCGCCCGAACCCCCGGAGAACCGTTCGGTCGGCGGGGGTTCGAGCGGTGAAGCAGCGGCGCGTCAGCGGATGGCGCGGAGCACCCGGTCCGCCGTCGTGTGGTCGAGGTAGTAGGCGTCCTCCATCGCATCACGGAGGTGGAGACCACCCCAGATCCGCGCGTGCAGGGCGACTCGACCGCCCGGGAGGTGTCGGTGCTCTCCTTCGGGGTGCGCTGCGGACCCGACCTCGTCGTCAAGCTGTGGATGGTCCGCCGCAGCGCCGACTTCTCGGTACGGGACCGCGCACTGCTCACCCTCGTGGCCCCGGCGCTGGAGCGGCTGATGCGGCAGCGACCGACGTCTGCGCTGCCGCCCTCGCTCACTCTCCAGGAGCGACGCGTCCTGCGTCAGGTCGCCGGCGGGCTGTCCAACGCCGAGATCGCCGAACGGCTGTCGATCGCCGCGTGCACCGTGCGCAAGCACCTCGAGAACGCCTATCGCAAGCTCGGCGTCACCAACAGGCTGGCAGCCG
Source organism: uncultured Actinomycetota bacterium (assembly GCA_963711805.1). Taxonomy (GTDB): domain Bacteria; phylum Actinomycetota; class Actinomycetes; order S36-B12; family CAIYMF01; genus Longivirga. The sequence goes on from CAVQFE010000002.1 coordinate 70,753, forward strand.
TGCTCGCGATCGAGGGCGGTCGCGCACCCGAGCCCGGCCTCGCCGAGGTCGATGCCGGCGGCGCCTGGGCCGGACCGCCCTCGCGGTCGGCTCGCTGATCGCATGCCGTGCGCGCCAGGAATCGCCCTCAGGCGGCCGCCTCGCCGGTGAGCACGGGGGACTGTCGTGCGCGTCCGGCGGTGTGCCCGTCCGTGGGCGCGCCCGGAGCCGAGAGGGCAGCAGCGGCAAGGAAGACCAAGCCGGACACGACGTACAGGTCTTGGCTCCACAGCGGAGGGGCGGGCCGGGTCCACAGGAACACTTCGGCGAGCGTGGACGCGAGCATCAGCAACGACGCCCACCCCACGGGACTGCGCCAGCCTCGTCGGGCCCCGACCGCCAGGCACGGAATGACCCAGACCCAGTGGTGGCTCCAGGACACCGGCGAGACGAGCAGCGCGACGACGCCGGCCAGCGTGAGTGAGAACCACGCGTCGTACCGATGCCTGCGCACGGACCACGCACCCACGACCAGGACGGCAGCGCAGGACTGGGCCCAACCGATGGCGCCCGCACCGGGAAGGTGCCGCTTCCACACGCCTCGGAGCGACTGGTTCCCGATGTACGCGAGATTCCCCGGACGAGCCGAGTCCCAGAGCAGCACCGTGAAGTAGTGGCGGCTGGCAGACGGAGCGAAGACCGCCGCGATCCCCGTGGCGAGGGCGAAGGCTCCCACGCCGCGCCAGAACGCGCGCCTCTCGCCTCGGACGGCTTGGGCCACGACGAGCAGCGCGGGTGTGACCTTCACCGCCGAGGCGATTCCGGCTCCCCAACCGGCCCGGGGTCCGCCGCGTGCGTCCAGTCCCAGGATCAGGGCCAACAACAGAAGGTTCACCTGGCCGAGGCCAAGCGTTGTCCGCACCGGCTCGACGATCACCGACGCGCAGGCGGAGAGAGCAACTGTCAGCCACCACGGTCCAGCTCGCCCACCGGTCGCGTACTGCTGGCCCCATCTGACGCAGGCGACGAGGGCAACAACCGAGACGCCGAACGTCAGGATCGAAGCCAGCACCGACGGCAGGAGGGCCAGTGGCACGAAGGTCAGCAACGCGAAGGGCGGGTATGTGAACGGCAGGCCAGGTGGCCCGAACTTGCCCGAGTACACATCAGCGCCAGACAGGAACGCCTGGGCCGCTTGCCGGTAGATGCCGCTGTCGAGAAAGGCGGCGGGCCACGTCCGCGTCTGCGCGATGAAGAACCAGGCCGGCCAGACACACAATGTGAACGCAAGGACGAGACCCGCTGAACGGCCGATTCCGCGACGTCCCCCGCCGTCCCCTGCCACGCGCACAGCGTAGGGCCTTGCACCTGACGGACCCGGTCACCTCGCTCTCGGTCGGCTCGGCCGGGGATCCGTTCGAAGATCTCACCGTCCTGGCCGGCCTCTCGGCTCAGTGGGTCTCGGCGTCGGGGGGAGGATCGGCGGGCATCAGGATCGTGCTGAACATCCGGCGGGTCCTGCTCTTCGTCGGCCTGAGCGCCAGTCGCGGCGCCAGGACTGCGTTGAGGTCGACGATGAGCCTCTCGACCTCGCGGTCGCTGAGGTACATGGCAGCGTGCCGGTAGCCCACCAGGTCGCCGGCGAGATCGGGCTTCCCGCGGTCGAGATAGCGGTCGAAGTCCGACAGCAGCCCGACGACGAACACCCGGAAGGCCCGGCGATGGTCGTCGGTGCTCATCGCGGCAAGGTCCTCGTCCCCGACGACACCTGCGCCGGGTCGGAGCCGGAACGTCCGCTCCACCGAGCCCCGGGACCGCCGCTCCGACACCACCTCCAGGACGCCCGCTTCGGTCAGGCGAGCGACGTGCCGGTAGAGGGTCGCGGCGGGGACGTCGTGGAGCTCCCTGCCCAGCTCGGCGGTCGTGAGCCGTCGATCGCCGAGGAAGGCTTGGACGATCCGCAGCCGCACCGGATGCAGCAGCAGGTCTGCACCGGGTGCGGCCTGGTCGTCGGGGTCATCGTGCGCCGCGGGTGGAGTCATCGAGCGCACCGGGGTAACCGTTCTCATATTTGACATCATTCGCGTGAATGGGAATGGTGTCAACCATGAGGGACCTCGACATCACGCCGTCTCGTCTGCGGGTGCGCTTCACCCGACGCGAACGCACGCTCGGATTCGTCCGCGACCAGGACCTCCCTCTGGACGCCGTGCGGTCTGTGACGGTCGTCGCCGACGGGATCAGCGCGGTAGCCGGGTTGCGTTCGCCCGGGCTCGGCTGGCCGGGGCACACCAAGATCGGCACCTACCGCGGCCGTGGCGGGCGTCTGCTCGCGTGCGTCCGCCGCGACGAACCGGCGCTGTCCATCGAGCTGTCGGGGCAGCGCTACTCCCGACTGGTCATCGGAACGCAGGCGGCGCGGGACCTGGCCGACAGGCTCGCGCCGCACGGCGCCGCACGCCGACACGTGGCGAGCGAGCGCGAGCTGAGCTTCCCGGCCCCCGGCGCCACGCTCCGGGGAACCCTGATGCTCCCCGACCCGGAGCAGTACGCCGCCCCGCGACCCGCGGTCCTGCTGGTCGTCGGCTCCGGACCGGTCGACCGCGACTCCAACCACCGCCGCCTGCGCCTCGACATCACGCGTCAGGTCGCGGAGTCCCTCGCCACGGCCGGGATCGCCAGCCTGCGCTACGACAAGCGCGGCGTCGGGGCCAGCGACGGCGGGGACTGGCGGGCCGTCGGGTTCTGGGACGGGGTCGAGGACGCGCGCGCCGCGCTCGACGCGCTGCGGTCCCAACCGGGGATCGATCCGGGGCGCATCGCGATCGTCGGTCACAGCGAGGGGGCACTCGTCGCCACCGCGCTGGCCGGCGGTGACAGCTCGCTGTGCGGCGTCGTGCTGCTGGCCGGCTCAGCGTCCGCGGGCGAGGACGTCCTGCTCTGGCAGGCGCGCACGATCGTGCCCACGCTCCCCGCGGCGGTACGACGGACCCTGCGCATGCTCCGTGTGGATCCGGTGGCGAAGGTCGCGGCGAACCATGTGCGGGTGCGGGCGACCACGACGGACGTGGCACGCATCGGCGGGGTCCGGGTCAACGCCCGTTGGCTGCGCGAGTTCATGGCGTACGACCCGCTCGTCGACCTTGCGCGGATCCGTATCCCTCTGCTCGCCGTCACCGGGGACAAGGACCTCCAGGTCGACGCCGACGACCTCGCCGTCGTCCACGACTCGGTTGCCGGCTCGATCACGCTGCGCATGCCCGACGTCACCCACACCCTGCGACGGCAGCGCGGGCCCGCCAGCCTGCGCGCCTACCGCCACGAGGTCCGGGAACCGGTGGACGCCGAGCTGCTCGAGAACGTGGTCGCGTTCGTCGCCGGACTGACGGCGACCGAGCGCACGGAGGTGGACCGCCGGCGCGACGTCGACGCCGCCACCGACTCGTCCCGCGACGCCGGACCGACCCGATGACCCTCGTCGCCGGTCCCGGGGAGCTGCGCGTCGTCGCGCCGGACCCGAGGGCCCCCGCCGTGGAGCTCGTGCGGGTGCGCAAGGAGTTCGGCTCGGTGCGGGCAGTCCGAGGGATCGACCTGGTCGTCCCTCGCGGGCAGGTCGTCGCCCTGCTCGGCCCGAACGGGGCAGGCAAGACGACGACCATCGATCTGGTCCTGGGGCTGTCCGCGCCCACGTCGGGCCGGGTCCTCGTCTGCGGCATGGCTCCGTCGAAGGCGGTGGCGAGCGGGCGTCTCGCCGCCGTGCTGCAGGGTGGGGGACTGCTCAAGGACCTCACCGTGCAGGAGACCGTGCGATACGCCGCGAGCCTGTATCAACGGACCGGTGACGTGCCCGCCGCCATGGAGCGTGCCGGGATAGGCCACCTCGCGCAGCGGCTCGTGGGCCGGTGCTCCGGCGGCGAGCAGCAGCGCCTGAAGTTCGCCATGGCGCTGCTCCCCGACCCCGACCTGCTCGTCCTCGACGAACCGACCACGGGTCTCGACGTGGAGGGCCGCCAACGCTTTTGGGCCGCCGTCCGCCACGAGGCCGACCGCGGGCGCACGGTGCTCTTCGCGACGCACTACCTCGAGGAGGCGGACGCCTTCGCGGATCGGGTCGTTGTGGTCCGTCGCGGTGCCGTCGTAGCCGACGGGACGCCGTCCCAGATCCGGTCGCTCGCCGCGGGTCGAGTCGTCCGCGCAACGGTGGCCACGCTCGACGAGGAGGCGCTGCGGGCGGTCCCCGGGGTCGAGCGCATCGAGGTGCGGCGCGGAACCGTCGAGGTCCACGCGAGGGACTCCGACGCCGTGGCGCGTCACCTGCTCACGCGCACCGACGCCCGGGACGTGGAGATCGCCGCCGCGGGACTGCACGACGCCTTCCTGGAGCTCATCTCCGGCGACGTCGCACCGATCGACGAGGGCGCGTCATGAGCGCGCCGGAGGTCCGGGGCGCGGCGGGTGCGAGCCGCGTGGCCGTGCTCGTGAACCGGACCGTCATCGAGCTCGAGCTCCGCCGGGCACTGCGCAACCGGCGAGCCTTGGTCCTCGCGATCGCCATGCCCGCGCTGTTCTTCCTCGCGTTCGGGCTCAACGGCAGGTACGCCGACCGAGCCGACGGCCACGGCAACGTCTCCGCGTCGATCATGATCAGCATGGCGCTCTACGGGGCGGTGGTGGCGACGACCAACGCCGGCGCGACCGTCTCGCAGGAGCGCGCCGTCGGCTGGACGCGCCAGCTCCGGCTCACCCCGCTGTCGCCCGCCGCCCATGTCGCTGCGAAGGTCGTCAGCTCCCTCGTCCTCGGCCTCGGCGCCGTGCTCGCCGTCTACGCCGTCGGGCTCGTGACTCATCGGCCGTCCCTGCCGGCACACCTCTGGATCCTGACCGGGCTGCTCGCCTGGCTCGGCTCCCTGCTCTTCGCCGCCCTTGGGCTCTTCCTCGGGCACCTGCTGCCGCCCGAGAGCGTCACTGCCGCAGCCTCTTTCGCGCTGGCGCTGTCGGCACTGTGCGGCGGGCTGTTCGTCCCGCTGGACCAGCTGAGCCCCGTCGTTCAGACGGTGGCACAGGGCACCCCGCTCTACGGCCTCGGCGTGATCGTGCACGCCCCGCTCGACGGCAACTGGCCGTCACCCGTGGCCGTCCTCAACGTCGCCGTCTGGCTGGCCGTGCTCGTGGCCGGTGCCGTCTGGGGCTACCGTCGCGACTCCGGCCGCACCTGAGATCCGCCGGTCCCGACCGACGGTCGGGCGGCGAAAAGTCGGCTGGTACGATCCATTGACTTTTGCATGCAAGACGGCATACTCCTCCGCATCCGAGTTGGTGGCCCGTCATGGGACGGTCGTTCACGACTCATCGAGGCGAGGAGCCCGTTCATGGACAGCGAGACGGCGGTGGCGGCACCGGTGGAGAACGAACTCAAGAGGAACGCCCTGGGTCTGACGAGCGCGATGGCCATGTCCCTGGCCTTCATCTCGCCCACGATCGGCGTCATCTTCATCTCGGCGCTGATCGCCGGGAAGGCGGGCGTGTCGTCGCCGTTCGCCTTCATCATGGGCACGCTCGGTATCGCACTCATGGCGTCGACGCTGGCGCAGTTCACCCGCCGCGTGACCTCGGCGGGCACGTTCTACAAGTTCATCACCCTGGCGCTGGGCTCCCGGACGGGCTTCGTCGCCGGCGTCCTGCTCTTCTTCGCCTACGCGCTGCAGAGCCCGCTCAACATCAACCTCTTCGGCGGGTTCGTCGAGAACACGCTCAAGACCGACTTCGGGCTCGACATCCCGTGGTGGCTGCTCATGGGGGTCATCGTGACCGCCGTCGGCGCGCTCGCGTGGTACTCCGTGCACACCTCGATGCAGTTCGACATCGCGTTCCTCATCGCGGAGGTCGCCGTGGTCGGCGTACTGCTCATCCTCATCGTGGTGAAGGGTGGGGACTCGGGACAGGTGCCGGAGGCCTTCACGCCGGGTCAGTCGGCGCAGGGCCTCGGCGGGCTCGGTCAGGCGTTCGTCTTCATCGTGCTGGCCTTCTTCGGGTTCGAGTCCTGCTCGACGGTGGCCGAAGAGGTGCGCAACCCGCGCCGCAACCTGCCCATCGCGCTCATCGGCTCCGTCGTCCTCACCGGTCTCTGGTTCACCTTCGCGATGTACTCGATCATCGTCGGGTACGGCGCGGACCACGTCGGCGACCTCGCGTCCTCGGCGGCACCGCTGCACGACCTCGCCGTCCGCTACATCGGCCCTTGGTACGGCGCCATCGTCGACCTCGCCGCGGTGTCCGCCCTCATCGCGGTGCTGCTGGCGATCCACACCGCCAACTTCCGCGTCATGTACTCCCTCGGCCGCGACGGCCTGCTGCCGCGGGCGCTGGGCCGCACGCACCGCAAGCACCAGACGCCGCACATCGCGATCCTCGCGTACTCCGTGGGGACTCTGGTGGTGGGCCTGGTGGCCGGCGCGGTGTGGGGGCCGATGGCCGCCTTCGGCAACCTCGGCTACCTCTCGTCGCTCGGCATCCTGCCCATCTTCATCCTCACGAACATCGCGCTCCCGGTCTTCATCCACCGGAAGTACCCCAGCGAGTTCAACGTCGTCGTGCACGCCGTCTTCCCGGCGCTGTCCAGCGTCACGTTCCTCGCGGCGCTGTGGCTGAACATGAACCCGTGGCCGGCACCGCCGCTCGCGGTCATGCCCGCCATCATCATCGCCGTCGTCGTCGGCGCGGCGCTGTGGGGTGCGGCCCTGAAGCGCCGCGGCTCGCAGACCTTCGACCGCCTCGGCGAGGTGCTCTTCATGGAGGCCGAGGCGATCCCGGAGGCGCAGGACGTCTCCGGCCTGCCGGTGCAGCCGGGTCCCCCCGCGACGTCCATGCCCAAGTCCCTGAACTGAGTCCGTCCCGAACAACGAAGGAGATCATCCGTGGCTCGACTTGAAGGCAAGAGCGCGCTCGTGACCGGCGGCGCATCAGGGATCGGTCGGGCCATCGCCCAGCTGTTCCTGGAGCAGGGGGCCAGGGTCGTGATCTCGGACCTCGACTCCGACGCCCTGGACTCGGCCGTTCTCGAGCTCGCCGCCTACGGAACGGTCTCCGGCGTGCACGGGGACGTACGCAGCATGACGGACGCGGGACGGATGGTCGACGCCACCGTGACGGAGTTCGGCGGCATCGACGTCCTCGTCTGCAACGCGGGGATCACGAGCGTGATGCCCATCGAGCAGCTCGAGGAGGACGAGTGGGACCGGGTCCTCGCGACGAACGTGAAGGGCATGTTCACCCTCGTCAAGCAGGCCGTGCCCCACATGAAGGCGGCGGGTGGCGGCTCCATCGTGACCCTCGGCTCGGAGATGGGTCTCGTCGCCGTGCCCGAGTCACCGGCGTACAACGCCAGCAAGGGCGCGGTGATCATGTTCACCAAGTCCATCGCGGTGGACCTGATCCGGCACAACATCCGGGTCAACTCGCTCTGCCCGGGGATCACCCGGACCCCGCTGCTGCAGGCCGAGGTGGACAACAGCCTCGACCCGGCCAAGACGGCGGCGGAGCAGGCGAGCTGGGCGCCGATCATGCGGGTCGCCGACCCGCGCGAGATCGCCCAGGGCGCCCTGTGGCTGGCCAGCGACGACAGCTCCTTCACCGTCGGCAGCTGTCTCGTCATCGACGGCGGCTACACCGCCATGTAGTCCCCCGGCAGCCGCCGCGGCCGGATTCCCCCGACCCGGACCGCGGCGCTGCCGGGCCTCACCAGAGAACGGAAGAACCATGGATCAGATCCCGGCACTCATCGACGGCCAGCGAGTCGTGACGTCCGAGGAGGTCCCCGTCTTCGACCCGTCGACGGGGCAGGTCTTCGCGCGGACGGCGCACTGCGGTGCCGCGGAGGTGGATCGGGCGGTCGCGGCGGCTGCCGCCGCCAGCGCGAGCTGGCGTCGCGTGGCCGTCGCCGATCGCGCCCGCGTGCTGCGGCGGATCGCTCAGCTGGTCGAGCGGGACCTCGCCGAGCTCGCCGAGCTGGAGTCGCGCCAGACCGGGAAGCCGCTCAAGCAGGCGCGGCGCGACACCGAGATCACCGCGCGCTACTTCGACTTCTACGCCAGCGCGATCGAGACCTTCTACGGCACGACCATCCCGCTCAACGACGACACCTTCGTCTTCACGTCGTGGGAACCGCACGGGGTGACCGCGCACATCATCCCGTGGAACTACCCCATGCAGATCCTCGGCCGCTCGGTGGCGCCGTCGCTGGCCATGGGCAACGGTTGCGTGCTCAAGCCCGCCGAGGAGACACCGCTCACGGCGCTCCGCCTCGCCGAGCTCGGGCTCGAGGCGGGCCTGCCGTCCGGCGCGTTCAACGTCGTGACGGGCTACGGCGAGTCGACGGGTGCCCTCCTCACCGGGCACCCCGGCGTCGCCCACATCTCGTTCACCGGCTCGGTCGAGGTGGGCACGATCATCAGCCACGCCGCGGCCGAGCGCACCATCCCGGTCACGATGGAGCTCGGCGGCAAGTCACCCAACATCGTCTTCGCCGACGCGAACCTCGACCGGGCCGTCCCCATCCTCGTGAACTCGATCCTGCAGAACGCGGGCCAGACCTGCTCGGCGGGGTCCAGGCTCCTCGTACAGAAGGGGATCCACGACGACCTCGTGGCGCGCATCGCCGAGGTGTTCCGCGGTGTCGACATCGGCCCGGCGCTGTCCGACCCGACCCTCGGCCCGCTGGTGTCCGAGCAGCAGCGCGACCGCGTGCTCGGATACGTGGAGTGGGCCAGGGAGAACGCGACCGTCGTCGTCGGCGGTCAGTCCCTGAACGGTGGTGCCTACAGCGACGGCTACTTCGTCCAGCCCACGCTCGTCGACTCGGTCGACCCGACCAGTCGCATCGCGCAGGAGGAGATCTTCGGCCCGGTGCTCGCGGTCTCCACGTTCGAGGACGCCGAGGAGGCGGTCACGCTCGCCAACGGCACCGACTTCGGCCTCATCGCGGGCGTGTGGACCTCCGACGTGGGTATGGCGCACCGCATGATCCGGGAGATCGTCGCCGGCCAGGTGTTCGTCAACACCTACGGTGCGTCCGGTGGCGTCGAGCTCCCGTTCGGCGGCTTCAAGCGATCAGGGCACGGTCGCGAGAAGGGCGCGGAGGGGCTGCGCGGCTTCGGCCAGATCAAGACCGCGGTCGTGGCGCTGTGACCCTGACCGTCGCGACACCGATGCCGCACCCGCTGGACGACGCGGTCCGGCTTCCCGTCGGGCTCACCGACGAGGCGCTCGAGACTCCCGCGCTGCTCGTCGACCTGGATGTCGTCGACCACAACATCAGCCGGATGCAGGCGTTCGCCGACCGCGAGGGCTTCGCGCTCCGGCCGCACGTCAAGTCGCACAAGAGTCTCGCGATGACGCAGCGCCAGCTCGACGCCGGCGCGAAGGGCGTCTGCGTCGCGACCACGTCCGAGGCGCTCGTGATGGCGGCGAGCGAGACGCCGGACGTGCTCGTGGCGTACCCCCTCGTCGGCCGCTCCAAGCTGAACCGGCTCCAGCAGCTGGCCGACGAGGACCGGCTCACCCTCGTCACGGACTCGCACCAGGTCACCGCGGGGTACCGCGACCTCGCGGCGCGCGTCGGCCGGCCGGTCCGCGTCCTCGTCGAGGTCGACACGGGCATGCACCGGGTGGGCGCCAGCCCGCGCCATGTCGTCGACCTCGCCTCGGACGTCGAGCGCGGCGGTCACCTGCAGTTCGCCGGGATCCTCACCCATGCGGGGCACGCGCACGACGTGCCCCGGCAGAGCGACATCGAGCGGGTGGCGCGGGAGGAGGCCGCGATCATGGGATCGGTGCGCGAGGACCTCGAGACGGCCGGCTTCGACGTGCGCGTCGTCTCCGCCGGGTCCACGATCACCAGCCCCTACCTCCGGCGGGGCGACGGGATCACGGAGATCCGTCCCGGCACCTACATCTACAACGACCTCAGGACCGCGGGACGGCACGCGTGCACGGTCGACATGATCGCGGCCAGCATGCTGTCCACGGTCGTGAGCACGTCCGGCTCGCGGGTCACCCTCGACGCCGGCAGCAAGACGCTGACGTCGTCGCGCGACGCCGACCACGGTTACGGCGTCGTCGTGGGTCACGAGGACGCCGTCTTCACCCGGCTGTCCGAGGAGCACGGAGTGCTGGGGCTGCCGAGCGTGGACGGGTCGCTCGCGGTCGGCGACCGGGTCCGGATCCTCCCCATCCACGTCTGCGTGTGGATGGACCTGCAGCCCGAGGTCTACGGGACGAGAGCGGGCCAGGTCGTGGAGCGCATCACCGTCGACGCCATGCGCCACAGCCTGTGACGGGCGACGCGCTCCCGACGTACCTCTGCGACCGCTGCGGGGCACGTCCGGAGGTGACCGTCGGACGGGTGACCTGCGACTGCGGGGGTCCGCTCGGGCTCGACCTCGTGCCGCCGGTCGTGCGGCCCGAGGGAGCCGCCCCCACGTTCCCGCAGCGCGCCCTCCCGGTCTCGGCCGACGCACTCGCGCGGGTCCGGCTGGGGTCCGGCGAGACGCCGCTGCTGCGGTGGCGGGGTGACGGCGACGTGTGGCTCAAGTGCGACCACCTGCAGCCCACCGGCTCGTTCAAGGACCGCGGCGCGGAGATCATGACGGCGCTCGCGCTCGACCTCGCCGCGACCCACGTCGTCGTGGACAGCAGCGGGAACGCTGGTGCGGCGCTGGCGGCGCACGCGGCGCACGCCGGCCTGGACTGCACGGTGTTCGCCCCGAAGAGCACCTCGAGCGGCAAGCTTCGGCAGATCCGCTTCTACGGGGCCGGGCTCGAGCTCGTGAACGGGCCGAGGGAGAGCGCCGAGGCGGCAGCGCTTGCCTTCGCCAGCTCGACGGGTGCCCTCTACGCGTCGCACGCGGCCAACCCGTTCTTCCTCGAAGGGACGAAGGGCTGGATCTACGAGGTCGTCGGCGAGCTCGGCGACGTCGACACGATCGTCCTTCCCGTGGGCAGCGGAAGCCTGTTGCTCGGCGTCGTGCGTGGGCTCCTGGAGCTCGTGGCGGCCGGCTGGATCCGGACGATGCCGCACATCGTCGCGGCACAGGCGGCGGGATTCGCGACCCTGGCCCGCGGCTTCGCGGCGAGTGCTCCGACCTCGACGCCCTTCGCGGAGGGGATCGCGATCAGCCGACCGGTCCGGGGGCGGGAGATGCGCGACCTCGTCGCGCGGTGGGACATGACGGTCGTGGCGGTCGACGACGAGGCCGTGGCCGAGGCGCAGCGCGAGCTCGCCCGCCAGGGCTACTACGTCGAACCCACCGGGGCCGCCGCGTGGGCCGCCCAGCAGCGGCTCCGACCGGAGGGCCGCTCCGTCGTGGCCCTCACCGGCAACGGACTGAAGTCGCAGAGCGGGATCCATCATGATCACCGTGCAACTGTTCTGCCGGAGAGCTGGAGGAACGATGCAGCATCATGATTCGCCGGGTGCGCCGCCGGCCGGTGGGCCCTACTCGCACGCGGTGAGTGCCGCCGGGCTGGTGTTCCTGTCTGGTCAGCGTCCGGTGGACCCGGCGACCGGGCTCCTCGTCACCGGTGTCACGGACCAGACGCGCCAGGTCCTCACCAACATCGCCACGGTCCTCGACACCTGCGGGTGCACGATGGCCGACGTCGTGAAGGTGACCGCGCACCTGGCGGACATCGGTGACTTCGACGCGTTCAACGCGGTCTATCGCGAGTTCTTCCAGGCTCCCTTTCCGGCCCGGACCACGGTCGGGTCCACCTTGCGCGGGATCCTGGTCGAGGTCGACGTGGTGGCCGAGCTGCCCCAGGTGCGGGCGACGGGTACGGCGGGCTTCGAGCACTGACGTCGCGTCCGAGGCACGGCGACCCCCACGGTCGGGACGTCGCTTCGGGCTCTCGATCGCCGCGTCCGCGCGGACGATCATGTGGTCTAGTCTGTCGGTCGGTTTCCTGAGTGGTGGGAGGGTTGCTCGTGATCACCGAGGACCCCGCCGATCCGCGCTCGGACGTCGTCGAGTCGGCGCCCAACCGCGCGACCGAGGTCTACGACGAGCTCCGGCGCGCCATCGTCGAGGGCCGCATCCGACCCAACGAGCGGCTCATCGAGGCCGAGCTCGCCGAGCGGCTCGACGTGAGCCGGACGCCGATCCGCGAGAGCATGCAGCGGCTCGCGGCCGACGGCCTCGTCATCAGCCGCCGTCGGGGCTGGGTCGTCCGGGAGCACTCACCGCAGGAGATCCAGGACATCTACGAGGTACGTGCCGCGCTCGAGGGCTACGCCGCGCGCCTGGCGGCCGAGCGCGCGAGCGACGACCAGATCCGCGAGATCCAGCGGATCCACGAGACGTACGTGCGTGCCCTGCAGACCTCGAGCCGTGGCCACCTCATCGCCCACAACGACGAGTTCCACGATGCCGTCATCGCCGCCTCGCAGAACGCCCGTCTCGCCGAGCAGATCAGGCGCAACCGGGAGTTCTACTTCATGCACCGCATCGCGGGGTTCCTCACCGACGAGGAGGTGCGCACCTCGATCGACGGTCACCAGGAGCTCGTGGACGCGCTCGTGGCGCGCGACCGCGACCTGGCCGAGACGGTCGCCCGGCGGCGCGTGCTCGAGGGCATGAGCAAGACGCTGTCCCGCCTGCGCTAGCGGCGCGCGACCGCTCGCGCCCTACCGACGCCAGCGCCACTTCGGACGCCGGCGCGCTACTCCGGGACGCAGATCCGGCGGCGGAGCATGTCGGTGGCGGTGCGCGCGGCGAGCACGAGGACGAGGGTGCTCACCGCGACCAGGAGCACCCACGCCGCGGCGGTGAAGAACGTCCCGCCGATCGCGCCGGCCATGACCGTGGTGGACGCGCTCAGGGCAGCCAGCGGGAAGGAGTAGGCCCACCACGACAGGAAGAAGGGCAGCCGCCGAAGCCGGTCCGCCTGCGCCGCGAACAGCAGGCCGAAGAACAGCGCGGTGTAGTAGAGGAAGCGCGGGACCGAGCCGGCGAAGCCGTCCGGTACGAGCCGCAGGTACGCGAGCATCGCGACCGCCGGCGGGGCGATCAGGACGGCGAGGGTGGGCACGAGCCGGGGCGGAACCGGCTGGTCGTGCACGAACAGCCGGGTGAGCACCATCGGCAGCAGCGCGAACCAGAACACGACCCCGGCGGAGAAGAAGAACCAGGAGATCTCGACCGAGGCGTGCTCGACGCCGGCCAGCGGGACGGCGACCATGCCCACGACGGGGATGAACCAGGCGGGCGTCACGTGCTGCAGGCCGAACACCGGCCGTCCGATCCAGGCCGACAGGACGTAGAGGGTGAGCACGAGCTGGCCGATCGCGCCGATCCACCACAGCGGGCCGGCCAGGCCGGACGCGGTGCCGTGGGCGGCGGCCGCGAGCAGCAGCAGCGAGATGGTGATGGTCGGCACGAAGGCCAGGCGGACCGGGTGCGCGAACTCCGCCCGGACCGCCTCCGGGTACCACACCGCCTTGCTCACGTAGGCCACGAGCACGGCGGCGTAGACCACGAGGGCCACCCAGAACAGCGTCTGGCCCACGGCTTCCGGGACGCCCAGCACCGCGGCCGACCGCGACCAGGCCAGGGATACGCCGGCCAGGCCCATCACCACGGCGAAGAACGTGACGGGGAAGTGGGCGAGCCGAGGACCGCCGGACTCCTCGGCCTCGACGTAGACGGTCTGGCTCGGCGCGGGGCCGGAGTCGTGCAGCTGGTCGGTCATGATGGCGCCTCGATTCCGCTCCCTCCACGGTAGGCGGCCGAGCGTGCCCGGGTCCTGTTGTGCGACCGGCACCGGGGCCGACTCGGCCGGCCGGGGGTCAGGCGCGCGACCCGGGATCGGGCAGGCTGCAGCCGGGGGTCAGGCGCGCGACCCGGGGTCGAGCCGGACGCTGCCTGCGCAGGGGTCAGGCGCGCGGCCCGGATCGGGCAGGTCGCTGCCGGGGTTCAGGCGCGTGACCCAGGATCGAGCGGGCGGTTGTCTGCGTCGGCGGTCAGGCGTGTGACCCGGGATCGAGCGGGCGGTTGTCTGCGTCGGCGGTCAGGCTCGTGACCCGGGATCGAGCAGGCCGCTGCCGCGCAGGTGTTCGAACACGAGCTGCGTCTGCGTGGCCCGGACCGCCGGGTGGCTGGTGATCCGGTCGAGGATGAGCGCGCGCAGCGCGTCGGCGTCCGCGGCGGCCACGTGGATGAGGTAGTCGTCCTGCCCCGCGACGTGGAAGACCTGCACGACGCCGGGCAGTGTCGGCGCCATGGTCCGGAACGCGTCGACGTGCGCGTGGGTGTGGCCGTGCAGCCGTACCGCGATGAGCGCCTGCAGCGGGCGTCCGACCGAGGCCGGATCGACGTCGGCGTGGATGCCGCGGACGGCGCCCCGCTCGCGCAGGGCTCGGGTGCGCACGAGCGCCGTGGAGGGGGCGACGCCGGCGATCGCCGCGAGGTCGGCGTTGGGCGTGCGCCCGTCGGCGTCGAGCGCGCGCAGCAGGGCGAGGTCGACCTCGTCGAGCTCGGTGGGCGCGGGCCGCGTCGAGCGGGAGCGATCCTTCGGCACGGTGGCCTCCCGGTCCCGGGTCGTTCGCCGGAGCGGCGTACGACGCTCCTCTGATCGAACGATATTCGCTGAGTCCACTGTTCAGCGAATGATTCGCCCACCATGAGCGCATGGAGAGAATTGCGCGCCCCTTCGGTGACCACACGACGGCCGTGCACGCCGGTCGCCTCGACCTGGCCGAGCTGGGCGTGCACGCACCGCCGCTCGACCTGTCGAGCACCTATCCGCTCGGTGACGTCGACCTCGCGGGCGACTCGTACGAGTCGCTGGCCGGAGGCGGTCACCCCACCGAGGGCGGCCCGGTCTACGCCCGGCTGTGGAACCCCACGGTGGCCCGGTTCGAGTCGGCGCTCGCGACGCTCGAGGGCACGGCGGAGTCCGTCGCGTTCGGCAGCGGCATGGCCGCTCTCTCCGCCGTGCTGCTCGCCTGCGTGTCGTCGGGGAAGCGCCACGTCGTAGCCCTCCGACCGCTCTACGGCGGGACGGACCACGTGCTCGCGACGGGGCTGCTCGGCACCGAGGTCACCTGGGCGTCGCCCGACGCTGTGGCCGCGGCCATCCGGCCGGACACCGGGCTCGTCGTCCTCGAGACCCCGGCCAACCCGACGCTGGAGCTCGTCGACATCTCCGACGTCGTGGCCCAGGCCGGCGACGTGCCCGTGCTCGTCGACTCCACGTTCGCGACGCCGGTCCTGCAACGGCCGGCCCAGCACGGAGCCGCGCTGGTCATGCACAGCGCCACGAAGTTCCTCGGCGGGCACGGCGACGTCGTCGGTGGGGTGCTGGCCTGCGAGCCGGAGTGGGCGGTGCGCCTGCGCGCGACGCGCGCGCTCACCGGCGCGCTGCTGCACCCGCTGGCGGCGTACCTGCTGCTGCGGGGTCTCCCGACGCTGCCGATCCGGGTCGAGGCCCAGCAGCGGACCGCGACGGAGGTGGCGGCGTACCTCGCCGGGCACCCCGCCGTCCTCGCAGTGCACCACCCGAGCCGGCCGGGGGCGGATCCCTTGGGACTGCTGGGGAAGCAGCAGTCGGGTCCGGGCAGCCTGCTCGCCTTCGACGTGCGCGGTGGTGGCGGCGCAGCACGCGCGGTGGCGTCGTCGACCCGGCTCATCACGCACGCGGTGTCGCTCGGCGGCATCGACTCACTCATCCAGCACCCGGCCTCGCTCACCCACCGGCCGGTCGAGGCGTCCGCGCGCCCGCACGAGTCGCTGCTGCGGCTGTCCGTCGGCCTCGAGGACGCCGAGGATCTCATCGCCGACCTCGAGCAAGCCCTGCACCCAGCGCCCTGACCCCGCCCGCCCAGCGCCACCCCCGCCACGCGCGCCGCCCCCGAACTTCCTTGATCGTCCCTTAGGGACGATCAAGGAAGTTGAACTGCGCGATCCGTCCCGAAGTAGCGATCATGGTCGGTCGGAGGCGCCGGTTCCGGTGCTGTCGCTCCCCCGCGGTGCTCTCGCTCGTGGCGGCTGCTCAGACCGCTCACAGGTCCCTCACATCCTGACGGCGACAACAGATCCATGGACACCTACTCCCCCACCCCCGAGTCCCCCTTCGTCGTCCCGGTACCTGCGGGTACGCCGGACCCCACGACGTCCTCCACCGCCAGCCCCGCCCGCGGAGCGGTACGGCGTACGACGGTCGCGGTCGTCGCGGCCGCCCTCCTCGCCGGCGGCGTCGGCGGAGCCGTCGGCGCGACGCTGAACGGCCGGTCGGCCGTGGACGCGACGTCTGCCCCGACCGCGTCGGGCACCGTCCGGAACGCCTCCACCGCAGGCAGTGTCGAGTCGGTGTCGGCGGCCGTGCTGCCGAGCGTCGTCTCGATCGCGTTCTCGGGCCCGGCCGGGAGCGGCACCGGATCGGGCATCGTCCTGAGCCGGGACGGCGTCATCCTCACGAACAACCACGTGGTCGCCGAGGCCGCGGACGGCGGCAGCCTCACCGTCTCGTTCCAGGACGGCCGTACGGCGTCGGCCTCCATCGTCGGCCGCGACCCGGGCGCCGACGTCGCGGTCATCCGGGCCGCCGGCGTCTCCGACCTGACGCCGGCCCAGCTGGGATCCTCGGCCGCGCTCGTGGTCGGGCAGCAGGTCGTCGCGATCGGCTCGCCCCTCGGCCTTTCGGGCACCGTGACGTCCGGCATCGTCTCCGCGCTGAACCGCCCGGTCGTGTCCGGCGAGCAGGGCAGCAGCGCCACGTCTGTCCTCAACGCGATCCAGACCGACGCCGCGGTGAACCCGGGCAACTCCGGTGGCGCGCTCGTCGACATGAGCGGTCACGTGGTGGGCATCAACTCGGCCATCGCCTCGCTCGGCGCGGCCCAGGGAGCACAGGGCGGCAGCATCGGGCTCGGCTTCGCGATCCCCATCGACCAGGCCAGGCGGATCGCCGACGAGCTGCTGGCGCACGGCTCCTCGAGCCGCGCGGTGCTCGGTGTCGCCGGAGCCGACGCGGCTGGGGGCGGCGCGACGCTGACCCAGGTCAGCGACGGCGGTGCCGCGGCCGCCGCCGGCCTCCGGGTCGGCGACGTGGTGACCAAGATCGGGACGACGCGCGTCGCCGGCACCGAGGGGCTCATGGCGACCGTCCGGTCGCTGGCGCCCGGCTCGTCGGTCGAGGTGACGTACGTCCGTGACGGACAGACGCGCACGACGACGGTCACCCTCGGCACCGTGACCGAACAGGCTTGACCCTCGCCCGAACTTCCTTGATCGTCCCTAAGGGACGATCAAGGAAGTTCAACTGCACGATCCGTCCCTAAGGGACGATCAAGGAAGGTCTCGGGGTGGGCGATCCTCGTCGCGGCGGCGCGTGAGCAGCGCCCGCTCGGCCGCGTTGTCGGTGAGGGCGATCGCGCGGTCGTACGCCGCGCGGGCCTCCGCGCCACGGCCGAGCCGCTCGAGCAGGTCCGCGCGCACGGCGTGGAACAGGTGGTACGTCTCCAGCCCCAGCGGCTCGACGGCATCGAGGGCGACGGCCGGACCGTCGACCTCGGCGAGCGCGACGGCCCGGTTGAGCCGTACGACGGACGACGGTGCGAGCACGAGCAGCTGGTCGTAGAGCGCGAGGACCTGGCGCCAGTCGGTGTCGGCCGCGGTCGGTGCGTCGCTGTGCACCGCGGCGATCGCCGCCTGCACCTGGTAGGGCCCGGGTGCGTTGCGCCGCAGGCACTCTCGGACCAGGGCCTGACCCTCGGCGACGAGTCCCGCGTCCCACAGCGAGCGGTCCTGCTCGGGCAGCGGGACGAGCGAGCCGTCCGCCGCGACGCGCGCCGGGCGCCTCGACTCGGCGAGCAGCATGAGCGCGAGCAGCCCGCGCGCCTCGGGCTCGTCGGGCATGAGCGCCACGAACGAGACGCCCGAGCCGGATGGCCTCCCGCGCGAGGTCGACGCGATCGAGCGAGTCGCCCGAGGTCGCGACGTAGCCCTCGTTGTAGGCGAGGTAGACGACGGCCAGCACGGGCCGCAACCGGTCGGGCAGCTCGTGCTCCTCGGGGACGCGGTAGGGGATGTGCGCGTCGCGGATCTTGTTCTTGGCGCGGACGATCCGCTGCGCCATCGTCGGCTCGGGCACGAGGAACGCGCGCGCGATCTCCGCCGTTGTGAGGCCCGCGACGAGGCGCAGCGTCAGCGCCACCTGTGCCGCCGGGGCGAGCGCCGGGTGGCAGCAGGTGAAGACGAGCCGGAGCCGGTCGTCCTGCACGGCGTCCTCCTCCTGCGGGTCGTCGCGGGCGAGCAGCAGCGCCGCCTCGGCGTGGCGCCGGTCGCGCGTGGCCTCGCGGCGGATCCGGTCGATCGCGCGGCGCCGGGCGGTGGTGACGATCCAGCCGGTGGGACTCGGCGGTACGCCGGTCCGCGGCCACACGTCGAGCGCGACGGTGAACGCGTCCTGGACCGACTCCTCGGCGAGCCCGATGTCGCCGAGCAGCCGCGCGAGCGTCGCGACGACCCGCGCGTAGTCCGCGCGGAACACGAGCTCCACCTCGCGCCGCGACCCACCAAGATCGTCCCTTAGGGAAGATCTCGCGAGTTCAACTGCGTGATCTGTCCCGGAATCGCGATCTTGATCGTGCTCCACGGCCGAACCGGCCCGCTCGTCGGGCGTGCCCGCGGCGTCACGGCGTACGCCGTTGCCGTCCCCCGAACTCGGCGCGCCCGCGGCATCACGACGCACGTCGTTGCCATCCCGCGGTTCCCCTGCGCCCGCGGCATCACGGCGTACGTCGGACACCACGGGACCTCACGACGGCATGGCCTGGAACGGCCGGACCTCGACCGCGCCCTGGCACGCGACGGTCGCTCGCTCCGCCCAGGCCAGCGCCGCGGCGTCGTCGGCCGCCTCGATGATCCAGAAGCCGCCGATGTGCTCCTTGCTCTCGAGGTACGGCCCGTCCGTCCGCTCGAGCGCGCCGTCGCGCACCCGCACGACCGACGCCGTCGGCGCCGGTTCGAGGCCGCCGGCGAAGACCCAGGCGCCGGCGGCCTGCATCTCGGCGTTGAGCCGGTCGACGTCGGCGAACGCGCGTTGCATGTCCTCGTCGGTCGCGTACGGGCTGTCCTCGGAGCCGTGCACCGACAGCAGGTACTGGGTCATCTCGTTCTCCCTCACGTGGTCGCCCGGACCCTGTCGTCCGGGTCTCTCACCCGCTGCACGAACGCGGCCCGCCACGATCGACATTTCGCCCGAGACCTTCGCGGCAGGGATCCGCGACAAGTCTGCGACAGTTCAGCCCGACCCGCCCTGGAACGGCCGGACCTCGATCGGTACGCCGATGGCCCGGGTCATCTCGCCCGCCCAGGACAGCGCCGCGTCGAGGTCGGCGACGTCGACGATGCTGAGGCCGCCGACCTGCTCCTTGGTCTCGACGAACGGTCCGTCGGTCATGAGCAGCTCGCCGTCGCGGTCGGCCACGACGGTCGACGACGACGGCTCGTGCAGGCCGCCGCCGAACACCCAGACCCCGGCGTCGTGCATCCGGGCGTGCACGGCACCGACGTCGGTCATGATCCGGTCGAGCCGCTCGGCGGACGGCTGGGTCGCACCGGCGGGGTAGCAGACCGAGAGCAGGTAGTGCGGCATGGCGTCTCCTCGTTGCTGATCCGTTGGGGGCCGCGGCGTGCGGCCACTCACCTCTGGACGAACGGCGAACCGCCGGATCGACACCCCCGCGGCCTCTGTCCCTTGGCGCGCGCCTGCGCACCGACCCGGGCAACACGTGCGCACCGACCCCGGCAACCCGCGTGCGCCGATCCCGCAGTTGCGCTCCGACCCAGGGCACACGTGCGCACGGACTCCGGCAACACGTGCGCACCGACCTCGGGCCGCACCAGCGCACCGACCCATGGCCGCACCAGCGCACCGAGTAGCAGCGACCGCGCATCGCGCGCCGGCCGGAGCGCCAGCGCACCCAGCGCCCCGGAGACCCTGACGAGTCTCAGGCGCGGGCCAGGACCTCGACGGACGAGTCGGCGGTACGCCGCTGGTGCTCGTCGGCCGCGAGCCGCAGCGCATGCACCGTCGCCGCGACCGTCGCGGTGGCCGCGATCGTCGGGCGGGTGACGACCCAGACGTGGCGCGGCTCGGGCTCGCGGCGCAGCCGGAGGATCGCGACTCCCGAGTGCACGGCGCCGAGGGCGAGGACCGGGACGAGGCCTACGCCGATCCCGGCGGCGACGTAGGCCTGCGCGGCGGGGAACTCGACCGCGTGCGCGACGAACCGCGGGCTGAAGCCCGCGCGACGGCACATGTCGATGGTGTCGTCCCGGCAGAAACCGTTGCCGCCCAAGGCCGCGACCCAGTCCTCGTGCGCGAGGTCGGTGAGCTCGACGGTGTCCTCGTGCGCGAGCGGGTGCCCCTCCGGCAGCATCGCGCGGTAGGGGTCGTCGAGCAGGTGCACGCGCAGCAGGTCGTCGTCCGGCTCGTCGCCGTGCGCGAACGGCTCGAGCACGACGGCGAGCTCGATCTGGTTGGAGCGCAACAGCTCGTAGGCCTGCTCGGTCTCGCCGATCGTCGTGGCGACGTGCAGCCCCGGACGGGTACGCCGCAGGTGCGCCACGGCCTGTGGCAGCAGGGAGTCGCCGGCGCTCGCGAAGGACATCACGCGGACCCGCCCCTTGCGGCCCTCGCGCAGGTCGGCGATCGCGTCCTCGGCGTCGGTCACCGCGCGCAGCACCCCGGCGGCGTGCTCGGCGAGCAGCACCCCGGCCTCGGTGGGCTGGATGCCACGGCCGCGCTTCTCGAACAGCGGCACGCCCGTCTCGCGTTCGAGGACGGACAGCTGCTGGCTGACCGAGGACGGCGTGTAGCCGAGACGGGTGGCGGCGGCGGTCACCGAACCGGTGTCGACGACGGCGGCGAGGACCTGCAGGCGGCGGATGTCGAGCATGGCTCCATCATTCACCATCTCCGAACGGAAGTGAAGAGATTGTTGCTTGTCCTTTCATGGTTGAGCGTTCACCCTGGACTCAGGCCGCCATCCCGGCGGATCGTGGACATCGAAGGATGTGAGTCCCGTGGCAGCGTTGATCCTGCTTCTCGTCGTGCTCCTCATCGCCGTCCTCGCGCCCTTCCTCGGCACCGACAGCTCCGACGCCAGGTCCGAGGACGCCCGCGACGACCGCGGCTGGTGGCCGGCCGGCCCCACCGTCGGCCCCCGCCCGCGCTACTGATCCCGTGCGCAGGCGGACCCGCGCCGGCACCCGCGCGACTGAGCCCGTGCGCAGGCGCACCCGCGCCGGCACCGGTGCTCAGACGTACTGGTGCCGGCGCAGCCAGCGCATCGCGACCGAGCCCCACAGCGGCGGCAGGTAGAACGTGACCATCCGGAACGCGATCGCCGTCGACATCGCCACCGAGCTGTCGATCCCGATCGCCTGCAGCCCGGCGGTGTAGCCCGCCTCGGCCACGCCCATCCCGCCGGGCACCGGCATGAGACCGGCGAACAGGCTCACGGCGGTGTTGATGAGGATCAGCTGCGACAGGTGGGCCGTCTCGCCGAAGGCGTAGAGGCACACGCCGAGGATGACCGCCTCGATCACCTGGGCGGTGAGGTTGCCGAACAGCATCGTGGCCACCTTGGCCGGATGCCGGAGCACCTCGAGCCCGGAGCGCGCCGTGTCGAGCTGCTCGCGCAGGGTGGCGCGGATCTGCGGGATCCGGCCCAGCACACGGTGTCGCAGCCTCGGCACGATCGCGGTGACCACCGCGCCGACGACGACGAGCAGGAGCATCAGCCCGATCAGCGACAGCGACGACGTATCCGTCGACGACGTGTCGGTCGACGACGTGTCGGTGGTCGACGACCCGCGGATCGGCGTGGTGATCCCCGGCAGGCCGGACAGCAGGATCACCAGCAGCAGGACCACCTGGACGACGAAGCCGCTGACGCTGTCGATGACGCCCATCGAGATCGCCGTGCCGGGCGGTACGCCGAAGCGCTGGAAGAAGCGCACCGAGAGGGCGAGCCGGGCCGCGGTCGACGGCAGCGTGAGAGCGATGAACTGGATCGCGTACTGGAGCATGAGGACGGGGATGTAGCGCAGCCGCGCCATCGAGGCGCCGATCGTCGAGAAGGCGAACGCCGCCTGCACGAACGGCGACATCGCCAGCGCCGTCCAGAGCCAGACCTTGTCGGCGTCCTCGAGCTCCTGCCGGATGCTCGCGAAGTCGACGCCGGACAGCAGACCCACGATGGTGTACGCGATCACGCCGACGAGCAGCACGAGCAGGACCGACCGCACCGTCACCCGGCGTACCTGGAGCAGCGGCGGCGGGTCGACCCCGGCGGCCGCCACGGCGGCGGTGCGCAGGTCGTCGAGCTCCCACTCCTTGTGGCCGACCGCCTTGCGGGCGGCGCGGTCCAGCACCGCGGACTGCAGGTAGGGCAGCATCTCGGCGATGCCCGCCGACCCCAGGGCGGCGACGGCGGCACCGACCGCCCGGTCGTGCCCGGCGGCGACCGCCGTGGCCACGAGCAGCCGGACGCGGTCGATCATGGTCGCCCCGGGGTCCGCGGCGATCCGCGCGTCGTCGAGGTCGGTGAGCGCCCAGACGCCGTCGGTCCGGCGTACGACGCTCCACCGGTCGATGCCGCGGTGCGCCATGCCGGTGGTCTCGAGCGCGGCGAGCGCGGCCCACATCGCCGCGAGGTCGGACTCGAGGATGCGCTCCGGGGCGACGTCGCCGAGGCGTTCGGCGGGCGCCTCGGTGACGAGCACCGCGTCGCCGCTGTCGGCGACACCTGCCGTGACGACGGGGACGACCGGTACGCCGGCCCGCTCGGCGAGCAGGGTCACGAGCGCCTCGTGCTCGACCCGCCGCCGGCGTCCGCCGAACAGGTCGACGGTCTCCCCGCGGATGGTGATCGCGTTCCACACCGAGCCCACGAGCTGGTCGTCCCACGAGTCACGGGCGTAGACCTTGACCACGAGGCCCCGGCCGTCGAGCGCGGTGGCCGCGAAGCGCGACGCGCCGGCCGGCTGCCGCGGTGCGAGGACGAGGCCCTCGGCGTCGACGCCGAGGTCGGGCAGGGAGAGCGCGACCTGCCTCGCCGTCGGGTGGCCCGGACGGGGTCCCGAGGAGCAGGTGGGTGAGGGCGGCGGCGGCGATGCCCACCGCGATGACCGTGACGCCGCCGAGGGAGTGGGTGACGCCGAGGATCACGGCCGAGACCGCGCCGACGAGCGACCAGCAGCCGGCCGGTCCAGCGCAGCGGGCGGGTGATGTGCGGAGAGGCGATGACGACGATCGCGGTCGCGATCGCGAGGGTGCCGACCACGTCGACCGGCTGCGGGTCGGCGGTGACGATGGCCCGCAGCGTGTCGGTCCAGCCACCCGCGGCCGGGCGTGACACGAGCAGCCCGAGGGCGAGCGCGAGCACCGTGCCCAGCAGGTAGTCGAGCAGGAGCCGGCGTCGGCCGCGCGCGAAGACGGGCAGCAGCACGAGCACGCCGGCCCACACCACGACCAGCAGGTGCGCCGCCTCGGCCGCCCACTGCACGATGTCGGTGATGCTGGACGGCGCCGGCGGCGGCGTCGCGGGCGGCGGATGGTCGCGCAGCGAGACGGCCACGACCAGCGTGACGAGCGCCGGACCCGACGAGCAGCAGGATGTCGGTCGGGCGGCGCAGGCGCGGGTCGTCCGGCGCCGACGACCACGGCCGGAAGGCGGTGAGGAACCGGCGTGGCGACGCTGTGCGCACGCGGCCTCCTCGGCTCGTCGTCCCCGTCGGTGCGCGGCGGTTGCTGCGCATCTTGCCGGATCGGCGACCCGAAAGTGGCCGTGCGCCACGACCGGCGGCGACGTGGCGTCCCTGCGTGGCGGCGTCAGGCACGACCTGGCAGGGTGCGCGCCATGAGCGAGCAGAGCTACGGAGTCCGGTCCTCGGTCGCGCCGCTGCGACGCGTGGCGGTACGGCGTCCCCTGGTCGGCGGCGCCGACGTCGTCGCGCAGTACGAGGCGGCGCACTGGCAGACCCCGGACCTGTCGGCGCTGGCCGAGCAGCACGCCGCGTTCGTCGCGACGCTGCGCTCGCTCGGCTCCGAGGTGGTCGAGCTGGACCCGGTGGACGGGCTGCCCGACGCCGTGTTCGTCTACGACCCCGCGTTCGTCATCCCGTCGGGCACCGTCGCGTTCCGGTCCGCGAAGCCCGCGCGGGTGGGCGAGGCCGAGCACCTCGTGGCCGGCCTCGAGCTCGCCGGCGTACCGACCGTCGGGCGTCTGGTGGGCGACGCGACGGCGGACGCCGGGGACATGTTCTGGCTCGACGAGGACACCGTCGCGATCGGCCGCAGCTACCGCACGAACGAGGAGGCGGTGCAGCAGCTGCGCGGGATCCTGGCCGCGGACGGCGTGGCCGTCGAGGTCTTCGACGTCCCGCACGACCAGGGCCCGGAGTACTGCCTGCACCTGATGTCGGTGATCTCGCCGATCCGCGAGGACCTCGCGGTCGTCTACGAGCGGCTGGCGCCGGTCGCGCTGCTGCGCGCGCTCGCCCGGCGCGGCATCGCGTGGGTGCCGGTCGACGACGAGGAGTACGTCACCCTCGGCTGCAACATCCTCGCCGTGCGGCCCGGCGTCGTCGTCATGGGGCAGCGCAACGTCCGCACGGCCGATGCCCTGCGCGCGCATGGCGTGGAGGTGCACACCTTCGACAGCGAGCAGAGCGACAAGGGCGAGGGCGGTCCCACCTGCATGACCCGTCCCATCCTCCGCGCCTGACCTCCGACTCTTCGAGTCACTGACCTCTCGAGTCACTGACCTCCGGAGTGTCACTTGCGGAAGTGCTCGAACCTGCGGGCGTGTCCGAGCACTCAGGTCAGTGACTCGGGCGGGTTCTCGGCCGGGTCAGGCGAGGTGGGTGCGCGGCCCAGGCCGCGAGGGTGTGGGCGTGGTCGGCGACGCTCTCGGCCCAGGTGCGTCCGGCGTCCGCGTCCGCGTCGTCGCTCACCAGCTTGACCAGCCGGACGGGTACGCCGGCGGCGAGGCAGGCGGCCGCGACGGCGTAGCCCTCCATGTCGACGAGGTCGGCGTGCCGGGCCAGCGCGTCGCGGACCGGGCCGCCGGCGACGAAGCGGTCGCCCGTGGCCAGGACGGGACCCGCGCCGAGCGTGAGCGGACCGCCGAAGTGGTGCCCGACGATCGCGGCGACGGAGTCGTCGTCGAAGTCGTGCTGCACGACCGTGCCGACCTCGTGGACGCCGTCCAGGCCGTGGCGCAGTCCGCCCGCGGTGCCGAGGTTGACGACCGACGCCGGCCGCGCCGTGGCCAGCAGCGCCGCGACCGACACGGCCGCGCGCACCTTCCCGACACCGGTGATGAGCACGGGCAGGTCGCCGTCGAGCTGCCCGGCCTCCTCGTCCAGCGCCACCACGAGCAGCGGACGCGTCCGGGTCGACCGTGCCGTGCAGCCTCATGGGCACATCCCACCACCCGGCACGGGACCGCTGGTGACCGGGCAGCGGTGACGCGTGCGGCGACCGGCTCGACTGCCGCGGCCTTTCGGCGGACCCGCCGGCGTACCCGGACGCGTAACCTGCGTGGCGCCGGACGCGGGCACGGCGTACCCGACCGGACTGCGTGGCGCCGGTGGGCTAGGCGGTCGTGTCGTCGTCGCGCAGGTCGTCGACGATCGGCGTGAGCCGGTGCACGAACCAGGCGACGACGACCCCCGTGCCGTTGCCGGCCCAGTGCAGGGCGGACGGCGGGAAGAGGCTGCCGGTGTAGAGCCGCAGCAGGGCGAAACCGACGCCGGACAGGCCGGTGACGAGCACGGTCCCGGCGACGGTCGACCACGAGGCACCGGTGGTCGCGTCGTGCGCGTCGTGCATCTCGAGCGCGGGGCCGATGTGCCAGAGCCCGAAGAGCACCGACGTGACGACGACGGCCCACGCGGTATCGGTCAGCGACGTCACCAGCGCGAGCATGACGCCACGGAACGCGAACTCCTCGATCAGCACGGTGCCGAACGGGATGTCGAGCAGCACCCGGCGCGCGGTCACCGCGCCGCTCACCTGGGTGAGCCGCTGGTCGGCGAAGAGGTGGTGCAGCCGCGGGATGCTGCCGGCCGTCCCCACGATCGCGCCGACGACGAGCACGATGCCGAGCGACCAGAGCAGGCCGGTGATCCAGCTCGCCCGGCCGAGCCCGATGTCGGTCCAGGTCAGCTGGTGGCGCCACGCGACGAACACGATCCCGACCGTCGCCGACACGCCCGCGACGATGTACGGCGCACCCTCGACGCCTCGGGTCAGCGCCTGGAAGCCGATCATCGTGATGAGCACGCCGACGATGGCCCCGACCGTGCCGCCGACGAGCGAGCCGATGAGGACGCCGCCGACGAGGGCGGTCGCGCCCAGCCCTCGGCCCAGCGTTCTGCCCATCGACCTGCCTCACCCTCGTCGGATGGCTTACGTTCCCATGGGGACGTCGGCGACGGGTCATCTGGAGGCGCCATGGTCAGGCCTGAGATCGTCGGTCGGGGACAGCAGGTCGGCCTGGTGCTGGCCTCGGCCGCGGTCCCCACCACGTTCACCCGCTCCCTGTCCGAGCGGAGCTGGATGGACCAGGGCCTGATCACGGGGCTCGCGACCGGTTCGCACTTCCTGCTCACCGTCATCGCGCAGGACATCCTCGACGCCGGCGGCTCGGCGCTCTCGACCGCGCTGCCGTTCCCCGAGTCGTGGAGCGACGAGCAGCGGGAGCGGGCCGCCACGCTGCTGCTGGACGTCGCCGTCGTACCGATCGGCTTCGGTCTCGTCGCCGTTCGTCGGGCACCGCGCCAACGAGAGCACGATGCGCGCGCTCGTCCGGCAGGCGGGCTGGCGCTTCGGCATCACCGGCGTCGGCGCGACGATCCTCGCCGCCTCGCTCGCGACCACCCACGCGCTCGACGACGCCCTCGGCGCCGACGGACGGATCGAACGGATCCCGCTCGCCCTCCCGGTGGGTCTCGCGGCCGAGATCGTCGTGGAGAACATCCGCCAGCGGGAGACCCCGCCCGAGCACTTCGCCGACCCGGCGAAGTCCAGCCCCCTGCTCGGACTCGCCGCAGGTGCCGGCGTAGTCCTGACCCTGGCCGGGCTCACCATCGGCGAGACGTACGTCGCGCGCCAGCTCGGCTCGGTCGGCAGCCGCGTCCTGCCCGGGTCGGAGGCCACCTGGCGCCGGGTCGGGCACGTCGTCTCCCTCGGCGGGGTCGCCTTCGGCACGCACGCCCTGTGGAACCGCGCGATGCACGGCATCGAGGCCGGTACGACGAAGTACGACGAGGGCATGGACGAGAGCGCGTCCGGGTTCTGGACCACGCCGAACGTGAGCGGCGACCCGGCCAGCCTACGTGCCGTGGGAGACGCTCGGCCGCGAGGGTCGCCGGCACGTCGTCACCTACGTGCGGCCCGAGCCGATGCCCGACCGGCCGGCGGAGGTCCAGGGGGTCAAGCGTCCCGAGCTGTCGATCGTGACGGTGATGGGCGAGCCGGCGAAGGCGACGCCGATCTCGATCTTCGTCGGCCTCGACAGCGCACCGACGGCGACCGAGCGGGTCGAGCTGGCGCTCAAGGAGATGGACCGCACCGACGCCTGGTCGCGCGAGCTCATCATGCTCGTGTCGCCGACCGGCACCGGCTACGTCAACTACGTCGCGGTCGCGTGCGTGCAGTACATGACGCAGGGCGACGTCGCGACCGTCACGCTGCAGTACTCCAAGCGGCCGTCGCCGCTGTCGCTCGGCAAGATCGGCCAGGCCAAGGAGCAGAACCGCCTGCTGTGGCTGAAGATCCTCGAGCGGGTGCGCGATGATGCCGCCGGAGGACCGGCCGAAGGTCGTCGTGTTCGGCGAGTCGCTCGGCGCGCACACGAGCCAGTCCGCGTTCGAGGGCTGGGGGACCCTCGGCCCGCAGGCGCTCGGCATCGACCGCGCGCTGTGGATCGGCACGCCGGCGAGCAGCCGGTGGCGGCATCGAGCTCGTCGGCCGCGACCGGCCCGACGTCGACCGCAGCCTCGTCGCGGTCGTCAACGACTACGAGCAGTTCCTCGCCCTCGGCCACGACGCCAAGGAGCACGCGCACTACGTGCTGCTCAGCCACGACAACGACGGCGTGACGAAGTTCGGCTCGGACCTGCATCACCCGGCGCCCGGACTGGCTCGGGCCGAGCCGTCCGCGCGCTCGAGGAGGTCCCGGACCGGTCGCCGCGCGGCATCCCGGCGTCGATGCGGTGGCGCCCGGTGACGACGTTCTTCCAGCTGCTCGTCGACATGAAGAACGCCCAGATCCCGGGCTCCTACAAGGCGTGGGCGCACGACTACCGCCCCGACCTGCCCGAGTTCATCCGCGACGTCTTCGACCTCGACTGCACCGACGAGCAGCTCGAGGCGATCAAGCAGGCCTGCGAGGCCCGCGAGGAGTTCCGCGAAGCCATCTTCGCGTGACCCCGCGCTCGGGGTAGTCACTGAAGGTGGCCCTGGTTGCTAAGAGGTCGCCAAACTCCGCCCTCATGGCCGCGATCCGTCCACAGAGCGATGAGGGTGACGAATGTTGCGCTAGAAGCAACCAGGGCCACCCTCAGTGACAATCCGCCTCAGGAGAGCGTGACGACGCGGTTCTCGCGGGCGCTCACGGCGATCGCGTCGAGGACGACGAGTACGCCGAGGGCCTCGTGCGCGTCCACCGGGAGCGGCCCCTCGCCGCGCACGGCCCGGGCGAACGCGGGGTAGAAGAGGTCCCACCGGCCGCGCTCGGTCGGCACCTCGGTGCGCTCGCCGCCGCGGGCGAGGTGGCCCCACGCGGACTCCGGCTCCACGCCCCACGCGTCGCCGAGCGATGCCGGCGTACGCCCGGCACGCAGCGCGTCCTCCTGGCCGTCGACGCCGCCCACGACGTACGCACCCTCGGTGCCGAGGACGCGCAGCCGTCGCGAGACGTCGCCGCTCATCGTGTTCGCGAACAGCTGCGAGCTGGTGCCGTTCGTGTGCGTGACGAGCACCGAGACGTCGTCCTCGGCGTTGCTCGCGGCCCGCCGCGTCGCGGTCTCGGCGTACACCGACGCGACGGGGCCGAAGAGCAGCATCGCCTGGTCGAGCAGGTGCGTGACGAGGTCGAGCCGTACGCCGCCGCCCTGCTCCGGCGGCAGCTCGCTGCGCCACCACGCGCGCGGCGGGCCGGGCGCCCAGCGCTCGAAGCGCGACTCGAAGCGGTAGACCTCGCCGAGCGCGCCCTCGTCGAGCAGCCTGCGTACGGTGAGGAAGTCCGAGTCCCACCGGCGGTTCTGGAACGCGGTGAGCAGCAGCCCGGCCGACTCGGCGCGCGCGATGCTCGCGGCCGCCGCGCTGGCCTCCAGCGCGAGCGGCTTGTCGCACACGACGTGCAGGCCGAGGTCGAGCGCCTCGTCGGTGAGCGCGCTGTGGCTGCCCGTCGCCGACGAGATCGCGACCGCCTCCGCGCCGGCCTCGACGAGGTCCCGGAGGCCGTCGTACGCCGGGACGCCGGGCTGGTCCTCGGCCAGCTGCGCCCGACGGCTCCCGTCCCGCGTGACGACGCCGACGAGCGTGCACTCGGCCGCGGAGGTCACGAGCGGTACGTGGAACGCGCGACCGCCGAGGCCGTAGCCGACGACGCCGATGCGCACCGGGTCGGTGACTGTCACGGTTCCTCCAGGGATACGCCGGGGCACGGTCGACTCGGCCGCGCGGTCCCACTCTGCCGTGGCTGGGCGGTGTCGCGGGCGCGGGACGGCGGATTGGGGCGGCGCGACCGCGGGGTTCAGGGCGTCACCGCAGGTCCGGTATTCTGTCCGGGCCGGAAGCGGGGACGCGTGCGTCCCTGGCCCGGCGCTGGAGGCGTCGCCTAGTCCGGTCGATGGCGCCCGCCTGCTAAGCGGGTTGGGGTCTCAAAGCCCCTCGCGAGTTCAAATCTCGCCGCCTCCGCCACGACTCTGGGCATCCCTGCGGGGGTGCCCAGAGTCACGTCAGCGAGGGATGGGCCGGATTTCCGCTTCGTCGCGGGGTGCGGCTAGACTCGCCGAGCCTTCAGGCAAGCGCCCGTAGCTCAACGGATAGAGCATCTCGCCGGTCCCACTCTGCCGTGGTCGACGGCGCCGCGATGCCGCGGCCGCGGATCCGGATGGCGGTTCCGCACGGCAGACCCGACGGCGGAGCCGAAGTGCAGACCCACACATGCGGACCCACACTGTGCGGGCGTTGACCTGCGGCCCAGACATGCGGGCCAGTCATGCCGACCCAGACGTGCGGGCCAGACGTGCGGGCCAGTCATGCCGACCCAGACGTGCGGACCGGACGGACGCGATCCGGACGGCGGATCCCGACCCTTGCTCGGTGCAGCGGATCGACACGACGGGGTTCAGGGCCTCGTCGCGGGTCCGGTATTCTGTCCGCGCCGGAAGCGGGGACGCGTGCGTCCCTGGCCCGGCGCTGGAGGCGTCGCCTAGTCCGGTCGATGGCGCCCGCCTGCTAAGCGGGTTGGGGTCTCAAAGCCCCTCGCGAGTTCAAATCTCGCCGCCTCCGCCACGAGTCTGGGCATCCCTGCGGGGGTGCCCAGACCCGTCTCCGCCCCGTTCGTGCCCACCCATCGGTCGCTTCCGAGCCCGGATCCGCGGCGGGAAGCGACGCGTGGAGGGGCAGGATCGATGGGGCAGCGCGGCCACCGCGCGAGGGTCCGGCCGGATTTCCGCTTCGTCGCGGGGTGCCGCTAGACTCTCCGAGCCTTCAGGCACGCGCCCGTAGCTCAACGGATAGAGCATCTGACTACGGATCAGAAGGTTAGAGGTTCGAGTCCTCTCGGGCGCGCGTATGAACCCCCTGGTAGTCGGCTCGCCTGCCGCTGCTGGGTAACTTCTTATTCCGGCAACTCCGGAACCCCTCCTCGGTGACAAACTCGCTCGACGAGGTCCTGCACGGCGTCGACGCAGTTCTTCAGGTACTCGGCGTCGATGCGGACGCGCTTCCCGTGGATGTCCAGACCGTCCGGGGCGCTGCGCATACAGCGGACAGCCCCTCGCGAAGGCCACGACACCAGCCGTCTGGAAGTCCCGATGCTCGATCAACGTCCGCCTCGACGTCAGAGAACGTGAACATCTCCTCGTTAGCTTTTAGCTTGGCGATGTCCGTGTCAATCGACCGGAGCACAGCCGCGTAGGCCGACGCCGGACCCATGTACTGAGTGAGGCGGTCTTGGCGATCATGTGAACGGCGGGAAGCGGAAGCGACCACCTTCACGGAGCCGAGTGGCGAACGCAAACGTGGGCGTAGATCTCGGATGGAGCTCGACCGATAAACGTAGAAGGCGTTCTGGATGGCGCGGCGGGAGGAATCATCGGCCATGCACGGGGAGCACCAGCCGCTGGCGCAGGAGAGCGCGATCTGCGTGTAGATCGAGAACGACGGGTTGGCGTCGATGAACACCGTGTCGTAGTCGTCCTTCACGTCATCGAGGAAGTCGCGCAACCAGTCCAGCACCGCCAGCCAGGCGTTAGTGCCGGGGATCTGCGTGTTCGCCAGGGTCGACATCGCGTCGGACTGGAGCTCGAGCAGCGGATCGCCAGCGACCAGGTCGATGTTGCCGGGGATCTGGCCGTTGTAATCCGCCGGGCGACAGATGTAGTCCTGGGCGTCGAAGGCCGGAACCGAGTAGGGCGACGGCAACGCCTCGAAGTAGCCGCCGATGGTGCGCCGCGGAAGCTCTCCTTGACGGGCCAGCAGCACGCCGCTGCCGTCGTTCGTTAGTCCGCCGAACAGCTCGGACAGGTTCGCCTGGGGGCACACGTCGATCGCGAGATCCGCTCGTCGGGATGCTCGATGCGCGTAGAAGGTCACGGACTGGAGCAGGCTTGTCTTGCCGGTGCCGCCCTTGTTGTTCCAGAAGGCGTAGCTCTTCAACTGGCTCTCATGTCGGCGACCGATGAGGAGCATAGCACCCAAAGGACCCTAGTGGGTCCACTCTGGACATGTACTCACTCAATGTCCCAAGTGAAGATGGCGATGGCTATCGGGTCGCACCAGATGCGCTCGCGTCAGCAACGCGCGGTTCGGGTCTGTGGGCGCGTCGCGCCTGTCGCTCTAGTCGTTTGATGCTCTATATGCCGTATGCCTTATGAGAACGGATTCGGGGATCACCTCGATGACCTCGGGGTCGAGGTCGGAGATCCGGAACAGCAGCCGACCGCCGACCTTCAGGCCTAGCTCATCACGGATGTCCTTCGGGATGGTGACCTGCCCGTTCGCGGAGATAGGACTCAGGCCGCCCAGCGTGGTCACGCTACAAACTCTACAAATTCACATACGCTTCCATCAAGGCCGAGGCGGCAGGCCATGAGCCGAGCGGGTAGGTTGTCAGAGCCAGAGTAGTCTTTCGAACAGGCGTCGAAAGCTTCGAGAGGGAGGGCGTGCTTCGGACGCATCGCAGAGGGCACTGAAGCTGATTCTGGAGGGTCTCGGAGTCGGTTTGACAGACATCAGCACCGTTTCTCGGCGAAGTACGGCGCAACAAGGTGACCTACCTCGTTCAGGCCGCCGCGTTGACCTGGGTTACCGGTAAACGGGTACGTCATGGCGCCCGACTATCGCCCGCGCTGACCCGCGATTACTACGCGCTGGGTGAGGCGCTGGCCGTTGACGACGACTGACAGCGCGGATTACGCGCTACAAGACGCGGCGTCAGAGAAGGTCGCTGACGCGTCGCGACTCCTTGAGGTGCCGGACGACGTCAATCTCCCCCAGGCTGAGTGGGCTGAACTGATCGCGTCATCGACTTCCTCGTGGCGAGCGTGGGCGCTCAAAGGACGACGCGCGCGAGGTCATTGAGCGTGAGAAGTGGAAGTTGGCTCCATGCTTCGATCAAGGTGTCAGAGAGCTTGAGGAAGTTCTCACTTTGGCGTAGTCGCGAGGAGTGCCATGGGGCGGGGAAGAAGATCGCCGACGCGGTCCATGGCACCGTACAACTCTCCGAGCTTGAGTCTGAGGTAATCAGTACGCCCGCCTTCCAGAGGCTCCGCGGTATTAAGCATCTGGGGATGGCCTCCCTGGTCTTCCCAGGGGCTGATTACTCGCGTTTCTCGCACGGAGTAGGAACGAGTCACATCACGGCACGCATCCTCGAATCTCTAAGGTCGACCTACGCGGAGAGGGTGACCGAGCAGGACGTAGCCCTCTATCGGATGGCGGCTCTGCTGCATGACATCGGGCACTACCCGTTCTCTCACACCTTCGAACGAGCGCTGAAGAATCACTACAGCAAGACTGGATTGTTGAAGAAGGCGGATGACGCGGACGGTGAAGCCGTCAAACCGGGGTACATGTACCACGAAGAGGCTGGCACTCGCGTCATCGACACCGACCGGCACCTAGTAGCACGCGTTGGAGCGCGGGGGTATCGACCGCGCTGAGCTAGAACACATAATCACCCGAGTTGAGCCGCCCAAGTTCGCCAACCTCGTCAGTTCCTGATCTGATGCGGATCGCATCGACTACATGATGAGGACGGCTCTGCAGAGGGACCGCCGATACGGGCATGTGGATCTGGACTACCTTCTTGAGTCAGATTCGACTCGATGACCAGGACCGTATCTGCTTCGCCGCCAGGGGATGCGGCCGCGGGCAGCATGCCGTCGCGCGTTCTTCGACTACACGCAGGTGAGCTTTCACAAGACCGTTCAAGCGCTCGAACTGGTGCTGAACGAGCGGTGGAAGCGTTGTTGCGCAAGGGAGCCCTGGACTGCTCAGTCACCGAGATTGAGGCGATGATCGGGAACGGCCGTTGGTGTTCGTTCGATGACGCCCACATCCTCAGCCTGATACGGGCGGCAGCGCGTTCGGGCGACTATGACGACCACGAGGTTGCCTTGTTCAGGTCGGTTCTCGACAGGAACCCTCCGAAGCTCGTATTCGGATGGGAGCAGTTCGGGAAGCGCCGACGATCAAGCCACCAAGGTCACGATCGAGAAGATGATCAAGCGTCACATGGATGAATGGCAAGACGAGTTCGGCGTGCGCATGTGGGACTGGGAGCAGGAGCACATCACTGACGAAGGTGGGTCAGAGCGTTCCACTGAGCAAGGTACCCGAAGATGCAGAAGCCGAGCTCTTCGACAAGATCCAGCAGGCAGTGCTGGACTCCTGCCCGAGGAGGGAGCGACCGCTGTGACTCTCCAAGAGACGAAGAGTTCGATGGTCTCAGTCCTTAGCGACAAGGCGCTGCATGCTGTTCGGGTATACGCCCTCATGCCTGTGGCATCTGCAAGCGTCGGCGCCATCCGCGACAGGGTTCGCCACGACGTCGGAGACTTGATCGGCTGACGGGCTAGATCTTGCTGAAGAACGTGGCCGCTGCGAGGGGAAGTCGTAGACCCTCATGCTCCCCCGACGCTCTTGCCGAGCGCAGCGGCAGCAGGTCGGCCGGCGCAACCTTCTTCACCTCGATACTCCGGTGCGCGAGGTTCGAATATGCGGTGGGCGGTGGTTGCGCGAGACCCCACCCACCACCGTTTGGCTGGGGCCCACCGGCCGCCACGACCATGGCGAACGACGACCGAGCCGGACGCCTGTGGCGTCACCAGGGGAACCAGCACATCCAGGCGTCGATGTTGCTGGGCAGTCTCGTGCGCGACGAGTGCGCAATTCGTCGACGGACGACTGGGGGTCGTCGATCTGCGCGTTCAGTTGGCTGGCCCTGGCTCTGGACTCGGTCGTGTGGATGCATCACAGGTCGATCGAGGATGTCCAGGAGCAAAGCGAACGGAGTTCCGAGTAGCGCTTCCACACGGTCAAGTCGACCCGATCCGCAACGTACAGGGCTACGAGGACAACTTATTCGTGGGCCCACGTAAGCCAGGGCGCCCCTGAGCGACCCACATCTTCAGGAGGCCCCGGCTCGGGGGCGACGCCGAAGAGTTCTTCGATGCTCCTGACACCGTAGGCCTCCATGATGGCGAGGAGGGTCGCCAGCGGCGTTGTGTGTGCCGTAGGGGACTTCTCGAGACTGCCGATCGTGTTCCGAGTCAATCCCGCCAGTACCGCAGCCTGCTCCTGAGTAAGCCTGAGTTCCTCGCGAAGTGCTCGGATGTGGCGTCCAACATGCCCATAGATCTGGGCATCCAAGGAAGCTTCGACGACTCGGAGCGCACTCCGCGGAGTTCGCGTTGTCATGCATCTCTCCCGGCGTGTCAGCGACTATTCCACCCGTGCACCCGCCAACATGGACGCGTGAAGCCCTGAACGTTCACGCACAAAGGTCTGCGCGCAGTCCAGTGTGCACGCTCGGGAAAGGTCTTGCCAATGGCCCAAGCTCACGCGACGCTCGTGAACATGCCGTCCGAAGCGACTGCTCAGGCTCCCCTGAACCTGGCGCGCACGCGACGCACTGGCCGAAGCCGTTGCCCAAGACCTAGAACTTGGCACCTCGCAAGCTGAGGACATTCTGGCCGTGATCCTGCGCCGCCCCGACTTGTTGGGAGCGGCACTGGTGGAAGTTGGGCGACTGGAACCAGCGATCGTTGGGATGGTCGACGCTGGGGCAACTCCGGAGTATTTGATGGATTCCCTGGCTATCGCTGGCGCTGTCGTGCCTCGCCCGTCACTTGCTCACGTACTGAGCGGGTTCTTCCGGCGGGCTTAGTAGTCCTGTCGCAAGGCGACACTTAGCCGCATACTCCATTTCGGCATAGGCAGCCGCCCTAGAGTCTGCCGAGGCGTCGGCTGTTCGACGCGAGTTGGATTCGGTGCCGGAGAGGGTAGTCGTGGACATTCCCGTGTCGGAGCAACGGCAGCGGAGCCTTGGGATCTCGGTGCCTAGCACCGCGCTTCTCCGTGACCCAAGCAACTGGAATGGGGATCCCAGCGACCCACTTATCCGGTCGATCCATCGTTTCCACCTTCATCTGAAGTTCATGGGTCAGGACGAACGGCGCATTGGCCAGCCCATCGACGACCTGACGACTGCGCCAGGTGTGACTCTCGACTCGAACCGTGAAGGTGAGCGAGGAAGTCCACGTATCGAAACGGAGGACACTCTCCGCCAGGTCCTGAGCTCGAACGAGTCGCAACCGTCGCCTGACTGCCCAACTTGGCGC
The DNA here is from genome assembly GCA_963711805.1 of uncultured Actinomycetota bacterium. Lineage (GTDB taxonomy): Bacteria > Actinomycetota > Actinomycetes > S36-B12 > CAIYMF01 > Longivirga. The sequence continues at coordinate 106,881 of CAVQFE010000002.1, forward strand.
CGCGTTCAAGCTCGGGGTCGTGAACGCTAGCGGCAGCCTCACGCCGGAAATGCAGAAGGTTCTCCGGAGTACCCAACAACTTCAGTTCACTGAGCGCCAGGAGGCGTCTGTCACGCGGGCCAAGCACTTCGAAGAAACGTTGACGGTTACACCGCTCGATCCGCCGGTCGAGACCTTCATAGTTCCGTCCTACGCCCGAGTTCATTGGGAAGTGCACCTGGAGCAAGTCGATCTATCCTGACGGTGAGTTGGCACGGGAGGGGGCGTAGGCCAGCGAAGTACCCCCCGGGACCTTCCCGAGCCTCAGGTGATTGGCGCCGGAGCGGCGAGAACAGGTTTCTCTCGCATGCACCTGCACGTGGCTGACGTCAGCATGTGGCGGCTCTTCGGGCACCGTACGTGTCTGGCCGCTGATCTGGATGATGCTCTCAGAGAACCGGACGAGGTCCTCGTTCACGACTTCGACGAACCCCTGCACCCTGCCCAGCCGAGCTTGCGCACTTGAGACGCTCACAAGCTTGAACTCGATCGTCGAAGGTAGCCGCTGGCATCAGCGCCCCTGACAAGGCGGGAGTCTGTGCCAGAGTGTGCCGACGATTCTGATCGGAGACACAGATGGCCGCCAGGCTGACATTCAACTCTGACCGAACAACTGGCACATGGAGTCCTCGCACGCGTGGGCTTCGTGAGGAGTTGAAACAGGTCGATGCCCGACTCCGTGGCACTCGACGAACAGCAATCAGAGCTGTAACGACGCACCCCAACCAGTGGACTCCGCCGCCCACCCGAGGGGGCCGATTCCTTCTGCGTCGCAGGCCCGAACAGGTCATCCGCGTAACCTTCGATGAGGGCTACCCGCTCGACAGACTCGATGTCTGGACCCACTGGGGCGAAGAGATCCGACTCCACGTCGTCAGGTAGCTCCATTCGGATCTCCGGTCAACTGCTCAGACACCTGACGCGTCAGTTGTCGTGTCATTGCATGTGCCGCTTCATCGTGCCATTTCGGCTATCCAACACAGGTTTCGAGGCTGGAATGCGTTGGTCACGTTGCGCCTAGCGGGGTGGTGACGCACAGTAGTTCGCTACGGATCAGATGGTTAGGGGTTCGAGTCCTCTCGGGCGCGCGTGGTTTGAGACAGCAGCACGACAGAGCCGACCAGCCGACGGGCGAGGTCGGCTCCGTCGTTCTCGCAGCCCGTGCACTGCCGCCGGCGGCGGAGGTGCTGAGCATTGCGCCGTGCGGCCGTACTCCTGAGGCGAACGAGATGCGAGGGCCGTCGTGACCGGGCACGCGCCCCGGCCACGACGGCCCGTCGACTCGTGGGTCGGCTACTCGTCGGCGACGATCGAGCCCACGCGGTCGGCGAGGCCCGCGTCGCGGCGCACCAGGGCGACGGAATAGAGGACCGCGACGACGATGATCGCGACCGCAGCCCACGGGTACCAGCCGGACGGCGCAGGCTGGCCGGGCTGGGCGAGGTAGTACAGCGGCACCAGGATGGTCAGGGCGCCGAGCACCGGCAGGATCAGGTGCTTGACGGCGTTGAACTCCGCCGGGCGGTGCTTGCGGTGGTAGAACGGCAGCGCCAGGTTGGCGAGCAGGTACACCACGAGCACGAGGATCGTGCCCATCGTGGACGACTCGGCGAAGAACGTCACCGGGTCCATGTCGCCGCCCGCGGCGCCGCCGACGATGTGCCCGAGGCCCCAGCCGCCGATGAGCAGCAGCGCGATCGCGACGTAGGTGAAGATCGCGTTCATCGGCGTACGACGAGTCGGGTGCACCTTCCCGAGGAACCCCGGGAGCAGGCCCTCGCGTCCGGAGTTGAAGATCAGCCGGGCCTGGGAGTTGGTGCCCGCGATGAGCGCCCCGAGCGTCGAGGTGAGACCGGCCGCCAGGCAAAGATCTGGTAATCACCTCTCGAACGTCGGCCGCGCAGCGGCTGGGCGAGGTCCGGACATCGAGGTGGGTCGTCCGGCGCGTGGGGCTGGAGGGCCCACCTGCTGCCGACGGGCGGTACCGGCAATTCACCACCTCGGTCACATCACCTGGTGATGTGGGCTCACCACGTCGATTCCTACCGTCCAGGACATCGCCGGACAGCCCGCCCGGCCACAGGACCCAGGAGTCCGTCGTGACCATCACCACCACCAGCCTCACCCGGGCCGCCGGCATCAGCGCCGCGGTTGCGGGACTGATCTTCATCGCGGTCCAGATCAACCACCCGCCCATGGACGTGGCCTCGGTCGCCACCACCGAGTGGGTGGTGCGCAACTCGGCGAAGGTGGCCATGGGCGCGCTGGCGCTCGTCGGCATCACCGGCATGTACCTGCGCCAGGTCCGCCAGACCGGCCTGCTCGGGCTCATCGGCTACCTGCTCTTCGGTGCCGGCTACCTCCTCATGTTCGCCACCGAGGTCATCTCCGCCTACGTCCTCCCGAGCCTGGTGGACCTCGCGCCGGGCTATGTCAACGACATCCTCGTCGCGGCCGCCGGAGGCACCCCCGTCGGAGACATCGGAGCGATGAAGACCGTGCTCGCGGTCACCGGCGTCGGCTACATGGTCGGCGGCCTCGTCTTCGGCATCGCACTGTTCCGGGCCCGAATTCTGGCTCGGTGGGCCTCGGCGCTCCTCGCCGTGGGCACGCTCGCCACGGTCTCGCTCGCTGTCCTGCCCGAGTCCTTCAACCGCCCGATGGCCGTCCCCGTCGGGGTCGCCCTGATCGGGCTCGGCGTCTCCCTGTGGCGCGACCAGCGCATCTCGGGCACCGAGACCGCTGCCGCGACCACCCGTGTCGAGCACGCGACCGTCTGATGGCCACTCGTCGGACTTCGGGACTGTCGGGGCGCCCGCCCCGGCAGTCCCGGCGGCGGGCCTGGCCGGTGCCGGTCGCCCTTCTGCTGCTCGGTGTCATCCCGGTGCTGGCCGGCACGCTTCGGCTGGTCCAGCTGCTCGGCGGTCCAGAGCTGATGCCGGCCGACGATCGGTTCGCCGGTTTCCCGCTACCTCTCGTGGCGCACATCGTCGGCGCCAGCACCTACGCCGTCGTCGGTGCCTTCCAGTTCGTGCCCCGGTTCCGCCGGCGCCACCCGGGCTGGCACCGCGGCGCCGGTCGGGTTCTGGCCGTGGCCGGCCTGCTCGTCGCCGGGTCGGCGCTCTGGATGACGCTGTTCTACGCACCGCAGCCCGCCACCGGCTCTCTCCTCTACGTGCTGCGCCTGGTGCTCGGTTCCGCGATGGCCGCGTGCCTCGTCCTCGGTGTCACCACGATCCGCCGCGGCGACGTCGCGGGGCACCGCGCCTGGATGATCCGCGCCTACGCCATCGGTCTGGCCGCCGGGACCCAGGCGTTCACCGGCGGCGTCGGCGGAGCGCTCTTCGGTACCGGCGTCGTGCAGGGAGACCTCGCCAAGGCAGCCGCGTGGGCGATCAACCTCGCCGTCGCGGAGTGGGTCATCCGCCGCGAGACCGGGTCCATCCGAGGGTCCAGCCGTCCTGACGCAGCTACCCGGCGTACGACGAGGGCGGGGCTGTCGTCATGAGGACGAGCGATCACAAGACCTACCAGCTCCGTGTCGCCGGGCACCTGGACGACCGTTGGTCGGCCTGGTTCGGGGACGACCTCACGATCGTGCGCTACGACGACGGCACGTGCACGCTCACCGGTCCGGTGGCCGACCAGGCGCAGCTCCACGGCATCCTCGCCAGGCTGCGCGACCTCGGCGCGACCCTCCTCTCGGTGCGCACGCTCGACGGCGACGACGACCTCTTCGCGCACGGCCACGCGTCGACGACGGATCGAGGTCCGGTCCAGCCACGGTGAGTCCCACGGAGGGGCATCGGCGGGTCAGCGCCCGGTCAGCAGACCCAGCTCGCGGCCACGGCGTACGGCGGAGCGACGGTTGTTGACGCCGAGCTTGGCGTAGATGTTCTTGGTGTGCGTACGCACGGTGTTGAGCGAGACGAACAGGTGCCGGGCGATCTCCGGACCGTCGAGGTCGGTGTCGAGCAGGTGGAGAACCTCGAGCTCCCGCCCGCTGAGCGCCTCGACGTTGCCTTCGGTCCCCGACCCGCCCTGCCGGGCCGGCTCGCCGCCGGCCGGTGCCGCGGACGTGGCACGGCAGGCGTCGCGCAGCGAGACGGTCCACGGCCCCGCGCCGGACCGTGCGGCCAACGCCTCGGTCAGCGGGGCGAGCAGGAGGCCGTGGCGGGCGAACGCGTGCACCTGCTCCTCCGGCTCGGCCAGCTCCGCGGCCCGGCCGAGCAGGGCCAGCGCCGGGTCGATGTCGCCACGGCTGTCGGCCGCGAGTGCCTGGAGGACAAGGACCTCGATGACCGTCGTGAGCCGGCCGCCGCGGTCCGCCGCATCGCGCAGCCGCTCCAGGAGGTGGTCGGCGTCGAGGAGGTCGGCGGGGTCGCCGTCGCGCCGGTGCCGGGCGAGCAGGACCTCCGCGAGGGTGACGTGCTCGAACTCCCGCAGGTAGGCGAGCTCCTGCGATGCGGCCAGGCCGTGGTCGTGCGCCCAGCGCACGGCGGCGTCGACGTCGCCACGCCGGACGTGGAGCCGGGCGGCCACGGCGTGCAACGGACGGACGTCGGGCGAGAAGTCACCGAGGTAGACCTGCTCCGCCTCGGCCACCAGGGCGAGAGCGGTCGTGAGGTCGCCGTCGGCTGCCGCGAGGCTCGCGGCCGCGGCCCGCGACCGGTACGGGTACTGCGTGAGACCACGCTCCTCGCCGAGGCTGCGAGCGATCTCGAGCCGGTCCCGGGCCTCGGTGAGCCGGCCGCGCTCCAGGGCCACCTGGCTCAGGCCGACGTGCATGTCCGCGACGCCGCGCGGGGCGGATCCGGCGTTGCCTGCCAGGCGCAGCCCGTCGTCGTAGCCGGCCACCGCCTCGCGCAGCCGTCCCTGGGTGATCCGGATGTCGGCCAGCGTGATGGAGCAGCCGAGCACGTCGGAGACGTGCCCCACGCGGAGCAGCCCGTCGATGCACGCCCTGTAGCGCCGGTGTGCGTCGTCGAGCTCACCGCCGGCCCAGTACGCCAAGCCGGACAGGCCGGACGCGCCGGCCCGGACGAGGTCGTCGTCCGGCGTGGACGTATCGATCGCCTGTTGCGCGTGACGGTGCGTGGACGGGAGGTCTCCGGTGACCAGGGACAGACCGGCCCGGTAGAGCTCGACCGCCGAGGGCACGCGGGCCAGCTCGGCATCGTCGACCGCCACGATGTCGACGTCGGCACCGGACTGCCTGCCGCGTGCGCCATCGGAGTGGGACGCGATGCGCGCCGCGATGGCGGGGAGCTGTCGCTCCACCTCCTGCAGCCGAGGTTCGATGTCGGTGAACTCGTTGCTGGACATGAGGGCGCCGACGAAGCCGATGGCCAGCACGGGCCGTGCCCGGACGGCGTCACCGGGGAAGGCGCCGATCCAGCCGCGGATGACGGCCTCCTGCCGATCGCGCTGCAGGGCGGGGAGGGCCGCCTCGGCGAGGTCGGCGGCGAGATCGACGTCGCCCGCGGCGAGCGCGTGCCTTACGGCGGGAACCGGCTGGCCGGCCCGGTCGTACCACCGGCTGGCGCGCAGGTGCAGGCCGGCGACCTGCTCCGGGTGATCGTGGTGCAGGTGCGCGTGGAGGACGTCGGCGAACAGCCGGTGGTACCGGTACCACTGCCGCTGGTCGTCCAGTGGCACGAGGAACAGGTTGGCTCGCTCGAGCGACGCGAGCATCTCGCGGCTGCCGGTCTGCTCGAGGGCGGCGTCGCAGAGGTCACCGCCGAGCGGGTCGAGGACCGACGTCCTCGTCAGGAAGTCGCGCACCTGGTCGGACTGGCGGGACAGCACCTCGTCGACGAGGTAGTCGACGACGTACCTGTCGTTGCCCGCGAACCCGGAGATGAAGCCGGCTACGTCGGCCCGCCCCTGCATGGACAGAGCCGCGAGCTGCAGCGCGGCCGCCCAGCCTTCGGTCCGGGACTCGAGGGCCGACACGTCCTGGGGAGCCACGGCGAGCCCGCCGACGTCGGTCAGGTAGGCCGCGGTCTCGTCGACGGTGAAGCGCAGGTCGCCGGCGCGGATCTCGACCAGCTCCCCGCGCGCCCGCAACCGCGCCAGGGGGAGGTCGGGGTCCGCGCGGGTGCTGACCACGACGTGCAGGTTGGGCGGTCGGTGGGACAGCAGGAACGTCATCCCCTCGGCCACCTCCGCGCCGTCCGCGAGGTGGTAGTCGTCGAGGATCAGGTCCGTCTCGGTCGGCTGGGTGCCGACGTCGTTGAGGACCGCGGTCAGCAGCGTCGGGTCGCGGGCTGACCGGAGGCCAGCAGCGGCAGGACACTCGCGCCGACGCCGGGTGCCGTTGAGTTCAGGGCGGTCACGACGTAGAGCCAGAAGGAGGCGGCCTGGCTGTCGGACTCGTCGAGCGAGACGAACGCGACGGTCCGTGGTTCGGCCGACACCCGGGCCAGCCAGGAGGCGAGGACGGTGGTCTTGCCGAACCCGGCAGGGGCCGACACCAGCGTGAGTGCCGCCTCGGCCCCGGCGTCCATGAGCGCGGTGAGCCGTGGGCGAGGCACGAGAGTGCCGCGCAGCCGTGGGGCGGAGAGCTTGGTCGCGACGAGGGTGCTGGCCACGCCGGCTCCCCTCGTGCGGTCGCGCCTGATGCGAGGACCCTAGCCACCCGTCACTGGACCGGAGCGTCCATCGCCGCGTCAGTCCGGTTCAGGCGTGCCCGCCTCGCGCGACCTGAGGCCCTCGGCCGCATCGGTCGAGTGGGCGACCTCGGCGAACGCTGTGCGGGGCTCGTGCTCGCTCCACAGGCTCGTGACGTCGCGTCTGAACAGGAACGCGGTGGTCCAGTCGGTGATGATCTGCACCTTGCGGCGCGTCGTCGGCACCTTGCTCATGTGGTACGTCCGGTGCAGGAACCACGCCGGGAAGCCCTTGATCTTGACGCCGTACACCTGCGCGACGCCCTTGTACAGACCGAGGGACGCGACGGATCCGTTGTGGTGGTGCCTGTAGTCGCGTGTCTCGACCCCGCGCATCGTGGCGACGATGTTGTCGGCGAGCACCTTCGCCTGGCGCACTGCATGCTGCGCGGACGGCGAGCAGAACGCGCCCGGGCTCGTGAGGTCGGGAACGGCGGCGCAGTCGCCCGCGCCCCAGGCGCCCTCGACGCCCTCGACCCGCAGGTCGGTCCGGCAGACGAGCCGTCCGCGCGCGTCGAGCGGGAGGTCCGTCGCCGCGAGCATCGGGTGCGGCTTGACGCCGGCCGTCCACACCACGGTGTCCGAGAGCATCGACGTACCGTCGCTCAGCTCGACGTGGCCGTCGACGGTCGACTCGAGCCTGGTGTTGAGCTTCACGGCGATCCCGCGCTCGCGCAGCTGGTCGACGGTCCACCGCCCCATGTCCTCGCCGACCTCCGGAAGGATGCGGTCGGATGCCTCGACCATGACGAAACGCAGGTCGGACGGCGTCACGGTGCGCAGGTAGCGCGTGGCGTAGCGGGCGAGATCCTCGGTCTCCGCGAGCGCCTCGGTGCCGGCGTACCCACCGCCGACGAAGACGAAGGTGAGGTTGCGCTCCCGGATCTCGGGGTCGGTCGCGCTCTCCGCGATGTCGAGGCACTCGAGCACCCGGTTGCGCACCGCGATGGCTTCCTCGATGTTCTTGAACCCGATCGCCCAGTCGGCAAGGCCGGGGATCGGCAGAGTGCGCGGGACGGAGCCGACCGCCATCGCGAGAGTGTCGTAGCGCAGGTCGTACGCCGTCCCCTCGAGCGGCTGGACGACGGCGACCCTGCGCGCGTGATCGACCCGGACGATCGAGCCGGTGATGATCTCGGCGTCGCGCAGGGTCTGGCGCAACGGCACGACGGTGTGGCGCGGCTGGATCGAGCCGGCGCCCGTCTCGGGGAGGAACGGCTGGTAGGTCATGTACGACCGTGGGTCGACCACGGTCACGCGGGCCTCGTGGCTCCGGAGCCGCTGTCCGAGGCGCAGCGCGGTGTACATCCCGACGTAGCCGCCGCCCACCACGAGGATGCGCGGCGGCAGGTCGCTGCCACCGCCCAGACGGCTCGGGCCCGACGTGCCGGGCCTGTCCGAGGTCCTCATGCCCCCAGGTTAGGCACGCCGGTGGGAACCCCGACAGTCCAGACGGGCCGACGTGAGGCACCGGCCATGTCTGCCTGCTCCACCGTTGTGCCCACTCGTGTGCAGCGATCGCCGAGGCATCCCGTCGTGGCGGCGACACAGGCCGCGTGTGCCGGCGTCGTCTGTCGCTCCGCGGCACCACGCTCTGATCGGAGCCTGCGTAGGCTTGCCCGGGTGAAGCGGAAGCACGGTCGGGGCGGCGCTCCACGCCCGCGGAAGTCTCACCTGACATCGGTGCCGACCCGTCCCGAGCCCGCGAGCTCGACCGAGGATCAGGCGCTCATCCAGAGCCTGCGCCGCGCACTGCGAAGCGGGCCCCTGGACTTCCTGGCGATCGTCAGCGGGTTCCTCGAGATGACCGATCCCCGGCGTCGCGACCCGTTCGCCCCGGACATCCCACGGCCGACCCTCGACGACCTGGTCGAGTCCTTCGTGGGGACGTCCTACGCCGAGACCACAGCCGCTCTCACCGCGCTGCGCGTGCTGGTACACGACGAGGTGATGGCCGCTCGCATCGGGCGTGAGCTGGCGGTACGTCGTCAGCCGCTGCCGGACTGGCTGGTCGGACTGGACCGGGCACGCCTCGAGCCCGACGTCTGGTTCATGACGCACGTGCTCGGGGACGGCGACGACTACGTCGTGGGCGTCACGCTGCCGACGGGCGACAGCCTGTCCGCCATCGTGTACGTGGACCACAACATGGGCACGGTCGTGAAGGACGCGTTCGTCGTCCCCGAGCAGCTCGGCCACGTCACCGCGCTCATGTCCTCGACGATCAGCGATCCCGACCAGACGGTGACCCTCGTCGACGCCGCCACGGCGCGCGCGGTCATCGAGGAGGCCATCGACCACGGCGCCATGCTCTACCCGCCACCGGAGTCGAACAGCTGGCCGATGTCCCGCCCGCTGGTCGAGTGGATGGTGCGGATGCTCCCTGCCGGCGGTGCGGTGCCGGCGCGGCCGGAGTGGTCCGAGGCCGCGCTCGCCGCCCTCGCCGAGAGCTTCTTCGGGTCGCCGTACGGCGCCGGCCTCGACGGGCCGGACCAGCGCGGCCTGCTGGACAGCGTGTTGTGGTTCGGCACGGACTACGGACCTGGCGACCCGCTGCGGTGGAGCCCGGTGAACGTCGAGATGCTGCTCCTCGACTGGTTCCCGCGCAAGATCGTCGCGGAGCCGGCGTACCTCGCCCAGCTGCCGCCGCTGCTGCGCGCCTTCATCCGCTACGCCCACCACGAGCGCGGGATCCGGCCGGCCCTCACCGAGGAGACGCTCGCCGCGGTCGACCAGAGGGAACCCGAGTACCAGCGCACCATCCGCTCGGCGCGATTGCAGGGCGCGGACGCGCTGCTGTCGGACCTGCTCCAGCGGGACCTCGACGGGGAGGACATGGGCCTCGCGGAGATCATGCTCGAGGACCTCGACCGACGCGTCGGCGGCCGACTCCAGCTGATGGCGCTCGACGACCAGCCGCTGACCGACGAGGACTTCGAGTGGGCCGGGGTCGCCGAGGACATCCGACCCGTGGTCCAGGAGATGCTCGACGCCTGCGACCGGGTCGCGGACGAGCTGCTCGACGTGGAGCACCGCACCGCCATGCGTCGCTTCCTCGGCCGCGCCGCGGTCGGCGACCCGGCGGCCTTCCGACGCAAAGCCGCACCCCTCAAGGGTGCCGCCGCCGTCGCGTGGGTGATCTGCCGCGCGAACGACACCGCGGGTACCCGCTCGTCTGGCTTGACGGTCCAGGAGCTCCTCGCGGCGTTCGGTGTGAAGGGAAGCGTGTCCCAGCGCGCCGAGCCCCTCCTGCGGGCCAACGGGATCGACCCGCACCAGCTGTTCGGGGAGATGGACCTGGGCGCACCGGACCTGCTGACCGGTGGCTGCCGGGCGGCCATCATCGAGCAGCGGGACCGCTACCTCGACCGGTGAAGAGGCCTGGCGGGCCGTGATCGAGGCCCGCGCCTGCGCTCGCCTGGGCCCGGGACGAGGGCAGAAGTCCACCGCTGTGCCGGGAACCCTCATGTCCCAATGTCTCTAATCTTGCGACACGACGCCCGTGCCCTCATGATGTCCTAAGAATAGCGACATCAGGACAGGACATGATCTTCCAGGCTCCGCAGCTCACCCTCGAGGACCACCGGGTCCTCGAGGAGATCCATGCGATGCGGGAAGAGCTGGCCGAGCATCTCCGAGCGCCGCGGCGCTGGTCCGGCGGGCTGCGCCGACACGCGTTGGCTGCGGCCATCCGCGGCTCGAACAGCATCGAGGGCTACGTCGTCGACGTGGACGACGCGGCGGCGGCAGTGGACGACGAGGAGCCGCTCAGCGCCGACCAGCAGACGTTCGCCGAGATCCGGGGCTATCGGCAGGCGCTCGGCTACGTCCTGGCGATGGCCGCCGACGAGCACTTCGCGCTCGACGCATCGACGATCCGCAGCCTGCACTTCATGCTGCTCGGGCACGACCTGTCCAAGTTCCCAGGGCGCTACCGAACCGGGCCGATCTTCGTCCACGACGACGCCACGGACACTCAGGTCTACGCGGGTCCGGACGCGGGCCTGGTCGCCGGCCTGACCGACGAACTCGTCGAGTCGCTGACGAGCACCCGCGACGATGCGCTGGTCCAGGCGGCCATGGGCCATCTCAACCTGGTGATGATCCACCCCTTCCGTGACGGCAACGGCCGGCTCGCGCGGGCTCTGCAGACTCTGGTCCTCGCGAGGCGGGGGCTCGCTGATCCGACGTTCTCCAGCATCGAGGAGTGGCTGGGCGCCAACACGGCCGACTACTACCGGGTCCTCGCCCACACCGGGGCTGGGGCCTGGCATCCCGAACGAGATACCGGCCTGTGGGTGTCGTTCAACCTGCGCGCGCACCACATGCAGGCGCAGACGCTCCGTCGGCGTATCGACCAGGCCGTCGACATGTGGGCGGCGATCGACGAGCTGTCCTCCCGGCATGGCCTACCCGACCGCGCCGGGCTGGCGCTCTACGAGGCAGCGCTCGGTTACCGGATCAGGCGTGCCACCTATCTCAAGCGCGCCGAGGTCGAGGAGCGGACCGCGACCCGGGACCTTCGACAGCTGGTCGACCTCGACCTCCTGCGTCCCGTCGGAGAGACGAAGGGACGGCACTACGTCGCCGGCCCGGGTCTCGCACCGTTAGTCAACCGGCGGGTCGCAGCAAGGAAACCGCTCGTCGACCCGTACCCATGGCTCGCGACGCGGCTCGCGCATCCGACGACACCTGACCAGGCGATCTCGCGCCGTCAGGACGAGTGAGCGGGACCCCGATCAGCTCGCTGCCCTGAAGGCCACGAGTCCGCTGGCCCAGTACATGGCCGTCGGGAACGTCGCGTCGAACGACAACGGTGACGTCGTTCCCTGCACCTGGTACCCGGCGACCACGCTGGCGACCGAGGAGCCCGCCGTACGGGCTGGACGAGTCGCCGTTGGTGTCGTCCCACGCGGAGTCGAGGACGTAGAACCGGGCCAACCCCCGGTGGAAGACATTGACGACCATACCCCAGGGGGGTATAACGTCTGTTCTGACGAGGGAGGCGCGATGCAGCTCGACCACGTGACCCGTACGGCGATCGGCGCCACGCTGCACTGCCTGGCCGGCTGCGCAGTCGGGGAGGTCCTCGGCCTGGCCCTGGCCACCTGGTGGGGCTGGTCGAACGCCCCCAGCATCGCTCTGGCGTTCGTCCTGGCGTTCGTCTTCGGCTACGCGTTCACCGTCGTGTCGGTGCTGCGGACCGGCATGACCCTCCGCCGCGCCGTCGCGGTCGCGCTCGCCGCCGACACCGTGTCGATCCTGACGATGGAGCTGGTCGACAACGCGGTCGTCCTGGCCGTGCCGGGCGCGATGGACGCGGGACTGCGCGACGCGCTGTTCTGGGGGTCGCTGGCCTTCGCACTGGCTGTCGCGTTCGTGGTCACGGTCCCGGTGAACCGGTGGCTGATCGGCCGCGGCCGCGGGCACGCGGTGGTCCACGAGCGGCACCAGCACGTCGCCGAGCCGATGCAGCACTCGGGGCACGCCGGTACGTGATCCTGGTGGGGCCGGCCCGGGCAGCCGCAGGGCACGACGTACGGAGGCGCTCCTGCGGCGGATGGCCCGGCGGGTGGCAGGTCGGACCTGGCTCGAGGGTCTAGCGCCGGGCCCGTGACACGGCGTCGGTCCCGACGGCGAGCAGCAGGATCACGCCCAACGTGATCTGCTGGTACAGCGGGTTCACGCCGAGCAGGTCGAAGCCGTTGCCCACGAGGGCGATGAACAGCACGCCCACCGTGGTGCGCCACACCGCCCCCTCGCCGCCCATGATCGAGGTCCCGCCGACGACCATGCCGGCCAGCACCGTGAAGGTCAGCTGGCTGCCGGAGGTCGACTGGGCGCTCAGGACGCGGGAGACGTCGATGACCCCGCCGATCGCCGCGGCGGCCCCGCTCGCCATGAACGCGGCGATCCGGACGCGGTTGAGCGGTACGCCGGCGAGCCGCGCGGCCTCGGCGTTCCCGCCGGCGGCGTAGAGGTAGCGACCGTACGTGGTCCGGGAGAGCAGCACTCCGGACACCACGACACACAGCAAGCGCGATCCACACCGCGCTGCTGATCCCCAGCAGGTGGCTCCGCGCGATGTCGGCGAAGTCCGGCCAACCGGTGAGGACGAGCAGGTTCCCGTTCGTCACCTGGCTGGCCAGCCCGTCCACGATGAAGGACACCGCCAGGGTCGCGATGAGCGCATTGATCCTGAAGTAGGTGGTGACGACGCCGTTGACCAGCCCCACCACCAGCCCGACGAGCACGGCGGCGGCGAGAGCGACGGGGACGCTCGAGCCGGGGAGCACCTGCGCGGCCACCACTCCGGCGAGCCCGTAGGTGGCGCCGACCGACAGGTCGATCCCGCCACCGACCAGGACGAGGGTCCCGGCCGCGGCCATGATGAGGATGGCCGACTGCTGGTCGAGGATGTTCAGCAGGTTGGTCGGTGTCAGGAACACGGGGCTGGTCGCGGCGAGCACGACGAACAGCACCGTGAACGGCAGCAGGATGCCGGCCGACCGCCAGTCGCCGAACCGTCGGGTGCCGCGTCGCAGCAGCGACTCCCCGGGCACGTCGTCGATCGACTCCTCGGTGTGCAGCTCGGTCACGTCCGTCACTTCCCGGTTCTCGTCTCGTGTCGTCGTTGGGGCGTGGGGTCAGGCACCGGAGGCCGGCTCCAGCTCGCGGAAGGCAGCGGTGAGCACGCTCTCCTCGGTGAGCTCGCTGCCGGACAGCTCGGCGCTGACCCGGCCGCCGCGCATCACGTAGACGCGGTGCGCGAGCCCGATGACCTCCTCGATGTCGGAGGACACGACGAGCACGGCCATGCCGCACCTGGCCTGCTCGGCGAGCAGCTCGTAGATCGTGCGACGGGAGCCCACGTCGACCCCGCGGGTCGGTTCGTCGGCGATCAGCAGGCGCGGCCCGCCCAGCAGCGCGCGGGAGAACAGCACCTTCTGCTGGTTGCCGCCGGAGAGGCTGGCGACCGGCGTCCGTGGCGAGGCCGCCTTGACCTGGGTGCGGTCCAGCTCGCGGCGCGCCGCGAGCGCGTTCCCGCGTCCTCGCGATCACGCCGGCCCGGCTGAACAGCCGGAGGCCGGCCAGCGTCGTGTTCTCCTGGACCGAGCGCAACGGGACGAGTCCCTGCTCCTTGCGCGACTCGGGGACGAGCGAGACGCCGCCGCGCAGCGCCTGCGCCGGCGACCGGAAGGAGACCGGCGCGCCGTCGATCCGGACCGCGCCGGCCGAGATCGGGCTCGCGCCGCTCAGGGCCAGCACCAGCTCGGAACGGCCGGCACCGACGAGGCCGGCCAGGCCGACGATCTCTCCGGCGCGCACGGTCAGGCCGACGTCGACGACGCCGGGCGCCCGCAGCCCGGTCACCTCGAGCACCAGCGGCCGGTCGGCCCCCGGAGCGGGCGGCTTCGCCGGGAACACGGTGTCCTGGGACCGTCCGAGCATGGCCTCGATGAGCGTGGCCTCGGTCTCCCCGCGCGCCGGACCGGTCCGGACATGACGTCCGTCCCGGAGCACGGTGACGACGTCGGCGAGCGCGAGCACCTCGGACAGGAAGTGGGAGATCAGGAGCACGGTGCGACCGGACCGCGCAAGGGAACGGATCACCTCGTGCAACCGCTCGGCGTCGTCCCGGGACAGCGCCGCCGTCGGCTCGTCCATGATGATCAGCCGGGCGTCGCTGGCCAGTGCCCGCATGATCTCGACCTTCTGCTGGTCCGCGGTGCGCAGACCGCCCGTGACGGCCGACGGGTCGAGGTCGAAGCCGACCCGCTCGGCCAGCTCGGCGAAGCGCTTGTGCAGCTCGCGCGGCCGCAGGAAGCCCAGGCGGTGGGGCTCCGTCCCGAGGAACACGTTCTGCTCGACGGTGAGGGCGGGGACCAGCGCCAGCTCCTGGGCGATGGTGGCGATCCCGTGCGCGAGGGCGTCGCGCGGCGAGCGGAAGCTCACCTCCTGCCCGGCCACGCGGACGACGCCGGCGTCCGGCGCGATGACTCCGGCGCACACCTTGCTCAGCGTCGACTTCCCGGCACCGTTCTCGCCCACGAGCGCGTGAACGGTGCCGGCCGTGACCCGCAGGGTCACGTCGTCGAGCGCCTGCGCACCACCGAAGTGCTTGCTGATGCGGTGGAGCTCGACCTGCGGGTCACGACCGTCGTCCATCGGGTGGCGTCAGCCCGGCCACTCGGCGGTGAAGCTCTTCACGTTCGCCGAGGTGACCACGCCCTGGTCGGGGAGTGACGCGAGCGGATCGACGCCGCCGGTCTGCGTGTTGTCCCGGATCGCCTTCACCAGGGCCTGCACCCCCTGCCCGCCCTCGGTCGCGGGGGTCTGCATGATCGTCCCGTACCACGTCCCGCTGGCGACGCCGTCGAGCCCGGCCGCGCTGCCGCCGTAGCCGACGAGCAGCACCTTGCCGGTCTTGTTCGCGCCGGCGAGGGCCTGCACGGCACCCTCGATGCCCTGGTCCGAGCCGACCACGGCGTTGAGGTCCGGGTGCGCCGTGAGCATGTCCTGCACGGCCTTGAGGCCGCCGGCCGGAGTGAAGAAGTCCTGACCCTCGGCGACCACCTGGACCGGGGAACCCGCGACGGCCGCCGCGAAGGCCTTCTGGATGGCGACGTCGAGCGAGGACGCCTTGATGTCGTAGAGGTAGCCGACCTTGCACGGGTTGAGGCTCTTCGACGCGCAGGCCTGCACGGCCAGCTTGCCCAGCTTCGTGCCCATGTCGGTCGGGACGAACGCGACGTTGGCCGACAGGCCGGTCACCTGCGGGCTGCGCCGTGGAGAGGTCCGGGCCGAGGATCTGGTCGATGTTGACGACCTTGAGGCCCTTCGCGATCGCCTGGGCCGACCAGGTCGGTGAGGCCGGTCCCGAAGATCGGCTGCACGATGACGCCCTGGTAGGTCCCGGAGCTGATCACGTTCTGCAGCTGCGAGTACTGCGTCTTGGGGTCGTTCTTGGCGTCGAACACGGTCAGCTTGGCGTTGTTGTCGGACGCCGCGGCCTGGGCGGCGGCGAGCATCGGGGCGTCGTAGCTGTTCGCCACGGCGAAGGACAGGTAGGCGATCTGGGCGGTGCCCGTCGGTGCGGCCGACGACGGCGGCGCGCTGCTCGTGCCGCTGCCGCTCGTGGCGCTCGAGCAGCCGGCGAGGACGACGGCCGCCGACAGTGCGGCGGCCCCGGTCAGTCGCCGTCGCCAGCGCTGCTTGGAATCGCGCATGCGTTCTCTCCCATTCCGCTGCCCCTCGCCTCGGAGCGGGCAGGCTGGCCGCAGTGATCCACCGAAGGACTCGACCCGCGGGAGCAGGTCGACGACGCTCCGGCGGTGCGCAGACGATGGCACCCGCTGAACGCGACGTCAATGGTTACTCAACACATTTGTCGCGTGTTGCTAAACCGTCACCGGTTCGCATGGGTCACGCTCCGCCGCACCGCGGAGGGGCGCCGCCGCGGCACGCGGGCGCTGATCGTCGCTCCACCAGTCGGGCGGAACCGCCCGCCCGACCCGACGCCGGGCCGGACCGGGCCGCCGGCGTCGACCCGATGTCCAGTTCACAAGTGCTTCACGCCAACCCCTTGACACGGAGGTCCGCGCGATTCATCTTTGCTCCAGCCTGTGCCGCCATGTTTCGACCTGCTGCACACCGGCGGCACACATCTCACGCCGCGCCGAGCGGCCGGCCGCAGAAGGAGTCCGATGAACCCGTCGACCGACCCCGCCGAGTTCGCGCGGCGGGTCAGCGAGAATCCGCCGGTGGTGCTGCGCGGCGGGACCGTGCTGACCATGGACGACCGGCACACGGTCCTCACCGACGCCGACGTCCTGGTCGTCGGGCAGACGATCGCCGCGATCGGGCCCGCGCTGGCCGTCCCGGAGGGCACCGTCGAGATCGACGCGACCGGCGGCCTGGTCATGCCCGGGATGATCGACACGCACCGGCACATGTGGCAGACGGCCATGCGCGGCTACGGCGCGGACTGGACCCTGACGCAGTACTTCGTCTGGTACTACCTCGAGTGGGGCAAGGTCTTCCGCCCGCAGGACATCTACGCCGGCAACCTCGTGTCGGCCATCGAGGCGCTCGACGCCGGCGTCACCACGACCGTCGACTGGTCCCACGGTCTGCAGACCGTCGACCACGCGGACGCCGCGGTCGACGCCCTCGAGGCCGTGCCGGGCCGGTTCGTCCTGGCGTACGGCAACATCCAGGCCGGCCCCTGGGAGTGGTCGGTGGCGCCCGAGTTCCGCGACTTCGTCCAGCGCCGCATGCACCGCAGCGACATGCTCGGCATGCAGATGGCGTTCGACGTCACCGGCGACCCGGCCTTCCCCGAGCGTGGCGCGTTCGAGTCGGCCCGCGAGCTCGGCCTGCCGGTCACCACGCACGCCGGCGTCTGGGGCGCGACCAACGACGACGGCATCCGGCTCATGCACGAGAACGGGTTCATGACGCCGGAGACGGTGTACGTGCACGCCGCCACGCTCAGCACCGACTCCTACCAGCGCATCGCCGCCTCCGGCGGCTCGGTGTCGGTGGCCACGGAGAGCGAGCAGAGCTGCGGCCAGGGCTACCCGCCCAGCTGGGTCCTGCGCTCGCACGACATCCCCGTCTCGCTCTCGATGGACACCAGCGTGTGGCAGAGCGGCGACCTGTTCTCGGCGATGCGGTCGACGCTCGGCGCCGACCGGTCGCGGGTGCACCTCGAGGCGCACGCGAAGGGGGAGACCGTCACCCAGTCGCACCTGCGCGCCGAGCGCGTCGTGGAGTGGGCGACCCGGGGTGGCGCGAAGGCCCTCGGCATGGACTCGATCGTGGGCAGTCTCGAGGTCGGGAAGAAGGCCGACGTCGTCCTCATCAAGAACGACCACTCGCCCGTGATGTTCCCGATCGTCAATCCCTACGGGCACGTCGTGATGCAGGCGCAGCGCGCCGACGTCCACTCCGTCCTGGTCAACGGTCGGGTCGTCAAGCACGACAACCGGCTCGTCGGCGTCGACCTGGCGAAGGCCCGCGCGGCCGTGGAGTCGACGGTCGAGTACCTCAAGGGGCAGCTCGGGCCGGAGGCGTGGGAGAGGGGCATGAACCCCGAGATCCCGGAGACCGAGATGTTCGACAACCCGTACCAGTACTCGGACTACCACGGCGCCGAGTCGCAGGACGCCTGAACGCCACGAGGGCCGCGGTACGGACGATCGTCCGTACCGCGGCCCTCGTCGTAGAACCAGAGCCGATGCCGGGACCTCCGGTCCCGACGGCTCAGTCGGCCGGGCGGTTGTTGATGTGCGACTGGCTGTCGCGCTCGGTGGGCAGGTAGCCACCGGTGGTGTAGTAGCGCTTCCCGGCGACGAGCAGGTCCTCGGCCGGGAACTTGGTGATGACCTCGGCACCGGTGGCCGTGACGACGACCTCCTCCTCGATGCGCGCCGCGCCCCAGCCGTCCTTGGCCGGCCAGTAGGTCTCGAGGGCGAAGACCATCCCCTCCTCGAGGGTCTCGGGGTGCTCGAGCGACGTCAGCCGGCTGAAGATCGGCCGCTCCCAGATGCTCAGCCCGACGCCGTGGCCGTACTGCAGCGCGAACGCGGCCTCCTCGTCGGCGAACCCGAACTCCTGCGCCGTCGGCCAGACCGCGACGATGTCCGCCGTGGTCGCGCCCGGGCGGACCAGCTCGATGGCCCGGTCCATGTACTCGCGGCAGATCGTGTAGGCGTCCCGCTGCGCCCGCGAGGCGCTGCCGACGGCGAAGGTGCGGTAGTAGCAGGTCCGGTAGCCGTTGTAGCTGTGCAGGATGTCGAAGAAGGCGGGGTCGCCGGGGCGCAGCATCCGGTCGGAGAACACGTGCGGGTGGGGTGAGCAGCGCTCGCCCGAGATCGCGTTGACGCCCTCGACGTGCTCCGAGCCGAGGTCGAACAGCGTCTTGCTCACCACGCCCGACGCACTCGTTCTCGCGCACGCCCGGGCGCAGGAACTCGTAGAGGTTCTCGTACGCCGCGTCCACCATCGACGCGGCATGGGTGAGCAGCCCGATCTCGTCCGCGGTCTTGATCCGCCGCGCCTCGAGGAACACCTGCTGGCCGTCGACGACCTGCACGCCGAGGGCCTGCAGCGCGAACATCACCGGCGGCTCGATGATGTCGACCCCGACCGGCTCGTGCTCGAGACCGTGCTCGGCGAGGACCTGGTAGACCTTGGCCGCCACGTCTGCCGCGCGTCCGGCCCCCGGCGCGATCGCGCCCCGCAGCGTCGAGATCCCCGCGCGCGCGCCGTAGTGCTCACCCTCCTGGGCCCGGCCGGCGGCGACATGGGCCTCGTCCAGCCACGGCGTCTGCAGCTGGTGGTGCCGCGCGGCCGACCCGAAGTCCCACAGGACCGGGTCACCGTTCTGCGGCAGCAGCGCGAACCGGATCAGCTTGTCCATCGCCCACGTGCCGATGTGCGTGCCGGTCATGTAGCGGATGTTGTTGAAGTCGAACGTGAGCAGCGCGCCCGCGCTCGACGCGCGCAGCTCCGCCTTCAGCCGTGCCAGCCGCTCCTGGCGCAGTCGCGCCATGTCCAGCCGGTTCTCCCAGTCGACGTTCATGACGCCGTAGGTGGGTGAGCCCATGTCAACCTCCTGCTCGGCGGCCGTAGCCGCGCGGACGATGGCCCCGGACCCGGCCCGTCCGCCGGGCCGGGGTCACTCGGTGCCGGACGCCTCCCGCTCGGCCAGGACGGCGGCGAGGTACTCCCAGTCGCGGCTGAACCGGTAGGAGTGCTGCGCGGGCGGCTGCGGGGCCTGCGTCTCGACCCAGCGGACGAGACCGTCCGTGCGGTTGTGGAAGCCGTGGTCGGCGCCGACGCCGGCCCACAGGACGTCGCCGGGACCGCAGGACGAGCTCGTCGCCCTCGACGAGGGCGTGCACCTGGCCCTCGACGAAGATGTACGCCTCCTCGAACGGGTGGTCGTGCGGGTGGGCGATCGCCGTCGGCTGGTACTCCACCATGAACATGGTGTGCAGCTGGGCGCCGAGGCGCTGGTCGACGAGCATCCGTACGCCGATGCCGCTGTAGGCGAGCAGCGCCGTCGCCATGCTCGCCGACACCGTGGGCGCGTCCACCTTGGAGCCCACGGCCAGCCGGCCGAGGTCCATCGACGCCGGGTCGAACTGGAACGCGTTGAGGTTGCGCGGGTCGCGCAGGTCGGGCACGGCGGCCGACGCGAAGTCGACGGTGTCGCCGGTGAAGAACGTGTCCTGCCGGCGATCGCCCTCGAAGGGGGCGGGCGCGCTCATCTGCAGCCAGGAGACGGGTCCGTCCAGCGCCCGGACCGAGTAGGTCACTCCGACGGGCACGTTGACGCAGTTGTCGTGACCGAGCCGCTGGGTCGTCCCGAGCAGGTGGATCGCGAGCTCGCCCGTGCGTCACGTAGAGGCTGTTCTCGTAGGAGTGGACCACCGAGTCGATCTGGCCCTTCGCCTCCAGCCGGCACGCCGCGAGCCCCATGTGCGGCGACCCCGTCGAGGCTCCCACGAGCACCTGTCGCGAGAAGCCCTTCGACCGGGCCTCGTAGTCCGCGGGCAGCTCGTTGCGCGCGTCGTCGATCCGGGTGACGTGGTACATCTAGCGCTCGCTCCTCGGCGTCGTCCGGGTCATCGCACCAGCCACCCGCCGTCGATGTCCAGGTTCACGGCGTTGACGCCGCCGTTCTCCATGAGGAACACGGTGGCGTCGACCATCTCACCCATCGTGACCAGGCGGCCGATCGGGGTGCGGGCCACGATCGGCGTCGTTGGTCTTGTCGCGCCAGGCCGGGCTGTCGCCGACGATCCCCGGATGGATCGCGTTGACCCGCATCGGCGCCAGCTCGGCGGCGAGGGTGCGCACCATGGAGCTGATGCCGCCGTTCACCGTGGTCACCGTCGTCGAGCCGTCGTAGGGACGCTCCTTGGCGAGCCCGCCGAACAGGACGATCGAGGCGTCCGGGGTGAACCGGTCGGCGAGGGTGTGGACCACCTCGGTGTAGCCGACCAGCTTGAGAGTCACGAGCCGGGTCGCGCTGGCGACGTCGTAGCTGCGGACGTGGTTCGCGTCGCGCTCGATCGCCGCGATCACCAGCCGGTCCACCCGCCCGACGTGCGCCAAGCGCACCGGCGATCGTGGCGGGCTCGGCGAGGTCGAGCCCGATGCCGGTCACGCGCTGGCCCAGCTCCGCGGCGACGGCTCCGGCCCGGGCGGCGTCGCGCCCGGAGATGACCACATCCATGCCCTCGCTCGCGAGGCGGGCCGCCAGCTCACGGCCGATCCCGGACGTCCCGCCGAGCACGAGCGCCGTCCGGAGGTCTGCTTCGCTCACGATCGCACTTCCTTCGCTGGACCGGCCGCGCGCCGACGGGCGCTGCGGCACAACCAATCGCACGAGCAGATGTCGTCCGGCGGCGGGGTGCCGGGGTACGACGGGGCGCACGGGTCGACCCGGCCGCACCGCCGGCTCCCGTGGACGACCGGGACCATCTGAAGTGGGACTGTATGGTCCGCCCCGCCGAGCGTCAAGTATTGATTCATACGCCGCGTGCTGCGTGCGCACGCACGCGAGGAAGCGGGTCGCCGCTCCCCGCTCCGCGCGCAGGGCCCGTGTTACAGTCACGATGAACGTCGCACAGGTGGTGACGTCGAGGCGCACGTCGTCCCGAGCGATGGGTGGGAGAGCCATGGAGGCCGCGGCCGGAGCCCGCATCCGTGAGCAGCGACAGGCGCGGGGCATGTCGCTGCGCCAGCTCGGCCAGCGCGTCGGTGTCTCCGCGAGCATGCTCTCCCAGGTCGAGAACGGCCGGTGCCAGGCGTCCGTCGCCACGCTCTACAAGCTGGTGAGCGAGCTCGGCATGTCGCTCGACGACCTGTTCGAGCCGGGGGCCGGCTCCACGCCCCCCGCCGTGCGGACCTCCGCCGCGCCCGCGGCCTCGGCCGTGCCCGCGGGTGCCGGCCGGGCGGACAGCCCGGTCCAGTCGCCCGCCGACCGCGTGAGCATCGAGCTCGAGTCCGGGGTCACCTGGGAGCGGCTCTCGCACTACCGGCCGGCCGGCCTCGAGTTCATGCTCATCACCTACCGGCCCGGCAGCAGCTCCGGCCAGTCCGGCAAGTACCAGCAGCACGAAGGCTTCGAGACGGCGTACGTCGAGTCGGGGGAGCTGACCCTCCACCACAAGTTCGACACCTGGACCCTGCGCGCGGGCGACACGATCACCTTCGACGCCTCGGAGCCCCACCGGCTGGAGAACCTCGGGACCGAGGACGTCCGGGCCGTGTGGCTCATCCTGCGCGGGTCCCCGGCCGCCACCGATCCTCAGGTCGCACCGCCCGCACGGGGCGCACAGGTCGCCGCGCTGGGCGTGGTCGGCGAACCGTGACCGGACCGACGGCCGAACCGGCCGGGCGGCGCGTCCCGCCGAGCGGATCGCCTTCGTCGGGCTGGGCCGGATGGGCCGGGTGATGGCCGAGCGCGTCGCACGCGCCACCGGCGAGCTCACCGTCTGGAACCGCAGCCCGGCCGCGGCCGAGGAGCTGTCCGCGAGCCTGGCCGCCGTGGCCGCGGTGCACGTCGCCGGCTCGCCGCGAGCGGCGGTGGCCGGGGCGACGGTCGTCGTGAGCATGCTCGCGGACGAGGCAGCGCTCGTCGCGGTGCTCAGCGGTCCGGACGGGGCTCTCGAGGGTCTGGCCCCGGGCGCGGTCTGGGTCGACATGAGCACGATCGGACCCCTGGCGGTGGCGACCGCGGCGGACCTGCTGGGCTCCGCGGGGGTCACCCTCGTCGACGCCCCCGTCTCCGGCAGCGTGGGCCTCGCCCGCGACGGCGCGCTGACCGTCATGGCCGGCGGCGGCACCGGGGACGTCGAGCGGGTCCGGCCCGTCCTCGACCTCATGGCGAACCGGGTGCTGCACTGCGGCCCCCAGGGCGCCGGGGCGGCGCTGAAGCTCGGGGTGAACCTGCTGGTGCACGCGCTGAACGCCGCGCTGGCCGAGGCGCTGGTGCTGGTGGAGCGGGCCGGCGTGCCCCGCAGCACCGCGTTCGACCTGTTCACCGCCAGCGCCGCGGCGGCGCCCTTCGTCTCCTACAAGCGGGCGGCCTTCGAGCATCCGGAGAGCGCGCCGGTGGCGTTCTCCCTCGACCTGGTCGACAAGGACCTGCGGCTCATCTCGGAGCTCGAGCACCGGCTCGGTGTCCCGGCCGAGATCGCCGACGCCCTCGGCGACGTGGTGCGCGACGCCTGCGCGGCGGGGTTCGGCGCGCACGGACATGTCGGCGCTCGCGGTCCACCTCCGGGGCGCGACGCTCCCCGGCTGAGCCGAGGAGGGCCTTGCGAATCCCGGCAATGTGCTCCGGCCAGGTTGCCGAGATCCGCCACCTCGGGGTCTGTCCGACCCGCAGTTCGCAACCTAGGCTCGGCCCATGCTGAACGCACCCACGACCACCGACCCGGACCTCGAGCTGCCCTCGGTGCGGACCGAGCTGCCCGGACCGGAGAGCCAGGCCTGGTTCGACCGCACCGACGGGCACCTCACCGGCACGATGGCCGACCACGAGCTCGTCCCCTTCGTGGCGGCGGCCAAGCGCGGCTACCTCGTCGTCGACGCCGACGGGAACACCTACGCCGACCACATGTCCTCGTGGGGTGCCTCGCCGTTCGGCCCCACGCCGGAGCCCGTCCGGGTCGCCATGGAGGAGGCCTGGCGCACCCACGGGATGCAGATCAGCGGCTGGGTCCAGAACGAGCCGGCGCTCAACCTGGTGGAGAAGCTCGTGGCGATCGCGCCCGGCCGGCTCAACCGGGTCGAGTACTCGGTGACCGGGACGCTGGCGGTCGAGGGCGCGGTGAAGTTCATGCGCGAGGCGACCGGCCGCCCGCTGATCCTCACCTTCGGCGGGCAGTACCACGGCGAGTCGACGTACCTCACCGCCGGCGCGTCGAGCGACCTGTCCAACGTGACCTCGCAGCGCGCGCAGTACGTCGCCGGCGTCGTCACCGTGCCCTACCCCAACCGCTTCCGCTCGCCGTTCCGCACCGGCCCGGGCCCGTTCGACGACACCGAGGTCCTGGACTACCTGGAGAACTACGTCCTCGTCCAGCAGATCCACCCCGAGCAGATCGCCGGGCTGCTCATCGAACCGGTGCTCGGCGAGGGCGGCATCCACGCCCCCTCGCAGGCCTTCTGGGACCGGCTCGGCGCCCTCGCGAAGCGCTGGGACTGGCTCGTGTGCCTCGACGAGGTGCAGACCTGCATGGGCCGCACCGGCGAGATGTTCGCCATGCAGCGGTGGACCGGCATCGACCCGGACCTCATGCTGCTGGGCAAGGCCTTCGCCGCCGGCGGCCAGCCCATCGCCGGGCTGCTCGGCACCGACCGGACGATGGCGACGTCGGACCTCCACCTCGGCAGCACCTACGGGTTCACCCCCGCGGCCTGCGCCGGTGCGCTCGCCGGCATCGGGATCATCGAGAACGACGGCGTGCTGGACAACGTCCGCCAGCTCGAGCGGATCTTCCTCGAGGAGATGACCCCGCTCGTCGAGGAGATCGAGCAGGTGGGCGACGCCCGCGCGGTCGGCGCGCTGGCCGCGCTGGAGTTCGTGCAGGACAAGGCCACCATCCGTCCGGCACCGGCCTTCCAGGTGGCCGTGCACCAGGCCGCCGTACGCCGCGGGGTGCTCGGCATCACGCAGCGCGGGAAGTGGCACCTGCGGCTGCAGCCGGCGCTCACCATGCCGCCCGAGGTGTTCCGGGACAGCTGCGAGCGGCTCGCGGACGCGGTGCGCGCCGTCGCGGCCGACCCGCCGCCGGAGCGCGAGCGCGTGCTCGACGCGGTCGCCGGGTCGGCCCGGTGACCGGCGGGTGAGGACGGTGGCCGACGAGAGCGGGATCGACGACCTCGACCGCCGGATCATCGCGGAGCTGCAGGCCGACGGCCGGGTCCCCTTCACCGAGATCGCGCGCCGGCTCCAGACCGCGGAGGGGACGGTCCGGCACCGGGTCGGCCGGCTCCAGCGCCGCGGCGTGCTCCAGGTCGTGGCCGTGATCGCACCGCTGAAGCTGGGGATGCGCCGCGTCCTCATCGGCATCCGGGTGCGCGGGCACGCGATCGTCGACGTCGAGCGGGCACTGCACCGGCTCGACGAGGTGGACTACGTCGCCGTGACGACCGGGGCGTACGACGTCGTCATCATGGCCGCGTGCCAGGACGAGGACCACGTGGCGCGGCTGGTGACCGAGACCCTGCGCGGCATCCCCGGGCGTCGACACCCTGGACGTCGTCACGATGCTGCGCGAGACGAAGGACGCCTATCGCTACGTGCCGGGGTCGCACTAGCCGACCCCGACCGCGCCACCTGCTGGTTCAGCCGAGCGACGGCCCGACGAGCCGGACGCCGGCGTAGGCGACGACGGCGACGAGCAGCCAGGACAGCAGGCCGAGCACGGCGGCGCGACCGGCGGTCCGGCGCAGGGTGGCCACGTGGATCCCGGTCCCGAGCCCCACGAGGGCCGCGACGAGCAGCACCTGCTGCAGCGTCGTCGCCGCGCCGAGCACGACCGAGGGGACCCGACCGGTGCTCGCGAGGGCGATGCTGCCCAGGAAGCCCAGGACGAACAGCGGGACGACGGGGGGACGACGTACGCCGTCGCCCACGGCCAGCTCGCCGCGACGACGGCGTACCACCGCGACCCCTGCCACCAGCGGGGCCAGGAGGACGACGCGGCTCAGCTTGACGACGACCGCGGCCGACAGCGCGCCCGGCACGCGGCTCGCCGTCGCGACGGTCTGCCCGACGTCGTGCACGCTGGCGCCGACCCAGGCGCCGAACGCGGGCACGTCGAGTCCGAGCGGCAGCCGCAGCGCGGGCAGGACGAGGATCGCGAGGCTCCCGCACAGCGTCACCAGGGCGATGGCGACCCCCGTGTCGGCCTCGTCCCCACCCGCGACCTCCTCCATCGCGGCCACGGCCGAGGCGCCGCAGATCGAGAAGCCGGTGGCGACGAGCAGCCGCCGCGGAACGCGAGACCCCCAGCGCCCGGCCGAGCAGCTGGGTCCCGACGAACGTGAGTGCCACGGTCACGAGGACGACGACCATGCCGCGCCCGCCGAGCGCGGCGACCTGGCGCAGCGAGAGCTGCAACCCGAGCAGCACCACGGCGACCCGCAGCAGCCGGTGGGAGGCGAACCGCGTGCCGGGGCGCAGGACCGCGCGGTGCAGCCCGAGGTTGGCCAGCACCGCGCCGAGGACGACGGCGACGGTGGAGGGGTTCAGCGACGGGACGGCGGCGGCGACGGCGAACGAGACGACGCTCGCGCCCGCGACGACGGCGAGCCCTGGCGCGACCGGACGCAGGGCCGACGTGGCGCCGTCCGCGCGTCGGCGCAACGTCCGTGTCACCGGGTCCTGCGTGCCGACGTCCATGTCCACGTCCTCCACCTCGTTCGTCCGCTGGTCCACGTCGATCCTGCGGGTCGCGCCGCCGCGAGGGTAGAGGGCCCGTCCTGATCCCGTCATAGGGATCATCTATGGCGGGTCGTAGGCTGCCGGTGTGTCGCTGGACCGCGTGCCCGACCTCCCCGCGCTGAGCCTCCTGCTCGACGTGGCCGCCATGGGGAGCCTGAGCCGCGCGGCCGCCGAGCACGGCATCAGCCAGCCGGCGGCGAGCGCCCGCATCGCGGGGATGGAGCGGCTGCTCGGCTTCCCCGTCCTGGTCCGCAGCTCGACCGGCTCCCGGCTGACGCCGCAGGGCGCGCTCGTGGCCGACTGGGCCCGCGACCTGCTCGCCGCGGCCGAGGCGCTCGACGCGGGGGCGGCGTCGCTGCGCGCGGACCGGGGGATCCGGCTGCGGCTCGCGGCGAGCATGACGGTGGCCGAGCACCTCCTGCCCCGGTGGCTGGTGACCCTCGCCGCGGAGCACCCGGCCACGGTCGTGAGCCTCGACGCGATGAACTCCGCCTCGGTCGCCCGCGCGGTGCTCGCCGGCGACGTGGACCTCGGCTTCGTCGAGGGGCCGTCCGTCCCGTCCGGGCTGCACGCCCGGACCGTGGCGCGGGACCGGCTGCTCGTCGTCGTGCCGCGAGACCATCCGTGGGCGCGCCGGCGTACGCCCGTGCCGGCGGCCGAGGTGGCGGGCACCCGCCTGGTCCACCGGGAGCGTTCCTCGGGCACGCGCGTCTCCTGGGAGACGGCGCTCGCGGCCCACGCCCCGTTCGCGCCGCCGCTGCTGGAGCTCTCGAGCGCCGGCGCCGTCCGCTCCGCGATCGCGGCCGGCGCCGGACCGGGCGTGATCAGCAGCCTGGCCGCCGAGCCGGACCTCACCACCGGCCGGCTCGTCGCCGTCGAGGTCCACGGGGTGGACCTGCACCGCCGGCTGCGGGCCGTCTGGCCCCGCGGGACCCGCCCCTCCGCCGCCGCCCAGGACCTGCTCGCCGTAGCCCTGCGGACGCCGACCCGCTAGCCGGGGGGCAGCACGGGACGCTCGACCGAGCGGGGCTCGAGGCCGAGAGTCCGGACGTGCGTAGCGATCTCGTCGAGGGAGGAGAGCCACACGTCGCCGCACGACGCGACGTGCTCCATGAGCCCGTCCAGCGACGCGGCCCGCGACGGGCGGCCGGACAGGAACGGGTGGTTCGTGAGCACCCAGCACCCGCCCACCGAGCGGAGTCCCTCGAACTCGGCCTGCCACAGCTCGCGCGCCTTGGCCGGGCTCTCGATGAGCCCGCTGCCGGTGACGTCGGGGAGGAAGCAGTACTGCTCCCAGTCGTCGAGCGCCCACTGGATCGGGATCTCCACGAGGGAGCGCGTGCCGTCGACGTCGAGCTCGTAGGGCACGTCGGCGTCCATGAGGCTGGAGTCGTAGAGGAACCCGCGGTCGGCGAGCAGCGCCGGGGCTGCGCCAGGACAGGTCCCACATCGGCGCGCGGTAGCCGGTCGGGCGTACGCCGGCGACCTCCTCGAGGGCGTCGAGGCCGCGGTCGAGGTTGTCCGCCTCCTCCTGCGCCGTCACGCCCGAGGGCTGCTCGTGCAGGTAGCCGTGGTGGGCGATCTCGTGCCCGGCCGCGGCGATGTCGCGGACCACCGCGGGATAGCGGTGCGCGGTGTACCCCGGCACGAAGAACGTCGAGCGGATCCGGTGCCGCTCGAGCATGGACAGGAGGCGGGGTACGCCGACCAGCGGCCCGTAGGCCTGGTGGCTCATGACGCTCATCCGGTCGGCGTTGTGCGGCGCGCCCCACAGGACGGCGGACTCGGCGTCGACGTCGAAGGTGAAGGCCGCCGCCGAGGTGCGTCCCTCCGGCCAGGCGACCGGGCCCGCCGGGACGGTCACGCGGACGTCCGGTCGGCGAGGATGCTCACCAGCTCGTAGGCGAGGTTCGCCGCGGCGACGGCGGTGATCTCGGCGTGGTCGTACGCCGGTGCCACCTCGACGATGTCCGCGCCGACGAGGTTCGTGTGCCGCATCCCGCGCAGGACCGCGAGCAGCTCGCGGCTCGTCATGCCCCCCGCCTCCGGCGTACCGGTCGCGGGCGCGAACGCGGGGTCGAGCACGTCGATGTCGATCGAGACGTAGACCGGCGCGTCGCCGACCCGCGCGAGGACCCGCTCGAGGATCCCGTCGACCCCGAGGCGGTCGATGTCGCGGCAGTGCACGATCGTGAAACCTAGCCGCTCGTCGTCGACGAGGTCGTCCCGGTCGTAGAGCGACCCGCGGATCCCGACGTGGGCGGAGCTGCCCTTGACGACGAGCCCCTCCTCGGACGCGCGACGGAACGGCGTGCCGTGGGTGTAGGGCGCGTCGAAGTAGGTGTCCCACGTGTCGAGGTGCGCGTCGAAGTGCACCAGGGCGATCGGTCCGTGCTCGGCGTGGAGGGCGCGCAGGATCGGCAGCGCGATCGTGTGGTCGCCGCCGAGCGCCACCACCCGGCGGCCGTCGCCGGCGAGGTCGCCGATCCCGGCCTCGATCTGGGTCAGCGCGGCACCGATGTCGAACGGGTTGCAGGCGATGTCGCCGGCGTCGACGACCTGGGCCCGCCGGAACGGCGACACGTCGAGCGCGGGGTTGTAGGGCCGCAGCAGCCGGGACGCCTGACGGATCGCCGCCGGGCCGAACCGCGCGCCGGGGCGGTAGGTGACGCCGCTGTCGAACGGGACGCCGACCACGGCGACGTCGAAGGACTCCACGTCCTCCGCGCGCGGGAGCCGGGCGAAGGTGGAGAGCCCGGCGTACCGGGGGACGGCCATGCCGTCCACCTGACCGACGATGCCGTCGTCGTACCTGACGTACTGCTCGACCACTGGTCCCACTCCTCGGTGTTCCGTCCGGGATCCCGTCGCTCGACGGCACCCCTCGCTGCTCAGACTCTGCTGCGGGTCGCTCCCCCGTTGACCTGCACGACCTGACCGACCATCGAGGACAGCCGGAAGTCGCACAGCAGCGAGATCGCCGCCGAGATCTCCTCGGGGCGCCCGATGCGACCCACCGGGATGTCGGCCGCGTAGCGCCGGTGGATCTCTGCCAGGGGTACGCCGGCGGCGTCGGCGTCGACCTGGAGCTGAGGCGTGTCGGTCACGCCCGGGGCGATGCCGTTGACGATGATCCCCTCGGGCGCCAGCTCGCGACCGAGGGTCTTCACCAGCGCGATGAGTCCCGCCTTGGACGCGGCGTACGCCGTCGCCTCGGGCCAGCCGGTGACGCCCCACTCGCTCGCGACGACCACGACGCGGCCGCCGCCGGCCTCCCGCATCACCGGCACGGCCGCGCGGACGAGGTGGAACGTGCCGGAGAGGTTCGTGTCGACGACGCGCCACCAGTCGTCCGGGTCGTGGTCGAGCAGGCGGCCCATGGTCATGTAGGCGTGGTTGGCCACGACGACGTCGAGCCGCCCGAGCCGGGCCGCCACGTCGCGGACGAGGGCGGCGACGGCGTCCGGGTCGGACATGTCGGCGGCCAGGGCGGTGCCGCCGATCTCCGCGGCGACGGCGTCCAGCGCCGCCGAGGCGACCCGGTCGTTGACGACGACGTGCGCGCCGTCGGCGGCGAGGCGACGGGCGTGGGACGCGCCCATGCCCTGGGCGGCGCCGGTCACGAGTGCGACCCGTCCGGTCAGGGAGCTGCGGGCCACGTCAGATCACCGCCCCGGCGTTGGGGTTGAGGACCTCGCCGACGCAGAAGCCGCCCTCGTCGACGAGGTACGCCACGCACAGCGCGACCTCCTCGGGGCTGCCCAGTCGGCGCAGCGGCAGGGTGGCGAGGTAGTCCGGTGCGCGCCAAGGGGAGTCGGGCGCGAGCAGCGGGGTGTCGGTCGGTCCCGGGGCCACGGCGTTCACCCGCACGCCCTCCGCCGCGACCTCCGCGGCGAGGCTGCGGACCAGCCCGATGACGGCCCCCTTGGCGGCGGCGTAGTGGGCGTCCTCCGCCCCCCCGCCGACGGCGAGCTCGCTCGTGATCGCGACGATCGAGCCGGTGCCGCGCTCGAGCATCCCGGGGAGGACCGCGCGGGTGAGGTTCACGAGACCCCCGAGGTGCACGTGCAGCATCCGCTCCCAGGCCGCCGTGGTGATGTCGGTGAGCGCCAGCATCTCGTAGTAGCCGGCGGCGGAGACCGCCGCGCCGACGGGACCGAGCTCCGCCGTCGCGGCCGCCACGGCGTCGCGGACGGCCGCGACGTCGGACATGTCGACCTCGGCCGACCAGGCGCACCGCGGCGCCCAGCTCAGGTCGAGCCCCGCCACGGTCCAGCCCCGGTCGGCCAGCTCGGCCGCGATCGCTGCGCCGATCCCGCTCGCCGCCCCGGTGACGACGGCGACGCCCGGTGTCGTGGGTGACGTCATGCCGGGTTCGTCACCTCGTCGGCGAGCTCGTCGGCGAGCTCCTCCTCGTCGATGAGCGAGGCCGTCACGATGCGCGACCGGACGCTCGCGAAGATCAGCACGCCTAGCGCGCCGAGCACGGCGACGGCGATCCAGACCGACCAGTCGAGGTAGCGGTCGGCGTTGACCTCGCGCGGCCAGGAGATGTTGAGGAACTCGAACGCGGCCCAGGCCACCGCGAGGGCGGTCACGAGCAGCGAGCCGCGACCGAGGGTGAACGGCCCCGGCCGCCAGGTGCCGCGCAGCTGAACCACCAGCGCCCCGACGAGCGGGAAGAGGAAGGCGAGGAAGAAGCCGCCGGTCGTGAAGTTGACCATGAGCAGGTAGATGTTCGGCGAGAGGTTGCTCAGCAGGAAGAGCAGCGCCCCCACCACGGTGGTCACGGTCAGGGCCACGACGGGCTGCTTCTGGACCTTGCTCAGCCGGGTGAGCGCGCGGGCGCCGGGCAGGGCGCCGTCGCGGGCGTAGGCCCAGATGACCCGCGACGCCGAGGTCTGCAGGGCCAGGAAGCTGGCGAGGAAGCCGATGACGAAGAGGATCTCGACCGGCCGGGCGATGCTGTCGCCGAGCGCCGCGGTGAGCGTGGAGGAGACCGGGTCGGCGACGTGGTTCGGGTCGTCGAGCGCGGAGGTCACGGCCGACATGTCCGGGATGGCCAGGATGATCGCGAGGCTGGAGTAGATGACGACGACCGCGATGAAGCTGAGCGAGAAGATGATCGCCTTGGGCAGGTTCTTCCTCGGCTCGTGCACCTCCTCGGCGATGGCGCCGGCGCTCTCGAACCCGACGAACGACCAGCCGATGAACGCCACCGCGACGAGGAACGGGCCGGACAGCGCGAGGTAGCCGTCACCGAGCCCGTTGCCGAGACCGTCGGTGAGCACGCTGAGCGGCTGGTTGCGGTGGAACAGCAGCAGCCAGGTGCCCAGCCCCAGGGAGCCGATGACCTCGGCCGCGATGCTCGCGGTCATGAAGACCTTGAGCGCCTGCCGGCCGACCAGGTTGAGGCCCGTCCCGGCGAGCAGGATGACGAACGCGATGAGGGCCTTCTCGGTGCCGGTCGGCGCGTCCACGCCGAAGATGCTGGCCATGAAGCCGGCCGCGCCGAGCGCGACCGTCGCCATCGCGATCACCAGGGTCCACATGTAGGCCCAGCCGGCGAACCAGCCGTAGCCGTTGCCGATGAGCCGACGCGACCACTGGTAGATCGAGCCCTCGATCGGCCAGCGCGACACGAGCTGGGCGAAGACGAACGCGACGAGCAGCTGCCCGCCGAACACGAGGAAGAAGCCGAACCAGAACGTCGGCCCCGCCGTGGAGATCGCCAGTCCGAAGATGCCGTAGAGGGCGACGATCGGCGAGATGAACGCGAAGGCGAACGCGAACGACGACCACAGCGAGAACTCGCGCTTGAGCGTGTGCTCCTCGGTCGTGGTCAACGGGGCGTGGGACATCGGACCTCCTGGGGGCTGTGACGCAGATCATCGCGTCCCCCTTGTCGGCAGTGACAAGGTCCGGACCCCGATTGGAGACGAGCGCACCTCCCCGGCCGGCTCCGGTTGGAGGATCCTCCAACGGACGGGGTCGCGTCGGGACCGCGCAGGCCCTAGCGTCGGAGCGTGGTGGCGGGGGAGCCGGGGACCGGTCGGGGGCCTCATGCGCGGGGCGTGACCCTGGCCGAGCTGCTCGCCGTCCCGGAGTTCCGGCTGACCTGCATCGCGGCCGAGGACGGGCTGGACCGCGAGGTCCGCTGGGTGAACACCACCGAGCTGCTCGACCCGTCCCAGTACCTGCGCGGGGGTGAGCTGGTCTGCACGGTGGGCACCTCGCTCAAGGACGCGCCGTCGTGCGCGAGCTTCGTCGCCGCCGTCGCGGACGCCGGCGGCAGCGGCCTCTGCTTCGGCGTCGGCGACGTGCACGACGTCGTGCCGCCGGCCCTCGTGCGGGCCTGCGAGGCGCACGACCTGCCCCTCCTGGTCGCACCGCTCGGCGTCCCGTTCATGGCGATCAGCGAGCATCTCGCGCAGAGCCGGGTGCGCGCCGAGTCGGCCGCCAGCGAGAAGGGGGCCCGGCTGCTCGTGGACCTCCTCGCCCGGGTCCGGATGCAGGCGCCCACGGCCGAGCTGCTCGAGCTCGCGGCCGAGCGGCTCGGCGGCCGGCTGGTCCTGAGCGAGGGTGAGCGCGGCCTCGAGTCGAGCGGACGGGTCGACGCCGAAGAGGGTGCGGTCGCCACCGTCGTGGCCAGCTCGCCGGACGGCGCGACCCTCACCTGGACCGGATCTGGTGCGGCGCCGACCGCGACCCTCGTCGCCTCGCTCGCCCACGTGCTGGACGTGGCCCGGCACGAGGTCGACGTCGAGCAGGACCTGCACCGCGAGCGGATCGGGCAGCTGCTCACCCTCGTGGGTGAGCGGCTGGCCAGCCCCTCGGCGCTCACCCAGGTGCTCACCGACGCCGGGCTGCCGGCCACCGGCCTCGTCTTCTCCGTCTGGCCCCCGGGCGCCTCGCGAGTGCTGGCGTCGACGCTCGTCGGCGTCCCGGTCGCGTTCGGGGAGATGCCGTCGGCGACCGTGGCGGTGACGGAGTCCGGCGATCCGGTGCGCGCGACGGCCGAGCAGCTCGGCGTCGTCTGCGGGCTGAGCCGGCCGGTCCCGCTCGCCGACAGCGCGCGGGGCATCGGCGAGGCCCGTGCCGCGTTCGAGATGGCCCGACGGACCGGAGGGTGCGTCGGGCCGGAGGGGCTCACCAGCCTCGACGGGCTGCTCCAGCAGCAGCCGCCGGACCGGCTGCGCCCGTTCGTCGACCAGCTGCTCGGCCCGCTCCTGGCGTCCGACTCGCGGCGGGGCACGGCGTACGTCGCGACGCTGTCCACCTACTTCCGCTGCGACGGCTCGCTGGCGGCCACCGCGCGAGCCGAGTTCCTGCACGTCAACACCGTGCGGCACCGGCTCGAACGCGTCCGCGAGCTCACCGGCCGCGACCCGTTCGTGTTCGACGACCGGGTCGCCCTGGCGATCGCGCTGTGGGCCCACCAGAACCTGGACCTGCGGCGCTCCTGACCGGTGCGCGGAGCGGCTCCGGGGACCTCGGCGGCGCAGGCGGGTGCGGCGACGGGGTAGCCTCGCGTTTCCGGGAACCAAGGACCCACCGGCGTGGGGGAACTGCGAGGGGTCATGGCGACCGACTACGACGCACCGAGGGACGCCGAGGCGACGGCGGCCGAGCAGACCGCCAGCCTCGACGCGCTGCGCGCCCAGGCCCCTCCGGGCCGGGTCGACGTGGAGGACGAGGCGAACCTGCTCGAGGACCTCGAGCTCCCGGGCGCCGACCTGTCCCACGAGATCCTGAGCGTCGACGTCGTCCCTCAGCTCGCCGACGAGTTCCGGTGCGAGCGCTGCTTCCTGGTGGTCCACCGGTCGCGCCGGGCCAAGCCCGGCGTGGACATCTGCGTCGACTGCGCGTAGCGGCCCCGGCACCCTAGGGGTGCGGCCCGCTCAGAGCGGCTTGAGCCGGTCGTCGTTCTTCTTCACCCGGCGTACGGCGTTCGCGCCCTCGCCGAAGTCCACGAGGACGGACGTCGCCTCGACGCGGACGACCGTCCCCAGCCCCTGCGAGTCGTGGGTGAGCCGCTCCCCGACCACCCACGTGTGCGGCACCACCACGGGCTTGGCGGGTCGACGGACCCCATGTCTCGTGACGCCGGCTTCCGAGGGGGTGTCCATACCCCCAGGGTGCCAGACGCCGGCGCCCCCGCGTACCGCGCGCGGTCGGCCTGCGTCGTGCAGGGGCGGCGGTCCGGGTCCCTGACCCGCTGCCCGTGACGGGGGCGGTCAGCCGACGGCTGCGTCGAGCTCGGCGAGGAGCGCCGTCAGCGTCGCGCCGAGCGGGGTGGCGAGCTTGAGCGTCGCGACGTCGTCGCCGCGGGTCGGACCGTCGTTCACGATCGCCACGGGGATGCCGTGGCCGGCTGCGCGGTGCACGAAGCGGCGACCGGAGAAGACGGCGAGCGAGGAGCCCAGCACGAGGAGCAGCGCCGCGCGCCCGACCAGCTCGTAGGAGGCGACGACGCGGTCGGCGGGCACGTTCTCACCGAAGTAGACGACGTCCGGCTTGAGCAGCCCGCCGCACGCGAGGCAGTCGACGACCGCGAACCCGTCGAGCTGGTCGTCCGGGAGGTCGACGTCGCCGTCCGGGTTCACCGTCGTGACGGTCGCCCGCCACTCGCGGTTGGCGTCGTCGAGCCGCGACCGCAGGGCCGCGCGGCTCGACGTCGCACCGCACCCGAGGCAGACCACGCGGTCGAGCCGGCCGTGCAGGTCGACCACCGCGCGCGAGCCGGCGGCCTGGTGCAGCCCGTCGACGTTCTGCGTGATCGTGCCGACGACCGCACCCCGCCGCTCGAGCTCGGCGACGGCAAGGTGCCCGGCGTTCGGCTCGGCGCGCGACATCAGCCGCCACCCCACGTGGCTGCGCGCCCAGAACCGCCGCCGCGCCACGGGATCTCCGACGAACGCCTGGTAGGTCATCGGTGCGTGCCGTCGCACCGCGGCGCCGGACGGACCGCGGTAGTCCGGGATCCCGGACTCGGTCGACAGCCCCGCGCCGCTGAGGACCACGACGTCGCCCCTGCCGACGAGCGCGGCGAGGGTTGCGGCGGAGCCGTCCACGAGCGTGGTCACGACGACATCCTCCCCCGGCCGTCCGCTCCAGGCCTCCGCAGCCGACCGGTCAGGGACCCTTGTGCTCCTGGACGATGTTGCCGCCGTCCACGACGAAGGTCTGCCCCGTGACGTACGAGGACTCGTCGCTGGCGAGGAAGCCGACGACCGCCGCGACCTCGTCCGGCGTCCCGGGCCGCCCCACCGGGGTGTACCCGCCGGCGATGAGCTCGTCCGGCTCGGACGACCCGGTCCGGATCCATCCCGGGGCGACCGAGTTGCAGGTGATCCCGTGCGGTCCCTCCTCGATCGCCACGGTGCGCATCACGCCGTCGATCGCGCCCTTCGCCGCGGCGTACGCGCTGCTGCCCGAGGCCGACACCGACGGTCCGGTGACGCTCGAGACCATGACGATGCGGCCGCGCCCGTTCGCGCGCAGCCGCGGGATCGCGGCGCGGGTCACGTGCACGGCGGTCATGAGCGTGATGTCGAGCTGCTGCAGCCAGTCCTCGACGGGCTGGTCGACGAGCGTGCCCGCGGTGAGCGCGACACCCGTCTGCGTCATGCCGGCGTTGTTGACGACGACGTCGAGCGACCCGAGGTGGGTGGCCGCGGCCTCGACGAGGGCGCCCGCGGCGTCGGGGTCGGTGAGGTCGGCGAGGAACCCGTGCGCGTCGAGCCCCTCGGCCCGCAGCTCGCCGGCGCGGTCGTGCACCCGGTCGGTCGTCGCGGCGAGGGCGACCCGCGCCCCCTGTCGCGCCAGCAACCGGGCGACGGCGACGCCGATGCCGTCGGGCGCGCCCGCCCCGGTCACGAGCGCTCCGCGTCCCTGCAGCGAGTACGGCGTCGTCATGGGGCTCACCGTATCCGTGCGCCGACCGGCTCCGGCCGCCGCGGCGTGGCCACCTACGCTGACGCCATGTCGGCGACGGACGTGCTCGGGTGGATCGGTGCGGCGGGTGTGCTCGTGGCCTACGGGATGCTCACCGCGGGCCGCTGGCAGGCCGACTCGCTGGTCTACCAGGTGGCCAACACCGTGTTCGCCGGGGCGCTCGTCGTGTGGGCGGTGTCGGCCCGCGCGTGGCAGCCGGTGCTCATCAACGGCGTGTGGGTCCTCGTCGGCGTCGTCGGCGTCGTGAACGTGCTGCGCCACCGTCGCGCCCCGGCGCCGCACGTCGGGGACTGACGCTCCCGCGCGACGGCCGCGCCTCGGTCAGCGCGCGACGACGCGCACGTGGCTCACGTCGTCGTCGACGGCACCGCGCACCCAGCCGAACGGCGCCGCCGCGGTCGCGCGGAGGAACTCGAGGGTCGACGCGGTGATCTCCTCGCCCGGCATGAGGTTCGGGATCCCGGGCGGATACGCCGCGACGCTGTCGGCCGACACCCTGCCCTCCGCGGACCCGGCGGGGACGACCTCGGTCGGAGCGAACCACGCCTCGCGCACGGTCCTGCGGCGCGGACCGGGGTCGGGCAGCTCGATGTGGTGCCGGACCGACGCCGGCATCACGGGCAGCCGCAGCAGCGCGTCGGCCAGCGCGTCGGCGTCGGGGGCCGTGCCCGCGCCGACGATCGCGACGACGACGTCGTCGGTGGCCATCTCCACGTGGTGCCCGAGCTCCCGGAACAGCAGCGACCGCGCCTCGTGACCGCTGATGCCGCCGCTACGCACGTCGACGACGACCCGCAACGGGTCGACGCCGACGACGTCCGGGAACGCCTCGATGCGCGGGGTCGCGTCACGGAACCGCCCGTCGGAGGCGACGCGGGCCCGGAGCCGGGCCGCCGCCGAGAGGCTCCGACCGATCGTCTCGGCGCCGTGCACGGCGATCTGCCGCCGGGCGAGGTCGAGCGACGCGAGCAGCACCGAGGACTCCGACGTCGACTGCATCGAGCGGAACGCGCGGTCGAGCAGCGGCTCGAGCCGAAGGGCCAGCGGGCCGTGACCGACGTGGAGCAGGGCGGTCTGGCCGAGGGAGCCGCCGAGCTTGTGCATCGACGCGACGGCGACGTCGGCGCCCAGCCGCACGGCGTTGACCGGCAGGTCCGGGTGGAAGCCGAAGTGCGCGCCCCAGGCCTCGTCGACCACGAGCGCCGCGCCGTGCCGGTGGGCGACCTCGGCGAGGGCCGCGACGTCGGCGCACGCGCCGAAGTACGACGGCGTCACGACGAACGCGGCGACGGCGTCCGGGTGGGCGGTCAGCGCGGCGTCCAGCGACGCCGGCGTCACGCCGTGGGCGATGCCGAGCGCGTGGTCCACCGTCGGCTGCACGAAGCCGGCCGAGAGGCCGGAGAGCATGAGGCCGTCGACGACGGACGAGTGGACGCTGCGCTGCGCGACGATCGTCCCGCCGAGGCCGGCGAGCGCGAGGCAGGCGGTGAGGTTGCCCTGGCTGGACCCGTTGGACAGGAACCAGGTACGCCGGGCACCCCAGGCGCTCGCCGCGAGCCGGAGCGACCGGTCCATCGCGTTGTCCGGCCCGTGGTCGATGTCCTCGACGGTCGGCTGCACGTCGAGCGAGAGCACCCGCTCGCCGAGCACGGCCGCGAGCAGCGGCTGGCCGGCCGGGTCGCCGTGGTGGCCGGGGGTCGTGAAGCGCGCTCGGTCGCGGGCGGCGAACGCGACCAGGGCGTCGGCGTAGGGCGACCGGTCCTGCTCCCCCGTCCCCGTGCCCTCCGCGGTCATGTCGCGGGTCAGGGGTCGAGCGGGTCGGCGACGCGGGGCTGCGGCTCGTGCGGCGCCTCGCCGGCGCCGAGAGCCGCGGTCTCGAGCTCGTCCGCCGCGGTCTCCTCGAGCTCCGCGGCCTCCTCGTCGAGCGAGGCGCGGGCCCGCCAGCGGTCCCAGAGCCGCAGGCCGTAGACGACCGCGAAGACGTACACGGCACCGATCAGACCGTCGACGACGTAGTGCTCCCCGCCGTAGACCAGCACCAGCAGCATGAGCACCGGGTAGGCCACGAGCAGCGGCCGTCCCCACGCGCGGTGCCGCTTCGGGATCCGCGGGTAGAACCAGACGGCGATGAGGATCGCGAAACCCGTGTGCAGGCTGGGGATCGCGGCGACGTCGTTGCTCACGGCGGCCCCGCCGTCGATGAGCTGCCGGGCCCAGTGGATGCCGAGGCCGTCGAGGCCGCGCGTGGCGATGCGGTCGATCGGCGGGAGGTAGCCGTCCCGTGCGGCGTACCACGGCGGCGCCGACGGCATGATCGCGAACGTGATGAGCCCGGCGAAGGACAGGACGACGAGCGCCCGAGCCCAGAGGAACCACTCGCGCCGGTTGCGCATGTAGAGCACGGCGGCGATGGCCCACACCGCGATGAAGTGGCTGACGTAGATGACCGACGCGACCGAGTCGTACCAGTGCACGGTGAACGGGTCGTAGAAGTGCTGTTGCAGCCAGACGACGGGCGTGGTGCCGAGGAAGAGCGTCGTGTCCCAGTGGATCTGCGAGGTCTCGAGGATCGGGCGGTCGAGCAGGACCGCGAGGTGGCGCGAGTAGTCGTACGCGTACAGCACGAGGATGAACGGGATCCAGTCGGCGAAGATCCGCTTCACCGAGCCGAGCGGGCGGCCGATCGTCGCGGCCACGAGACCGGACAGGATCCAGAGCGTCTGGTTCGCGCGGTCGAACGGGAATCCCTGGGTGATGCAGAACCACACGAGACCGGCCGCCCAGACGGCGACGGCGACGCGACCGATCCTGCGGCGACGCGGGGAGACCTCGACCACCTCGGGGGCGGACGGGACACGGATGTCGGTGATGGCCGCGATCCCTTCTCGGACCCGGCGGACCGGGGTTCCCCACGATATCCGACGCCCGAGGCCCCTGGTCCGGGCGCGGCGTGGGTCAGGTCACGCGCCCGCGGCGCCGCGCAGCCGGTCGAGCAGGGCGTCGAGGCGCTCCAGGTCCGTGGTGGTGAGGCCGTCGAAGACGTCGTGCAGTGCCGCGGTGTGCCGGAGCAGGGCCGGGGCGAGCGCCGCTCGGCCCGCGGGCGTGATGGCGGCGTAGAGCACCCGACGGTCGGTGGCGCACGGGCGCCGTTCGACGAGGCCGGCGGCGCTCATCCGGTCGACGAGCCGTGTGACGCCACCCGTGGTGAGGACGAGCTGGTCGGACAGCTCGCCCATCGTGAGCACACCGTCGGGGCAGCGGGAGAGCCGGAGCAGCACCTCGAACGAGGTGAGGGTCAGGTCGCCGGCCGACTCGAGGTCCCGGCCGAGCCGGTTCTCGAGGCGGTGGGTCGCCTCGAGGAGCCGGCCGAACGTCGTCACCACGGGGTCGACCCGGACGGTGGGGCGGGCCATGACTACATCTTAGCAATCAGAGAGTGACAGCGCAGGAATATCGAGGTACCGGCCGGAAACCCGGTCGTCGACGCGACGAACCCGCTCACGCGACGTACAGCGACCTCGTCATCGAGGGCACGTCCGCCGCCGGCGACCTGCAGGCGCGGTCAGGCCGTCGGCGCCGCCACCGGCGGCTCGCCACCCTCCGCGTCGCGCGGACTTGTGAGCGCGGCGCGGCGACGGAGCAGCTCGGCGTCGGCGATCCGTACCCCACCGCGGAACAGGGTGACGGCGCCCTGTGCCTCGAGCTTCTTGAGCGACTGGTTCACCGTGGGGCGCGTCGCGCCGGCGAGGTCGGCGATGTCCTGCTGCGTGAGCGGGAGCTCGGTGCCGTTGACCGGTCCGCCGTGCAGCGCGGCGAGGGTCCAGATCCGCCGGGCCACCCGGCGGTCCACGCTCACGTAGAGCGCCTCGACGAGGTGACGCGTGAGCCGGTCGACGCGCTCGGCCAGCAGCTGCGAGGCGGCGACCCGCACGGACGGATGCGTGCGGCAGACCTCGTCGAAGGCCTCCGACGTGAGCATGCGGGTGGTAACCGCGTCGAGGGCGAGGACGGTCGCGGTGCGCTGGGCGCCCGGCAGCACCAGGGCGACCTCCCCGACGACACCGCCCGGTCCCACGACGTCGAGCATGACGACGTCGCCGGTCTCGGTGCTGACCTCGACGGCGAGCCGACCGGACTCCACGACGTGGAGGCTGTCGCCCGGGTCCCCCGCGGAGAAGAGCTTCTGGCCCTTCGCGTAGTGGCAGGTCCGGCACGCGTCGAGGACCCGTGACCGCTCGGGCTCGGGCAGGGAGGCGAGCAGGGCGACGTCCACCCGTCGATCCCACCATGCCGGTCGTCGCGCCCGCGCCCATTCGGCCGCGCGCCACGGCCCGCGCCGCGGGAGGCCCGGCGCGGGCCGGAACCTCGCCGCGGGCACGGTCCGGTCACGACTGTGCAGCGCTCCGCCGGTACGCCGGGCGTGGGTCCCGCGCCCGTGCCACTGTTGCCGAGGATCTGGAGGAGCCGGCAGGCAGCGCGGCCGACTCGGGGGACATGCGGCCCCGACCGCGGTACAGTCCCCCGTGGGAGCGCTCCATCGCTGTCGCTCCGAGACCATTTTGTAATCGCTTGCAGGGTCGTAACTTGCCTGAAACCCCTTGCTTACGGGGCAGACACGGGCCAGGATGCGAAACGCTTACAAGCAGCCCCGGGATCAGCCACCCGGATACTCAATCGGCTCGAGGGAGACAGCATGTCCGTTCCCGTCCGTCGTCGTAGTGCCGCCGTTGTCGGTGGCGTTGCGGCCGCCCTGCTGCTGGCCGCGTGCGGCAGCTCCACCGACAGTGGCTCGAGCGCGAGCGCCACCAACACCGACCCTGCCTGCGCCGACTACTCGGCCTACGGGTCGCACCCCGGAACCACGGTCTCGCTCTTCACGTCGATCCTGCCGCCCGAGCAGCAGAAGTACGAGACGGCGTGGGCCCAGTTCGAGAAGTGCACCGGCATCACGGTGAAGTACGAGGGCAGCAACACGTTCGAGTCGCAGCTGCCGACGCGCGTCGCGGGTGGCAACGCCCCCGACATCGCGCTGATCCCGCAGCCCGGTCTGCTCCAGCAGATGGTGAAGACGGGCGCGGTCAAGGCCCCGCCCGCCGCGGTGTCCGCCAACGTCGACAAGTACTGGAACCCGGCGTGGAAGACCTACGGCACCGTGAACGGCACGTTCTACGCCGCTCCGAACAGCGCCAACATGAAGTCGTTCGTCTGGTACTCGCCGAGCGTGTTCAAGGCCAAGGGCTACACCGTCCCGACCACGTGGGACGAGCTGTGGACGCTCTCGGACAAGATGGCCGCCGACGGCATGAAGCCGTGGTGCGGAGGCATCGGCTCGGGTACGGCGACCGGGTGGCCGGCGACCGACTGGCTCGAAGAGGTCGTCATGCGCCAGTCCGGCGGTGACGTCTACGACAAGTGGATCTCGCACGAGATCAAGTTCGACTCGCCCGAGATCACGAAGGCCATGGACCAGGTGGCCGCCTGGATGAAGAACGACAAGTACGTCAACGGCGGCATCGGCAACGTCGCGAGCATCGCGACCACCACGTTCCAGAACGCGGGCCGTCCGATCCTGACCGGCAAGTGCGGGATGCTGCAGCAGGCGTCGTTCTACGCCGCCCAGTGGCCGTCGTTCAAGTCCGACGTCAAGATCGCCGAGGACGGCGACGTCTTCGCCTTCTACCTGCCGTCGATCGACCCGAGCAAGAAGGCGGTCGAGGGTGGCGGCGAGTTCGTCACCGCGTTCGCCGACCGTCCCGAGGTGCAGTCCTTCCAGACCTTCATGTCGTCCCCGTTGTTCGCGGACATCAAGGTCAAGGAGGGCGGCTGGGTGTCGGCCAACAACGGCGTGCCGCTGGACGACTACACGGACGCGATCTCGAAGCTGTCGGCGCAGTACCTGACCGACCCCAACGCGCTGTTCCGCTTCGACGCCTCGGACCTCATGCCGGCCGCGGTCGGCTCGGGCGCCGAGTGGACGCAGCTCACCGCATGGTTCGCCGAGAACAAGCCGACCAAGGACGTTCTCGACGCGATCGACGCGGCCTGGCCGTCGAGCTGATCGGCTCGTCGTCCGGCCCCGTCACGGGTCATCCGTGACGAAGTGCTACCGGCCGGGGCTCGAGGGGAGTAGACACTCCCCCGGGCCCCGGTCCGCACTCTGGCTTCTCGGCACCGGTGTCGAACGGGCGGCACCGGCCTCGATCACCGACGGTGGAGGGTCGCGAGCATGACGACTGGTTTCAAGCTCTTCTTGACGGTGGCGGTGCCGTGCCTGTTCTTCGCCACCCTGCTCGTCGTGTTCTACCTCGCGGGCAAGGCCAAGGGCAGGTACCAGACGCCGCTGGCCCGCCTCATCTTCTTCGGCCCCGCGGCGGTCCTGCTCTTCATCGGCCTGGTCGTCCCGGCCCTGCAGACCGTGTGGAAGAGCTTCCTCAGCGACGACAGCACCAAGTGGATCGGGCTGCAGAACTACGGCTGGATCTTCACGGCTCCGGGCAACAGCACGTTCCTCATCAACACGGCGCTGTGGATCATCATCACGCCGATCTTCTCCACGGCACTGGGCCTGACCCTCGCGCTGCTGCTGGACCGGATGAAGCGCGAGTCGCTCCCGAAGTCGCTCATCTTCATGCCGATGGCGATCTCGTTCG
Organism: uncultured Actinomycetota bacterium; assembly: GCA_963711805.1. Lineage (GTDB taxonomy): Bacteria > Actinomycetota > Actinomycetes > S36-B12 > CAIYMF01 > Longivirga. The sequence continues at coordinate 149,675 of CAVQFE010000002.1, forward strand.
TGGGCGCGAGCATCATCTGGAACCTCGTCTACTCCTACCGGGACCCGAGCGTCTCGCCCGACCAGACCGGGCTGCTCAGCGCGATCGTCATCAAGCTCGGGATCAGCAACCCGCCCAACTGGATCCTGTGGCAGCCCTGGAACAACTTCCTGCTCATGGTGATCATGATCTGGATCCAGACCGGCTTCGCGATGGTCGTGCTCTCGGCGGCGATCAAGGCGATCCCGATGGACGTCACCGAGGCCGCCATGCTCGACGGCGCTACCGGGTGGAGCCTGTTCAGCAAGGTCACGGTCCCGATGATCCGCGGCACGCTCGTCGTCGTCCTCACCACCATCGCGATCGGCGTCCTCAAGGTCTTCGACATAGTCCGGACGATGACCGGCGGAAACTTCGGCACGCAAGTGCTCGCCAACGAGATGTACGCGCAGTCGTTCGTGCAGTTCAACTACGGGCGCGGCAGCGCGCTCGCGGTCGTGCTGTTCATCGCGGTCGTCCCGCTGATCGCCTACAACGTCGTGCAACTCCGGAAGGAGCAGTCGATCCGATGAGCGTCGAGACCGGAGGCCTCGCGGGCCAGCTCGAGGAGACGATGACGAAGGCTCCCGAGGACCGGAGCGGGATGTCGTCCGCGCTGCGGCGCAACCTCTCCAGCCCCTGGGCCACCGCGGCCGTCGTCATCATCACCGTGCTGTGGACCGTCCCCACGTTCGGGCTCCTCGTGACCTCGCTGCGGCCCGCGGCGGAGGCGAACTCGACCGGCTGGTGGACCGCCTTCACCAGCCCGAACTTCACGCTGTCGAACTACTCCGAGGTGCTCAACGGCGGCAACACGATCCCCGGCGGCATCGCGCCGTACTTCATCAACTCGTTCGTGATCTCGATCCCCGCGGCGATCATGCCGCTGACGCTCGCGCTCATGGCGGCGTACGCGCTCGCGTGGGTGCCGTTCCGGTTCAGCAACGCCGTGTTCCTGGCCGTGTTCGCCCTGCAGGTCGTCCCGCTGCAGATGGCGCTCCTGCCGCTGCTGCAGATGTTCAACAAGGGCTGGACGATCGGCAGCATCCCGATCATCCCGCCCATCAAGGACACGCCGCTGCACCTGCTGTCCCCCGCCGGCGGCGCGAACTTCGCACCGCTGTGGATCGCGCACACGATGTTCGCGCTCCCGCTCGCCATCTTCCTGCTGCACAACTTCATCTCGCAGCTGCCGAAGGACCTGTTCGAGGCGGCTCGCGTCGACGGGGCGAGCCACTTCCTCATCTTCCGCAAGCTCGTGCTGCCGCTGTCGGTCCCGGCGATCGCGTCGTTCGCCATCTTCCAGTTCCTGTGGGTCTGGAACGACCTGCTCGTCGGTCTCACGTTCGCCGGAGGCACGGCCGACGTCGCCCCGATCACGGTGTACCTGTCCAACATCCAGGGCACCTACGGCGCGGCGCTCCACCTGACGACCGCGGGTGCGTTCATCGCGATCCTCGTCCCGCTCGCGGTGTTCTTCGCGCTGCAGCGGTTCTTCGTCCGTGGTCTGCTCGCCGGCTCGGTCAAGGGCTGAGACCGGACCCCTTACGACGACGGCCCGTGCACCTCGAGTGCGCGGGCCGTCGTCATGCCCGGGCCGGTCGCGGTCGTCAGCGAGTGGTCGGTCAGCCGGTGGGGGTCAGCCGGAACATCCGCGGCGGCAGGTCGCCGCGCCGCCCGAGGTAGTCGGCGTAACCCGGGTAGACCGCCACGAAGGCCGGGAAGAGCCGGGACCAGGACTCGTCGTCCACCTGCTCGGCCCGCACGGCGAGGAGCTCCGGCCCGATCTCGACCGACGCGTCCGGGTGGGCGCGCAGGTTCGCCGTCCAGGCCGGGTGCTTGGGCTGGCCGAAGTTGGTGCCGAGGAGCAGGACGTCGTCGCCGTCGCGCACGTACAGCAGCGGCGACGTGCGCGGCTGTCCGCTGCGCGCCCCCGTGGTGTGCAGGATCAGCACCGGGAACCCGTAGACCTTGGCCATGAACCGGCCGTCCCGGATGCGGGCGATGCGCGGGTCGATCACCGGCCCGACGCGACGGTAGACGGCGGCGAACGCCGCGGTCCGGCCGAGACGGCGCATCAGCGAGGTGAGCGGCCCGGACCGGACGGCGGCCTCGTGGGCGGCGATGCGGTCGAGCTGCGCGCGCAGGGCGTCGTCCGGCATGGCGCGAGGGTAGCGGCGACCGGCGGTGCCGGGTGCGACGAACGCGGCCGGAGGATTCCCCGGCGGACCTGTCGATTCCGGGACACCCTGGACGTCGGACCAGTGCGGGGATCCGCCCCGGAGCCACAGGAGGCCACCATGAGCACGAAGTACATGTTCCTCATCTACGCCGACGAGGCCGCGTTCGCCGACGCCACACCCGAGCAGTGGGACGAGATGATGCGCGCCCACAACGCCTGGCAGGCCTCGGTCGTCTCGGCCGGCGCGAAGGTCCATCACGGCGAGGCGCTGGCACCCTCGGCCACCGCCACGACCGTGCGCAAGGGCGGAGGCTCGCCGGTCGTGACCGACGGCCCCTTCGCCGAGACCAAGGAGGCCCTCGGCGGCTTCTACCTGGTCGAGTGCGCCGACCTCGACCAGGCGCTCTCGTTCGCCGGGACCCTGCCCGGAACGACCGTCGAGGTCCGCCCGGTCGTCGACACCGACTGACCCGTCCCGCTGGCGCCGGGCCGGCGGCGCCCCGTCCCGTCTGGAGGGCCGTGAACGACGTCGCCGCCGCCGTCGAGCGGGCGCACCGCAGCGAGTGGGGGGCCGTCCTGGCCGCGGTGGCCCGCCTGCTCGACGGCGACGTCGCGACCGCCGAGGAGTGCACCCAGGAGGCCTTCGAGGCCGCGCTGCGCACGTGGGGGGAGCGCGGCGTACCGGCGCGCCCGGGGGCCTGGCTCACGACGGCCGCGAAGAACCGGGCCCTCGACCGGGTGCGGCGCGAGGCGCGCCTGCGGGTGCGCTACCCGGACCTGGTGCGCGACGAGGCCGACCCGGAGGACCCGGTCGGGGAGGGGGACGACGACGTGCTCATCGACGACCGGCTGCGGCTCGTCTTCACCTGCTGCCACCCGGCGCTCGCCCCCGAGTCCCGGATCGCGCTGACCCTGCGGCTGGTCTGCGGGCTGACCACGCACGAGATCGCCCGCGCCTTCCTCGTGCCCGAGCCGACCATGGCCGCGCGGATCACCAGGTCGAAGAAGAAGATCCTCGCCGCCGGCATCCCCTACCGCGTGCCGTCCACCGCCGACCTCCCCGAGCGGCTCGACGGCGTGCTCACCGTGATCCACCTGGTCTTCACCACCGGGTACGCCGCGGACGGCGAGCGTCTCGTGCGGGTCGACCTCGTCGAGCGCGCTCTGGACCTCGCCCGAGTCCTCGCCGTCCTCATGCCGCGAGAGCCCGAGGCCCTGGGGCTGCTGGCCCTGCTCGAGCTCACCGACGCCCGGCGGGCCGCCCGGGTGGACGCCGAGGGCCGGCTCGTGGTGCTCGAGGACCAGGACCGGACGCTGTGGGACCGGGCGGCGATCGCACGCGGCGAGGACCTGCTCGGCCGGGCGTTCACGCTGGCGCTGGGCTCCGGGGCGGCTCCGGGCCGCTTCCTGCTGCAGGCGGCCATCGCGGGCGCCCACGACGAGGCCGCGAGCTGGGCGGCCACCGACTGGCCGGGCGTCGTCCTGCTCTACGACCGGCTGCTCGCCGTCTGGCCGAGCCCGGTCGTCGAGGTGAACCGCGCGGTCGCCGTCGCCTTCGCCGCCGACCTCGAGACGGGCCTGACGCTGCTCGACGACCTGGCCGACCGGGACGAGCTGCGCGCCTGGCACTACCTGCCCGCCGCGCGGGCCGACCTGCTGCGCCGGCTCGGGCGCCCGGCGGAGGCGGCGACGGCGTACCGCGCCGCTCTGGCCCTGGTGACCGACGGTGCCGAGCGAGACTTCCTGCTCCGCCGCCTCGCCGAGGTCGCGGCTCCGCCGACGTAGGGCCCCCGAGCTGCACGTCGAACCGACCTGTTCAGGGGCGCAACTGGTGGGTTGCGGGTGTAGCTCGCGATCGGGCGGCGGGGGCGCTGGAACGTGTGAGGCACGCCTCGTCGTGTCGCGCGGGTGCGGCTCGGCGGGTCAGGCATCCTGGACATGGTGCGGGCCCCTCGATGTATGAGATCGAGGGGCCCGCAGCACGTTCGCCCGCCCTGCGGCCAGGTCGCCCCGACCGGCGGGGCAGGCGTCCGTGCGACCGTGCGTCCGTCGGGTCTCCGGCGCGCTCGCGGTCTCCCGCTCGCTGCGCCGTGGTGCCGCATCCGAGGACGCGGTTCCGCGACCCGCCGATCGCATCGGCGGCCGCCGTGCTCGTCCGCCGGGCTCCGGCTCTCGACCCGCGGTCTCCCGCCGGCCGTCACCGGGGGCGTCGCCTCCGAGGAGGTCTCACCCCGGGAGCCGCTCCGAAGAGCCGCTCCCTGGCCCGCCGATCGTTCTCGGCGTGGCCGGGCTCGCGAACCGGACCGCACCGGGTGGTCCACGGTCGCCCGTGTCCCTCCCGCCGCCGGAGTCGCCTCCGAGTGGCCCGCCCGTCGTGCTCGGCGTGGGCGTAGTTCTACGCGCCTTCTTGTAGGCGGCACAAGGGGTTTCGGCAGAAATTTCCTGGGGTTCCGCCCGCCCACAGGATGTGCACAGCTTGTCCTCCGCCGGAGCGCCTTCGTCCCCAGGTTGTCCCCAGTGCTGTGCACAGGGCGGCTCGTCGGGTCGTCCGGACCGGTCGCGTCGCGGCACCCCGTGCGGTTGGCTGGGACCCGCAGCCACGACCACCGACGTGAGGAGTCGCCATGAGCCTGGACCGACGGGTCGCCGTCGACCCCTACGAGTACCTGCCCCCGGTACCCGAGTTCGAGCTCACGAGCGCCGACGTCGTGGGCGGGGCGTCGGCCCCCCTGGTCCATGTGCACGGATCGGCCGGGGGCGGCAACCAGTCACCCCACCTCGCCTGGTCCGGCGTCCCCGAGGGGACCCAGAGCTTCGTCGTCACCTGCTTCGACCCCGACGCCCCGACCCCGTCGGGCTTCTGGCACTGGTGCGCCGTCGACCTGCCGGCGGGCACCCGGTCGCTGGCCCGCGACGCCGGCTCGTCCGACAGCACCCTGCCCGGTGGCTTCCACGTCAGGACCGACTTCGGGACGGCCGACTACGGCGGCTGCGCGCCGCCGCAGGGCGACATGCCGCACCGCTACTTCTTCGTGGTGCACGCCGTCGACGTCCCGGCGCTCGGCGTCGACGCCTCGGTGACGCCGGCCATGGTGAGCTTCAAGCTCGCGTTCCACACCCTCGGGCGAGCGATCATCACCCCGACGTTCGCGCACTGACGGAGCGGCGCTGGACCGTACGCCGGTCAGCCGCGGTGCTCGGCCGGTACGCCGGTCAGCCGCGGCACTGGGCCGGTACGCCGGTCAGCCGCGGCGCTCGCCCGCGACGGCGCGGACGTCTCGCGGGTCGACCACGCGTGGGTCGGTCCAGCCCGGGCCGCACAGGTCGCCGCCGTCGCAGCACGGCTGCAGGTAGAAGCAGACCGGGCACTGGTCCTTGCCGCCCTTGCGCACGAGGTCGGCCCGCTCGCAGGCGGGGCACGGCCCGGGGCTCTGGAACATGCGTGGGAGCCTACGAGCGACCGCCGACGCCGGCGTGTCACGACACGACGGCGGGTTCAGCGGGGCGGGTACTCCAGGCCGATCTGGCGGCGCACCTCGTCGAGCGTCTCCATGATCGCGACGGTCTCGTCGAGCGGCATCAGCGGGGACTCGAGCCGACCTTCGCGCAGGCAGCGCCCCACCTCGGCGGCCTCGAACCGCATGCCGTGCCCGGCGACCGGGATGTCGTGCTCCTCGACCGTGCCGTCGCGCAGGACCACCCGGAACGCGGCCGGCCGGTAGAACGTGGAGGTGATCTCCACGCGTCCGTCGGTGCCGGAGATGCTCGCGAGGCACGGGGTCGACGCGCGCAGCGTCGTGGTGAGCGAGGCGTGCGCGCCGCCGGCGTAGCGCAGGACCATCGACGTCTGCGCGTCGACGGGCGTGAACGACGGGTCGCTCACGGCGTGCACGCTCGTCGGCGTACCGAGGACCATGGAGGCGAACGACACCGGGTAGATCCCGAGGTCCAGCAGGGCGCCGCCGCCCAGCTCGGGGGCGAAGAGCCGGAACGCCGGGTCCGCCGCGAACCACTGGCCGTGGTCGGCCGTCACGAGCACGATCTCCCCGAGGCGGCCGGACGCGACGATGTCGCGCACCGCCGCGATGTGCGGCAGGAAGCGGGTCCACATCGCCTCCATGAGGAACGTGCCGCGGCCGCGGGCGGCGCTGACGAGCGACCGGGCCTCGGCGGCGTCCATCGTGAAGGGCTTCTCCACCAGGACGGCCTTGCCGGCCTCGATCGCGAGCAGTGCCGCGTCGTGGTGGCCGGGGTGCGGGGTCGCGACGTAGACGGCGTCGACCTCCGGATCGGCGGCGAGGTCGGCGTACGACGCATGCCGGTGCGGGATCGCGAACCGGTCGGCGAACGCGTCGGCCGACTCGCGCGAGCGGGACCCCACGGCGACGGCGGTGTGCCCCGGCAGCAGCTCCAGGTCGGCGACGAACGTCGACGCGATCCCACCTGTCCCGATGACGCCCCACCGCACGCTGTCGTCCATCCCCCCATCCAACCGTGCGCCCGCCGCCCGTTCGCCGTGAATGCGCCCTCGACGCTGCGCTGGACGCAGCCCAGGCTCCCCGGCAGGCCCGGCTCCGCGCCGTCGCGGGCGTCCGTCAGAGCACCTCGCGGACGTGCACCAGCGTCGCCGACTCGGGCACGTGGACCCCCAGCGGCAGGCCGACCTGGGCGAGCAGGGCACCGTCGGCCTCGAGCCCCTCGGCGTACCACCGCGGCTCGTGCTTGCCGGGGGACCAGGTCGCGCCGGGCAGCAGCAGGCGTACGACGCGATAGCGCCGGGCCGGGTCGAGGCCGACCAGCCGCATCGGCAGCGGGGTCGTCGCGTCCGTCGTGGACAGCTGGGCGTAGCAGAACAGCGCCTCACCGAGGTCGGTCGCGACCACGCCGTGGACGAGTGCGGAGGGGTCGGGGTGGTCGACGCGCACGGTGCGCCCGCCGTGCAGCAACGGGCGGAACCGCTTGTGCAACGCGATCACCTGCGCGACCCCGGCGCGGTCCTCGGCGCTCGCGGTCGCGAGGTCCCACTCGAAGCCGAGGTGCCCGAACAGCGCGGTGGCCGCGCGGAACGGCAGGGTCTGGGTCCGCGCGGTCGTGTGCGACCACGGGCCGCCGACGTGGGCGCCCATCAGCTCGGGCGGGAGCAGGTAGGAGAACGCCCGCTGGATGCGCTGGCGCTCGAGCGGGTCGTTGCAGTCCGACGTCCAGAACCGGTCGGTGCGGGCCGCGATCCCGAGGTCGACGCGCCCGCCGCCCGAGGCGCAGGACTCGATCTCGACGCCCGGGTGCCGGCGGCGCAGCTCGTCGAGCAGCGAGTAGAGCGCGAGGGTCTGCGCGTGCACGCCGGCCGCGCCGCCGCGATGCCCCGCGGCGACGAGGTCGCGGTTCATGTCCCACTTGAGGAAGCCGATGCGCAGCTGCGTGAGCAGGGCGTCGAGCCGTTCGAGCAGGTACGCCGACACCTCGGGGCGCGCGAGGTCGAGCACGAGCTGGTGGCGGCCGAGGACGGGCTCCTGGCCGTCGATCCCGAGGACCCAGTCCGGGTGCGCCCGGAACAGGTCGCTGTCGGGACTCACCATCTCCGGCTCCACCCACAGGCCGAACTCGAGCCCGAGCCCGACGACGTGGTCGACGAGCTCGCCGAGGCCGTGCGGGTACTTCCGCTCGTCGACGTACCAGTCGCCGAGCGAGGACGTGTCGTCGTCGCGGCCGCGGAACCAGCCGTCGTCGAGGACGAAGCGCTCTACGCCGACCGACGCGGCGACCTCGGCGAGACGGCGCAGCTCGGCCGGGTCGTGCCGGAAGTAGACGGCCTCCCACGTGTTGAGCAGGACGGGCCGAGGCGACGTCGGGTGCGACGGGCGGGCCCGGACGTGCGCGTGGAACGCGTCGGTGACACCGCCGAGGCCGTGGTCCGAGTAGGCGGCGTACAGCATCGGCGTCGCGTAGGACTCCCCGGGCGCGAGCCGGACCTCGCCGGGGAGCAGCAGCTCGGCCAGCGCCACGAACCGGCGGCCGTCGGGCAGCGCCTCGACGCGCAGGTGATGGTTGCCGCTCCAGCCGAGATGGGTGGCCCACACCTCGCCGTGGTCCTCGCCGAAGGCGCGAGTCCCGACCATCACGGTCGGCGCCGACTCGTGCGAGGTGCGGCCGCGGCGGTTCTCCAGGACCAGCGCCCCGGATGCGACGACGGCGCGCCGCTCCTGCAGCTCCTTCGCCCATCGGCCGACGAGCGTGAGCGACTCGTCCGCCCGCGCCGGCAGGGGCAGCACCGGTGCGAGTGACGCGACGTGGAGGTCGGTCCCACCCGCGTTGTGGACCTCGGCCGAGAGCACGAGGACGCCGTCGGCGCCCAGGGTCAGCCGGACCGAGACCGTCACGCCGGCCGCCGCGTCGGCGCCGGTCCAGGTGAACGCGTCGTCGCGCAGCTCGCTCGACGTGCGGCGCAGGCGCGGCGCCCAGTCGCGGCCGTCCGAGCGGTGCGCGTCGAGGCCGCCGTACGCCGACCAGCCGCGGGACCGCTCCGGCAGCAGGGACAGCGGCGGTACGACGTCGAGCCCGCCCTGCGGCACGGCGGGGTCGTCGAGCGCGGCGAGGGCCGCCTGGTCGACGTCCGCGGACAGTCGCGCACCCCAGTGGAGGATGCGCGGTACGTCGTCGTCGTGCGTGAGCACGACCGTGCACGAGGCGGAGTGCAGTGCGGCGTACGCGTCGGAACCGGTCACGGAGGACGACTCTGCCCCAGCTCCGCACCGCGGCGCACCCGAGCGCCCGTGGTCCGTTCGGCCAGGTCTGACCGGGTGGGGCGCCCGGGGGCGTCAGGCGTGGAAGGGCTGGATGCCGTCGGGGGGTACGACGCCGAGCCGGCCGTGCTGGTAGTCCTCGACGGCCTGCATGAGCTCGCGCTGGGTGTTCATGACGAACGGCCCCATCCACGCGACGGGCTCCTGGATCGGCGCACCGCCGAGGAGCACGACGTCGAGCGCCGGGGCGTGGGCGTCCTGGCTCGCGTCGGCCGCGAGGGTGATGCTGCCGCCCTGGCCGAAGACGGCGAGCTGACCGGTGCGCACCGGGCGCCCCTCCTCGCCGGTGGTGCCGCGACCCGACAGCACGTACGCGAGCGCGTTGAAGTCACGGCGCCACGGGATCGTCATCGAGGCACCGGGGCTGATCGTCGCGTGCACCATCGTCATCGGCGTGTACGTCGCCCCGGGACCCTGGTGGCCGCCGAGCTCGCCGGCGATCACGCGCAGCAGCGCCCCGCCGTCGTCGGTCGAGAGCAGGGCTACGCCGGTCGCCCGCAGGTCCTGGTAGCGCGGCGGGTTCATCTTCGCGCTGCGCGGCAGGTTGACCCACAGCTGCAGCCCGTGGAACAGCCCGCCGCTCAGGACGAGCTGCTCGGGCGGCGTCTCGATGTGCAGCAGCCCGCTCCCTGCCGTCATCCACTGCGTGTCGCCGTTGGTGATGACGCCGCCACCACCGTGGGAGTCCTGGTGGATGAAGGAGCCGTCCATGATGTAGGTGACCGTCTCGAACCCTCGGTGCGGGTGCCACGACGTCCCGCGCGGCTCCCCGGGCGCGTACTCCACCTCGCCCATCTGGTCCATCATGATGAACGGGTCCAGCAGCGACTGGTCGACGCCGGCGAACGCACGGCGTACCGGGAAGCCCTCCCCCTCGAGCCCGCTCGGGGCGGTGGTGACCGAGGCGACCGGGCGCGGGCGTACGAGCCCCGCGTCGGGGCGGCGCACCCGCGGCAGGACGGTGATGTCCTCGACGGTGACGGCGGGCATGTGGGAGACCTCCTGGTCGGAGTGGGTAGTTCAACCCTCAACTATTCAGGTCGCGGTTCTGTTCCGCAAGTCTGCGTCCGCGGTCCGTCGCGAGCCGCCGCACGGTCGAGCTGGTGGGTCGTCCGGCGTACTCCCGGTGCTGTCAGGAGGGCCGGCGCGCGGACGGCTACCGCAGCGTGGCGGTCAGGGAGATGTCCGGGCCGCCGACGAGGGCCTTGCTCACCGGGCAGCCGGACTTGGCCGCGGTGGCGGCCTCGAGGAAGGACTCCTGCGTCGCGCCGGGGACGTCGCCCTCGACGCTCAGCCGGACGGCGACGATGGCGAGCCCGACCTCGTCGCGGCCGAGCTCGACCTCCGCGCGCACGGTCAGCGACGTCGGCGGCGTACCGGCGCGGGTGAGCCCGCCGGAGAGCGCCATCGAGTAGCAGGCCGAGTGCGCGGCGGCGATGAGCTCCTCCGGGCTGGTGTGTCCCTCCGGCTCGCCGGTGCGGGCCGGGAACGTCACGGGGAACTGGCCGGAGCCGCTGGAGTCGAGGGTGGCCACCCCCGAGCCGGTCTGCAGGTCGCCCTGCCACTGCGTCGTTGCGGTGCGAACGGTCACGGGTGCCTCCGGGGGTCGAGGGGACGGGAGTGGTGTCGCCGGTGCCAACCTTCCCCGCACCCACGATGTTCCGCACGACAATCCACCCGAATCCCGGGGCGCCGGCTCGGGTGGGCGGCCGGGCGGCTGACCGCGTGGCCCGGGACCGTGGGGCGCTCGGGTCAGTCGGACGCGAGGAGCCGCTCGAGGTCGCCGTGGACCTCGAGGCCGCCGCACGACCCGACGTCGTCGAGCAGCACCCGACCGTCGGGGTCCAGCAGGCGCACCCGGATCGTGGCGTCCAGCGTCTCCTCCACCCGTCGGTGCATCTCGGTGCGCACGGGTGCGTGGAGCAGCCCGCCGCGCGGGCGGTCGGCGAGCAGCTCGAGGACCGAGCCCTGCTTCGACGTCAGGTGCCAGCGCACGGCGTCGTCCTCGAGCTCGAGGCGGGTCGTCTCCGCCCCGGTGTACGTCGCGAACCGGTGCAGCTCGCCGCGGTGCAGCAGCCCCACGATGTGCCCGCGGAACTCCGAGCGGACCCACGGGATGAGGGCCACCGACGCTGTCAGGCAGGTGTCCCGGTCGGCGAAGTGGTTGGACTGCATCCAGATGTACGCCGCGGGGAAGGCGGCGCCCCAGTCCTTCTCGCAGTAGCCGCGCCCGCCGTCGAACGACGTGGTGACGCCGCCGTGCTCGAGCGAACCGGCGAGGTCGTGCCCGAGCGACACGACGCCGTGCTTGCACTCCATGCGCGGCACCCAGGCGTACCAGCCCATGACGCCGGGCGAGCGCCACGACACCGGCCACGGGTCGAGCGGCGTCGTGAACCGGATCTCGCCCGAGAGGGAGGGCAGGTCGAGCACCACGCCGCGCGAGGAGAAGCGGTTGGGCCCGACGCGCACGGAGAAGGCGTCGTCGTCGGCGCCGAACTCGGACACGTCGTAGCTGTGGTACCAGCTCGCACCGGTGGCTCCGTCGAGCACCTGGACGAAGGCCTCGCCGTCGCCGCCCGGGTCGAGGAAGACGCCGGGGATCACCGCCCAGCGCGATCGCCGGTCCGCCGAGACCACCTTGACGTACCAGCCCTCGAAGTACGACGACCTGATACCCGCCCCGTGGAAGCCCTCCGGATGCAGGACCCCGGTGAGCAGACGCATGCGCGGACCGTACCCCGCAGCCACGTCGTACCGGGCCCTTCCGGGCTCGGCGTGCGAGACTCCGGAGGTCCGCGCCGCGCGCGGTGCCGCGGCAGGCAGACCAGGGAGGGACCACATGACGTCACGGACCAGCAGCTGGACCCGCAGCGCGGTCCTGGCCACCGCGGGCGCCGTCGCGGCGGCCCTGCTCCCCGCCGCGACCGCATCGGCCGCCACGCCGCCGCCGGTCTTCAGCTACATCGGCGCCACGGGTGCCGCGGCGAGCCCGAACCTGGCCCTCGGCGCCGCCGACGCGACCGGCGCGGGTGCCGTCTCGCTCACGCCCGCCGGCTTCCAGACCTATGGCTACGACGTGTCGCCCGACGGCAGCACCACGCTCGTCGCGGCCCGGACCGGCGCGCCCACCACCAACGCCTACGACTCGACGTACGGCCTCGTCGTCGTCCGCCGCGACCCCGGCACCGGGGCGTCCTTCTCCGCGCTGCTCAGCGTCTTCTGGGACGCGAACCCGGTCCTGGCGAACAACGGTCGGCAGGCGTTCTGGTTCTACCGCGGGACGCTGTACGAGTACGACGCGGCCGCCGGCGGTCTGCAGCCCCCGATGACCGCGTTCGCCCCCGCCACCGGCGAGGTGGTGACCCGCCTCGCCGTCTCGAGCGACGGCACGCGCGCCGGCGGTGATGTACGTCAACGCGACGGCACGGACGGCCCGCGTCCTCGCCGCGCCCCTCGCGACCGGCAGGGCGGCGGGGAACTACGCCCAGGTCTCCTACGGCCCCGCCGGGATCCAGCCGAGCAGCAACACGTTCGTCTGGCGCGGCGCCGACACCCTGCTCTGGTCGCAGTACGACTCCGGCGTGGCCGGCGCGACGAAGAACGCCGTGTCGGTGACGCTGCCGGCCGACGGCACTGTCGTCACCACGCCGACCCCGCGACCGGCGCTCAACGGCTGCTACGACCTGCGCCAGGACGCGAGCGGCGCGTGGTGGACCTGGAACGACGCGTCCGGCACCACCCTCTACTCGGTCGGCGATCCCGCTCGTCGACGCCCCGGTCCCGGCCGCGGCGCCGCGCGGCGACGGCGCGACGACCTACCGCTACACGCCGTCGGCCGCCGCGCCCCCGGCGCTGCAGGCGGTGGCGAACCCCGCCGGCGCGCATCCCTACCTCGGGCTGTCCGCCTCGGTCGTCGCGTACGGACGCAAGGTCGCGTACTCGGTCCACAACTACTACGGCGGTGTCCCGGGGACGTCGTACGCCTGGAACCGGGCGGCCGAGGTCGACCGCGGCTACCTGCAGCGCTCGATCGACGGCGTGCACTGGTCGACCGCCACCGCGACCTCGGGGGCGCGCCCGATCGTCATCGGCTCGAGCTACTACAACGCCTACTACGCCAAGGCGTTGACACGGAACACGTGGTTCCGCTGGTACTACCCCGGCGACGCGTTCACCGCGCGCGGCACGTCCTCGACGCGGGTGGTGAAGGTCGTCCCGGTGGTGAGCGCGCGCGTCGCGGTGAACGGCCGGTCCCGGATCGTCTACGGCGGAGCCTCCCGCATCGGAGGCGCGGTGGTGCTCTACCGCAAGGTGGGCTCGCGCATGGTCAAGGTCGGCGTCGCGGCGATCTCGTCGAAGGGGCTCTACACCTTCGGCAAGCGGCTCCTCCCGCGCGGGACCTACCGCGTGGTGACCGTCGCCGACCGGTACTGGGCGTCCGGGTACAAGGTCCTCACGTTCTGACCGACGGGCTCACGGTCGCCGGTGTGACGCCGTCACCGCCCGGCGTTCAGACGACGCCGTAGAGGCGGTCGCCGGCGTCGCCGAGACCCGGGACGATGTAGCCCTTCTCGTTGAGCCGCTCGTCGAGCCCGGCGGTCACGACGGTGACGCGCACGTCGCGGTCGTCGAACGACTGCCGCAGCCGGTCGATGCCCTCGGGCGCCGCGAGCAGGCAGATCGCGGTGACGTCGGTGGCACCGCGGCCCAGCAGCAGGCTGATCGCGTCGACCAGCGTGCCCCCGGTCGCGAGCATCGGGTCGAGCACGAAGACCTGGCGGCCGGAGATGTTCGGCGGCATGCGGTCGGCGTACGTCGAGACCTCGAGCGTCTCCTCGTTGCGCACCATGCCGAGGAAGCCGACCTCGGCCGTGGGCAGGAGCCGGACCATGCCGTCGAGCATGCCCAGACCCGCGCGCAGGATCGGTACGACGAGCGGGCGCGGGTCGGCGAGCTTCACCCCCATCGCCGGGGACACCGGGGTGGTCACGGCCACCCGCTCGACGCGGATCCCGCGGGTGGCCTCGTACGCGAGCAGGGTCACGAGCTCGTCGGCGAGGCGGCGGAAGGTCGGCGAGTCGGTCCGCGCGTCGCGCAGCGTGGTGAGCTTGTGGGCCACCAGCGGGTGGTCGGCGACATGGATGCGCAGGCTGTCGGACATGGCCCGAAGGGTAGGGGTTGCCGGCGGTCGGACGCGCCGCTGTGACGAACGTCGCCCGTGCCGGGCCGCGCCGCGCCGTAAAGCAGCCCCACCCGCCGACGCCGTCTGCCAGGCTGGGCGGGCGCCCCCGACCGGTGGTGCCGGACTCGCCTGCGAGGAGGTCGCCGTGGACGACGCGGCCGTCGACTTCGCCGTCGCCGCGTGGCGCGAGGAAGGCCTGTGGCAGGTCGAGCTCCTGCCCCCGCGGACCGGCGAGACGCTCGACACGCTGCTCAACGCGCTGCGCGCACAGCAGGGCGAGGGCGGCGTCCTCGGCCTGCTCTCGGTCGCCGAGGAGTTCTTCCTCGTGGTGCGCGTCCTGGGCGAGGAGGTCCGCCTGCTGCTGTCCGACGTCTACGCCGCCGAGGAGTGGCCGCTCGGGCTCGACGCGCTCGACCGCCTCGGCGTCCCGTCGCCGGACGACGACGAGAGCGAGGAGCCGCAGCCCGCGGGCGACCTGCGCATCGTCGACGACTTCGGCGTCGGCCCGGTGGAGATCGAGCTCCTGCTCGACGACGAGGAGCTCTGGCCCGACGAGCAGCTGGCCGCGATCGCCGCGCGGCTCGGTTTCGGCGAGCAGTTCGACGTAGCCCTGGAGCAGCTCCCCGACTGACCGTCGTTCTCACTGAGGGTGGCCCTGGTTGCCTAGAGCGCACCAAGGGTCACCCTCATCGCAATCCGGCCCGGGTGTCGCCGCGTCGCCGCCCCGACCCCCCTGCACGTCACTGGTGGTGTGGTTGCTTCCCGGCGCCGGATGCAACCACATGACCAGTGACATGCGGCCCCGTGCGCGATGATCGGCGCGTGCAGGCTCGCCCCGAGGACGTCGACGCCGTACGCCGTGCCCTCGACGAGGCGCGGCGCGCCGGCGCCTCCGGCGAGGTCCCCATCGGCGCGGTGGTCCTCGACCCGTCCGGCGCGGTGATCGCGGTGGGGAGCAACGAGCGCGAGGCGACGCACGACCCCACGGCGCACGCGGAGATGGTCGCCCTGCGCGCCGCCGGCGCCGCGCTCGGCGGCTGGCGGCTCGAGGGATGCACCCTCGCGGTCACCCTGGAGCCGTGCCCGATGTGCGCGGGGGCGGCGTGGCTCGCCAGGGTCGAGCGGGTCGTGTTCGGTGCCTGGAACGAGGAGTACGGCGCCGCCGGGTCGCTCTGGGACGTCCTGCGCGACCGGCGGCTCAACCACCGGCCCGAGGTCGTCCCCGGCGTCCTCGCCGACGAGTGCGGTGGTCTGCTCGAGGCGTTCTTCGCCGGTCGGCGCCGTCCCGAGTGAGCCGGTCGCCCGGTCCCGGCGATTTTCGGGTGGGCGCCCGGACCTTGTACCCTCCTCGGCGGTGGCGTGTCCGAGCGGCCGAAGGAGCACGCCTCGAAAGCGTGTGAGGGGTTACACCCTCCGTGGGTTCAAATCCCACCGCCACCGCCAACGTTGAGGGGCGCCCCCCGAGGGGGGTGCCCCTCACGTTGTTGAAGGACGCTGCGGGTCCCCTATGCCGTTGGTCAAGCGGCGGGGCGTGGTCGGCGTCGTAGGTGGTGCCGTCGCGGAGCATGGCGAACAGGACGTCGCAGCGGCGGCGGGCCAGGGCCAGGACGGCTTGGTTGTGGGTCTTGTGCTCGGCGCGTTTTGCGGTCGTAGTAGGCGCGTGAGGTGGGGTCGGACAGTGCGGCGAAGGCGCTGAGGAATAGGGATCGCTTCAGGCGCCGGTTACCGCCTCGTGGGGCGTGTTCGCCGCGGATGCTGCGCCCGGAGCGGCGGGTGACCGGGGCGAGCCGGCGTAGGCGGCGAGGTGGCCGGCGGTGGGGAAGTCCTTACCGACGACCTCGGTCAGGATCCGGGTGGCGGTCCTGACGCCGACGCCGGGCATCGAGGTCAGGACCGGGGAAAGAGGGTGATCCTCGACCAGCCTCTCCACCTGGGCCTCGATCTGGCGGCGCTGGTCGCGCAGGAGCAGCAGCTGGGCGGCCAGGCGGGGGACGACCTCGGCGGCCGCCGCGGTCCCGGTCACGACCACGCTCTGACGGCCCAGAGCGTCCAGGACAGCATCGGCCAGGCGGGCGGCGATGCGTGGGGACCGGGTCGCGATCGCCTTATGGATTCGGGTCTTGCCGGGCCTCGACGCAGCTGCTGCGGGCCGGGGTACTTCACCAGCAGTGCCAGGGTTCCGGCGTGGTCGAGCTCGGGACCCAGAACCCGTTCCAGCGCAGGGTGGATCTGGGTCAGCAGCCCGCGCAGCCGGTTGCTGGCCGACACGATCGAGACGTGCAGGTCGTCGTCGAACCCGGCCAGCATCGCCAGCTCGGCGATCTGCTCGTCGTCGGCGCGCAGCGAGCGAAGCGCGTGCGGCATCGACCGCGCGGCCTGCGCGATCACCTGCGCGTCCCTCGCGTCGGTCTTGGCCTCACCGGGATGCAGATCGGCGATGCGGCGCATCGCCAATCCCGGCAGATACCCGACCTCGACGCCCGCGTCACGGGCGACGGCGACCACCAGCGCCCCGATCGAGGCCGGCTGGTCCACCACGGCCAGGACCGGGCCCCGCGTCATCAGCCCGGTCAGCCAGCTCCCGCAGCCGTGCCTCGTCCTGCGGCAGCTCCCGCTCCAGCACGATGTCGCCGCCCCGGTCCAACGCGACCGCGTAGTGCTTGTCCTTGCCCACATCGATTCCGAGGAACACCGCGTACTCGGAGTGATCCACCACGACCTCCGGGACGTCATCGCGTCGGCCTGACCCACGGTGGTCGCGTCGGCATCCACGTTACGTCGGCCTCGAGAAGATCCCGGCCCCTATCAGCGATCACCACCACCTGAACGCCCCGGCGACATCACAATTCGGATCATCCGCGACAGGGAGGAGCAGTCATACCGGAACGCCCAGGCCGACACCGCCAGAACCACTCCGACGGCCACGAAGAAGGTAACGGGAGGAGCGGCCCCGGTGGGGCCGCGACGGCTCCCACCGCCACCGCCAACGGAGCTGGGCGCCCCCGAAGGGGGTGCCCAGCTCAATTGTTGAAGGACGCCGCGGGATCGGGTGCGCAGTGCTCAGGCGGGTTGCGGGCGGGTACGCCGGGTGGCGCCGACCTGCCGGGTGAGGACGGCGACCGCGACGGCGGCCGTGACGGCGGCGGCCAGCGCGACGAGGGCCAGCTGCCACGCGGCGACCGAGACGGTGGACGTGATGTTCTCGATGATCACGGGTGCCGGGTCGGGGGCGCCCGCGTCGGGCCGGATGGGCTCGGACATCGCGAAGGCGGTGCCGGGTAGCGCCAGCAGCGCGAGCAGGGACGTGAGGGCGAACACGAGGCGGCGGGCGAGTCGGGACATCGGGTGCTCCTTGGGTGAGCAGGGATCGGGTTGCGTCCAGGTTGGGCCGCTCGTGAGGGCGCGTCGATACGCACTTCCGCGAACACGGAGCGAACCGGCGACGTACGTCGAAGTTCGTATGCCCATCGAGGCGTTCGGCCCGTACCGTCTCGGGTAGTCGTGAGGAGGTCGCCGTGGGCGCGTTCACCAACGTCAGCGAGCGGGAGCTTCGTCAGCTGCTGGACGTCGTCTCGCCCGACGCGGTCGACGACGACGGCCCGGAGATTCCCGTGCAGGTGCTGCGCGGCCTGGCCGAGCTGATCCCCTCCGCGGCCGTGAGCTTCTTCGTCATGGACACGCACCGCCGCCAGCTGGTCTCCGGGCAGGAGATCCTTCTGGCAGACCTTCCCGAGGAGGACGAGGAGTCCGACGCGCTGTTCTTCGACGCCTACTGGGACTGCGTGGCCTGCAGCTGGCCGGAGCTGTCCGGCGACCACGAGCGGGTCACGATGTGGACCGACTTCTACTCCGAGCAGGAGTACGCCGGGATGCTGATGGCGGAGTATTCACGTCGCGTGGGCGTCTGGCACGAGCTGCTGGTCTGCCTGCCGCCTCAGGGGCGCCTCGAGCGTCGGATCCTGCTCGCCCGCGAGGGCAACGACCGGCCGTACAGCGAACGCGACCGGTTGCTGCTGACCCTGCTCCGCCCCCACCTGATCCGGCTCAGGGACCACGTCGAAGCTCAGCGGCGCACCGTGCCAGCCCTGACCCCGAGGCAGCTACAGCTGCTGCGCCGGGTCGCGGACGGGCACACCAACCGGCAGATCGCCCGCGACCTCGGGCTGTCCGAAGGGACCGTCCGCAAGCACTTGGAGCACATCTACGCCCGGCTCGAGGTCGGCAGCCGCACCGAGGCGCTGGCCCGGATGCGAGACGTCCTCGCCAGCTAGCTGCAGCGTCACTACCGACGATGAGGGGCACACCGGGGGCGTGCCCCTCATCGCTGACGGACGTCGGCGCGCGCGGCACGGCGGGAGCGCGGCACGGCGGGAGCGCGGCCCGGTGGAGCCGGTCGCGGTTCCGGCCGGGGCTGCCGCCGGTCGGCGCACGCCAGGTGCCCATGGCCGTCGCGGTCGACCGGGCGCGCGGAAGGGGTCGACCTCGACAATGCGGCTGCGGCGCTGCGCGGTGGAGTGGTAGCAAGCAGCGCGTCGCCGAGCTCGCTCGGGAGCATCCGCCGCTCGAGCTGATGCTCGAACCGGTCCTGTCGGTCTGCTGCTTCCGCTACCTGCCGGACCGCGGAGAGCGACGTCGAGGCCGTCAACGCCGAGATCCCGCGCCGGCTGCACCGGGGCACCGGGTTCATCCCGAGCTCCACCCGGGTCCAGGGTCGCTACGCGCTACGCCCGTGCTTCATCAACCCCCGGACCACACCGGACCTCGTCGACGCGTTCGTCCCCGCGGTCGTCGAGCTCGGCGACGAGGTCGTCGCGGGAGCGCTGACCGGCGACCCGTGGCCCGGCGGTCTTGCTGCGTCTGCGGGAGGGCCACCCTAGGGTCGGGCCATGGCTGACCTCGTGCTCGGCGGACGCATCGACCCGACCACCGGCGACCGGGTCGCCGACGGTGCGACGTCGTCGATCGCGTCCGCCGACCTGACGACGCACGGCGTCATCGTCGGCATGACCGGGTTCGGGCAAGACCGGTCTGGGCGTCGTGCTCATCGAGGAGTGCCTGTCCGCCGGCGTACCGACGCTGCTCATCGACCCCAAGGGCGACCTGACGAACCTGTGCCTGATCTTCCCGCAGCTGCGCGGGACCGACTTCCGGCCGTGGGTCGACGAGGCCGACGCCCGGAAGGCCGGGCTCGACCCGGACGCCTACGCCGAGCAGCAGGCGTCGTCGTGGCGGGACGGCCTCGCCGGCTGGGGGATCACGACCGAACGGCTGGCCGCGCTGCGCGCGACGGTCGACTTCACCATCTACACGCCGGGTTCGACGTCCGGGCGACCGGTCAACATCGTCGGTTCGTTGCAGGCGCCGGCCGCGGGCAGCGACCCGGAGGTCGTGAGCGACGAGATCGACGGCTACGTCACGAGCCTGCTGGGGATGCTCGGCATCGCGGGCGACCCGTTGTCCTCGCGCGAGCACATCCTGCTCGCGAACATCATCCAGAACGCGTGGTCGCAGGGGCACGACCTCGACCTCGCGACCCTGCTCGCCCAGGTGCAGCAGCCGCCGATGCGCAAGCTCGGCGTGCTCGAGCTCGACGCGTTCTTCCCCGCCGCCGACCGCATGGCGTTCGCCATGCGGCTCAACGGTCTCCTCGCCTCGCCGTCGTTCGCGTCGTGGCTCACCGGCGATCCGCTCGACATCGACTCGATGCTGTTCGCCGCCGACGGTCGCCCGCGCTGCGCCATCGTGTCGACCGCGCACCTCGACGACGAGCAGCGTCAGTCGGTCACCGCGCTCGTGCTCGCCAAGCTCGTCACGTGGATGCGCCGGCAGAGCGGCACGAGCGACCTGCGCGCGCTCCTCTACATGGACGAGGTCGCCGGCTACCTGCCGCCCACGGCGAACCCGCCGACGAAGCGGCCGATCATGCTGCTGCTCAAGCAGGCGCGCGCGTTCGGGCTCGGCGTCGTGCTCTCCACCCAGAACCCGGTCGACGTCGACTACAAGGCGCTGTCCAACGCCGGGACCTGGCTCGTCGGCCGGCTGCAGACCGAGCAGGACAAGGCCCGGCTCCTCGACGGCCTGTCGAGCGCCGCCGGCGGCGTCGACGTCGCGGCCGTGTCCGACACCATCGGCGCACCTCGGCAAGCGCCAGTTCCTGCTCCGCCGCGCAGGCTCGGACGCCCCCGAGGTGATGACGACGCGATGGGCGATGAGCTACCTGCGTGGCCCGCTCACCCGGGACCAGATCGGCGCGGCGATGGCCGTCGGCGGTACGCCGGCAGCGCCAGCGGTCGCGCCAGCGTCCCGGCGCCGGTCGCGGCCCAGGCGACCGCCGACGCCGCGCCGTCCGCGGTCGGCGCTCCGGCCGCGGCGGCGACCGAGCCCGCGGCGTCGGCCGTCGTCACCGTCGGTCCAGCCGGCGACCGCCGGTCCCGACGAGTCTCCGGTGATGCCGGCGATCGCCGCCGGCGTACCCGGTCGCGCTTCGTCGATCCCGCGACGCCGTGGCTCGGCGCCGTCGGCGGCGTACCCGGCGGTCGGCACCTGCGTGCCGCGGCCGTGGCGCGCGTCGACCTGACCTACGACGACGGCACCGAGGTGGTGGCGCGCGAGGAGTACGAGGCCGTGCTCATGCCGCTGACGCAGGTGCCCGATGCGCGGTCGTTCGTCGGCGTGGACTACGACGACCGGGACCTCGTCACCGCCGCTCCTCCGGGCGCGGTGTACGGGCTCGTGCCCGCCGAGGCCAAGAGCAGGTCGTACTGGTCCGGGCTGCAGAAGGCGCTCGTCGCCGAGCTCGTCCGGTCGCGTACGGCGGAGATCCTGGTCAACGCCGAGCTCAAGGCGACCGCGCGACCCGGCGAGACGCGCGAGCAGTTCGTCGCGCGATGCCACGCCATCACCGACGACGGCGCCGACCGGGAGCTGACCGCGCTGCGGCTGAAGTACCAGGCGAGGCTCGCGACCGCGCGGCAGAGGGTGACCGACGCCCAGATCAGCGCGCAGTCCCTGCAGCTGGAGTACGAGTCCAGCTTCGGGCTCGCCGCTACGTCGATGTCCGTGCTCGGCAGCCTGCTCGGCGGTCGCCGCAGCCGCTCGTCCCTGGCGGCCCAGGCCCGTCGTCAGTCCGCGGCGAGCGCGAAGGTCGGTGCGGCGCAGCAGAAGGCGGCCACGCAGGCGCAGGCGTTCACCGACCTCGAGCGGCAGCTCGAGGAGGAGGTCGCCGCACTCGACGACAGGTGGCGGGCGAAGGCCGAGAACGTCACGACGCGGTCGGTCCCGCTGGAGAAGGCCGACACGGTCGTGCGCGACTTCCGCCTCGTCTGGATCCCGGTCGCCTGACCCGGTGCGCGCTCAGCCCGTCGGCGAGGAGGTGGCGCCACCGGTCGTCGTGGCCGCCGAGGTCGCGGGCTTGGCCGACGGGCTCGGGCAGCCTGCGCCGCTCGTGACCACCACGGGCTTGGCGAGCGCCTTGTCGACCGCCGCCTGGTCCGGGATCGCCTTGAACTTCAGGCCGAGCACGACGTCGACGGTGGTGTCGGTGCGCTGGTCGAGCACGAGCGTGGCTCCGACCACGTAGTAGCGCATCAGCAGGGCGTTGTCCTTGCCCTTCGCGCCGTAGCGGATCTCGGCGACGTTGGTCAGTGACTTGCCCAGCGGATCGTTGGCGATCGAGCCGATGCCGAACCCGCGGGTCCGGAGCGTGGCCGCGGTCGAACGGGCGAGTCCGGCGCGGTCGGTCGCGTTGTAGACGTTCGCGGTCACCGTCGCCGGCTTCGGCAGGGTCGCGCCCGGCGTGGCCGTCGCTGTGACGCAGGGCGCGGACGAGGAGCCCGACGCCGACGGCGTCGCGCCGTCGCCCTTGAGCAGGCGCACCGCACCGAACGTCGCGCCGAACAGCACAGCCATCATCAGCAGGACGAGGAAGCCGGTGGCGACCGGGTGGCGTCGGCGCGGACCGTCCCCGCTCGGGCCGAGCACGGACCCGGACAGCATGCTCACCGGCGGCCGCCTCTCCCGGCGGCGTCGGTGCCGACGCGCGCGAGCCGGGCGCGCCCCTCGGCCGAGTCGAGGTCGAGGACGCGGGCGTGCAGCACGGTGCGTCCGTGCAGCGCCGTGCGCAGCGCCCGGTGCAGGCCGTCCTCGAGGTAGAGCTCGCCGCTCCAGCGCACGACGTGCGCGAAGAGGTCGCCGTAGAAGGTGGACTGCTCGTCGAGCAGCGCGTCGAGGTCCAGCGTGCGCTTCGTGGTGACGAGATCGGCCAGGCGGACCTGACGCGGCGCCTGTTCGGCCCACTCCGCGGGCGTGCAGCCGTGCGCGGGGTACGGGCGCCCCTCGCCGACCGACTTGAAGATCACGCCTCGAGTCTAGGCGCGAGGTCCCGCGGCGACCGGCCTCCGCAGGCGACACGCAGGTCGGGCCCGCGTGTCGTCCGAGGACGGCAGTGACCCCCCGCGCACCCGTCAGAGCTCGCTTACCCTTGCTGCCTTCCGGCCCTGGGGGAGTTCACGGGATGACGCCACGCGGGGGGTCGGGGAGCAGTCTACGCGAGGTGTTCGGGGCGCCGCCGTGGCCTCGGCGGTCGACCGATTTCGGCGTACGCCGCCGACGCCCGTATCCTCCTCGGCGGAGGATTCGCCTAGTGGCCTAGGGCGCACGCTTGGAAAGCGTGTTGGGGGAAACTCCTCAGGGGTTCGAATCCCCTATCCTCCGCGGATCGAGGGCGGGAGCGCCGAGCGCTCCCGCCCTCCGTCGTCGGAGCGGGGGCAGGTGACGCGGGGGCGAGCGGGCCGTCCGGGCGCATCCGGCTCGGCGGCGCGGGCGTCCGAGGGCGGGGCTAGGGTGCTCGCGTGTCCCTGGCCCTCTACCGCACCTACCGCCCCGGGCGGCTGGCCGACGTCATCGGCCAGGAGCACGTCACGGTGCCGCTGGCGCGTGCCATCGACACCGGCCGTGCGCACCACGCCTACCTGTTCACCGGGCCACGTGGCTGCGGCAAGACCTCGACCGCGCGCATCCTGGCGCGGTCGCTCAACTGCGAGCAGGGGCCGACGTCGGACCCGTGCGGCCAGTGCCCGAGCTGCCGCGACCTCGCGCCCAACGGCCCCGGGTCGATCGACGTCGTCGAGATGGACGCCGCGAGCCACCGCGGCATCGACGACGCCCGGGAGCTGCGCGAGAAGGCGATGTACGCCCCCGCGGCGAGCCGCTACAAGGTCTACATCATCGACGAGGCGCACCAGCTGACCGTCGACGCGGCCAACGCCCTGCTCAAGCTGATCGAGGAGCCACCGGGGCACCTCAAGTTCGTCTTCGCGACGACGGAGCCGGACAAGATCCTCGCGACCATCCGCTCGCGCACCCACCACTACCCCTACCGCCTCGTGCCAGTCCGCCGGCTGCAGGAGCATCTCGGCTGGGTGGCCGAGCAGGAGGGCGTCCCGGCGCAGCCCGAGGCCCTCGCCCTCGTCGCGCGCGCGGGTGCGGGCTCGGTGCGCGACGCCCTGTCCGTGCTCGGCCAGCTCATCGCGGGCACCGGTCCCGAGGGTCTGACCTACGCCGACGCCGTCGCCCAGCTCGGCGTCACCGACGCCACCATGCTCGACGAGGTCGTCGACGCGCTCGCGGCGGGCGACGGGGCGCGGATGTTCTCCGTCGTGGACCGGGTGGTCGACGCCGGCCTGGACCCGCGACGGTTCGCGGCGGACCTGCTCGAGCGTCTGCGCGACCTCGTGGTCCTGCACGAGGTCCCCGACGCCGTGGAGGCGGGGCTGCTCGACGCCCCGGACGCCCAGGTCGACACGATGCGCCGGCAGATCGAGCACCTCGGGCTGGCGCAGCTCTCCCGGGCGGCCGACCTCGTGAGCACGGGGCTGTCCGAGCTGAAGGGGGCCACCGCGCCGCGCCTGCAGCTCGAGCTGCTCTGCGCCCGGCTGCTGCTGCCCGCGGTCGACGACACCGACGGGGGCCTGCTGGCCCGCCTCGACCGCCTCGAGCACCGGATCGCCTACCTCGGGGACGCGCCGGCCACCGTCCCGGCCGCGCGTCCGACGACCCGGACCGCGGCCCCCGAGCCCTCGGCCTCGGCTCCAGACCGAGCCGCGCGTCGCCGGTCCCGCGTCCGCGCCGACCGGCACAGAGCCGGCGCCGAGCGTCCCGATCGCCGGCCGGTCCGGCCCGTTCGGCGTCCAGCGGTGCCGCGTCGCCGGCGACGGCCCCGGGCGGCCCGCCGCCCCCGCCACGGCTGTCCAGCGTCGCGCCGAGCACGGCCGCCGAAGCGACCGGGCCCGCGGCCGCGCCCCTCGGTCGGCCCGTCCGCCGCGGGCCCCACTGGAGGCGTCGAGGCCGACCGCCCGCTGCGGCACCCTGCCGCTCGCCGCCGCCGAGCCGGCCGCCGAGCCCGCCACGCCCGACCGCCCGAGCGGGACCCGCGGCCGGCGACGCCGGCCCGTCGGCCGACCTCGGCCCCGTCGTCGCTGATGTGGCCGGCCGTGCTCGAGGCGCTCAAGGCCTCGAGCCGCGTCGCCCACACCCTGGCCGAGGGCACGTCGCCCGATCGGCCGGACGGCGACCGCGATCGTGGTGGCTCACCCGGACAAGTCCCGACTGGACTACCTGCGCAACAACAAGGGCCACCTCGAGCTGCTCCGGCTCGCCGTCCTCGACGTCCTGCACCTCGACGTCGAGGTCGACCTCGTGCTCGACCCCGGCGCGGCCACCGCGGCGGCCGCCGCGGCGGAGCGCACCGCCGTACCCGCCCCGGCACCGACGCCGGCGGCACCCACCGGTCCGTCGCCGCGCGAGCGGGCGACGGCGCGGGTCGCCGAGGAGCGGGCGACGCAGACCGAGCCCGTCGACGACGTCGTGAGCGCCGACGACCCCGACGCGGACGGCGACCTGTCCGGCCTCGCGCTCGTGCAGCGCGAGCTCGGCGGCACGGTCATGACCGAGTACGACAACGGCTGAGAGCGGTAACCACGCGTGTACGAGGGCGTCGTCCAGGACCTCATCGACGAGCTCGGGCGCCTGCCCGGCGTCGGTCCGAAGAGCGCGCAGCGCATCGCGTTCCACCTGCTCCAGGCCGACCCCGCCGACGTACGCCGCCTCGCGCAGGTGCTCCTCGAGGTGAAGGAGAAGGTCCGCTTCTGCGCGCACGTGCGGCAACGTCGCCGAGGACACCGAGTGCCGGATCTGCCGCGACCCGCGCCGCGACCCCACCGTGCTGTGCGTCGTCGAGGAGCCCAAGGACGTGCGGCGCCGTCGAGCGCACGCGCGAGTTCCGCGGCCGCTACCACGTGCTCGGCGGCGCGATCAGCCCGATCGAGGGCGTCGGCCCGGACGACCTGCGGGTGCGCGAGCTGATGACCCGGCTCGCCGACGGCACGATCACCGAGCTCATCATCGCCACCGACCCCAACCTCGAGGGCGAGGCGACGGCGACCTACCTCGCCCGCCTCATCAAGCCGATGGGGCTCAACGTCACCCGGCTCGCGAGCGGTCTCCCGGTCGGCGGCGACCTCGAGTACGCCGACGAGGTCACGCTCGGCCGCGCGTTCGAGGGCCGTCGCCGGCTCGACGTCTGACACGCTGGACCCATGACCGAGCACGAGGGGCACGAGGCCGAGCTGGCGCCGGCGGATCTCGCCGACATCGCCGACGACATGGCCGCCGCCGCACAGCAGTTCATCGCCGTCGTCGAGGCCGTCGCCGCGGCCGACAGCCCGGACGAGTCGATCTCGATCCTGCTGCTCGAGCTGTCGCGGGCTGCTCGCGTCCGGTGCGCCGCTCGGCGCGATCGTCGACGTCGTGCCGAGCGAGCGGTTCGAGCCCGACGCCGGCGCGGAGCCCGACGTCGACCGGCTGCGCGACGCGCTCCGCGAGCTGCTCGGCCCGGCCGACGAGTACGTCGAGGTCTTCGACCCCTACTCCGGCCCCGAGGTCGTGCCCGCGCGGCTGTCCGACGACCTGTCCGACATCTGCGCGGACCTGCTCCACGGGCTCGCCCACCACGCGGCCGGCCGCCCGCTCGAGGCGCTGTGGTGGTGGCAGTTCTCCTACCTGTCGACGTGGGGCCAGGGCGCCTCGGCGGCCGCTGCGTGCGCTGCAGTCGCTCGTGGCGCACGTCCGCCTCGAGGTGCCGATCGACGTCGAGGCCGCCGAGCCGTCCTGATCGAGCTCGACGTCCAGGTGCTGGGACGCATATCCCACCATCCGGACGCGACGGCCCCGGCGATTCTTGCGCCGGTAGGATGGCCCCGCCCTGATCGGCCGGTCGATCAGTGAGGCGGACCCCCACCGTGGGACTCGTGGTCCAGAAGTACGGCGGCTCCTCGGTGAGCGACGCCGAGAGCATCAAGCGGGTCGCGCGGCGCATCGTCGAGACCAAGCGCGGCGGGCGACGACGTCGTGGTCATCGTGTCGGCCATGGGCGACACGACCGACGACCTCATCGACGCTCGCCGAGCAGGTCAGCCCGAACCCGGCCGCCCGCGAGCTCGACATGCTGCTCACCGCCGGCGAGCGCATCTCGATGGCCGTCCTGGCGATGGCGATCCACGACCTCGGGCATCGAGGCGCGCTCCTACACCGGCTCGCAGGCCGGCGTCATCACCGACTCCGTGCACGGTCGCGCGAAGATCATCGACGTCACGCCCGGGCGGATCCAGGCGGCGCTCGACGACGGCGCCATCGCGATCGTCGCCGGCTTCCAGGGCGTCGCGCAGGACACGAAGGACATCACCACGCTCGGCCGCGGCGGCTCGGACACGACCGCCGTCGCGCTCGCGGCCGCCCTCGGCGCCGACGTCTGCGAGATCTACACCGACGTCGACGGCATCTTCACCGCGGACCCGCGGATCGCCCCGCGCGCCCGCCAGGTCCCGCGCATCACCTACGAGGAGATGCTCGAGCTGGCGGCCAGCGGCGCCAAGGTGCTGCACCTGCGGTGCGTCGAGTACGCCCGCCGCTTCGACCTCCCGATCCACGTGCGCTCGTCGTTCTCGGACAAGACCGGCACGCTCGTGGTCAGCGACTCATCAGCACCCGAAGGGGACGACGTGGAGCAGCCGATCATCGCCGGAGTCGCGCACGACCTGGGCGACGCCAAGATCACCGTCGTCGGCGTACCCGACAAGCCGGGCGAGGCGGCCGCGATCTTCCGGGCGCTCGCCGACGCCGAGATCAACCTCGACATGATCGTGCAGAACGTGTCGGCCGCGGCCACCGGCCGCACCGACATCACGTTCACCTGCCCGCAGGCCGACGGCCAGAAGGCCCTCGCCGCGCTCGAGAAGGTCAAGCACGAGGTCGAGTTCGAGGACCTGCACTACGACGACGGGATCGCCAAGATCTCCCTGGTCGGCGCGGGCATGCGCTCGCACCCGGGGGTCTCCGCGACGTTCTTCGCCGCGCTCTCCGACGCCGGCGTCAACGTCGAGATGATCTCGACGTCGGAGATCCGCATCTCGGTGGTCACCCGCGACCGAGGACGCGGCCACGGCGGTCCAGGCCGTGCACACCGCCTTCGGCCTCGACGCCGACGGCGAGGCCGTCGTCTACGGCGGCACCGGCCGCTGACCCACCACCCCCGAGCTGCACCCCGAACCACCCTGTTCAGGGCCCGAACCGTGAGTCTCCAGGTGCAACTCGCAGACACAGCGTCACGTTCGGAGCAGTTCCCGCGGAGGAGTACGAGATGAGCCGCAAGCCCACCGTCGCCGTCGTCGGTGCCACCGGCCAGGTCGGCGCAGTCATGCGCCGGCTGCTCGACGAGCGCGACTTCCCCCTGGGCGACATCCGGTTCCTCGCCTCCGCACGGTCCGCCGGTACGACGCTGCCCTGGCGCGGCCGCGAGGTCGTCGTCGAGGACGCCGCCGCGGCCGACCTCACCGGGATCGACATCGCGCTGTTCTCGGCTGGTGGCGCGACGTCGAAGCAGCTCGCCCCGCTGTACGCCGCCGCTGGCGCGATCGTCATCGACAACAGCTCCGCGTGGCGGATGGATCCCGACGTCCCGCTCGTGGTGAGCGAGGTCAACCCTGCAGGCGCTGTCGGAGATCCGCAAGGGCATCGTCGCCAACCCGAACTGCACCACGATGGCCGCGATGCCGGTGCTGCGACCGCTGCACGCGGAGGCCGGCCTCCGCCGTCTCGTGGTCAGCACCTACCAGGCGGTCTCGGGCAGCGGGCTGGCCGGCGTCGAGGAGCTCGACTCCCAGGTGCGTGCCGCCTCCGCGCAGGACATCACCGCCCTCGTGCACGACGGGTCCGCGCTGGTCCTCCCCGCCCCCAAGAAGTACGTGCGCCCCATCGCTTTCGACGTCGTACCGCTCGCCGGCAGCATCGTGGACGACGGCTCGTTCGAGACCGACGAGGAACAGAAGCTGCGCAACGAGAGCCGGAAGATCCTCGGCATCCCCGAGCTGCTGGTGAGCGGCACGTGCGTCCGGGTGCCGGTCTTCACCGGGCACTCGCTGTCGATCAACGCGGAGTTCGACCGGCCGATCTCGGTCGCCCGGGCCACCGAGCTGCTCGAGGGCGCCTCCGGAGTGGTGGTCACCGACGTACCGACGCCGCTGCAGGCCGCCGGCGCCGACCCGTCGTACGTCGGACGGATCCGCCAGGACCCGACGGTCGCGGACGGCAGGGGCCTCGCCCTGTTCGTGAGCAACGACAACCTGCGCAAGGGCGCCGCGCTCAACGCCGTCCAGATCGCCGAGCTGGTCGCCGCCACGCTCCCGGCGGCCTGACCCTCAGGCGCCGGCCACCCGCCCGAGCGCGGCCGACGTCGCCCGGGCACCGTCGACGGCACCGTCCACGGTGACGACGAACCTGCGTCCGTCGCGCAGCTCGAGGGCGATCGCCGGGCCGCGCCGGATCACCGCTGCCGACGCGTTCGCCCACGGGATCCAGCGGTAGCCCCAGCCGCCCCACTCCAGCGGCTCGACGACGATGGCGCTCGCGTCGGTGACGTCGGCGAGCGCGATCACCCGCCGGGGCCGGCCGAGCGGTCCGAACGCGACGGTGAACGACCGCTCGGACAGCCGCACCTCGAGCGAGGACAGCAGCAGGCCGAGGATCCCGACGAGGACACCGACGGCCGCGACCGACCAGCCGACGAATGCCGGGGTTCCGGATCCGGCGGCGACGATCACCGTGCCGATGCCGAAGGCGAGCAGCACGAGGGCGGATCCCACGGCGAGCAGGGCATAGCCGCGGCTCGAGCAGCGGCCGCTCCAGGTCGTCGTCACGACACCAACGCTACGACGGGTGCTGTGTCGGTGATCCGACGGTGTCGAATGGGTGGTCTTCCCGCGTGGGTCGTGCACCTCCACCTACGCTGCGCCGGTGCGCCTCATCCTGTTCGGGGTCCGTGGCTCGACCCCCTCGCCCGGCCCCGACTTCGTCCGCTACGGCGGTCACACGTCGTGCGTCGGTATCGTGCCCGACGGAGGGACGTCGCCGACCTTGGTGCTCGACGCCGGTACCGGTCTACGCGAGCTGAGCCCCCACCTCGCGGGTGCGCCGTTCCGCGGCTCGATCCTGGTGAGCCACCTGCACTGGGACCACGTCCAGGGGCTCCCGTTCTTCGCCGCCGGCGACCGCCCCGACGCGAAGGTCGACCTGTTCGTCCCGGCCCAGAACGCGCGTACCGGTCGCGACCTGCTCGCGGCCTCGATGGCGCCACCGAACTTCCCCATCACGCCCGAGGGCCTGCAGGGGCAGTGGAGCTTCACCGCGATCGACGCCGGCTACCACACGATCGAGGGGTTCCGCGTCCGGGCCACCGACGTCCAGCACAAGGGCGGCCGCACGTTCGGGTACCGGGTCAGCGACGACACCGGGTCGATGGCCTACATCCCGGACCACGTCGTCTCGCACGGCATCGACGACGCCGTACGGGACCTGATCCTCGACGTCGACGTCCTGCTGCACGACGCCCAGTTCCTCGACCGCGAGCGGCCCACCGCCGACAACTACGGGCACTCCACGGTCGAGGACTCGGTCCGGCTGGCCCGCGAGTGCGGCGTCCGGCACCTGGTGCTCTTCCACCACAGCCCGGCCCGCAGGGACGAGGCCCTCGACGAGATCAGCGGCATGTACCCGCCCGAGTTCGTCACGGTGGCCGCCCAGGGCGGCGTCATCGACGTCCACCGCCCCTGACCCGACGGACCCGCGGGTTCAGCGGAGCAGGTCGCCCGTCTGGTCGAGCACGGCGCGGGCGGCCGCGCGGCCCGACTCCACCATCCGGTCGAGCTGGTGGAACTCCAGCAGCCCCACGCCCATGGTCGACGGCGTCACCACGACGGCGCCGGCGGCGCGGGCGTTCTCCGCGGCGCCGCCGCTGCCGATGAAGATCGTGCGCATGAGGGTCTCGCCGAGCGCGGGGACGCGCGCGGGCCGCGGTGCCGCCGGCCCGGTGCCGGCACCCGTCGGTCGAGGTGCGCCGTTGCCGCCCATCCCGATGTTGACGGCGAGCACCGGACCCTCCTCGCGCTCGGTGAGCAGGCGCACCGGCAGGTTGTCGAGGATGCCGCCGTCGGCGAGGAGGCGCTGGCCCGCCGGGCGCGGCGGGAACAGCACCGGGAGGGCGACCGAGGCCAGCACGGCGTCCACGACCGGGCCCCGGCGCAGGTCGTACGTCGTCCGCGACTGCAGGTCGGTGCTCGCGCAGAGCAGCCGCCGCGGCAGCTCCTCGATCGTGAGGTCGTCGAAGTGGCGGCGTAGCGCCCGCTCGACGCGGCGGCCCTTGGCGATGGAGGCGATCGGCAGGGTGTAGTCGCTGAACGGCCGACCGCGGACCATCTCGGCGTAGACGACGTCCTCGACCTCCTGCGGCGTCCGACCGGACGCCCACAGCGCCGCGATGATCGACCCGACGCTCGCCCCGGCCACCCGGTCGATCGCGACTCCCGCCTCGGTGAGCTCGTGCAGGACGCCGAGGTGCGCGAACGCGCGAGCTCCGCCGCCGGCCAGGACGAGCCCCACCGACCGTCCGGCGATACGCGCACCGAGGGCGCGGAGGTCGAGGTCGAGCGAGTGCCCGTCGCTCACGGTGACCTGCCACGCGTCGACGGCGTCGGCCCAGGCGCGCACGCTCTCGCGGGCGGGTCCCGGGGCGCCGACGAGCACGACGTCGGCGTCGGTGCGCCCCAACGGAGGCTTGTCGGCGACGGGAGTCTCCGGCCTGGCGACCAGCACCAGGTGGTCGGCCTGCCGGACGCACATGGCCCACCAGGAGTCGTCGACGTCCTCGGCCACCAGGACGACCCGGTCGTGGTCGCGCTCGGCGCGCTCGAGCCCGTCCGGCCCGACCTGGCCGGGAGTGCTGACCCGCAGGGTGCGGCGCAGGTACGCCGCGAGGTGGGCGGCGACCTCGGCCGCCGGCGCCCCCGCGCCGAGGGCCACGACGGCGACGACCCTGGGCGGTGGCACGGCGGACGACTCGACGGCGGCGGGGCCTGACTGCAGCTGCTCGGCGAGGACTCCGGCGAGCGCCGACAGGGCGGCCGGGTCACTGCCGACAGCGGACTCGAACGCGTCGTGCGAGACGCGCAGCAGGCGGCTGTCCCGTCGCGCCCGGATCGACGCGGAGCGGACCCCGCCGGTGAGCAGCGCGAGCTCGCCGATGACCGTGCCGGCGCCCATCTGTCGGACGACGGTGCCGCCGACGAGGACGTCGAGCCGGCCGGCCCGCACGACGTAGAGGTCGGCGGCGGCGTCCCCCTCGCGGAACAGGAGGTCACCCGCGGCGAGCTCCATCGGCTGGGCTCCTGCTTCGAGCCGGGCGCGGGCCGCGTCGGGGAGGCGGGAGAGCAGGGGCGAGGACGCGAGCGTGCCGTCGTCGACGCCCACGACCGGGCGCGCCGGCGGGATGCGCACCGTGGCGGGAGCGGCCGCATCGGCCTCGGCTTCGGTCGACCCGCCCGGCCCGCACCCGCCCCAGGAACAGGGCGATGACGGCGGTGAGCACGAAGGCGCAGGAGGAGAAGACCCAGCCGTGCCGGAGGCCGTCGACGACCGCCGACGCCGTCGCTCCGCTCGGGTTGCCGACGATGATGACCAGGATGGCGATGCCGAGCACCGCGCCGATCTGCCGTGCACTGGAGTTGACCGCGGAGGCTGTGGCGAACCGGCCGCCGGGGACGGCCGCCAGTGCCGCGCTGCCGAGGACGGGAAGGGTCGCGCCTACGCCGATCCCGCTCAGGATCTGGCCCGGCAGCCAGGTCGCCAGGAAGTCCGGCGTGACGGGCACCCTCGTGGCGTACCAGACGTAGGCCAGCGCCCACACGAGGGCGCCGGGCACGATGACGAGCCGGTAGCCGTGCCGCTCAGCGAACGGCCCGAGGACCGCGGCGAGGATGGCGGCGACCAACGCGCCCGGGACGATCGCGAGACCGGCGACGAGCACGGAGTAGCCCCAGACGTACTGCAGCCACAGGATGTTGCAGAGCAGGTACGCGAAGAATCCGGTGCCCGCCAC
Source organism: uncultured Actinomycetota bacterium (assembly GCA_963711805.1). Taxonomy (GTDB): domain Bacteria; phylum Actinomycetota; class Actinomycetes; order S36-B12; family CAIYMF01; genus Longivirga. The sequence goes on from CAVQFE010000002.1 coordinate 182,341, forward strand.
GATCGTCGCCACGTTGCCGACCGAGAACGACCGGATCCGCAGCAGGGCCGGGTCCAGCAACGGCGACCGGTGGGCGCGCGAGCTCAGGACGAACAGGACGAGCATCAGCGCCGCACCGGCGAAGCTGCCGAGGACCGCGAGGCTGGTCCAGCCCCAGTCCTCGCCCTTCACCAGGCCGAGGGTGAGCAGCCCGAGCATGAGCGCCGACAGCACTGCCCCGCGCAGGTCGGGCATCCGGCGTCGCCCCGGTGCGCGGCTCTCGACGAGCAAGGTGCGACCCGCCCACACCGCCGCGATGCCGAACGGGATGTTGACGAGGAACGCCCAGCGCCATCCGCCGGCCTCGACGAGCGCACCGCCGATGGGCGGACCGAGCCCGGAGGCCAGCGCCGCGGACGCTCCCCAGAGGCCGACGGCGTGCGACCTGCGGGCGGGGGGTGCTCCCTGTACGACGAGCGCGAGCGACGCGGGGACGAGGATCGCCGCCCCGAATGCCTGGAAGACGCGGGCGCCGACGAGGAACCCGATCGAGCCGGACACGGCGCAGATCGCCGAGCCGACGGTGAAGACGAGGACACCGGAGGTGAACGCCCAGCGCCGTCCGAGCAGGTCGGCGAGCCGCCCGGAGACGACCAGGAAGGCGGCGAACACGATGCTGTAGGCGTTGAGGATCCAGGAGAGGGACGAGATCGACGAGTCCGGGAAGGACCGTTGGATGCTCGGGAACGCGACATTGACGATCGTCGCGTCGAGGAACGCGAGGAAGGCGCCGAAGGAGGCGACGAGCAGGACGGTCCGCTGCGGGACACGACCCTTCGGTCGCGCGGGTGTCGGCGGTGACACCGTCGTCATCGGATCCCCTTCGGTCGGCGACGCAGCATTCCACGACGCGGCGTGCCGTAAGCCGCAGATGGGCAGATTGACACGGAGGCTCGGCGTTCGCCGGCGGCCGCGCGCACAGGCACCCCGGACGACCGCCCCGAGCTCCCGACCGCCCCGGACCGCCGGTTAGGGTCCCGGACATGCGCACACGGGTCGCGTCGATCGCTGCGCTCACCCTGGTCCTCGGGTTCGCTGTCGCGGACGCGACCGGGAACCGAGCGCTGGGCGGTGTGGTGCTCGTTCTCGGCGGGCGCCTTCTGCGCCAGGCTCATGTCGCGGGGGGCCGGCTGGCCGAGGACGCTCCTGACCCTGGCCGTGGTGTGCGCGCTCTTCGTCGTGTCGCACCCCCTCGGCCGGATCCTGGGCGCGTGGCCTGCGGTGCTCGTGGTGGCCGCCGCCGCGGGCAGCGCCACGTACGCGCTCGGGCGTCCCGCCGTGCCCGACCCCGCCTGACGAGGCGGTGGCAGACGCTGCGACACCTGCCTGCCGCGCGGCGTCCTGCGACGCCTTCCCGGACCTCGAGCCGCTTCGCTGCGAGACTGCTCCGGTGAGCCACGACGACGTCGCAACCCGGCCCGGAGCGTCGACCTGCACCGCCGGCAAGCGGCGTACCTCTACGGACTCATCGTCAGCGGCGCCGTGCTCGCCACGTCGGGGGACAGCTCCAGCCTCGCCCGGGTCACGGGAGCGCTCGTCCTGACGCTGCTCATCTACTGGGCCGCCGAGACCTATGCCCATCTGATGGCCGCCCGCATGGTGCACCGGCGTGACCTCACGCGTGCGGAACGGTGGCAGATCGCGGCCGACGGCTGGCCCCTCGTCACCGCGTGCGCCGTCCCGGTGGTGCTGCTCCTCGTCGAGGCTGCGCTAGGTGTCGAGACCGGCCGAGCCGTGCAGGTGGCCCTGCTCGTGAACGCCGCCGTCCTCGTCCTGGTCGGATACGCCATGAGCCGAGCGAGCGGCCTCACCGGCTGGCGGCTGGTGTTCTCGGCCACGCTGGCCGGGCTCCTCGGGCTCGCGGTGGTCGCGCTCAAGGCCCTGCTGCACTGACCCGGCTCCGGACGGTGCTGACGCGACCACCGGTCTCCTTCGGCCTGGCCGCGGCCGACGGTTCGCCTGCGACGCGCACCCGGATGGGTCTTCCGCGTCCGGGCTCGGCGCCCGGTGACGGCTAGCCTGGGCGTGTCGAACGCGATCACCGAACGGTGGCGACCGGCACGGGGGTCCTGCGGGGGCGCGAGCGAACCCGCGGGGCGGGATGGAGTGGTCGTGGCTCATCGCACGAGATGGACCCGTGCCAGCCTGACGGCACTCGTCGCGCTGGTGGTCGTTGCGAGCGGCACCGGAGCGACCGCGGCCCAGCCGCGCGGTCAGGGGACCATGCTCGTGCGCCAGGACATCCATTGCGCCGGTTCCGGCAATGCCTCGACCGTCTACCTTCCGTTCGCGCTCTACTTCACGGGGTTCGCGCCCGGTACGACCGGAACCGTCGCTGCCTACACCCAGCCCGGAGGTCGGCTCGTCGGCAGCGCCGACATCACCCTCGACACGCACGGAGAGCGCTGTGTCGAGGTCACGGGTCACGCGCCTCCTGGTCAGTACAAGATCGTCTACGACTTCGGCAGCGGCACCGGCAAGCAGAAGGTGATCAGACTCGTGGCTGCGCCCTCCGCGACACCCTCGGTGACTCCGTCGCACCCGATCGCCACCGTCACCCCGACGAGCGCGTCGGCATCGCCGACGACCACGTCGGCGTCTCCCAGCACGACGTCGGCGTCCCCGAGCACGTCGGCGTCCCCGACCACGACGTCGGCGTCCCCGAGCACGACGTCGGCGTCCCCGACCACGTCGGCGTCTCCCAGCACGACGTCGGCGTCCCCGAGCACGTCGGCGTCTCCCAGCACGACGTCGGCGTCCCCGAGCACGTCGGCGTACTCGTCCACGGCGTCCACGGGAGTCCCGTCATCGAGCGCGGGCCCGAGCGACTCCGCCCCCGTCTTCGTGTTCACACCCCAGAAGCTCGCACCAACCGGCGCCTCGACGGCACCGCTACCGACGGGGCTGGCGTTGGCACTCGTGGGTGTGCTCCTGATCCTGGTCGGTCGCCGTCGGCCCTCGGCCGGCTCCGTCTCGCGGAGACACTGATCATCCGGCCCAGGCTGTGGTCAGGTCAGGTCAGGTGCCTGAGATAGCCATCGGGCGCCTCGAGGAACGCCCGCCATGCGGTGACCAAGTCGGCGTCGTCGTAGGCAACCTCGGCGATGCCCGCGTCGCCGAGGTGAAGCAGTCAAGCCCCGGGGACCGCCGCCAGGACCGGGGAATGCGTCGCGAGCAGGATCTGGCTCCCGGCCGCCCGCATGTCCACCATGATCTGGAGAACGGTGGCGGCGGAGGGCCAAGCTGACATGTCCTCTGCACACGAGCGGGAGGCAAGGCTGATGAGTCTGCTGCAGCGACTCGAGTCCTTGACCCGGGGTCAGCCGGATCGCGAGGGGTCGACCGGCAGCGTCGACCGCGACGTGGGCCTTGGTCGTCCAGCCACCGCGGGAGTGTCCGAGCGCGTGGTCGACCGGTTCAGGCCACGTGACCGTGTAGTTCGCTCGTGCCCCCCGGAAGGGTGCGGCGCGCGCCTGCAGCGTGCTGATGCGCCCGAGCGATGGTGGAGTCCACCGACACCACCCACTCCAGGTCGCCCGAGGCGTGCGCATGACCCTGCAACGCCTTGAGCACCGCGTCCAGAGTGCCGTCCTTGGCCCACAGGTCGAACCGGTACCAAACCGTTTGGAACGCTGGGAAATCAGCGGGGAGATCCCGCCACGGCGAGCCAGTCCTGGTCCGCCAGATGATCGCCTCGAGCACCTCACGGTGATCGCCCCACTGACCGCCCCGCTGCGGGGACCGGTCAGGCAGAAACGGCTCGATCTGCGCCCACATCTCATCGGTCAGCACACGTCGCGTCGCCATGAGACTGAGCCTGACCGACCCGCGACGGATCATCCGTCAGACACGCCCTAGCCTCGATGTTTCGTCTGGCCGGCGGCCGCGCCCGTGATGGGGCGGTGGGGGCGTGAGGGCGTCGGTGGGCACGGTGGTCCGTCGGCGCTGTCCTCGCCGGTTGTCCAGGTCGTGCTCTCGGTGGTCGGGCCGTGGGTGGGTCAGGTGATGCGGAGGGTGTGCCAGCCGGCGTCGATGAGGTGGTTCCACGGCCAGTCACGGGGAAGTCGTAGCCGTCGTCGTCGGCCGGTCCGGACGATGCGGCCGGCGACGGCCAGCAGGCGGAACCGGATGCGTTTGGGTTCCCACCTGCGGGCCGGCTCGTTCTCGTCGAAGGCGAGGGTCTGCATCCAGGCCAGGAGGTCGGCGGCCAGTGCGACGACCTCGACCCAGATCCGGTTCTGGTCGTAGCCGTGGAAGGGCAGGTTGCGCAGTCCGGTGTCCTTGAGGGCTCGGATGCGGTCCTCGCAGCGGGCGCGTTGGCGGTGGCGGACCTCGAGCGCGGGCAGCGTCCAGCCCGGCCCTTGGGTGTTGGTGGCGAAGCAGGTGATCCGCCACCCCTGGTGGTCGGTCAGGCGCAGCTGCGCGCCGGGATGGGGACGTTCGCGACGCGCGATGACCCGCATCCCGGCGGGCCAGTGCCTCGGCCCGGGCCGTGATGCCCGCTGCTGGGTGACCGGGGTCGGCATCCACGCGGTGAGCTCGGCGACCTGAGCACCCTCGCGGGGTTCGCCATCACCATCGAGCGCAGCGCGCCAGGCCTGTTCGGGGATCGCCTCGATCGCTGCTTTGACGGTGTCCTGCGCCTGAAACCCGATCGAGTACTCCAAGCCGGCGTCGGTGATCTTGTGCAGGAACACCTTCGAGCAGGCACCGGTGTCGGCCCGGACCAGGACCTGGGCGCGTTCGCGCTCGGGGAGCTGGGCCAGCGCGTTGTCCAAGGTCGTGATGTGGTCGGCGCTGTTCCACGGGGAGGCCTTCCCTGGCCGCAGTTCGACCACCAGGGTCTCCCCGGTGCCGTGCTCGCCGTGGTCGACGAACGCGCACATCGGCGCGAACCCATAACCCCGTTTGAAGGTGGGCTCGGCGCCCTCCTTGTCCGAGTGCGCGGTCACCAAGGTGGCGTCGATGTCCACGATCACCTGACCGCCGTTGCGGTCCCCAGGTGCGCCGGCCAGTGGTCGACGACGGGCCCACACCGCCGCCCGCGCCGCGCCGCGGGCCGCCCGGATCGCCGCGACCGCAGCATCGGGATCAGCGGCCAGCGCAGCGAAGACCCGCGAGACAGTCGGGTCGGAGGCGACCGGCCCGAACACCGCCGGCTGCGCCCGGACCGCGGCAAGGTCGGCCAGGCAGTCACCACCGAGCGCGACCGCGGTCGCGACATCGAGCAGCACCTTGCCGGGGTCGTGCACGGCACGATCCCGCCGCCACGGGGACAGACTCGCCGACAAGCGTCGGTCCACCCCTGCGATCCGGACCGCCTCCCGCAACAGCAACGCCCCCGAGGACGACACCAACGACTCGCGGCCGGAGTCCAGAACCAACGACGGGACCTGGTTAGACTTCACCTACGGAGTGCCTTCCGCTCGGCAGACTTTGGACCTTCGCAAGCCCAAGTTTCCCAAGCAGGACAGGCACTTCCGTACTTTCAGCCCCCGTGTCGAGCCTCAATCGTGAAACCGCGAGGCTAGGCCATCCGAGTGAAGATCAGGTCCCTGGAAGAGAGTCCGATGCCCCGGTTGCCGATCACCCGCGAGAACAGTCCTTGACTCGGAACGGGGGATGCGACGTGAGCATCAAGATGTTGGCAGGCGTCGGGGTCGCGGTTGTCGCGTTGACCGCTGTTGGGTCGGGGGCTGCCTTGGCTCTCTCAGGCAGAGATTCGTCGGCACCCAGCGCAGCGCAGTCTTCGACCAAGTCGGGGGCAGCACCGCAGGTCGGCTGCCTCGCGGGAACCATCGACGGAACCGTTCTGACCGAGGCCAAGCAGCACGAGTTCGTTGCCTCAGGAGCGAAGATCGTTCTGTACCAGGAGCCAGCCGTGGACGGGCAGCCCGGAGCGTACTGGGCGCTGTACCCGTCCACTGGTGTGGGGAGCAGCGCGGCGAAGCCGCCACTGTCCACCTGGGTCCAGGCAGACTCCGCCGCAGCACGCAAGGCATGCGCCCCGTTCCTGCCGCCCGCGAAGTAGCGCGCGTGCTCTGAGAGCGCTGTCTAGTGCCGGTTTGACAGCCAGAACGGCGAGCGAGAACGGCACTTCGCCATCGTGGTTCTCGATGGGCAACGGCACTCGAACTAGCGGCGGGTGAAGGCCCTCCAGAACGGATAGAGCGACGCCGCCGCCAGCGCGAGAGACGCGGGCCTGGGGACGTCCGGTTGGCAGACAGGCACTCCGCCCGCTTGGGAGCAGGTACCAATGCTGGCCGTAATGATCGCGGCCAGAAGCAGCAGTAGCCCCGCGAGGAACCAACCCCAACGCAACTGTCGCCGACCCGTGGTGTTCCCGTTGCCGGAGACCCGGTCGGTGCCCTCGTCCATGCGAGCCAGAGTCCCAGATCGCTTGGCAAGAGGCGATGAAGAAGCACTTCGGATGCCAATGGTTCAGGGACGATCGGCATGTCCAAGGGTGGCGCTTCCCACGGGCAAGCAGTCGATGCGCGCCGTTGGCCGCCCCGGGGTCTGGCTCACCGGGGGGGTGCGGCTTTCGCCCGACCCTTACGGTCGGACCGCCACTCGATCAGGCCCGCCAGTGCAACAGGCAGCGCGACCAGCAGCATGGCGATGGGGCCGTCCTCGATAGCCAGGCCCGGATTGAGATTGGAGAGGAAGACGCCAAGGGCCAAAGCCAATCCGGCGCCGACCAACACGAAGCGGACGCTGCGCCACGCGCGACCACGGAGGTCGCGCACTGATGGGCCGGGCGTAGCACTCACGGCCTCAGTATCGCGCCGCCCTCGCTGCTTCGAGCGGCCTTCGAGCCGCCGGTAGCGGACGGCAGAGCGAGCACTAACGGCATAGGGATCGCGAGACGAGGAGCGCGCTCGTCACTTCGCGGCATCGGTGACGAACTGATTGGCCTCTGACTCGTTCGCGAAGCCCGTGACTACGGCGGTTCCGGAGTCGATCGCTGCCGAGACGTACGGCGAAGACTGGACGACACCGCGAGCGTAGAACGCCAACTGATTGTTGGGTGAGGCAACTCCGGTGGCTGATTCGCACGGACCTAGTCTCACGCCCATTGGCTTCCGAGCGGTACCGTAGTGCCGGATCGCGCGGCAACAGGCGATGAAGAACGAAGCACCTATGCTCGCGCGTCGCGCTGCCGGTTCAGCTCTTCCGTGAGGGTCGCCGGCCAGCAGGCGAGGTAGTCGTCTATTGCTGACTCCCACCACCCGGAGTCCTCGACGAACGAGACGGCGACTGCGTTCTCCAACGGCTGGTCACCATCTGCGAGAGCCGAGTCCATCAGGACGAGGATGCGGTCGCGGAGGTCGAAGTCATGTGTCTCGTGCGCTGCTTCAGCCTGTCGGCGGAGGTCCGCCACCAGTAGGTGAAGGAGCAGCCCGTCGTTGGCGGCGAGGTGTTCGTCCGCAACGGCGCCCATGCGAGGGTCGGCTGCGCGAACTCGCGACACGAAGTCAGCTTGCGTCATGGGCACCGGGACAGCATGCAGGTCCTAGCCGCAGCGAGCGAGCGCGAACGGCACTTCCCGCTCGACTACAGACCCTGCACGACGGAGCCCCGCCCGGCGACCACGCGTGTCGCTCCGATGAAGATTTCGAGACGGCGGTGCGGGCGAAGGAGAGGTCGTCGCTCGACAGCATCTCGGCCAGATCAGTCCGGCGACCCCAATCCCTGCAGCCACGACACCCGCTGCGTTGCCGCCCACGGGCCTCATCCAGCCTCAACTCGACCGAGCGAGATTGGCACGTTGCCCTGCTGCGCGGAGCGGGCGGACACGCGCCTCCTGTCACGTGGCTGAGGACTTGCCCCGCCGCGGTGCGGCGCCCAGGACAGCGTCGACGTCGAGGTCGTCCAGGCCGTCGCGCACTGTGGCCAGCAGTCTGACCAGTTGTCGACGCTGCGGCTCTGAGAGTTGTGCCATGACCGCGGTCTGCAGGGCGACCACCTCGGGCAGGAACTGGTCGACGAGTGCTAGCCCGTCGTCGGTGATCGCCACGAGCAGCTTCCGCCGGTCCTCGGGGTCCGGTCGGCGTTCGACGAGCCCACGTCGTTCCAGGGTGTCGAGCAGGGAAGTGATGCTGGCGGTGGTCACGATCAGCCGTTGCGCGATGGTCGTCGGTGACAGCGGCTGGCCGGCTCCCTCCAGAACCGCCAGTGCCCCACGGCCGGCTCGCGACAAGCGGTGGTGGCGCAAGGCCTGGTCGACGGTAGCGATGAATCGCTCGCCGACCTGGACGATCGCCACGATGCTCGTGTTCGCCGATTCACTGCCGCCGGGGAACTCACGTTCGAAGCTGCTGGTCGCGGCGCGCGTCGAAGGGCTCCCGGACTGGGAGCCCTTCGACGTGGCACCGCGGGTGCTGCTCAGTACTGACCCCGCTCTGCCTCGGACCAGATGCTGACCTCGGGTGCCCCGACGACGCCAGCCTTGTCCATGGCCTCGCGAAGAGCCGGGTCGGTCCTGAAGGCCCGCGCCGCCGCCGCGTCGGGGAACTCGATCAGAGCTAGCACATCGTTGCCGTCGCGCAGAACCCGGTAGCCGGTGGACCCGTGGCCGCGGCGCCCAGCGTCGTGGCCGTCGAATCCTGCCTTCCACGTGTCGAAGTCGTTCACCGTGTGCCGCACCGCCAGTGTGGTCATGCTGACTCCTCGTGCCGTGGGTGTCTTGCTGTCGTACGTATTACTAGACCTCTAGCAATTAGAAGTCAAGCATATTAGTGTCAGCTCTCGACATGGACGGAGAGCCACCAGGAGGCGGCGATGACCCTTGCGGTCGCAAGCGTTGTGCTCGCGCTTCTCAACCTCACCAGCGCCACGCTCATCGCCGAAGGCCGACGCGTCGGCTGGCTTGTTGCCCTCGCGGCTCAGGTCCCATGGAGCTGGTACGACCTGCGGACCGGGCAGATCGGTTTCCTGTTGCTCACGCTCGTCTACGTACCTGTGTACGTCCGTGGGTGGCGGACGGCACGGCGTCCGGCTGCCCGGTCTGCCAGACGGAGGCGTGGACATGCGCTCGGCGAGGGGCGTCAGGCGCGGCCGACGACCTAGTCAGCGAGAGCGTTCGACACTCGGCGGCCTGAACCGGCCAAGCCACGGACATGTCGCAGCGGCGCGAGTCAATGCCGAGCGCTGCATCAGTTGGGCTAGTCAGATCGGCGCATCTACGCGGCAGCGCTGCGCAAGTCAGCGGCTGAGATGTGCGACTGTTCGTCGGGCATCTGACCAGGCGATGAAGGCACTCCGAAGCCGGGGCGAGGTCACAGACTCGCCTCGTCGTCGAGCACGCATGTGCGCGACGTACCAGTGCGGAGCAGCGGCCTCGTCGATCGCCACCGGGACCGGGAGTGGGATCAGCGCCGGCTTGTTGCCCTTGCCGATCACGTGGAGGGTTCGGTGGCCGCGCTCGGTGCCCATGTCCTCGATGTTGACATGGCACGCCTCGCTCACCCGCAGACCGAGGAGCCCGAGCGGGTGATCAGGGCCGCGTCGTCGGGGCTGGACGCCCGGGCCGTGGCGACCAGGGCACCGAGCTGCATCCGGTCCAGACCCAGCACCTGGGACTCCTCGGGCACGTGCGGCCGGCGCACGTACTCCGCAGGAGAGCGATCCAGGTACCCGTCGATCACGGCGAAGCGGTAGAACCCGACCACCGTGGACAACCTCCGAGCGGTGGTCGCTGGGGCGTAGCCGCGGTCCTCCTCCATCCACCGCACGTAGAGCTCTAGGTGGGGGCGGGTCATCGTGAACACCGCGGCCCCACGGGCAGCGCACCAGACGAAGTAGGTCTTGAGGTCCAGCGCGTAGGCGATCCGGGTCTTGCCGGAGTACCGGGCCAGGAAGCCGGCAGCTGCCAGGTGGACCTCGCCGAAGGGCGGCATCGGCTCGGGGATCATCACGACGGTCGACTCGGACAATAGGAACCTCCTCGGGGGCGAACGGTCAGCCCACGGTCCACCGTCGCCTCGAGCAGGCCAATCCTGCGGCCGGAGGTGCGCGAACAGAGAAGGAACCGGCAATAGGGATCGGTCTTGAACTGGTCGGGACCTTGATCATCATGGCTCCGATTCGTGCCAGCGGCTGGAGATCGGGCGTCGGTCGCTGAGCGAGGAATGGTGCCGTGACTTCGCTGGCTCGCCCGTTGCGCCGGGGTCGGTTCTCCTATCCTGCGGCCGTGGGGGTCTGTGGAGCTTGCGGGGCAAGCTACGAGGGTTCGCCGAAGTTCTGCTCGGAGTGCGCGGCGCCTCTGGGCGCGACGCCGGGCATGTCCGAAGAGCGCAAGATCGTGACGGCGCTGTTCTGCGACCTGGTGGGATTCACGGCGCTGTCGGAGTCGGCTGATCCGGAGGACGTGGATCGGATGCTGACCGGGTACTTCGCGATGGCCCGGTCGGCGATCGAGGCGTTCGGCGGGGTGGTGGAGAAGTTCATCGGCGACGCCGTGGTTGGTGTGTTTGGTGTGCCGGGTGCGCATGAGGACGACCCGGAGCGGGCGGTGCGTGCCGGGTTGCGGATCGCGCAGGACGCGGACTCGCTGACGTCGCTTGACGGCAGCCCGCTGCGGCTGCGGGTCGGGATCAACACCGGCGAGACACTGGTGCGCCTGGGGGTGGTGCCGGGGTCGGGTGAGCGGTTCCTGGCCGGGGACGCGATCAACACCGCGTCGCGCATCCAGTCGGTGGCTCCGCTGATGGGGGTCGCGGTCGGGCAGTCCACCTACGACGCGACGCAGGGGGTGTTCGACTACGTCGACCTGCCGCCGGCGATGTTGAAGGGCAAGTCCGAGCCGGTGGCCGTGTTCCACGCGGTGTCACCCCGGGCGCGGCTGGGCACGGACGTGACCCGGGTGCATGACGGGCCGTTCGTGGGGCGCGAGATCGACCTGGCGCTGCTGTGCGGGGTGTTCGACAAGACGGTCGCCGCCTCCACGGTGCAGTTGGTCACCGTCGTGGGAGAGCCGGGGATGGGGAAGTCCCGGCTGGTCGCCGAGCTGGGCCGGTACGTCGATGCATGCCCCGAGCTGGTGACCTGGCGGCAGGGCCGCTGCCTGCCCTACGGCGAGGGCATCGCCTTCTGGGCGTTGGGCGAGATCGTCAAGGCGCACGCCGGGATCTTGGACACCGACCCCGCCGAGGTGGCTTTGAGCAAGCTTGACGTGGTCCTGCCTGACGTCGAAGAGAGGGCTTGGCTGCGTCAGCGACTGCTCCCCCTCGTGGGCATCGAGGCATCCTCCCGGCCCGAGCCGGGTGAGCAGTTCACCGCGTGGCGCACGTTCCTGGAGTCCGTCGCCGAGACGGGCCCGACGGTGCTTGTGTTCGAGGACCTCCATTGGGCCGACCCTGCGATGCTGACATTCATCGAGGATCTGGCCGATCACGCCGAGGGTGTGCCGCTGATCCTGGTGGGCACCGCTCGACCGGAGCTGTTCGAGCGGCACCCGGACTACGCCCGCGGGCTGCGCAACACCACCACTGTCCCGCTCACCCCGCTGACCGAGGGCGACACAGCCAGGCTGGTCGGAGCGCTCCTGAACACGCTCACCGTTCCGCCGGATCTCCGCTCTCCGTTGGTGGAGCGAGCCGGAGGCAACCCCCTGTTCGCCGAGGAGTACGTCCGTCTGCTGCAGGACCGTGACTTGATCGAACACATCGACGACGGGGTGAGCCTTCGTCCCGGTGCGGAGCTACCTCTGCCGGACAGCGTCCAGGCGCTGATCGCTGCCCGTCTGGACACCCTGACACCCGATCGGAAGGCGCTGCTGGCCGATGCTGCGGTGATCGGCAGGGTGTTCTGGGCCGGTGCTGTTGCTGCTATGTCCGGCACAAGCGAGGACGTGGTCATGGCGGTGATGCGCGACCTGTCGCGCAAGGCGCTGGTCCGGCCGGTGCGGGGCTCGTCGATGATCGCGCAGCAGGAGTACACGTTCTGGCACGTCCTGACCCGTGATGTGGCCTACGCGCAGATCCCGCGGGCGTCGCGAGCCGCACGTCACGTTGCGGCTGCGACATGGATCGAGGCGCAGGCGGGGGATCGGGTCGAGGACTTGTCCGATGTGCTGGCCCACCACTACACCGTCGCGCTAGACCTCGCCGTGGCCACGTCCGACTTCGAGCTGGCTGACCGGATGCGTCCACCAACGATGCGATTTCTGTTGGCCGCTGGTGAACGGGCCCTCGGCCTGGACGCTGGCGCCGCCCTGGTCCACCTGGACCGGGCGCTGGCCCTGGCGTCCGGGGACGACGGTAGGCGGGCGCGCGTGCTCGTGGCGTACGGGCTCGCGTCCCAGTACACCGGCGCCCTGCCACGGGCGCAGGTGGCGTTCGAGGAGGCAGTCGCGCTGTTCCGCGCAGCCGGTGACATCGAGGCTGCCGTCAACACCCTGGCTGAGCTGTTCCCGGTCCTGCGCCATCGGGGCGACTCCAGGTGGTGGTCGGTGCCCGACGAGATGCTGGCGCTGGTCGCGACGCTGCCTCCGGGACAGGTCCATGTGCGGATCTACTCCCAGGTCGCATTCGTGGAGGGGCTGCTTGGCCATTACGACTCGTCCATCGAGTACGCCACCAAGGCCTTGCGCCTCGCAGAGGAGCTGGGCCTGCCAACGCCGCCGCGGGCACTGGCCTTCCGCGGACTGTTCCGGTCCGTAATGGGGGACCTGGGCGCCATCGACGACCTGCGGCAGGCGATTGCGCTGGCCACGGCCGCCGGACGGGGACGCGACGCCGCCGTCACGTTCACCTACCTCGCTGGCGCGACGTCCGCGCTGCGCGGCCCGGCCGCCGCTCTGGCCGCAGCCGAGGAAGGCATCGCGTTCACCGAGACACGGGGACTCTCCGCGGACAACGGGCCGGCGACCGATCTGATCCGCTTCAACGTGAGGCTGGGGAACCTCGACGCCGCTCTCACCCTTGCGGAGCGGCTCGCGGCCAAGCTGGCGGCCGGGGACGACCGACTCGTTCTCGGAAATGTTCGCGACGTCCAGATCGAAGCGATGCTCCTCACGGGCGACGCACCCGCGGCGCTGTCCTGGGTGGACTGGACCGTGGATGTCGGACGCGAGGTAGGAGATCCGAGGGGTGCATTGGGCCTTGCCGCGCGCGTCCATGCCGCCGTTGGCCACCGCGACCAGGCTGTCGACCTGTTCTCGGAGCTGCTGCTCCAACCCGGCAGCTCGGGAGCCGACCTGCCGGGCCTCATACGGACCCTGGTGTCTCTCGACCGTCTTGACCTGGCCGAGCGACTCGTTGCCGTCGAAGAGGCAGCCGTTCCCGCGAGCCAACACGCCCGGGTCGCTGCTCAGGCTGCCCTGGCCGAAGCGCGCGGCGATCACCAAGCAGCACTGGATGGCTACAGAGAGGCTGCCGGCCGATGGCACAGCTTCACCGACGTCGTCGAAGAAGCCTTCGCACTGCTGGGCTACGGCCGCTGCCTGATCGCCCTCGACCGCTCGGACGAGGCGGCCCCGGTGCTGGAGACTGCCCGTGACATGTTCGCCAAGATGGGCGCCCGACCCGCCCACTCCGAGGCCGAGTCGCTCCTCGCATACCTGATGTAGGCCGTCGCGATCCAAGCGGCTTGCGCGCCTGTTCGGCCAGCACCCAAAGCCGTAATCGCCCGCTTGATGGCGACGTCCCGCAACGAGAGCGTTGCCGGGTGCGGTCGGGTTGGGCAGTCTTGTCGCGTGGGCGACCGTGCGGTGATCGAGGCGTTGTGGCGCGAGTTGCGGGTGGCTGTCGCGGCGGCGGACGGTGCTCGATGCGGGTGCCGCGGTTGCTGGTGCCGTGCCGTAGGGGCTGCTTCAGGCCGCGGTGCCCGCGGCCATGACGGTGCTGCGAGCCGGCGCGGCGGCGCCGGTGCCGGGGGTGGATGCGTTGCTCGCGGCCCTTAGCGACAGGTCCTGGCCCGGTGATCAGGTCGCGGTCGAGTCGCTGACCTCGGGTCTGTCGGGGACGTCGACGGGTCGGGCCGGGCTGGTCGTGGACCTGGACGAGTTGGGCGACGTCCTCAGTGACGAGCGTGGCGGCTACCTGGAGCTCGCGACGGGAGAGGTGTGGCCGGCCTCGGTCATCGAGGACGGCGACATGGAGGACCTCGACCCTGAGGAGCTCGAGTCCGATCGGTGGCTCTACGTTCCGGGGGACGGTCGTGACGCGTGGCGGGACATGGCCTCCTTCGCCGACCAGATCCCCGACGCCCGGGCCACTTCTGTGACCAACGGGCCGTTTTGGCCCCGAATTACACCAGCCGGTGCCTCTGACCTGCAGAGACACCGGCTGGATCTTGTCGGGGTGGCGGGATTCGAACCCACGACCTCTTCGTCCCGAACGAAGCGCGCTACCAAGCTGCGCCACACCCCGGTGGAGCGGGGGAAGTCTACGGGTCGGCGGTCGGGCCGACCAAAACGGGTCGGACCGACCGGGCGACGACGCCCCCGGCGGGCGCCGTTGACCGGCCCGGAGCGGTCAGTCGACCGGCGTCAGGGTGAGCAGCGTGGCCTCGGGCGGGCAGGCGAACCGCACCGGGGCGTACGGCGAGGTACCGAGACCGGCCGAGACGTGGAGCACGGCACCGCGACCGTCGACTCCGCCCAGCCCGGGCGACTCGTCGCCGGGGCCCCACGGGCGAGCGTGCCGCGACAGGCCCTTCGCCTGCGCCGGAGGCAGGTCGCAGTTGGTGACGAGGGCGCCGTAACCCGGGACGCACAGCTGGCCGCCGTGGGTGTGCCCCGCCAGGACGAGGCCGGCGCCGTCGGCGACCATGCCGTCCAGGATGCGCCGGTAGGGCGCGTGGGTCACGCCGAGCGCCAGGTCCGCGGCGGGGTCGAAGGGGCCGGCGACGGCCGCGTAGCGGTCGCGCCGGATGTGCGGGTCGTCCACGCCGCGGACGTCGATCTGGCGGCCCCCGGCGACCACCTGGGCGCGCGCGTTGGACAGGTCGTGCCAGCCCGCCTCGCGCAGGCGCTTCACGAGATCGCCCCAGGGCAGAGTGCGACGGCGCTCGTCGACCTCGGAGGGCGCGGTGAGGTAGCGCCACGGCTTGACCGGGGCGGGCGCGTAGTAGTCGTTGGAGCCGAGGACGAACACGCCGGGCCGCTCCAGCAGCGGGGCGAGGGAGCGCACGACGTCGGGCACCGCGTCCCGGTGGGCCAGGAAGTCCCCGGTGACGACGACGAGGTCGGGCTCGAGCGCGTCGAGCGAGGTGATCCACGCCATCCGCTTCGTGTGCCGGGGCGTCAGGTGCAGGTCGGAGAGGTGCAGCACGCGCAGCGTCGGCTGCCCTGCGGGGAGGACCGCGGCGTAGCCCCGACGCAGCGTGTACCGGCGGGCCTCGGCGGCGGAGTAGGCCAGACCGGCTGCGCCGAGACCGGCGACGGCGAGCAGGCTCGTGGACAGGCGCGGCACGGGGTCCACGATCCCACGGCCCGCCGCCCACCGGCCAACCCCGGCCGGGATGCGGGAGGATCGGGGCATGGACGCCCTCGAGCACCGCCTCCACGACGACCTGACTTCCGCCATCCGGGCCCGGGACGAGGTCGCCGCCGCGACACTGCGGATGGCCCTGACCGCGGTGAAGAACGAGGCGGTCTCCGGGTCCGAGGCCCGGGAGCTGACCGATGCCGACGTCGTCACCGTGCTCGGCCGGGAGGCCAAGAAGCGCCGCGAGTCGGCGACCGCCTACGACGACGCGAACCGGCCGGAGCTCGCCGCACGCGAGCGCGCCGAGCTCGCCGTCCTCGAGGGCTACCTGCCGGCGCAGCTGTCCGACGGCGAGCTGGCGGAGCTCGTGGCGGCCGCGGTGGCGGAGACCGGTGCTGACTCGCCGCGTGCCATGGGCGCGGTGATGAAGGTGGTCACGCCCCGGGTCGCGGGTCGGGCCGACGGCGGTCGCGTGGCCGCGGCGGTGCGGGCGGCGCTGGGCGGGTAGCCACGACGGCCGGCGCCTCGCGAGCCGACGTCGGCTCAGGTCTTGCTCGGCTTGGGCTTCGGCTTCCCGTCGGCCGTCGGCGTCGGTCGGCGTGGGAGCGGGTGCGACCGGCGGCGGGGTCGTCGACGTCGACGGGGATGCGCCGGGCGCCGGCGTGCCGGACGCCGAGGGTGCAGGCGAGCCCGACACGCCCGGCGACGGGGTCCCGGTGGGCGTCGGCGGCGGCGCGACGTACGTGCCCAGGCCGTCGAGGGTCTGCAGGTCGAACGGGGTCTTCGGCGTGGTCGCCAGCGCGGCCTGCATGGCCTCACGCCAGATCGGTCCGGGCAGCGTCGAGCCGAACACCTGCTGGTACTTCTTACCTCCGATGGTGATGTTCTGCATCGGGTGCCCGTACCCCCCGCGGGGGTCGTACGTCGCGACAGCGGCGGCAAGGTCCGGCGTGAAGCCGACGAACCACACGGCGGCGGAGTCGTTGATGGTGCCGGTCTTTCCGGCGGCGTCGCGACCGAGCGACATCGCCTCTGCCGGTCCGTCCGGGGAGCGGCCCGTCGATGACCTGGCTCAGGACGCTCGTCACCGAGTCGGCCACCTGCCGGTCGAGCACCCGGTTGCAGGCCGTCTTGGGCACCGGCAGGTTCGTCCCGTCGCGGTCGGTCACCTGCAGGATCGCGACGGGGTCGCAGCGCACGCCGTGGTTGGCGAAAGTCGAGTAGGCCGAAGCCATCGCGAGAGGTGTGACCTCGTCGGTGCCGAGGGTGAACGACGGGTTCGCCTGAACCGGCGAGCCGTTTCCGCGCGTGACGCCGAGCGACGTGGCGACGTTCGCCGCCGCGCACTGCGTGGTCTTCTGCTCCAGGGCCATGAAGTAGGTGTTGATGGAGTACGCGGCGCCCGAGAGCATGTTGAACGTGCCGGCGCCGGTGGAGTTGTTGACGGTGTACGGCGCGAACGGCGCTCCGGTCGTGCAGTTCTTGAAGTCGGTGAACGTCGCCGTCTGCGGCGCGACGATGTTCTCGTACGGCGAGATCCCCTGCATGAACGCCGCGGCCATCGTGAACGCCTTGAACGTCGATCCCGGCCTGTGCGCCGATGCTGCCGCCGTCCTTGGTGCCCACGTTGAAGTTGTACGTCGTGAAGCCGATGCCCGACACGCCCCACGAGCGGTTCTGCGCCATGGCGACGATCTGACCGGTGCTCGGCGCGATCATCGTGATGGCGGCGAGCTTCCGGCTCGGATCCGTGCGGGGAATGTACTTGTCGGTGGCGGCCTGGGCCGCCTTCTGCGTCGCCGGCACGAGCGTCGTGCGGATGGTGAGACCCCCGCGGCGCAGCAGCTGCTCGCGGTCCGCCGGCGTAGCACCGAAGGCGGGATTGTCGCGCAGCTGCCGGTACACGTAGTCGCAGAAGAACGGCGCGTACGACGTCGTGCACCCGTTCGCCGTCTTGCTCGGCTTGAGGAACTTCTTCGTCGGGATCTTCCCGGTCGAGGCTGCGAGTGCCGGGGTGATGTATCCGACGTCGGCCATCGCGTTGAGGACCTGGATGCGGCGCCGCTGCGACGAGTTCGGGTTGCGCGTCGGGTCGTACGCGACCGGCTGCTGCACGGCACCGGCGAGGGTCGCCGCCTCGGCGAGCGTCAGCTTGCTCGCATGCTTGGAGAAGTAGCGGAGGGACGCGGCCTCGACGCCGTAGGCGCCCGCCCCGAAGTACGCGATGTTGAGGTAGCGCTCGAGGATCTGGTCCTTGGTGAGGACCCGCTCCAGGGCCACGGCGTAACGCAGCTCCTTGAGCTTGCGGCTGATGGTGCGCGCGCGTGCGGCCGCCGCCTCCTCGGGGGTGGCCGCGCTCTCGACGAACACGTTCTTCACGTACTGCTGGGTCAGGGTCGAACCGCCCTGCGTGCTGCCGTCGCCCGACGTGTTGCCGACCGCCGCGCGCAGGAGGCCGCGGGGATCGACGCCGCCGTGGTCGTAGAAGCGCCGGTCCTCGATGGCGACGATCGCCTGGCGCATCACGAGCGCCACTGCGGACAGCGGTACCTCGATGCGGTTCTGCTCGTAGATGGTCGCGATCACCGAGCCGTCCGACGCGAGGATGCGCGACCGCTGCGGGAGCGGCGGCGCGATGAGCTGCGAGGGCAGCGCCTCGTAGTCCTCGACCGCCGTGCGGGTCGCGACGCCCGCTCCGCCCACGAACGGCAGGGCCGCTCCCGCCACCACCACGCCGGCCACGACGCTCACGAGCAGGAAGAGCCCCAGGCGGGCGAACGAGGCGACCATCGTGGGCTGCCGGCGCGGTGCGGCGGCGCCGGACGGGGGATAGGGGGAAGACATGGCCCTCAGAGGGTACGTCGAGGTGACGGACGACACTTACTCGCGCGGGGCGTCCGCGCCGTGTACGCCGTTCGTCCAGCGCGGGGGTGGTTGCCCAGGCCCACGTCTATGGCACGAAATGACTATCAGATATGGTTCGTTATGACCTGACTCCACGATCTTCATCTGCGTACCGTCAGGCGGGTCGGAGCAGCGCCGCTCCGACCCGGTCACGGCATCGCGACCGGGACGAACCCCGGACATCTCGGGGTCGCTCCCGACCCGATCGCCTCGGAGAGCACATGTCAGTGGGGGGTGCCTGCTCGATGACCTGGACCTCGGACTGGACGACATCGGCGGCGTGTCGCACGAGCGACCCGGACGCCCTGTTCGTCCAAGGCGCGGCGCAGAACCGCGCGAAGGCCATCTGCCTGGCCTGCTCCGTACGCACCGAATGCCTCGCCGACGCCCTCGACAACCGCATCGAGTTCGGCGTGTGGGGCGGCATGACCGAACGCGAGCGCCGGGCCCTGCTCCGACGCCGGCCGCAGGTCACGTCCTGGCGCCGGCTGCTCGAGACCGCGCGCGAGGAGTACGACGTCACCATCGACCTCACCCAGGTCATCTCGGCGAGCGCCTGACCCTCCCGAGACGCGAGTGACACCTCGAACCGGCCGGTTCAGGGCCTCGACAGGTGGGTTGCAGCTGCAACTCGCAGCCCGGTGCCTGCCCGGCACGGCGCCGCGGCCTCAGGGGCGCAGGGCCATCGAGGCGCCGACCTGCCGGAGACCGTCGAGGTCGACCACGTCACCGGCGAGTGCTGGCACCGCCGCGACGCGCACGTCGCGGTGCGCCGCCGTGAAGCGCTCCGCGAGCCGGCGCTGACGGTCGAGCGTCGCCACCCGGTCGGCGTGGATCCGCAGCAGCGCGGCGGTCACCGACGAGCGCGAGCCGGCCTCCAGCCGGGCGGCGGCGGCGGTCGCCGTGGCCGCGTCGAGGTCGGGCACCGACGTCGTCTGCACCCGGTTGAGCACGAGACCGGCGAGCGGCATGGAGTCGGCCTCGAGCCGGTCGACGAAGTACGACGCCTCGCGCAGCGCGTCGCGCTCCGGCGCGGCCACGACGACGAACGCGGTGTCGTCCGCCTGCAGCATCGCGAAGGTGTCGTCGGCCCGCTGCCGGAAGCCGCCGAACAGGGTGTCGACCGACGCCACGAAGGTCTGGACGTCGACGAGCACCTGGCCGCCGATCACCTTCGACAGCACCGACGTGAACATGCCGAAGCCGGCGGAGAGCACCTTGAGGTAGGCGCGCCCCCCGGCCTTGGCCGGCGCGGCGAGGATGCGGATGAACCGGCCGTCGAGGAACGACCCGAGACGTCGCGGCGCGTCGAGGAAGTCGAGCGCCGATCGCGAGGGCGGCGTGTCGACGACGATGAGGTCCCACGACCGCTCGGTCTCGGCGCGCGCCCGGAGCTGCCCGAGCTTCTCCATCGCCATGTACTCCTGCGTCCCCGCGAAGGAGCTGGACAGCGACTGGTAGAACGGGTTCGCCAGGATCGCGGCGGCCCGTTGGGGATCGGCGTTGGCCTCGACGAACTCGTCGAAGGTCCGCTTCATGTCGAGCATCATCGCGGCGAGCGACCCCGTGCCCGTGACGCCGGCGACCGGGCGCGGGTCGTTGTCGAGCTCGGTCAGCCCGAGCGACTGGGCGAGCCGGCGGGCCGGGTCGATGGTGAGGACGACGACGTCGCGGCCGCGCTCGGCGGCGCGCAGCCCCAGCGCCGCCGCGGTGGTCGTCTTGCCGACGCCGCCGGAGCCGCAGCAGACGACGACGCGCACCGAGCGGTCGTCGAGCAGCGCGTCGACGTCGAGGTGCGGGCTGCGGGGGGTGATCTCGCTCGGCGGCGTCATGCGATCCCCTGGCTCGCGCAGCGTCTCGGCGATGTCGTACAGCGCACCGACGTCGACCCCGTCGGGGAGGAACGGGAGCTCGTACGTCGGGCGCTCGAGGGCCTGGATGTCGTCGCGCTCGCGCTGCTCGAGCGCGACGCGCTACCGCGTGGTCCGCGCCCTCGGCGGCGAGCGCCGCGACGACGTCGGCCGAGAGCACCATCCCGTGCGAACCGGCGAGCGCGCCCGAGGGCGTGAGCACGCCCACGGTCTCGAGGTCGGCAGCGATGGCGCCGAGATCGAGCTTTCCCTTGCGCGCCTTGGCCTGTGCGGTCGCCGACAGCAGCGGCCGGCGTACCTGGTTCACGATGATGCCGCCGACGGGCAGCCCGGCCTCGAGGAGGTGCTGCACGCCGTCGGCGGTCTCCTGCACGGGCATCTCCTCGAGCAGCGTGACCAGGTGCACCGCGGTGAGCCGGGACGCGATGACCTCCATCACGCGCGTCGGCCTGCGACCGGATCGGGCCGGTCCGGGCGAGCCCGGCGACCTCGGTGTTGACGTTGAGGAACCGCGCGATGCGTCCGGTGGGCGGCGCGTCCATGACGACCGCGTCGTAGACCGGTACGCCGTCCCGCTTGCGCCGCACCGCCTCCTTGGCCTTGCCGGTGAGCAGTACGTCGCGGACCCCGGGCGCGACGGTCGTGGCGAAGTCGATCGCGCCCATCCTGCGCAGCGCGGTGCCCGCGCGACGCAGGTTGTAGAACATCTCGAGGTACTCGATGAGCGCCTCCTCGGGGTCGATGGCGAGGGCGAAGACCTCGCCGCCTCCCGGCGCGACGGCCACGCGTCGCTCGGCGTACGGCAGCGGCGGTACGTCGAAGATCTGGGCCAGGCCCTGCCGGGCCTCGACCTCGACGACGAGCACCTTGCGCCCACCCGTCGCCAGGGCCAGCGCGAGGGCGGCCGCGACCGTCGTCTTCCCGGTTCCGCCCTTGCCCGTGACGACGTGCAGGCGCACGGCGTCCCAGTCGGTGCTCCGTCGTCCGGCGGGGTCGGCGGATGTCGTGGGCACGGGTCCGAGCGTACGGCGCGGGGCGGTTCCGGGGCGTGCCGAGCGGTGCCCGGCACCCGCGGACGCCCCGCCCGTCGCGCGCCGTCGATCCGGCCGCGCAGGGGTGGGCGACGGGCGTGCGCGGCAGGCTCTAGGGTCGGGCCATGACGCAATGGGAGTACGCGACCGCCCCCCTGCTCGTGCACGCGACCCAGCAGATCCTCAACAACTGGGGTCAGGACGGCTGGGAGCTCGTGCAGGTGGTGCCGGGTCCGAACGCCGAGAGCCTCGTGGCCTACTTCAAGCGACCGAAGGGCTGATCCGATGTCCGCAGTGGAGTCCCGCCTCGCCGAGCTCGGGCTCACCGTCCCCGACGTCGCGCCGCCCGTCGCCGCCTACGTGCCGGCGGTGCGCAGCGGCTCGTACGTCTACACCTCCGGCCAGCTGCCGATGGTCGCGGGCGCCATGGCGGCCACCGGCAAGGTGGGTGGCGCGGTCACCCCCGAGCAGGGCAAGGAGCTCGCGGCCACCTGCGCCCTCAACGCCATCGCGGCGGTCAAGTCGGTCCTCGGCGACCTCGACAAGGTCGTGCGCGTGGTCAAGGTCGTCGGCTTCGTCGCCAGCGTGCCCGAGTTCACCGGTCAGCCGGGCGTCGTCAACGGGGCCAGCGAGCTGCTCGGCGCGGCCTTCGGCGACGCCGGCGTGCACGCCCGCTCCGCGGTCGGCGTCGCCGCGCTGCCGCTCGACGCGCCCGTCGAGGTCGAGATCGTGGTCGAGGTCGCCGACTGACCGCGAGCGGGTTCGACCGGTCCCGCCTGCCGTCCCGGATGCGCGAGCGGGCCGAGTCGATCGCGCGCGGCGAGACCGCCTGGTCCCCGCCGCCGGTCCGCGACGCCGCGACGGTCTGCCTGCTGCGCGACACCGCGCACGGGCTCGAGGTGTTCCTCATGCGGCGGACCACGTCGATGGCGTTCGCCGCGGGCATGTACGTCTACCCCGGTGGGGCCGTCGAGAGCTCCGACGCGCTCGTCCCCGTCGCCGGTGGCGCGGATCTCGACGCGGTCGCCGTACGGACGTGGTCGACGGACGCCCGCGCGCTCGTCGTGGCGGCGGCGCGCGAGACGTTCGAGGAGTGCGGCGTACTCATCGCGGTCGACGACCTGGGCGCGACGGCGACGGTCGACGAGGCCTCGAGGCGGATCGCGTCGCGCTCGTCGCCGGTCGGCTCTCGTTCGCCGAGGTGCTGGCGCGCCGCGGCCTGCGCGTCGACGCCGCGGCGATCGTGCCGTTCGCGCACTGGGTGACGCCCGAGGTGGAGGACCGCCGGTACGACACGCGGTTCTTCATGACCGCGCAGCCCGCCGGACAGGGCGCCCGCCACGTCGAGGGCGAGGCCGACCGCTCCGCGTGGTGGCGTCCCGAGTCGACGCGCTCGCCGCCTCGGCCGAGGGCCGGGTCGCGCTGCTGCCGCCCACCGCGGCCACGCTCGCGGTGCTGGCGGAGCACCCGCGACGCCGCGTCCGCGCTGGCCGCGGCGTGCCGCCGTCGAGATCGTGCCGATCCTGCCGGCGCCGTACGTCGAGGCGGACGGCTCGGTCTCCTGGCACCTGCTCCACGACCGCACCCGGGACGTGCTGAGCCCGGGCGGCGAGCCGAACGCGAGCGAGACGGACGGCGTCGCGCCGCGAGGACCGAGCTCGTGAGCGGGGCCGTCGTACCCCTCGGCGACGGCGGTGCCTGGGCCGGTGGTGCGGTGACCGGCCGGGCCGTGTGCGTGCTCGCCGGCAACCCCGGTCCGATGACGCTCGACGGGACGAACACCTGGGTGCTGCGGGAGCCCGGCTCGACGTCCGCCGTGGTCGTCGACCCCGGCCCGGACGACGCCGCGCACCTCGACGCGGTCGTGGCCGCCGTCGACGGGGCGCGCGTGCCGCGGATCCTCCTGACGCACGGCCATCCCGACCACTCCGAGGGAGCGCGCCGGCTGGCCGAGCGGCTGCACGCGTCCGTGGCCGCCCTCGACCCGGCGCAGCGGCTCGGCGACGAGGGGCTGGCCGACGGCGACGTCGTCGAGGTGGGCGGCCTCGCGGTCGTCGTGGTGGCGACACCCGGCCACACCGGCGACTCGCTGTCGTTCCACCTGCCGGCCGACGGCGCCCTGCTCACGGGGGACACCGTGCTCGGCCGCGGGTCCACGGTCGTCGCGCACCCGGACGGCCGGCTCGGCGACTACCTCGGCTCGCTGCGGCGGCTGCGCCGTATCGCCGAGGAGACGTCGGCGTCCTACGTCCTGCCCGGCCACGGGCCGGCGCTGCGGGCGCCGGCCGACGCGGTCACGGCGTACCTCGCGCCACCGCGAGGAGCGGCTCGCGCAGGTGCGGGAGTCGCTGCGGCGTCTCGGCGGGTCGGACCTCGACGTCGCCGCGGCGCTCGCCGTGCCGCTGGGAGAGGACTGGTGGCACTCGCGGCCGCACGGCGTACCCGACATCGCCGATCTCGTCGTGGCCGACGTGTACGCCGACGTCCCGCGCGAGGTGTGGCCCGCTGCACGGCTGTCGGTCCTCGCCCAGCTCGCCTACCTGCGCGGCGAGTGACCGACGCTCCCCCGAGGCGTTCCACATGAGGGTGGCCCTGGTTGCGCTAGAAGCAACCAGGGCCACCCTCAGTGACAACCCGGCGGCTAGCGGGCGCGGCGCTGGAGGCGCTCGACGTCGAGCAGGACCACCGAGCGCGACTCGAGGCGCAGCCAGCCGCGCGAGGCGAAGTCGGCCAGCGCCTTGTTGACCGTCTCGCGCGAGGCTCCGACCAGCTGGGCGAGCTCCTCCTGCGTCATGTCGTGCGTGACGTGCAGGCCGTCGGGCATCGACTGGCCGAACCGCTCGCCGAGGTCGAGCAGCGCCTTGGCGACGCGGCCGGGGACGTCGGAGAACACGAGGTCGGCCAGGGTGTCGTTGGTACGCCGGAGGCGCTGGGCCAGCGCCTGCAGCAGCGACTCGGCCACCTCGGGGCGGCCGGTCAGCCAGGGCCGCAGCGCCGCGTGGCCCAGCCCGAGCACGACCGCGTCGGTGAGCGCCGTCGCCGTGGCGGTGCGGGGACCCGGGTCGAACAGCGACAGCTCGCCGAACATCTCGCCCTCGCCCATGACGGCCAGCAGCGACTCGCGGCCGTCACCGGACGCGTGCCCGAGCTTGATCTTGCCGTCGGTCACGACGTAGAGGCGGTCACCCGGGTCACCCTCGGAGAACAGGACGTCCCCCTTGAGCAGCCGGCGCTCGTCCATCGACGCCTTGAGGGCCGCGGCGGCCTCGACGTCGAGGGCGGCGAAGAGTGGCGCGCTCATGAGCACGTCGTCCACGGGGGTCCTCCCTGAGGGCAGCCGCATCGGCGCGGCGGAATCGGCCGAGGGACAGTGTGTCCTATCCCACGCCCGCTGAGTACCGAAGCACCCCCCGGCCCGGGTCGTGGCGGGCCGCGACCGTGCTCAGGCCCGGTGGTCCCGGTGCCAGGGGTCGCGCGGGAGGATCTGCAGGGCCAGCATCGGCTGCTCCCGGTAGCGGGCGATGAGCTCGTTCGTGGCGTGGTCGATCCGGCGGTGCAGCTCCCGGCGGCACGACGACAGCCGCTCCTCGGCCGCCGCGAGGTCCGACTCGAGCCGTGCCGTGGCGGCCGGGTCGCCACGGTCGACCTGCCTCGACCACAGCTCGGCGAGGTCCGGGAGCGGTGGTACGTCGCCCACCGGCCGGACGTCGACGTGGGCCAGGCGGTGCACCGGGCAGCGGGCGTCGCTGAGCACGCGCACGAGGTCGACCACGCGGTCCGGGTCGGGACCCTGGGCGCGGACGTGGTCCAGGCGCGCCTGGATGATCCGGCGCCAGTAGGAGACCCGGGTCTCCTCGTCCATGAGCGCGGCTCGGAGACGACGCAGGGCCGACAGAGTCAGGTCGTCGTACGCCGGGTCGCGCTCGGGCGGACGGGCCGCGGCGCGGGCCGCCTTGCGTGCGGCGCGGCGCGCCTTCGCGACGGCCGCCCGCCGGGCGGCCTCGGGGTCGTGGACGTGCGAGGTGGTCTCCACCTGTCCTGACACTGCCGTTCGCTCCTCGATCCTGTTCAAGATCCACTTCGGTTCGACACGCTAGAGGACAGCAGCGCGCGACGGTCGGTCGAACGTGACCGTCACCGGCGCGACGTAGGCTGCCGTGGTGTCCGCGACCCAGACGACCACGCCGACGGGCGAGACGCGCACGGCGTTGGTCCGACGGGCCCGGCGGATGCATCGGCTGCTCGCGGAGACGTACCCGGACGCCCACTGCGAGCTGGACTTCACCAGCCCGCTGGAGCTGGTGGTGGCCACGATCCTCTCGGCGCAGTGCACGGACCGCCGGGTGAACCTCGTCACGCCCGGCCCTGTTCGCGCGCTTCCCGACCGCCGCTGACTACGCCGCGGCCGACCGCGACGGGCTCGAGGACGCCATCCGCTCGACCGGCTTCTTCCGCAACAAGGCGACGTCGATCATCGGCCTCGGCCAGGCGCTCTGCGACCGCTTCGACGGGGAGGTCCCCGGACGGCTCGAGGATCTCGTCACGCTGCCCGGGGTCGGGCGCAAGACGGCGAACGTCGTCCTGGGCAACGCCTTCGGCGTCCCGGGGATCACGGTCGACACGCACTTCGGCCGGCTCGTCCGGCGGTTCGGCTGGACCGAGGAGACCGACCCCGACAAGGTCGAGGCCGAGGTCGGCGGCCTCATCGAGCGGCGCGACTGGACGATGCTGTCGCACCGGGTCATCTGGCACGGCCGGCGCTGCTGCCACGCCAAGAAGCCGGCGTGCGGCGCCTGTCCGCTCGCCCGGCTGTGCCCGGCCTACGGCACCGGTCCCACCGACCCGCGCCGAGGCCGCGAAGCTCCTCACGACCGAAGGTCCGCGGTGATCGGCCGGTCGACCCGCCGGCTCGTCCTGGTCCTCGGAGCGGCCGGCGTGCTCGCCGCCTGCGGTTCGGCGGGGGACGCCGGCACCCGCGTCGCACCCACGCCCGCATCCTCCGGGCCCGATGCCGGCTCGCCGGCGGCATCGGCGCCCGCCGACCTCGTCGCGTCGGCCGACCTCGCCGACTGCCCGACGTCGGACCCCTCCGTCGCCGCGCGCGCGGACGGGCTGCCCGACCTCGCCCTCCCCTGTCTCGGCGACGGCCCGGTCGTGCGCCTCGCGGGCCTGCGCGGGACGCCGACGCTGGTCAACGTCTGGGCCTCCTGGTGCGGCCCGTGCCGGGAGGAGCTCTCGGTGTTCGCCGACCTGGCGGGCTCGGCCGCCGGCACGGTGCGCGTCGTCGGCGTCGACGCCGTCGACGACCCGGCCTCGGCGCTGTCGCTGCTCGACGACGCCGGTGTGCACTACGCCTCGGTCCGCGACGACGCGGGCGAGTCGAAGGCGCCGATGGGGTGGGGGTCGGGCCTGCCCGTCACCTACTTCGTCGACGGCGACGGGGCGGTCACCTTCGAGCAGCACGGCGCGATCACGAGCGGCGACGAGCTGCGTCGCCTCGTGTCCGAACATCTCGGTGTGACGGTGCCGTCGTGACGAGTCCCGGCACCCTCCCCGCGTGGCTGCTCCCGGTCGCCGAGACGGCGGGCACCGTGCGGCCCGAGCAGCTCTCCCAGTTCCTCCCGCCCGAGGGGGGCGGCCGCGAGTCGGCCGTCCTCGTGCTCTTCGGCGAGGGGCCCGAAGGGCCCGACCTGCTGCTCATCCGGCGCGCCACCACGGTGTCGAGCCACCCCGGGCAGCCGGCGTTCCCGGGCGGCGCGGTCGACGACGTAGACGCCGACGTCGTGGCCGCGGCGCTGCGCGAGGCCGAGGAGGAGACCGGCCTCGACCCGTCGGGCGTCGACGTGTTCGCCACCCTGCCGGCGCTGTGGCTGCCGCCCAGCGGCTTCGTCGTCACCCCCGTGCTCGGCTGGTGGCGCGCGCCGTCGCCGGTCGGCGTCGTCGACCCTGGCGAGGTGGAGTCCGTGGTGCGGGTCCCCGTCGCGGAGCTGCTCGATCCGGCCAACCGGGTGTCGGTGCGGCACCACTCGGGCTTCGTCGGGCCGGCCTTCGAGGTCCGCGGTCTGCTCGTCTGGGGGTTCACCGCCGGCCTGCTGTCCCGACTGTTCGCGCTCTGCGGCTGGGAGCGCCCGTGGGACGCCTCCGTCATGCGCTCCCTCCCGGACCTCCGATGAACGCCGTCGACTACGTCCTGCTCGTGCTCGCCGTGCTCGCGGGCCTGGCGGGCTGGCGCAACGGCCTCGTCGGCGGCGTGCTGTCCTTCGCCGGGTTCATCGGCGGGGCGCTCGTCGGTGCCCTCCTGGCCCCGCACCTGGTGGCGGCGTTGGGGTTGTCCGGGATCCCCGGCGCGGCGTTGGGGATCGGCGTGATCGTGCTCGCCGCCGGCATCGGCAACGCCATCGCGGGCCTGGCCGGGAGCTGGATCCGCGCCGCGGTCACCTGGCGTCCGGCCCGGTTCGTCGACTCGGTCGGCGGGGTGGTGTTCGGGGTGCTGTCCCTCGCGCTCGTCGCCTGGGTGGTGGCCTCGGCGCTGCTCGTCGTCCCGCTCGGGGCCGTGTCGGCCGAGGTGCGCGGCTCGCGGGTGCTCGGCGGGATCGACGCCGTGATGCCGCAGGCCCCGCGGGACTGGTTGAGCGGTCTGCGTTCGGCGCTCGACTCCACCGGCTTCACCCAGGCGTTCGGTGGGTTCACCCTCGACCCCGTCATCCCGGTCCAGGCGCCCGATCCCGCGGTGCTCAAGGACCCGGAGGTGCGTGCGGCCCTGGCCTCGCTGGTGAAGGTCGAGGGTGTCGCGCCCGACTGCGGGACCCAGGTCGACGGCTCCGGCTTCGTCTACGCCAAGGACCGGGTGATGACGAACGCGCACGTCGTCGCCGGGGTCGCGAACCCGGTCGTGCTCGTCGGCGGCACCGGCCGCGCGTGGCGCGCCCGGGTCGTCTACCTCGACCCGCGGGTCGACGTCGCCGTCCTCGAGGTGCCCGGCCTGTCGGCCCCCGCCCTCGCCTTCTCCACGTCCGCCGAGGGCGGCGACCCGGCGGTCGTCGCCGGCTTCCCGGGTGGCGGCGCGCTGACGGTGGGCGCGGCGCGGGTGCGCGCCCGGATCTCGGCGCGCGGCACGGACATCTACGGCAACGGCGTGGTCATCCGCGACATCTACTCCGTCCGCGGGACGGTCCGTCCGGGCAACTCCGGCGGCCCGCTGCTGTCCCCCGCGGGACGGGTCTACGGCGTGGTGTTCGCGTCGTCGGTCGACGACCCCGACACCGGCTACGCACTGACGGCGGACGAGGTCGCCGACGGCGGCGCGGACCGGCGCCGCGGCCGACACGCCGGTCGACACCGGCTCCTGCGCCACGCGCTGAGTCCGGTCCGCGGCGGGCTGCGTCGGCCGACGACGGGCCGGGGCAGCCGAGGCGTCGCCGGTCAGGAGGTCGTCGCCGACAGGGCGTCGGTCTGCTGGGCCACGAAGCGGTCGATGACCGCCTGGTCGGCGGCCGTGACCGGGGTGGACTGGTTCGTCCAGACGATCGTGAGGTACTGGCCCTTCTGCTGCACGGTCGACGTCGAGTTCAGCCGGAACGCGCTCCCCGTGGCCGGCGTGGCGGCCACCGTGATGCTGCCCCGGTACCCCGAGATGCCCGCGGGCAGACCGGACATGGCCGCCGAGGACACCAGGTTCTGGACCAGGGCCGTGCCGTCGGAGGTGAGCTTCACCTGTTGGCAGGCCTGCGTCCGGGCGGTGAACTCGGCGAGGGCCGCGGCGGCCTGGGCCGCGGTGCCGTAGGCGACCGACTCGATCGACAGCCCGATCTCCTGGCCGTTCTCGGTGAGGGCCCATTGCCGACGGGCGATGCGGTCCTTCTCGCTCGGGTAGGAGTCCGAGCACCAGCCGTCGAGGGTCTTCTGCCCCTGGGCGACGTCGCCCTGCGGGATGAGGGTCGCCTCGATGCCCTGCGGCAGGCTGGCCGCCGAGGGCTTGAACGTCTCGAGCACCGCGGCCGCCTCGGCAGCCGTCGCCGGCGCGGCGCCGCCACCGGAGGGCGTCGAGGACGACGGCGTGGCCGACGGGGTCGAGGACGCGGCGGTCGACCCGCCACCGTCGGAGCGCAGGGCCGCCACGGCCAGCACGCCGGCGGCCAGGAGGACGAGCACCAGCACCCCCGCGAGCACCAGGGCCCCCGCACCGACCCGACGCCGCGGTGGGGTCGGGCCGCCAGCGCCCGGCGCCGGCGCGTACGCCGACCCGGCCGGGTAGATCGCGGTGTCGGCGTAGTCCGGCGTCGGGCCGGTCCCGACCGGGAACATCGCGGTGTCGGTGTGGTCCGGGACGTCGTCCGACCCGGGGACGAGCGGAGGGACGAAGTCCGAGGCCGGCGCCGGGAGGACGAGGGTGGAGCTGTCCGGCGCAGCGAAGGCGGGCGGCGGCACGGCCGGTGGCAGCGGTTCGAGCGCCCTGGTGTGCTCGGTCCAGCCCGTGCCGTCCCACCAGCGCGCCGAGGTCGGCGAGGCCGGGTCGGGGTACCAGCCCGCGGGCACGTCCATGCGGTCCTCCTACGTCGAGTCGTCGCTGACCCCGAGCATGCCAGGCACCCGGCGTCAGGCCCGGGGCAGCGTCTCGATCCACGGGAGGAGGACGGCGTCGAACGCCGCCGGGTCCTCCTCGTGCGGGAAGTGGCCGACGCCGTCGAGGTCGACGCGGGTGTAGCCGGCACCGGCGTAGTCCTCGGAGCCGTCGACGCTCGCCGGCAGCACCGCGCCGTCGGACCGGCCGTGGACCTGGAGCACGGGCGAGCGGACGGGCTCGGTGACGGCGGCCCGGAAGCGCCGTCCGTCGCGGCGTGGCACCGAGCGGATCGCCCAGCGGTGGAACTCGACCGAGCAGTGGGCGGTGTTGGGGACGAGCATCGCGGCGCGGTAGACGTCGGCCGTCTCGCGGTCCGGCCACGCCGACCCGGACCAGCGCCGCAGGAACGTCTCGACGAGCGCCGCGTCGTCCCGGACGAGCTGGCGCTCCGGCACGAACGGGCGCTGGAACCCGAGCGTGTAGCGGCCCAGCCTGCGCTGGTCGGCGTCGGTCAGGAACGCGTGTCGCAGCGGCTCCGGGTGCGGCATGCCGACGGCGACGAGCCCTCGGACGACCGAGGCGTGCTGCGCGGCCACGGTCCAGCCGACCAGGCCGCCCCACCCGTGGCCGACGACGACGGCCGACGGCTCGCCGAGGGTACGGACGATCCCCGCGACGTCGGCCGCGAGCGTGAGCGGGTCGTAGCCGTGCGGCGTGTGGTCGCTGCCGCCGTAGCCGCGCAGGTCGACCGCGACGGCGCGATAGCCGGCCCGGGCGAGGCTGACCAGCTGATGACGCCAGCTCCACCAGAAGGTGGGGAACCCGTGGAGCAGCACGACGAGGGGGCCGTCGCCCGCCTCGACGACGTGGAACCGGCACGCGTTCGCGACGACGTCGCGGTGGGTCCAGGGGCCCTCGGCGCGGACGACGTCGAGCGGATCGGGCAGCACGGCTTACCCGAGGTCGTCGGCGGGCTTGCGGGCGAGGACCGCCTTCGTCTTCGCGATCGACGCCGGCGAGCGCTCCGGCCCCTTGACCGACTCGAGCTGCTTGCGCCCGACCACGAAGAGGATCGCCGCCACGAGGACGAGCAGCAGCGTCACGATGCCGAAGCCGGCCCAGATCGGGAGCCCGAGCTGCACGAGCACCCAGGCGAGGGTGAGCAGCAGGAAGATGACGCCGAGGAACGCGGTGACTCCGGCGACGACGAGCATGGCGCCACCGCTGGCGGCCGTCCGCGCGCTGTCGCGGAGCTCGGTCTTCGCCAGCTCGATCTCGCCGCGGACGAGCGTGGACAGGTCCTCGGTGACGCCCTTCACCATGGAGCCGAGGGACTGCTGCTCGCTCATGACGCCGGTCCTCCCTGCCGTCCCACCGTGGGACCGTTCGTAGAGGCTATCGACTACCGGACGAGTTGGCGTCGGGGCCGTAGACGTCGGGCACCCCGTCGCCGTCGTCGTCGCGCTCCTCCGCCTCGGCGAGGGCGTCGTACGCCCGCGCCCGGACCGCGAGCGCGAGCGTGGCCAGGAGGGCCGCGAGGACCGACGCCAGGAGGACGCCGATCTTCGCGGCGGTCGTCCGCGACGGGTCGCCGGGGAAGGCGAGCTCGTCGATGAGCAGCGAGACGGTGAAGCCGATGCCACCCAGGATCCCCACCGCGAGCACGTCGGCCCAGCGCAGCGACGACGAGAGCGAGGCGCGGGTGAACCGGGCGACGACGCGGGCTCCGCCGTACACGCCGAGGGGCTTCCCCAGCACGAGCCCGACGACGACGGCCACCGCCACGGGCTCCGTGACGGCGGAGCCACCGAGACCGACGAACGTGACCCCGGCCGAGAAGAACGCGAAGAGCGGCACGCAGACCCCGGCCGAGAGCGGGCGGACCGCGTGCTCGAACCGGTCTGCCGGCGCCGAGGCCTCGCCCGGGTCGGGCCGGACGCGGGTGAGCAGGCCGAGCGCGACGCCGGCGACCGTGGCGTGCACCCCGCTCGCGTGCATGAGCGCCCAGACGACGAGGGCGAGCGGCACGAGCACGAGCCAGGAGTCGACCCGGCGGTGCTGGAGGAGCCAGTACGCCGCCAGGCCCACGAGCGCCAGCGCGAAGGGCAGCGGCGCGAAGCCGTGGCCGTAGAAGACCGCGATCACGAGGATCGCGCCGAGGTCGTCGACGACGGCGAGGGTGAGCAGGAACGCGCGCAGGGCCACCGGCAGCTTGGACCCCACGACCGCGAGGACGGCGAGGGCGAACGCGATGTCGGTCGCCATGGGGATGCCCCAGCCGACCGCCGCCCCGGGATCGCCGAGGAGGCGCACGGTGGCGACGTAGAGCAGCGCCGGCACCACCATGCCGGACAGCGCGGCCACCACGGGGACGACGGCCCGGGACGGCCGGCTCAGCGTCCCGACGACGAGCTCGTGCTTGAGCTCCAGCCCGGCGACGAAGAAGAACACCGCGAGCAGCCCGTCGGCCGCCCACACCGAGAGCGGCAGGTGCAGGTCCAGCGCGGCCGGTCCCACCTCGGTCGCGGCGAGCTGGTGGTAGGACCCGCGCCACGGGGAGTTCGCCCACCCCAGGGCGAGGACGGCCGCACCGAGGAGCAGGGCACCGCCGACGGTCTCCTCGCGCAGTGCTTCGAGCAACCGCGAGCGCTCCGCCAGCGGCAGCCGCCCGAACACGACCCGGTCGCCCGCGCCGGCCGGCCCCTCGCCGCCCGCGCCGGCCCGCCCCGCGCCCGCTCGGCCCTCGCCGCCCGCCCCGTCCACCCCAGCGAACCTACCGACATCCGCAGGAATGTGCCGCACGCAGCCGTCGCCGGACGACCTCCGACGCGAGTGCCTCGACGTCCGTTCGTGGGTCCGGGGTAGCGGGGCGGGTGCAGGTGGCGCGGGTCAGTCCTCGGCGGCGGCGTTCTGGTCGAGTCCCTGGCCGATGAGGGTCATGACGGTGGCGTCGGCGAGGGTCGTGACGTCGCCGATCTCGCGGTGCTCGGCGATGTCGCGGAGCAGCCGGCGCATGATCTTGCCCGAGCGGGTCTTGGGCAGCTCGGCGACGAGCAGGATCTGCCGCGGCTTGGCGATCGGGCCGATCTCGTGGGCGACGTGGTTGCGCAGGTCGGCGACGACGTTCTCACCGGGGTCGACGCCCTCGCGCAGGATCACGAACGCGACGATCCCCTGCCCGGTCATGTCGTCGCTGGCGCCGACGACGGCGGACTCGGCGACCAGCGGGTGCGACACCAGCGCGGACTCCACCTCCGTGGTGGAGATGCGGTGGCCGGAGACGTTCATGACGTCGTCGACGCGGCCGAGCAGCCACACGGCGCCGTCCTGGTCGAGCTTGGCGCCGTCGCCGGCGAAGTACAGGCCCGGCCAGCGCGACCAGTAGGTGTCGACGTAGCGCTGGTTGTCGCCCCAGATGCCGCGCAGCATGGACGGCCACGGCTCGGTGAGCACCAGGTATCCGCCGCCGCCCTTGCCGACGGCGTGCGCCTCGTCGTCGACCACCTCGGCGCCGATGCCCGGCAGCGCGGTCATGGCGGAGCCCGGCTTGGTCTCCGTGACGCCGGGCAGCGGGCTGATCATGATGGCGCCGGTCTCGGTCTGCCACCACGTGTCGACGATGGGGCAGCGCTCGCCGCCGATGACGCGGCGGTACCACATCCACGCCTCGGGGTTGATCGGCTCGCCGACCGAGCCGAGGAGGCGCAGCGAGGTCATGTCGAACCGCGCCGGGATCTCCTCGCCCCACTTCATGAACGTGCGGATCGCGGTCGGCGCGGTGTAGAGGATCGACACCCGGTACTTCTCGACGAGCTCCCACCAGCGGCCGTTGTGCGGCGTGTCCGGGGTGCCCTCGTACATCAGCGAGGTCGCGCGGTTCGCCAGCGGGCCGTACACGACGTAGGAGTGGCCGGTGACCCAGCCGATGTCGGCGGTGCACCAGAACACGTCGGTGTCGGGCTTGAGGTCGAAGACGTTGCGGTGCGTGTAGGTCACCTGCGTGAGGTAGCCGCCGGTGGTGTGCAGGATGCCCTTCGGCTTCCCGGTCGTGCCCGAGGTGTAGAGGATGAACAGCGGGTGCTCCGCGTCGAACGCCCGCGCCTCGTGCGTCGCGGGCTGGCCCTCGAGCAGGTCGTGCCACCAGATGTCCTTGTCGGTCCAGTCGACGTCCTGACCGGTGCGCTTCACGACGAGGACGTTGCGCACCGACGGCGACGCCGCCACGGCCTCGTCGACCGCGGGCTTGAGCGCCATCGGCTTGCCCTTGCGGTGCCCGCCGTCGCTGGTGATGACGAGCACGGCCTCGGCGTCCTCGATCCGCGAGCGCAGCGCCTCGGCCGAGAAGCCGCCGAACACCACCGAGTGCACCGCGCCGATGCGCGCGCACGCCAGCATCGCGACGGCCGCCTCGGGGATCATCGGCAGGTAGATCGCGACCCGGTCGCCGGCTCGCACGCCCAGCGACTCGAGCGCGTTCGCGGCGCGGCAGACCTCGTCGAGCAGCTCGGCGTAGGTGATGTCCCGCGAGTCGCCCGGCTCGCCCTCGAAGTGGTACGCCACCTGTGCGCCGTGACCCGCGGCGACGTGGCGGTCGACGCAGTTGACCGCCACGTTGAGCTTCCCGCCCTCGAACCACTTCGCGAACGGGGCGCCCGACCAGTCCAGCGCCGTGTGCCACGGCGTCTCCCACTGCAGGTGTCGTGCCTGGTCCTCCCAGAAGGAGACCCGGTCCGCGGCGGCGGCGTCGTACGTCGCCGCGGTGGCGTTGGCCTGCGCGGCGAACTCCGCGGACGGCGGGAACGCGCGGTCCTCGTACGACAGGTTCTCGATCGCGTCGTGGCTCACGTCGCTCCTCGTGGATGGCTCGGTCGGGCGGGCGGGGGTCGTCGTCACTGTCTACCTCACGGCTGGTGGTCGGGACAGGGCAACGGAAGGGCGGACCGCCCCGGACCCGCGGGAGGACGGGTCCGGGGCACTGGCGTCCGAGCTGGTCAGCGCGCCCCGGTGGGCAGGACCGGACGACCGAAGGTGGCAGCGGTGACGCCCGCGGCCGACGCGTACCACGCCTCGAACGCGGTGAGCAGGCCGAGCCACCCGCCGAGCTGGCTGATCGAGGAGTTGCCGGCGAAGGCACCGATCGTGAGCGCGAGGAACGTGAGGGACAGCGTCACGAAGACGGCCACCAGGATCGGGCTCGTCCGCAGCGCGGCCAGCGTCATGTAGAGCGTGAAGATCGTCCAGGCTAGGAGGAAGACTCCGACGCCCTTCTCGGCGTCCGCGGCCGGCAGGTCGCCCGCGACGAACTTGACGAGCGCGGCGAAGGAGAGCCAGAAGGCGCCGTACGACGTGAACGCGAGCGCTCCGAACGTGTTGGCCTTCTTGAACTCCCACATGCCGGCGAGCACCTGCGCGAACCCGCCGTAGAACAGCGCGAGCGGGAGGACCACCGCCTCGACGGTCTTCGGCAGGATCCCCGCGTTGAAGGTGCTCAGGACGAACGTGGTGAGGGCGAACGCCGCGAGGCCCAGGGGGCCTGGGTCGGCGATGGAGGCGGGGCCGGCCGCTGGAGCGGGCGCGGTGTTCGTGCTGCTTGCGTGGTCGACGGCGGTGGCCATGGTCGATCCTCCGTGCTCGGGGCCGGGTGGGGGTGACGGCGCGACGCTAGGTTCCCGACGCTGCGCGGGCGAGTGGTGTCGTGGCCCGCTGCGCCTGGCGGGGCTCAGCCGTCGACGGACGGGCGGTCGTCGTCATGTCGCCTGCGCCGAAGCGCCGCCCTCGCGCGCCGAACGGTCGTGGTGGCACCGGTCGTGTGTCGGCCGTGTGCGCCCGGTGTGACGACGCCATGTCGCCCCGCGCCGACTTGCGCCGCGACTACGCCGCGCCCACCTCCTCCGGTGCGAGGCCGCGCGGCGTCCCGAGCCGTCAGCGTGCCGCGTCCAGCTCCTCGGGTGCGTGCAACCGGACCATCGCGGCCGGCGTCGCGCGCGGCACGCGGTCGTGCGTGCGCAGCGAGACCAGCACCGCCGTGCCGAAGGCCAGCGGCACGGTCCACGCGGCCGGCTGCTCGAGCAGCGCCCCGACGAAACCCGTGAACGGACCGAACGCAAGGACGAGCGCCACCGCGCCGAGCGCCGTGCCCCCACCGACGACGAGGGCCGCGGTCGCCCCGCGGACCGTGAGCCGGGGCCACCAGATGCCGAGGACGAGCAGCGGGCAGAACGTGGAGGCCGCCACGGCGAAGGCCAGGGTGACCGTCTGGGCGAGATCGGCCCGAGCGGAGCCCAGCGCGAGCACGAACGGCACGGCGATCGCGAGCGTGGTCGCGATGCGGAAGCGCCGTACGCCGTCGCCGAGCCGGCGGTCGTGGGTGAGCACGTCCTGCGACAGCACCCCCGCGACGGACACCGACAGCCCGCTCGCGGTGGACAGGAAGGCCGCGAACGCGCCGGCGGCCACGAGCGCGGACAGCGCCTCGCCGACCCAGCCGCCGAACACGCGGCCGGGCAGCAGCAGCACGACGGTGTCGGCGCCCGTCGTGCCGGCGAGCTCGGGCGTGTAGATCCGGCCGAGCGCACCGAACACCGGTGGGAACAGGTAGAAGACGCTGAGCAGCACGAGCACCGACAGAGTCGTCCGCCGCGCCGCCCGGCCGTCCGGGTTCGTGTAGAAGCGCACCAGCACGTGCGGCAGCCCCATCGTCCCGAGGAACGTCGCGAGCACGATCGAGTACGTCGCGTACAGCGGGTACTCGCGGCCGCCGAACCCGGACAGCGGCGTACCCCAGTCGCCCGCGGCGAACACGGGCGCGCCGCGGTGGAACCAGGCGCCGACGAGCAGCACCGCAGGGAGAGCGATGGCGACGAGCTTGAGCCAGTACTGGAACGCCTGCACGACGGTGATCGAGCGCATGCCGCCGGCGAGGACGGTCACGCCCACCACGACGGCGACGACCATCGCGCCCACCCACATCGGCGCGCCGGTGAGTGCGTGCAGGGTGATCCCGGCGCCCTGCAGCTGTGGCAGCAGGTAGAGCCAGCCGATGAGGACGACGAGGACGGAGGACACGCGGCGCAGCCGTCGCGAGCCGAGCCGCATCTCCGCGAAGTCGGGCAGCGTGTAGGCGCCCGACCGGCGCAGCGGCGCCGCGACGAGCACGAGCAGCACGAGGTAGCCGACGGTGTAACCCACCGGGAACCACAGCATGTCGACGCCGTAGGTCAGGACGAGGCCGGCGATGCCGAGGAACGACGCGGCGCTGAGGTACTCGCCGCTGATGGCCGACGCGTTGAGGAACGGGCTGACCGACCTCGACGCCACGAGGAAGTCCGAGGTCGTCCGCGACACGCGCACACCGAACGTCCCGATGACGATGGTGGCGACGACGACCA
Organism: uncultured Actinomycetota bacterium; assembly: GCA_963711805.1. GTDB lineage: Bacteria > Actinomycetota > Actinomycetes > S36-B12 > CAIYMF01 > Longivirga. Next base: position 219,571 of record CAVQFE010000002.1, read on the forward strand.
GGACGACCGCGACGACCGGCCACCACGACCCGGTCACGTCACGACCTCTCGACCAGGTCGACGAACTCGGACTCGTTCCGTTCGGCGTGCCGGACGTAGGCCCAGCCCGCCGCGCAGATCGCCGGGAACACCGCCACGCCGAGGACGACCCAGCCGACGGCGAGACCGCCGACACGACCCTCACGCAGGGCCGGGATCGCCAGGAACACCAAGGGGATCGCGACGACGACCACCGTCACCCCCAGCACCACGAGGACGGCGAGGCGCAGCTGCGTGCGGCGCAGCGACGTGAGCATCGTGACGCCGAGCTCGGTCTGGTCGCGGACGTCGCGGCGGACGCCGCGCCGCGGTGCGGTGCGTGCCGCCGCGGTGCGCGGGTGCACCACGGGGATCCGGCGGGACGGCCGTTCGGGCGTGCTCACGGTGCCGGCTCACCGCCCCGGTCGTGCGCTGCGCACGAGCCGGTCGCGCAGCTCGCGGGTGTGCCGCCGCGACACCGCGAGCACGGCGTCGCCGACGCGCAGGCTCATCCGGCCCCCGTCGGTGCGCACCTCGTCGATGGCGTGGAGGGCGACCAGCCAGCGACGGTGGATCCGCACGAAGCCCGCTGTGGCCCACTCGTCCTCGAGGTGCGCGAGCGAGACGCGCACGAGGTGGCGGCCGTCCGCGGTGACCAGCCGCGCGTAGTCGCCGTGCGCCTCGACGTAGCGGACGTCGGACCGCTTGACGAAGCGGGTGACCCCGCCGAGCTCGACGGCGATGGTCTCGTCGTCGGCCTCGGGCGGCGCGGGCGCGGTCGTCGCGGACGCACGGCCGCGCGACGCCACGACGCGACGCACCGCCTCGGTGAGCCGCTCCTCGCGCACCGGCTTCATCACGTAGTCGACGGCGTGCAGGTCGAAGGCCTCCAGGGCGTGCGAGTCGTACGCCGAGACGAAGACGACCGCCGGCGGGGTCGCGAATCTCCGCAGGATGCGGGCGAGGTCCAGACCGTCGAGCCCGGGCATGCGGATGTCGACGAAGAGCGCGTCGACGGACGTCGTCTCGAGGGTGCGCAGCGCCTCCGCGCCGTCGGCGGCGGTGAGGACCGTGTCCACCCGCGGGTCGCGGGCCAGGAGGTACGCGAGCTCGGCGCGGGCCGGCGCCTCGTCGTCGACCGCGAGCACGCGCAGCCCGGCGTCGACCGTCGTCGCGTCCTCGCTCATGCGTGCACCCCCGGTGCGTACTTGGGGACCCGCATCGACACCTTCGTGCCGAGTCCCGGGCCAGTCTCGACCACGAGGCCGTACTCGTCGCCGAAGGAGCTGCGCAGTCGCTCGTCGACGTTCGCGACGCCGATCGAGTCGCCCTCGCCCTCGCCCACCAGCGCGCGCCGGACCTGCTCGGGGTCGGCACCGATGCCGTCGTCCTCGACCGAGATGCTGCAGTCGGCCCCGGCGTCCTCGGCGAGGATGATGACGCGACCGGGTCCGGCCCGGCCCTCGAGGCCGTGGCGCACGGCGTTCTCCACCAGCGGCTGGAGGCAGAGGTAGGGGACGGCCACGGGGAGCACCTCGGGGGCGACGCGGACGGTCACCTGCAGCCGGTCGCCGAACCGGGCCCGTTCGAGGGTGAGGTAGCGGTCGATGGAGCGCAGCTCCTCGGCGAGCGTGGTGAACTCGCCGTGGCGCCGGAACGAGTAGCGGGTGAAGTCGGCGAACTCCAGCAGCAGCTCGCGGGCGTGCTCGGGGTCGGTGCGGACGTAGGACGCGATGGCGGTGAGCGCGTTGTAGATGAAGTGCGGGGAGATCTGCGCACGGAGGGCCCGCACCTCGGCCTCGGCGAGCCGGGTCCGCGACGCGTCCAGCTCGGCGAGCTCGATCTGCGAGGAGACCCACCGCGCGACCTCGGTGGTCGCGCGGGCAAGGACGGCGGTGGCGTTGTCCGTCACGGCGACGAGCGTGCCGAGGACACGGTCGTCGATGACCAGCGGCGCGACGACGAACCGCAACCCGGGTCCGCCGGTCGCCGCCGGGCGGGACACGGCCGAGCGCCCGGTCCGGAGCACCGGCGCCACCAGGTCCATGTCGAGGAGCTCCGAGCCGGGTCCCTCGGCGACGAGCACCCGCTCCGTGTCGGTGAGCGCCACGCCGCGGGACCCGAGGAGGGCCCGGAGATGGCGCGAGGCCGCCGCCGCGGCGTCGGGGGTGAGCCCCTCGCGCAGCGCCGGCGCCGCCATGGACGCGGTGTGCAGCGTGGCGAACGTCGCGCGGTCGGCCTCGCTGCCCAGGTCGCGGCGGTGCAGCAGCCAGCGGGCGAGCGCCGCGACGAGCAGCACCGCGGCCGTCGCGCCGAGGAGCGCCAGCGGGTTCATGCGGCGACCGTAGCGCCGACCGCGGGCGGCGCGGCCCGTGTCGTCCCCGCACGACGCCGTGCCGCGACCGACCCCGCGCCGTGCGGCGTACGTCCGGCTCGTAGCGTGGCGCCGTGCCCACCGACGCGCTCGCCCGGCTCGCGGACCTGCCCGGCGTCGCGGCAGCGGCCGACGGCGCCAGGTCGGCCGTCGACGGCGTGCTCTGGGACCGAGCCGTGCGGAGCCGGGTCGCCGACGTCGTGTCCGGCTCGCGGCTGCGCGGCGGCTGGGCGTCCGCGGCGATCGACGGCGCGGAGGTGCGACCCGACGCCCTCGTGTCCGGTGACGCGCTCGACGACTCGCCCATCGGCCGCGTCGTGGCGGCCTCGCTCGCGCTGCAGGCGGAGATCCCGCGCCAGGTCGACGTCCTCGGTCGTGCCCCGCTCCAGGTGCTGTCGCGGCTGCACGCGGTCGCGGCCGCCGGGTTCGTCGCCGACGGCGAGCGCGGCCGGCCGAGGTCGGGGACGACGGCGGACGACCCGCTGCGCCTCGGGGTCCCACCGTCGGCGGCCGAGGCCTCGCGACGGATGACGGCGCTCGCCGCGATCCTCACCAGCCCCACCGGGGCGCCCGCCCTCGTGGTGGCCGGGGTCGCACACGGGGAGGTCGCGGTGAGCCTCCCGTTCGCCTGGGGATCCGGGCTCGTCGCACGCGCCATGACCCGACTCGTGCTCGCCGCGCGGGGAGTGGACCCGGACGGCGTCACGGTCCCCGAGGCGGGCCTGTTCGCGGCCGGCCGGACGGCGTACGCCGAGGCCCTGCGCGGGTACGCGACCGGAGAGCCGGAGGGGGTCGCCCGGTGGCTCGTGCTCCACGCCGAGACCGTGCGGGTCGGCGCGGACGAGGCGCGCCGCATCCTCGCCGACCTCGCCTGAGCCGGACTGCGACGTCGGCGGCACGACACAGAAAGAGCCCCGCTGACGGGGCTCCTTCCGCCGGCACGGGGCTCCGGGTGATCAGGGCGCGAGCGAGATACGTCCGGTCGGGTGCGCTGTCGCATGCCCGGCGCGTGACGCCCGTTACGTGGGCCTGTCGCCGCGTGGGTACCCGGTTTCCCGTGCTGTCGATCGGGTGCTCTCTCGGTGCCCTTCCCGTGAGTGCGGCCTCCCCGCGGGGAGCTTGCACCCAGGTCTACTCCGGTCGGTCCGTCGGCGGAAGTCCTCTGTGCTCTTGACTTTCCGGTGATCAAGGGTCCACGGCTACGCCGGTGACGCCCAGCCGTACGCCTGCAGGTCGCCGGTCGCGAGCGTCGGGCAGGCGGCCGCGTACGCCCGGGCCAGGACCGCCTGGTTGAGGACCGCGTGGACCGGATACGTCTGCCCGTGAGCGGTCACCGCGAGCTGCGCCTGAGGCGGTGCGGCCGACCCGTTGCACGTTGCCGCCCAGTCCGACCGTGAGCACCGCGCGACCTCCCACCACGTCGGCCGCCGCGGAGGTCAGCGTCGGCGTCCCCGCGGCCCGGGCGGGGTCGGACAGGAGCTGCGTGCCGTCGGAGAGCGCGACGTGGGACCCCGTCGTGCGCACCTCGAGACGAAGGCGCATCCCGACGCCCTCGTGCGCGTCGGCGAAGCCGAACGCGCTCCCGGACGACCGGTGGCGCGAGACCGGCGCCGAGCACGGTCACGGCGGCGGCGGGTGCTCCGGCGCACATCCGCGTCAACGCGCCCCGGACCTCGGCCCGCTGCGCCGGCGTCCACGGCACGACGATGTGCTCCGCCAGCGCTCGAGGCCGAGTCGACCGTCGCGCCGAAGAAGCCGATGCCGTCCACCTCGCCCGCGGATCCGGGGTTCCCGGGGTACGACGGGCTGACCTGCTCGAGCTGCGGCGCGGTGCAGTCGAGGACCGTCGCGGTCACGGGGACGACGACCGTGGCGCCCGCCGCAAGACCGACAGGGACATTCTCGGTCGCGACCGAGGTACCGATGGAGCCGATCCCGAAGATGTTCAGGTCCCGCCCCGTCCCGTTGTGCAGCCCGATGTCGAGGTGCAGCACTCGGCGTACCTCGTCGGCCCGCACGGTGACCCGCGTCGGCGTGACCGCCGCCGACAGCAGCTGCTGGACGCACGCGACACTCGTGGTCTCGGCCAGTCGCAGGCCGATCGAGCCCGGGACCGGGAGACCGCCCTCCGCCGTCCGTCCGTACAGGTCGGTACGGGTGACCCGCAGGACGTAGTCCTCGGCGGTCGCATCCAGCGCCCGAGGGTCGTCGCAACCGACCACGAGGGTGACGTCGGTCCGGCGGGGCCGCACCCGCGCCGTTCGCAACGGCGGTCGCCGAGCTCGGCGCGGATCCCGGGCCCGTCGAGCCCGCGGACCACGATCACGTCGCCGGGCGTTGACGGGTTCACGACGACGGTCGTGGACAGGACACCTCGCCAGGCGTTCTCGCTGAACTGCAGCGGCGAGTCGGTCCCCGCGTCGTCGGCCGTCGCGCGGATCTCCGGGTCGAACGGCGGCGGCTCGGACCGGTCCCGGGCGGTCCAGCCCGCGCCGGCCAGGACGACGACCGCCGCCGCGGCGGCAAGTCGCCGACGGTGGCGGTGCAGCCACGGGGTGATGCCGGCGGACTCGAGCCGCTCACCCCAGGTGGCGCCGTCGCGGCCCTCGAGCAGGTCGTCGACGGGGGTGTCGAGCGCGCGGGCTCGGTCGATGACCTCGCCGAGGTCGTCGAGGTCGAGCCGGCCGTCACCCGGTGAACTGGCCCCCACCCGGTCAGGGTACGTGCGCGGGTCCCCGTGCGGTACGCCGATCGACCTGCGACCGTCGGTCAGGAGCCGGAGCCGGTCCGGACCGTCGCGAGGGCGGGGCTAGCGGTGCACGCCTCGTCGGCCGCGCGCACCAGCACGGCCCGGTCGAGCGGCAGCTCGAACGGGTACACCGAACGATCCGCCGTCGTCACCCACATGCCCATGGACGTCGGCACCCGGCGGTCGCGATCGTCGCAACCGGAGCCGTGGAAGGTGACCGGCAGCACGCCGGCACCGCCGTCGAACCGGACGGGAGTGAGGGCCCATGGCACCGCGGGGGCGAGCGCGTCGACCGTGGTGAGCAGCGAGCCGGCGCCGGCGGGCGGCCCGGTGAAGTGCTCGCGACCGAGGGCGATGCCGATGCCGGTGGTGCGCACGTCGTACCGGCCGGTCACGACCCAGCTCCCGTCGGCCGAGCGGTTCCCCTGCACGTCGAGGAGTCGCCCGGTCGCCGTCGGACGACCGGCGCACGCCGTGGCCGCGAGCCGGTGGGTGAGCTCCTGGACCGTCCAGGGCAGCGGGTACGACGCGATGGTCCAGTCGGTGCCCAGGCCGATCCGCAGGGTGATCCCCGCCTGCTCGGAGGGCACCGAGTGGCCCGCCCCGAGCCGGGCGGCCGGGAGGTCGGGGAGCGCCGCGGCCCGGGCCGGTGTGGCGCAGTCGTGCTCGAGGACGCGCGTGACCACCGTGCCGCTGCCGTGCGACGCGAGCAGGACCGCCGGGGACAGGTCGGTCTCGACGGCCGTGTTGGTCGTGCGCACCGTCGAGACGGTCAGCGGTACGTCGGCCTCGTTGCGCACGGTCAGCGTCAGGGCGGCGAGCGAGGACCCCGCCTGGTCCGAGACGGAGCCGGCCAGGACGGACACCTGCCCGGGAACCTCGCCGGAGAGGCAGGCGTCGCGGACCGCGACGTCCAGTGCGACGGTCGTCCGGTCGAACGGCACGACCGTCGCCGCGCCGGCACTCCCGTCCGTCGCGGTCGTCCGCACGAGCAGGCCGTACGACGACGGCGTCGCCGTGGCGAGTGCGCGGTCGGAGCAGACCAGGCGTGCGTCCAGCTGGACGAACGCGCGGCCTCCGCCGGGCATCGTGCCGGTGCCCGACGTCACGCGACCGGAGTCGAGACCCGGACCCCGGAGGCCGAGGACGTCGACCGCGGCCGGACCGACGGCGGCCCGGACGGCGTACGCCACGGCGAGGTGACCCGACCGGTCGATGCGTGGTCCGCGTACGACGGTGCCGGTGGGTGGTGCATCCTCCACGGTGACCGAGGGCGGGGGGCCGGGCGGCGGCGGGCGGCCGGACCACCAGGCACCGGCGCACGCGACGACCAGCAGGGCCGTCGTGACCGAGGCCACCGCACGGCGGCGCCGCTCCCACCAGGGTGCCGCGGTCGCCGACGCCCAGTGCTCGAGCGCGCGCGGCGAGTGCGCCTCGGGCTCGGCCAGGTCGACGAGCGTCGGGCGCGCGCCGGTGCGATCGACGACCTCACCCGCGTCGTCGAGCTCGAGCCTGCCGTCGTCCGTCGTCGACCCTCCGGTCTCCCGCGCCCTCGGACGACGGTAACCGCGCCGTCGCGCGAGGGCACCCGATGCGGCTCGCGGCCGCTACCGGACGAGCGGTCGCGCCGCGTCCCCGCACGCCCGGACGAGCGCGATGCGCAGCTCCTCGCCGCCGAGGGTCAGGGCGTAGGGCCGCCGTGGGCCGCCGGACACGGGCACGAGCGAGACGCCGAACCGGGGGATCCCGGCCGCGAGCAGACCGCTGCACGGCGGGAGGGCCCAGGTGGCGCGCAGCACGCCCGAGCCGCGCACCACGTGCACCGGCGTCTCGAGCGGGATCAGCAGACCGCTCGCGGTGGGCCCCCCGCCGTCGACCTCGAGGAGCGCGGCGCCCGGCGACCGCACGGCGAGGGTCAGCGTGAGCGTCCCGGCCGAGCCGTCGGAGCCACCGGTGCCCAGGTCCGCCGAGGTGACCGTGGCCGTCGGGGCGGGGATCGAGCAGAGGGCGGCGAACGCGTCCGCCGCCGTCCGTCGCGCGGCGTCGTCGAGCCTGAGCCGGAAGGTGTTGTCCGCGTTGTCGGCGGAGTAGGGCACGGCGTCGGCCGCGGCGAACGACGCGCGCACCTGCAGCCCGTCGGCCAGGGCGGCAGACGGATCGGCGCAGTCGTCGGGCCACAGCCGGGCGCGCAGGGTCGTGGTGGCGTCGGGCGCCAGGTCCGTCGGGCTCCCGTCGTTGACGATCCACGGCTGGCCCTCGGTCGAGACGCGCATCCCGGGCCACGTCCGGGTCCCGTTGTTGCGCACCGTGACGGCGAGGTTCGCCGCCACGACGCCCTCGAGGGGCGTGGCGGCGAACGAGGTCGTCGCGAGCTCGCGCTCGGCCGCGGCCTGCAGGCAGGTGTGGCGCACCACCTGTGCGAGTCGCTGCGCCCCCACGAGGGGCACCGAGTCCACCCGCACCTCGCCCTCCGGCGCGGTGCGGCGTACCTCGACCCCGAACTCGGCGTCCGCAGCCGCCAGGCCGGCCGCGGTGGACGCCGACGACGCGCAGTCGAGCACGGCGGAGACCGTGCCGCCCGTTCCGGCCGTGGCGGCGCCCAGGTCGGCGACGTCGCCGCGCGGTGGCTCCAGCGCGGGGCCGGTGAGCGCGACCAGCGCGACGCCGACCCCGGGCCGCTCGGACGAGACGACGGCGACGTCGAGCGTGATGCCCACGAGCCCGCCGTCGGCGGGGAGCAGGCCGACCTGGGTGCGGTCCGACCCGCTCGCCGTCACGAGCACGCGCGGTGCTGCGGGGAGCGGCTCGGGTCGGGTCAGCCACCAGGACGTCAGGACCGCGACGCCGAGCGCCACGACCAGCGACCCGGCGGCGAGCGGCACGCGGTGCCGGCGTACGAACGGGGCTACTCCGGCGCGCTCCAGCACGTCGCGGAGGCGCTCGGAGAGCAGCGGGCCGTCGGGACCGGTGCCGAGCACGTCGAGGTCGAGCGGGGCGTCGAGGGCGTCGAGGTCGAGCCGGCGGTCGAGCCGGTCGTACGCCGGTCCGCCCGCGCGCGTCGAGGGGCGTTCCTCACGACGTGCGTCGGGCACGGCTCCTCCTAGGCGTTGCCCCGGCGACGGCTCGCGTACCAGGCGATCCCGAGCGCGACCGTGGCGGCGCCGACCCGCAGCGCGGTGCGGCGGTTGTCGGCCGTGTTGATCTCGGCGAGACGCTGTCGCACCGACGGCATCGCGACGGGACGGGCGAAGTCGACGACCGGCCAGCCGCGCTCGGTCGCCAGCCGGCGCAGCGGCGCGTCGGGGTTGACGCACACCGGGTGCCCCACGATCTCGAGCATCGGAAGGTCCGTCATCGAGTCGGTGTACGCGTAGCACTCGGCGAGGTCGTAGCCGTTCTCCGCGGCGAGCGCCCGCATCGCCTCGGCCTTCCCCTCGCCGTAGGCGTAGAAGAGGATCTCGCCGGTGTACCTGCCGTCCTCGACCGCCACCTGCGTGCCGATCGCGCGGTCCACGCCGAGGCGCTCCCCGATCGGCTCGACGACCTCGGTCCCCGAGGAGCTGATGACGATGACGTCGCGGCCCGCGTCCTTGTGCTCCTCGATGAGGTCGACCGCCTCCTCGTAGACCATCGGGTCGACGATCTCGTCGAGCGTCTCCGCGACGATCTGCCGCACCGTCTCGACCTCCCAGCCCTTGACGAGCTCGGACATGTAGTGGCGCATCGTCTCCATCTGGTCGTGGTCGGCGCCGGAGGAGAGGTAGGTGAACTGCGCGTAGGCGCTCTTGAGCACGTCCGCGCGGCCGATGAGCCCGCCCCGGTAGAACGGGCGGGCGAACGCCAGGGAGCTCGACTTGGCGAGGATGGTCTTGTCCAGGTCGAAGAACGCGGCCGCACGGGTCATGTCCCGATGGTAGGCGGGCTCGGGGACGGTCAGTGGTACTCCGCGAAACGGACAAAGACATCTTTGCAAAGAAGTATTTGCCGGATAGCGTGCGGGCGTGCCCGGACCGACCCCTCCGCCCCCCGCCCCGCCGCGCGCCGCGCCTGGAACCATCACCCGGACCGAGGTGCCCGTCGGGTCTCGGCCACGGCGCCGCGGGCTGTGGGCCTTCCTCGCGTCCGAGGTCGTCTCGGTAACCGGCACGCGGATGTCGATGGTCGCCATCCCGTGGTTCGTCCTCGCCACGACCGGCAGCGCCGTGCTGACCGGCCTCGTGGCGTTCGTCGAGTCGACGCCGTACGTCCTGTCCCTCGCGCTGGGTGGACCCTTCGTGGACCGGGTCGGCGCGTGGCGGGTGGCCGTCGTGTCGGACGTCGTGGCCGCGGTGCTGGTGGCCGCGGTGCCGGTGCTCCACCTGCTCGGTCGGCTGCCGGTCGGCGCGCTCATGCTGCTCGTCGGGCTCGCCGGCGGGGTGCGCGGCCTCGGCTCCGCGACGTCGGTCCTGCTGCCCGGTCTGGCCGAGCGGGCCGGCACCCCGATCGAGCGGGCGACCGGGCTGCGCGACGGGATGAACCGCGTCGCAGGGATGGTCGGCCTCCCGCTCGCCGGTGTGCTCATGACCGTCTGGTCGGCGCCCGTCGTGCTGCTGCTGGACGCGGCCTCCTTCGTCGTCGCTGCCGCCCTCATCGGCACCATGGTCGACCGGTCGGTGCTGCCGTCCCGTCGCGAGACCGAGGCGGCAGCGGTGGGCACGAGATCCGGTTACGTCGCCGAGCTCCGGGCGGGTCTTGCCTTCCTGCGGCGTGATCGCCTGCTGGTCGCCATCGCCGTCATGGTCTTCGTCACGAACCTGCTCGACCAGGCGTACAGCGTCGTGCTCGTGCCGGTCTGGGTGCGCGACGCCGTGGGAAGTCCGCTGGGGCTCGGGCTGGTAGGCGGGGTGTTCGGGATCGGAGCCGTCGCGGGGGCGGCAATGTTCGCCTGGCTGGGCCCGCGGCTCCCCCGTCGGCAGTCCTTCGCGTGGGGCTTCCTCGTCGGCGGCGCCCCGCGGTTCCTCACCCTCGCCGTGGCCTCGACGCTGCCGCCGGTGCTCCTGGTGTGCGTGCTGGCCGGGCTCGGCGTCGGGGCGATCAACCCCGCCCTGAGCTCGACGGAGTACGAGCGAGTGCCGGTGCACCTGCAGGCGCGCGTCCTCGGCGTGCTGGGCGCCCTCGCGTGGGGCGGCGTACCCCTCGGCGCGCTCGTCGGCGGGCTCGCGGTCGGTGCCGTGGGCCTCACCGCCACGCTCGTCGGGTTCGGCTGCCTCTACCTGCTGGCGACGCTCTCGCCGTTCCTGCTCCCGGTGTGGCGCGAGATGGACCGGGGTCGAGCCGGCCGGGCCGCGCACGAGCCGGGTGCGGTGGCCGACTCGGGCTGACGCCGTCCCCAGGCGTCCCGGGTCGTGTGTCGTCCCCAGGCGGTCCGCCCGGTCGTGGATCCGCGCAGGCCGCGATCCGGATCGTCGCCGGCATGACCCTGCGCGAGAGACCCCTGCTGCTGACCCGGGATCCGGACCTCCTCGACGACCTGCGCCGCCTCGCGGTGGCGGCGGGCGTCGAGCCCGACGTAGCGACGGCCGCCGAGTCCGGCCGCCGCCTGTGGGCGTCGGCCCCGCTCGTGGTGGTGGGCGACGACCTGGCCGACGAGGTCGCCGCCGCGTCGCTCGGCCGGCGGGCCCACGTGCTCGTCGCCACGCACGCCGGTGAGGACTCGGTTCCGTGGCGGGCGGCCCTCGCGCTCGGCGCGGAGCACGTCGTCACCCTGCCCTCGGGGGAGGGATTCCTGGTCGAGCGCCTCGCCGAGCGACCGGCCACGGTCCGGCGGGCCACCGTGCTCGGTGTCGTGGGCGGTTCCGGCGGCGCCGGCGCGAGCGTGCTCGCCACCGCGCTCGCCCTCGCGGCTCGGCGGGCCGGGCACGACGTCGTCCTGGTCGACGTCGACCCCGGCTCCGGCGGGCTGGATCTCGCCCTCGGCGCCGAGGACGAGCCGGGAGCGCGCTGGTCCGACCTCGCCTCGGTGTCCGGCCTGCTCGTGCCCGAGGCGCTTGCGCGGCGCCCTGCCGTCCGCGCACGGCGTGGACGTGCTGTCGGTGGACCGCTCCGGCGTCGACGCCGTGCCGGTCGACGCCGTGCCGGCGGTCGTCGACTCCGCGGTCGCGGCGTACGACGTCGTCGTGCTCGACCTGCCGCGCTGCCGGCCCGACGTCCTCGACGCTGTGGTCCCGCGCTGCGACGTCGTGCTCCTCGTCGCGACGCCCGACGTGCGCGGAGCGGCCGCCACGCTGCGCCACGTCACCTCGCTGACCGACCGGGCCGACCTGCGCCTCGTGGTACGGCACCGACCGCGGCACGCGCAGGCGCTCGACCCGGACGAGCTCGCGGCCTGGCTCGGCCTCGAGGTCGCCGCGGAGGTGGCGCACGACCCCAGGCTCGAGGAAGCCCTCGACCGCGGTGACCCGCCGGGCCTGTGCCGGGCGGTCGCGGCTGGCCCGCACCTGCGCCGAGCTCGTCGATCGGCTGGTGCCGCGATGAGCCTGCCCCCGGACGTCGTGGACCGGGTGCGATCGGCGCTCGTCGCGGAGGGCCAGTCGCCCACGGCCGCCGACGTCGCCCGCGCTCTGCGGTCCGACGGCGTGCTCCTCGGTGCCGACGTCCTGCTCGCCGAGGCCGAGCGTCTGCACGGCGAGATGTCGGGCGCCGGGCCGCTGACCCGTCTGCTCCGCGACCCCCTCGTCACCGACGTCCTCGTCACCGGTCCCGACGAGGTGTGGGTCGACCGCGGGAGCGGCGCCGAGCCCGTCGACGTCCGGTTCGGCAGCGACGACGCCGTGCGCCGGCTCGCTCAGCGGCTCGCGGCGGCGTGCGGCCGGCGGCTCGACGACGCCTCGCCCTACGTCGATGCGCGGCTGCCCGACGGCACGCGGGTGCACGCGGTCCTCGCGCCGGTCGCCGTGTCGGGCACGTGCCTGTCGCTCCGGGTGCCGCGCCGCCGCGCCTTCACGCTCGAGGATCTGGTCGCGGCCGGGTCGCTCCCGGCCGCCGTCGCGCCGTGGATCCGTGCGGTCATGGCCGCTCGGCTCGCCGTGCTCGTCACGGGCGGCACCGGGACGGGCAAGACGACCTGGCTGTCGATGCTGCTCGGGATGTGCGAGCGGCGCGAGCGCCTCGTGGTGGTGGAGGACTCGGCCGAGCTCGCGCCGGACCACCCGCACGTGGTCCGGCTCGAGGCGCGACCGGCCAACATCGAGGGCAGCGGCCAGATCACCCTGCGCGACCTCGTCCGCCAGTCCCTGCGGATGCGGCCCGACCGCATCGTCGTCGGCGAGGTTCGTGGCGCCGAGATCGTCGATCTGCTCGCCGCGCTCAACACCGGGCACGAGGGTGGCTGCGCGACGGTCCACGCCAACGCCGCGGTCGACGTCCCCGCCCGGCTCGAGGCACTGGCGCTCGCGGCGGGGCTCGACCGGGCCGCCGTCCACGCGCAGATCGCGGCGGGGCTCGACGTCGTCGTGCATCTGGTGCGCGATCGGGACGGCCGGCGTCGCTGGTCGTCGCTGTCCGTCGCGGAGCGGCGCGACGGGCTGACCGTCCTCGTCGACGCGCTGACCTGGTCGACCGCGTCGGCACCCGTCGCGCGCGGCGCCGGCTTCGACCGGCTGCGGCACCGCCTCGGCGAGTGGGCACCCCAGGACGAGGGACCGTGGTGACCGGCTACCTCCCGCTGCTGGCCTTCGTCGCGGCCCTGCTGGCCCTGACTCCACCGGCGCGACTTCGTCTGCCGCAGGCCTTCCCACGGTTCGTCCTCCCGACCCGGATCGTCCGACGCTCCCGGAACCCGGACGAGCTGGCCTGGGTGGAGGCCCTCGTCGCGGAGCTCGACGGCGGGCGCGACCCCGCCTCGGCGATCGTGGCCGCCTCGAGGTCCTACGACGTGTGCCCCGCCGCGGTCGCCGCGGCGCGCTCCGGCGGGGACGTCGCCGCGGCACTGCACAGCGCTGACGCATCGCCTCTCGTGCGCGGGGTCGCGGCGTGCTGGGAGGTGGCGCAGGGCTCCGGAGCGGGCCTCGCGTCCTCGCTCACGACGCTGGCCGACTCGGCACGGGAGACGGAGCGGATCCGCGGGGAGCTGCGAGCCGGCCTCGCCGAGCCTCGCGCGACCGCGGTCGTCCTGGCCGCCCTGCCCGGTCTCGGGCTGCTGCTGGGCTCGGGACTCGGTGCCGACCCGTGGGGATGGCTGCTCGGCTCGACGCCGGGTCGCGTCGTCCTGGCGGCCGGCCTCTTGCTCGAGGCCGTTGGGCGCCTGGTGGTCCTGGCGCATCACGACATCGCTGGAGGCGGGGTTGTGAGCCCGGTGCTGCTGGGGCTGCTGACCACTCTCGTCGCGGTGACCGCCCTCGCGCCGCCGCTGCCGGCGTCCCGACGACCCGCACCCGGACGGGTACGGGCACGGGACCGCAGCAGCTCGGCGAGTCGGCGCCCTGTGGTCGCACCACTGGTCGCCGGTGTGGCCACCGCCGTCCTCGTGGGTGGCGCACCCGGCGCCGCCGTGGGGCTCGTCGTCGCCGTGGCGACCGCCGCGGTGCTCGCCCGGCTGGAGCCCCGGGCTCGTCGTCGCCAGCGCGAGGCGCTCGAACGGCAGGCGCCCCTCGTCGTCGACCTCGTCGCCGCGTGCCTCGCCTCGGGCGCCCCGCTGGAGCGGTCGCTGGAGGTGGCCGCGGCAGCCGTCGGACTGCCCGCGTCGCAGGTCCTCGAGCGCGGCCTCGCCGCGCTGCGCCTCGGTGCCGATCCCAGCTCGGTCTGGTCGGAGGTGGCCGTGCACGCCCCGATGGCGGGGCTCGCGTTCGCCGTGGCGCGCTCGCAGCAGACGGGTGCACCCCTGTCCTCGCTGCTCCCGCGCAGTCGCCGAGCAGGCCCGTGCCGCCCACCGGGTCCGGGCGGAGGCCCGGATCAGGACCGCCGCCGTACGACTCACCGCACCGCTGGGCGTCGCGTTCCTGCCGGCGTTCGTGCTGCTCGGTGTGGTGCCGGTCGTCGCGTCCTGGGCCGGTGCGCTGCTCTGAGGGCCCTTGTCCCCAGGGTTCCGGTCCGTGTCGTCGTCCCCAGCGGAGGGTGCGGTCGGCGACGGGCTGGTCAGTCGGAGGCGCAGCGTTCCCGGGCCGGCGATCGTCGCCGACGTCCAACCGCGAGGAGAGATCCTGTGACCCGTCGTCTGTCCGCCCGCTTCGTCACCCCGCTCCGGCTCCGGCTGAAGGGCCGTGGTTCCGACCTCGGCGCCGCGACCGCCGAGTACGCCGTCGTCACCGTCGCGGCCGCCGGCCTCGGCGGCATCCTGATCAAGCTGCTCACCAGCGAGTGGTTCATGAACATCATCAAGATGATCTTCGAGACGATCATCCGCGCGGCGCTGTCCATCTTCGGGCTCGGGTGATGCAGCGGACCATGGCGACCCCGGCCGGCCTTTGCCGGCCGGGGTCGCACCGCGTCCCGGCTCGTGCCGACGGAGGCGCCGTGACCGTCGAGACGGCCGCCGGGATCCTCATGCTGCTGGCCGTGTCGATCGGGCTCGCCTGGGCGCTCGCGCTGCTGCCCGCGCAGCTCGCCGTGGGCGAGGCGGCCCGGGCGGGCGCCCGGCTGGCGGCGCGGGGCGACGGCGCCGCGGAGGTGCGGGCCGAGGCCCGACGGCTCGTCCCCGACGCCGAGGTCGACGTGCATCTCGACGTCGACCATGTCGTGGTCGACGTCAGCCGCACGGTGGCGGCCCCGGGCGCCCTCGCCCGCTGGGGATCGGTCCGCCTGCACGCGGCGTCGGTCGCGCTCGTGGAGCAGGTCCCATGAGCACCCGCGGCCGTGCTCGCGACGACCGCGGGGCGGCGCTCGTGAGCGCGACGCTGCTCGCCGGCCTGCTGGTCGTCGTCGCGCTCCTGGGTGGCGCCGTGGCCGACCTGCTCGCTGCAGGTCAGCGCGCGGCCGCGGCCGCCGATCTGGGCGCCCTGGCCGGCGCTCCCGCGGCGCAGACCTCCGAGGCCGGGGCGTGCGCCACCGCCGCATGGGTCGTCGGCCAGAACGGTGCCCGGCTGCGCACCTGCTCGGTCGTCGACGGCGACATCCGACTCACCGCGTCGGTGAGTCCGCGTTCTCCGTGGTCCCGATGGCTGGTGAGCCTGGTCGGCGGCTCGGCCGAGCCCGTGGCCGCCGCGCACGCCGGCCTGCGTTAGCCGGGCGTGCCGCTCACCGTCGTCAACGGCGTGCGGATCGCGTCGACCAGAGTCTCGTGTGGCCCGACGCGGGCGCCGGGCCACACGACGCAGCGCGTGATCGACCCCTCCACGACGGCGTCCGCGGCCACGACGTTCGCGCCGTGCGAGACGTGCAGGTTGGCCCGGAGGTAGTCCGCCGCGGTCCCGCAGTCGATCGACGTCCCCCGTACCTCGACCAGCTCGAGCGCGCCGTCGGCGTACGCCGGTCCCCAGACCGACGCGTGGAGCCCCGCGGGTGCGTCGGGGAGGCGCCTCGGCGTAGCGCGCCGGCAGCAGGCTGACGCCGACGAACCTCCGGTCGCCGAAGTCCGCGGGGGTCGGCTCCGTCCGCACGAGCAGCCTCGGACGCTCGCCGGTCCACCCGTCGAGCAGCTCCGACAGGTCGCTGTCGAGGAACGCGTCGGCGTTGTGCACCAGCACGTGCCGGCCGTCGATCCAGGGACGCAACCGACCGAGCGCGCCGGCCGTGCCGAGCCGTTCACCCCGCTCCACCGAGGTGTGCACGCGTCCCTCCAGGTGGGCCAGCAGCATCGGCGCGGACTCGTGCACGTTCACCGCCACCGATCCTGCGTGCCTCGCGATGCGCTGGATCGCCCAGTCCACGAGCGGCACGTTGCCCACCGGGCACATCGCCTTCGGCCGCTCGAACGTCAGTGGCCGCAGCCGGGTCCCCGCGCCGGCGGCCAGCACGACCCCGGCGAGGTCCGCGGACCGCAGCGTCATGCCGCGACTCGTCGGGGCGCACCCGCGAGCAGGACGTCGAGGAGACGCACCGCACCCGCCTTGTCGAGCGGGTTGTTGCCGTTGCCGCACTTGGGCGACTGCACGCATGACGGGCAGCCGTCGGGGCACTCGCACGCGGCGATGGCGTCCCGCGTCGCGGTGAGCCAGGCCTGCGCGGCGGTGTAACCGCGCTCGGCGAAGCCGGCGCCGCCCGGATGTCCGTCGTAGACGAAGACGGTCGTGCGTCCGGTGTCCTCGTGGCGAGCGGTCGACACGCCCCCGATGTCCCAGCGGTCGCACGTCGCGACGAGCGGCAGCAGCCCGATCGAGGCGTGCTCGGCGGCGTGCGCCGCACCCGGTACGTCGACGTCGCGGAGCGCCGCGGCATCGAGCTGCGCCGGCGACACCGTCCACCAGACCGCCTGGGTGCGCAGGTGGCGCGGCGGCAGGTCGAGCGGTTCCTCGCCCAGGACCGCGCCGGTCAGGTAGCGCCTCCTGAGGTAGGCGACGACCTGGTTCGTCACCTCCACGTGGCCGTGCACGAGCTCGGCGTCGCCCCACGACTGTCGCGCGATCTCGTCCACGACGCGGATGTCCGTCGTATCGCGCGCGGACGTCGTCCAGTCGACGTCCTCGCGGTGCGCGAGAGCGACCGCGTCGTCGAGGTCGAGGTGGTCGACGACGTACGTCGCTCCCTGGTGCACGTACACGGCACCCGTGTGCACGGTCGAGTGCGCGGCTCCCGGATCGACCGTGCCGAGCAGCCGGCCGGTGGCGTCCTCCACCACCCGGACCATGCCGCCACCGATGCCGCGCAGGTCGGCGAGGTCGCTCGCCCGCTCGCGACGGGTCCAGAACCAGCCGCCCGGGCGCGCGCGCAGCAGACCACGCCCCACGAGCGAGTCGACGACGGTGCCGGTCGACGGGCCGAACACCGGGAGGTCGTCCGGGGTGAGCGGGAGCTCGGCGGCGGCCGCGCACAGATGGGGACCCAGCACGTAGGGGTTCGTCGGGTCGCAGACGGTCGCCTCGACGCCCGCGCCGAACACCGCCTCGGGATGGTGCACGAGGTAGGTGTCGAGCGGGTCGTCGCGGGCGACCAGCACGGCGAGCGCGTCGTCCCCGGACCGTCCGGCGCGGCCGGCCTGCTGCCACATCGAGGCTCGGGTCCCGGGCCAGCCGCAGAGCAGGACGGCGTCGAGCCCGGTCACGTCGACCCCGAGCTCCAGCGCGTTCGTCGCGGCGACGCCGAGCAGCTCGCCGTCGCGCAGCGCGGCCTCGAGCGCGCGGCGCTCCTCCGGCAGGTAGCCGGCGCGGTAGGCGGCGACCCGGCCGGCGAGCTCGGGATCGACCTCGGCGAGCGTGTCGCGAGCGGTCATCGCGACGGCCTCGGCGCCGCGGCGCGACCGCACGAACGCGAGGGTCCGGACGCCCTCGACCACGAGGTCGGTGAGCAGCGACGCGGTCTCCGCCGTAGCCGTACGCCGGGTGGGCGCGTCGTTCTCGCCGCCGTGGTCGGTCAGCGGCGGCTCCCACAGCGCGAACGACGTCGCCCCGCGCGGCGACGCGTCGTCGCTCACCGCCTCGACCGGCAGTCCGACGAGCCGCGACGCCGAGCCGGCCGGGTCGCCCGACGTCGCGGACGCGAGGACGAAGGTCGGCGTCGAGCCGTACCTGGCCGCGACGCGGCGCAGCCGGCGCAGCACGTTGGCCACGTGCGAGCCGAAGACCCCGCGGTACACGTGGCACTCGTCGACGACGACGTACTGCAGCGCCCGCAGGAACGAGGACCACCGCTCGTGACCCGGCAGCAGCGAGCGGTGCAGGAGGTCGGGGTTGGTGAGGACGTAGCCGGCGTGCGCGCGGATCCACGCGCGCTCCTCGTCCGGCGTGTCGCCGTCGTACGCCGACGCGCGGAGTCCGTCGAGCCCGAGCTCCTCGATCGCGCGCCACTGGTCGTGCGCGAGGGCCTTCGTCGGCGCGAGGTAGAGCGCCGTCGCGCCGCGGCCGGTCGGCGCGCGCGAGCCCTCGAGCACCGAGGTCAGCGCCGGCATCAGGTACGCGAGCGACTTGCCCGACGCGGTCCCGGTGGACACGACGACGTGCCGGCCGTCGTGCGCGAGCTCGGCGGCCTCGGCCTGGTGCGCCCACGGCAGGGCGATGCCGAGGCGGGTCCAGGCGTCGCGCAGCTCGGCGTCGACCCAGCCGGGCCAGCCGACGGCCGTGCCGGAGCGCGCCGCCACGTGCTCCACGTGCAGCAGACGGTCCTCCCGACCCGCGACGAGCCGCGCGAGCAGCTGCTGGACGTCCGGACCGGGCACGTGCTGATCCTCCCTCCCCGAGTTGCACCTCGAACCCCCGGTTGCCGACGGTGGGTTCGAGGTGCAGCTGGGCTGGGCGGGGTCGTCGCTGTGCGAGAGTGCCGAGGTGGATCTCGATGTCAGCACCCATGAGGAAGCCGGTCGCGTGGTCGTCGTCGCCATCGGCGAGGTCGACGTCTTCACCGCCCCCCGGCTCGACCAGGAGCTGAGCCGGCTCACCGCCGAGGGTCGCCTCGACCTCGTCGTCGACCTCTCCCGGGTCGACTTCCTCGACTCGACCGGGCTCTCGGTCCTCGTGAAGACGCTCAAGCGGGTGCGCGAGGCCGAGGGGCGGCTCGACGTCGTCGTCTCGGTCGAGCGGGTCGCGAAGGTGTTCCGGATCACCGGTCTCGACCAGCTCATCCCGTTGCACGCGTCGGTGGCCGACGCCCTGGCCCCGTAGCGCCGTGCCGGTCGCGACGCTGTCGATCCCGCCGTCGGTCGAGCACGTGCGCACCGCGCGGCTCGTCGCGGTGGCCGCGGCGCGGCGCGCTGGGCTGGACGAGGGCGCCGTCGACGACGTGCGGCTCGCGGTGGGCGAGGCCGTCGCCCGCGCCGTCCTGCGGCACGGAGCCGCGGAGATCGACGCCCACATCGACGTCGTGGTGCGCGACGACGGGCACGGCCTCGAGGTCGAGGTGCACGACCGCACCGACGCGTCGGTGTCCGACGACGACGACGGGGTCGCCCTGGCGCTGGTCCGGGCGCTCGTTCCGCACACCCGGGTCGACGGCGGGACCGTCACGCTCGGATGGCCCGCGGCGGGTACGGCGTAACGCACCGCCGGTCGACGCCATGACAGCGGTTGCACCCGTCGTGTGACCGATGCCGCACGTCGAACCCGGTCCCTGAGCGTGGTCCAGGTCACAGCCGTGCGTAGACTCCGGCGCATTCGAGGGTTCGGGCTCCCCGTGCGGCAGTCGCCGGACCCCCTTTCATACGCAAGGAGCCTGAATGTCCGGGTCGTTGACCGCTGCCATGGGCGCAGTGACCGTCTCGGGCGGGAACTTCACTCTCGTCGTCATCGTGGGGCTGGTCGCACTGGCCGCCCTCGGTGTCGCGTGGGTTCTCGCCCGCGAGGTGCTGGCCGCTAGCCAGGGCACCGCGAAGATGCAGGAGATCGCCGGGGCGGTCCAGGAGGGCGCGGCGGCCTATCTGTCGCGCCAGTTCCGTACCCTGTCCGTCTTCGCCGCGCTCGTCTTCTTCCTGCTGTTCCTCCTGCCGGCGGACACGACGTCGGAGAAGGTGGGCCGCTCGATCTTCTTCCTCGTCGGCGCGGTCTTCTCCGCGATCACCGGGTACACCGGCATGTGGCTCGCGGTGCGCGGCAACGTGCGCGTGGCCGCCGCGGCCAACGAGGACGGCGGCGAGGTCAAGGCGATGCGCATCGCCTTCCGCACCGGTGGCGTGGCGGGCATGTTCACCGTCGGCCTCGGCCTGTTCGGCGCTGCGCTCGTCGTCCTCCTCTACAAGGAGAACGCGCCGACCGTGCTCGAGGGCTTCGGCTTCGGTGCCGCGCTGCTCGCGATGTTCATGCGTGTCGGCGGCGGCATCTTCACCAAGGCGGCCGACGTCGGTGCGGACCTCGTCGGCAAGGTCGAGCAGGGGATCCCCGAGGACGACCCGCGCAACGCCGCGACGATCGCCGACAACGTCGGTGACAACGTCGGCGACTGCGCCGGCATGGCGGCCGACCTGTTCGAGTCCTACGCCGTGACCCTGGTGGCGGCGCTGATCCTGGGCAAGGCGGCCTTCGGCAACCTCGGCCTCGTCTACCCGCTGCTCGTGCCGGCCATCGGCGTCGTCACCGCGGTCATCGGCATCTTCGCCGTCGCGCCGCGCGCCGGCGACCGCTCGGGCATGAGCGCGATCAACCGCGGCTTCTTCATCTCCGCGGTCGTGTCCGCGGTCCTCGTCACGGTCGTGACGTTCCTCTACCTGCCCGACAGCATCACCAAGATCGACGGCGTCGTCGGCGAGAACCTCGGCCTGGTCAACATCGACGACGTTCAACCCGCGCATCCTGGCGATCGGCGCGGTGCTCATCGGCATCGTGCTCGCCGCGGCGATCCAGCAGCTCACCGGCTACTTCACCGAGACCAACCGCAAGCCGGTCGACGACGTCGCGAAGAGCTCGCTCACCGGTCCGGCCACGGTGATCCTCGCCGGCATCTCGGTCGGTCTGGAGTCGGCGGTCTACTCCGCGCTGCTCATCGGCACCGCGGTCTTCGCCGCCTACCTGCTCGGCGGCGGCTCGGTGCGTCCTGGCGCTGTTCGCCATCGCGCTCGCCGGCACCGGCCTGCTCACCACGGTCGGCGTCATCGTCTCGATGGACACGTTCGGCCCGGTGTCGGACAACGCGCAGGGCATCGCGGAGATGTCCGGGGACATCAGCCCCGAGGGTGCTCGGGTGCTCACCAGCCTCGACGCCGTCGGCAACACGACGAAGGCGATCACCAAGGGCATCGCGATCGCGACCGCCGTGCTCGCCGCGACCGCGTTGTTCGGTGCCTTCCGCGACACGGTGGTGGCCGCGACGAAGGCGGCCATCGCCGCCGGCGGCGTCGTCGTGCCGGACGTCGGGCGACCAGGCGCAGTACGGCGCCGTCCTCGACGTCGCCGACCCGCGCAACCTCGTGGGCCTGCATCATCGGCGCGGCCGTCGTGTTCATGTTCTCGGGTCTCGCCATCAACGCCGTGTCTCGACGCGCCGCGGGCGCCGTGATCTTCGAGGTGCGCCGCCAGTTCCGCGAGCACCCCGGGATCATGGACTACACGGAGAAGCCGGAGTACGGCAAGGTCGTCGACATCGTCACCCGCGACTCGCTCCGCGAGCTCGTCACGCCGGGTCTGCTCGCGGTCCTCATGCCGATGGTCGTGGGCTTCGGCCTGGGCATCGGCGCCCTCGGCAGCTACCTCGCCGGCACGATCGCGACCGGCGTCCTCATGGCGGTCTTCCTGTCCAACTCCGGTGGGGCCTGGGACAACGCCAAGAAGTTCGTGGAGGACGGCAACTTCGGGGGCAAGCACTCCGAGGCGCACGCGGCCACGGTCATCGGCGACACGGTCGGCGACCCGTTCAAGGACACGGCGGGTCCGGCGATCAACCCGCTGCTCAAGGTGATGAACCTCGTCGCCCTGCTCATCGCCCCGTCGGTCGTGTCGCTCTACCTCGCGGGCAACGCCAAGTTCGGCTGGGGCATCGCGCTCGTCGCGTTCCTCATCGTCGCGGGAGCCGTCGTCGTCGCGAAGTCGCGTCCGATCGCCGTCGGGGAGAACCCGGAGATCGAGGAGATCCTCGAGCACCAGGGCGAGCACCACGACCCGAGCTACGGCACCGACGCGCACTACGCCGAGCACCACGCCGGAGACGGCGACGGTGACCAGGCGCCGCACGGCTCCTGACACCACCGCACGCAGTCGACGCGGGCCCGGAGGACTCCTCCGGGCCCGCGTCGTCGTCCGGGGTGGGCCATGATCGGGGCGTGGTCGACCTCCCCCGCACGGACCGTTCGGCGGCCCTCCGGCTGCGCGAGACGTTCCTCGACGCGGGCTTCACCGCCGACGGCCTCCTCACCATGCTGGGCTCGTCCGCGTACGCCGCGCTGGGTCGCGACGAGGGCGTGCCCGCCCGCCGCGCCCTGCAGGACCGGCATGGTGCGGACGCGGAGCTCGTGCGGCTGTTCGTCCTCGGCGAGGAGGTGGAGCGGGCCGACGTCGCCCGGCACCTCCCGCTGGACGACCTGCTCGCCCTCGGCCTGGTCGGGGGCGGCGCGACGCTGCGGGCGCTGGTCGACGTCCGGCCGTACGGCGAGAGCGACACCGACTGGTACGTCGTCAGCGACCACGGACCCGACTCCGCGGGCCGCGACGTCGGCGAGGTCGCCGTCGACCACGTGCTCGGGGTCGGTGGCGCGTCCCTGACCCTCGCCCGCATCACCCCGCGCGCAGCGGTCGGCCGCGCGCTCGATCTCGGCACCGGCTGCGGCGTACAGGCGCTGCACCTCGGGCGGCACGCGCGCACGGTCGTCGCGACCGACCGCAACCGGCGGGCGCTGCGCCTCGCGGCGGTGACCGCGGCGCTGTCCGGGCAGGAGTGGGACCTGCGCGCGGGCTCGCTGTTCGAGCCGGTCGGCGCGGAGACCTTCGACCTCGTCGTGAGCAACCCGCCGTTCGTGATCTCGCCCGGCCACCGCTACACCTACCGCGACGCCGGCCTGCCCGCCGACGACCTCGGCCGCCTGCTCGTGCAGCAGGCGCCGGCGCGGCTCGCCGACGGCGGGACCGCGGTGGTCCTGGCGAACTGGCTGCACGTCCGCGGTCGAGGACTGGATGGACCGGGTGTCGGCCTGGGTCGCGAGCACCGGGTGCGACGCGTGGGTGGCGCAGCGCGAGGTGCAGGACCCGGCCGAGTACGTCGGCCTGTGGCTGCGCGACGCCGGCGGGCACCGCGACGACGCCGAGGCCCGGTCGGAGTACGACCGGCGCTACGCCGAGTGGCTCGACGAGCTCCGCTCGATGGACGCCGAGGGCATCGGTTTCGGCTGGGTGGTGCTGCACCGTGGCGGGACCTACGGCGAGCAGGGGCCACGGGTCGAGGACGTCGCCCACGCGCCACGTCTGCCGCGGGGGGACGAGGTCGCGGCGCTGGTCGCGGCCCGTGCGGGCTGGGCGACCTGGGACGCCTTCGCGCTGCTGGGTTCCCGGCCGCGCCGCGCGCCGGGGATGCGGCTCGTCGCCGAGGACCGCACCGACGACGCCGGACGGCTCGGCGCGATGCCGGAGCGGGTGGGGCTCGTCGAGGGCTGGCGTCCCGACGTCGTGCTCGACTCGGTCGGCGTGGCGCTCGTCCGCGCCTTCGACGGCGCCACCACGCTCTCGGACGCCGTCGGGTCCGTGGCGGCGGCGTACGCCCTCGATCCCGACGACGTGCTGCCCGGTGCCCTGCTCGCCGTGCGGGGCCTCGTCGAGGACGGCCTGCTCGTCCTGGGCTGAGCCCGCGACCTGCCGCGATGGGCCTCGGACCGTCATGCTGAGACGGTGACCGCGGAACCCGGGCCGACACCGGAGCAGCACCTCGCCGGCCACCCGCTCGCGCTGGCGGTCCTCGCGCGGGTGACGGAGATCCTCGAGGCGTCCGGACCCGTCGCGGTGCGGGTGTCGAAGAGCCAGATCGCGTTCCGGCGCGAGCGTGGCTTCGCCTACCTCTGGCTGCCCGGTCGGTACCTCGCGCGGCCGGGCGCGGACGTCGTCCTCTCGATCGCGCTGGGTCGCCCCGATCCGTCGCCACGCTGGAAGCAGGTCGTGGAACCCGCTCCGGGACGGTGGATGCACCACCTCGAGATAGGGGACCTCGCCGACGTCGACGACGAGGTCGCGGCCTGGCTCAGCGAGGCGGCGGACCGGGCCGGTCCGGAATCCGTCGCGGGACAAGGGTCGTGTCCGGGCGGGTCGATCCCCCGCGGGGAGGCTCCCGTCCGCGAGGGTCCGGCTTGAGCCATCGTGGGCCTGTGACCTGCGGTGATGGTCCTGGGGCCGCCTCCGCGACACACCCTCGCGGAGGACCGGGTTTGACAGCAGGCCCCGTCGGATGGTGAGACTCCGCCCGTCCGGCGATGCTTGTCGCCCGGCGAGACCACGAGGAGAAGCGTGCCCCCGAAGGCCAAGGCGAAGGCGGAGACCGCCCCGACAGGGACGGGTCGCACCCTCGTGATCGTGGAGTCGCCCGCCAAGGCGAAGACGATCCAGGGCTACCTCGGTCCCGGCTACGAGGTCGAGGCCTCGGTCGGGCACATCCGCGACCTGCCCAAGCGAGCCGCCGACATCCCGGCCAAGCACAAGGGCGAGGCCTGGTCCCGGCTCGGCGTCGACGTGGACCACGGCTACACCGCCCTGTACGTCGTCGACGCCGACAAGCGGACGAAGGTCGCCGAGCTGAAGAAGAAGCTCGCCGGCGCCGACGTCCTGCTGCTCGCGACGGACGAGGACCGCGAGGGCGAGGCCATCGCGTGGCACCTGCTCGAGGTGCTGCAGCCGAAGGTGCCGGTCAAGCGGATGGTCTTCCACGAGATCACCAAGGACGCGATCCGCCGCGCGGTCGAGGACACCCGCGACCTCGACCAGGACCTCGTCGACGCCCAGGAGACCCGGCGCATCCTCGACCGGCTCTACGGCTACGAGGTCTCGCCGGTGCTGTGGAAGAAGGTCATGACCGGCCTGTCCGCCGGCCGCGTCCAGTCGGTCGCCACGCGTCTCGTCGTCGACCGCGAGCGGGAGCGGATCGCGTTCCGGGCGGCGTCGTACTGGGACATCGAGGGGCTGTTCGACCCCGGCTCGTTCAGCGCGAAGCTCGTCGCGGTCGACGGCCGGCGCGTCGCCACGGGCAAGGACTTCAGCGACCTCGGCGTGCTCACCCGCGCCGACGCGGCGCACCTGACCGAGGAGACCGCCGGGTCGCTCGCGGCGGCCCTGCAGGACGTGCCGTTCACCGTGCGCTCGGTGGAGGACAAGCCCTACCGCCGGTCACCGGCCGCGCCGTTCATGACCTCCACGCTCCAGCAGGAGGCGAGCCGCAAGCTGCGCTGGGGCGCGCAGCGCACGATGCGCGTCGCGCAGGGCCTCTACGAGCGCGGCTACATCACCTACATGCGTACCGACTCCACGACGCTGTCCGAGTCGGCGGTCAACGCCGCGCGCGCGCAGGCCGCTGAGCTCTACGGCAGCGACCACGTGTCCGAGGTGCCGCGCCGCTACGACCGCAAGGTGAAGAACGCCCAGGAGGCGCACGAGGCGGTCCGCCCGGCGGGCGACGTGTTCCGTACGCCGGCGCAGGTCGCCGGCGAGCTGCGCGGCGACGACTTCGCGCTCTACGACCTCATCTGGAAGCGCACCGTCGCCTCGCAGATGGCCGACGCCCGGGGCCAGACCGCGACGATCCGTCTCGGCGCCGTCGCGGCCGACGGTCGCGACGCGGAGTTCTCGGTGTCCGGCACCGTGATCACCTTCCGCGGCTTCCTCGCGGCGTACGAGGAGTCGATCGACGACGACGCGGACAGGGACGGCGACGACGCCGAGCGCCGTCTCCCGCCGCTCGCCGTCGGCGACTCGCTCACCGCCCTGCGCCTCGACCCCGAGGGCCACTCGACGAACCCGCCGCCGCGCTACACCGAGGCCTCGCTCGTGAAGGCGCTCGAGGAGCGCGGCATCGGCCGCCCGTCGACGTACGCCTCGATCATGGGCACGATCGTCGACCGCGGCTACGTCGTGAAGCGCGGGTCCGCGCTGGTGCCGTCGTTCCTCGCGTTCGCCGTCGTGCGGCTCATGGAGGAGCACTTCACCGACCTCATCGACTACGACTTCACCGCTCGGCTCGAGGAGATCCTCGACACCGTCGCGTCCGGCGAGGTCGACCGGGTCGGGGTGCTCGACCGCTTCTACCGCGGGGACGCGGCGCGCGGACTTCGCCGGCCTGCACCCGCTGGTCAACGACCTGGGCGAGATCGACGCGCGCGAGCTGTCGTCGTTCCCCATCGCGGACTCCGACGCCGTGCTGCGCGTCGGGCGGTACGGCGCCTACGTCGAGCGGGACGGCGAGCGGGCGAACGTCCCGGTCGACCTCGCGCCCGACGAGCTCACCGCGGCGAAGGCGGCCGAGCTGCTGGCGCTGCCCTCGGGCGACCACCCGCTCGGGACGGACCCGGAGACCGGCCGCGAGATCGTCGCGAAGACCGGTCGCTACGGGCCGTACGTGACGGAGGTCCTCGAGGACACCGCGCCGAAGTCGGCCAAGGCGCGTACGGCCTCGCTGTTCGCCGACATGGCCGTCGACACCGTGACGCTCGAGCAGGCGCTGCGGCTGCTCTCGCTCCCGCGCGTGGTCGGCGTCGACCCGGCGGACGGCGTCGAGATCACCGCGCAGAACGGGCGCTACGGCCCGTACATCACCAAGGCCAAGGACTCGCGCTCGCTGCCGGGCGAGGAGTCGATCTTCACGGTGACGCTCGAGGAGGCGCTGGCGCTGCTCGCGCAGCCGAAGGGCCGCCGCGGTCAGGCGGCGCCGAAGCCGGGGATCGTCGTCGGCGTCGACCCGTCGACGCAGCGCGAGGTGCAGCTCAAGGAGGGGCGCTTCGGCCCGTACGTGACCGACGGCGAGACCAACGCCTCGCTGCGCCGCGCGGACGACCCGGCCACGATCTCGATCGAGCGGGCCGCCGACCTGCTCGCCGAGCGCCGCGCCAAGGAGCCCACGCCGAAGAAGCGGGTCGCGAAGAAGGCGCCGGCGAAGAAGACCGCGGCCAAGAAGTCCGCCGCGAAGAAGACCGCGGCGAAGAAGACGGCGGCGAAGAAGACCGCGGCGAAGGCGTAGCCCGGTCCCGTCTCCCGGCCGCCGCGCCGCGTGACCCACGTTGCTGCCCAGCCATCTGCTGCTTCCCGCCGCTGCGCGGCCGCGGGAAGCGACAGGAGGGTGGGCAGCAGGCGGGCGGGGGCGTGGCGTGCGGGGCGTCGGGGCGGCGTCGTAGGGTCTGCTCGTGACCGGCGGACTGTTCGTGGCGTTCGAGGGCGGCGACGGCGCGGGCAAGTCGACCCAGGCGCGCGCGCTGGCCGAGGCGCTCCGGGCCGAGGACCGCGAGGTGGTCCTCACCCGCGAGCCGGGCGGCACCCCGGCGGCCGAGGCCATCCGGCAGGTGGTCCTCACCCCCGACTTCGCCGGGCTCGACGCCCGCGCCGAGGCGCTGCTGTACGCCGCGAGCCGCGCGGACCACGTCGCGCGGCTAGTCCAGCCCGCGCTGGACCGGGGCGCCGTGGTGATCACCGACCGTTACATCGACTCCTCGATCGCCTACCAGGGCGTCGGCCGCGGCCTCGGACCCGACGTCGTCGGGGAGATCAACCTGTGGGCCACCCGTCACCTGCTGCCCGACCTCACCGTGCTCCTCGATGTCGACGCCGGCACCGGGCTCGGTCGCCTCGGCCCCGAGCCGGACCGGCTCGAGGCGGAGCCGGAGGAGTTCCACGCGAACGTCGGCGAGGCGTTCCGGGCCCTGGCCGCCGGCGACGCCGAGCGCTACCTCGTCCTGCCCGCTGCCGGGGAGCGCGACGAGATCGCCCGGGCCGTGAAGAAGCGGGTCGACGAGCTCCTCGACCGGCGGGACGCGCCGTGAGCGACCGCTGCTCCGACGTCCTCGGCCAGGGCCGGGACGCGCCGTGAGCGACCGCTGCTCCGACCTCGTCGGCCAGGACCGGGACGCGCCGTGAGCGACGTCTTCTCCGACCTCGTCGGCCAGGACCACGCCGTAGCCCGGCTGCGTGACGCCGCCGCCGACGCCCCGGCCACCCGGGCCGGACTGCCCTCCTCGGCGATGACGCACGCCTGGCTCATCACCGGACCGCCCGGCTCGGGTCGCTCGACCGCGGCGCTCGCGTTCGCGGCCGCGCTCGTCTGCCCGAACGGCGGCTGCGGCACCTGTGCGGAGTGCGTCGCGGTGAAGCACTCGGCGCACGTCGACGTCGAGCACGTCGTGCCCGAGTCGGTGACCTACTCCGTGGCCGAGACCCGCGAGCTCGTGCACCGGTCGGCCATGACGCCCTCGCGGGCGCCGTGGCACGTGTTCGTGCTCGAGGACGCCGACCGGCTCAACGCGGAGAGCGCCAACACCCTGCTCAAGAGCATCGAGGAGCCGACCCCCGGCACGGTGTGGGTGCTGTGCGCACCGAGCACCGAGGACGTGCTGCCCACCATCCGGTCGCGCTGCCGCCACCTCATGCTCGCGACGCCCACGACCGCCGAGGTCGCCGAGGCGCTCACCCGCGTCGTCGGCGTCGACCCGGCGATGGCGGCCTTCGCCGCGCGCGCGGCGCAGGGGCACATCGGCCGGGCCCGCGCGCTCGCGACCGACGAGTCCGCGCGGCTGCGCCGCCAGGACGTCCTGCGCATCCCGACCCAGCTGCACGACCTCGGGTCCTGCCTGGCGCTGGCCGCCGACCTCGTGGCCACGGTCAACGACGACGCCGCGTCGATCTGCGACCCGCTCGACGAGCGGGAGATGGCCGCGCTGCGCGCGGCGTACGGCGAGGGCGGGGAGGGCCGCGGGATCGGCACCGTCGAGCGTCGGGCGAAGGGTGCCGTGAAGGCGCTCGAGGACCGGCAGAAGCGTCGGCGGCGCCGGGTCGTGCGCGACCAGCTCGACCGCGCGATCGTCGACCTCATCGCGTTCTACCGCGACGTCCTCGTGCTCCAGCTCGGCGCGGCGTCGGACCTCGTCAACGACGAGATGCGCCCGCAGCTCGAGCGGGTCGCGGCCGAGTCCGGTCCGGAGGACACGCTGCGCCGTGTCGATGCGCTCGAGCGCACCCGCAACCTCCTCGAGGCCAACGTGCCGCCGCTGCTGGCCTTCGAGTCGCTCACCGTCGCGCTCAAGGACCCGTCGCTCGCCGCCACGTGACGCCGCTCGATGGCCCCGAGCCACCGGCGTAAGTGATCGAACGCGAGCCGGCTTCTCGAGCAGTGGCGCCAGTGACTCGGCGACCCCGGCGGGGTCAGCCGGCGGCGGTACGCAGGCCGTCGGCGTAGGCGGTGAGGGCGTCGGCGGCCGGCCCGAGGACGTCGACGCTCGAGCGGCCGAGGTCGGGCGAGGCGAGCATCGTCGAGGCCGCGGCCAGCAGCCGGTCGTAGACCGCCACGCCCTCGGCCAGCCGGGCGCGGACCTGCTCCGCGGCGTCGGTCGCCGCGACCGCGGCCTGGGAGCCGGGCAGCTCACGACGGACCTGGTCCAGCACGGCGAGGCGGGTCACCTGCGCCGCGAGGACCGGAGCGGCCTCGTCGTCGGCCGACCGGAGCTCCTTGCCGGCGTCGGGGTGCAGCGCCGCCACGGCCGGCACCATGGCCACGAGCTGGCGGCGTACGGCGGCCAGCCCCTGTGCCTCGGCCCACCCGACGGCGTCACGGCGCACGTCGGTGACGGTGTACGTCGCGCGCAGCGCGGGCGGTTCGGGCGCGACGGAGTGCGCCGCGGAGTAGCGGGCGCGGACCGCGAGGACGGCCGACACCGCCGACCCGAGCAGCCAGAACCACGGCTCGCCCGGGAGCGCGAGCGTTCTGCGACGCGACGTCGATGACGCCGAGCACCGCGGCCGAGCCGGACACCGCGGTCAGCGTCACCGACTCGCGACGCCAGCCGCGCACGCGCGCCTGGTGCCGGCTCACGGCCTTCGCGTGCTTCTCCATCGCCCGGCCGTACTCGCGGGTGGCCTTGGTGCCCATGCCCTTGGCGGCGGTGTAGGCCTCGGCGACGTCGAGCCCCTGCTCCACGAGCGCCGCCACGCGCTCGGCCAG
Organism: uncultured Actinomycetota bacterium; assembly: GCA_963711805.1. Classification (GTDB taxonomy): domain Bacteria; phylum Actinomycetota; class Actinomycetes; order S36-B12; family CAIYMF01; genus Longivirga. Next base: position 249,366 of record CAVQFE010000002.1, read on the forward strand.
CCTGGCTACGTCGTTACCGGCACCCACGGGTCCACGGTAGGCCCCGGCACCGGCGTCCGGGAGGTCGACCGGCCCCACGACGCCGGGGCAGCGCCTACGCTCGGCAGGTGCCCACCGAGACCGCGGAGATCGCTCGTCGACGACCCCGACCACGGCGAACTCGTCCTCGACGCCGTGGTGGCGGGGGCCGACGACGGCGTGCCGGTGCTGCTGCTGCACGGCTGGCCCCAGACGTCGCGGTCCTGGTCGCGGGTCATCCCGCCGCTCGCCTCGTCGGGCTTCCGCGTCGTCGCGGTCGACCAGCGCGGCTACTCGCCGGGCGCGCGTCCGGCCGAGGTGGCGGCGTACTCGGTCGACCGGCTCACGGCCGACGCCGCGAACGTCCTCGGCGCCCTCGGCTGGGAGAGCGCGCACGTGGTCGGGCACGACTGGGGTGCCGCGGTGGGCTGGGGTCTCGCGGCCCGGCGGCCGGAGCTGGTGCGGTCGCTGACCGCGCTGTCGGTCCCGCACCCGCACGCGCTCGTGGACGCCTTCGGCGTCGACGACGGGCAGCGGGAGAAGTCGGCGTACATGACCTTCTTCCGCACGGCCCCGGCGCGCTGCGGCCCAGGTGCTGCTGCGCGACGGCGCCGCGGGCCTGCGCGACGTCTACGGCGAGCACGTCCACGCCCACGACGTCGATGCCTACGTCGAGTTCTTCACCGAGGACGACGCTCTGGAGGCGTCGCTGCGCTGGTACGCAGCGATGGGGCTCGGCGACGAGTCGGCCACGCCGCCGGTCCGGGTCCCCACGGCGTTCGTGTGGGGCACCGACGACGTCGCGATCGGCGAGACCGCCGCGCTCGCCTGCGCGCGCTACTGCGAGGGTCCGTACGAGTTCCGGCCGCTCCAGGGCCGCAGCCACTGGCTCCCCGACGAGGACCCTGACGCCGTGGTCGACGCGTTCCTGGCCAGGGTGGGCTGACCCGTGCCGATGATGATGGCCGTGACCTTCACGAGGTCGGGCCGGCTCTACTACCTCGACCCGGGGGAGCACCGTCCCCGGGTGGGTGACCGCGTGCTGTTCCCGACGTCGACGTCGCCCGAGGTGTGCCAGGTCGTGTGGGGCCCCGAGCCGGTCGACGACGAGATCGGCGGGCTGCCCGTGTGCGCGGGTCCCGCGACCGACGACGACGTCCGGCGCGACGAGGACAACAAGCGGCGCCGCGCCGAGATCCAGGTGGCGGCGCAGCGGCTCATCCGCGAGCACAAGCTGCCGATGAAGGTGAGCGCCGTCGACTGGGCCGACGTCGGCCACGAGTCCGGACGTCCCACGGCGACGGTCTTCTTCACCGCCGCCACCCGGGTGGACTTCCGCCAGCTGGTCCGCGACCTCGCCACGACGCTCGACTGCAAGGTGCAGCTGACCCAGCTCACCCCGCGCGACGACGCCCGGGTGAAGGGCGGCGTCGGCTCCTGCGGTCGCGACACCTGCTGCTCGACGTTCCTCGTCGACTTCGACGCCGTCACCGTCCGGATGGCCCGGGACCAGGACCTGCCGGCCAACCCGATGAAGATCTCCGGCGCGTGCGGACGCCTGATGTGCTGCCTGAAGTACGAGCACCCGCTCTACCAGGAGGCGCACGACAGCTGGCCCGCGGACGGCGAGACCGTCGAGACGCCGGACGGTCCGGGGCGGGTCGTGGGCCGGAACGTCCCCAGCGAGACGCTGGTGGTCCGGCTGGCCGCGAACGGGAAGGCGACCGTCTGTCCGGTGGCCTCCACCTGCGGGTCCCGGCGCGCGTACGAGACTCGGACGAGCGACTCCCAGGGCTCGTCGGCGTAAGGCCGCGTCGTGGCGGCCGACCCGACCACCGGACCGTCGCGCCCGCGGCGGCCGACGGCCTCGCCGTCCGCGCCGAGAGCGCCTCGCGCCGATCGACCGGCCTGCGGCGGAACTCCCAGGGCGCGCCGGGCGTCCCACAGACGCGACCTGGCAGGCTGGCCCTGCCACGTCCCCGCGCCCGCGGGGCGGACGAGTGCGCCCAACCCAGTACCTGGAGACCCCCGTGAGCCGGCCCGTCGCGCTGCGCCGTCTGCTGACGGGACTCGCGGCGACGGCGGCCGTCGCGGCGCTGGCCGGCTGCTCGGGGACGGTCGGGACCATCACCGAGAGCACGCCCGCGCCGTCCGCGACCTCCTCGGCGCCGTCGTCGTCGGCCTCGAGCCCGTCCACGGCCGGGTTGCAGTCGTTCTACGCCCAGAAGCTCGTGTGGTCCGGCTGCGGCGGCTCGTTCCAGTGCGCGAAGCTCACCGTCCCGCTCGACTACGCCGACCCCTCGGGCAGCACCATCAAGCTCGCCGTCCTGCGCCTGCGCACGCACCCAGTCGGGGCGGATCGGGTCGCTCGTGCTCAACCCCGGCGGCCCGGGTGCCTCGGGCGTCGACTTCGCCCGTGCGGCTCGCGCGGTGATCGACGACGCGGTGCGGGCGAAGTACGACATCGTCGGCTTCGACCCGCGCGGCGTCGGCCAGTCCGACCCGGTCGAGTGCCTGAACGACAAGCAGACCGACGCCTTCATCGCCGCCGACGGCACGCCCGACACGCCGGCCGAGGTGGCGCAGAGCGAGCGCCTCGCGGAGCAGTTCGCGGTCGCGTGCCGGACCCGTTCGCCGAAGATCTACGCGCACATCGGCACCCGCGACACCGTGCGCGACATGGACATCCTGCGCGCCGCCCTCGGTGACCAGAAGCTGAACTGGTTCGGCTTCTCCTACGGCACCATGCTCGGCGCGACCTACGCCGACGAGTTCCCGACCAAGGTCGGCCGCATGGTCCTCGACGGCGCCATCGACCCCTCGCTGTCGAACGTGGAGCTCATCCACGGCCAGGCGAAGGGCTTCGAGCTGGCGCTGCACCGGTTCGTCGAGGACTGCGACAACCAGTCCGACTGCCCGCTGCCGCAAGGGCGTCCAGGCCGGCGTCGACCGCATCGCCCAGTTCTTCGCCGGGCTCGACTCGCGGCCGCTCGCGACGTCGGACCCCAAGCGTCCGCTGACCCAGGCGCTCGCGCAGAACGCGGTCGCGTCGTACCTCTACTTCCCGTCGTACGGCGACTGGGAGTCGCTGCGCTTCGGCCTGCAGGCGGCCTTCGACGGCGACGGGTCGACGCTGCTGTCGATGCTCGACGAGCGGCTCTCGCGCAACGACGCCGGGCACTACACCGACAACTCCACGGCGGCGCTCTACGCGGTGAGCGCCCTCGACCGGCCCGACCGGCCCGACGCCGCGCAGTCCGCCGCGCTGGCCGCGCAGTGGTCGAAGGAGGCACCCGTCTTCGGTGCCTTCACCGCCTGGGGGATCCTGCCGTACCACTACTGGGACGTCCCGGCGACGGACACCCCGCACGAGATCCACGCGCCCGGGTCGCCGCCGATCCTCGTGGTGGGCACGACGTACGACCCGGCTACGCCGTACCCCTGGGCGCAGGCACTGGCGAAGCAGCTGTCCAAGGGGGTCCTGCTGACCCGGGTCGGCGACGGCCACACCGGCTACGGCAAGGGCAACTCGTGCATCGACTCGGCCGTGGACCGGTTCCTCACCGGCGGTGTCACGCCGCCCGCCGGCACCGTCTGCCACTGAGCCGGGCGCGTCGACGCTCCCGGATCGGCCCGGCACGGGCGACACGGACGGCTGGGGTATCCTTCCTGCTCGTGCGGTCGCCCCCGGGTGGCAGTACGCCGCCTTAGCTCAGTCGGTCAGAGCGACGCACTCGTAATGCGTAGGTCATCGGTTCGATTCCGATAGGCGGCTCCACCTTCAAGTCTCTGACCTGCGGCGATGCTGTCTGGGTCGTCCTTCGGATCCCCGTCCGAGGCCGAGTTGCTCACAGATTGCTCACGGACTGCCCGAGACGCGTCGGTCGCTCGCGGCACGAGGGACCACGCCTTGGCAGCGGCTTCGCTTCCGACGCCCGGCAGGAGGTGGGTGTAGGTGTCCGAGGTGATGGCCACCGAAGAGTGCCCGAGCCGCTTGCTGACGACGACGATGGGGGGGTGTCAGCGTCCAGAGCGAGTTGTTTGTCCGGGGGTCAGCCCTTTGCCGGGTTTCCGCCGCGCTTGTACTTGTTCTTCTGGTAATCGGCGACCCACTTCTTCGAGCTCAGCCATGCTCCGTTCTCCGACTTCTGGGCCCGAAGCCGGCCACGCTCTGCCGCCGCCCGGAGAGCTGTCGCGGTCGCTCCGGACTTCTCGTCGACCAGGCTCGCCAACGGAACGAGACGGGCCGGACCGGCCACCGCAGGCACGACGAACCGGTAGAGGTTGTTGGTGACCGCCCGGGCGATGAGCTCGCCCAACGGGCCGTCGTCGCCCCGGTCCGCCTTGCGCATCGCGTCCAGGTACTTCGCGCGGTCGTTCTTGAACACGATCGCCGGGGGGTAGCCGAGCCGCACCAGGAGCAGGTTGAGGAGCAATCGACCGGTGCGACCGTTGCCGTCGAGAAATGGGTGGATCCGTTCGAAGTCGTTGTGCACCCTTGCCAGGCGTTCGGGGAACGCGACGTCGCTGGGCTCCCGGAGGTGGTTCACGTCCTTGACCCAGTCGGTCATCCGATGGTCGATCTCGGGAAACGGTGGCGGAGTCATTCCCTCGGGGAACGGTGCGATGTCGTGCTGACGCCAGTTGCCCGGCGTCTCGGCGGGGGTCGCGTGCGGGTGAGGCGCCACACTCCAGACCGGCGTCATCGCCTCGTAGTGGACCGTCCGGACCTCCTGGAGTGCTGAGCAGGTCACCGGTAGTCCAATCACCGGGCTCCAGGGCCTGGCCATAGACCCACCTGGCCGCAGCGCCATACCCGACGACCTCCATGTACTCCTTGAGCTCCTTGGAACCGACGGCACGGCCCTCGTCGAGCAACTTGCGAACCTCGTTGAGGACCAACGTGTTGCCCTCCAGGGCGGTGGAGTGATGCGCCTCCTGGTGCCACAACTCCGCCCAGATCTGCTCCGCCTCAGCGGGGCTCGGGAGACCTCCCATACGGCTGCGCAGGTCGTCGATCGCCTCCTCGAGTCGGTCGTAGATGGTCTGTCGTGAAGGGCGTCCGCGCGCCATGAGTGTCGGGTCCTTCCGGGATCGAGATGCGCATCGTTAGCAGTTGTCGTGCTCCACCGGAAACAACGCGAACACGACAACTCTGCAAACGGTACCCGAAGTTGTTGAGGTTTGGGCGAAGGAAGAAGAACACAACAACTTACGCCCAGAGACCGCAACGCAGTCGCAACCGAGGGAAGCCACGGGCCGGCGGATTGCCAGGCGTGGGTTCGGCGCTCGGTGGGCCCCGTTCTCGTCCGGAAGAACGTTCGAGTGCGAATGAGGCTGCTCACGGACCTCCTCATTCGCTCTCGCAATGCGTAGGTCATCGGTTCGATTCCGATAGGCGGCTCCACCGTGTTGGGCCTCTGAACTGCGGAGACGCAGATCCGGAGGCCCTCGTCAGGTCCGTCGCAGGCGTTCCCGCACCGTGCACTGGCTTCACGGGAGGTCGGGCTCCGGGTGGTCGCTCGTGGGCGTCGATGGGGATGAGATCCAACTCGTCGACACGCGCCCTCTGTGATGCCGATGGCGTGCGGCTGAGGCCGCACGCGAACCGTTAGCGTCCGGCGGCCGGGGGTCCACCGGGCCGAGCCACGGAGTGACCTCGACGATTCCGGGGGGCACCGTCAGGCTCCACTCGGCGATGCCGGGGAGTACACGCACGACCTTCGCGGCCACGGTGACCTGGGCGTCGTCTCCCGCCCGGCCGCCGAACTCGTAGACGCCCCACTCCGCCCAATGCCGGTGCAGCGCCTGACGAACGGCCTCGACCTGGTCCGGACTCCACCTGCTTGCGACGACGCACAGGGCGTCTCCGTAGACGGGGCGGAGCAGGGCCTCGGCCGCCTCGGGCTGGCTCGTCGCCACGACGAGGACAACCTGGGTCGGTGTCGGGCGGAAGACCACGACGGAGACACGGCCGGGGATGGAGCTGGGCGGGCTGGGTTCGATGTTCGACCCCTCCGGGACCTGCGGCCAGCCCCCAGGCGGTGGCGGACACGGTGGGGTACGCCAGAACGGTCGCCACGGGTTCTCGTCGCGGGACTCTTCGCTCTGTTCGATGACGTCCAGGCGTTCGCCACGCCAGATCCCGCTGAGTGTCGCCCAGCCCGCGACGGCCCCGTCCTTCTCGAAGCGCGAGGAGAGCCGGTCCAGGTCGACGCCGCTCGTGCGGACGCCGACACCGGAAGGCCGTGGCGGCGGTTCGTGCCCAGGTGCGTGCGCGACGAGTCGTACCGGCATCGGGGGCTCGAACCAGACGTCACCCCTGTAGGCGACGACGCGACCAGTGGCTCGCGCCTGACTGCCGTCGTGAAGGATGAGCGCCGACAGGTCCACGCCGGCCAGTGTGCAGGAACCGGTGAGGATCGCTGTCGCGTTCGGGTCGAGGGGCAGCGAGAGGAACAACCGCCGCGGGGTAGGCGGCTCCGGGCTCCGCCCGCCGCGCGACACAGCGGCGGGCAGCGCGGCACACCGGTCCCGGCACGGTGTGCCGAGCCCGGTGGCCGGGCTCGGCGTTCAGCCCTCGCTGACCTCGTAGATCTCGTCGGCCACGAGCCCGTGCGCCTCGCGGTGGACGGTGGTGGCGGCGTCGGCGTCGGGTGCCTCGACGAGGCAGAAGATCCGGCCGGCCTTCTCGTCCACCCAGTAGTGCTTGTACTCGACCCCGTGCGCGGCCTGGACCTCGACGTCCCTGGCGTGAGCGCCGGCGACGTCCGCGGCGGACACTCCGCCCTCCATGTGATGCACGTCCATGAACAACGGCATGGCTGCTCCCCTCGATCACGACCCCTGTGCTGGGGCTCCCCTCGGCAAGGTAGGCCTGATCCGAGCGGCCCCGCACCGGTTTGGCGGAGAACGGTTCGCCGTGACGCCGAGTGCGCTCGTGGGTCGGATGGCAGCGGCCGCGTTCGTGCGCCGGCGCCGCTCCGTCGTTGCCGGACCGAGTCCGGTCTGTGACCACGAACGACCTCGACCCGCTCGAGGACCGGTGCCTACCCTGGTCGGGGAGCGATCCAGCACTGGACGACCGACCGGCGGGGAGGCCCGGCATGGTCAGCGCAGAGCGCCGCGGAGCGACCGGTCGACGGTGGTACCTGCTCGCCGTCGGGGCGCCCCTCGCGCTCGTCCCGCTGCTGTGGTCCCTCGACGACGTCGTGCTCCGCAGCTCGACCCTGCTGGCGACGGCGTCGGCGATCGCCCTCGTCGTACGACGGGAGCTCAAGCCCGCGGATCCGGCCGTCGTGTACGACGAGGCTCTGGCGCGCGCCGTCGGGGTCCGGGTCGAGCTCACGCACGCACGGGTGGTGGCCGTGCACGACAAGCGGTTGCCCGCGCACGTGATGTTCACCTGGCGGGAGGCCGTGACCACCCTGCTCGACGCCGACTGCCGCCCTCTCGCGGAGCTGGCCGGGAACGGTCTGACGACGCACTACACGTGGAGCGTCCCGATCCGCGACGACGACGTGGTGGCCCGGCTCGCGAGCGAGCACGCTCCCGGCCGGGTGTCCGTGTACGCCGTCACCGACCTCGCGCTGTATCCGCGCTGCAACCTGCGCGACGACGGCTTCGTCGTCGAGCAGCACGACATCGCGTTCCCCGGCTGGTCGGCCACGGTGCGGTCGCGGCGCGAAGAGCTGTCGTGGGACCTGTGAACGCCGGCCGGGCAGGCTCGACGGGCGGCCCGGTCTAGGCTCGACCGATGCGGGTGTTCCTGGCCGGCGCCACGGGCGTGATCGGGGTGCGGCTCGTCGCGCTCCTGGTCGCGGCGGGGCACGAGGTGGCCGGGATGAGCAGGTCGGCCGGCAAGTCCCGGCTGCTGACCGAACTCGGCGCCGAGCCCGTCGTGTGCGACGTCTTCGACTCGGAGCAGCTGACGCGTGCGGTCAGCGGGTTCGGCCCGGACGTCGTGCTGCACCACGTCACCGACCTGCCGGACGACCCCGCCCTGATCCGCACGCTCGGCGCCGCGAACTCCCGGGTCCGACGGGAGGGGACGCGCAACCTGCTCGCGGCGGCCGGAGCGGTCCGAGTCGTGGCGCAGAGCGTGGCGTGGACCCTCGCCGGGGACGCCGGCGAGGCGGTGCGGGAGCACGAGTCCGCCGTGCTGGCCGCCGGCGGGGTCGTCGTGCGGTACGGGCAGTTCTACGGTCCGGGGACCTACTTCCCGTCGTCCCTGCCGGACGGCCCGCGGATCCACGTCGACGACGCGGCGCGGCGGACGCTGCCCCTGCTCTCCGCGCCCACCGGTGTCGTGGTCCTCGTCGACGACTGAGCCAGCACCTGTCGACGTTCGACGACGCACGCGCCGTGACCGGCTGAGTCGGAGCGGACGTCGCGGGGCGACCCGGGCGGACAGGACGCGACCGGTGCGGATCGCCCCGCTCCCGGCCGGCGTCACGCGGTGCTCGCTACCTCCGCGCCGTACATGAGCCGCACCGTCTGCAGGTGCTGGGGCCGCCACACCGTGCGGTAGAGCTCGCGCGCGGGAAGTGGCAGCCGCGCCACGAAGTCCGCGCGCGCCGCCGCCGGGAGGTGGCTGGCCATCCACGTCATCGTCACGGCGCGGTCCGCGCCGAGCTCGTCGAGGAACTGCTGGTCGCCCAGGGCCCACGCGGCGGCCGGGATGATCCGCCGGATCGCGGGGACCGCCTCCGCCTCCTCACGGTCGAGGTGCGCGCCGAGCTCGCGGCTGAGGTCGCGCAGTGCGGGGGCCCGGCGGGGCAGCGCGACGGTGCGGTCGCTCGTCACCTCGAGCAGCTCCTCGAGCCGGGCGTGGTCCTGCTCGAGGTCGTCGATCAGGTCGGCGAGCGCGGCGTCGCCGGCGCGCAGGGCGGGGAAGACGTCGGCGTCCTCGTGGTGGTGGTGCCAGTCGAGCCGTCGGCACATGAAGGCCAGGTGGTCCTCCAGGGCGTCGATGCGGGCGGCGTCGTCGCTCGCGACCTCGCCGGCGGCCTGGGCGATGAGCCCGAACTGCCGGCGCATGAGCGAGTGACCGCCGAGCCAGCCGGTGAGATCCGGCTCGGTGGTGGACGTGATGGGCGTGGTGGGCGTGGCGCTCTCGGCGGCGCCGGGGTGCAGCGTCATGGCGTTCTCCTCGGTGGGATCGGTCGGGGAGCCCACCGTGCGCCGGAGCGGTTGCGGCGTACTAGGCGAGCACTTGCGCCGCGGCCCGCGCGCGGTCGGCCCACCAGCTCAGCGACGCGTCCGCGCAGAGGTCGGCGAGCTCGAGGTAGTGGCACCGAGCCGCAGCGACGTCGCCGAGCGACTCCGCGAGCCGGCCCAGGTACCAGCCGACCGGGGTGGCGATCGCCGCGGTCACGGCCATGCGGGCGGAGTACGGGCAGGAGCTCGGCGTACGTCGTCCGCCTGACCTCCACCGGCCCGACCTCGGCGGCGACCTGCGCGCGCACCACCATCGCGGTCAGCCACGCCCAGTCGCGCGGCGGCGGGGTCCAGCCGGGCACCGGTGCGGCCCCCGACGCGGAGCGCGCGTGGAGCAGCCGGCCCACGTCGTGCGCCACGGTGGGCATCACGACGCGCGGCGCGGTCGAGCGTCTGCGGCTCGATGTCGTCGAGCCGGTCGGCGAAGAGCAGCGTCTCGACCGCGATCGCCGCGGTGAGGTCCTCCGCCGCCCACCACGTCCGCAGCGTGCGGCGGAACGCGTCCTGGACGGCCAGCGCCTCGTCGAACCGGCCCTCCAGCAGGAGCCGGGAGGCGCGCCGCGCCGACGTCTGCATCCGTGGCACGGCGAGGTCGAGCCGGGCGTTGAGCCGCTCAGCCGCGCGCGCGTGCTCGTCCGAGCCGGCGACGTCGAACTCGCTGAGCAGCGCGTCGCTGAGCAGCTGGTGGCCGAGGAGGGCGAACGCCGGCAGCCCGTGCCCGGTGCCGATCGTGACCAGCTCCCGACCGATCGCGACCCGCTCGTCGACCACGTGCCCGCGGTTGGTGGCGAGGTAGCGCATGTTGAGCGCGTACGCCAGGAGCGCGGGATCGCCGAGGCGGCGGGCGGTGTCCAGCGCGGCCGCCGACAGGGTCTCGCACCGCGGGTCACCGCCCGCGTCGTAGAGCTCGGCCGCGAGCGTCGCGGTGAGGCGGCAGCGCAGCTCCTCGTCGTCGGTCAGCTCGTCGAGGACCCGCTCGAGCCGTGCGACGAGGCCGAGCTCCACGTCGTCGTACCGCTTGAGCAGCCACATGGCGGGGGCGTCGACCGAGACGAGCGCTCGGGCGGTGAGGGCGACGTCGGCGATCGCGTCCGCGGCGACGAGCGCGACGCCGCGGGTGTCCCGGGCGGCCATGACGTCGCCGGAGTCGAGCTGGGCCCGCAGCAGCGACAGCAGGAGCTCGACCCGGACCCGCGGGTCGGCGTCGAGCAGGCGGGAGTGCGCGTCGACGGCGTACGACAGCCAGCGGGCGGCGTCGGCGTGGGCCAGCCGTGCGCGCGCCTCGTCCGCCGCGGCCACCGACCAGCGGACCGAGGACTCGCGTGCGGTGGCCCCCGCGGCGCGGGCGTGCTCGGCGAGCCGGGACACGTCGGGCACCGGGCTGCGCTCGAGGATCTCCACCGCTCGGGCGTGCACGCGGATCCGCCGTAGCGGGGCCATGTCGCCGTACAGCGTCTCGCGCACGAGGTCGTGGGCGAAGTGCAGCCCGCCGTCCCCGCCGTCGAGGAGTACGCCGAAGAGCACGCCGGCCTCGACCGCCTCCCACACCTCCTCCGCCGCCTGGCCGCTCACGGTCGCGAGCTGGTCGACGTCGACGTCGCGACCGAGGACGGACGCCACCTGCAGGACCGTCTGCGCCTCGGGCGGGAGCTGGCCGAGCCGCTGCCGGAGGAGGTCGCCCACGCTGTCGGGCACCTGGCTGAGGCTCGCCCGCTCACCCATGGTCGCGACGAGGCGCAGGGTCTCCCGGGCGAAGAACGGGTTCCCCCCGGTGCGCTCGAGGAGCAGCGTGCCGGGCAGGGCGTGGCCGGCGTCGGCCGCGAGCTGCTCGAGGTCGTCGGCGGACAGGCCGGTGAGGGCGACGCGCCGTCCGCCGGCGCGGTCGAGCCGTACCCAGGTGTCGGCGTGCGCGTCGTCGTCGCGCGGCCGGGTCGCGGTGACCGCGAGGATCTGTCCGGTGCGAGACAGGGCGAACAGGTCGGCGAGCAGCTGGACCGAGGCGGTGTCGGCCCACTGCACGTCGTCGATGACCACGAGCAGCGGGTGCTGCTGTGCGACGCCGGTGAGGTAGCGCCGGATCGACTCGTGCTGCCGGAACCGGGCGGCGCTGGCGTCACCGGTTGCGGGAGCGGCGGTCGCCGGGGTCGCGGTGGTCGCGCGGTCGGTCGGCCGTTCGCTCGCGCGGTCCGGCGCCGTCCCGGAGACCAGCGAGGCGAGGTCGGGCGGGAGGGGGGAGGCGACGTCGAGCTCGCCGAGGATCTGCAGCCAGGGCCACAGCGCCGGGGCGCCGGACGTCTCGTGGCACCGCGCGGTGGCCACGATCCAGCCGGTCCCGCGCAGCTCGAGGTCGACCTGGTCGAGCAGCCGGGACTTGCCGATCCCCGCCGGCCCCACGACCACGACGCTGCGCGGCCGCCCCGAGCGGAGCACCTCGTCCGCGGTACGGCGTATCTCGTCCAGCTGCGCCGTGCGCCCGACCATGACGTCGGCGTGGGGCTCGGCGACCTCGGGGACCGCGGGCGCTGCGTCGCCGAGCAGGTAGGGCGACGCGGAGCCGGCGAGGTCGGCGAGCGGGACGTTCTCCCCGAGGTCGGGTGCGTGGTCGAGGATCGCCCGCTCGAGCTCGCGGAGGGCGGGCGACGGGTCGAGCCCGAGCTCCTCGGCGAGCAGTGTCCGCGCCCGGCGCAGGGCGTCGAGCGCGTCGGCCTGGCGCGCGGTGCGGTAGAGCGCGAGCGCGAGCAGGCGCCACAGGCCCTCGCGCAGCGGGTGCTCGGCGACGAGTCGCTCGAGCTCGGGGACGCTCGCGTGCGCCTGCCCGAGCGCCAGCGCCGCGGCCAGCCGGTGCTCCCGCGCGACGAGGAGGAGCTCCTCGAGCCGGACGGCCTCGGGCGCGGCCCACGTCTCGTCCGCGACGTCGGCGTACGCCGCCCCACGCCACAGTCCGATCGCCTCGTCGAGCGTCTCGGCCGCCGCGGCCGGTTGCGCCGCGGACAGCTGCTCGATCCCGCGGTGGAGCAGCTCGGCGAAGTGTTCGGCGTCCGACCAACCGTGGAGCGCGTAGCCGGGTGCGCGGCTCACGAGGACGGTCGCGGCGGCGCGCGGCCTGCGGTCCGGCTCGAGCGCACGACGCAGGTGGGACACGTACGCCTGCAGGACGCCGAGGGCCGACGGCGTAGGTTCCCCGTCCCACAGGTCGTGCAGCAGCCGGTCGACGCTGACGACGTCGCCGCGCCCGACGAGCAGCCGCGACAGCACGGACCGCTGACGCGCGCCGCCGACGTCGACGACGACGCCGTCCCGGCGTACCTCGAGCGGGCCGAGCACCCGGAACTCCACGGCGCTCCCTCCTGCGGGTGTACGGACCGGTCGGTGCTGTGTCGCTCGGCCGGCGCCGGTCGCGAACTGTCGGCCATGTGGCGGCCGCGGCCGGTCGCGGACGGCGACGACATGATGACGTACCCGGCTCGGATCCGAGACTGCTGGCGCGCACTTGCGGCGGACTAGCGGACCGCTGCGGTGCCCGCCCGGTTCCCTGGCGGGCGCGTCATGGGAAGTCGCCCGTGCCGGACTCCGACAGGAGTGCGCTGCGGCGCTCAAGATCGCGAATCCGGGACAGGATCGTCCAGTTCAACTTCCTTGATCGTCCCTAAGGGACGAACAAGGAAGTGGGGGACAGGGGTGGCGGGGGCTGGTGTGATGTCGGCATGACGCTCGGGGGTTCCGGCGAGGTGGGCCTCGGCGAGCGGCGGCGGGCGGCCGGACGGCCGTACGCGGCCGCCGCCCTCGCGATGGTCGCGTTCGCCTCGAACTCGCTGCTGACCCGCGCGGCGCTCGACGGCGCGAGCATCGACGCGGCGACGTTCAGCACGCTGCGCATCGCTTCCGGCGCGGCGATGCTCGTGCTGCTCATGGCCCTTCGCCGCCGACAAGCGACCGTCGGCGAGGCTGGCGGGGACGTGCCGGCGGCGCGCGACGTCGCGCGGCGGATCGCAGGGTCGCCGTCCTGTCGGCGGCGCTGCTCTTCCTGTACGCGGCGGCGTTCTCCTTCGCCTACACGCGGATCGGCGCCGGCACCGGCGCGCTGCTCCTGTTCGGCGTCGTGCAGACGGTCATGTACTCCTCGGCCATCGCCCGTGGGGAGCGACCCGGCGTCATGGGCTGGTCCGGCCTCGCGCTGGCCGCCCTCGGGCTCGTCGTGCTCGTCGCCCCCGGCGTCCACGCCCCGGACCTCGTCGGGGCGCTGCTCATGGGCGTCGCGGGTGTCGCCTGGGCCGGCTACTCGCTGCGCGGCAGAGCGGTCCGGGACCCGCTCGCGTCCACGGCCCGCAACTTCGTCTGGGCGGTCCCGTTCGTCGTCGTCCTCGAGTCGACGGTCCTCGTCGCCGATCGCGGCGGCGTGCACGCGACGCCCCACGGCGTGCTCCTCGCCGTCCTCTCGGGGGCGGTCGCCTCCGGCCTCGGTTACGCGCTCTGGTACGCCGTGCTCCCGCGGCTGTCCGGCATCCAGGCCGGCATCATCCAGCTGTCGCCGGCGCCCCTGGCGGTGGTCGGCGGCCTGCTGCTGCTCGGCGAGGGGCTCACCTGGCGCGTCGTCCTCGCCTCCGTGCTCGTGCTCTCGGGTGTCGCCATCGGTCTGGTCGCGCCGAGGTACGGCGTCCCGCGGGCCTCCACCGGGTAGCGGCTCCGACGGTCACGACCCGAGCAGGAGCGTGGACGCGGCGTTGCGCGCCTCGGCCGCGGTCGGCGCGCTGCGCGCCCGCCGGGCCGCCTCGGCGCAGGTGGCGAGGTCGACGTCGCGCAGCGTCGCCCGGACCGCGGCGAGCGCCGGCGCGGCCATCGACAGGCTGCCCACCCCGAGCCCGACGAGGACGGCGCCGAGCAGCGGGTCCGCCGCGGCCTCGCCGCAGACGCCGACCGGCTTGCCGTGCTGCTTGCCCGCCGCGCAGGTCATGGCGACGAGGTCGAGCAGCGCGGGCTGCCAGGGGTCCAGCAGCGTCCCGAGGTCGCCGCACTGACGGTCGGCGGCCATCGTGTACTGCCCGAGGTCGTTGGTGCCGAGGCTCGCGAAGTCGACCTCGGGCAAGAGGTCGCCGGCGCGCAGCGCCGCAGCCGGCACCTCGATCATGATCCCCGCCGTCGGCAGGCCCCGGCCACGCACCAGCGAGGCGAACCAGCGCGCCTCCGTCGTCGTGCTCACCATCGGCGCCATGACCCAGGCGTCGCACCCGGTGCGCACGACGGCCGCGGACAGCGCGGTGAGCTGGCGCTCGAGGACGCCGGGGCGCACCGTCTCGGTCCGCAGTCCGCGGACGCCGAGCGCGGGGTTCTCCTCGGTGCCGAGCTCGAGGAACGGCAGCGGCTTGTCCGAGCCGGCGTCGAGGGTGCGGACCACGACGCGGCGGCCCACGAAGTGGGCGAGGACGTCGGCGTAGGCCTCGACCTGCTCGTCGAGCGAGGGCTCGTCGGCGCGGCCGAGGAAGAGGAACTCGGTGCGGAACAGGCCGATGCCCTCGGCCTCGCTCTCGGCCGCCGCGGCCGCGTCCCGCGCGCCCCCGACGTTCGCGAGCAGCGCGACGGGGACCGAGTCCTTCGTCATGCCCGGACCGGTCACGGCGGTGGTACGCCGGCGCTGCCGCTCGGCCCGCGCGGTGAGCGCGTCGACCACCGCGGCCGGCGGGTCGATGTGCACCTCGCCCAGGTCGCCGTCGACGACGAGCGCGCGTCCGTCGGCCGCGTCGCGCGCGCCCGCGCACGCCACGACCGCGGGGAGCCCGAGACTGCGGGCCAGGATCGCGGTGTGGCTGGTGGGACCGCCCTGCTCGGTGACGAGCGCGACCACCACGGTGGGGTCGAGCAGCGCGGTATCGGCCGGGGCCAGGTCGCGCGCGACGAGCACGTACGGGTGCCCCGGGTTGGGGATCTCGGCGGAGTGCCGGCCCTCGAGCGCCGCGACGATGCGTGCGCCGACGTCGAGCACGTCCTCGGCCCGCTCGGCCAGGTAGCCGCCGAGGAGCGTAGGGGTTCATCGACACGCCCATCCTCGGCAACGCGAAGGGCACCGAGTTCGAGACCCTCATGGTGAGCGTCACGCCGCTCGGTCGGCTCGGCCGCCCGGAGGAGGTCGCCGCGGCAGTCGCCTACCTCGCCAGCGACGACGCGTCCTTCGTGACCGGTTCCGAGCTGTACGTCGACGGCGGCTACATGGCGCGCTGATCCGGCGCACGGCCCCCGGGCATCTGGGAGGTCGACGGCCGGCGCCAAGCTCGACCTCGTCTGCACGAAGCTCGGGCTGCGTCCGGGGATGCAGTTGCTCGACGTCGGGTGCGGCTGGGGGTCCCTCGCCATGCACGCGGCGTCGCGCTACGGCGTGTCAGTCGTCGGTGTGACGGTGAGCCAGGAGCAGGCGACCCTCGCGCGCCGCCGGGTGCGCGACTCGGGCCTCGAGGACCGGGTGGAGATCCGGCTGCAGGACTACCGCGACGTCGACGACGGGCCGTACGACGCGATCTCCAGCGTCGGCATGTCCGAGCACGTCGGCCGGTCCCGGCTCGTGACGTACGCGCAGACCCTCTTCGACCGGTTGGCGCCGGGCGGCCGCCTGCTCAACCACGCCATCGCGTCGGTGCGCACGCTGCCCCCGCCGACCAAGGGACGCCCGGGCTTCATCGACAGCTACATCTTCCCCGACGGAGAGGTCACCACCCTGTCGACCACTCTCGACGCCCTCGAGCGGGTGGGGTTCGAGGTGCGGGACAACGAGGCACTGCGCGAGCACTACGGCCGCACGCTGCGCGCCTGGGTCGACAACCTGCGAGCCGGCTGGCCCGCCGCGGTCGAGCTCGTCGGCGAGGCCCGGGCGCGCACCTGGCTGCTCTACCTCGCGGCCTGCGCCCTCGCCTTCGAGCACGGCCACATCACGGTGCACCAGGTGCTCGCGGTGCGTCAGGCCGCGCGCGGCGCGAGCGGAATCCCCGCGACCCGGGCGCAGTGGCTCGCCGGGCCGGCGTGAGCGCGCGAGGGTCGCAGCCGCGCCGGCCCGGCGCGGTCAGGCGCTGCGGGTGAGCCGTACCCGCCACGCCTCCGGCCCGCGCTCGTCGTAGCTCACCCCGAACGCGCCCGGCTCACGGTCCTCGATCTGGCCGAGCAGCGGGATCGGGTCGTGCGGCGCGACGAGCACGAGCGAGCCGCCGCGAGGCACGGCGCCGAGGGCGCCGAAGACGGTGGCGTGCCGGATCGCGTGCGGGACGGCGCGGACGTCGAGGACGGGGTCGGCGTCGTCGTGCCCGCCGCAGTCGCACCCGCCGGAGGCGGGGGAGGCGGTCGGGGTGCTCGTCGTGCGCCTCGGGCCCGAGCAGCTCGTGCATGCCGGCGAGCGCACCGGCCAGCGAACGGGACGGGTCGCCGGCGACGAGCGGGAGGAGCAGGTCGTTCTCCTTGGCCAGGTGGGTCTCGAACAGGACGCGCAGCGCGGTGCCGAGCGCGGCCGAGGCGATCGGGTCGGCGCCGGCGCCCAGGTCGCCGACCAGACCCTCGAGCACGCGGTGCTCGGCGATCATCGCCTCGACGAGCAGCCGGGCCCGGTCGTCCGCCGCGGCGACGGGATAGAGCGCCTGCTCCTCCGCGGCCGCGTGCGGCAGCAGCTCCGCCGCGCAGAAACCGGCCAGGGCGTCGCGCGCCGCGTCCGACGCATGACGGTCCGGGGTTCCAGCGAGGCGCACCACGGCGTCCACCCGCACGGCGAGCGCGCCGGCCAGCTGCGCGTGATGGGCGCGCACCGCCTCGACCGCGGCCGCGTCGTCGTCGTTCGACGCCACCACCACTGGTGCCGTCGTCGTACCGTGCGACCGGGTGCTGGTGCTGCTCATCGACTGCCTCCGTCGTACGGGCGGCTGGCCGCCCCCTGAGTTATTTACTACACTGTAGTACATGGAAAATCTGGGACCAACCCCCGCCCGGCACGACGGGAGCCGTCCGGCGCTCTCGGCGCAGCGCGCGCAGGTCCTCGAGCACCTGCAACGGACCGGCGCGGCGCTGACCGTCGACGACGTCGCGGTCGCGCTCGACCTGCACCCGAACACGGCGCGCAAGCACCTCGACGGCCTGGTCTCGCGCGGGCTCGCCACGAGCACGACGACGGCCGCCGAGGGCCGGGGTCGACCGGCGCGGCGGTACGCCCCGGCCGACCGCACCGAGCCGGACCGACGGGTCAGCGACTACGCCGGGCTCGCCGCGGCCCTCGCCGGCCACATGGCCCGCTCCAGCGCGGACCCGCGGGCCGACGCGCTCGCGGCCGGCGCCGAGTGGGGACGCTCGCTCGTGGAGGCGGGCTCCGCCGGGAGCGCGGCGCAGGCTCGGCGCACGGTGGTGGCGTTGCTCGCCGAGCTCGGCTTCGACCCCGAGTCGGACGCCGCCGCCACGAGGGTGCGGTTACGGCGCTGCCCGCTGCTGGACACGGCGCGCGCCTATCCCGACGTCGTCTGCTCCCTGCACCTCGGTCTCGTCCGGGGGGCGCTCGAGCGGGTCGGCGGGGACCCGGACGGCGCGGCCCTGGAGCCGTTCGCCGAGCCCGGCGCGTGCCTGCTCGACCTGCGCGCGCGTCGTGCCGGGCGGACGACGTGACGCGGACGGCATGGCACCTGCGCGTCGGCGCGGTGGTCGCCGCGTGGTTGCTCGCGGCGGTCGTCGCCGCGCTGCGCGGTCTCGTCGTCGACGTCGAGCCCTGGCTGGTCGTGCACCTGCTCCTGCTCGGCGCGGTGAGCAACGCGATCCTGATCTGGGGCTCCTACTTCGCGGAGGCGCTGCTGCGCCTGCCCGAGAAGGGCGACCGGCGGGCCGAGGCCGCGCGGCTCGTCGTCTTCAACGTCGGGGTCGTCACGGTGGTGGCGGGGATGACCGCTGCGTGGTGGGCGGTCGTGGTGATGGGCGCGACGCTCGCGGCGACGGCGGTCGTCTGGCACGGCGCGGTCCTCCTCGGGCGCATGCGCCGATCGCTGCCGTCCCGGTTCGGGGCGACGGTCCGGTACTACGTCGCCGCCTCCGCCATGCTCCCGCTGGGCATCGCGCTCGGGGTCGTCCTGGCCGAGGACGGGCTCGACGACGAGCTGCACGCGCGGGTCGCGCTCGCCCACGTCGGGCTCAACGTCCTCGGCTGGATCGGGCTCACCGTCCTCGGCACCGTCGTGACGCTGTGGCCGACGATGCTGCACACGCAGGTGGCCGAGGGCGCGGAGCGGGCGGCCCGCCGGGCTCTGCCCGTGCTCGTGGCGGGTGTGCTGGTCGTCGCCGCCGGCGCCCTCGCCGGGCTCGTCTGGGTCGTCGTACCGGGGCTGCTCTGCTACGCCGCCGGGCTCGTCGTCACCGGTCGTGCGCTGCTGCAGGAGGCGCGCCGTCGTCCGCCGCGAGGCTACGCCACGCTCTCGGTGGCCGCGGGCTACCTCTGGCTCACCGGGTCCGTTCTTGCGCTCGCGGTCGTCGTGGCCTCGGCGGGGTCCTGGGCCGACGCGGCCGAGACCGCAGACCGGCTCGGCGCGCCCCTGCTCGTGGGGTTCGCCGCGCAGGTGCTGCTCGGCGCGTTGAGCTACCTCGTGCCCGTCGTGCTCGGTGGCGGTCCGACCGCCGCGCGGGCCACCGGCGCCGTGCTGGACACCGCCGGGCGGACGCGGGCCGCCGTCGTGAACGCGGGTCTCCTCCTCGCCCTCGCCCCGGTCCCAGACGCCGTGCGCACGTTCGTCGCGGCGGCGGTGCTGGTCGCGCTGGCGTCCTTCCTCCCGCTCGCCGTCCGGGCCGTCGTGGTCGCCCGCCGGGTCCGGGTGTCCTGAGACTCCGGGTCGGCGGCCGGGTCAGGCCGCGGGACCGCGCTCGATCGGGCAGGTCATCGCGCGCGGGCCGCCGTGCCCGCGCCCGAGCTCGGAGCCGGCGATCGTGACGACCTCGATGCCGTGCTTGCGCAGGTAGGTGTTCGTCGACTGGTTGCGGTCGTAGCCGAACACGACGCCGGGCGCGACGGCGAGGAAGTTGCTGCCGTCGTCCCACTGCTCGCGCGCCGCGGTCATCTCGTCGATGGGCGCCTGCAGCACCCGCACGTCCGCGACACCGAGGGCGGCGGCGACGGCGCGGAACAGGTCGGCGTTCTCCGCGATGGCGTAGTCACCGTCGGCGCCGCGCGGCGTCAGCGTGTAGGAGCGGAGGCCCTTGTCGAGGTACGGGTAGACGCTGAACGTCGTCGCGTCGAGCATCGTGAGCGCGGTGTCGAGGTGGGTCAGTGGCGGGGTCTTGGGCAGCTCGACGACGATCACGGAGGTGATCTGCCGCCTCGGGTCGGAGAAGTAGCCGCGGACGAGCAGCCCGACTCCCTGAGGCGTCGTACGCGGTCCCATGCCGACGAGCACGACGCCGTTGCCCGCGACGAGGATGTCACCGCCGGCGCAGGTGGCCGGATGGTGCCACTGGTCGTCGTCGCCGTAGTAGGTGTGTACGCCGGCGTCGCGGAACAGCGGGTGGAAGTGCAGCACCGCGCGCGAGTGGACGATCTCGCGCTCGCGGGCGGGCACGGCCATGGGGTGCACCGACAGCCCGTCGTAGGCGAATGCGACGTTGTCGCGCTGGAAGAGCGTGTTCGGCAGCGGTGCCAGGACGAAGTCGTCGTCGGCGAGGTAGTCCCACAGCAGCGAGGAGCCGGCCGGCAGCTCGAGGTCCTGCTTGAGCACACCGCCGACGAGCGCGTCCGCGAGCGCGGCGCCGTCGAGGCTCTCCAGCCGTTCGCGCAGCGGTTCGACCAGCTGGGGTCCGACGGTGTGCTCGTTCGTGGTGCGCGACAGCACGAACTCGCGACCCTCGGCGGTGTCCAGCACCGTCGCGAGCAGCTCGGCGAACTGGTGCACGACGACGCCCTTGTCGCGCAGCTTGCTGACGAACGCGTCGTGCTCCTCCCGCGCGCGGGCCCCCCACATGACGTCGTCGAAGAGCAGCTCGTCGACGTTGCTCGGGGTGAGGCGGGTGAGCTCGAGGCCGGGGCGGTGCACGATCACCTGGCGGAGCGGGCCGACCTCGGAGTCGACGTGGAGGTGGGTGGTGCCGACCGTGTCCATGAGCGCTCCTCAGCGGCGGTGTCCGGCGTCGACCCCATCGTGGCCCTGAGCGGCCCGCGATTCCCCTCGAACCGGGTCACCGGGCGGCCGCAGGCGGCTCGCAAGCGGGCCGCCAGCGGGTCCCGCGAGCGTGCTCCCGAGCCGCCCACGCGGCGTCACACCCACCTCACGAAAGGCAGCACCATGCGTCTCTCCACCCGGGTGGCCACCGCCGCAGCACCCCGGTGAGCTCGCGAGCGGCATGCCGGCGGCGAACGCGACCGACGGTCACGGCATCGACCACTCGGACGACTACACCACCCCGATCATCGCCGCGATCTTCCAGGACGCCCACATCGCGCTGTCCTGACCGACGGACGGGCCCGGCGGAGCGACCGCTCCGGCCGGGCCTGCTCCCGACGCGTTCGGTCAGCGCCCGCCGGACCGGTGGTCGGTGACCATCCGGTCGAGGAGGTCGTCGAGCTCGAGCCAGGCGACCCGGATGCGCTGGTCGCTCGCACCGTAGGGGATCCAGAGCAACCCGTCGTGCACGATGCCGCCGCAGCTGTAGAGCACGTGCGGCACGTAGCCGTACCGCTCGTCCTCGCGCGTCTCGAGCAGCGGTGCCCGCAGGCGACCCACGACACGGCCGGGGTCGTCGAGGTCGAGCAGGATCGCGCCGATGGAGTAGGTGCGCATCGGCCCGACGCCGTGGGTGAGGACGAGCCAGCCGCGGTCGGTCTCGATCGGCGGCCCGCAGTTGCCGATCTGCACGAGCTCCCACGTCTCGACCGGCGCCTGGAGCGTCTCCGGCTCTCCCCACACGACGCCGTCGGTCGAGCTCGCGACGCAGTTGCTCTCGCCGTCGGACCTGGACATGGCCCAGTGCCGACCGGCGATCCGCCGGGGGAACAGGGCCATCCCCTTGTTCAGCGCCGCGGGACCGGCGAGCCGGCCCGCCGAGAAGCGCCGCAGGTCGGGGCTCGTGAGCAGCCGAGGCGCGATCGCCCGGCCGTCGTACGCCGTGTACGTCGCGCGGTACTCCGCGACGCCGTCGTCGTCGGTGAACAGCACGAAGCGCGCGTCCTCCATCCCGTGGAGCTCCTCCGCGGCGTACGGCATGAGCACCTGCTGGCTGATCCCCACGTCCGCCGGGAAGGTGACGTCGTAGACCGAGGCGACCAGGTGGCGCAGGGTGCTCAGGGTCTCGTCCGCGTCCGGCTGGGCGAGCAGGTGCGCGTGGACGCCGGTCAGCGCGGCCTCGAGGTCGGGGCTGGTGAACGGGTCGGGCAGGCGCGCGAGCACGTTGTAGGCGAGGTCGTCGACGCGACCGGCGTCCTCGAGGAGGGCGCGGAGGTGCTCGCGACGCCAGGGCGCGTCCGTCACCGTGCCCGCGATCGCCGGCGCCGCGCGCGGCTCGAACACCCACTGGGCACCCGGTCCGACGACGGCCGACACGAACTCGATCGAGGAGATGTGGCCCTCCCCGATCCCGCGCACGCTCAGCGCGACGCGCTCCTGCCCGGGGGCGAGACCGGACTGGTCGGGGTGCCGCACGGCGCTGGGGTTGCACAGGGCGGCACCCTCGACGGCGTACCCGGCGGTGAGCGCGGCTCCGAGGACGAGGCGGCGGTCGGCCGAGACCTCCGGTGCGTCGATGACGTGCGCGCCGACGACGAGGGCGTTCTGCTCGACGACGTGCGGCACGTTCTCGTGGTACGTCCAGTGGTCCGAGCGCAGCCGCTCGGCGCACTCCGCGACCTCGTCGTCGGGCAGGGCGAGCACGCGTCGTACCACCGCGCCCACGCGAGACTGGCCCTCGCGGGTCTCCTCGCCGGGGAGGAACAGCCGGAAGACGACGCGGCGCGGGTCGGGGTCGAGCGCGGCGTCGACGCGATGCGCCAGCGGCGTCCGGTCGATCACGGGCGCGAGCTCCGCGCCAGCTGCTGCAGCGTGCTCAGCGCGGCGAGGGTCGACTCCGCGCCGCGGTTGTCGTTGCGACCGACCGGCTCCAGGCCGTCGTAGCCGGCTCCGGTGGTGGGATCGAGCATCGGGACGGCCGAGTCGTTGTCGCCGAGGAACCAGTCCGCGGCCAGGCCCACGGCGTCCCGCCAGCGCACGTCGTGCGTGACGGCGTAGGCGCGGGAGCAGGCGTCGGCGAGGGCCGCGACCTCGATCGGCTGCTGGTCGAACGCCGGACCGATGTCGTGCGGCCCGCGTCCGCCGACGGGCGTGACGGACAGGTGGCCGTCGCGGGTCTCGACGGCGAGGAGGAAGTCGAGCAGGACGAGTCCGTGCTCGAGCACCGGACCGTCACCGAGGGCATGGCCCGCGAGGATCACCGCCTCGGCGACCGAGCCGTTGGAGTAGGCGAGGCGCGGTTCGGGCCACGGCCACGCGGCCGTGGTCGTCACGCTCGTGAGCCGGTCCGCGAACCGGCGCAGCAGGTCGCGGGCCGCGGTCTCGTCCGGCCGCGCCAGCAGCAGCTCTCCGGCCCCGAGGGCGGCGAAGACGAGCGGTCGCCACTGGGTCGGGCGCGCGAGCGTCGCGGTGCGGAACGCGACGAGTGCGGCGGCGCGCATCGCGTCCGTCGGCGCGTGCGCGGCGGCGAAACCGAGCGCCCAGACGGCGCGGCCCCACACGTCGTCGAGCCCGGCATCGTCGGTCCAGGCACCGCGTGGCGTCGTGCCGGTTGTGGCACCTGCCCTCCGGGGTGATCGCGCCCGCGACGAGCACCAGGCAGTGCTCGGCGAGGGTGCGGAGGCCGGTGTCGAGCTCCGGCTCGCGGCAGAGCACGACGAGCGCACGTGCCTCGTCGTCGATGCAGTAGCCGTGCTCGGGGCGCGGCACGTCGTGCCGGGCGTGCTCGAAGAGGCCGCCGCCGTCGCTCATCGCGAGGAGGTGGGCGAACACCGGCACGGGCGCCACGCGGGTGGCGGTCACGCCGCCGGCCGCGCCGACTTGAGCTGGCTCACGACGTCGCGGTAGCGGTCGGCGACGGCGGGCCACAGCATCGGCGGTGCCACCGTGCGCGCGGAGGCGATCCGGGTGGGGGTGCGTCGGGCCAGCGCCTCGCGCAGGGCGTCGGCCATGGCGACCGGGTCCTTGTGCGGGACGAGGATCCCGCCGCCGTCGCTCAGCAGCTCGATGGCGTGCGGGAAGCGGGTGGCCACGACCGGCTTCCCTGCTGCCACCGCCTCGATGAGGACGCCGGACGTGACCTGGTCGGTCGAGTCGTACGGGAGCAGGACGACGTCGGCCGTCGACACGAGGTCGGCGAGCGCGCCCTGGTGCCGGTAGCGGTTGTCCAGCGTCACGCAGTGCGACAGGTGCAGCTCGTGGACCTTCTCGCTGAGTTCCTGGCGGTACGCCTCGCCCTGGTGGGCGAGGACCTTCGGGTGCGTCTGCCCGGCCACGACGTACTGGGGCAGCGGGCTGAGGTCCTGCAGCAGCGCCATCGCGGAGATGCCCCACTCGACGCCCTTGCCCGGCCCGATCAGTCCCCAGGTGAGGATCGTCGGCTCCACCGAGCGGAAGGTCGCCGAGACCGACTTCGGCACCGCGGGGGCACCGTGCGGGATGAGGCGCACCTTGTGCATGTCGACGGAGTAGAGCTCGGCGAGGCGGTCCCGGGCGGTCCCCGTCATGACGACGACGACGTCGGCCAGCGCAGCCACCTCGTCGAGCACGATCCGCTGGTGCTCGGTCGGTGCGCTGAGCACCGTGTGCAGGACGACGACTGTCGGTGCGTCGAGCGCCGCGAGGAAGGGCAGGATCTCGTCGCCGTCGGGCCCGCCGTAGACGCCGTACTCGTGCTGCACGATCACCACGTCGCACGAGGCCAGCGCGGCGGCGGCGCGGACCCGGCTGGCGGGGTCGCCGGCGACGAGCTCCTCGACCACGTCGGACGAGACCCACGGCTGCGGGGTGTCGACGACACGCACCACGCGACCGTGCGACGCGGACGACGTCACGAGCTCGGCGTACAGCGACGCGCTGAACGTGGCCAGGCCGCACAGGGTGGGCTGGTAGGTACTGACGAATCCGATGACGGACATGGTTGATCGTCTCTGCGAGGTGCGACGGGTCTGACGACCTGCCTGCGACGGTCATGCCGCGACGACCTGTGCGATGCGCCCGTGGGGCGGCTGTGCCTGCGGAGGCGATGACCCGTGCGGTGACCCCTGGTTTCGATCCACACGGGGTCGGGTCCGGCGAACCGGACCGCTGACGTGACACCACTCTACCGGGGCGCGAGCAGGCCGCCGACCAGTCGTCCGCTGCCACCGGACGTCGGCGTCCGGCCGATCTCGCGTCGCGCGGCCGGCGGTAGGGTCGGCGTCAGTCGCAGGTGGAGGACACATCAGGATCGCCGTGCTCGCCTCGATCGCCCACAGCGTGCCGCCGCGGTCCTACGGCCCGTGGGAGCAGGTCGCATCGACCCTCGCCGAGGGCCTCGTGGCGCGCGGTCACGACGTGACGCTGTTCGCGACGGCCGACTCGACGACCTCGGCACGGCTGCACGCGGAGGCGCCCGCGGGCTACGAGGAGGATCCCGACGTCGACGCGAAGGTCTACGAGGCGCTGCACATCGCCGCGGTCTTCGAGCGGGCCGACGAGTTCGACGTCATCTCCAACCAGTTCGACTTCCTGCCGCTGGTGTTCAGCCGGCTCGTGCGGACCCCGGTCGTCACCACGATCCACGGCTTCTCCTCCGAGCGGATCGTGCCGGTGTACCGCGCCTACGACGACGTCGCGCACTACGTCTCGATCAGCGACTCCGACCGGCACCCGTCGCTCACCTACGCCGCGACCATCCACCACGGCATCGAGCTCGAGCGGTTCACCGCCGGACCCGGTGACGGCGGCTACCTGCTGTTCCTCGGCCGCATCCATCCGGACAAGGGCACGGCGTCCGCGATCGAGGTCGCGCGACGTGCCGGTCGGCCGCTGGTGATCGCCGGCGTCGTCCACGACGAGGACTACTTCCGGCGCGAGGTGGAGCCGTACGTCGACGGCTCGGCGGTCTCGTACGTCGGGCCGGTCGGGCCGGCCGAGCGCGACCGACTCCTCGGTGGTGCGACCGCTCTGCTGCACCTCATCGACTTCGACGAGCCGTTCGGGTTGTCCGTGGTCGAGTCGCTCGCCGCCGGCACGCCGGTCGTCGCGACGTCGCGCGGGTCGATGCCCGAGCTGCTGACCGATGGCGTCACGGGATTTCTCGTCGCCGGCTCGGACGAGGCGGTGGACGCGGTCGGCCGCCTCCGCGAGCTCGACCGTGCGACGTGTCGCCGTGTCGCGCAGACCCGGTTCTCGGCCGAGCGCATGGTGTCGGACTACGAGCGGCTGTTCGCCGACGTCGTCCTGCGCGAGGACTGAGACCCTGCGCGACCGGAGCGATCGCACGACCTGCGACGGCGAACCGCTCACGGTAGTTTCGCCGTGCAGGACGACCGCGCCGAAGGCCGTCACCAGTTCCAGCGAAAGGCATCTCGATGACGCTGACCGACTTCCTCTGGTGGACGCTGGCCGTGTTCTTCATGGTCATCTACTTCATGATGCTGTTCCGCATCATCGTCGACATCTTCCGCAGCGAGGACATGGGTGGCTGGGGCAAGGCCGGCTGGCTGATCTTCCTGCTGTTCTTCCCGCTCCTCGCGATGCTCATCTACGTCATCGCCCGCGGCAAGGGGATGGCCACGCGCGACATGGCGCAGTACCAGCAGGTCCGCTCGGCGCAGGACGACTACATCCGCTCGGTGACGCAGTCGGCCGATCCCTCCGCGCAGATCAAGCAGGCGCACGACCTGCTGCAGTCCGGGGCGATCACGCAGGCCGAGTTCGACGCGCTCAAGGCCAAGGCGCTCGCCTGATCCGACTCGACACGAGGACCCGCGGGATCGCCCGCGGGTCCTCGTCGTACGACGGGCCACGTCGGCGCGTCACGTGCCGGAAGGGCTTGCGCCGCAGGGGCACTGCGAGACCGGGACGTCGGGTAGCACGCGGGCTGGGCGCGCAACGCGTGGACGGGCGGACGTACGGTCGACGCATGGAGAAGAAGAAGTGGGAGGACCTGTCCCCAGGACAGCGCACCGCGATCCTGGTCGCCGCGTCCGTGGAGCTCGCGCTCACGGCGACGGCACTCGTCGACCTCGCCCGTCGACCGCGTGAGCGGGTCCGCGGACCCAAGCCGCTCTGGGCCCTCGGCTGCTTCGTCCAGCCGGTCGGCCCGATCGCCTACCTCGTCTGCGGACGCCGGCGGTCCTGAGACAGCCGCGAGACGTACGACGCCCCCGTGACCAGGCCGGTCGCGGGGGCGTCGTACGTGCTGCGGTCCTAGCCGAGGACCTTGGCCTTCGCCGTGGCGAACTCCTCCTCGGAGATGACGCCCTTGGCCTTGAGGTCGGCGAGGCGCGCGATCTCCTCGGACGGGTTGGCGCCCGATCCGGCCACCGACTGGACGTACTGGCGGGTCGCCGCCTCCTGCTGCTTCATCGCGTTGATGTTGCGCTCCTGCATGCCCTTTCCGCGGGCGATGAGGTACACGAAGATGCCGAGGTACGGCAGGATGATCACGAAGATGATCCAGAGGGTCTTGCCGAATCCCCCGAGGTCGTCGCTGCGGAAGATGTCACCGAAGACGGTGATGAGCAGCCAGAACCAGATCATGAACATGAAGATCCAGAGAATGTCCCAGAGGAGTTCTCCGCTTCCGAGCTCTGCGAGCAGATGCATGTCGTGCCTTTCGTTGGCCGGCAGGCAGCGCCGGCTCACCCCGTCGGCCCGAGGCGGACCGATCCGGTGCCATCCTGTCAGGCGCGCGCCCGTTTAGGGGCGTGGACGACGGTCCCGAGCGTGGCGAGACCGGCGTCAGCCGTGCAGCGCCGCGTCGGCCGGTCCGATCGCGAAGCCGGTGAAGCGCACCTCGAGGGACCCGCGCGTCGGCGAGCAGCAGAACGGTCCGGCCCGCCACGCGAGCGCGGGGTCGAGCGGTGCGAGACGCACGAGCTGCCAGTCGCCGCCGGCCTTGGCGCGCACCGTGAGCGCGTCGCCGCTACGGCTCGCCCGCACCGTCACCTCGCGGCCGTGCCAGTCGGCGGCGGGCGCCGCGGACCAGTCCGACACCCCGCGCGTGACCACGGCACCGAGCTGGGGAGTGCCGTCGACGAGCTCGACCCCCGCCTTCACCCACTGCCCGGCGTCCGCGCGGACGAGGACGCCGGCCTGGTCGAACTGCACCCCGAGGTCCGCGAGGAACGACACCTCGACCGCCGTGCCGTCCGGCAGGTCGACGAGCAGCGCGGGCGCGTCGTCGTGGACGAAGCCGTAGGACGTCACGCGCCACAGGTCGCTCGCCGGGCGCGGGACCACGACGAGGTCCGAACCGTCGACGCGGACCGACTCCGGCGCGGTCGACCACTCGCCGGAGTCCCAGGGGACGTCGGTCATCGTCATGACGACGAGACTCCCAGACCCGCGCGGGTGAGGCGCGCCTGCGGGACCGGTCAGATCGCGAGCTGCGTGATCTCGACGACGACGCCGAGCGACTCGCTCGCGCCGCCGGCGTAGACCCCCTTGAGCGGCGGGACGTCGGCGTAGTCCCGGCC
Source organism: uncultured Actinomycetota bacterium (assembly GCA_963711805.1). Lineage (GTDB taxonomy): Bacteria > Actinomycetota > Actinomycetes > S36-B12 > CAIYMF01 > Longivirga. Next base: position 277,276 of record CAVQFE010000002.1, read on the forward strand.
TCGCGCGACCACGACGTGCGCCGACCCGACGGACCGGTCGTTCGTGGGGTCGTAGGGCTCCCAGCCGCCGTCCCAGACCTCGATCCATGCGTGGCTCTCGCCGACGACGGTCCGTCCGGGCGCCTCCTCCTCGTCGTGCAGGTAGCCGCTCACGTAGCGCGCGGGGATGCCGAGCGCGCGGAGCAACGACAGCAGCGTGTGCGAGTAGTCCTGGCAGACGCCGCCGCCGGCGGCCCACGCCTCGCGCGCCGTCGTGGTGACGCCCGTCGCGCGGTCGTCGTACCGGATCCGCTCGCGGGTCGCCTCGATCGCGCCGCGCACGGCGAGCGCCGGGGTCGGGAGGGCGCGCAGCCGCTCGACGAGCCCGGCGCGGTCCGGGTCCTCGCGCGCGTCGTCGACGAGCGCGGTCGGCGCGAGGAACTCGCCCCAGCGGTCGGCGACGGAGCGGCTCGTGACGGTGCGCCAGTCGACGCTCTCCGTGGCCGGACGGCCGTAGGGGACGTCGACGAGGCTCGTCGCCACGATCTCGAGGACGTCGTGCTCCTCGTGCACGTCGAAGGACTGCACGAGGGCGCCCCAGTAGTCGACGTAGGCCTGGACCGAGGCGCGGGGCGAGACCTGCAGCTGGTGCGAGAGCAGCATCTGGCCGTCGGCGTCGCGCGGCGTCATCCGCACCTCGTTGAACGACGCGGCGACCGGGGCGATGTAGCGGTAGCCGGTGCGGTGCGTGATGCGCAGGCGGCGCCCGGCCGACATCAGTGGCTCCAGACGATCGTGCCGGCCTGGCGGAAGTAGGCCTCGGCAACGGCCCCGGCCGTGGCCACGCACGACACCTGCGTGTCGTGCACGAGCTGGTCGATGACCGCGGGGTCGTGCATGCCGCCGGCGAACTCGAGCCGCGACCGCATGAGACCGACCTCGCGGACCAGGTCGCCGTCGTCGACGCCGCCGAGCGTCTGCAGACCGCGGACGGCGGACTCGGCCCGCTGGGCCGAGTGCAGCATCGAGCGCGGGAACGTCGGGTCGAGGACCAGGAACTCGCGCACCCGGTCTCCCGTGGGCGCCTCCCCGGTGCGCAGGAACGCGGAGAGGCCGGCCGCCGAGCGCAGTACCGCGACCGGACCGGTGTCGGGCCAGACCAGGTCGTGGCGTACGTCGAGCAGGCGGGCGGTCATGTCGATGCGCTCCAGCGCCCGGCCGAGCGCGAGGAAGAAGTGCCCCTCGTCGCGCGGCATGGTCCACTCGACGGCCCCGTTGACCACCATCAGCCGTTCGAGGACGCGGTACATCGAGGCGCCGGGGCTGGCCGCGGCCGTCAGGCCCCGGGTCAGGGTGAGGTGCGCGCCGTTGAGGGCCTCGAAGACGTCGCCGGACAGCGCGTCGCGCACGCTGCGCGCGTTCTCGCGGGCCGCCGCGACGGACCCGATGACCGTCGACGGGTTCGTCGCGTCGCCGAGGAGGGAGCGCACGAGCTCGGTCGGCGTCGTGACCACGGCGTGCTCGAGCGACAGCGCGTCGAGGACCACGGCCGCGGCGATGGCGTCGGGGACCGACCGGTCCTCCACCGTGAGGTGGTGGTGCTCGGCGAGCAGGCGGGCCGTGGCCTCGGCCCGCTCGAGGTAGCGGCCGATCCAGTAGAACGCCTCGGCCAGCCGGCTCAGCACGGCGGCCCGCCGGTCGACGGCCGGCCGGAAGCCGTTGCTGCTGCTGGCCCTCCTGCTGCCTCAGCCGGTCCTCGGCCGTGGTGGGTGCGCTCTGGCGGGCGACCGCGCTGCGGCGTACCCGGGTCACCCGCGGGAGCGCCGCGTGACCGTCGTCGCCGACGGCGCGGTCGCCCTCGTCGAGCACCCAGGTGTCCTTGGAGCCGCCGCCCTGCGAGGAGTTCACGACGAGGCTCCCCTTGGGCAGAGCGACCCGGGTGAGGCCGCCCGGGAGCACGAAGATCTCGTCGCCGTCGTTGACCGCGAACGGCCGGAGGTCGACGTGCCGGGGTTCGAGCGCCGACTCGCCGACCAGGGTGGGGCAGGTCGACAGGGTGACGATCGGTTGCGCCACCCACCCCCGCGGGTCGGCCTGGATCGTGGCGGCGACCTGCGCGAGCTCCTGTTCGGTCGCCGAGGTACCGATCACGAGCCCGTAGCCACCGGACCCGTCGACCGGCTTGACCACCATCTCGCCGAGGCGGGCGAGGACGTGGTGGCGCTGGTCGGGGTCGGAGAGGTCGTAGGTCTCGACGTTCGGCAGCAGCGGGCGCTCGCCGAGGTAGTACTCGATCATCGCCGGCACGTACGGGTAGATCGCCTTGTCGTCGGCGACGCCGTTGCCGACGGCGTTGGCGATCGCGACGTTGCCCGCGCGGGCCGCGTTGAGCAGGCCGGGGACGCCGAGCAGCGAGTCGGGCACGAAGTGGACCGGGTCGAGGAACTCGTCGTCGATCCGGCGGTAGACGACGTGGATCGGGCGCGCACCGCGCACGGTGCGCATCCACAGCCGGTCGTCCCGGCAGAACAGGTCACGGCCCTCGACGAGCTCCGCCCCGGTGCGGCGCGCGAGGAAGGCGTGCTCGAAGTGCGCGGAGTTGTGCACGCCCGGGGTGAGCACCGCGACGGTCGGGTCCGAGACGTCCGACGGCGCGGCCGCGCGCAGCGCGTCGAGCAGCCGCTCGGGGTACTCGGCGACCGATCGGACCTGCTGACCGGCGAACACCTCGGGCAGGACGTGCGCGAGGGTCCGGCGGTTCTCCAGGACGTAGGAGACGCCGCTGGGGCAGCGCAGGTTGTCCTCGAGCACGCGGAACTCGCCCGCCTCGTCCCGGACGAGGTCGATCCCGGCGACGTGGATGCGGACGCCGTTGGGGGGCACGAGGCCGTACGCCGCGCGGTGGTAGTGCGTCGACGTCGTGACGAGGCGACGCGGCACGACGCCGTCGCCGAGCACCTCGCCGGCGCCGTACACGTCGGCGAGGAACAGCTCGAGGGCCTTGATCCGCTGGACGATCCCGCGCTCGACCCGGTCCCACTCCTCGGCGCCGACGACGCGGGGCACGAGGTCGAGGGGGAGCGGCCGTTCGCGGCCGGACAGCGAGAACGTGATGCCCTGTCGGTCGAGGTAGGCGTCGCGCAGCCGGGCCCGCTCGGACAGCCCCTCCGGGCCGAGGGTGCCGAGGACGTCGGCAACGGTGGCCAGCCCTGGGCGCGGCCGTCCCCCGGCGTCGAGCATCTCGTCGTAGGCCGCTCGACGCCCTGGGCCCACCTCGGTGCGCATGTGTCGCAGTGTGCAGCCCGCACGTTTCCGGCGCAGGCAGTCCGCGAGTCGAGCGCGTTTCCCGAGTCGGCCCGTGCGGCCCCGCCGGTCCGCGCCCGTGCCCCACAATGGCCCGGTGACAGCGCTTACACCGACCGCGCGGGTGGACGCCCTGGTCGACGCCGCGCTCCGCCGCTCGGGCGCCGTGACGGCCGCCGGCGCCGCCGACCTCGTGGCGCGGGCCCGGCGCTGGGGTCCCGACCTGGACGCCGGGGTCCGGGCCGTGTTCGACCCCGACGTCGCCGACGCGCTCGTCGGGAGGCTCGCCGACGTCGTCGTCGCCGGCTGGCTCGCCCGCCCGCCGGCCCTGCGCGCCCGCGACCGGGACCGGCTGCTCGTGCCGGACTGGTTCCAGCGCCCGGACGCGCTCGGCTACGTCGCCTACGCCGACCGCTTCGCGGACACGCTCGGCGGCGTGGCGGAGCACATCGACTACCTCCGCGAGCTCGGGACGTCGTACCTGCACCTGATGCCGCTGCTGCGTCCGCGGGCGGGCGCGAACGACGGGGGGTACGCCGTCGCGGACTACCGCGAGGTGCGCGACGACCTCGGCACGATGGCCGACCTCGAGTCGCTGGCCGCCGCGCTGCACGACGCCGGGATCGCCCTCACCATCGACCTCGTGCTCAACCACGTCGCCCGCGAGCACCCGTGGGCCCAGGCCGCGCGACGGGGCGAGGAGCGCTACCGCGACTACTTCCACGTCTACGCCGACCGCACCGAGCCGGACCGGTTCGAGCGCACCCTGCCCGAGGTGTTCCCGGACTTCGCACCCGGCAACTTCACGTGGGACGACGAGCTCGACGGCTGGGTCTGGACGACGTTCCACGACTACCAGTGGGACCTCGACTGGTCGAACCCCGACGTGGTCTGCGAGTTCGCGGAGATCACCCTCTTCCTGGCCAACCGCGGTGTCGACTGCCTGCGCCTCGACGCGATCGCGTTCCTCTGGAAGCGGATGGGCACCGACTCGCAGAACCAGCCGGAGGTGCACGGCCTGACCCGGGCGCTGCGCGCCGTGGCCCGGATCGCCGCGCCCTCACTGGTGTTCAAGGCCGAGGCGATCGTCGGGCCCGCGCAGCTGGTGCACTACCTCGGCGTCGGCGAGTACGCCGGCCACGTGTCGGACCTCGCCTACCACAACAGCCTCATGGTCCAGATCTGGTCGGCGCTCGCGACGCGCGACGCCCGCCTGCTCGTCCGCGCCCTCGAGAAGTTCCCGCCGAAGCCGACGACGACCGCGTGGGCGACGTACCTGCGCTGCCACGACGACATCGGCTGGGCGGTCGACGACACCGATGCGTGGCAGGTCGGCTGGAGCGGTCCGGCGCACCGCGCGTTCCTGTCCGGGTGGTACGCCGGCCGAGCGCCGGGGAGCTTCGCCCGCGGCGAGGACTTCCAGGTCAACGAGGTCACCGGCGACAGCCGGACGAGCGGCACCGCGGCGAGCCTGGTCGGCATCGAGCAGGCGCTCGAGGCCGGCGACGTACCGATGCTCGAGCGAGCGGTGCGCCGGCTGCGCTGCGCGTACGCGATGGTGTACGGCTTCGGCGGGATCCCCTTGCTGTACATGGGCGACGAGCTCGCGCTGCGCAACGACACGGCGTACGTCGACGACCCCGCGCATGCCGACGACAACCGCTGGATGCACCGCCCGCGCATGCCGTGGGACGTCGCCGGGCGCCGGCACGACACGGCCACGCTCGAGGGTCGCGTCTTCGCGACGATCCGGCACCTGGGCGACGTACGCCGGTCCCTCCCGTCCCTGCACGCGGCGGTCGAGTCGGTGCCGGTCGAGACGTCGAACCCGTCGGTCGTCGCCGTGCTGCGGCGGCACGCCGCGGGCGACCTCGCGCAGCTCTACAACGTCTCGGAGGAGTGGCAGCGCTGCGACCCGCGGGTCCTCGGCGCCCTGGCCGACCGCGAGCTGGTGGAGCACCTCGGCGGCGACGTCCCGCGCATCGAGGACGGCCAGCTCGTGCTGCCGCCGTACGCCGCCCTCTGGCTCGCCGCCCGCCCCCCGCAGTGAGACGTGGTGTGTAGAAGGCGTGCGCGAAGCGGCTAACGTGCACCCCGCCTGTCAGCTTCTCTCAGTCTGGCGTGGGACCGTTCCTGGCATGCGTCAGGCGAGATGGACGGAACCAAGGACGGTGTCAAGACACCTGACGGCGGGTGTCGTGGCCGCCCCGCTGTTCGTGGGTGCGTTCACGTGGATTGGGACGACCCGGTCCGGCTATGACTGGCAACGTCACGCGGTCAGTTCGCTCGCCTGCGGAAAGGGCGGATGGACGCAGCGGACCAACTTCGTCGTCACGGGGCTGCTCTACTGCGCTGCGGCTCAAGGGCTGGGCCGAGCCGCACGTCGTGTCGGACTCCCGACTGCGGTTCCCCTGCTGGTGGGCGGCGTTGGTGTCGGTCTGATCGGATCGGGCGTGTTCGTCACGGACCCGGTCGGCGGGTTCCCGCGCGACGTGACCAACGAGGCTGCACCGGACCACCGTGGTTCCAGCGAGTCGGTGCCGAGCCGGGCGGGGACTCTCGACAACCTCTCGGCCCTTCCGATCTTCGTCGGCATCCCGGTGGCGGGTCTCGTCAGCGCTTTCGCCGCGTCGCGCAACCGCGACTACACGTGGGCTGCATATTCGGCCGGATCGAGCGTCGCTACGGCGGGCTGTTTCGCGCTGTTCGGCGCCGGGATCGGCGGCGTCAAGACCCTTGCTGGAAGAGCTGGGACCTTTCAGCGCATCTCGATCACGGTCGGCCTCGGGTGGTTGTCAGCACTGTCGCTCCGCACGCTTCGTTCACTTCGTACCGGGTGGTGATCCCGCCGACTGCCCGTCACGCCCAGGACGCGTCAGTGGTCGTGGGAGGCGTCGTCGATCGCCGACTCGGCGGTGCGCTCGTGCTCCTCGTGGCGGGCGACCGACGCGACGATCTCGGCCTCGGCCTCGGTGCGACCGACCCACGACGCGCCCTCGACGCTCTTGCCCGGCTCGAGGTCCTTGTAGACCTCGAAGAAGTGCTGGATCTCCAGCCGGTCGAACTCGGGCATGTGGTGGATGTCGCGGATGTGCTCGACCCGCGGGTCGGCGGTGGGGACGCAGAGCACCTTGTCGTCGCCGCCGGCCTCGTCGGTCATGCGGAACATGCCGATGGCACGGCAGCGGATCAGGCAGCCGGGGAACGTGGGCTCGTCGAGGATGACCAGCGCGTCGAGCGGGTCGCCGTCCTGGCCGAGCGTGCCGTCGATGAAGCCGTAGTCGTGCGGGTAGCGCGTGGAGGTGAACAGCATCCGGTCGAGCCGGATGCGACCGCTCGCGTGGTCGACCTCGTACTTGTTGCGGCTTCCGGCGGGGATCTCGATGGTGACGTCGAACTCCACGGAGGGCTCCTGACGAGGTCGGGACGGGCGGGGTCTGGGCGTCCGGTCGCCGTACGGCGCCCCGGGGGGTCGACCGGACCGCGACGTCCGGTCACCTAGTCTTCCTCAGACGCGGACGCCCGTGGTCCGAACCGGGCCGCGCGGGTGATCGGGGTCACGCGGGACGACGACGGACGGGAGCGCTGCGCGGATGGCACGAGGGACACGACGACGCTCGGCGACCGCGGTCCTGGCCGCGGCCGGGCTCGCGCTGTCGGCCCTCGCAGCGGGCTCGGCGTCGGCCGCGCCGCGCCCGGCGAGCGCGCTTGTCCCCGCGCCTCCCGGCGTACCCGAGGTGGTGCTGCCCGCGACGGACGTCGCCACCACGGCCTCCGCAGCCCCCGGGGCCGACCCGCTGCTGGCCGCCGCCCTGGCGAAGGCGCTCACCTCCAGGGCGCTCGGCACCGACGTCACGGTCAGCGTGCTCGACGTGGCGAGCGGCGCCGCCCTCGTGTCCCGCGGCGACGCGCGCCCGCAGCAGCCGGCCAGCAGCCTCAAGCTGCTCACCGCGGTGACCGTCCTGCACACCCTCGGCGACAGCGCCCGGCTCGCGACGCGCGTCGTCACGGGGGCGACTCCCGGACAGGTCGTCCTCGTCGGCGGCGGCGACGCGACGCTCACCCGCCTGCCGGCAAAGGCCGGCGCCCTCACGGCCGGCCAGGCCGCGCGACCCGCGAGCATGGCCGCGCTCGCGACCGCCACCGCCGCCGCGCTGCGGGCCCAGGGCCGTACGTCGGTGAGCGTGACGATCGACGACACGCTGTTCACCGGTCCGCGCACCGCCGAGGGCTGGCCGGCGTCGTACGTCGCCACCGGCGTCGTCTCGCCGGTCTCGGCGCTCTCGGTCGACAGCGGTCGTACCTCGGCGACGTCCAGCGGGCGCGACGCCGACCCCGCACTCGCCGCCGGCACGTTCTTCGCCTCGCGGCTGCGGGCCGCGGGCATCACCGTCACCGGCACCATCACCCGCGCCTCCGCACCGGCGGGCGCGACGGTCGCTGGCCGAGGTGCGCAGCCCGACGATGGCCGACCTCGTCGAGCGGATGCTCACCAGGTCCGACGACGACCTCGCCGAGGCGCTCGCGCACCTCGCGGGCGGGAAGGCCGGCGGCTCGGCGAGCTTCGTCGGCGGGGTGGCCGCGACGACGAACGTCCTCTCGGCGCTGGGCATACCGGTCGCGGGCGTGCGTCTCGTCGACGGCAGCGGGCTGTCCCGTGTCGACCACGTGCCGGCGGTGACGATGGTGCACACGCTCTCGGTGGCCGCCACCGACTCGCCGGCGTCCGGCGAGACGGCGGGGACCCTGTGGCCGACGACGTCGGGGCTGCCCGTCGCGGGCGTCACCGGGACGCTCACCGACCGGTTCGCGACGCCGGGCACCTCCGCGGGACGCGGCGTCGTCCGCGCGAAGACGGGGACGCTCACCGGCGTGAACTCGCTCTCGGGCCTCGTCCGGGACCGGCAGGGGCGCCTGCTCGCGTTCTCGTTCATCGCCGACGGGTCGCCCGGACCGGTGTTCGACGCCCGCGCGGCGCTCGATCGCGCGGCCACCGTCCTCGCCGTCTCCTGAGCGTCCGCGACCGGTACGCCGCCGCGGGCGCCGATGTCGCGCCGGTCGCACTGACGTAGGGTCGCCGACGTGGAGGTCGTCGACTGGGGACTCGCCCGGACGACCGGCCGACGCCTGGCGCCGTCCGGTCCGGCCTCGTCGCGCACCGACGCCATCACCGCCGTCGCGGACCTGAGGGCGCTCTCGCGGTACGCCGTCGGGCCGGTCCGTGAGCGCACCGGTCTCGACGCGGGGGAGGCGCCCGACGCGGTCGTCGTCGACCGCGGCACCTGGATCGACAGCAACATCGACGGGTTCCGCCTCGTCCTCGCGCCGTTGCTCGAGCGGATGGCGACCCAGAACCCGTCGGTCGTGACGGCGGTGGGCTCGCGGGTCACCGCGCTCGAGCTCGGCGGGGTCCTCGGCTACCTGTCCGGGAAGGTGCTCGGCCAGTTCGAGGCCTTCACCGCGGCGCGCGCAGGGCCGGCTGCTCCTGGTCGCCCCGAACATCGTCGCGGCGGAGCGGCACCTCGACGTCGAGCCGCGCGACTTCCGGCTCTGGGTCTGCCTGCACGAGGAGACCCACCGCGTGCAGTTCGGCGGCGTGCCCTGGCTCGCCGGCCACCTGGTCGGCGAGATCCACGACTACCTCGCGCTCACCGAGCCGGACGCGGGCGAGCTGATGCGCCGCGCCGGGGCCGGCCTCGGCGCCGTGCTCGCGGCCGTCCGCGGCGACGCCGACGCCTCGCTCGTCGACGCCGTCCAGAGCGACGAGCAGCGGGTCGTCTTCGACCGGATCACCGCGCTCATGAGCCTGCTCGAGGGTCACGCCGACCACGTGATGGACGACGTCGGCCCCGAGATCGTCCCGACCGTCGCCACGATCCGCCAGCGCTTCGACAAGCGCCGCGGCGAGCCCGGGGCGGTCGACGGCCTGGCCCGCCGGCTGCTCGGCCTCGACGCCAAGCTGCGCCAGTACTCCGAGGGCCGCGCGTTCGTCTCCGGCGCCGTGGACCTCGTCGGCCGCGACGGCTTCAACCGGGTGTGGACCGGGCCCGCGACCCTGCCCACCCGCGACGAGGTGCTCGACCCGGCGGCCTGGTGCCGCCGCGTCGCGCCCGACCTGCTCCCCGCCTGACCGGTCCATGACCCGCGGCGAGCCGTCCCCCGCGCACGAGGTCCGTCGCGCGGTCGCCGCCGGCCTCGCCGACGTCCCGGCCGGCGCGCTCGTCCTCGTCGCCTGCTCCGGCGGACCCGACTCCGTCGCCCTCGCCGCGGCCGCCCGCGCCGTCCACGACCGCGTCGGCGGCGTCGTCGTGGACCACGGGCTGCAACCGGGATCGGACGTCGCCGCCGCGGCCACGGCCGCCTGGCTGCGCGGTGCCGGTCTCGACCCGGTCGACGTCGTACCGGTGACGGTGCGCGAGCGGTCCGGACGGCCCGGAGGCGGCCGCCCGGGACGCCCGGTACGCCGCGCTCCGGGACTCGGCCGAGCGCCGCGGAGCCGTGGCGGTCCTGCTCGGGCACACCCGCGACGACCAGGCCGAGACCGTGCTGCTCGGGCTCGCCCGCGGTTCCGGCGTGCGCAGCCTCGCCGGCATGCCGCGCACCCGCGGTGTCCTGCGCCGCCCGCTCCTCGACCTGCCGCGCGCCACCGTGCGCGCCGCCGTACCGGCGAGGCTCCCGTCGTGGACGACCCGCACAACGCCGACTCCCGCTTCGCCCGCTCGCGCGTGCGGCACGAGGTGCTCCCGGTGCTCGAGCGCGAGCTCGGCCCCGGGGTCGCGGCGGCCCTGGCGCGCACCGCCGACCTCGCCCGCGCCGACGCGGACCTGCTCGACGAGCTCGCGGGGCAGCGCTACGCCGACATCTCGGCGGACGGCGGGCTCGCCGTGGCGGACCTCGCGGACCTGCCCGAGGCGCTCCGCTCCCGGGTGGTCCGGGCCTGGCTGCTCGACAGCGGCTGCCCGCCCGGCGGCCTCACGGCGGCGCACGTGGTCCGCGTCGCTCGGCTCGTCACGCACTGGCGCGGGCAGGGCGCCGTCGCGCTGCCCGGCGGTGTCGAGGCGCTCCGGGACTGTGGCAGGCTCTGCCTGCGCCCGACCCCCCACCGACTGGAGCCCTGATGGATGCCGCGCACCTCGGTGCAGACCTCGAGCGGGTGCTCGTCGACGAGGCGGCCATCGACGCCAAGATCCGCGAGCTCGCCGCGCAGGTCGACGCCGACTACGCCGGCCGGGACCTGCTCCTCGTCGGCGTCCTCAAGGGCGCCGTGATGCTCATGGCCGACCTGTCCCGGGCGCTCGCCTCGCCCGTCGAGATGGACTGGATGGCGGTGTCGTCGTACGGCTCCGGGACGAAGTCCTCCGGCGTCGTGCGCATCATGAAGGACCTCGACCGCGACATCACCGGCCGGAACGTCCTCGTGGTCGAGGACATCCTCGACTCCGGGCTCACCCTGTCCTGGCTGCTGCGCAACCTGCGCTCGCGCGGTCCGGCCTCGGTCGAGGTCCTCACGATGCTGCGCAAGCCCGACGCCGTGAAGGTCGCGGTCGACGTCAAGTACGTCGGCTACGACATCCCCAACGAGTTCGTCGTCGGCTACGGCCTCGACTACGCCGAGAAGTACCGCAACCTGCGCGTGGTCGGGAAGCTCGCCCCGCACGTCTACTCCTGAGGGCCGCGGCCCTCCGGCCCCCCGGCGCGCAGCCGACGGTCGGCGCGGCGACCGATCCCTAGGCTCACCAGGCCGATGACGGCCAGCGCGGGGCTCCACAGCGGCACGGCGTCGTTCACCGTGGCGGCCGAGCCCACCAGCCAGCTGACCACGGCCGACACGACGAGGAAGGCACCCCAGGAGTAGCCCCACGCCCGGACCAGGCGGTCGGTGTCCCGGGCGCTGCGGAAGCCCTCCGAGCTGCGCTCCCAGGACGGGACCTCGGCGTACGTCGAGCCGTCCGACGCCGTCGCTCCTGGTGCCGAACCGGTCGTCGTCGGTCCGACCGGGACCCCCAGCGCCTGCCGCGCCTCGTTGAGCGCCTGCATCGCGTGGCTCGCGTCCTCCCACGCCTCCGACCCCGGCGGGAACCGGTCCGGGTGGGTGACGCGGACCCGGGCCCGGTAGGCGCGGCTCACCCGCGCCCGCGAGGCGTCGGTGGGGACGCCGAGCAGGCGCGCGGCCGTGTCCCGGTCCATCCGCGTCACCTCCCGCGGGTCGGTCCTGCCGTCCGTCCAGTATCGGTCCGGCCCCCGCCGGCCGCCCGGCCGCGTTCGCCCGCGGTGAACGGGGGAACAGCCGGGCCCGCCGCTGCGTCGATGCAGGTAGGCGAGGCCCCTCGGCCGACCGCGGGACGGCGCGTCCCGCGGCTCCGGTGTACCTTCGAGGGACGTATGACACCCGGCCGGTGCCTCGGCCGTACCAGTTCTTCACCGGTGAAGGTCAGGAGGGACGGGGCCTCGAGCCCCACGTCCATGGACATCAGGCGCATCATCCGCGGTCCCTTCGTGTGGATCGGTATCGCCGTGCTGCTCGTCATCCTGGCGAGCACGCTGCTCGGCAACGTGGGTGGGCCCAAGGACGTCGACACCTCGCAGGTCGTCACCGCGATCCAGAACGGCGACGTCACCTCGGCCACGATCACCGACCGCGACCAGAAGATCGAGGTCACGCTGACCAACGGCGACCAGATCCGGGCGCAGTACGTCGAGGGCCAGGGTGTCCAGCTGCAGAACATGCTCCAGGAGCAGGTCAAGGCGGGCACGGTCAAGGACGGCTACAACGTCGTCGTCCCGCACGACAGCATCCTGCTCAGCCTGGTCTACGCCCTGCTGCCCGTCGTCCTCGTCGTCCTGCTGCTCTTCTTCTTCATGGGGCAGATGCAGGGTGGCGGCAACCGGATCATGAACTTCGGCAAGTCCAAGGCGAAGCTCGTCTCCAAGGACATGCCCAAGACGACGTTCGCCGACGTCGCCGGCGCGGACGAGGCGGTCGAGGAGCTCCAGGAGATCAAGGAGTTCCTCCAGGAGCCGGCGAAGTTCCAGGCCGTCGGGGCGAAGATCCCCAAGGGCGTGCTGCTCTACGGCCAGCCCGGCACCGGGAAGACGCTGCTCGCCCGCGCCGTCGCCGGCGAGGCCGGGGTCCCGTTCTTCTCCATCTCCGGCTCGGACTTCGTCGAGATGTTCGTCGGCGTCGGCGCCAGCCGGGTGCGCGACCTGTTCGAGCAGGCCAAGGCCAACGCGCCCGCGATCGTGTTCGTCGACGAGATCGACGCCGTCGGCCGGCACCGTGGCGCGGGCCTCGGCGGCGGCCACGACGAGCGCGAGCAGACCCTCAACCAGCTGCTCGTCGAGATGGACGGCTTCGACGTCACCGGCGGGGTCATCCTCATCGCGGCGACGAACCGCCCCGACATCCTCGACCCGGCGCTGCTGCGCCCCGGCCGCTTCGACCGGCAGATCTCCGTCGCCGCCCCGGACATGGCCGGGCGGGCCGAGATCCTCGGCGTGCACGCGAAGGGCAAGCCGCTCGCGGAGGACGTCGACCTCGAGGCCGTGGCACGGCGTACCCCTGGCTTCACCGGCGCCGACCTCGCGAACGTGCTCAACGAGGCCGCGCTGCTCACCGCCCGCACCGGGCTCAAGCTCATCGACAACGCCCAGCTCGACGAGGCGATCGACCGCGTGATCGCGGGTCCGCAGAAGCGCACCCGGCGTGATGAGCGAGCACGAGAAGAAGATCACCGCCTACCACGAGGGCGGGCACGCGCTCGTGGCCGCGGCGCTGCCGGGCACCGACCCGGTCCACAAGATCACGATCCTGCCGCGCGGCCGCGCCCTGGGCTACACGATGGTGCTGCCCGACCAGGACAAGTACTCGACGACGCGCGCCGAGATGCTCGACCAGCTCGCCTACATGCTCGGCGGGCGGGCGGCCGAGGAGCTGGTCTTCCACGACCCCACCACCGGCGCGTCCAACGACATCGAGAAGGCCACCGCCGTCGCCCGCGCGATGGTCACGCAGTACGGCATGACCGAGCGGCTCGGCGCGATCCGCTACGGCCAGGAGCAGGGCGAGGTCTTCCTCGGCCGCGACTACGGCCACATGCGCGACTACTCCGAGGACGTCGCCGCGGCGATCGACCAGGAGGTGCGCGCGTTCATCGACGCCGCGCACCACGAGGCCTTCGAGATCCTCGTCGACAACCGCGACGTCCTCGACGCGCTGGTGGTCGAGCTGCTGGAGAAGGAGACGCTCGACAAGGCCGACGTCGCGCGGATCTTCGAGCCGCTCAACCGCCGTCCCGGGCGCCCCGCCTGGACCGGCTCCTCGCGGCGTACCCCCAGCGAGCGTGGCCCGGTCCAGTCGCCGAAGGAGGTCGCGGCCGCGACCGGGTCCCCGAACGGCAGCTCGAACGGCTCCGGCCACGCCCCGGTCATGCCGACCGAGATCCCGGTCGTCGAGTCCACCGACTCCGGCGCGTGAGCGGCGATCACGGGTCAGCCGTCGACCCGGTGCACGTCCCCGAGCACGTGGTCACGGCGCCGTTCGACCAGGCGCGGGCCGAGGCCGCGATCCGCGAGCTGCTCGTGGCCGTCGGCGAGGACCCGGACCGCGAAGGGTTGCGCGACACCCCCGCCCGGGTCGCGCGCGTCCTACGCCGAGATCTTCTCCGGGCTGCGCCAGGCGGCCGACGACGTGCTCACCACGACGTTCGACATCGGGCACGACGAGATGGTCCTGGTGAAGGACATCGAGGTCTACTCCACCTGCGAGCACCACCTCGTGCCCTTCCACGGCGTGGCGCACGTCGGCTACATCCCGGGCCACGACGGGCGGATCACCGGGCTGTCGAAGCTCGCCCGGCTCGTCGACGTCTACGCCAAGCGGCCGCAGGTGCAGGAGCGGCTCACCTCGCAGATCGCCGACTCGCTCGTGCGCATCCTCGCGCCGCAGGGAGCGATCGTCGTCGTCGAGTGCGAGCACCTCTGCATGTCGATGCGCGGGATCCGCAAGCCCGGCGCCCGCACGGTCACCAGCGCCGTCCGCGGCCAGCTGCGCGACCCCGCCACGCGCGCCGAGGCGATGAGCCTCATCCTCGGCTAGCGCGCCGCCGTAGCCTGGCGCCGTGACCACCCAGGCCCGCCACCCGATCGGCCTGCCCGCCGGCCTGTCCGCCCTCGACCGGTGCCTGGTCATGGGCGTCCTCAACGTCACGCCCGACTCGTTCTCCGACGGCGGCCACTGGCTCGAGGCGGAGGACGCCGTGCGCCACGGGATCGAGATGGCGGCCGAGGGGGCCGACCTCGTCGACGTGGGCGGCGAGTCCACCCGACCCGGCTCGACGCGGATCCCCGAGGACGTCGAGCTCGCCCGGGTCATGCCGGTCGTCGAGGGCCTCGTGGGCGCGGGCGTCGTCGTGAGCATCGACACGATGCGCGCGTCCGTGGCCCGCGCCGCCGTGGCGGCCGGCGCCGCGATCGTCAACGACGTGAGCGGCGGCCTGTCCGACCCGGCCATGCTCCCGGAGGTCGCCGGCCTCGGCGTGCCGTACGTCGTCATGCACTGGCGCGGTCACGGCGACCGGATGCAGGCGCTCGCGGTCTACGACGACGTCGTGCGCGACGTGATCGCCGAGCTGTCGGTCCGGGCCGCGGCCGCGGTCGCCGCGGGGATCGCGCCGGCGTCGCTGGTGCTCGACCCGGGGCTCGGCTTCGCCAAGGAGGCCGAGCACAACTGGGCGCTGCTGCACGACGTTCGACCGGCTGATCGCGCTGGGTCATCCGGTGCTCGTCGGGGCGTCGCGCAAGCGCTTCCTCGGCTCCCTGCTGGCGGTCGACGGCCGGCCGCGCGCGCTGGACCTGCGTGACGACGCGACCGACGCGGTGAGCGCGCTGGCCGCGGCGGCGGGCGCGTGGTGCGTGCGCGTGCACGACGTGCGGGGGAGCCGCGACGCCGTCGAGGTGGCGGCGGCATGGGTCCGTGGGTGAGGGTGGGGCCGTGACCTTCCCCGGAGACGGCCTCGACCTCGTCGCGGTGCGTGGCATCCGGGCCCGCGGCTTCCACGGGGTCTTCGAGCACGAGCGGCGGGACGGCCAGACCTTCGTCGTCGACGTCGGCCTCGCGGTCGACACCCGCGCCGCCGCGGCGGCCGACGACCTCGCGCTCACCGTCGACTACGGCGGTGTCGCGGCGCGCGTCGTCGCGGTGGTGGAGGGCGAGCCGGTCGACCTGGTCGAGACGCTCGCCCAGCGGGTCGCCGACACCGTGCTCGCCGTCGACGGCGTCGCGGCGGTGGAGGTGTCCGTGCACAAGCCGGAGGCCCCCGTGGGCGTGGCGTTCCAGGACGTCGTGGTCACGATCGTGCGGCACCGGTGAGGCGAGTGGCGCTCGGGCTCGGCGCCAACCTCGGCGACCGCGTCGCCGCCCTCCAGGGCGCCGTCGACGTCGTGGCACCGCATCTCGCGCACGCGGCGGTGTCCTCCGTGTACGAGACCGCGCCGGTCGGCGGCCCGGAGCAGCCGGACTACGCGAACGCCGTCCTCGTCGGCGACTGGCCGGGCGAGCCGCTCGCGCTGCTGGAGCTGGCGCGGGAGGCCGAGGGTGCGTGGCAGCGCACCCGCGAGGTGCGCTGGGGACCGCGCACCCTCGACGTGGACGTGCTCGTCGTCGGCGACGTCGTGAGCGACGACCCGACCCTCACGCTCCCGCACCCGCGCGCCCGCGAGCGCGCGTTCGTGCTGCTGCCGTGGGCCGAGGCGGACCCCGGTGCCGTGCTGCCGGACGGCAGCCGGGTGGCCGACCTCGCCGCCGCGCTGGACCCGGGCGACGCCGTACGCCGTCGCGCGGACGTGCACCTGGTGGTGCCGTCGTGACCCCCACGCGGCCGCGGCTGCTCGTCGCCCTGGTCGTGGTCGCCGGAGCGGTCGGCTGGGGCGTGGTCACGGTCGTCGACGCCTACTCCGACGGCTCGCTGCCGGTCCCGTGGACGGCGCCGGTGGTGATGGCGGTCCTCGCCGTCGCGCTCGTGCTGTGGACCCGGGGGACCCGCGCGCGGCTCGCCGGGCGGCCGGGCACGACGCCGATGGAGCCGATCGTCGCCGCCCGCTCGGCGGCGCTCGCCATGGCGGCCTCGCGGACCGGCGCCATCGTCGCCGGGTTCTACTCCGGGGTGGCGCTCGCGCTCGCTGCCGTCGTGGGAGGTGGCCTACGTCCGGGAGCGCGTGGTGATCGCCCTGCTCACGGTCCTCGGCGCCGGGCTGGTGATCGCCGCGGCCCTGTGGCTGGAGCACGTGTGCCGGGTCCCGCCGGACGCCTCGGACGACGAGAACCCTTAGGGTCGGGGCCATGAGCGAGGACATCGTGCTCGAGGACCTGCCCTACGACGAGCTGCGCGACCGCGCCTTCGCGATCGCCGAGGATCGGCACGACTACGGCTTCTTCGTCGACCTGTTCACCCACACGCCGGCCATGCACGACGCGTCGGACGAGGGCGGGTCGCTCGGCGACATCGGCGGCAGCTTCGTGGAGAGCGTGCGGGCCGCGCGCCAGGTGTTCCGCGGTGAGTCGGTCGGCGACCTCGAGCCGCTGTTCCGCGCCCGCTTCGCCACCTACATCCGCGAGCACGGCGACAAGTAGCCGCGGCTCAGTGCCGGCCCGAGCCGTCCCGCGCGTGCACCGCGACCGGCTGCGTGCGGAACCGCGCCGCCGCGCGCAGACCGCCCATCGGTGACGCGTCGAGCCACACCGAGCCGCCGCCCGCCTGGGCCAGCGCCGACACGATCGCCAGCCCGAGCCCGCTGCCCGAGCCGTCCTGCCGCGCCGCGCCAGAACCGGTCGAACGCGCGGTCGCGGGCCTCGGCCGGCAGGCCCGGCCCCGCGTCGTCGACGGTGAGGACGACGCCGGCCGGGTCGACGCGGACCGACACCACGATGCGACTGCCCGCGGGCACGACCTCGAGCGCGTTGTCGACGTAGTTGTCCACGATCTGCTCGACCGCGCCGGGCACGGCGAGGGCGACGGCCATGCCTGGCGTGTCGAGCTCGATGCCCACGGTCCGCTCGTCGGCCAGCGCCCGCCAGTCCGCCACGCGCTCGGCGGCGACGGCGCTGACGTCGACCGGGACGGTGTGCTGGTCGCGCCGGTCCGCGCGGGCGAGGACGAGCAGGCCGTCGACGAGCCGCTGCAGCCGGTCGATCTCGTCCCGTGCGGCGTCGACCTGGTCCGTGGCCGGCTCGTCCACGGTCATGAGGTCGGCGGCGCGGTCCAGGCGCAGCCGCAGCGCGGTGAGCGGGGTGCGGAGCTGGTGCGAGGCGTCGCCGGCGAACCCGCGCTGCGACTCCACGACGGCCTGGACCCGGTCCGCCATGGTGTTGAACGACTCCGCCAGCTCCTCGATCTCGCCGCCGCCGCTCACGTCGGCGCGGGCGTCGAGGTCGCCCTCCGCGATGCGCTCGGCGGCGTCGCGCAGCCGCCGGATCCGCCGCGTGACCGTGGAGGCCACGAGCAGCGCGATGATCCCCGCGGTCAGCAGCGTGATGAGCGCGGCCGCGCCGAGCCCGCGGACGCGTTCGTCGACCGTGGCGCTCGAGCTCGCTCGACGGGTACGTCAGCCGCACGGCGCCGAGGATCTTCGAGCCGGCGCGCACCGGCACGGCGACGTAGATGAGGCCCTGGCCGAGGGTCTGGGACGGGCGCTCGCCCGAGACGGCGGTGCCCCCGAGCGCCGCGGTGATCTCGGGCCGGTTCGCGTAGGACTCCCCGTCCCGCCCCTCCGACGAGGAGATGGCGGTCGCCGCCGAGTCGACGACGACGACCCGTGCGCCCGTGCTGTCGCTGTAGGCGTCGACCCGCTCGTCGAGGTTGGCCGTGGGGACCGGGCGCGGGACGGCGAGGGCGGCCACCGAGTAGCCGGCCAGGGTGAAGGCGTCGCGCTGCAGCCCGGTGATGATGCGGTCGCGCTCGACCGTGCGGAGGTACGACGCGAGCGGGATGTTCTGGACGAGGAGCACGAGCGCCGTGAAGCCGACGAGGACCGCGGCCAGGCGCCACCTCATGGACGTCTCACGGCGAGCCGAGCCGGAACCCGACTCCGCGCACGGCCTCGATCCACGCCGGGTCGCCGAGCTTCTTGCGGATCGCGGCCACGTGCGCGTCGACCGTCTTCGTCGCGCCGTACCAGTGGCCCTCCCAGACGTGCTCGAGGATCTCGGTACGCCGCCGCACGGCGCCGGGGTCCTCGGCGAGGAAGGCGAGGACGTCGAACTCCTTGGCGGTGAGCGACACCTCGACGTCGTCGACGTGCACCCGCTGGGCGCGCCGGTCGATGGACAGCCGCCCGACCTCCTGGACCGCGGCCGCGGAGGCGGGGGCGAGCGGGGGCGCCTGGGTGCGCCGGAGCACCGCCCGGATCCGCGCGGCGAGCTCGCGCATGCCGAACGGCTTGACGAGGTAGTCGTCCGCGCCGAGCTCGAGGGCGATGACCCGGTCCGCCTCGTCGCCTCGGGCGCTCACGACGATGATCGGGGTGTCCGACCCGGACCGGATCCGCCGGCACACCTCCTGGCCGTCCATGTCCGGCAGGCCCAGGTCGAGCAGGACGACGTCCGGCGGCTGCGGTGCGGCCACGGCGGCGAGGGCGGCCGCGCCGGTGGCCACGTGCTCGACGGTGAACCCGAGCGCGGTGAGTCCGTCGAGCGACGAGGCCGCGACGGCGCTGTCGTCCTCCACCAGCAGGATGTGCACGGGCACATTGTGGCCCGCGGGGCCGCGGCCCGAGCGGGCAGCACGGCGTGGCGGACGAACCACCGGCGGATCTTCGACGTTCCTTGGACGAGCGGCCGCTCCGCCCGGGACGCGCCGGACGTACCGTGGGACGCCGGGAGGCGAGATGAATCGGAACGGCGGCGTGCTCGTGCTGACCGTCGTCGGCGTGCTCGTGGCCGGCGGCAGCGCCGCCGCGCTCAACGCTCGCGTCCTGCGCGCCGGGGTCGAGACGCCCGTGGGCTCGGCGGAGTCGTTCCTCCCTGCCTCCGAGCCCGCCGCGCCGGTCGTCGCGACCCCGGCGCCGACCTCGCCGGAGCCCAGCGCCGTCGAGCCGAGCGAGAGCCCGAGCGAGGACGCCGCGTACGCAGGCTCCGACCGTGTCGACCACCCCGAGCGCGCGCACGGCATCGCCCGCGCCCACCCGGACGCGGACCCCCTCGGCCCCGACCGTCACCCGGACCCGGTCGAGCTCGCCGGAGCCGAGCCGCTCCGACGACCACCACGGATCGAGCGAGTCGCCGGAGCCGAGCGAGCCGCCGCAGCCGAGCGATTCGCCGTCCAGCGGTTCGGACGACTGACCTTCGGCGCTGAGTCACCCGTTCGGCCCAGGAGCCGTACCCTGACGCCATGGCCCGCCGCAGATCCGCGAGGCACGCCCGGCCGACCGGCCGCGGTGCGCTGGCCGCGGCCCAGGCCTCGCTCGAGGCCGACGTGGCCCGGCTCCGGTCCACCGGCTTCGCCGACCAGCTCGAGCTCGTCCGGCTCGCCGCCCTCGTCGACGGGCTCGCCGGGCAGGTGCAGCGGCCGAGCCTCGACCTCGCCGCCCTGCGCCAGGAGCTCAGCGCGGCACGCGCCGCTCCGGTGCCGCCCGATCCGCACGTCGACCTGCTCTCCGCCCAGGTCGCCGAGCTGCGCTCCGCGGTCGGCACCCAGCAGGCGATGCTGTCGGACCTCCACCGTCGGGTGCTCGACCTGCTCGCCCGGCTCGAGGCCCCTGCGGCCCCCGACGTTCCGGCAGCGCCGGCGCCACCCGTCGCGCCTACGCCGTCCGCTGCCCCTGCCGTCGCGCCGGCGGCGTCCGCCCCGCCTCCGGCGTTCCCGCGGGCGCGCGGGTGCGCCGGTCGACGCGCGCGCCCGTCGCTTCGCCGGGGGTCGACGATCCGCTCGACGACGAGACCCTGCTCCGGCTGCGGATGATCCGGGAGTCCTACGGCCGGTGACGGCAGCCTGCCCGGCGTACCCGCGTCAGCCGGTGGGGAACGTCCCGGGAGTCGTGCTCTGGACGATCCGGCCCCAGACGGCCGTCGCCCCGGAGTGACCCGCCACGACGACCCAGCCCAGCGCGACGAGCGCGGCCGCCACGGTGAGGGCGGCGACCAGCCGGACGGCCGGGGTCCGCCCGCCGGCGCGACCGCGCTCGAGCCACCACAGCACGCCGACCGCGACCAGCAGCAGCCCGGCGACGACCGGGATCCAGCGGGCGACCGCCTGGTGCTCGGCCGGGACGCCCACCCTCGAGGCCAGGGCCTCGCCGCTCTGCTTGGCCCCTACCGCCGCCACCGTGGCGACGAGGGCGCAGCCGACGACCAGGACACCGAACCGGTGGTTCCACGCGGGCACGACCGCGATCGCGACCGCGCCGAGGCACGCCAGGGGCAGCAGGACGATGACCGCGTGGACGACGAGCGGGTGCAGCGGCAGCCCCGCGATCGTGTCGAACATGACGCCCCCTCGAGGATCTCGCCGGTGCCGGGCCACGGGCTCGTGGTCGCCACGGGTGCGGGCGACGCGGCCGGTGGACCACGTCCCGTACCACCGGAACGGTCCCGGCGGCCGGTCGGTTCAGGCCGACGACGGGTGCGGCACCGGCACGGTCACCAGTGTGCGTCCGTCGACGGTCTCGACGACGAGGGTCTGGATCGAGCTCTGCGGCAGGGCGGTGCTCCCCGACACGACGGCGGTGCCCCGGTACGACGCGACCCACGTCGACGCCACCTCGCGGTGGCCGGACGGCGTCGACGGCCACGAGCTGGCACTGCTCGCCCGGCTCGACGCCGCTCAGCGCGAGCTCCAGCGAGGTCCCGGTCGCCTGCGGCACCATCGTCACGGTCGCCGACACGGAGCTGACCGTGTCGCTGCCGCTCACGACGACGGGGGACCCCGCCGCGACGCCGGCCCCGGTCGGTGCCCGGTTCAGCGCGACGGGGACGGCCACGCCGACGAGCAGCAGCACACCGGCCGCCACCGACGCCCAGATGGTCATCCGCCGCCGCCGCGCCCGCCGGGCCCCCGCGAGCTCGGTTCCCGCGGCGACGACCCGGGCGGTGAACTCCGGGGTGACCTCGGGGAGACCCGCGGTCACCTCCTCGAGGTCGAGACGGTGCAGCAGGCCGGGGAGCACCGCGAGGTCGGCGAACGTCGCCGCGCAGCGCTCGCAGCCGCTCAGGTGCCGCTCGATCCGGGGGCGCTCGGCCGGGTCGATCACGCCCAGGACGAGCACGCCCAGCAGCTGTTCGGCCTCGGCGCAGGTCATCGACTCGGTCATGACGTCACCCCCCGCTCGACGAGAGCCGTGCGCAGCGAGCGCAGGGCGTAGAACACACGGGACTTCACGGTCCCCTCGGGTATCCCCAGCTCGGCGGCCGCCTGCGCGACCGACCGGCCGAGGTAGAAGGTCTGCACGAGGACGGCCCGGTGCGCGGGGGTCAGGGTGGTCAGGGCCTCCGCGACGACCATCGACTGCAGGGCCAGGTCGAGGTCCTCGTCGGTGGCCAGGTTCGACAGGTCGATGAGGTAGTCGGACACCTCCTGGGGCCGGGCGCCGCGCATCCGGAACTGGTCCGTCGTCAGGTTGCGGGCCACCGTGAACAGCCAGGCCCGGGCCGAGCCGCCCTCGCCCGAGATGGCATCGGGGTGGGTCCAGGCGCGCAGCAGCGTCTCCTGCACGACGTCCTCCGCCCGCTGCCGGTCCCCGAGGAGCCGCGTCACGTACGCCAGCAGGGCGGGCCCGTGCTCGGCGCAGAGCGCGGCGAGGTCGGCCTCGTCGGTTCTCGCCGACGAGGCGCTGCGCAGCTGCCGCACGCGGGCCATACCGGCACAACGTCGGCCACGGCCGTTTGGTTCACCGTGCCGATCGGCGCGCGCCCCGTCGGGGGTACGGGCTACGTCGCTCAGCGGTCGATGTCCCCGACGACGTAGCACATCGAGGCGAGGATCGCGACGACGTCGCCGAGCCGTTGGCCGGGGAGCAGCTCCCCGAGCGCGGCGACGTGGGCGAACGACGGCGTACGCATCTTCAGCCGCCAGGGCGTCTTCTCGCCGCGGGAGACGAGCAGGTAGCCGGAGAGCCCGAGCGGCGCCTCGGTCCAGACGTAGGTGTGCCCCTCGGGCGCGCGCAGCACCTTGGGCAGCCGGACGTTGATCGGCCCAGGCTCGATCTGCTGCAGCCGTACGGCGCAGGCGCGGACCAGGTCGAGCGAGACGTGCACCTGGTCGAGCAGCACCTCGAGCCGGGCGAGCACGTCGCCCTCCTCGCGCGTCACGACGCGCAGGGCGCCGTCCCGCGCCAGCTCGGCGTACGCGAGGTAGGGCTCGTCGCGGCGCAGGTCGAGGTCGAGGCCCGACGCGCGGGCGACCGGCCCGGACGCGCCGTGCGCCAGCGCGGTGTCGCGGGTGAGGACGCCGACGCCGCGCGTGCGCCCGCGGAACGCGTCGTCGCGCAGCAGCGCACCGAACGGCTCGAGACCGGAGCGCACCACCTCGGTCGCGTCCAGCACGCGGCCGAGCCAGCCCTCGGGCAGGTCCTGCTTGAGTCCGCCGACCTGCACGGCCATGTAGTGCATGCGCCCGCCGCAGGCCTCCTCCATGACCCGCTGCACCGCCTCGCGCTCGTCGAACGCGTAGTAGCCCACGGGCGGACCCTCGGTGGGGAAGGAACCGAGGAAGGCCAGGTGGCTCAGCACCCGGTTCAGCTCGGCGAGCAGCGTGCGCGCCCACGTCGCGCGCTCGGGCACGTCCATCCCGAGCATCCGCTCGACCGCCAGGGCGACGCCGAGCTCGTTGCTGAACGCGGACAGCCAGTCGTGCCGGTTGGCGAGCACCATCGCCTGGCGGTAGTCGCGCACCTCGAACAGCTTCTCGGCGCCGCGGTGCATCGCCCCGACGACCGGGTCGGCCGACACGACGAGGTCGCCCTCGAGGACGAGGCGGAGCCGGAGCAGCCCGTGCGCCGACGGGTGCTGGGGTCCGAGGTCGACGGGGACGTCGGGCCGTCCGGAGGCGTCGAGGACACCGGACGCGACGGACCCGACGCCGAGAGTGATCTCGCGCCGCTCCGGCACCGCGACCGAGCCCGACATGACCGCATCGTCGCAGACACCACGACTACAGTCGGACGGTGGCTGAGCGGACGCGCACGATGGGTGAGGCCTTCTCCCCTCCCGGCGAGAGCTGGACGACGGTCTCGCCGTTGCTGGCCCGCGCCTATCGCATCACCCTCGGCTTCTGGGCCGTCGTCGCCCTCGCGGTCGTCGTCGGGCTCTCGTTCCTCCCCGACGTCCCGAGCTGGGTGATCGCCGTCCTCGGTGCCGTCGCGCTGGTCGTCACCGGCTGGGCCTGGTGGCTCGTCGGTCGGCGGACGCGGTCGTGGGGTTACGCCGAGCGGGCCGACGACCTGCTCGTCACGAGCGGCATCATGTTCCGCCGCCTGGTGATCGTGCCCTACGGCCGGATGCAGCTGGTCGACCTGAAGGCCGGTCCGATCCACCGCTGGCTCGGGATCACCACCGTCCAGCTGCACACGGCCGCCGCCACGACCGACGCCTCGATCCCGGGGCTCACCCCCCAGGTCGCGGCGGACCTGCGTGACCGGCTCGCCCGGCTCGGCGAGCAGAGGTCGGCCGGCCTGTGAGCGGTCAGGACCGCGACCCGCTCGCCTTCGAGGTGGTGAAGCCCGGGCGGTCCGCGCCGGACGAGCACGGTCGGCGGCGGGTGCACCCGTACACCCCGTTCGTCCAGGGCGTGCGCTGGTGGCCGGCGGGGATCGTCGCCGCCGTCTCGCTCACCAACCAGCTCGACGTCCAGTTCGGTCAGGGCGCCATCCTCGTCGGCATCGGCGCGCTCGTCGCCGTCACCCTGGTCGGCACGGGGTTCGCCTACCTCAGCTGGCAGCGGCTCACGTTCTGGTTCGACGAGGACGGCGACCTGCGGGTCGACTCGGGCGTCCTCTCGCGCAACGAGCGGCGGCTCCAGCTCTCCCGGCTCCAGTCGGTCGACGTCCTGCAGCCGCTGGTCGCCCGCCTCGCCGGCGTCGCCGAGCTGCGGGTCGAGGTGGCCGGGGCGGGCGACTCCAAGGTCACCCTGCAGTACCTCACGCTGCGCGAGGCCAACGAGCTGCGCAACGAGATCGTCGCCCGCTCCGCCGGCGTGCGGCACGACGTCGCGGAGGCGCCGGAGAACGTCCTCGTCCGGGTGCCGGCCGGCGACCTCGTCGTCTCCCTGCTGCTCCGGGTCGAGACCTGGGCCCTGCTCGGCATCACCCTGTTCGTGCTCGTCGCCACCATCGCGACCGCCGGGCCCGCGGGGCTCGGCGCCCTGGTCCTCGGTGGCGTGCCGCTGTTCCAGGTGTTCGCCCAGTTCTCGCGCTACTACGACTTCACCGTCGCCGAGTCGCCCGACGGGCGTCCGGCTGCGCCACGGGCTGCTGCAGCGCACCCGTCAGACCGTGCCGCCGGGTCGCGTGCAGGCGGTCGGCTTCGTGCAGCCCGTCCTGTGGCGGCGCCGCGGCTGGGTCCGGGTGCGGCTCAACGTCGCGGGCGCGTCCGCCTCGACGCAGGGCAGCGGCGACCAGAGCTACAGCGAGAACGTGCTGCTGCCCGGTGGCGCCGTGGCCGGTCGCGCTCGCGATCGTGGCGCGGGTGCTGCCCGGCGTCGACCTCGGCGCGATCCGGACGCTCCCCGCGCCCGAGCGCTCCCGTCGTCGCGCCTGGATCCAGTGGCGCCAGCTGGCCGTGGGCTGGGACGACCAGGTCTTCATCACCCGGAGCGGACGCATCGTGGCGCGGTGGGACGTCGTGCCGCACGCGCGGACGCAGTCGGTCCGCGTCACCCAGGGGCCGTGGCAGCGCAGCCTCGGGCTCGCGTCGGTGCACGTCGACTCGACCCCCGGCGCGGTGAAGATCATCGGGCTGCACCGCGACGCGGCCGAGGCGCGGCGGCTCGCCCAGGAGCAGGCCGACCGGGCCACCGTCGCGCGGGCCGGCGACCGGTCGCTGCGCTGGGTCGCGCAGCAGCAGCTGAGCGGCACCGCGCCGCCCGCGCCGCCGTCCGGCGCGGCTCCCGACGGCGGCTCGATCCTCGGTCCGGGCGCCGCCCCCGCCGACCTCGCCGCGCCGTCAGCGGTCGACCCGGATCCAGGCGAACGACCCGAGGCCTGACCGGTCGAGCAGCTCGGCCGCGTCGGACGCCGCGACGAGCGCATCGGCGTACGCCGACGGGTCGTGCGCCGCGAGCGAGGGGACCGGCAGCGTCGCGCTCGTCCCCAGCGCGCGCAGCGCGTCGTGCTGGGAGGTCGCCGTCGCACCGACGGCCTCGGCGACCGAGTCGACGGCCACGTGCGCCGTGAGGTTCACCGTGCCGTCGGGCCGCGGCACCGAGCGCCGCCCGGAGCGGTACGCCGTCAGCGTGCCGGCGGCGTACCGCCCGGAGAGCCGCTGCTCGCGGGTGTGCCCGTAGTCGACCGCGAGGGCCGTCCCCGCCTCGAGCCGGTCGACGCAGGCGGTCCAGCCCGCGTCGCGCTCCAGGCCGATCTCCGCGCGGCTGCCGGGATCCGCGACCGGCCACCAGCGGCGCAGCCACGCCGCGGACGCCCGCGCGTCGCAGCCGAGCGCGGCCCAGCCGTCCGGGTCGTCGAGGGCGGGTCCGAGCGTCTCGGTGCCGTCGGCGTCGACCAGCACGAGGCGCACGTGGCCGTCGTGCGTCGACCTCGACCACGTCGACCGGGACCTCGTCCAGCCACTCGTGCGCGATCAGCAGGCCGTGCACCCCGGCCGGGACCGACGAGGGGGCGTCGCCGCGAGCCCAGCCGATCCGCGCGTCGAGCCCCTGCGGCCGAGGGAGCAGGTCCACGGCCAGCAGCCGCAACCGGTCTCGCAGATCGGGCTCGACGACGTCGAGCAGCGCCGCGAGCAGCTCGCCGCGGCCGGCGCCCACGTCGACGACGTCGAGGCGCTCCGGCCGGCCGAGCCGCCGGTCGGTCTCGCGGACGACCTCGGCCACCGCCGCGGCGAGGGCCCGGCCCACGTGGACCGACGTCGTGAAGTGCCCCGACGGCCCGCGGTCGGCGCCCGGCCCGGACGCCCAGAAGCCGTGCGGCCCCTGGGCGGCGTGCCTCCAGGCGTGCCGCCAGGGCAGCGGTCCGGCGGCGAACGGGAGGTCCGTCCGTACTGGCACCCGCGCACCCTAACCGCGTGGTTAGGCTGACCGGGCACGTCCGGTACCGACACCAGGACCGGAACGAGACGAAGGGTCGCCCGTGACCGAGCAGGAGGCGCCGCCGCGGCTGCGCGTCGGCGTCGTGGGCACCGGGCGCGCGGGGGCCGTGCTCGGCGCCGCGCTCGCGCGGGCCGGTCACACCGTCGTGGCGGCGTACGCCGTGTCCGACCTGTCCCGGCTGCGCGCCGAGGCGCTGCTCCCCGGTGTGCCCCTCGTGAGCGTCGAGGAGGTGCTGGCGGCGGCCGACCTCGCGCTGCTCACCGTGCCCGACGACGCGCTGCCCGGCCTCGTGGGCGGTCTTGCCGAGACGGGCGCGGTGCGTCCCGGGCAGTTCGTCGCGCACGCCAGCGGCCGGTACGGCTACCGCGTCCTCGACCCCGCGACCAGGGCCGGCGGTCTGCCGCTCGCGCTGCACCCGGTGATGACGTTCACCGGCACGACGATCGACCTCGCCCGGCTGTCCGGCTGCCCGTTCGGCGTCACCGCGCCGGACCAGCTGCGCCCGGTCGCGGAGGCGCTCGTGGTCGAGATGGGCGGCGACCCGGTGTGGGTCAGCGAGGGCAATCGCGTGCTCTACCACGCGGCCCTCGCGCACGGCGCGAACCACCTCATCACCCTCGTGGCCCAGACGCTCGAGCTGCTCCGCGCGGCCGGCGTCGACGAGCCCGCGCGGCTCGTCGCCCCGCTGCTGTCCGCGGCGCTCGACAACGCGCTGCGCTACGGCGACCAGGCGCTCACCGGTCCGGTCTCCCGTGGCGACGCGGGCACCGTCGCCGCGCACGTGCGCGAGCTGGGCGAGGTGTCGCCGGAGGCGCGTACGGCGTACGTCGCGCTGGCCCGCGTCACGGCCGACCGCGCCCTCGCGGCGGGGACCCTGCGGCCGGACGCCGCCGAGGCGCTGCTCGACGTGCTCGCCCGCAGCGAGGAGGACCACCGGTGACGTCGGAGACGAGGGTCGTCACGTCGCGGTCGGGACTGCGGTCGGCGTACGACGCCCTGCCGCCGGGAGCACGGCGCGCCGTCGTGCTCACCATGGGCGCGCTGCACTCCGGGCACGCCCACCTGATCCGCGAGGCGCGGGCCCGGGTCGGCGTCGACGGGCACGTGACGGTGACGGTGTTCGTGAACCCCACGCAGTTCGCCGCGGGCGAGGACCTCGACCGTTACCCGCGGACGCTCGAGGCCGACGTCGAGGTCTGCGCCCGGGAGAGCGCCGACCTCGTGTTCGCGCCCTCGGTCGACACCGTCTACCGCGACCCGCACCCGACGGTCACGGTCGACCCCGGCCCGCTCGGCACGCTGCTCGAGGGGGCCGTGCGGCCCGGGCACTTCCGCGGCGTGCTCACCGTGGTGCACAAGATGCTCGCGCTCACCGGCGCGCCGCTCCTGCTGCTCGGGGAGAAGGACTACCAGCAGCTCGTGCTCGTGCGCCGCATGGTGCGCGACCTCGACCTGCCGGTCGAGGTCGTGGGGGTCCCCACGGTGCGCGCCGACGACGGTCTCGCGCTGTCCAGCCGCAACGCCTACCTCTCCGACGCCGAGCGCCGGACCGCCCTCGCGGCTCCGCGCGCGCTCGTGATCGGCGCCGAGGCCGCGCGCGAGGGCGGCAGCGCCCGCGACGTCGTCTCGGCGGTGCAGTCCTTCCTCGACGGCGTCCCCGACCTCGTGACCGACTACGCCGTGGTCACCGATCCCGACCTCGGCGCTCCGCCCGACGCGGGTGAGGCGCGGCTGCTGCTCGCCGTACGGGTGGGCGGCGTACGGCTGCTCGACAACGCGCGACTCGTCCTCGGAGGTTCCTGGTGAGCATGCGTCTGCCCCGTCGCCTCGCGGCGCCGCCGCCCGGCTGGACCCAGGAGACCGACGTCGTCGTCGTCGGGTCCGGGGTCGCCGGGCTCACCGCGGCGCTCAACGCGCGGGCCGCCGGCTACCGCGTCCTGCTCGTGACCAAGGCGACCGTCGACGAGGGCTCGACCCGCTGGGCGCAGGGCGGGATCGCGGCGGCGCTCGCCGCCGACGACTCGCCGGCCGACCACGAGCTCGACACCCTCGTCGCCGGTGCCGGGCTCTGCGACCCCGACGGCGGTGCACACCCTCGTCACCGAGGGCCCGGGAGCGGTGCGCCGGCTCATCGCCCTCGGTGCCCGGTTCGACACCGACGAGACCGGCGACATCGCGCTCACCCGCGAGGGCGGTCACCTGCGGGACCGCATCGCCCACGCCGGCGGCGACGCCACGGGGGCGGAGATCTCGCGCGCGCTCGTCGCCGCGGTCGAGGGACGCGCGGGCATCGAGGTGATCGAGAACGCGCTCGCGCTCGACCTGCTCCTCGACGACCGCGGCGCGGTCCAGGGGCTCACGCTGCACGTGATGGGCGAGGGCCAGCGCGACGGCGTCGGCGCGGTGCTCGCCCCCGCGGTCGTGCTCGCGACGGGTGGTCTGGGCCAGGTGTTCAGCCTCTCCACGAACCCGTCGGTGGCCACGGGTGACGGGATGGCGCTCGCGCTGCGCGCCGGCGCGGCGGTGGCGGATCTCGAGTTCGTCCAGTTCCACCCGACCGTCCTGTGGCTCGGCGCCGACGCCACCGGGCAGCAGCCGCTCGTGAGCGAGGCGGTGCGCGGTGAGGGCGCGGTCCTGCGCGACGACGCCGGCATCCGCTTCATGACCGGGCAGCACCCGCTCGCGGACCTCGCCCCGAGGGACGTCGTCGCGAAGGCGATCATGCGCCGGATGCGCGAGACCGGCGCCAAGCACGTGTGGCTCGACGCGCGCGGCTTCGGGACGGAGATGTGGGAGCGCCGGTTCCCCACGATCCTGTCCTCCCTGCGCCAGATCGACGTGGACCCCTCGCGCGACCTCATCCCGGTGGCGCCCGCCCAGCACTACGCGTCGGGCGGCGTCCGCACCGACGCCGACGGGCGTACGACGATCCCTGGGCTCTTCGCCGTCGGCGAGTGCGCGTGCACCGGTGTCCACGGCGCCAACCGCCTGGCGTCGAACTCGTTGCTCGAGGGCCTCGTGTTCGCCTCGCGCATCGGCGACGTCCTCGCCCAGGGGCTGCCGGAGCGCCGCGACCCGGTGCCGATCCGCGACACCGGCACCGTGCTCGCGTCGACCGCGCGGCGCAGCCTGCAGGCGGCGATGACCGAGGGCGTCGGAGTCCTGCGGTCGCGCGACTCGATGGCCACCGCCCTCGGCGTGCTGGACGCGGTCGGCGCCACGACATCGTCCGACCCGTACACCGGCTCGTGGGAGACCACGAACCTGCACACCGTCGCGACCGTCCTCACCGCCAACGCGAAGATGCGCCGTGAGACGCGCGGCTCGCACTGGCGCGAGGACTTCCCGGACACCGACGACGAGCACTGGCACGTCCGGCTGGTCAGCGTGCTGGACGCCGACGGCGTGCTCGTCACGACCCGCGAGCCCGTGCCCGTCGCCCACGCCCCGCTGACCGAGGAACCGGTATGAGCCTGCGCCCCAACGCCATCGACGCCCTCGAGGCGGCCGGGCTCGACCCGGCGTACGTCGAGGCCCTCGTGCGGTCGACCGTGGCCGAGGACCTCGACGGCGGGGTCGACGTGACGTCGGCCGCGACGGTCCCCGCGGAGCAGCGCTCGACGCTGGACCTCGTGGCGCGCGGCACCGGCGTCGCGGCCGGCGTCCCCGTCGCGGCGGCCGTCTTCGACGCCGTGTCCGACGGCGACGCCGAGGTCTCGGTCGTCACGCCCGACGGCACCCGGGTCTCTCCCGGCGACGTCCTGCTCACGGTGACCGGACGCACCCGGGACCTGCTCACCGCCGAGCGCACCGCGCTGAACCTGCTGTGCCACCTGTCCGGCGTCGCGACCGCGACGGCGCAGTGGGCCGACGCGGTCGCCGGCTCGGGCACGCGCGTCCGGGACACCCGCAAGACCACGCCCGGCCTGCGGGTGCTCGAGAAGTACGCCGTGCGCTGCGGCGGCGGCGTCAACCACCGCATGTCGCTGTCCGACGCGGCGCTCGTGAAGGACAACCACGTCGTCGCGGCCGGCGGCGTCGCGGCCGCCTTCGAGGCGGTGCGCGCGATGTGGCCCGGCCTGCCGGTCGAGGTCGAGGTCGACTCGCTCGGCCAGCTCGCGGAGGTGCTCGACGCCGGCGCCGACCTCGTCCTGCTCGACAACTTCACGCCCGACCAGATGCGCCTCGCCGTCGGCATCGCCCGCGAGCAGGCCGAGCGCACCGGTGCCCCCCGTGCCCTGCTCGAGGCCTCCGGCGGGCTGACCCTCCCGGACGCCGCCGACGTCGGCGCCACCGGCGTCGACTACGTCGCGGTCGGGGCCCTCACCCACTCCGCCCCCGTCCTCGACATCGGCGCCGACCTGCGCCCCCTCGCCCCCTGACCCCGCTATCGCCGTGACTGTGCCCTGAGCTGCGCTCGACGCAGTCCAGGCTCCCCAAGGAGATCCGCATGCTGCTCGCCATCGACGTCGGCAACACCAACACCGTGCTGGGTCTGTTCGACGGCGACGAGCTGCTGCGGTCCTACCGGGTGAAGACCGACCCGCGGTCGACGGCCGACGAGTACCGGCTCACGTTCCGCGGCCTCCTGCGCGACGACCCGGACATCACCGGCGTGGCCCTGTGCTCGACCGTGCCGGCGGTGCTCCGCGAGATGCGCACGATGCTCGAGCGCTACTACGCGCACGTGCCGCACGTCATCATCGAGCCGGGCGCGCGGACCGGCGTACCGGTGCTCATGGACAACCCGAAGGAGGTCGGCGCCGACCGCATCGCGAACACGCTGGCGGCCCACACGCTCTACGGCGGGCCCTGCATCGTCGTCGACTTCGGCACGTCGACGAACTTCGACGTCGTGTCGGCGAAGGGCGAGTTCCTCGGCGGGGCGCTGGCACCGGGCGTCGAGATCTCGCTCGACGCGCTCGCCGCGCGCGCCGCGCAGCTGCGCAAGGTCGAGTTCGTCGCCCCGCGGTCGGTCATCGCGAAGAACACCGTCGAGGCGCTGCAGTCCGGTGCGCTGTACGGCTTCGCGGGTCAGGTGGACGGGATCGTGACGCGGATCGTCGCCGAGATCGGCGAGGTGACCGCGGTGATCGCGACCGGCGGCCTCGCGCCCGTGGTGATCAAGGAGTCGTCGACGGTCACGGTGCACCGCCCCGACCTCACCCTGCAGGGCCTGCGCATGGTGTTCGCCAAGAACACCTAGCGCCGGACGGCTACGACGAGCGAGCGGCCGACGTCACGTCGACCTCGGCACCGCTCGCCCGTCGAACGGTCCTACCTTCACCCGGGCGCGATCACGCGCCGCTCAGGCAGCCCTTCTGGCCGCTGGAGTTGGGGTACCCGGTACCGGCGGTGTAGGCGGCGTTGCTCCACTCGCCCTGCACCTTCCACTGGGTGCCGTTGGACAGCGTGACGAGCGGCGCGCCGAACGTCCACGCGCACTTGTCGCCGTTCTCCGCCCCGCGCGAGTCGTACCACCCGGCCGTTCCCGCGACGCCGGAGGTGTTCGGGTCGGTGAGCGCCGATGCCGCAGATCGGTGCCGGACGTCAGGAGCCGCCGGACACCACCATGCCGCCACCGCCCCCGCCGTTCTGGGCCGGCGCGACGGGCGCCGCGACGTTGTTCTGGCTGACGTTCGACTGCGCCGGCAGCGTGCCCGTCCAGTCGGGGCCGATGACGAGCGTGAGGACGGAACCGGTGCCCGAGGGGGACACCGCGCTGACGCCGGTAGCCACGGCCAGCAGGCGGACCGCCTCGGTCTCGGCCGGCGGGTAGACGATCACGCTGGCGCTCACCGCGCCGCCCGGCGCGTTGCCGATGCCGACGACGTCGAAGCCGGATGCGGTGAGCTGGTCGGCGACCGCGCGGGCCGCGCCCGCGACACCGAGCCCGTTGAGCACCTGGACGCGGACCTGGCTCGGCGACACCGTGCGCGCCTTCGTCGTGGTGCTGGCGACCCCGGAGGTGGCCGGGGCCGCGGCGGACGTGCCGGTGGTCGTGCGGCTCACGGACTTCGGGTGGGTCGTGACCGCGAACGCCGCGCCCAGCCCGACCGCGCCGACGGCACCGGCGACCGCGGTGCCGGCGGTCAGTGCCGTCACGCGGGTGAGCAGGGCGTCGCGGCTCTCGGGCGTCCACGGTCGAGCGGTCACGGCGGCTCCCTGGTCGGGTCTGCAGCGAGTGCCGGGACGCACTCGTCGGCCGTACGCCACGACGTTCGCAGCACGGTCTGTGCCGGCCGTATGCCGATCCTGGGGAGCGACTGAGAGTCCGTCCGGCCCGTCCGAGCGGGCGGCCGGTGCCGTGCTCGCAGCGACCTCTGCCTCGGACCGACCAAGACGCCCCCGACAGCCACGACCGCGCGATACCGGTCGGCTCTCGGTGGATCAGGGCTCAGGCGGTCGAGGCGGACGGCCCGCCGCTCCGTTGCGCGCCCGCCGGATCGCTGAAAGTAGTTGGGATTATTGGTCGTGTGACCTTCTCACTGTCGGGGTGGAGGGGTAGCATTAGCACATGCGTACGGAGGCGTGGGACGAGGTGCCCGTGCTCGCCTGGCCGCCGACCGCGGAGGAGCGCGCCCTGGCCGCCGAGCTGCAGGCGCTCGACCGTGACCTCGACGCCGCCGGTGACCTGAACCGGTGCGATGGACGACGACGAGCGGGAGGGCGCGGAGGTCGACGACGTCGAGCTGATCGACTCGATCATCGAGCGCGGACCTGACGCCGGGTCGATGTCGATACTCATGGCCATCGACCCCGACACGTTGCTCGATCCGATCGACCGGGTGCGCTACCTGCAGGCGATGGACCTCGTCAGCGCCTACGTGTCGGCGGGTCAGCAGCGCGCTCTCGTGGCCGTGGCCGGCTCCCGCTCGAGCGGCGACCTCTGGACCGAGCGTCACGTCGAGCACGAGGTGGCGATGGCCCGGCGTACCACGCGGGGCCGTGCCGGCCGCGACATCGAGATCGCGCGCACCCTGGCAGAGGAGTTCCGAGCCACCGCCGAAGCGCTCGCGCGCGGGGAGATCGGTCTGGAGCACGCGGCCGAGCTCGTGCGCGGCACGCGGTTCGTCGCGGATGCGGAGCGCCGCGCGCAGGTCGAACGGCTCGTGCTGGCCGGCGCGGGGTCGATGAACGCGCGGCAGTTCGGCCGGGCCGTCGCCGCTGCGGTGTGCGCAGTGGACGCCGAGGACGAGGCCCTGCGCCACGCCCGGGCACGCGTCGGACCGGCAGGTCTGGCTGCACCGGCGGGAGAACGGCCTCGGTGAGCTCGTCGTGATCGACGAGTGGTCGCGGGTGTCCGCCATGTTCGACCGCATCACCGCGGCGGCGAGGAACCTGCAGCGCGAACGGCGGGCCAGGCTGCCGGTCGGTGAGTCCCCGACCGACCCTGCGCCGGACGACGGATGGCTCGACCGCACGCTCGACAACTGTCGCGCCGACGCTCTCGCCGAGCTCGTCCTGGATGACGACGACATCGGATCAGCCGGCGAGGCCGGTAGTGCGGGCCCGGCTGGACACCCGTCGCCCGGCCCGTCCGAGGGTCCACCGGGACGGCGCCGACCGGTCCGGCGGCGAGGCCACCCGCGCATCGAGGGGCGGCTGGTGATCGATCTCGCGACGTTGCGCGGCGAGGCGGACAACCCGTGTCTTCTCGACGGGTCACCCGTTCCCGCGCGGGTCGGTCGTCGACTCGCGCGCGACATCGGACACTGGCGTCGGATGGTCACCGACCCGGTGGACGGCCACCTGCTCGACTTCGGTCGTCGCGTCTACCTGCCGGAGTCGTTGCGCAGGTTCGTGCTCGAGCGTGACCAGGTGTGCCGCAACCCGTGGTGCGACCAGCCGGCGATGCGGGGCCAGCTCGACCATGCCGTGGAGTTCCCCGAGGGTCCGAGCGACGCGGCGAACACCGGCGCGCTCTGCGTCGACTGCCACCGGCTCAAGACCGCACGACTCGCGTTCCTCGACCGGTCCGCGGCCGACGGCTCGGCCGTGTGGCGCACGGCCTGGGGTCAGATCGTGCGGGTCGCACCGCGCGCCGTGCTCCCGGTCGGCGGCTCGCTCGCGGGCGTTCAGGACCGGAACGCCGACGTGCCGCGACGTCCTCGGCCCGTGCCCGTCTCCGTCCACCTCGACGTCCCGCCGTTCTGAACCCCTCGATGCCCTCAGCGCCTGCGGCTTCGTAAGCGGGGGGCTCCCGAATCCGGCGAGAACCGCACCTTGCGGGACTCGGAGGCCCGCGCGGCAGCCGTGCCCGAGCGGCAACGACAGCAGCCCGAGGGCCGGCCGTCAGGGACGCCGGACGCGGTACGTCGCGGTCACGTACGGCACGTCGACGACGTCGAGCCCGGCCGTGCCGGGGTGCGTGGCGAGCAGCCGCCGGACCGCGGCGTAGACGTCGTCGGCGTCCGGTCGCAGCCGCACGTAGGAGAACGTGGACAGCAGGCCGACGATCTCGTCGGGCGTCATCGCCACCGTGTGGGCGAACTCGGCCGACTCGACGCCGGGGTGCACCGAGGCGATCTCGGCCCGCGCCTCGGTGCGACTCGCGCGCATGGTGTCCTCGCCCTCGACGAGGTCCGTGAGCGCGTCCATCCACGGCACGTTCGTGTCGCGCACGTTCCACAGCAGGCCGATGACGCCGCCCGGCCGCACGACGCGGAGGAACTCCGCCGCGGCCGCCGGCTTGTCGAACCAGTGCCACGCCTGGGCGACGAGGAGCGCGTCCACCGACGCGTCCGCGAGCGGCAGCGACTCCGCCGGGGCCACGTGCGTCGGCACGCCGGGCAGCCGGCGTTCGAGCTCGGCGAGCATCTGCGCGTCGGCGTCGTACGCCGTGACGTGCAGGCCCTGCTCCGCGACGACCCGCGTCAGCGCGCCGGTGCCGGCGGCGACGTCGGCGACGTCGCGGACCGGGCCGGACGCGGCGGCGAGCACCCAGGCGACGGCATCGGTCGGATAGCCGGGGCGATGGTCGGCGTAGGTGCTGGCCTTGGCACCGAAGGACAGGCGGCGGTCCTCGAAGGCGGGACGGGTCACGCCCCGACGCTATCCCCGACGACCCGCGTCGGCCCCACCGATAGCCTTGCGCGCATGACCGACCAGCCCGTCGCACCCGCCGATCCCGAGGACGACGTCCCCGAGCAGATCCGCGTGCGCCGGGAGAAGCGCCAGCGCCTGCTGGACTCCGACCACGAGCCCTACCCGGTGCGGGTCTCGCGCACGCACACGATCCCGCAGGTGCGCGAGGCCTATCCGGACCTCGAGGCGGACACCGCGACCGGCGACGTCGTCGCGATCGCCGGTCGCGTCATCTTCGTGCGCAACACCGGCAAGCTGTGCTTCGCGACGCTGCGCGCCGGCGACGGCACCGAGATCCAGGCGATGCTCTCGCTGGACAAGGTCGGCGCGGAGCGGCTGGCCGACTGGAAGTCCGACGTCGACCTCGGCGACCACGTCGCGGTCGAGGGTGAGGTCATCACGTCGCGCCGCGGCGAGCTGAGCGTGCTGGCCGACTCGTGGCAGATGGCGGCCAAGACGCTCCGCCCGCTGCCGGTGGAGCACAAGCCGCTCGCCGAGGAGACCCGGGTGCGGCAGCGCTACGTCGACCTCGTCGTGCGCCCGCAGGCGCGCGAGGTGGCCCGGCTGCGCACGCGCACGGTCGGCCGCGCTGCGGGAGAGCTTCGCGCGTCGCGACTACGTCGAGGTCGAGACCCCGATGCTGCAGACGATGCACGGCGGCGCGACCGCGCGCCCGTTCGTCACGCACTCGAACGCGTTCGACATCGACGTCTTCCTGCGGATCGCGCCCGAGCTGTTCCTCAAGCGGTGCGTCGTCGGCGGCATCGAGCGCGTCTTCGAGATCAACCGCAACTTCCGCAACGAGGGCGCCGACTCCACGCACTCGCCGGAGTTCGCGATGCTCGAGTTCTACGAGGCCTACGCCGACTACCGCGACATGGCCCGCACGACGCGCGAGGTGATCCAGGAGGCGACGCTGGCGGCCTACGGCTCGCTGCAGTTCGAGCGCTTCGACGGCGAGGTCCGCGACTTCTCCGGCGAGTGGGACGAGGTGTTCGTCTACCCCGCGGTGTCGGAGGCGGTCGGTCGTGAGATCACGCCGTTCACGCCGGTCGAGGAGCTGCGCGCGCTCTGCGCGGCGGTCGGGATCGAGCCGTTCCACACCTGGGTCGCCGGCAAGTACGTCGAGGAGCTGCTCGAGCACCACGTCGTCGGCACGTTCACCCGCCCGACCTTCGTCATGGACTACCCGGAGGACACCTCGCCGCTCGTCCGGGCGCACCGCGAGCTCCCCGGCGTCGTCGAGAAGTGGGACCTCTACATCGACGGCAACGAGCAGGGCACCGGCTACTCCGAGCTCGTCGACCCGGTCATCCAGCGCGAGCGGCTCGTCGCGCAGTCGCTGCTCAAGGCCGGGGGCGACGCCGAGGCGATGCAGGTCGACGAGGACTTCCTGCGCGCGCTCGAGTTCGGCATGCCGCCGTCGGGCGGCGTCGGCGTCGGCATCGACCGGCTGCTGATGAACCTCACCGGGCTCAACATCCGCGAGACGATCCTGTTCCCGCTGGTGAAGCCGGAATGAGCCCGGCCGAGCGGCTCACGATCCGCCCGGCGCGCACCGCCGACGTCCGGGCGATCCGCCGCCTCGTCGACATGTACGCGCCCGACCGCCGTCTGCTCTCCAAGGCGACGGTGACGCTCTACGAGGACGTCCCCGAGTTCGTCGTCGGCGAGCTCGACGGCGAGGTCGTCGCGTGCGGCGCGGTCCACGTCATGTGGGAGGACCTCGCCGAGGTCCGCACGGTGGCCGTCGACCCGAGCCTGCGCGGCCAGGGCGTGGGTGGTGTGCTGCTCGACAGCCTCGTGTCCCGCGCGCGCGACCTCGGCGTCAAGCGGGTGTTCTGCCTGACCTTCGAGACGGGCTTCTTCGGTCGCCACGGCTTCGTCGAGATCGACGGCACGCCGGTCGACCACGCCGTCTTCGAGCAGCTCCTGCAGTCCTACGACGAGGGCGTCGCGGAGTTCCTCGACCTCGAGCGGGTCAAGCCGAACACCCTCGGCAACCACCGCATGCTGCTGGTGCTCTGACCCGAGCATGGCCGCGGAGGTCCCGAGCGAGCTGCTGCTCCGCCCGCTGCGCCCGGTGACGCAGCGCCGCGTCGCGGTCGCCCTGCTCGCGGTCCTCGCCGCGGTGTCGGCGTACCTGCATGCTCGGGCAGGCGCGCGAGGACTCGCCGACGTTCGACGAGCCGGTCTACGTCTCCGCGGGGCTGCTCGCGCTGACGCAGCACGACCTGGCGTACAACTCCGAGCACCCACCGCTGGCCAAGGCCGTCGCGGCGATCCCGGTGCTGCTCACGGGCGCGACGCTCCCGCCGGGCCACGTCGCGGGCACGAACGACGAGCAGTCGTACTCGGCGGTGTTCCTGCGTGCGCAGCGCCGCGCCGGCGTTCTCGACGAGGTGACGTTCGCGTCGCGCGTCGTCCCGATCCTGTCCGTCCTGCTCGTCGCGGCGCTGCTCCTCCTGCTCGCGCGCCGGCTCCTCGGCACGCCCGCCGGGCTGCTCGCCGCCGCGCTCTGGCTCGTCTCGCCGATGGTCGTGGGGCTCGGTCATCTCGACGGCGTCGACCTCCCGTTCGCGCTCGCCGTGGTGGTGCTGGCCGGTGCGCTGCTGCACCGCAGGCACCACGACGACCGGCGCTCGACCGTGCTCCTCGGCGTAGCGCTCGGGCTGTGCCTCGCGACGTCGATGCTCGGCCTCGTCCTGGTCCCGGTGACGCTGGGTCTCCTGCTCGTGCAGCGCCGCCGGGCCGCGATCGTCCCGGGGCTGGTAGTGCTCGGCGTCTCGTGGGCCGTGCTCTGGGCGTCGTACGCCGTCCTCGACCCGGGCGTCGTCGCGTCGCCCTCGTGGCTGCTGCCGACGCCGTACGTCGACGGCCTGCACTACCTCGCGACGGTGCCGCCGCCGTCGGACGCGTACCTGCTCGGCGCGGCCTGGACGGGTGGGCGGTGGTGGTACTGGCCGGGCAGCCTGCTGGTCAAGGTCACGACCCCCGTGCTGCTGGTGCTGCTGGTCGGCCCGATCGCCTGGCGCTACGCCGATCGCGCGGTGCGGCGCGATGCGTTCGCCGTCCTCGCCGTGCCGGCCGTCGCCGTCGCCGCGCCGCTCCTGCTCACCTCGCGCGACCTCGGCGTCCGCTACCTGCTGCCCGCGTTCGCGCTCTGGTGCGTGGGCGCGTCCGCGCTCGTGCTGGTGCCTCGGCCGGCGCCGGCGCGCCTGGCTTCCGCTGCGGTCGCCGCGGTCGCGGTGGTGATGCTGCTGACCTCGGCCCCGCACTCGCTGGCGTACACGTCGCCCCCGTTCACCCCCGGGTACCGGGTGGCGACGGACTCCAACGTCGACTGGGGCCAGGACTTCGACCGGCTGCGGTCGTGGGCCGTCGGGCTCTCGCCGTACGTCGACTGGTTCGGTCCGCGCGGGACGTCGTGGTCCGACGTCCCCGGCGGCCGGGACCTGCTCGCCGCGGACCCCACGACGATCACCGGGTGGGTGGCCGTGTCCGCGACGCACCTCACCAGCGACCACGCCGACCGGCTGTCCTGGCTGCGCGCGTACTGCCCGGTCGGCACGATCGGCGGCTCGGTGCTGCTCTACCGGTTCGACGTGCCACCGACGACCGAGCCGGGACCGACGGCTCCGGCGCGACCGTGCGACGGCACGGTCAGCGTGCGCGCGACCGCGGGGTAGCCTGCGGCGTCGACCCGACGAGATGAGGCGCGGATGGTGGTCTACGGCGTCAGTGCCGTGGCGGTGTTCCTCGTCGTGCTCTGGTACACCGGGCGGGGGCGCCGGCCCGCGACGGACGAGGCGCCGCGGTGGTGGCGGCTCTCCGGCTTCATGGTCTGGATCTCGCTGCTGCTCGGCGGCTTCGCGGGCATCGCGCAGATGGTCGAGCCGCTGGTGTCGGGCCTGCCGGAGAACCCGAGGTACGTCGTGAGCGGCGCGGTTCTCGGCGGCGTCGTCGCCCTCGTCGTGCGGCTCGGCGCGGGGATCGCCCTGGACGCCGACATGGGCCTGTTCCGGTGGGCCGTGCTCTTCCAGGTCATCGCGCTCGGTGGTGACGTCCTCGCGGCCGGGGCCACCGGCGTACCGGCGTACGCCGCCCTGGCGGTCATCCCCGCCTTCGGCCTGTTCTGCCTCGCGATGGCCTTCCGCACGCCCCCTCGCCGCAGCCCCCGATAGCCCCAGTTGCACCGAAACCGAGCGGTTCAGGGCGTGAACGGTGGGTTCCAGGTGACTCGCGGAGAAGGGGGGCGGGTCAGCCGGTGTTGCGCAGGCCGGTGGCGATGCCGTTGACGGTCAGGAGCAGGGCGCGGCGCAGCGTGGGATCGACGTCGGCGTCCCCGGCGTCGCGCGTCGCGCGGACCCGGCGGAGCAGCTGCACCTGCAGGAGCTGCAGCGGGAGCAGGTAGCGGTCGCGCGTCGTGA
This sequence comes from uncultured Actinomycetota bacterium, assembly GCA_963711805.1. GTDB lineage: Bacteria > Actinomycetota > Actinomycetes > S36-B12 > CAIYMF01 > Longivirga. The sequence goes on from CAVQFE010000002.1 coordinate 317,321, forward strand.
GCGTCGCGGCGAGCGAGGGCTGCGAGCCGAGCAGGTGGTCGCTGCCGCTGAGCGCCAGCACCTCGGCCACCGTCGTCGCGTGCTCGTCGACGATGTCGTCGAAGACGTGTCGCAGCTCCGTGGGCACGAGCTGCTCGACGTACTGCCGCGCCACGGTGAGGTCGGTCTTCGCGAGCGTCATCTCGACGTTGGACACGAAGTTCTGGAAGAACCGCCACTCGGAGTACATCTCGGCCAGCAGGTCGCCGAGGCCGGCCTCGCGCGCCGCGCGCAGGCCGGAGCCGACGCCGAACCACCCGGGCACGATCTGGCGCGACTGCGTCCAGCCGAACACCCAGGGGATCGCGCGCAGCGACTCGATGCCGGCGTCGGCCGACGCGCGCCGCGCCGGGCGCGAGCCCAGGTGCAGGTCGGCCAGCTCCTCGACCGGGGTCGAGGTGGCGAAGTAGCGCGGCAGGTCCGGGTCGTCGACGAGCCCGCGGTAGCGACGCTGCGCGGCGGTCGACACGAGGTCCATCACGGGGTCCCAGCGGGCGAGCCGCTCGGCGCCGGACCGCGGCGCCTGGTGCAGCACCGTCGCCTCGACGACGGCCGCGAGCAGCAGCTCGAGGTTCTCCCGGGCGAGCCCGGGCAGCAGGTACTTGTCGGAGATGACCTCGCCCTGCTCGGTCAGCTTGATCTCGCCGTCGAGCACGCCGTGCGGCTGCGAGAGCACCGCGTCGTACGTCGGACCGCCGCCGCGACCGACCGTCCCGCCGCGACCGTGGAACAGCCGCAGGCGTACGCCGTGCGCTCGGGCGACGTCGCGGAGCCGGCGCTGCGCGAGGTGGATCTCCCACTGCGACGTGGTGATCCCCGCGTCCTTGTTGGAGTCGGAGTAGCCGAGCATCACCTCCTGCACGTCCGAGCGCAGCCCGACGATCCGCCGGTACGACGGGTCGGAGAGCAGGCCGTCGAGCAGCTCGCCGGCCCGGCGCAGCTCGTCGACGGTCTCGAGCAGCGGCACGAAGCCGATCCGCGCGACACCGGACGTGAGGTCGACGAGACCGGCCTCCCGGGCGAGGACCACGGCGGCCAGCACGTCGTCGACGCCCTTGGTCATCGAGATGATGTAGCTCTCGCAGACCTCGGGGCCGTGGCGGTCGAGCGCCTCGCGGACCGCGACGAAGGCGGAGTAGGTCCGCAGGTCGTCGCCCTCGAGCGGCGGCGGGGTCGACGCCAGCGGACGGCGCGACGCGAGCTCGGCCGACAGCAGCCGCGTGCGGTGCTCGCGGGGCAGGTCCTCGTAGCGCCAGCCCTGCTCGCCGAGCCGGTCGACGAGCGCACCGACCGCCGAGTGGTGCGCCGCCGCGTGCTCGCGGACGTCGAGGGTGACCAGCGACAGCCCGAACGCCGCGACCGACCGGATCGCACGGTCGACCACCCCGTACGCCGCGAGCTCGCCGCGGTGCGCGGCGAGGGAGGCGCGCACGAGCATCAGGTCGTCGAGCAGCTCGCGCGTGGTGGCGTAGTCGCGACCGGGGCGGTGCGGCGTCGCCGCGGCGATGCGGGTCCGGGTGTTGACCAGCTTCGCCCGGACGCAGGTCAGCTTGAGGCGGTAGGGCTCCTCGGCGTTGAGCCGCCGGTAGCGCGGGTCGAGGTCGGTGAGCGTGGCGAGGTCGGCCTCGATCGAGGCGCGCAGCTCGGGGGACACGTCGTTGATCCGCTCGCTGACCGAGATCTCCTCGAGCAGCCGGTCGACGACGGGCAGCAGGTCGCGCACGGCGTGGTCGCGGACGAGGTCGATCACCCGCCGGGTGACGTCGGGGGTGACGAACGGGTTGCCGTCGCGGTCACCGCCGATCCACGAGCCGAAGGAGAGCGGTCGCGCGTCCGGCGGGAGCGTCACGCCGACCGACTCCAGGGCGAGCGCGAGGTCGTCGAGCACCTCCGCGACGGGACCGTGCGCCAGGTCGTCGAGGTAGTAGAGCGCGTTGCGCGCCTCGTCGAGCACCTCCGGCCGGTCGAGGCGCAGCTCGTCGGTCTGCCAGAGCAGGTCCACGAGCTCGGCCGCGCGGCGCGACACCCGGGGGTCGTCGAGCCCGACCCCGTCGCGCTCCGCGGTCTCCAGCAGGTCGGCCACCGCGCGGAGCTTGAGGAGCACCGAGCGACGGGCCGCCTCGGTCGGGTGCGCGGTGAACACCGGCCGCGCCGAGAGCCGGGACATGGCGGTGGCCACCGACTCGCGGGTGGTCTCGCCGGCCGCGATCGCCGCCTCGATGCGCCGTGCCGCGGCGTTGAGCGGGTCGCCCGCGGTACGCCGGGCCGCCCGCTGGACGCGCGAGCGGTGCACCTGCTCGGTCACGTTGGCCAGGTGGAAGTACGTCGAGAACGCGCGCGCCAGCCGGATCGACGTCGGCAGGTCCACGGCGTGCAGGAGGTCCGACGTCGCGCCGAGGTCGTCGCGCGCGGTACGCCGTACCCCCTCGACCAGGTCCAGCAGCTCGGCGGAGTCCTGGCGCACCAGCGTGGCGCCGAGCAGGGCGCCCAGCGTCCGGATGTCGCCGCGCAGCGCTGCCGTCTCGTCCGGCGCCGGCACGGGAGGGGCGGGGTCGACCGGCGGCCGGTCGGCGGAGGGGGCGAGGTCGCGGGTCACGGCGTCCGTCCGGAGAGGTGGCGGGACGGCGCGGCGACCCTGGCGCACCGAGGACCAGCCTAGCGGGACGGCGTCGGCAGGCATTCCCCGCGATTCCATGGCGCGTTCCCATGTGCATTTCCGGTGGCATTGTCGGCCGTCGCCCCCGGGAAATTCGATGGGTTTGCCGGTCGATTCCCGGAACGGAATGTGCCCGCCCGGGCACCGAATTGTGATTCCGCCGCGGAATTCGCCAGAATGGAGCGACACCGCAGGTCCGCGGCGCGCGCGTACCCGTTTCCGGAGGGAATCCGATGGCTCAGAAGGTGCAGGTCGTCCTCGTCGACGACCTCGACGGCGGTACCGCCGACGAGACGGTCACGTTCGCGCTCGACGGCGTCTCCTACGAGATCGACCTGAGCCACGACAACGCCGCCGCGCTGCGCGACCTGTTCGCGCCGTACGTCGGTCACGGCCGACGGGTCGGCGGCCCCCGCCGGGCGTCCGGTCGCGGTGCCGGACGGGCCCGGGGCGGCACGAACCCGGCCGAGGTCCGTGAGTGGGCCAAGAGCCAGGGCATCGCGGTCAACGAGCGCGGCCGGATCAGCGCCGAGCTCCTCGCCCGGTACCAGGCCGCGCACGCCTGAGCCGCCGGCGTGAGCGTGCTGGCCCGTCGGGACGACGGCCTCGAGATCGACGACGACCCCGATCGGGTCGACGTGGACACGACCTTCCACCTCGTCGTGGAGCAGGGCTACTGGGCGACGCGGCGCAGCCGCGCGACCGTCGCCGCCTCGGTGCGGCAGTCGTGGGTGTTCGGCGTCTACGACGGGGACACCCAGATCGGCTTCGCCCGCGCCGTCACCGACCGCGCGACGTTCGCCTGGATCTGTGACGTCATCGTCGCCGAGGGCCACCGTGGCCGCGGCATCGGGACCTGGCTGGTGGACACCGTCGTGTCCGCCGTCGAGGCCACCGGAGTCCCTCGCCAGCTGCTCGCGACGAACGATGCGCACGAGGTCTACGCGAGGGTGGGATTCCGGTCGCTGGCCGCGCCGGAGCGCTGGATGGAACGCGACCGCCGCGAGGTGTGAGCGGCCCGTCACATGCCGTCGGTGAGCCCGATCGACGAGCCGGCGACGGCGTAGAAGACCCAGATGCCGATCGTGGCGGCGATGCCCCAGACCAGCACGACGACGATCCACATCCGCGTCGTCCGGTGCCACCAGTCGACGCCCTCGGGCGAACGGTCCCGCTCGCCCGCGAAGAACGCGCCGCCGAGCAGCCACGCGACCGACCCGACCAGCCAGAGCACCCAGCCGGCTCCGATCCCCGCCCACGCGGCGGTCGTGAACGAGACCGGGGGCCGGGTGGACCGCAGGACCATCATGAGCGGCACCGGCAGGAGGAACGCCAGGGCGAACGGGACCGCGCAGGCCACGACGTACCACGCGGGGACCCACCAGACCAGCGGCTCCTCGGCCGTCCGGCGGACCGCCTGACCCGAGGTGCCGGGGTCGGGGCGCACGGGGGGCGCGGGGCTCTCGGGAGGCCGGACCGGCTCGTGGCCGGCCTCGGACGCGGCGTCCTGCGACATGCCGTCAACTCCCTGCTCGGCCCGGCCGGCGTGCGGCTGCGCCCGGGCGGCACCCGAGCGGGCGTCCCCAGGCTAGCCGCGCCTCGTCCCCGTCTCAGGTCGGCGAACCGGCCGGACCGGTGCCGGTCAGGCGGTGGCCCTCGCGCCGACGGCCACCCGCGCCTTCGGGCCGAGGGCGAAGGCGCCGAGGTAGAGCAGGCCGGCCAGGCCGAGCAGCGCCGGGTAGCCCACGACGAGCGCGAGGTACTCCAGGCACCCGCCGACCATCGCGCCGAGCAGGTTCGCGGCGAACGCGCTGGTCGGGTCCTCGGTCGTGCTGAACCGGGTCGCGAAGACGATGTTCGAGGCGAAGACCGGGCCGAAGGCGATGGCCACCGCGGCGACCACGCGCACGCCGAGCGGGAGCGAGAGCAGCCAGGTGGTGGGCACGAGCCAGGCGAGGAGCAGCGTCGCCGCGAGGAAGGCGAACGCGACCGGCCGCGCCGGCTTCACCGGCAGCCGCCGGGTCACCTCGACGGCGAGCAGCACGACGACGAGGACACCGGCGAACACGATCGCGTTGACGACCCACGTGGTGCCGAACAGCAGCGCCGACCAGGTGACCGCGCGGGTCTCGAGGAGCAGGAACGCGGCGCCGAGGCACGCGAGGTCGGCGTACGGCGCCATCCGGCGGAACGGACCGCCGACGACGCGGACGGCCACGAGCGAGAGCCCGATGATGAGCGCGATCATCATGAGGAACAGCGACGGGATGCTCGCGTCCTTGAGGTAGAGGAACGGCCGGTCGTCGTGCACCGGTGCCGGCCCGGCGACCGTGGCGACCGTCGTCGCGTTGCTCCCGGGCTTCGGGCAGACCTGGTCGGCCTCGGTGAGCCCGATGGTGATGACGGCGCTGCGGTTCGCGTACGTGTCGATGCACGGCTGGTGGCCGAAGGCGGCCGCGGCGGTGTTGGCGAGCCGGCCGACGAGCCAGTCCTCGCGGTAGTAGTTGTACATCGAGAACGCGCCACCCGGCTTGAGCACGTTGCGCACGTCCTGGAGCGCCTCCTCGGTGAACAGGTAGCTCTCCAGCCGGAGCTGGTTCGAGCCCGCGACGAGGGTGAGCGAGTCGGGCAGGGCGAAGATCACCAGGTCGTACTTCTTGTCGGTGGTGTGCAGGAACGCGCGTCCGTCCGTGATGTAGGCGTGCACGCGCGGGTCGGAGTAGGGCTTGTCGGGGTGCAGGTCGACGCCGAGGTCGTGGATCCGCGGGTCGATCTCCACGGCGTCCACGCTCGTCGCGCCGAAGTGCAGGGCGAGCGCGACGTCGGAGCCGTTTCCGGCGCCCACGATCAGGACGTCGCCGACACCGTTGTCCGGGATGCGCTCGTAGGGGATCGGGTAGAACGACTCCTTCTTCAGCCGGGCCTCGATCGGCACGATCGACTGGTGCGGGACACCGTTCGCGAGCACGCCGATGGCCGGGTACTTCGAGCCGTCGGCCGTGGTGAGGGTGCTGTCGACGGTCTGGATCTTGTAGTACGGCGACCAGATGTCCCCCTGCACCGTCCCGATCGCGAGGACGCCGACGAACGCCGCGAGGCTGAGGGCGACGAGCCAGCGCGGGCGCGGCACGAGCGACACGGTCGCCACGACCAGGAAGATCGACCACACGACCGGCGGGGCCGACAGGAACGACATGACGGCGAAGAGCACGGTGCCCGCCAGGCTGCCGACCAGGTCGTAGCGGTAGGCGTCGAGGCGCGGCAGCTCGAGGAAGCACTGCGCGACGAGCAGGCCGGGCCCGGTCATGACGAGCGCCACCGCGAGGAACACCACGGTGAGGGTGACGACCGGCGGGAAGCCGGTGTTGGTCTGCAGGGCGGTGAAGTAGATGAGGTCGCTGCCCGCGCGGTCGATCCCCTCCGGGGCCAGGAGCACGGCGACGACGAGCAGGGCCAGACCGAGGGGGAACCACCAGGGCGACCGGCGCCCGGGCTTGGCCATGAGGAAGCCGAGCCCGATGCCCAGGAACGAGCCGAGCAGCACGATGTTGGAGAAGTACGAGAGGTGGAGCAGGTTCGCGCCCAGCCACCGGATGAGCAGCAGCTCGGTGAACAGCATGAGTGCACTGGCGACGACGAGGCGCAGGCGGACCGACATGCTGCCGATCATGGCGTCCCCGGCGCGCCCGCGGGGGGCGGCGCGCTGCCTAGCCGCGGTGGACCACCTCCGCGTCCCACTCCCCCCTCGGCTGCGTGTGCAGCTCCCAGAACCGCTCCGCGACGACGTCCGGCTCGAAGCCCGGCGTGCCGAGCACGCCGGCCACGGTGACCGTCGCGACATGGACCCCGGTCCCGCGCAGGTCCTTCGCCGCAGTCAGGACGAACGCTCGGACGGCCGTCTTGGCCAGGGTGAGCGCCGTCCCGCCCGGCCACGGGTCCAGCGCGACCCCGGACCCGGTCACGAGGAAGGTGCCCGAGTCCCTGTCTCGCATCGCCGGGAGCACCTCCTGGAAGCACACCAGCGCACCGAGCGTGCCCACCCGGAACGCCTGCTCGACGTCCGCCGTGCGCACGTCGCCCGGCGATCCCGCGGGGCCGGCCGAGGCGTTGAACACCACGACATCGGGGTCGCCCTGCCGGTGCCGGATCCCGGCGAAGGCGGCCCGCAGCGCGCCCTCGTCGCCCGCGTCGGCGGCGTAGACCTCGGCGCGCACGCCGCGCGCGGCCAGCTCGGCGGCGTACGAGCGGCCGCGCTCCTCGTCCCGGACGACGAGGGCCACCTCCCCGGCGGCGCCGAAGCGACGGGCGAGGGACATCCCCATGCCGGGACCGACCCCGACGACCACGGTGAGCATGGCCCGACGCTAGACGGCCTTCGCCGGACGGCGGCGGGCGGACACCCGAGTCGACGCCGGGAGGCGGGCGCGGGTGTCCGGTTCACCGTCGGCGTAACGCCCACCGGAACGTCCCGCACCCCGGCGGGGTTACGCGACATGAGGCCCGGCACGTCCCGGGCTAGGCTTGCGAGACCAGCCGCCCCGCGGCTGCTCGTGGTGAGGAGAGTGCAGATGTTCGAGAGGTTCACCGACCGGGCTCGCCGGGTCGTCGTCCTGGCCCAGGAAGAGGCCCGGATGCTCAACCACAACTACATCGGTACGGAGCACATCCTGCTCGGGCTCATCCACGAGGGCGAGGGGGTCGCGGCCAAGGCGCTCGAGTCGCTGGGCATCTCCCTCGAGGCCGTGCGCCAGCAGGTCGAGGAGATCATCGGGCAGGGCCAGCAGGCGCCGTCCGGTCACATCCCGTTCACGCCGCGGGCGAAGAAGGTCCTGGAGCTCTCGCTGCGCGAGGCGCTGCAGCTCGGGCACAACTACATCGGCACCGAGCACATCCTGCTCGGCCTCATCCGCGAGGGCGAGGGCGTCGCCGCCCAGGTGCTGGTGAAGCTCGGCGCCGACCTCAACCGGGTGCGCCAGCAGGTCATCCAGCTGCTCTCCGGCTACCAGGGCAAGGAGCCGCAGCAGGCGGGCGGCCCGGCCGAGGGCACGCCGTCGACCTCGCTCGTCCTCGACCAGTTCGGCCGCAACCTGACCCAGGCGGCGCGCGAGGGCAAGCTCGACCCGGTCATCGGGCGCGAGAAGGAGATCGAGCGGGTCATGCAGGTGCTGTCCCGCCGCACCAAGAACAACCCGGTGCTCATCGGGGAGCCCGGCGTCGGCAAGACGGCGGTCGTCGAGGGCCTGTCCCAGATGATCGTCAAGGGCGAGGTGCCCGAGACGCTCAAGGACAAGCAGCTCTACACCCTCGACCTCGGCGCGCTCGTCGCCGGCAGCCGCTACCGCGGTGACTTCGAGGAGCGGCTCAAGAAGGTGCTCAAGGAGATCCGCACGCGCGGCGACATCATCCTGTTCATCGACGAGATGCACACGCTCGTCGGTGCGGGCGCGGCCGAGGGCGCGATCGACGCGGCCTCGATCCTCAAGCCGATGCTCGCCCGCGGCGAGCTGCAGACCATCGGCGCCACCACGCTCGACGAGTACCGCAAGTACGTCGAGAAGGACGCCGCGCTCGAGCGCCGGTTCCAGCCGATCCAGGTGGCCGAGCCGACGCTCGCCCACACGATCGAGATCCTCAAGGGCCTGCGCGACCGCTACGAGTCGCACCACCGCGTCTCGATCACCGACGCCGCGCTCGTCGCGGCGGCGACGCTCGCCGACCGCTACATCTCCGACCGGTTCCTCCCGGACAAGGCGATCGACCTCATCGACGAGGCCGGCTCGCGCCTGCGGATCCGTCGGATGACCGCACCGCCGGACCTGCGCGAGTTCGACGAGCGCATCGCCGACGTGCGGCGCGAGAAGGAGAGCGCGATCGACGCGCAGGACTTCGAGAAGGCCGCGTCGCTGCGCGACAAGGAGAAGACGCTGCTCGGGGAGAAGGCCACGCGCGAGCGCGAGTGGAAGGCCGGCGACATGGACGTCGTGGCCGAGGTCGACGAGGAGCTCGTCGCCGAGGTCCTGGCGACCGCCACGGGCATCCCGGTCTTCAAGCTGACCGAGGAGGAGAGCGCCCGGCTGCTGCGCATGGAGGACGAGCTGCACAAGCGCGTCATCGGCCAGGAGCAGGCGATCAAGTCGCTGTCGCAGGCGATCCGGCGCACCCGCGCCGGCCTCAAGGACCCGAAGCGTCCCGGCGGCTCGTTCATCTTCGCCGGCCCGTCCGGCGTCGGTAAGACCGAGCTGTCCAAGACCCTCGCGGAGTTCCTCTTCGGCGACGAGGACTCGCTGATCTCGCTCGACATGAGCGAGTACTCCGAGAAGCACACCGTCTCGCGGCTGTTCGGCTCGCCGCCCGGCTACGTCGGGTACGAGGAGGGCGGCCAGCTCACCGAGAAGGTGCGCCGCAAGCCGTTCTCCGTCGTGCTGTTCGACGAGGTCGAGAAGGCCCACCCGGACATCTTCAACTCGCTGCTGCAGATCCTCGAGGACGGTCGCCTGACCGACTCGCAGGGCCGGGTCGTCGACTTCAAGAACACCGTCATCATCATGACGACCAACCTCGGCACGCGGGACATCTCCAAGGGCCAGAACCTCGGCTTCTCCAACGCCGAGGACACCAAGTCCACCTACGAGCGGATGAAGAACAAGGTCAACGACGAGCTCAAGCAGCACTTCCGGCCCGAGTTCCTCAACCGCGTCGACGACATCGTCGTCTTCCACCAGCTGACCCAGGACGAGATCGTCACGATCGTCGACCTGATGCTGGCCAAGCTCGACCAGCGGCTGCGCGACAAGGACATGGGCATCGAGCTCACCCGGGCGGCGAAGGACCTGCTCGCCGAGCGCGGCTACGACCCGGTCCTCGGTGCCCGTCCGCTGCGCCGCACGATCCAGCGGGAGATCGAGGACGTGCTGTCCGAGAAGATCCTCTTCGGCGACCTGCGAGCCCGGCTCGATCGTCGTGGTCGACGTCGAGGGTGAGGACGCCGAGCGCGCGTTCGTCTTCCGCGGTGAGACCAAGGCCGAGGTCCCGCCCATCGACGAGATCGTCGAGGCGGCGGGCAGCGGCGAGGCCGGTCCGGCCGCGGTCTGACCTCTGCACGGGAGGACGGGTGGCGCACCGACTGGTGCGCCACCCGTCTTCGTCCTGGCCGCACGCGGGTCCGCCGTCACCGACCGCCGGGCAGGGCGTACCGGCCGTCGGGGAGCGGGTCGACCAGGCCGTCGGCGACGAGGCTGTCCAGGGCTCGCTCGCGCTGCGCGCCGTCGGGCCAGACGACGTCGAGCTCGGGCCGCGGGACGGGATGACGCGAGTCGCGCAGCACGGCCATGAGCCGCCCACGTACCTCACGGTCGGTGCCGGCGAAGCGCTGCGCCGGTCGGCGAGGTCCGTCGTACGCCGGACGGCCGGCGGCGAGCCACGCGCACGCGGGACGCACCGGGCAGGCGCCGCAGGACGGCGCGGCCGACGTGCACACGAGCGCGCCGAGCTCCATCAGCGCGACCGACCACTCGGCCGCGGTCGCGTCGTCGTCCGGCAGCACTGCGGCGGCCCGCGTCCGCTCGGCGACGGTGACCGACGGCCGCGGGTGCTCCGCGCCCTCGAGCAGCCGCGCGAGGACGCGGCGCACGTTGGTGTCGAGCACGACGGCGCGGCGACCGTGGGCGAACGCGAGGACGGCCGCGGCCGTGTAGTCGCCGACGCCCGGCAGCGAGCGCAGCTCGTCGTACGTCGACGGCACCCGGCCGTCGAAGCGGGCGACGACGTCGGACGCGGCCGCGTGCAGGCGCAGGGCGCGGCGCGGGTAGCCGAGCCGGCCCCACTGGCGCACCGCCTCGCCGGGCGCGTCGGCGGCGAGCGCGGCGGGGTGCGGCCAGCGGGCGAGCCACGCCTCCCACGCCGGGACGACCCGGTCGACGGGCGTCTGCTGGAGCATGACCTCGCTGACGAGGACGCCCCAGGCGTCTCGGCCGGGCCGCCGCCACGGCAGGTCGCGGGCGGAGGCGGCGTACCACGAGAGGACGGGCCGGTGCAGCGGGGACTCGGGCATCTCGGACGCATCCTCGCACCCGTGCCGTGACGCTGCCCGCCGCCCGGTAGCGTCGGGGCGTGAGCACCCTGATGCACCCGGCCGGGCCGCAGCCACCCGGGGTGTACTGGTTCCGCCGCGTGCTCGTGCTCCTCGTCCTGCTGGCGCTGCTCCTCGGCGTGCGGTGGCTGCTCGGCGGCCGTTCCGACGGCACGCCCGTCGCGTCCCCCACCGGCACGCCGAGCCCGACGCCCAGCGCCGCCAGCACCCCGCCGGCGACCCCGTCGACGACCTCCACCTCGCCGCGGCCGACCACGTCGAGCCCCACCGCGTCGGCCACCACCGCGCGACCGACGTCGACCGCCGCGCCGGCGTGCACGAAGGCCCAGATCGCGGTGACCGCCTCCACCGACGCCGCGAGCTATCCGGTGGGCGCGACGCCGCACCTGCGGATGAAGATCGAGAACACCTCGGCCACCGCCTGCACCCGCGACATCGGTGCCGCGCAGAACGAGCTGGTCATCATGTCGGGGACGGTCCGGGTCTGGTCCTCGGACGACTGCAACCCGGGCGGGACCCCGCAGGTGGTCACGATGGCCCCGGGCCAGTCCTACTCGGTGTCGGTCACCTGGCTCGGCCGGCTGTCGCAGAAGGGCTGCCCGACCAACCAGCCGATGGCGACCAAGGGCACGTACAAGCTCACCGGCCGCAACGGCGACGTGACGTCGGCGCCCGCGGTCTTCGCCCTCACCTGACCGACCCGTCGCGGACCGCTCGCCGCCGCCCGGCCGCCGACCACCGCGACCGGCGGGTCGGGGCCGCTCAAGGTCGTCACCCATTCTGACGAATCCCGATGCACGGGCAGCGTGTGCGAGGCACGCCGCCGCAGGGTTCGGGGTGGGAGGCGCGGCGTGACGTCGTCGTTGCAGGACGCGGGGCTGCCGGTGGATCCGGTCCGCCCGGTGACCGCCGTCGTCGTCGCGGGGACCCACGTCCGGCTGACCCGGCTCCAGCAGCTGCTCGGGTACGTGGGCATCGACGTGCTCGCGGCGGTCCGCACGGTCGACGAGGGGGTCGACGCGGTCGTGGCGCACCAGCCCGACACCGTCCTGCTCGACCTCGCCATGGCCGGCGGCGGGCTCGAGCTGGTCGAGCGCGTGATGGCCCGCCGGGCCACGCCGATCGTGCTCACCGGCGCCGCCGCCGAGAACGCCGACGTCGCCCTCGCGGCCGGCGCGGTCGACCTCGTGACGCCCGGCACCGAGGGACTCGGCCCGGTCACCTACTCGCGGGCGCTCGCGCGCCACCTCGGCGTCGCCAGCCGGGTGCGGGTGATCACGCACCCGCGTGGTCGGCTCCGCGAGCGCGGGCTGGCCACCGGCCCCGAGCCGGTCGCCGCGTCGCCGCGTCGTCGACCGGCGGACGACGCGCGGTCCCGCCGGCCCTCCCTCGTCGTCATCGGCGCCTCGACCGGCGGCCCGCCGGCGCTCGCCGTCATCCTCGGAGCGCTGCCGGCCGACCTCGACGTCCCCGTCGTCGTCGTCCAGCACATGGCCGAGGGCTTCGTCGAGGGCCTGGCCCGCTGGCTCGACGGGGTCGTCGACCTGCCCGTGTCGGTGGCCCTCAACGGCGACCGGCTCCGCCCCGGGCACATCGTGCTGGCCCCGAGCGACGGCAACCTCGTCGTCGAGCCCGGTCTGCGGATCAGGATCGAGGATCCTCGTCCGACCCAGTTCCACGTCCCGGAGATCGACCGGACGCTGCACACGGTCGCCGACGTCTGTCGCGACCGCGCCATCGGCGTCCTGCTCACCGGGATGGGTCGGGACGGGGCCGACGGCATGGTCGCCCTGCGCCGCGCGGGTGCCTTCACCATCGGGCAGGACGAGGGCACGAGCGTGGTGTGGGGCATGCCGGCCGCGGCCGCCGCCCTCGACGGCCTCGACGTCGAGCTGCCGCTCCCCGACATCGCCGCCGGGATCGTGGACGCCGTCGGACGGCTCCGGGTCCACGAGGCGGTGTGAGATGAGCGTCGTCGCCGTCCGCAACCCGTCGCTCACCGACGCGGAGTACGCCGCCCTCGCGGGATTCCTCGCGCAGCAGGCCGGTCTCGTGTTCGACCAGACCCGCCGCCCCGCCCTCGCGAGCATCGTCGCCGAGCGGCTCGACGCGACCGGGGCCGCCGACCTCGGCGCCTACCTCGCGCGGGTCAGCGCCCCGGCGGGCGTCGACGAGCGGCAGCGGCTGCTCGACGAGGTCACCATCCCCGAGACGCACTTCTTCCGGAACCCGCCGCAGATGGAGGCGCTGCGCCGCCGGCTGCTGCCCGAGCTCATGCGCCGTGCCGTGGCCCGCGGCCGGGCGCTCACCGTGTGGAGCGCGGGCTGCTCCACGGGCGAGGAGCCGTACTCCATCGCGATGCTCGCGGCCGAGGTCGCGGCGTCCCTCCCGGTCGCCCCGCGGGTGCGCATCGTCGCCACCGACCTGTCGGCGCGGGCCGTCGACGCCACGCGCCGCGCGCGCTACCAGGGCCGCTCGCTCGCCCTGGTGGACGACAGCGGCGCTCGGCCGCTGGTTCGTCCGCCACGATGCCGCGTCCTACGACGTCGCGCCAGCGGCGCGCGACCTGGTCGAGGTCCGGCTGCACAACCTGGTGGCCGACGAGCCGCCGTTCGAGCCCGGCGAGGTCGACCTCGTCGTGTGCCGCAACGTCACGATCTACTTCTCCCGCGACACCATGCGCGACCTCGTCGGCCGGTTCCACACGGTGCTCGGCGCCGGCGGCTACCTCGTCGTCGGCCACGCCGAGACGCTGTGGCAGGTCACCGACGCGTACACCCTCGTGACGCTCGGCGACGCGTTCGCCTACCGCAAGGACCTGCCCGCAGCGCCGTGCGTGCCCGCGCCGGCGGTCCCGGCACCCGAACCGGCCGGGCACCACGTCCCCCGCCGGGAGGTGCGGCGTACGCCGACGCAGCGGGCGCACGAGTCGTGGCCCGACACGGCGGTGCGGCCGGGTCGTCCCGCGGACTCGGTCCCGGACCCGGACCGTGCCACCGACCTGCTGCGGCTCGCGCGCGAGGCGCTGGCCCAGACCCGCTACGCCGAGGCCGCCCGGCTGGCCGCGGCCGCCTCGGCCGCCAGCCCGTTCGAGGTCGACGCCTACATCGTCGAGGGGCGGGCGCGGACGACGGTCGGCGACGACGAGGGTGCGATCGTCGCCCTGCGCAAGGCGGTGTACCTGGCGCCGCGGGCGGGGCACGCGAGGTTCCAGCTCGCCGGCGCGCTCTCCCGCTGCGGGGAGCACGCCGGGGCGGCGCGCGAGTACCGCGCCGCGGCCGTCGCCCTGCCCCAGACCGACGCCGGCGAGCTCGAGGACCTGCTCGACGGCTGCGACGTCCACCAGCTCGTCGTCCTGAGCCGGCGGCTCGCGGACGAGTGCGACCGCCGCGCCGACGGAGGAGCGGTCGTGACCGCGGTGTTCGTGCCGGGGACGACGTCGCGCTTCGTCCGGTCGGACGTGCCGGACACCGAGCCGTGCGCCGCATCGCGGTCCGGCGTCGGACGTGCCGGACACCGAGGGTGCACCGCACCGCGGTCGGCTCGGCGTGCGGAGCGCGGAGGGCCGGCGCCGGGCGCCGGCGCACGACGCCGTCGCCGCCTTCGGGCCCGCCGTCGACCGGTCGTCCCGACCCGTCGCGTCCGACCACGGGACCGGCTCCGGCGCCGAGGACCCGTCGACGCCCGGCCCCGACTCCGGACGCGGACGAGGACACGGTGGAGACCCCGACGGGCCAGCCGGACGAGCCGGCACGGGTCGAGGGCTACGTGCTCTTCCGGGTCGGCGGCACGACCTTCGCCGTGCCGGTCGTCGAGGTGCGCGAGATCGTCCGCGCCGAGCGCCTCCAGCTGCTCCCCACCGCGGCTCCTCAGTACGGGCACGGCGTCGCGCTCGTCGACACCCGCGGCCGGTCGATCCCCGTGGTGGACCTGCGCTCGGACCCCGCGGCCGACGGCGACGTCCTGCTCCCGGTGTGGCGTCACCAGGTCGGACTCGTCGTCGACCGGGTCACCGCGGTGCTGTCGCCGCGGGAGCTGGCACCCGAGCACGACGACGTACCGGCGGCGCTCCCGTCGTACGCCCGTGGCGTCCTGCGTCCCGCCGACGGCGGCGATCCCGTCGTCCTCATCACGATGCCCGACGCCGCGGAGCTCGAGCTGGACGCCGCCCGCCCCGACGGACTCCGCCTCGGCCAGGACGTCCTCGCCGACCACGAACCCGCATGAATGTGCCCCAGGGCGCACTAGAGGCACCTGAGGCGCCCCACTAGATCCACAGGTCCGGAGTTCGCCCACGGGCTGCGCTGGCAGGTGTGTGCAGCGCCGGCTACGGCGACTGCGATCCACCTCGGTCGGGTCGGCCCGCCGTCCGCGTGACGGTGGGCGCGTTGCCGGTCGGACCCGTGCGCAGCAATGTCCGGCCATCGGGCGTACCCGACCGGCATGCGTGCGAGCATGGGCCGACGCGTCCGCAGGAGGGGCGATGGACAGCGACCGTGGTCGTGGGCGACGGGCCGGCCTTGCCGCTCGGCTGCTCGCTGTGGGGGTTTCCGCGGTGGTCCTGAGTGCCTGTGCGGGCGCGGGTGGAACCGACCCTGGTCCGAGCCCGACGGCGTCGTCCGCGTCGCCGTCGCGGAGCCCGTCGACGACACCGCCGGTCGCGGCGACGCTCACCCATCACGAGCCCGCATGCACGTCCAGCCAGCTGACTCCGGCTCTGGACACGCAGCACACGGGGGGTGCCGGGGGGACCGAGTACGTCGTGATCCTCTTCCGCAACACCGGCAACCAGGCGTGCTGGCTCGGTGGCTACCCCGACCTCACCGGTGTCACCGCCGCCGGCACCGCCACGCGGCTGGTCTTCCCGACGAGGAGCGACGACCCCGCCCTGGTGGTCAGCGCGCCGGCCGGACCTCCCGGCGTGCTGCGCCCGGGTGGACTGGGGGCGGTGAACGTCACGCTCAGCGACCACGACTGCCCGGCCCCCGTGCCGGCGTATCGAACGCTGGACATCAGCGTCGGGCCCGGCGCCCCCCGGACGATCCCCTTCCCTCCAGAGCTCGAGATCACCACCTGTCTGGGGAGCGAGGCCGAGATGGGCCCGGTGCCCGCCGATGCATCGCCGGCGCCCGCGTCGTCGCACGCCCCGGTGGCTGCGCCGTGCCGCATGAGCCGGCTCTCGGTGGTCCTGGGGACCACCGGCGCCGCCGGCGGTACGGCGTACCAGCAGATCGACTTCCGCAACCGGGGCAAGGTGGCCTGCGTGCTGGACGGCTACCCGTCACTCACCTTCCTGGACCGGTCCGGCACGTGCCGTCGGCGGGCCGGCCACGCAGACGGACGTCATGGGGACCCCGGTGGTGGCGGTGCCGTTGGCCCCAGGAGGGACGGGGCACGCCAGCATGGGCGTCGCGACGGCGCGGAACAACCCGACGTCGTCGTGCCGGCCCACGGCCACGGTGCAGATCCGGATCACGGTCCCTGGGGATCCGAGCGGCCGCACCCTCGCGAGCAGTCAGCGTCGTGTGCTCCACCGGGCCGTCCTCGACCCTGGTCACCCAGCTCGCGCCCGGAGTCCCGGGCACCGCCGTCGGCTGACGCGAGACCGGATGACACGCCGCGGGACGCTGAGCAGGATGGACGTATGGCAGTCACCAGGGCACGGGCGGCCCTCGCGGTGCAGCACGAGTCGCTCGGGGCGCAGCACGTGACCGAGGTCCTCGGCCTGGAACCGACCGAGTCGTTCGAGGTCGGGGATCCCTACGCCCGCGACACGCGTCGGCGCGAGCACTCGCACTGGGCCCTGGACAGTCCCACCGACCCCGAGCAAGCGGCCCTCGACGAGCAGCTGCGCGCGCTGGTCGACCGGGTCCGCCCGCTCCGGGAGCGGCTGGAGGAGCTGCGCGACACCGGATATCGGCTGGTGTGGACCTGTTACGTCGAGGAGTGCGACGGCGACGGCACGGTGATGCTCTCGAGCGCCCTGCTCCGCGACCTCGGCGAGCTGCCCGTCGACCTGTGGGTCGAGAGCTACGCCGACACGCCGTCCGACGAGTAGATCGGCTCCTCCGGCATCGCGAGCGCCGACACCGAGCGCTGCCAGGTCAGCAGCAGGTCGGTGGCCACGAGGGCGAGCAGGGCGAGGCCGAACGCTGCGACGGCGCCCAGCGGGACGACAGTGGCCGCGACGACGGCGGAGAACATCGTCGAGCCCGCGATCGAGGCGGTGGTGCCGCGCAGCAGGACGGACGCCGCGGCCGGACCCGACGCGCGATGCGTCGCGGGACCGAGCACCGAGACGATGACCGGCGTCGTCGCGAGGAGGCCGGCCAGGTGCGGGCCGAGCACCCGCGCGGCCCCGGTGAGGGTGGCGACGAGCACGCCGGTGACCGCGGCGCGCACCGGCGTCTCCCACCGGGCCGGGACCCGCTCCACCACCGCGGCGCCGGGGAAGGCCGGCCAGGTGCGCAGCGCCACCACGACCGTGACGACGACGATGCCGGCCACCACCCACGTGCCGGCCACGCCCTGCAGGGCAACGACGGAGGCCAGCGCGACGACCCAGGAGCCCGGCAGGGCACGCCACCACGGCCACCGGCGCGCGAGGTGGGAGTACGTCGCACAGAACGCGACGACGGAGATCTGGCCCGCCACGACGCCGTGCGCGGCCAGCGCCGTCGCCGAGGTCCCCTCGCTCAGAGTGACGAGCACGAGGAAGGGACCGGTCGTGAGCGGGAGCCCGATGAGGCGGCCGCCGAGGGCGTGCCCGAACCTGCGCTGCACGAGCGAGATGAGGAACACGAGCGCGGGTGTCAGCGTCATGCGCAGCAGGACGACACCCACGGGGGAGATCCTCTCGCACGGCGACGAGCCGACGACCGCCGCCCCCTCGCGCGTCCGGCCTCAGCCGCGGGTCACCAGCCCGAGGGCCGCCGCGATGCCGAGGACGGAGCGCGGGGCGTACGCCGACCGCCAGAGGCCACCGTGCGCGGCCTGGTGCGCCCACGCGTCGTCCGGGTGCGCGATCTCGGCGTCCGGCCGCGCCGGCGAGGCCGGGGAGCGCAGGTCGTGCACGAGCAGCGCCGCCATGAGGGTGTTCGACGTCGACGGCTCGAACACCTCGACGCCGAAGCGGTGCGCACCGGCGTAGGCCGCGGCCAGCGCCCGGTTGCGGATCACCGACCGGGTGCGGGTGGCGGGGGCGACGTTGAGCGACGCCCACACCCCGTCCCGGCGGGACTGCGTGGCGCGCCAGCGCTGGAGGCGCTTGGCGAGCGCGTAGCTGGGGCCCTGCTGCGGGACGAGGCAGTCGGCGATGCCGACCGGGCCACGCCCGGTCTCGATCGTCCCCGGGTAGTTGGGCGCGAACCGCCCGACGGCGCGCAGCGGGAGCTGGGCGAGGGCGGACAGGCCCCGCGCCTCCCAGCGGCGCCGGGACTCCTCGACCGCCTCGACGGGCACGGCGTAGACGTCGGTGGGCGTCGCGAGGAACGCGAGCCCGACGTCGGACCGCTCGGCGAGCAGCGCGTGCGCGAGGGCGTCGGCCGCGAGCGCGACGCGGACGTGCATCGCCCCGTCGGCGTACGTGTACGTGCCCAGGGTGAACGGCCCGTCGATCCCGGCGAGCCAGGTGTGCAGCTCGGGGAGCTGCCGGGTCAGGTCCGCGCCGGCCATGGCCGCGAGCGCCTCGTCGTCGCGGGGCTGCGAGCCGAGCGGCACCGGCACCGTGAGGCGCCCGGCGGAGGACCGGGCGGTGGCGATGACCCGGGCCCAGACGTCGGGCCGGGGCAGGTCGACGGCGACCACGTGCGCACCCCAGCGCAGCAGCGAGCGCAGCGGTCCCATCTCCGCGCCCGCGCCGAGGACCACGACGGTGACGTCGGACAGGTCGAGCCACTCCGGCCGGTCGAGCAGCGTGTGCAGCGACGTCGCGAACCCGCGCTCGACGATCCCGTCGGCCACCCATCCGTCGAGCAGCCGGCGTACCTCGGGGCCGAACATCCGCTTGCCGTGGTGCGGGACGGTGAGCCCGGTGTCCAGGCCCGCAGCGCCGTCGATCGTCACCGACGCGAAGGCGTGCTCGGCCCAGGTGCGCGTGGCGTCGAGCAGCGGGACCGTCGCGCCGTCGCGGTGGAACCGCGCCCGTGCGTGCAGCGCGGCCAGGCCCGTGCGGGCCACGGCGTCCGCGGCCTCGACGGTCCGCGTGCCGGCGACGACGAGGTCGCGGTAGGGACCGAGGTAGTCCAGCTCTCCAGTCGCGTACGCCGGCGGCGCGGGCGGCCGCGTCCGCGTCGACCGGCTCGAGCGCGGACCCGACGACGGCACGCGCTACGGCGGTCGTGCTGACCCGGCCGTCGTCCCCCGCGACGAGGTCGACGCCCCGGTCGCCCGGGTCGACGGGCGGGGCGGCGGGCGGGTCGGACCGGCTGTCGCTCACGGCGCACATCCCACCACGCCCGCGGGCCCGCCGGTCGGCTCAGCGCGACGTCTCGGCCAGGACGATGCCGGCGAGCACCACGACGCCACCGACGATCTGCACCGGCGTGAGGACCTCGCCGAGGAAGACCCAGGCGATGACCGAGGCGATCACCGGCTCGGTCATGCCGACGACGGAGGCCTGGGTCGCGCGCAGGTGACGGAGCGACTGCAGCACGAGGACGAACGGCACGACGGTGCCGAGCACGACCATGTAGCCGAGGTAGACCCACGAGGGCAGCACCGGCCCGTCGCCGCCGAACGACCGGCTGAACGACAGCTGACCGAAGGGATACGTCCACCACGGGGTGACCACGGCCCAGAACAGCGTCGCCGCGCCGAAGCCCCACATGGTCGTCGAGATGGGGTCGCGGTGGACGACGAGCTTCTCGCCCTCGACGTAGTAGAACGCGAGCGCCGCGGCGGCGGCGAGCGCGGCGAGGACGCCGATGAGGTCGAGCGAGAGTCCCTGCCACGCCTGCGCGACCATGGCCAGACCGACGAGGGCGAGGACGAGCGCGGCGAAGACGCGGTCGCGGACCGGCTCGCGCAGCACGAACCGGAACCACAGCGCCACCATGATCGGCGCGGTGAACTCGAAGAGCAGCGAGACGCCGACCGGCAGCCGCAGGATGGCCACGAAGTACAGCGACTGCGTGACCGCGACGCCGAGGATGCCGTACGCCGCGATGCGCGGGATCTCGGAGCGGTGCAGCCGCAGCGCGGAGCGGTTCGTGAGCGCGACGACCGCCACGAGGATGACGAACGCGGCGGACACCCGGAACTGGGAGAGCCGGTACCACGGCACGCCCTCGAGGAGCACGAACTTGCTCACCGTGCCGTTGAGGGCGAACAGCGACGCGGCGAGCAGGTACGTGAGGTACCCGAGCATCGGCCGCCGGTCCACCTGCTGCACCGGCGGGGTCTCGAAGACGGTCACGGGGCGACGGCGCCCGGGACTGCCCCCGCAGCCAGGTAGACGTCGACGGTGCGGGCGGCGACGACCTGCCACCCGAAGTGGTCCACGGCCCGCTCGCGGCCGCGGTCGCCCAGCGCGCGGGCGCGGGCCGGATCGGCCGCGAGGGAGTTCACCGCGTCGGCGAACCGGCGCTCGAAGTCCTCGGTGTCGTCCGGCGTGTAGGGGACGACGATGCCCGTCTCGCCGTCGGCCACGACCTCGGGGATGCCGCCGACGTCCGAGGAGACGACCGCGGTGTGGCAGGCCATCGCCTCGAGGTTCACGATGCCGAGCGGCTCGTAGACCGACGGGCACAGGAACGCGAGGGCGTGGCTGAGCAGCTGCTGCACCACGTTCCGCGGCGCGTGCTCCTCGATCCACACGACGCTGCGGTGCTCCCGCAGCGCCGCGATCTGCGTCCGGGTCTCGGCCGCGATCTCCGGCGTGTCCGGCGCGGATGCGCAGAAGACCAGCTGCAGGTCGGGATCGAAGCGGGCGGCCGAGCGGAGCAGGTGGGCGATGCCCTTCTGGCGGGTGATGCGCCCGACGAACGCGACGTAGGGCCGCGACGGGTCGACGCCGTACTGCTCGAGCAGGTCGGTCGACTCCTGGGGCTGCCACTTGACCGTGTCGATGCCGTTGCGCACGACGTGGACCTTGTCCTCGTCGATGAACGGGTAGGCGTCCAGGACGTCGGCCTTCATGCCGTCGGAGACGGCGATGATCGCGGCGGCCTCGCGGTACGCCGAGGACTCGAGCCACGACGAGATCCGGTAGCCCCCGCCGAGCTGCTCGGCCTTCCACGGGCGCCGGGGCTCGAGGGAGTGGGCGGTGAGGACGTGCGGGACGCCCAGGAACTCGGCCGAGAGGTGACCCGACAGGTTCGTGTACCAGGTGTGCGAGTGGACGACGTCGACGTGGTCGAGCGCCCGGACCATGTCGAGGTCGACCGCGATCGTCTGGAGCACCGCGTTCACCCGCTCGTAGCCCGCGGGCACCGGGTGCCCGTGGGCGCCGGTACGGGTCGGGCCGAAGCAGTGGACCCGGACGTCGGCGAGCGGGCGCAGCTCGCGCACCAGCTCCTCGACGTGGACCCCGGCGCCGCCGTACACGTCCGGCGGCCACTCCTTGGTGAGGATTCCTACTCGCAACACAGGCGCCAGCGTAGGGCCACGGCTACGGTGAGCAGGTGGCCAACCGCGATGTGCTCGGGATCGTCCTCGCCGGCGGTGAGGGCAAGCGGCTCATGCCGCTCACGGCCGACCGGGCGAAGCCGGCGGTGCCGTTCGGCGGCGCCTACCGCCTCGTCGACTTCGTCCTGTCGAACCTGGTCAACGCCGGCTACCTGCGGATCTGCGTGCTCACCCAGTACAAGAGCCACTCGCTCGACCGGCACATCACGACGACATGGCGGATGTCGACGCTGCTCGGCAACTACATCACGCCGGTCCCCGCGCAGCAGCGCCTCGGGCCGCGCTGGTACACCGGGAGCGCCGACGCGATCTTCCAGAGCCTGAACCTCGTCTACGACGAGAGCCCGGAGTACGTCGTCGTCTTCGGCGCTGACCACGTCTACCGCATGGATCCGCAGCAGATGGTGGACCAGCACCGGGCGTCCGGCGCGGGCGTGACGGTCGCCGGCATCCGCGTGCCCAAGTCGCAGGCGCACCAGTTCGGCATCATCGAGACGGCATCCGACGGGCGCACCATCACGCGATTCCTCGAGAAGCCGAAGGATCCGCCGACCATCCCCGGCGACCCGGACCACTGCTACGCCTCGATGGGCAACTACGTCTTCACCACCGACGTCCTCGTCGAGGCGCTGCGCATCGACGCCGGCGACGACGGCTCGGTGCACGACATGGGCGGCAACATCATCCCGATGATGACCGCGCAGGGGATGGCGGAGGTCTACGACTTCGACGACAACGTCGTCCCGGGGTCGACCGACCGCGACAAGGGCTACTGGCGGGACGTCGGGACGCTTGACGCCTACCACGACGCCCACATGGACCTCGTGTCCGTGCACCCGATCTTCAACCTCTACAACCGGCACTGGCCGATCCTGAGCCACCTGCCGCCGCTGCCCCCGGCCAAGTTCGTCGAGGGCGGCAACAGCCACGAGTCGATGGTGGGCGCCGGGTCGATCATCGCCGGCGCGCACGTGCGCAACTCCGTCCTCTCCTACGACGTCAACATCCGGGAGGGCGCCTACGTCGAGGGCGCGGTGATCATGCCCGGTGTGAAGATCGGGCGCGGCGCCGTCGTACGCCGGGCCATCCTCGACAAGAACGTCCAGGTGCCCGACGGGGCGCAGATCGGCGTCAACCTCGAGCTCGACCGCGAGCGCTACACCGTGAGCGACAGCGGGATCATCGTGGTGGGCAAGGGGCAGAAGGTGGAGCCGGCGTGAGCCGGCCGTTCGGGTCCGCCTGACCCCCGGGCCGTTCCGGCTCAGGAGCCGCCTGCCCATGGCCGTGCCTGCCAGGAGCCGGCGTCGGCGCGTTCGGAGGTGGCCGCGTCCGGCGCCGCGGGCGCCGGGCCGATCGCCAGGGTGCTGCCGTCG
This sequence comes from uncultured Actinomycetota bacterium, assembly GCA_963711805.1. Lineage (GTDB taxonomy): Bacteria > Actinomycetota > Actinomycetes > S36-B12 > CAIYMF01 > Longivirga. Next base: position 340,104 of record CAVQFE010000002.1, read on the forward strand.
GCGTAGAGCAGGACGTGGTCCCGGGCCTCCTGGCGCGCCGTGGCCCGGTGCCGGCGGGCCGCGCTGCGCCAGCCGCAGGAGCACTCGGCGGTGCTGAACCGGCCGTCGTGGACCGTGACCTCGTGCCCGGGCACCAGGGGACGCGAGTCCGGGGCGTACGGCGACGTCACCCTGACACGCTAACCGGCGACGGACCGCGGCGTCACCCGGACTCCGAGATCGGCCGGCTCAGGACTCGAAGTCGACGACCGTCTTGCCGGCCAGCCGGGGCGCGAGCCAGGCGCCGAACTCCGCGTGCACCGGGTGCTGCTGGTACGCGCGCAGCCCCGCGTCGTCGTCGTGCGTGGTGATGAGGACCAGGTGCGCCGCGCCGGGGTCCCCGAGCACGTCGAGCCCGGTCGTGAGCGAGCGGATCGCCTCGATCCGGGCCGGCAGCGCGTCGAGCCGCGACCTCGCCTCGAGCCGGTCCGCCGCGTCGACGAAGGTGAACGAGACGACGTGGGTGAGCACGTTGGGCTCCGATCGCGTGGGGGCCGGGCGGTCCGGCGTACCGCCGAGCCTAGGGAGTGCCCGCCGGCGGGACGGCGGCGGACGGCTCAGCCGAAGCGGCCGGAGATGTAGTCCTCGGTGGCCTGCTGCGTGGGGTTGGAGAACATCACCGGCGTCGCCGCGATCTCGATGAGCCGGCCCGGCTTCCCGACGCCGGCGAGGTTGAAGAACGCCGTGGTGTCGGAGATGCGGGCGGCCTGCTGCATGTTGTGCGTGACGATGACGATCGTGTAGCGCTCCTTGAGCTCCTCGATGAGGTCCTCGATGGCGAGCGTCGAGATCGGGTCGAGGGCGGAGCAGGGCTCGTCCATGAGCAGCACCTGGGGCTCGACGGCGATCGCCCGGGCGATGCACAGCCGCTGCTGCTGCCCGCCGGAGAGGCTGGCGCCGGGCCGGTCGAGGCGGTCCTTGACCTCCTCCCAGAGGTTGGCCCCGCGCAGGGACCGCTCGACGACCGACTCCATCTCGGGCTTCCCCCGGCGTCCGCCCTGGAGCTTCAGGCCGGCGAGCACGTTGTCCTTGATCGACATCGTGGGGAACGGGTTCGGCCGCTGGAACACCATGCCGATCGTGCGGCGCACGTTGACCGGGTCGACGTCGGCGCCGTAGACGTCCTCGCCGTCGAGGAGGACGGTCCCGTCGGCGTACGCCCCGGGGATCACCTCGTGCATGCGGTTGAGGGTGCGCAGCACGGTGGACTTGCCGCAGCCGGACGGCCCGATGAGCGCCGTCACCGAGCGCGGCTCGACGGAGAAGGTCACGCCCTCGACGGCCTTGAACGTGCCGTAGTAGATGTCGAGGTCGGTGACGTCGATGCGCTTGGCCATGTGGGTGTCTCTCGTGGGGGGACGTCGTCAGAACTTCTTCACGCCGGTGAAGCGTGAGATGAGCTTGGCGGTCAGGTACAGGACCATCACCAGGACGATGAGGACGAGGGCGCCGCCCCACGCCCGGTTCACCGAGGCGTCCGTGCCGCGGGTGAACTGGTCCCAGATGAAGGTCGGCAGCGCGGCCTGCGGTCCGGAGAACGGGTTCATGTTGATCGACTGCGACAGGAACGTGGTGAGCAGCAGCGGCGCCGTCTCGCCGGCGACGCGCGCGACCGCGAGCATCGAGCCGGTGATGATGCCGGCGGTCGCCGTGGGGAGGACCACGCTGATGATCGTGCGCCACTTGGGGATCCCGAGGGCGTACGACGCCTCGCGCAGGTCGCGGGGCACGATGCGCAGCATCTCCTCGGTGGAGCGCACCACGACGGGCAGCATGAGGATCGTCAGCGCGATCGACCCGGCGAAGCCCGAGCGCTGCATGCCGAGGGTGAGCACGAAGGCGGTGTAGACGAACAGACCGACGACGACGGACGGCACGCCGGTCATGACGTCGACGAAGAAGCTGATGGAGTGGCCGAGCCGGCGCGAGCGGGCCGAGGGCGCGTACTCCACGAGGTAGACCGCGGTGAGGATGCCCAGCGGGATGCCGATGAGGGCCGCGATGCCCACCTGCTCCAGCGTCCCGACGAGCGCGTGGTAGATGCCGCCGCCCGCCGTGCGCGCCGAGACGTTGCGCATCGAGGTGGTGAGGAAGGTCGAGGAGATGACCTCGGCGCCCTTGACCACGACCGTGGCGAGGACGGCGATCAGCGGCGCGAGGGCGATGAGGAACGTGGCGTACACACCCGTCGTGGCCAGCCGGTCGACGGCGTGCCGGCGACCCTCGACCCGGAAGCTCCACAGGGTCTGGGCGCCGACGAAGATGAGCACGGCGACGATGAGGGTGCCGGCGACGCCGTCGACCGACGTCGTGACGTTGAGCAGCAGGGCGAGGAGCAGCGCGCCGAGGGCGAGCGCGGCAGCGGCCCACCGGGGGAGCCGGCCCCCCGCCAGTGCGGCGTGCAGGAGCTCACCGGACTCGGAGCGCTCGTGCTCGGTCAGGCCGGCCATCAGTTCGCCCCGGAGAACTCGGACCGGCGGGCGATGACGAGCCGGGCCGCCATGTTGACCGCGAGGGTGATGACGAACAGGACGAGCCCGCTCGCGACGAGGGCGGACAGGCCGATGTCGCCCGCCTCGTTCCACTTGAGGGCGATGTTGGAGGCGAACGTGATGCCGCCGGGCTCGGTGATGTGGATGTTGATGTCGTACGTCGCGCTCAGCATCAGGGCGACCGCGATCGTCTCGCCCAGCGCGCGGCCGAGGCCGAGCATCGACGCGGAGATCATGCCCGGGGCGGGCGAACGGGAAGATCGCCATCCGGACCATCTCCCAGCGGGTGGCGCCGAGGGCGAGCGCGGCCTCGATGTGCGCCCGGGGGGTCTGGACGAAGACCTCACGGGTGATGGCCGAGATGGTGGGCAGCACCATGATCGCCAGGACGACGCCGGCGTTGAGGATCGAGCGGGTGTAGATGCCGGCGTCGTTCCGGAACAGCGGGATGAAGCCGAGGTAGTCGTTGAGCCACTGGCCCAGCCCGACCATGTGCGGCGTCAGGAACTGGATGCCCCACATGCCGAAGATGATCGAGGGGACGGCGGCGAGCAGGTCGGTGACGAATCCGAGGGCCGACGCGAGGCGGCGCGACGCGTAGTGCGCGATGAACAGCGCGATCCCGATGCCGACCGGCACGGCGAGCACCATCGCGATCGCCGCCGTCATCAGCGTGCCGAAGGTGAGGGCCGCGATCCCGAAGACCGAGGGCGTCTGGTCCGGGAACCACTCCGCGGTCGTGAAGAAGTTGGCCGTGTTGGCCTGCAGGCCGGGGACGGACTTCCACACGAGGAAGACGGCGATGGCCGCCATGGTGACGAGGATCAGGATGCCGGCGCCGCGGGAGATCCCGGCGAACAGGCGGTCCCCCCGGCGGACGGCTGCGCCCTTGATCCCCGGGTGCGCCACCGGCGGGGCGGGCGCGCCGGGCGGCTCGAGCGTCGTGCTCATCTGGTGACCACCGTGGGTGTGGGGTGAGCGTCTGCGGGGGTGGCCGGACGAGATCCGGCCACCCCCGCAGACAGTACCGTCAGGCGATCGCGGCGATCGCGGCGCGCACCTTCGTGAGGACGTCGCCGGTGATCGGGACGTAGCCGTTGGCGCTGAGCTGGCTCTGCGCCGCGTCGCTCGACGTGTAGGTCAGGAACGACTTGGTGAGCGGCACCAGGGAGGAGTCCAGGCCCTTCTCGCAGGTGATCTCGTAGGTCACGAGCACCGCCGGGTACCCGGTCGTCGTCTTGTAGTCCAGGCTGAGCACGATGTCGTTGCCCGAGCCGCCGACGGTCGCCGTCGCGATCGTCTTGGCCGCGTTCGCCGACGTCGCCTCGATCGGACCGCCACCGTTGTCGACCCACGCGGTCGGCGTGTTGTTCTGCTGGGCGAAGGAGAGCTCGACGTAGCCGATGGAGTTGGCCGTGGCCTTCACCGCGGCACCGACGCCGTCGTTGCCCTTCGCGCCCTGGCCGCCGGGGGCCTTCCAGTCCTTGGCGTGGCCGTAGGTCCAGGCCGAGCCGCCGGCAGCGGCCAGGTACGACGTCCAGTTGTCGGTCGTGCCGGACGAGTCGCTGCGGTGGAAGGCCGCGATCGTCGCGCTCGGCAGGCTCACGCCCGGGTTCGCCGCGACGATCTTCGGGTCGTTCCACTTGGTGATGGTGTTCGAGTAGATGCCGGCGAGGATCTCCGGGGTCACGATGAGCTTGCTGACGCCGGAGACGTTGTACGTCGCGACGACCGCACCGCCGACCATCGGGATGTCGATCGCCGGGCCCGTGGAGCAGCGCGCGTCGGCGTCGGTCTTGTCCTTGTCCTTGAGCGCGGAGTCGGAGCCGGCGAAGGCGGTCTGCTTGTTGATGAAGTCCTTGATGCCGGCGCCGGAGCCGTTGCCCTGGTAGTCGATCGTCGCGCCCGAGCACGAGGTCTGGTAGGCGTTGATCCAGTCGGTCATGGCGTTGAGCTGGGCGGTGGAGCCCGAGGCCTTGATCGAGCCGGACACGCAGTTGGCGTCGGCCGACCCGCCGGTCGAGCCGCTGGCCGAGCTCGTGCCCGTGCCGCCGTCCGAGCCGCAGGCGGCGAGGGCGAGGGTGCCGGCGAGCGCGACGGCGGCGAGGCGTGCCTTCGGGGTGATGTTCACCCTGGTCCTCCGAGAGGTGTGTGACGTGGTGCTGACGTCCGTGACGCTAGGAACACGGGTTGTCCGATCCGGGGGAGCCGGATGAACGACGGGTGAACGGCCGCTGTACACCTGGCGGAGCGCGGCCCGCGATCCCGTGCGCCACCGGCCCGCCGGTGTCGGATCAGCCCTCGAGATGGTCGACGGCCACGAGCCGTCCCCCGGCGTCGCGGTGCAGGACGATGCCCGACCCCGGTCGCAGTCTCGGGTCGAGCGCCTCGGCGGCGTCGTCCCTGTGGTCGAGCCCGAGCGCCGCGACCACGGTCGAGACGACGAGGGGGAGCACGGGGCGGTGCGTGCACCAGACGGCCGGGTCGGGCACGGCGAGCAGCGCCTTGACCGCCCGTTCCGTGGCGTCCGGGTCGTCCGCGCAGCCCTCCTCGCTCAGGGCGTGCTCGAGGTGGAGCCGGAGCCCCTGGCGGTCGGCGTACGGCTCGACCGTCGCCCGGCAGCGGCGCGCGTCGGACGACACGACGAAGCGTGGCCGGTAGACGCCGAGGAGCTCGACGAGGACGTCGGCCTGGTGCATGCCGGCGTCGTTCAGCGGCCGGGCCGCGTCGCTGTCGGCGAGCGGGTCGCCCGACTCGGCCCACGGCACGCGCTTCATCGCCTCGGCGTGGCGCAGCAGGATCGTGGGCGCCGTGGCGGGCAGCGCGAGGGCGTCGTCGACGAGCACCCGGTCCTCGGCGTAGCTCAGCAGGGCCTTCGCCGGCTTGCGCCGCAGCCACCGGACCTCGTCGACCTCGGCGTCGGCGTCGCGCGGCTGGCTCCCGACGACGGTCGCGCGCCAGTAGCGCACCCGCTTGGGCACGCCCTCCACGTCGTAGCGTCGCTGCCCGAGCGACGGCCCGAGCGCGCAGCTGACCCCCGTCTCCTCGAACGTCTCGCGCACGGCGGCGACCTCGTGCCGCTCGCCCGCCGCGAGCTTGCCCTTGGGCAGCGACCAGTCCTCCCGGTGCGGGCGGTGCACGACGGCGACCTCCGACCCGTCCGGCCCGCGCCGGACGAGGACCACCCCCGCGGCCTCGATCTGCTCGTGCGCCACGGCGGCTACCTCCCGATCGCCGAACGGAGCCGGCGGTGCTCGTCGTGGGCGGCGACCCACACGTCACGGGCCCGACGGTGGAACGCCACCTCGCGGTCGTGGGTGGAGGCGACGTGCATCCCGCAGGCGAAGGCCTCGCCGGCCGACAGCGGCATCGAGGGGTCGTCGACCCGGTCGAGGACCAGGGCGCGCTGGATGACGGCGTCCTGACCGTCGCCGAGCGGCTCGGTGAGCGTCGACCAGAGCCGGGCGAGGCGCGTGCAGGCCACCCCGAGGGCCGGCGCGCCGACCTCGGCGGCGTACCGCGCCCGCTTGGCGGCGATGCGCGCGGAGTGCCAGGACTCGGCGGCGTCGCCCGGCCGGAGACGGTCGAGCAGGCGGGCCGCCCGGTCGTCGGCCCGGAGGACACGCGGGCCGAGCACCTTCCCGGCCCGCCGGACCGCCTCCGAGGTGAACGACGGCTCGCGCGCGAGCCGGACGAGGGCGTGCCGCAGGTCGTCGGCGCGCGGCGACCGCACGTCGCGCAGCGCGGCGTCGAGCGCCTGGGCGTGCCGCCGGCGCAGCCACGGCAGCATCGCGTCGGCGAAGCCGGGCGCGTCCTCGGTCTCCCGCGTGAGCGCGCCCGCGAAGACCTCGAGGTCGCGTACCGGCGAGAGGGCTCCGGCGTACCAGGACAGCTCGGGACGCAGCGTCGCCGACACGTCTCCCCCGAGGAGGTCGCCGTAGACCCGCAGGCCGGAGCGGAGCCGGCGCGCGGCGACCCGGGCCGCGTGCACCGCGTCGGGTGCGTCGGCGTCGAGTCCGGCGTCGGCCGCGAGCAGCGCCGCGGTCTGTCGGCGGAGGTGGGCCATGACGGCGACACCGGCGGTGGAGTCCCGGCTCACGGGGGTCGGCGGCGGGGTGACCAGCTCGGGATCGACGGTCACGGCGGGCGTGACGGCCTGTTGGTCCCCCGACGGCGCGGTCATGACGACGCGTTCGACCGCCGGGTCTGCCGCGCGATGAGCGTCGACTGGACATCGACCAGTGGCGCCCCGTCGGCGCCCCGGTGCACCCGGGTCCACCGGCCGTCCGAGCCGAGGTGCCAGGTGCTCGTGCCCGGATCGAACGCCAGGTCGAACAGCCAGCCCAGGTGCCGGGTCTGCGCCGGCGAGCCGAGCCGCACGAGCACCTCGATCCGGCGGTCGAGGTTGCGGTGCATGAGGTCCGCCGACCCGATCCAGATCTCGGGCTCGCCGCCGGCGGCGAACTCGAAGAGCCGCGAGTGCTCGAGGAACCGGCCCAGCACGCTGCGTACCCGCACGTTCTCGGACAGGCCGGGCACGCCGGGGCGCAACGCGCAGATGCCGCGCACCCAGACGTCGACGGGTACGCCGGCCTGCGACGCGCGGTAGAGCGCGTCGATGGTGGCCTCGTCGACGATGGAGTTGCACTTGATCCGGACGCGGGCCGGGAGACCGGCCCGGTGGTTGTCGACCTCGCGCTCGATGCGCTCCACGAGCCCGGAGCGGATCGAGTGCGGTGCCACGAGCAGCCGGTTGTACTCGGTCTCCATCGAGTAGCCCGAGAGGACGTTGAACAGCCGCGCGACGTCGTCGCCGACCTCCTCGTCGGTGGTGAGCAGGCCGACGTCCTCGTAGAGCCGCGCCGTCTTCGGGTGGTAGTTGCCGGTCCCGAGGTGGACGTAGCGACGCAGCCGGTCGCCCTCGTCGCGGACGACCATCGAGAGCTTGCAGTGGGTCTTGAGGCCGACGAGTCCGTAGACGACGTGACAGCCGGCCTCCTCGAGCTTGCGGGCCCAGTCGATGTTGGCCTGCTCGTCGAACCTGGCCTTGATCTCCACGATCGCGAGGACCTGCTTGCCCTCCTCGGCCGCGGCGACGAGGGCGTCGACGATCGGCGAGTCACCGCTCGTGCGGTAGAGGGTCTGCTTGATCGCGAGGACCTTCGGGTCGGTGGCGGCCTGCTCGAGGAAGCGCTGCACGCTGGTGGAGAACGAGTCGTACGGGTGGTGCAGCAGCACCTCGTGGTCGCGCATCGCCTCGAGCACGTCCGGCGGGGCCGAGGTCTCGACCTCGGCGAGGTCGCGCGCCGTACGGGGCAGGAACGCCGGGAGCTTGAGGTCCTCCCGGGGGAGCCGGTCGAAGGCCCAGAGAGCGGTGAGGTCGAGCAGGCCGGGGATCCGCACGACCTCCTCGGTGCCTATCCCCAGCTCCCGGACGAGCAGGTCGAGCACGTGCGGGTCGATGGTCTGCTCGACCTCGAGGCGCACGGGCGGGCCGAAGCGGCGGCGCATGAGCTCGCGCTCGAGCGCGAGCAGGAGGTTCTCGGCGTCGTCCTCCTCGACCTCGAGGTCCTCGTTGCGCGTCACGCGGAAGGCGTGGTGCTGCAGGACCTCCATCCCGGGGAAGAGCTCGCCCAGGTGCGCGGCGATCACGTCCTCGAGCGGGACGAAGCGCTGCGGTCCCACGGACACGAGCCGCTCGAGGATCGGGGGCACCTTCACGCGGGCGAAGAGCTCGGTGCCGCTCGTCGGGTTGCGCACGACGACGGCGAGGTTGAGCGAGAGCCCGCTGATGTACGGGAACGGGTGCGCCGGGTCGACCGCGAGCGGCGTGAGGACCGGGAAGACCTTGGTGCGGAAGAAGTGGCTCAGCTGGTCGCGCTCGGCGGTCGAGGCCTCCTCCCAGCGCAGCAGGTGGATGTCCTGGGCCTCGAGCGCGGGCAGGATCTCGCCGTGGAACAGCGTGGCCTGACGGTGCATGAGCTCGGCGCTGCGGGAGTAGATCCCCTCGAGCACCTCGCGCGGCATGAGCCCGCTGGCGGCGCGGACGGCGATCCCGGTGGCGATCCGTCGCTTGAGCCCGGCGACGCGCACCATGAAGAACTCGTCGAGGTTGCTCGCGAAGATCGCCAGGAACTTCGACCGCTCGAGGAGGGGCTGGTCGACGTCCTCGGCCAGCTCGAGCACGCGCTCGTTGAACGCCAGCCAGGACAGCTCCCGGTCGAGGAACCGGTCGTCGGGCAGCGGGGCCGCGGCCCCGTCGTCCGCGGCGGCGGCCGGCGAGGCGTCGCCGAGTGGGGACACCTCAGTGGTCATGACTCAACCTTGCCAGACGGACCGGGACCGTGCCGGGCGTCGGGAGCGCTCAGCTGCTGAACTCGACGTCGATGTCCCACTTCGTGAAGCCCAGGCTCGTGTAGAGCGCGATCGCGGCGCCGTTCTCGGCATCGACGTAGAGCATCGCGTCGGGGAGCCCGCGCGCTCGCAGGTGCTGCAGCCCCGCGAGGGTGAGCGCGCGGCCCAGCCCCCGGCCGCGGTGCGCCGGGTCGACCCCGACGACGTACACCTCGCCGATCGGCTCGTGGCCGTGGTGCGCCTCGTCGTGGGCGTGCTCGTGCACCTCCTGGCCGTCGTGCGCGTGCGCGTGGACATGACCGTGGTGGTGCGCGTCGGCGCCGTGCACCTTGGTCCAGTGGAACCCGATCATCCGCTCACCGTCGGGCCCCGGCTGCACCGCGACGAGGAAGCCCTCCGGGTCGAACCACGGCTCGCGCATGCGCACGTGCAGGTCGTCGATGGTCCAGCCGCCCTGGTCGGGCAGGTCGACGAACGCGGCCGCGTTGAGGGCCACCCACTCCTCGTCGTCGAGCCCGGGAAGGAACGAGCGCAGCCGGACGCCGGCCGGCCACACCGGGTCCGGCAGGGCGGCGTACAGCGAGCGGCGCATCTGGAACAGCGTGCGCGAGCGCCGGAATCCCATCGAGCCGGCCAGCGGGGCGGCGCCGCTCTGCTCCCCGTGGGCCCAGAGTCGCAGCCGGCGTCCGGGGCTCTCCTCGAGGAGGTGCTCCACGAGGAGGTGCCCGACGCCCTGGCGCCGGTACGCCGGGGCCACGGCGAGCTCGGCGCTGGGACCGGCCACCTGGTCGGTGACGTCCAGGTGCCCGTAGCCGACCAGCGACGAGCCCACGCGCCCGAGGACGTGGCGGACGTCGACGTCGCCGCCGTAGCGCAGGTGGAGCATGACGTGCTCGGACAGCGGGCGGATGCCGTCGGTCTCGGTGACCTGCTCGACGAGGAGGGAGACGTCGGCGACGTCGGCGTCGTCGAGTCGGCGCAGGACCTCCCACTGCACGGCGGGTGCCGTCGGACCGGGTGTGTCGCCGGAGGTCATGCGCCGACCCTAACGGCGCGGCGGCGGGCGCCAACGGGCGGATGCCGTCAGGCGACGGGAGCCGCCACCGGTACCGGCTCGTCCGAGCGCGGCGGTGTCACCACGAAGCGGTAGCCGACGTTGCGGACGGTGCCGATGACCGACTCGTGCTCCGGGCCGAGCTTGGCGCGCAGCCGCCGTACGTGGACGTCCACCGTGCGAGTGCCACCGAAGTAGTCGTAGCCCCAGACCTCTTGCAGCAGCTGGGCTCGCGAGAACACCCGTCCTGGGTGCTGGGCGAGGAACTTGAGGAGCTCGAACTCCTTGAAGGTGAGGTCCAGGGTCCGGCCGCGGACGCGCGCGGTGTACGTCGCCTCGTCGATGCTCACGTCGCCGGAGCGGATCTCGTCGGGGACGCCGTCGTCCGTCGTCCGCGCGAGCTTGCCCATCGCGAGCCGCAGCCGGGCGTCGACCTCAGCGGGGCCCGCGGTGTCGAGCACGACGTCGTCCACGCCCCACTCGGCGTTGACTCCGACGAGGCCGCCCTCGGTGGTGACGAGGAGGACGGGGACGTCGACTCCGGTGGTGCGCAGGAGACGGGTGAAGCTGCGGACGGCGGGGAGGTCGCGGCGGCCGTCGACGAGGATCGCGTCGCACTGCGGCGCGTCGAGCAGGGCGGTGGCCTCGGCCGGCAGGACGCGGACCTGGTGCGACAGCAGGCCGAGGGCAGGGAGCACCTCGGAGGAGGGCAGCAGGGCATTCGTGAGCAGCAGCAGCGTCGGCACGGGTGCCTCCCTCACGTCGGATCCGGGTCGGCGTCGCCGCACCGGAAGCACGGAAGGACCCGGAGGCGTCATCGCCCGGGTCCCACAGGAGGCAGGATAGCGAACGTGGATCTGCGACCGTCGTCCAGGTACGCCGTCGGGCCCCGGCCGGACCGGACGCGGCACCGTGCTGTCCGCCGACGGCGAGCGCATCTCGGTGGCCTACGACGCTCCCGCGTCCCCGATGCCCTCGTCCCTCGTCTTCGTGCTGTCCCACGGCTTCACCGGGAGCTGGCGCCGTCCCGACAACCGCCGGATCGCCATGGCGCTCACCGAGTTCGGCGGTGTCGTCTCCTACGACAGCCGGGGTCACGGGTCGTCGTCCGGCGTGACGACGCTCGGCGACGCCGAGGTGCTCGACCTCGACGCGGCGATCGGCTGGGCGCGTTGGCTCGGTGCCGACGACGTCGTGACGGTCGGCTTCTCCATGGGTGGCTCGATCGTGCTGCGCCAGGCCGCGCTGGTCGGCCGGCACGACCGCGAGGCCCCGCAGGCGGTCGTGTCGGTGAGCGCCGCGGGCTTCTGGTTCTACAGGGGCACCCCGCCGATGCGCCTGCTCCACCAGGCCGTCGGCACGCGGCCGGGGCGCGGCGTGCTCCGCTGGGGATTCCACACGCGGGTCACCGACCAGCAGTGGGAGGAGCCCTACCCGCTGTCGCCCTCGGAGGCGGCCGAGCTCATCGCCCCGGTGCCGCTGCTGGTCGTGCACGGCGACCGGGACTCCTACTTCCCGGTCGAGCACGCGGAGTCGCTCGTGGCGTCGGCGGCCGCGGGGGCGGCCCGGCGCGGGGTGCCGGACCGTACCGGTCGGCTGGGTCGAACCGGGCTTCGGCCATGCGGAGTCCGCGACGTCGGCCGACGTCGTCGCCCGCATCGGCGGCCTGGGCCACGGACGCGGTGAAGATCGGGTCGGAGCTGTCATGAGCGGGTCGGCGCAGGTCGTGGTCCGGTACTGGGCCGCCGCGCGGGCCGCGGTGGGCCTGGACGAGGAGCGCTACGACGCGCCGGCCGACCTCGGGGCGCTGCTCGACGAGGTGCGCGCGCGGCACGGCGCCACCTCGCGCCTGGCGGAGGTCCTCGGTCGCTGCTCCTACCTCGTGGACGAGGTGAGCCCCGGGCGTCGGGCGCCCGGCGACGTGCCGGTCCCCGCGGGCGCGGTCGTCGACGTGCTGCCGCCGTTCGCCGGCGGCAGCGGCTCGGGCGGCGCGGGAACACCGGGCGGCGGCCGGAGGTTGGGACGCGCATGACCGGCGTCCTCGTGGTTCTCGGCGTCCTCCTGCTGGCGACGGCGTTCGGGGTCTACCGCCGGGCCACCGACGGCGCCCTCAGGGCCGTCGAGATCCCGGCAGACACGCACGATGCGATGCCCCTGCCGGGTGCTCCGCGCGGTTCCGGCCACGCGCACGAGGGCGACCGCCTGACGGTCGCCGACCTCGGGCGCCCGCTGGGCGAGCGGGCGACCCTCGTCCAGTTCTCCAGCGCGTTCTGCGCCCCGTGCCGTGCCACGAAGGTCGTGCTCGACGAGGTGTCCGGCATGGTCGAGGGCGTGGCCCACGTCGAGGTCGACGCCGAGTCGCACCTCGAGCTCGTGCGCCGCCTCGACGTCCGGCGTACGCCGACCGTCCTCGTCCTCGACGCCGACGGCGTCGTCCGGGTGCGCGCGGCCGGTGCGCCGCGCAAGGCCGACGTCATCGCCGCCCTCGGCAACGTCGTCTGACCGATCGCGAGCTACACGTCGCACCGACCGGTCCGGGGGGCGAACAGGTGGGTTGGACGTGTAGCTCGCGAGGCATCTGGTCCCGGTCGGCTCGGCGGGCGGCGACGGGGCCTGAGCCCGCCGGCCCGGACCGCCCGTGCGCTGTTGCGAACGTCTCGCAGTAAGAGACGAGCGTCTCAACATCCGGACGGTCTCTGTCGCTGGCGCGGCCCGGCGCCGTATCGTCGCCGCCATGCGGACGGTGGATCTCACCAAGCGACGCGCAGTGGACTTCTGCCGCGTCGGTTCCTGCATGTGTCCGGTTCCCTGACCCGGACGTCGTGAGCCGGCCTCCCTCGAGGCCGCCGGTCGTCCGGACGCCGCACCCCTTCCGTGCCGCTTCCCAGGAGACCTCGTGACCACGCTCGACAACCGCAGCACCGTCCCCGCACCTCCCGTCTCCGCGCGCCGTCCCATCGACGCGCGCGGCCCGCGCTTCGGCGCCGCCGTCACGACGGGGGTGCTGGCGCTGACGCTCCTGACCATCCCGTCCACGCTGTCGCTCGTGCTGCTCGTCGTGCAGACCGTCGCGTTCGCGCTCGGCGCGCTCGTCGGCGTCTCCGCTCAGCCGTACGGCGTCTTCTTCCGGCGGGTCGTGCGTCCGCGTCTCGCGGCGCCCACGAGGTTCGAGGACCCCGCCCCGCCGCGCTTCGCCCAGACCGTCGGCCTCGCCTTCGCCGTGGTCGGGCTGGCCGGTCTCGTCAGCGGCGCGACCGTCGTCGCCTACGTCGCGGTAGGGCTCGCGCTCGGTGCTGCCTTCCTCAACGCCGCCTTCGACTTCTGCCTCGGCTGCGAGGTGTACCTGCTCGGGCGCCGGCTGCTGGCCGGCCGAACCCCGTCGGCAGCCTGAGCCGCAGCCGCGCCGCCGCGGCGGCGCCGAATCTGACACCGCTGTCGCCGGCCGGTAGGCCGCGCATCGACCGTGCGGCGGTACCAGACTGGGACACGAGGGCAGGCCGCTCGCCGGCATCGGTCGGTGCGTTCCGCGGCGCCGCCGCCCTCAGGGAGGTGTGTCATGTCCTCGTCCCAGCCGCTGGTCGTGGTGGGTGTCGACGGTTCTCCCGGCTCGTTGGGTGCAGTGGACTGGGCCGCCGCCGAGGCGCACCGCAGGGGCGCCAGCCTCCAGCTGCTCTACGCGGAGGTGCCGGCGCCGCCCGTCGTCGGGATCGAGCCCGGACCGGTGAACCCGGTGTCGGCCGAGACCGCGCCGTCCTTCCTCGACGAGGCGCGCCACCGGGTCCTGCTGGCGTGGCCCGAGCTGGACGTCCGGGCGGTCCCGCTGGTCGGCGGACCCGCGTCGTCCCTCATCTCGGCAAGCGCCGACGCCGACCTCGTGGTCGTCGGCGCGCACGGCCGGTCGATGATCGCCCGGCTCCTGCTCGGCTCCGTGGGTCACCATGTCGCGACCCGCGCGAAGTGCACCGCAGTCGTGGTCCGCGGTGAGGGTCACGGGGCGACCGCGCCCGTGGCCGTCGGCATCGACGACTCACCGACCGCACGGCACGCGCTCGAGGTCGCGTTCGAGGAGGCGTCGCTCCGCGGCGTCCCGCTCGTCGTCTTCCACGCGTGGCAGGACCTGCCGGTCACCGGGTACGGCGTATGGGCCCCGCCTCCGGGCGTCACCGACGAGCTCCGCGCGGCGGCCGAGGACCTCGTCGCCGAGGCGCTGCAGGGCTGGCCGGAGAAGTACCCGGACGTCGAGGTGCACACCCGCGTCGAGCACAACCATCCGGTGACCGCAGTCGTCGAGGAGTCGGCGCACGCGCAGCTCGTCGTGCTCGGTGCGCACGGACGTGCGCACTTCGCGGGCATGGACTTCGGTTCGGTGCCCTCTGCTGCGGTGCGCGAGGCGCAGTGCCCCGTCATGGTGGTGCGCCCGACGCGGGAGACGGCGTCGGCCTAGCCGTCGCGGCCTGACGGCCGCGTCCGGTGCCCTCAGTAGACGAGGGCCTGGACGTCGTCGGCGAGCACCTCCGCGACGAACGACGCCGCACCGGCGATGCGGGCACCCTCGGCGAGGTCGTCCGCGCCGATCCCTCGGCGGGCCGCGCACTGGGTGCACACGGTCGTCCGGCCGCCGGCGAGGACCGCTGCCACGAGGTCGGTCAGCGGCACCGCGTCGGCCAGGCCGAGGTCGGGCACGCGGCCGGGTACGGCGAGCCAGGTGGCGTCACCGGTGAGCCAGAGCGAGACGTCCACGCCGGAGGCGACGGCCGTCGCCGCGACGGTGAGCGCCTGGGACAGCCGCTCCGCGTCGTCGGGGCCGCACGTCACCTTGACGACGAGTCGGCGGGCCATGCGGGTCAGCCTAGGACGAGCGGCGGTTAGGATCCGTGCGTGGTCGAGATCGTCACCACCGGCCTTCTCGTGCTCGCGATCCTGCTCTTCGTCGGGGTCGCGGGCGCCACCGTCGTGCGGCTCTATCGCGGGCGCGACTGACCCGCGCCGCCGGACTCCAGAAGGGCCTCCGATGACCTCCGCTCCCGGCCTCGCCGAGCCCCTCGTCCCGCTGTCGTGGCTCCTCGGCACGTGGGTCGGCGTCGGGGTCGTCGGCTACCCCACGATGGACGACGCGCGGTTCGGCCAGGAGGTCACGTTCGCGACCGACGGCCGGCCCTTCCTGTCGTACTGGAGCCGCAGCTGGCTGCTCGACGACGCCGGCGAGCGGGTGCGCCCGCTCGCGACCGAGACCGGGTTCTGGCGCCCGCGCCCGGACAACCGGGTCGAGCTGCTGCTCGCCCACCCCACGGGATACGCCGAGGTCTGGCTCGGCGAGGTGACGGTGACGGGGATCGTCGACGCGACCATCACCGGAGCGCGGATGGAGCTGCACACCGACGTGGTGGCCCGGACCGAGTCGGCCAAGGAGTACACCGCGGGCACCCGTCTCTACGGCCTCGTCGACGGGGACCTGCTCTACCGCTACGACATGGCCGCGGTCGGGCACCCGCTCACCGCGCACCTGTCGGCGACCCTCAAGCGCGCGTGACGGCGATGCCGACGAGCGAGTGGGAGACGCGGCTGCGCCGCGGCGGCTACCGCATCACCCCGCAGCGCCAGCTCGTGCTCGAGTCGGTCGGGCGGCTCGGCCACGGCACTCCGGAGGAGATCCTCGCGGAGGTCCAGCGCACCGCGACGGGCGTGAACCTGTCGACGGTCTACCGCAACCTCGAGGTGCTCGAGGAGGTCGGCCTCGTCACCCATGCGCACATCGGCCACGGGGCGCCCACGTACCACTCGGTCGACGACCACGTGCACATCCACCTCGTGTGCGACGAGTGCGGCGGGGTCCAGAGCATCGATGCCCGTCTGGCCGAGCCGTTCCTCGACGACCTGCGCCGCGAGACCGGCTTCGTCACCGACGTGAGCCACGTCGCGCTGCACGGGACCTGCTCCTCGTGCAGCACGGCGTCCTCGTGAGCTGCGGGGGAAGGATCGCGCCGCGGCCGGGGTTGAACGCGTCGTGACCACCACCGACAGCCCCCTGCTCGACCTCCCGGGAGCGTGCCCCGCGCCCGAGGGGTCGCGCGACGCCGGCGTCGCCTGGCACTACGGCGACCCGCACGGCGAGCAGCGGCTCCTGCAGCGCGGCGAGGGCTGGGTCGACCTGTCGCACCGTGGCGTCGTGACGGTCACCGGACCGGACCGGCTCTCCTGGCTGCACACGCTGACCACCCAGCACGTCGAGGCGCTGGCGCCGGGGGAGTCCGCGCTGGACCTGATCCTGTCGCCGCACGGCCACGTCGAGCACGAGCTGCACCTCGTCGACGACGGGGCCACGACGTGGATCACGGTCGAACCGGGGGAGGCGCCCGGGCTCGTCGCGTACCTCGACCGGATGCGCTTCCTGCTGCGCGTCGAGGTCTCCGACGTCAGCGCGGACCACGCGGTCGTCGGCGAACCGGTCGCCGAGCCGGAGCGCGATCACCCGACCTACGTCGCACCGCCTGTCTTCCGCACCCGCGAGGCGGAGGACGCCGCCTCGCTCAAGTACGTCCCGCGGCGCCCGGACGTCTGGGTGGCTCGCGAGGTGATCGTCCCGCGGACGGCGCTCTCGGCCTACGTCGAGGGGCGCCGTGGCGCGGGCACCTGGGCGTGGGAGGCGTTGCGCGTGGCGGCCGGCGTACCCCGCCTCGGGTTCGAGACCGACCACCGCACCATCCCGCAGGAGGTCGGCTGGGTGCCGTCCGCCGTGCACCTGGACAAGGGGTGCTACCGCGGGCAGGAGACGGTCGCGCGCGTGCACAACCTCGGTCGCCCTCCCCGGCGCCTGGTGCTGCTCCATCTCGACGGCAGCGCGGCGCGCACCCCCGCCCCCGGCGACCCGGTGCTGCTCGACGGCCGCGTCGTGGGCGCGCTGACATCTGTGGCCCTGCACGCCGAGCTCGGCCCGATCGCGCTCGCCGTCGTGAAGCGCTCCGTACCGGTCGACGTCGACCTGCTCGTCGGCCCCGAGACCGACGGGCCTGTCGCCGCCGCGCAAGAGGTGCTCGTCACCGCGTGATGACTCGGTGCGGCCGGGTTGGCATGCTGACCTCCGACACGCGGCCACCGACGCCGCACGCGCGACAGGACGAGGGAGCGGATGAGCGGGCACGGCGTGACCAAGGCGGTGATCCCGGCGGCGGGGCTGGGCACCCGCTTCCTGCCCGCGACGAAGGCCACGCCCAAGGAGATGCTGCCGGTCGTCGACACGCCGGCGATCCAGCTCGTCGTCGAGGAGGCCGCAGCGGCCGGTCTCGACGACGTCCTCATGGTGACGGGCCGGAACAAGCGTCCGCTCGAGGACCACTTCGACCGGGCGGCCGAGCTCGAGGCGATGCTCGAGGCCAAGGGCGACATGGAGCGGCTCGCTCTCGTCGACCGCAGCAGCAACCTGGCGACCGTCCACTACGTGCGGCAGGGGGAGCCGCGCGGCCTGGGGCACGCGGTCAGCTGCGCGTCGAAGCACGTGGGCGACAACCCGTTCGCCGTCCTGCTCGGCGACGACCTCATCGACCCGCGCGACCCCCTGCTCACCCGGATGATCGCGCAGCGCGCGGCGCGCGGTGGCAGCGTCGTCGCGCTGCTCGAGGTGCCGCCCGAGCAGATCCACCTGTACGGGTGCGCGGCGGTCGAGCCGCTCGAGGGCAGCGACGACCCCGACACCGTGCGTGTCACGGATCTCGTCGAGAAGCCGGCCACGGCTGAGGCGCCCAGCTCCTACGCCGTCATCGGCCGCTACGTCCTCGACCCGGCGGTCTTCGCGGTCCTCGAGCGGACCGAGCCGGGCCGAGGCGGCGAGATCCAGCTGACCGACGCCCTGCGGACGCTGGCTCGTGACGTCGCCGTGGACGACGGCGGCGGTGTCACCGGTGTGGTCTTCCGCGGGCGGCGCTACGACACCGGCGACCGGCTGTCGTACCTCCAGGCCGTGGTGCGGCTGGCGTGCGAGCGGGACGACCTCGGTCCTGAGCTCGTGCCCTGGCTCAAGGAGTTCGTCGCGACGCTCTGACGCCGGCGGCCCGGCCCCGGGAGCGAGCGTCGGACGCGCGGCCTCAACCGTCGACGTCGATGACGAGCGTGATCGGCCCGTCGTTGGCGAGCTCCACGCGCATGTCGGCGCCGAAGACCCCCGTGCCCACCATGGCCCCGCGCTCCCTCAGGCTCGAGACGACGGCGTCGACGAGCGGCTCGGCGACTGGCCCTGGCGCGGCCGCCGTCCAGGTGGGACGGCGGCCCTTGCGCGTGTCGCCGTAGAGGGTGAACTGGCTGACCACGATCAGCGGCAGCCCGAGCTCCGCGGCGGACAGCTCCCGGCGTTCGTCCGTGACCGGTTCCGACGCGTGGTGGGGTTCGAACACGCGCAGGTCGTGAACCTTCGCTGCGAGCCGGCGGGCCCGGTCGACCGTGTCGTCGTGGGTGACGCCGACGAGCACGACGAGGCCCGGGCCGTCGAAGGAGGCGACCACGTCCTGACCAACGACCACGCGGGCGCCGGACGCCCTCTGCACCACTGCCCGCACGCGACGATCGTGGCAGGCCCCGTCGAGGGGTGCGCACGAGGGTCAGCGACCGAAGAAGCCCTTCTTCTTCTTGCCGGCCTTGTCCGTCGCTGCGGACTGCACCGGCCGGGTCACGACGGTGCCCGCTCCGGTACCCGAGCCCGGTCGGTGTCGAAGGCGCCGCCGAGGCTCGACAGCTCGCGCAGCAGCGCCGCCATGTCCGCCCCCTCGGGACGCGTGGCCCCGCTGGCCAGCGCAGGCTCCAGCTCGGGCTCCACGACCCGTGGTTCGTGGTCGTAGCCGTACCCGGTGTGCTGCACCGCTGCCGGGGCATCCTCCACCGGCTCGTACGTGTCGATCGGCGGCGTCGTCGGCGGGTCGAGCGACAGCTCGGTGAACATCGCCGTGACGGCGTGCCGGTTGAGCCCCTCGAGGTGCTCCTCCTCGGCGCGTTCCGTCTCGACACGTTCGAGCTCGGCAGCGGCCGCCTCCAGCCGCTCGGTCTCGAGCCGCTCGGCCTCCCGCTCGGCTTCGAGCCGTTCGGCCTCGAGCCGCTCGGCTTCGAGTCGCTCTGCTTCGAGTCGCTCGGCTTCGAGTCGCTCTGCTTCCAGCGCGCTCGGCCTCGAGCCGCTCGAGCTTCGAGTCGCTCTGCCTCGAGCCGCTCTGCCTGCAGGCGCTCGGCTTCCAGCCGCTCGGCCTCGAGCCGCTCGGCCTCGAGGCGCTCTGCTTCGAGCCGTTCGGCTTCGAGCCGCTCGGCTTCGAGCCGCTCCGCCTCGAGCCGCTCGGCCTCGAGCCGTTCGGCCTCGAGCCGTTCGGCTTCGAGGCGCTCGGCTTCGAGCCGCTCGGCTTCGAGCCGCTCGGCCTCGAGCCGCTCGGCTTCGAGCCGCTCTGCTTCGAGCCGCTCGGCTTCGAGCCGCTCGGCTTCGAGCCGCTCGGCCTCGAGTCGCTCGGCCTCGAGCCGCTCGGCCTCGAGGCGCTCGGCCTCGAGCCGCTCGGCCTCCAGCCGCTCGGCTTCGAGCCGCTCGGCCTCGAGGCGCTCGGCCTCGAGCCGCTCGGCCTCGAGGCGCTCGGCTTCGAGCCGCTCGGCTTCGAGGCGCTCGGCTTCGAGCCGCTCGGCCTCGAGGCGCTCGGCTTCGAGCCGCTCGGCCTCCAGCCGCTCGGCCTCGAGCCGCTCCGCCTCGAGTCGCTCGGCTTCGAGCCGCTCCGCCTCGAGGCGCTCGGCTTCGAGCCGCTCGGCTTCGAGCCGCTCGGCTTCGAGCCGCTCGGCTTCGAGCCGCTCGGCTTCGAGGCGCTCGGCTTCGAGCCGTTCGGCCTCGAGCCGCTCGGCTTCCAGGCGCTCGGCTTCGAGCCGCTCGGCCTCGAGCCGCTCGGCCTCGAGCCGCTCGGCCTCGAGCCGCTCGGCCTCGAGCCGCTCGGCCTCGAGCCGCTCGGCTTCGAGCCGCTCTGCTTCGAGCCGTTCGGCTTCGAGCCGTTCGGCTTCGAGCCGCTCGGCCTCGAGCCGCTCGGCCTCGAGCCGCTCGGCTTCGAGCCGCTCCGCCTCGAGCCGCTCTGCTTCGAGTCGCTCCGCCTCCAGGCGCTCGGCTTCGAGCCGCTCCGCCTCCGAGCGCGCTCGGCTTCGAGCCGCTCCGCCTCGAGCCGCTCTGCTTCGAGTCGCTCCGCCTCCGAGCCGCTCCGCCTCGAGCCGCTCGGCCTCCAGGCGCTCGGCTTCGAGCCGCTCTGCTTCGAGCCGTTCCGCCTCGAGCCGCTCGGCCTCCAGGCGCTCTGCTTCGAGCCGCTCCGCCTCCAGAGCGCTCGGCTTCCACCCGCTCGGCCTCGAGCCGTTCGGCTTCCAGGCGCTCGGCGAGCAGACGTAGCTCCTCCGCGTGCGCGGCTGCTCGTCGCTCGGCCTCGGCCCAGGCGGCCTCGATCCGCTCGGCCTCGGTAGCGTTCGGCTGCGGCGATCTCGGCGGCGACCCGCTCGGCCTCTTCGGCTGCCGCGATCTCGGCGGCGACCCGCTCGGCCTCTTCGGCTGCGGCGCGCTCGGCGGCGAGCCGGGCGGCCTCCGCCTCGTCGCGCGCCTCGCGCTCGTCCGCGAGGGACACCACGGAGGCGAGCGGCTGCTCGTCCACCGGTGCCGCCGCGAACGGAGACCGACGTGGTGTGTCGTCGGTCGACGCCTGGGCGGCACCGGTGGCGAGACTCGGGGCCACGTCGTGGACGACGGGGCGGGCGGAGGACGACGTAAGGACGGCCGAGCCCAGGTTCATGTCGTGGAGCGTCGCGGCGACCTTGGCGACGGACTCGGCGACCTCGTCGTCGGTGGGGGTGTCCTCGCTCCACCCTGCGGCCCAGTCCTCGTCGGCGGGCTCGGCCACCTCGGCCGCGAGGGCCAGGTTCTCGATCTCGACGAGTCCGGCGTCGAGCAGGCCGACCACGACCATGGCCGCCTCGAAGACGGTGAAGCCGCAGTCGTCGGCCAGGTCCGCGATGCTCCGGTTCCCGTCCACCTTGCACAGCAGCGCCCAGTCGTACGGACCCAGTACGACGTCGGACGCGGCGTCGGAGGACGTGGACGAGCACCGGGACGCCGTCCGCACCTCCGATGAACGGGACGATCTCCGCCCAGCGCGCGTCGCGCTCCCGGGCGAGCGAGAGCAGGTCGGTGACCTCGATGGGCGGCGCGACGTCCTGACGGGTGCGCTTGCCGTTGCGGAACTTCGACTCGACGACGGACCAGTGCAGCAGGTCGGCCACCTGGTCGCGGACCTGCTCGGTGACGAAGGACTCGACCACGGCGCGGTCGACGAACTGGAGATGGACGAGGAGCTCGCCGAGACGCCAGCCCTGGAGCTCGGTGCGCTGCACCTCGAGCGCCTCGGCCAGGGCTTCGGGAGTGAGCGCGCCGGAGGACATGAGCCGGACGCCGAGGAGGGGTCGGCGACCGGGGACGGACACGGCGTAGATCAGTCCGTCCCGGAACCACACCGAGGACTTCTCCCCCTCGGGCTCGGTCAGGGTCAGGCACCCCGTCGCCCGCTGCGCCGCGAGCTCCAGCAGGGCGCTGTCCACCGGGACCGGAAAGCCCATGTCAGGCACGCCTGACCTCCTTCTCCGATCCGCCGCGCCCACACCAGGCACTGATTCACCCATCGGACGGAACCAGGCCGGGATTGAGTCCCCGGACCGGACTTGTGCGCGGACATGCCACGATGGGCGCCGTGAGCACCCCCACCCTCATCACCGTCGCGCCGACGGGCGCCGAGACGGCGAAGTCGGACGCGCCGGCCCTCCCGGTGTCCCTGGACGAGCTGGTCTCGACGGCCAAGGCCTGCGAGGCCGCCGGCGCCGGCCTCATCCACATCCACATCCGGGACGACGAGGCGCGGCCCACCCTCGACCTCGCCCGGCTGACCGACACGGTCGCCGCGGTCCGGGAGGGCACGGACCTCGTGGTGCAGCTGAGCACCGGCGGGGCGGTCACCGACCCGTACGACGCCCGGATCCGGGTCCTCGAGGCGCTGCCGGACTCCTGCTCGCTGACCTGCGGCACGGTCAACTTCGGCTCCGACGTCTTCCTGAACCCCTGGGACTTCATCGTCGAGCTCTACCGGCGTACGCAGGAGCTCGAGATCGTTCCCGAGTTCGAGCTCTTCGACGTCGGGCACGTGGCCACGCTCAATCGCCTCCTCGACAAGGAGGGGCTCCCCTACGGCGGTCACGTCCACTGCGACCTCGTGCTCGGCGTGCCCGGCGGAGCCCCGGGCACCACCGACACCGTGGTCACCATGGCGCGGATGCTGCCCGCGGGCGCATCGTGGTCGGCCACCGGCGTCGGTCGCGCGACCCTGCCGGTCGCCCTCGCCGCGCTGTCCGCCGGCGGTCATCTGCGGGTCGGCATGGAGGACACCCTCACGTTCGCTCCCGGGCGACCGGTCCGCGACAACGCCGAGCTGGTGGAGCGAGCCGCTACCCTCGCGACGACGGCGCTGCGACCTCCGATGACCACCGACGAGGCCCGGGCGCTGCTCACCGTGAAGGACCGACGGAACGGAGACGGCGGATGACCAGGCCGATGCCCGGGGGACGACGTCGTGTCGACCACGTCCTCGCCCCGGAGTTCCTCGCGGGACTGTCCGATCTCCCGCTCGACGACCTGCGGGCCAAGCGCCGGGAGGCCGAGCAGGAGGAGGCCGACCTGTCCTACCTGCGGCGCATGCTCCACGGCCGGATCTCGATCGTGGAGGCGGAGCTGCGGCGACGCGACCCCGCGAGCGCGAGCGGATCCGTCGTCGACGAGCTCTCGTCGATCCTCGGCGACGACCAGCGCAGCACGCGCGGCCTCGGCCGGCACCTCACCGTCGAGCCCTCACGGGTCGACGAGCACCGCCGCGGCGAGGAGCAGATCATCGCCGACGCCGTCATCTCCGACGTCTCGGCCCGCAGCGACGCCGAGCTCCGCGAGGCCTTGACCCGGCTCTCCGAGCACGAGGCCGAGGTCTCCGCGGTCCGTCGCGCCGTGCAGCACGCGATGGACACCCTGTCGGCCGAGCTCACCGCCCGCTACCGCGACGGCTCGGCCACCGTCGACGAGCTCCTCGCCCCCGGCACCGGTGCCTGACCCGGGCCACCCGGTCGTCCTCGCCGAGGTCGTCCGCAGCGGCTTCGTCGAGGGGGTCCACCGAGGGTCGCTCGTGGTGCTCGACGCCGACGGCACGGTGCTCCTGGCGCGCGGCGACGTCGACCGGCCGGTCTTCCCGCGTTCCTCGAACAAGCTGATGCAGGCCACCGGCATGGTCGAGCTGGGCTACCCCGGCAGCGCGGAGCTGCTCGCGCTCGCCGCCGCGTCGCACAGCGGCGAGCCGCACCACGTCGACGCCGTACGCCGGGTCCTCGCCGCCGCGGGGCTCGACGAGACCGCCCTGCGCACCCCGCCGGACTGGCCGCTCGGCGCCGCAGGCCCGGATCGACGTCGCCCGGGCCGGGGGGTCGCCGACGCCGGTGCTCATGAACTGCTCGGGCAAGCACGCCGCGATGCTGGCCACCTGTGTCGGACAGGGTTGGCCGCTCGACGACTACCGGGCTCCCGATCATCCGCTGCAGGTGCACCTGGCCACGACGATCGAGCGGATGTCGGGCGAGCGGATCGCCGCCACCGGCACCGACGGCTGCGGTACGCCGGTCGTCGCGATGTCGCTGACGGCGCTCGCTCGCGCGTTCTCGGGCGCGGTGCGCGCCGATCCGTCGACGCCCGAGCGCGCCGTCGCCGACGCCATGCGGGCGCACCCCGAGTACGTCGGCGGCACGGACCGCGACGTCACACTGCTCATGGCCGGTGTTCCCGGTCTGCTCGTCAAGGACGGCGCCGAGGGTGTCTACGCGGCCGCCCTCGCCGACGGTCGCGCGGTCGCGCTCAAGGTCGACGACGGGGCCGAGCGGCCGCGGCCGCTGGTCGCGGCGGCCGTGCTGCGCCTGCTCGGCGTGGACGCCGACGTGCTCGACCGCTTCGAGGTGCTCCCGCTCACCGGTGGGGAGCGCCGCGTCGGCGAGGTCCGGGTGCCGGCCGACCTGCTGGCCTAGGGCTCAGCAGGAGCAGGCGGCCGGTTCCCGCGACCCGCGGGACAGCGCGTCCCCGAGCCGGCGCGCGGCGCTGGCCCACGTGGAGGGGCGGCAGCAGCGGACGATCGCGGCCAGCCGCTCGCCCTCTGCCTCGCGGCGCTGGTCGCGTCGACGTTCGGCGAGGACCATCGAGGTGATGTCGGGGTAGTTCACGGCGTCTCCTTCTCGGTCGGTCCCGGTCTCCCGCGGTTCCGCGGCGACCGGCCATCACCTCGCTAACGCATCGACAGACATCAATATTTCATCCCGAGCGGCCAGACGGACCACGGTCGGGACGACGGGAACCAGCGGTTCCGGGACCGAAGCGCCGGCAAGCGATCCAAGGGTCGCGCGTGAGGGAATCCCGCCTCCGCTTCGCTTGCTCCCCGCTTGCTAGGGCAAGCACATGGGTGCATACTCGAGGTATGGCAACGATCGACGTCCGCACCCTCGGGGAGTTCATCCGCGAGCAGCGCGAGGCCGCCGAGGTGTCGCTGCGCCAGCTGGCGAGGAACGCGGGGGTCTCCAACCCCTACCTCAGCCAGGTGGAGCGGGGGCTGAAGAAGCCCAGCGCCGAGATCCTCGGCCAGATCGCCTCCGCGCTGCGCATCTCCGCCGAGACGCTCTACGTGCGGGCCGGCCTGCTCGAACCCCGCGCGGGCAACGCCGCCGTCACCGGGGCCATCGTCACCGACGACACGCTCACCGAGCGCCAGCGCCAGGTACTGCTCGAGATCTACGCCGCGTTCCAGAGCGAGAACTCCGCGCTCGCCGCGGCGGGTGCGGCAGCACCCACCACCGACCCCACCACCGGCACGACAGCCGCCGGTGCCCGCTCACCGAAGAAGGATCAGTCATGACCGAGTACACCGTCCCCATCACCTGAGATCCCTGAGACCCCCGTCAGCCCTGAGGTCGTCGCCGAGGCCCTTGCGCCGGTGGCGAAGACCGTGACGAAGCGCACCGCCGCCGCGAAGAAGGCGACGAAGAAGACCGCCACCACCGCGAAGAAGACCGCGAAGAAGACGGCCACCACCGCGAAGAAGACCGCTGCCAAGGCGACGGCCACCGCGAAGAAGACCACCGCGAAGAAGACCACCACCGCCAAGGCCGCCGCCGCCCGGGCCACGAAGCCCGCCGCCACGGCGAAGGCCTCCTCGAGCACCAAGCTGCTCGAGGTGCCCGTCACCCGCATGCGCTCGCTGCTCGCCGAGCTGCCCGAGCCCGGCGCGGTGAAGAGCCGCGTCGAGGGCGAGCTCGTCGTGGCCAGCAAGGCCGTCGAGGACTTCGTGGCCCCGGTGGTCGCCCTCATCACCGGACGCACGGCCGAGGGTCGCAAGGCCGCCGACTCGGTAGTCCGGCCCTACGTCACCACCGTGGTGGAGAAGGGCGCGGAGAGCCGTCGCGCCGTCGAGGAGATCGTCGGTCCGATGTTCGCCCTCGTCGCGGAGAAGTCGGCCGAGGGCCGCAAGGCCGCCGACGCCGCCGTCGCGCCGTACCTGAAGAGCCTCAAGCCCTACGTCGCCACCGCGCAGGCTCAGGCCGGCGACGCCGTCAAGGCCGCGGAGACGGCCGTGGAGGACCTGCGGGCGCGGGCGGACGCGCGGGCCGCGTTCGCCAGCCAGACGGTCACCCCCGTCGTCACCGAGATCCGGGACCGGACCGACAAGGCCGTCGCCGAGCTGCGCAAGGCCGTCGGCCGCTAGAACCGGGCCGCTCGACCGCCGGACGCCGGGGCCCCACCGCCAGTGCGGTGGGGCCCCGTGCTGTCCCGGCGCTCCGGCGCGGCTCAGGCGACCTGGAGCGATCGCTTGGACAGACCCATCCAGTAGCCCTCGATGGTCGCGTCGAGCGGCACGTCCGGATGCTCGGCCGCGCCGAGCGTCACGAACAGCGGGGCGAGGTGCTCGGCGCTCGGGTGGGCGTAGGGCATGCCCGGCGCGCGGTGGAAGTCCATGAGCGTCTCGACGTCGCCCCGGGCCAGCGCCTCGGCCGCCCACAGGTCGAAGTCCACCGACCAGCCGGGCGGGCTGGCCTCGATGCGGAACTCGCGCAGGTACGGCAGCCCGTGGGTGAGGAAGCCCGAGCCGACGACGAGGACGCCGTGGTCGCGCAACGGGGCGAGCCGTCGACCCAGCTCCAGCAGGCGACCGGGGTCGAGCGTGGGCAGCGAGAGCTGGAGGACGGGGATGTCGGCGTCGGGGTACATGATCGACAGCGGCACCCAGGCACCGTGGTCGAGGCCGCGACTGCGCTGCTGGTGCACCGGTGCGGTGTCCGGCATGAGCGCAGTGACGAGCTCCGCGAGGACCGCGGCGTCCGGCGTCTCGTACCGCCAGCGGTAGTAGCGCTCGGGGAACCCGCCGAAGTCGTAGACGAGCGGCGTCGCCGCGGCCGTCGCCGACAGCGACAGCGGCGCCGCCTCCCAGTGGGCCGAGACCGCGAGGATCGCCGTCGGGCGCGGGAGATCCGCCGTCCAGGTGCGCAGCTGCTCGGACCAGACCGGGTCGTCGAGCAGCGGCGGTGCGCCGTGCCCGAGGTAGAGCGCCGGCATGCGGGTGGCGGCGGTGGCGCCCTCGGTCGTCGTCATGGCTCAGCTCCTCGTCTCCCGGTCAGGGTGGCACACAGAAGTTGAATCGTCAACTAAAATACCTCTGCACGTCCTCCGGCACCGGGGCGGCGGTCGCCCTGCCTATGCTGGTCACGTGTTCGGAGTCCCCCTCGGCGTCTACGCCGTCATCTCCTACGCCTGCGTCGCGCTCGGCGTGTGGGCGCTCGTCGACGCGGCGGTGCGGCGCTCGGACGCCTTCCCGGCCGTCGACCGCCAGACCAAGCCGGTCTGGCTCGCCATCCTCGGCGCCGGCCTGGCCTGCCAGATCCTGTTCCCCGCCCTGTTCGGGCCGATCGCCATCCTCGGCCTGGCCGGCATCGTCGCCGCGATCGTCTACCTGGTCGACGTACGCCGACGCGTCATCGAGGTCTCGCGCGGATCGCGCTGGTGACCCGGGCGTCCCGCCCGGTCGGCACGATCACCCGCGGGACCACCCATCCCAACCGGCTGCGCCGGGTCGACCGCTGGATCGCGCACGCCTGCGGACCGGCGCTGCGGGCAGCTCCCGACCCGCTCGTGGTGGACCTCGGCTACGGCGCGGCCGTCTGGACCCCCAGGGACCTGCGGGACCGGCTGCGCGGCGTACGACCGGACGTCGAGGTCGTCGGCATCGAGATCGACCCGGAGCGGGTGGCGGCGGCGGCGCCGTACGCCGACCGCACGCTGTCGTTCCGGCGCGGCGGCTTCGAGCTCCCGCTCGAGGGCCGGGCGGTCGTCGTGATCCGCGCCTTCAACGTGCTCCGGCAGTACGACGAGTCCGAGGTGCCGGCCGCGTGGACGACGATGACGTCGCGGCTCGCCCCGGGCGGGCTGCTCGTCGAGGGCACGTGCGACGAGCTGGGCCGTCACGCCTGGTGGGTCGCGCTCGAGCCCGGCGCGTCCGTGCCCCGGTCGCTCACGCTGTCGACGCGGCTCGCGGGCCTGGAGCGGCCGTCGGACCTCGCCGAGCGGCTCCCGAAGTCGCTCATCCACCGCAACGTGCCGGGCGAGCGAGTCCACGACCTGCTGGCGCGGTTCGACCGGTGCTGGGCGCAGGCGGCGCCGCACGCGTCGTTCGGCGTACGGCAGCGCTGGCTGGCGGCGGTGAGCGCGCTGCGCGACTCCGGCGTCGAGCCGCTCGACGGCCCGGCACGGTGGCGCCTCGGCGAGCTCACCGTCCCGTGGTCCCTCGTCGCGCCCGGGCAGTGACCGCCGGGGCGGCTGCACCGGCAGCGTGACCCACCCCCGGTCGCGGCGGCGCCGCGGCCGCCCGCGCGTCACCATGGGACCCGGAGCCCGACGGAGGAGGCGAGGCGCATGACCCGGCTCGATGCCGTGCTCGGCGACCTCACGACGCAGCAGGCGGACGCGATCGTCAACGCCGCGAACTCGACGCTGCTCGGTGGTGGGGGCGTCGACGGCGCGATCCACCGCGCGGGCGGCCGGGCCATCGACGACGAGTGCCACGAGCTACGGCGTACGACGTGGAGGGACGGGCTGCCCTGCGGGCTCGCGGTCGCCACCACCGCCGGACACCTGCCC
Source organism: uncultured Actinomycetota bacterium (assembly GCA_963711805.1). Lineage (GTDB taxonomy): Bacteria > Actinomycetota > Actinomycetes > S36-B12 > CAIYMF01 > Longivirga. Next base: position 368,275 of record CAVQFE010000002.1, read on the forward strand.
GCGCGGTGGGTGATCCACACGGTCGGGCCGCGCTACGGCGAGCACGGCGGGCTCGAGTCCGAGCTGCTCGCCTCGTGCCACCGGGCGTCGCTGGAGGTCGCTCGTGAGATGGGCGCGCGGACGGTCGCGTTCCCCGCGATCTCCTGCGGCGCGTTCGGGTATCCGCCGGACGAGGCCGCCCCGATCGCCGTCGGTGCGGTGCGGGACTACGTGGACGCGCATCCCGGCACCTTCGACGACGTGCGGTTCGTGCTCGTCACGCCGGCGCTGCTCGGACCGTTCACCGACGCGCTGGCCCGCTCGGGTCGGCTCGGGTCACAGGCATAGCGACGGCATCGAGGCGGTCGAGGCCGTGGCGGGACGGCGTACGCCGAGGCAGCCACCGACCCGCTCCGCGAGCTACACCTCGAGACGCCCGGTCCGGGCCTGGGACAGGGCGGTTGGAGGTGTAACTCCGCGACGGGACGCGACGCGACGGGTCAGGTGAGCGCGATGCGGATGCGCCGGAAGCCCTTGCCCTTGCTCTCGACCTTGACCACACGCAGCCGCCCGATCTGACGGGTCGACGCCACGTGCGTCCCGCCGTCCGCCTGCACGTCGAGGCCGTCGATGTCGACGATGCGCACGATCTCGATCGTGGGCGGGAGCAGGTTCGTCGCGGTGCGGATGATGTCCGGGATCGCGAACGCCTCGCTGCGCGGCAGCTCGTACGCCGAGATCGCGCGGTCAGCGTCGACCTCGACGTTGCACGCGGCCTCGACCGACTCCTTGAAGCCCTCGGGCACGCTCTCCAGGTTGACGTCGAGCCGCGCCTCGAGCGGCTCCATGTTGCCGCCGGTGACGAGCGCCCCGAAGTCGCGGAAGACGACTCCGGAGAGCAGGTGCAGGCCGGAGTGGGTGCGCATGAGCGCCGTACGCCGCTCGTCCTCGATCGCGCCGCGCACGGCGGTCCCGACCGGTGGCAGCGGGTCGTCGTCGTGCGCCACGAGACGGACGTCGTCGCCCTTGAGCGCTCCGACGATGCGGGTCTGGATGCCGCCCCACAGCAGGACGCCGTGGTCCGGCGGCTGCCCTCCGCCGCCCGGGTAGAACGCGCTGCGGTCGAGCACGATCCCCGTCTCGCGGTCGCTGTCGAGCACGACGGCGTCCCACTCGCGCAGCGACGCGTCGCGCAGCTCGAGCCGCTCGGTCATGGAGACCTCAGCCCTTGCCCTGGTTCGCGACGGCCGCGGCCGCCGTCGCCGCCGCCTCGGGATCGAGGTACTCCCCGCCGGGGACGGTCGGGCGCAGGTCGGCGTCGAGCCGGTACACGAGCGGGATGCCGGTGGGGATGTTGAGCGCGGCGATGGCCTCGTCGCTGATGCCGTCGAGGTGCTTGACGAGGGCGCGCAGCGAGTTGCCGTGCGCCGCCACGAGCACCGTCTGCCCCGCGCGCAGGTCGGCGACGATGACGTCCTCCCAGTACGGCAGCAGGCGGTGCACGACGTCGGCGAGGCACTCGGTGAGGGGGTTGGTCTCGGGCGGCAGCCAGGAGTAGCGCGGGTCGTGCGTCTGGGAGAACTCGTCGTCGGGGTCGATGGCCGGGGGAGGCGTGTCGTACGACCGGCGCCAGAGCATGAACTGCTCCTCGCCGTACGCCTCGAGGGTCTGCTTCTTGTTCTTGCCCTGGAGGGCGCCGTAGTGGCGCTCGTTGAGGCGCCAGTTGCGCACGACGGGGATCCAGTGCCGGTCGCACACGTCGAGCGAGATCTGCGCCGTGCGGATCGCGCGACGCAGCAGCGACGTGTGGACGACGTCCGGCAGGAGGCCGGCGTCGCGCAGCAGCTCGCCACCGCGGATCGCCTCGGCCACGCCGCGCTCGGAGAGGTCGACGTCGACCCAGCCGGTGAACTGGTTGAGGGCGTTCCACGTGCTCTCGCCGTGGCGGAGGAGGACCAGGGTGTACGGCGCGTCGCTCATGGGGACATCCTGCCGGATCGCCCTCGGCGGCCGGGCGTGGACGGGGTCGGGCCGACCAAGATCGCGAATCCGGGACAGATTCGGCGAGTTGAACTTCCTTGATCGTCCCTAAGGGACGATCAAGCCTCGGGGTCTGGGGGCGCCAGGTGGCGGAAGGGCTCGAGGTTGGCGGTGGACTCGCCGCGGCTCGTGCGCCAGTCCCACTCGCGCCGGATCGCGCCCGCGAAGCCGAGCTCGAGGATGGTGTTGAACGCGCCGTCGGCGTACTCGAGCACCGAGCCGAGCAGCCGGTCGACCTCCTCGGGCGTCACCGAAGACAGCGGCAGCCGACCGGTGAGGTAGATGTCGCCGAGGTCGTCGACGGCGAAGGCGACGGCGTACATCCGCAGGTTGCGTTGCAGCAGCCAGCGGTGGACCGCCTCGGCGTTCTCGTCGACGTGCCTGGCGACGAAGGCCTGTACGCCGAGCGCGTGCTCGCCGACGACGAGGGAGCAGGTGGTGCGCTGCTTGTGCTCGCCGGGCAGGACGACGACGAAGTGCCCCGGCCGCGGCTCGTCGACCTCGAGGTCCTGCGCGGCGAGCGCGGTGCGCAGGACTCCGGCGACGGAGGACGGGTCGGCCACGAACGCAGGCTACGCCGACGTCACGGGTGCGAGCTGTGCGCGACGGCGAGGCGGTCCTCGGCGGCGCGGTCGGCCAGCGCGTCGCGGTAGACCTCGAGGGTGGCGGCGGCGGCCGCGTCCCACCCGAAGCGCGAGGCGTGCCGGACGGCGGCACGCGACCAGCGGTCGAGCCGCTCGGGGTCGCCGACGACGGAGCACAGCGCCTCGGCCCAGACAGCCGGGTCGTGCCCGTCGACGAGCATCCCGCTCGCGCCGTCGGCCACGGCCGTGGGCAGCCCGCCGACCCTGGCCGCCACCACCGGCGTCCCGCACGCCTGCGCCTCGATCGCGACGAGCCCGAACGACTCCGAGTACGACGGCACCACGCACACGTCGGCCGCGCGGTACCAGTCGGCGAGCATCGCCCGGCCGACCGGCGGCACGAACCGGACGAGGTCGCGGACGCCGAGGTCGACGGCGAGGTCCTCGAGGGCGTGCGGGTGCGCGAGCCCGGAACCCGACGGGCCGCCGCAGATGACGACCTGCAGGGTGTCGCGCAGCGACGGCGTGCGCGCGACCATCGCGGCGACGGCCCGCACGAGCACGTCGGGGGCCTTGAGCGGCTGGATGCGGCCGACGAACAGCAGCACGGTCCGGTCCGGCGCGACACCCGACGCGGGCGCGGGCGCGCAGGCGGTCACCGGGGGAGAAGACGTCCAGGTCGACACCGGGGTGCACGACGGCCACGTGCGCGGGGTCGGCGTCGTAGAGGTCGACGAGCTGCTCGGCCTCGGCGGCCGTGTTGGCGAGGATGCGGTCGGCGGCGTCGACGACCTGCTGCTCGCCGATGACGCGTCCCTCGGGCTCGGGCGGGTCACCCTCGGCGAGGGTCAGGTTCTTGACCTTGGCCATGGTGTGCATCGTGTGCACGAGCGGCACGTTCCAGCGCTCGGCGGCGAGCCAGCCGACCTGGCCGGAGAGCCAGTAGTGCGACTGGACGAGGTCGTACCACCCCTCGGGGCGGGCCGCCTCGGCGCGCAGGATCCCGGAGGTGACGGCGCACAGCTGCCCGGGGAGGTCCTCCTTCGACAGGCCCTGGAAGGGGCCGGCCGTGATGTGCCGGACCGTGACGCCCGGCTCCATGGCGACGGCCGGCGGCAGGTCGCCCGACGTTGCGCGGGTGAAGATGTCGACCTCGACGCCGCGGGCGGCGAGCCGCCTGGCCACCTCGGTGACGTAGACGTTCATGCCGCCGGCGTCACCCGTGCCGGGCTGGTCGAGCGGGGACGTGTGGATCGAGAGCACGGCGACACGACGAGGCGACCCGGCGGCCCGCCCGGGGCGGGCGGAGCGAGCGCGCTCTGCGGGCTCGGCGGGTGGAGGGCTCGAGCGGCAGGATCGCCACGTCGTCCTCCTTCGCGTCGGCGGCGGACCCACCTGGTCCGCCGCAGCGTCAACGGTCACCGAGTCTGGACCATTCCCCGGACACCGGCGACCGGGGGTCCGACCCTCACGTGTTCCTGGCCCGCACCGACGCGAGGTGCGACCCCGACGCCTAGAGGTTCTCGACGATCGCCTCGGGGTCGACCGTGGAGTACGGCTCGCCGGTCGCGACGTAGACGACGCGCTTGGCGATGGTCACGGCGTGGTCGGCGAACCGCTCGTAGAAGCGCGAGAGCAGCGTGACGTCGACCGCAGCCTCGACGCCGTAGTCCCACGTGGGCGAGAGCACCGTCTGGAACAGCTCGCGGTGCAGGCGGTCCATGTCTTCGTCGGTGCGCGCGATGTCGGCGGCCATCGTGACGTCCTTCGTGGCCACGACCGAGCCGGTCTTGGCGACGACGTTCTGCGCGACGGCGCCCATCTCCTGGAAGGTCGGACGGAGCTGGACCGGGATCGCGGACGCGGGGTAGCGCATCCGGGCCGACTTCGCGATGTGCGCCGCGAGGTCGCCCATGCGCTCCAAGGACGCCGAGATCCGCAGGGCCGCCACGACGATGCGCAGGTCCGTCGCGACGGGCTGCTGGCGGGCGGAGACCTGGAAGCAGTCGGCCTCGACCTTGGACGCGATCGCGTCGATCGCCTCGTCGCCCGCGATGACGCTCTCCGCGAGCTGCAGGTCGGCGTCGAGCAGCGCCTGGGTGGCCCGGTTCATCGCCGACCCGACGAGCCGGGTCATCTCGACGAGGTCGTCGCTCACCCGGTCCAGCTGCTCGTGGTAGATCTCGCGCATGTGGCTCGTTCCTCGTCGGCGTGGCCGGGTGCCGGGCCGACGTGGCCGCACTCCGGTGTCGTGGCGCCAATCTATGCCCGTTTCGCGCCCCGCCAGCGCGGGCGCGTGAACGAGCCCCGACGTACGGGTGAACATCCGGCCTCGCGGGTGAACAGTCGGCGAAGAGCCGCCGTGCCACCCGCTGCCCAGCGGTCCGGCGCCCACGACGCCCGTATCGTGGACGACGTGGACGTCACCGCGGGTCTCGCGCTGGCCGGACTCGTCGGCCTCGCGGTCGGCGGGGTCGTCGGCTGGGGTCTCGGTGCCCGTGGTCGGTCGCCGGTGCCGGGCGAACCCGAGGGCGTCCCGTCGCCGAACGTGCCCGAGGGGCTCGGCCGGCTGCTCGCCGTGCTCCCGGGCGCCGCGTTCGTCGTCGGCACCGACGACACCGTGCTGCGCGCCTCGGCCGAGTCCGCCACGCTCGGCGTCGTCCAGGGCGGGCGGCTCGAGATCCCGGAGCTCCTGGCGCTCGTGGGCGCGGTCCGCCGCGACGGCGTCATCCGCGAGGAGGACCTCGACCTGCGCCGGCCGCCGCTCGGCAAGGGCCTGCTGCAGGCCCGGGTCCGCGTGGCCGCGCTGTCCCCCACCGCCGCGCTCGTCCTCGTCGAGGACCTCTCCGAGGCCAAGCGCATCGACGCGGTACGCCGGGACTTCGTCGCCAACGTGTCGCACGAGCTGAAGACGCCGGTCGGTGCCCTGTCCCTGCTCGCCGAGGCCGTGCAGAGCGCGAGCGACGACCCGGACGCCGTGCAGCGGTTCAGCGCGCGCATGCAGGTCGAGTCGCAACGCCTGTCCAACCTGGTCAACGACCTGATCGACCTCTCCCGGCTGCAGAGCGGCGACCCGCTCAAGGGCTCGGAGCGGGTCGAGGTCGACCGGGTCGTCTCCGAGGCCCTCGACGCCACCAAGCTGCTCGCCAACGCCCGCGAGATCGACGTCGTCGTCGGGGACCCGAGCCACGCGACCGTCCTCGGGGACGAGGCCCAGCTCGTCATGGCGCTGCGCAACCTGCTCACCAACGCCGTCGCGTACTCCCCGCCGCGCACCCGGGTCGCGGTCGCGGCGCGGGTGTCCGCGGGCGCGGTGGAGGTCAGCGTCACGGACCAGGGAATCGGCATCCCGGCCGACGAGCTGTCCCGCATCTTCGAGCGGTTCTACCGGGTCGACCCGGCCCGCTCGCGCATCACGGGGGGCACCGGCCTGGGCCTCGCCATCGTCAAGCACGTCTGCGCCAACCACGGCGGCGAGTGCACCGTCTGGTCGGTCGAGGGCGAGGGGTCCACCTTCACGCTGCGGCTGCCGCTGGCACCCGCGGCCCGCCGCCCCGAAGGAGAGCAGCTCCCGTGACCCGTGTGCTCGTCGTCGAGGACGAGGAGTCCTTCTCCGACGCCCTGTCGTTCATGCTGCGCAAGGAGGGCTTCGAGGTCGGCATCGCCGCGACCGGGCCCGCTGCCGTGACGCAGTTCGACCAGCAGGGCGCCGACGTCGTCCTGCTCGACCTCATGCTCCCCGGCATGTCCGGGACGGAGGTCTGCCGCGCCCTCCGTCAGCGCTCCGTCGGTCCCGATCATCATGGTCACCGCGAAGGACAGCGAGGTCGACAAGGTGGTCGGGCTCGAGCTCGGCGCCGACGACTACGTCACCAAGCCGTTCTCCTCGCGCGAGCTGGTCGCGCGGATCCGTGCCGTGCTCCGCCGGGCCGGCGAGCCGGAGGAGCTGGTCCCGGCCACGCTGGAGGCCGGGCCGGTCCGCATGGACGTCGAACGGCACGTGGTGTCGGTCGACGGCGCGCCGATCACGTTGCCGCTCAAGGAGTTCGAGCTGCTCGAGCTGTTCCTGCGCAACTCCGGCCGGGTGCTCACCCGCGGGACGCTGATCGACCGGGTCTGGGGGTCGGACTACGTCGGGGACGGCAAGACGCTCGACGTCCACGTGAAGCGGCTGCGCGCGAAGATCGAGACGGACCCGGCGACCCCGGTGCACCTCGTCACGGTGCGTGGGCTCGGCTACAAGTTCGAGTCCTGACCGCCCCGCGGTCGAAGCGTCGGGCGCCGTACCCCTGGCGGACGCGGGCGGCCGCGGCCCGGGGCTAGCCCTGGAGCGGGCCGAGGCCGGCGTAGATGCCGGTCGGCGGGACGGCCATGGTCGGGACGACGACCGTGCCGGCGTTCTGGAAGGTGAACTGGACCTGGGCGAACGCGGTGGGGTCGATCCGCAACCCGGTGAGGTCGACGTGGTAGTCGGCGTTGAAACCGATGCGCACGGCGGACGTGGGCCGGTTCGCGGGGACCGGGATCTGACCGGAGGTGACGGAGGTCCCGGTGATCGTCGCGGTCGCGCCCGTCGGGTCGACGACCGAGACTCCGGTCAGCACGTCGTCGTCGGTCGGGCTGGTGTTCACGATCGTCCCGATGATCGTCGCGCTCGTGCTCGTCCCGGCGCCCGTCACGATGGTGATCCCGCGCAGCTGCATCGCGCCGACGTCGGCGCTGGCGCCGTTGCCCGACGGCCCCTGGGTCGAGGTGCCCGCGTTGACCCCGATCGAGCACGCCGAGAGCACGGGGACGAGCGCGAGGGCGAGGACGGCGGCCGTACGGCGCCATGCGGTGCGGGGCACGGGATCGCTCCTGGAGGACCGGTGGGAGGGGCCCGGTCAGCCTAGGGCATCGGTCGGCGGCGGGTCCGGCGGCCCGCGAGCCCGGCCGGGAGCAGGCCTCTGACCTGCGAGAACGGTTCCTCGGGGCTGGCCCCGGCGTGGTAAACTCGACCTACCTGGAAAGGGGTACCCCACCTATGACGTTCACGGTCGGCGACACGGTTGTCTATCCGCACCACGGTGCGGCAACGATCGAAGCCATCGAAAAGCGGACCATCAAGGGCGTCGAGAGGGACTATCTCGTCCTGCGTGTCGCGCAGGGTGATCTGACCGTCCGCGTTCCCGCCGAGAACGTCGACCTCGTCGGCGTGCGCGACGTCGTCAACCAGGAGGGCCTGGACCGCGTCTTCGACGTCCTGCGCCAGCCCTACACCGAGGAGCCGACCAACTGGTCGCGCCGTTACAAGGCCAACCTCGAGAAGCTCGCCAGCGGCGACGTGATCAAGGTCGCCGAGGTCGTGCGCGACCTTTGGCGCCGCGAGCGCGAGCGTGGGCTGTCCGCCGGGGAGAAGCGGATGCTGGCCAAGGCGCGCCAGATCCTTGTGTCGGAGCTCGCACTTGCCGAGAACACCAACGAGGACAAGGCAGAGGCGATCCTCGACGAGGTGCTCGCCTCCTGACCGGCGCGGCCGCGCGGGTCGGTCCGGTCACGCGTCCTCGTAGGGAGGATCGGGCATGGCCCTGCGGCTGACCCGCGTGCCGAGCATCGCCGTGGAGGCGCTGCGGCTGTTCGTCGTGGCGTTCGGGGCCGGGATCGGCTACCAGATCGCCGCCTGGATCGGTGCCGCCGAGCGCTCGCCGGTGCTGGGGTCGTTCAACGCGCTGTGGGCGGGTGCGATCCTCGGTGCCCTCGTCGGGTACGTCGTCGGCGGCGTCGTGGCACGGCTCACGATGCGGACCCTCGACCGTGGCGAGCGGGCGCTCGAGGGGCTGTCGGCGGAGCAGGTGATCGCGGGCGGGTTCGGCGGCGTCGTGGCCGCCGTGTTCGCCGCGGCGGTGAGCTGGCCGCTGTTCCTGCTCGGACCGCCGCTCGTCATCACGCCCATCTTCCTGTTCGTCGTCCTCGTGCTCGCGCTGTTCGGCTTCCGGATCGGCCGCGCTCGGCGCGACGCGATGCTCACCACCGTCGGCCACACCGCCGGGCTGGCCCCGCGGGCGCCGGCACCGGCGTCCCTGCCGCGTCTCGTCGACACGTCCGTCGCGATCGACGGCCGGGTGCTCGACGTCGTTCGCTCCGGCTTCCTGCACGGCCGCTTCCTGGTGCCCCAACCGGTCATCGACGAGCTGCAGAACATGGCCGACTCGTCCGACGACCTGCGCCGCGCGAAGGGCCGGCGGGGCCTCGACGTGCTCGAGTCGCTGCGGCGTGAGCACGGTGTCGAGCTGCTGTCCGTGCCGGACGAGGCGATGGGCGTGCCCGACGTCGACGCCAAGCTCGTCCGGATGGCGATCGACCGCAACTGCGCGCTCCTCACCTTCGACACGAACCTCGCGAAGGCGGCGGCGATCGCCGGCGTGCGAGTCCTGAACCTGCACGGCCTCGCGCTCGCCCTGCGTCCGCTCGTCGTCGTCGGCGACGAGGTCGACCTGCACCTGCTCAAGGCGGGCAAGGAGGCCGGCCAGGCGGTCGGCTACCTGGACGACGGCACCATGGTCGTCACCGAGCACGCCCGGGAGCGGGTGGGCACCGACTGCCGAGTCGTCGTCACGAGCGTGGTCACCACGGCCAACGGCCGGCTCGTCTTCGCCCGGCCGGCGGCGTACGCCGGAGCCGCTCGGTGAGCCGAACGGCTGCGATCGTCCCCGCCGCGGGTCGCGGGGAGCGGCTCGGTCCTGGGGCGCCCAAGGCCCTTCGGGTCCTCGGCGGGGTACCGATGCTCGTGCACGCGGTGCGTGCCCTGGCCGCGGCGAGGTCGGTCGACCTCGTGGTCGTCGCCGCCCCCGAGGACGGCGTCGCCGACGTCGTCGCCCTGCTCGGCGAGCACGGCCTGCTCGACCCGGACGGCCAGCGTGCCGGCGCCGCGGTCGTGGCCGGCGGCGAGACCCGCCAGGACTCCGTCGCCCGGGCGCTGCACGCACTCCCCGCCGACGTCGACGTCGTGCTCGTCCACGACGCGGCCCGCCCGCTCGTGCCTACGTCGCTCGTCGACGCCGTGGCCGCGGCGGTGCGCGGCGGGACCGACGCGGTCGTGCCGGCGCTCGCCGTGTCCGACACCATCAAGAGCGTGGACGCGCACGACGTGGTGACCGGCACCCTCGACCGCTCCCGGCTCCGGGCGATCCAGACCCCGCAGGGCTTCCGGCGTACGACGCTGGCGGCCGCGCACGCCGCCGCCGACCCCGGTGCGCCCGCCACGGACGACGCCGGCCTCGTCGAGGCCATGGGCGGCACCGTGCGGGTCGTCCCCGGCGACGAGGAGGCGTTCAAGGTGACCCGCCCGCTCGACCTCCTGCTCGCCGACGCCGTGCTCGCCCGACGGAGGGCCGCCGGTGTCGTCGGCTGACGGCGCTGCGCTGCCGCGCGTCGGGGTCGGCGTCGACGTCCACCCGTTCGAGGACGGTCGCGAGCTCTGGCTCGCCTGCCTGTCGTGGCCGGGGGAGACCGGCGTCTCGGGCCACAGCGACGGCGACGTCGCCGCGCACGCCGCCTGCGACGCGCTGCTGTCCGCCGCCGGGCTCGGCGACCTCGGGTCGGTGTTCGGCGTCGACCGGCCGGAGTGGCACGGCGCCTCGGGCGCCGCGCTGCTCGCCGAGGTCGTGCGTCTCGTCACGGACTCCGGCTTCGTGATCGGCAACGTGAGCGTCCAGGTCGTCGGCAACCGGCCCCGGCTCGGGCCGCGCCGCCTCGAGGCGGAACGGGCGATGGGCTCGGTCGTCGGAGCACCGGTGTCGGTGTCGGCGACCACCACCGACGGCCTCGGGCTGACCGGCCGCGGTGAAGGCGTCGCCGCCGTCGCCACCGCCCTCGTCGTCGCCCGCTGAGGCCCGCTACGGCGCCGATCCGGCCTACGGCAGAATCGCCGCATGACCGTACCCCTCAGCGAGAAGGCCCGGGGCCTGCTCACCGCCGCGAACTTCGCCACCGTCGCCACGATCGAGCCGGACGGGCAGCCGCAGCTGTCCCCGGTGTGGGTCAAGCACGACGGCGACGACGTGCTGTTCTCCACCACCGTCGGCCGACGCAAGCACGTCAACATCACCCGGGACCCGCGGGTGACCGTCTGCGTCTTCGACCAGGCCGACCCCTACACCTACGTCGAGGTCCGCGGCACCGCCACGATGACGGAGGAGGGCGGCCGTGCGCTCATCGACGAGTTCGCGTCGAAGTACCGCGGCCTCGAGGTCTACCCGTGGGACGCCCCGGACACCGTGCGGGTCGTCGTCCGCGTGACCCCGTCCAAGGTCGTCGGCGGGTAGCCGTCGGGCCGCGCCGGCCGGGGGCCGACGTCGACCGGCGCGGGGGTGCGCGGGGCGCCGATAGGCTGCTCCCGTGACCCTGCGCCTGCACGACACCGCCACCCGGGCGGTGCGCGACTTCGTCCCGCTCGAGCCGGGACGGGCGTCGCTGTACCTGTGCGGCGCCACCGTCCAGGCCGCGCCGCACGTCGGTCACATCCGCTCGGGCGTCAACTTCGACGTCCTCGGACGCTGGCTGCGCGCCTCGGGCTACGAGGTCACGTTCTGCCGCAACGTCACGGACATCGACGACAAGATCATCACCCGCGGCGAGGCGGAGGGCCGTCCGTGGTGGGCGGTGGCCACCGAGTTCGAGCGCGAGTTCACCTGGGCGTACGACGTCCTGGGCTGCACGCGGCCCACCGTCGAGCCGCGCGCCACCGGTCACGTCCCCGAGATGATCGAGCTCATGCGCGCGCTCCTCGAGAGCGACCACGCGTACACCGTCGACGGCGACGTCTACTTCGACGTGCGCTCGTTCCCCGAGTACGGCGCGCTCTCCGGCCAACGGCCCGACGAGATGCAGGCCGCCGGCGACTCCGTGGGCGACACGCGCAAGCGCGACCCGCGCGACTTCGCCCTCTGGAAGGCGGCGAAGGCGGACGAGCCGTCCTGGCCGACGCCGTGGGGGCCAGGCCGCCCGGGCTGGCACCTCGAGTGCTCGGCGATGGCCGGCAAGTACCTCGGCCGGGCGTTCGACATCCACGGCGGCGGTCTCGACCTGATCTTCCCGCACCACGAGAACGAGATCGCGCAGTCGAAGGCGCTCGGCGACCCGTTCGCGCAGTACTGGCTGCACAACGCCTGGGTCACCACGAGCGGCGAGAAGATGAGCAAGTCGCTCGGCAACTCGCTGCTGGTGCGCGAGGTCGTCCGGCGGGTGCGCCCGGTCGAGCTGCGCTACTACCTCGTGTCCGCGCACTACCGCTCGATGATCGAGTTCTCCTTCGAGGCGCTCGAGGAGAACGCGGTGAGCTTCCGCCGGATCGAGGGGTTCCTCGAGCGCGCCGGCGACGTCCTGGGCGCGGCCGATCCCGGGGCGAGCGAGCGGCCCCCGGCCTTCGACGCGGCGATGGACGACGACCTCGGGGTGCCGCAGGCCCTCGCGGTCGTGCACGACCACGTGCGCGACGGCAACGCGGCGCTCGCCACGGGGGACCTCGTCCTGGCCCGCGCGCACCGCGACTTCGTCGTCGCGATGCTCGACGTGCTCGGCGTCAACCCGTACGCCGCTCCCTGGGCCGGCTCGTCCTCGGACGACGAGCGGCTGCGCGGGGCCATCGACCATCTCGTCGCCGGGCTGCTCGCCGAGCGGGCCGAGGCGCGCGCGGCCCGGGACTGGGCGAGGGCGGACGCCATCCGCGACCGGCTCAAGGTCGCGGGCATCGTCGTGGACGACACGAGCGGCGGCGCACGCTGGTCGCTCGGCGGGAGGGACGACTAGTGGCCGGGAACTCCCAGCGCAAGGGCGCGATGCGCAAGACGGGGACGAAGAAGGGGCAGACCGTCGGCTCGGGCGGACAGCGCCGCCGCGGTCTCGAGCCCAAGGGCCCGACCCCGAAGGCGACCGAGCGCACGAAGCACCCGAAGGCCAAGCAGGCCGCGCGGGTGGCCAAGCAGCAGGAGGCGGTGGCCAAGCGCGCGCCGGCCTCCGGGTCGGGCGCCCGGGGCGGCACGTCCGTGCGCACCCGCAAGGACGGCACCGAGCTCGTCGTCGGGCGCAACGCCGTCGTCGAGGCGCTGCGCGCCAAGGTGCCAGGTACGGCGCTCTACGTGCAGCTGTTCCTCGAGAGCGACGAGCGGGTGAAGGAGACCTACGCCCTGGCGGCCGAGGCGGGGCTGCCGATGCTCGAGACGTCGCGCGTGGAGCTCGACCGGCTGACGGCGGGTGCGATCCACCAGGGGCTGGCGCTCGCGGTCCCGCCGTACCAGTACGCCGACCCGCAGGACCTCCTCGACATCGCCGCGGACGCGGGCGAGGCGCCGCTCGTCGTGGCGCTCGACAGCATCACCGACCCGCGCAACCTCGGTGCCATCGTGCGCTCGGCGGGGGCGTTCGGCGCGCACGGCGTGCTCATCACCGAGCGCCGCTCCGCGGGCATGACGGCGTCGGCGTGGAAGGCGTCGGCCGGTGCGGCGGCGCGCGTGCCCGTGGCCCGGGCGACGAACCTCACCCGCACGCTCAAGGCCTACGCCGCCGCCGGCTGCATGGTGGTCGGCCTCGCGGCCGACGGGGTCACGCTCGACGAGCTCGACGACGACGTGGCGACCGGCCCGCTCGTCCTCGTGGTCGGCAGCGAGGGCGAGGGGCTGAGCCGGCTCGTCCGCGAGACCTGCGATCTCGCCGTCGGCATCCCGATGACGCACGAGACCGAGTCGCTCAACGCGGGCGTGGCCGCCGGGGTCACGCTCTACGCCGTCAGCCGGGCCCGGCGTACCCGCTGACCCTGCCGCGCGCGTCCGGCCGGGCGGCGGGCTGCGCCGTCGGGCGCCCGTCCCGGCGCCTCATCCGCGAGGATGTGGCCCGGCGACGAGGGGAGGGCCGATGACGAGCACGCAGGCCTCGATCGCGCGCGAGCTGCGCACCCCGCGCTCGGCGGCGGTGGCCGGGATCGTGTTCGCGCTGATCCTCGGCACCGTGATCGTGCTCTTCCGCGCGTCCGGCCCGGCGTCCGACGGCGGCGGCACGACGTGGCTCACCGACGCGGGCCGGCGCTCGGCCATCAGGACGGCGCTCAACCTCGTGCCGTTCGCGGGGATCGCCTTCCTGTGGTTCATCGGCGTCGTCCGCAGCCGGCTCGGGCCGCAGGAGGACAAGCTCTTCGCCACCGTGTTCCTCGGCTCGGGTCTGCTCTTCGTCGCCATGCTCTTCGCGGGCGCCGGCATGATCGGCTCGGTGCTCCTGCTCACCGGCGGTCCGGACGCCGTCGCGACCGACTCGGTGCGGCTCGCCCAGACGATGGGCGCGACGATGCTCGGCACGTTCGGTGCGCGGATGGCCGCGGTCTTCGTGCTGTCGGTGACGACGCTGGGGCTGCGGACGAGGGTCGTCCCGCGCTGGCTCGTCCTCGCCGGCTACGTCGTCGCCCTCGCACTGCTGCTCTCGCCGCCGATCACCGGCTGGTCCCAGCTGCTGTTCCCGGGCTGGGTGCTGGTGCTGAGCGTCCAGATCCTGGTCGCGTCGGGCCACGACGAGGGATGGGTCGCCCCCGTCGCCGGGGACGCCTGACGCCGGCGACCGCCAGGCGGTCGTCTCACTGCAGCTCGGTGAGGTCCAGCTCGGCGGTCTCGTCGAACCGCAGGCCGGTCGTGTCGCTCGGGGTGCCGAGCCGCTGGCCGAGCACGGCGAGCTCGTCGGGCTTCGTGCTGAGCACCCGCGCGACGTAGTCCTCCGCCGCCTCGTTGAGCGAGATGTCGCGCCGTAGCCGCTCGCCCATGAACCACCGGTGCTCGAGGACCTCGTGGAACATCTCCGCCGGCTCGAGCTTGCCGCGCAGCTCCGCCGGCACGAGCCCCGTCACCGGCTCGAAGACCTCGGACACCCACCGGTGCGCGGCGAACTCCTCGTCGACGGACGGCCCGAGCTGCACGCGGTAGGCGTCGAGGTCGTTGAGCAGCCGACGGGCCTGGTTCTCCTCGACGTCGAGCCCGGTCAGCCGCAGCAGCCGGCGCGAGTGGTGGCCGACGTCGACGACCTTCGGCGTCACGCGGATCCGCGTGCCCCCCTCCTCGGAGACGACGGAGAGCTCGGCGACGTCGAACCCGAGGTCGTTGAGCCGCCGCACCCGCGCGTCGAGCCGGTGCCGCTCGCCGAAGCCGATCGACTCCGGCGCGGTGATCTCGTGCCACAGGGACTCGTAGCGCTCGCGGACCTGCCGTGACGTCGCGATGGGGTCGATGCTCGGGTGCAGCCGGCCCGAGGCCTCGACGTCGAGCAGCTCGCCGCCCACGTTGACCTCGGCCGTGCTGAGGTCGTACTGCCGCTGGCCGTCGGACAGCCGGTCGTGGATGTCGCCGGTCTCCGCGTCGACGAGGTACGCCGCGAAGGCGCCCGCGTCGCGGCGGAACAGCGTGTTCGACAGCGAGCAGTCGCCCCAGGCGAACCCGGCGAGGTGCAGCCGCACCATCAGGACCGCCAGCGCGTCGATGAGCCGGTTCATCGTGTCCGGCCGCAGCGTGGTCGAGAACAGGGCGCGGTAGGGGAGCGAGAACTGCAGGTGCCGGGTGATGATCGCGGCCGGCAGGTCCTCGCCGTCCGGACTGGTGCGGCCGGCGACGATGGCCACCGGGTCGACGCACGGCACGTCCCGGCGGCCGAGCTCGAAGAGCAGGTCGTACTCGCGCTGCGCGATGTCCTCGATCGTCTCCTTCACGGCGTAGACCACGCCGCGCACCCGCACGAACCGGACGATGTGCCGGGAGATGCCGCGGGGGAGCGCGACGAGGGTGGCCTCGGGCCACTCCTCGAGCGGGACGTCCCAGGGGAGGAACAGCAGGTCGTGCTCCCCGGCTGCGGCGGTGACGCGCAGGGCCATGACGGTCCTCGAGGTCGAGGGTGGGGACGGGCCGGGAGAAGGGAGGGGGCGGCCCGGGCCGGTCGCGGCCGCGGTCGTCCCCTCCCTTCCGGCCCGCTAGCTGCCGCCGAGGCGGGCGCCGGTGGTCGCGTGGAACACGTGCTGGTGGTCGGCGTTGAGACCGCAGTAGACCCGGTCGCCCTTCATCGGCGGCTTGCGTCCGTCGGTGCGGATGATGATGTCCTTGAACGAGTCCTCCGGACCGTCGATGTGCCCGTAGACGTAGGCGTCGGCGCCGAGCGACTCGACGACGTCGACCTCGATCGCCCAGCCGTCCTCCTCCGCGGTGAGGTGGAGGTCCTCGGGCCGGAACCCGACGGTGACCGTGGTGGCTCCGCCCGCGCGAGCCGCTTCCACGATGTCGCGCGCGAGCGGGATCGTCTTCGGCTGACCGATCCGGCCGCCGATGACCGCGCCGTCGTCGGTGATCGGGAGCTCGAGGAGGTTCATCGCGGGCGAGCCGATGAAGCCGGCCACGAAGACGTTCTGCGGGTGCTCGTAGAGGTCGCGAGGGGTGCCGACCTGCATGAGGATCCCGTCCTTGAGGACGCACACCCGGTCACCCATGGTCATGGCCTCGGTCTGGTCGTGCGTGACGTAGACCGTCGTGACGCCGAGGCGCCGTTGCAGCGAGGCGATCTGCGTGCGGGTCTGGACGCGGAGCTTCGCGTCGAGGTTCGACAGCGGCTCGTCCATGAGGAACACCTGCGGGTTGCGGACGATCGCGCGACCCATCGCGACGCGCTGGCGCTGGCCGCCGGACAGGGCCTTCGGCTTGCGCTCGAGGTACGGCACGAGGTCGAGGATCTTCGCGGCCTCCGCGACGCGGGTCGCGATGTCGTCCTTGGAGACACCGGCGATCTTCAGCGCGAAGCCCATGTTGTCGGCGACCGACATGTGCGGGTAGAGCGCGTAGTTCTGGAAGACCATCGCGATGTCGCGGTCCTTCGGCGGCAGCGTCGTGACGTCGCGGTCGCCGATGTAGATGCTCCCCCTGTCGACGTCCTCGAGCCCTGCCAGCATGCGCAGGCTCGTGGACTTGCCGCAGCCGGAGGGCCCGACCAGGACGAGGAACTCGCCGTCCTTGATCTCGAGGTCGAGTGCGTCGACCGCGGGGACGGTGGACCCGGGGTAGATCCGGGACGCCTTGTCGAACGTGACAGAGGCCATGGCGACAGCCACCCTTCACCGGCAGGAACGTGCCGGACGATCCGTTGTGAGAGGGACGCCAGGCTGGTGCCCGGCCGGCCGAGCGTAACCGCTTACGCGCCTCCGCCGGAAGGTTTCCGGGCGACGGGTCCGCCCCGCGGGAACCCTCAGCCGATGCGCAGGACGCGACCGTCGTGCGCGCCGAGGACGACGCGGACCCCGCGCTCCTCGTCGACCTCGCCCATCGGCTCGTCCGTGCCGAGGTCGACGAGCTCGACCCCCGGGACGGCGTGCTCGGTGTGCAGGACGGTGTCGACGATGGGCTCCTGGCCGAAGTTGAGCACGGTGACGGCGACGGTGCCGTCGGGCAGCCGCAGCACCATCGCGAGCACTCCCGGGTACTCGACCTCGGGGACCTCGAGGAGCGTCGCCTCCGCGATGCCCCGCCGGGCGCGCAGCGCGAGGACGCCGCGCAACCGGCTCACGAACGAGTCCGGGTCGGCGAGCTGCTCGGGGAGCGTGCCGTAGAGGCTGCGACCGAGCGGGATGCCGGAGGACGACTCCGTGGCGTCCGGGTCCAGCCCGAGCAGGTCGTGCGCGCCTCGGTTGATCCAGCGGGTGTCGGCGTCGCCCATGAGGTGCTCCACCGTGGCGGGGTCCAGGGTCAGCGTGCCGGCGAGATCCCAGCCGGAGAGCGCGAAGACACCAGGCTGCAAGGCGTTGAACCCGACGAGGAGCAGGTGCGCGCGACGGATGCGCTCGACGTCGTCCTCGGTGATCTCGTCGAGGTCGGCGACCCCGACCGCGGCCGCCGCCACGGTCGCCGTCGTGCAGGCGATGCCGTTGGTGGTGAACGGCAGGTTGTACGGCCGCTCGGGTCCGGTGAGCGTCGCGAGCAGGTCGGCCCGCACCGTGTCGGCGAGCTCTCCGCCGGTGATGCTGCGGCCGTGGTAGGTGAAGACGTCGTCGGAGTGGATGTCGGTGAAGTGGACCAGCTCGTAGGTGAGCTCGTCGTGGTTCTGCAGCCCGTGGACGAGGGCCGCGCTGTCGATCCCGAGGCGGAGTCCCTCGCGCATCGTGAGCCGGAGGAACTCGGCGTCGCCGGTCAGCAGGGCGTGGTGGTACGCCGGCCGGCTGACGAAGTCGTAGGAGAGGTCGGCGCCGGACCGCGAGGTCGCCGCGATCGCGTCGATCGACAGGTTGAGCTCCTGGAAGGTGAAGCCGCCGACCTTGCGCACCATGCTGGCGAGCAGGTGGTTCGCCGTCTCGGACAGCGGGTGCGCCCTCCGACCACGCCGGCTCGAGCCGGGTCGGCGCTCGACGCCGAGGAACCCGTTGGCGTCCAGGCGCAGCCCGCCGGAGCCGAGGTCGGTCGAGCGACTGCAACGCGTCGCCCAGGACGAGCCGCACGCCGGCGAAGGACGGGTCCAGCCAGTTGATCGACGGCTGCCCCTTCCTTGAAGTAGTGCAGGTAGACCCAGCGACGGGTGACGCCGTCGACGCCGAGCGACCGGCGCCGTGGCGCTCCAGTTGGTCTCCTTGACGCCGGGGGACGTGGAAGAGCACGCGCTGCAGCGGGCCGACGATGTAGCCGGCCGTCGGCGAGCGCGTTCTCCGCCACGACGTCGAGGTTCACCGAGTCGCGTCCGTCGGGGACGTCGGGAGCAGAGCCCAGTCCTGCGGGTCGACGAGCACCATGTGGTAGATGCCGGGGTAGTCGCCGTAGCCCATCTCGGCGAGCCGGAAGTCGGCGCCCTTGCCGGTGTGGCCCGGGACGACGTCGTCGATCACGGTCGCCGCCGTGGACGGCGGCGACGGCGCACAGCATGCGGTACTCGTCCGCCGTGCCGAAGGCCGGGTCGACCTGCGTGCTGATCCGGTCGAAGTGCCCGTCGACGCGACGGCGTCCGCGTCCAGCCGTCGATGCCGCCGGCCCGCTTCACCGGTCCGGTGTGCACCGCCTGGATGCCGATCGAGGCGAACGCGCGCCACAGGTCGGCGTCGGCGAGCGTGGCGAGGTACGAGGAGCCCGGTGCGTTCACGAGCGACGTCGGGTACGCGGTGAACCACACCGACGCCGCGCGACCGGCCGCGCGCGGGTCGGGCAGGGCGTAGGCGTTCTGCCACATCGCGCCGAGCCCGGTGAGCTGGCGTCCGGTCTCCCTGGCGTTCTGCAGCATCGACTCGGCGACCAGCCAGGCGACGTAGGCCGGGTTGTCCGCCCGAGCCGGTCCCTCGACGGGAGTCTCGTCGGTCGTGGTGCGCCAGGGCCGGGTACCGAGTCGTCCCGTGGGACGGGAGGCGGAGACCGTCGGGGCGGAGTCAGGCTCGGACATGCGCGCAGTCTGTCATCCGGGCGCGGTGTGCCGGCCGGTGATCGCCTCGGTCCGGCGTGCCACCAGGAGCTCGACCACGGCCGTCACGTCGGTCGTGTCGCCGACGCGAAACCGGGCCGCGGTGTCCCCGTCGCCGACCTTCACACCGACGTCGTCCGGACCGAGCCGGGCGAACGCGTGCTCGTCGGTCGTGTCGTCGCCCAGGAACACGACGGCGTCGGCGCGGCTGTCGGCGCGAAGCCGGTCGAGCGCGCTGCCCTTGTCGACGTCGACGACGGACAGCTCGACGACCATCTTCCCGTGGGTCGTGCGGACTCCCGGGCGCGAGCCGGGGCCGGCGACCACGTCGGCGACGACCCGGTGCGCGTCGAGGTGGGTCGCCCTACGGACGTGCACCGCGACCCCGCCTGCCTTCACCTCCACCTCGACGCCGTGCACGCCGTCGGTGACCCAGTGGACGTCGCGGATCACGTGCTCGAGCAGCAGGGCGGTCTCCGGCGTCAGCACGACCGGGTCACCGTGCTCGGCACCGTGGCTGCCGACCAGCACGACCTCGGGGCCCAGACCCGTCATCCTGCGCAGGTCGTCGAGCCGCCGGCCGGACACGAACGCGACGGTCGTGCTCGGGACGGCCGCGAGCGCGGCGAGCGCGGCGAGCGACTCGGGCCGGGGGGCCGCCGCGGCCGGATCGTCGACGATGGGCGCGAGCGTGCCGTCGACGTCGCAGGCGACCAGCAGTCGCGACGCCGTCACGACGCGGGCGATCGCCTCGCGCAGGTCGAGGTCAAGGGTCGCCTCCGTCATCGGGAGTACTCCGAGCGGTCCAGCGCCGCGAGGAACGAGTTCGCCCACCGCTCGACGTCGTGGGTGAACACCTGCGTGCGCATGGCCTTCATCCTCGTGCGGAGCTCGTCCGGCTCCGAGTGCATCGCGTCGAGGATCGCCTGCTTCACCCCGTCGGCGTCGTACGGGTTCACCAGGAAGCTGTCGGTGAGCTCGACCGCGGCGCCCGCGAACTCGGAGAGGACGAGCGCACCGGAGTCGTCGTAGCGCGAGGCGACGTACTCCTTGGCCACGAGGTTCATGCCGTCCCGGTACGGCGTCACCAGCATGACGTCGGCCGCCACGAAGAACGCGACGAGCTCCTCGCGGCTGAGCGGCTGGTGGAGGTACTGGATCGGGGGCGAGCCGATGCCGGGGTGGTCGCCCATGGCGCGGCCGATCATGAGCTCGATCTCGTCGCGCAGGCGCTGGTAGTCCTCGACGTTCTCCCGGCTGGGCGAGGCGATCTGCACGAACACGGCGTCGCCGGGCGTGATGCGACCCTCGGTCAGCAGCTCGCTGATCGCCTTGAGCCGTACGTCGATGCCCTTCGTGTAGTCGAGCCGGTCCGCACCGAGCAGCACGTGCCGGGGGTTGCCGAGCTTCACGCGGATCTCGGCCGCGGCGTCCTGCACCTCGGCCGTGCGGGCGATCGCGTCGTACTCGGCGGCGTCGATGGAGATCGGGAACGCGCCGACCGTCACCCGGCGCCGGTCGCCGGCCCGGCGGAGGTCCGGGACGTCGACGCCCTCGCTGTCGGGGTCGAGCGCGAGCAGCCGACGGGTCAGGTCGAGGAAGTTGGCGGCACCGCCCGGCGTGTGGAAGCCGACGAGGTCGGCGCCGAGCAGGCCCTGGACGATCTCGCGGCGCCACGGCAGCTGGAGGAACAGCTCGACCGGCGGGAACGGGATGTGCAGGAAGAAGCCGATCCGCAGGTCCGGCCGGCGGTCGCGCAGCATCGCGGGGACGAGCTGCAGCTGGTAGTCGTGCACCCAGACCGTCGCACCCTCGGCGGCGAGCTCCGCGACCTGCGCGGCGAACCGGCGGTTCACCTCGACGTAGGGGTCCCACATGGTGCCGGTGGTAGACCGGCGTGGCGATCGCGTCGTGGTAGAGCGGCCAGATCGTGCTGTTGCAGAAGCCCTCGTAGAACCCCTCGATGTCCTCGCGGGTGAGCTCGACCTCGCGCAGGGCGCACGGGCCGATGCCGTCCGGGACCGGCTCCATCTCGAGACCGAGGTCGTCCGACGAGTAGGGGTCGGGGGCGGGCCGGCCGGACCAGCCGACCCACACGGCGTCGTGGGCGCGGAGCACGGGCTCCAGCGCGCTGACGAGCCCGCCGGGGGAACGGGTCCACACGGTCGTCCCGTCGGCATCCTGCTCGGCCGAGACGGGCAGCCGGTTGGCCACCACGACGAGCGTCGACTCCTGGGGCATCCCTCGACCGTACGTGCGGCGGGCCCCTCACGGGAACTCGGGCGGGCATCTCCGCCGCGGGAGCGGTGACGTGGCTCACCCCGTGGGAGGGCTCCCGGCGCCCGCTCCGTCGAGCGCGTCGAGCAGCGCGCGCAGGGCGGCCAGGCCGTCCCGGACGTCGGTGAAGCGCGTCGTCAGCGGGGCGAGCCCGATGCGGATCCCGTCCGGATGGCGGAAGTCCGGGATCACCCCCCGGTCGGTGAGCGCCTGGACCAGCGCCTCCGAGTCGGGGTGCCGCAACGTCACGTGCGCCCCTCGGTGCGCCGGGTCGCGCGGCGACCCCAGCGACACGCCGCGCTCCACGAGCCAGGCGTCGGTCAGGTCGACGGCGTACGACGTGAGGGCCATGCCCTTCGCCCGCACGGCGTCCATGCCGGCCTCGGCCAACAGCTCCACCCCGCAGTCGACGGCGGTGAGCGCGACCGCGGACGGCGTGCCCGTCATGAACCGGCGCACCCCGGGTGCCGGCGAGTACTCCGGCCCCATCGCGAAGACGTCGGCGTGCCCCATCCAGCCGGGGATCGGGTTGCGCAGCGCGTCGTGGTGGTCGGTGCTCGCCCAGATCCAGGCGGGCGCACCGGGTCCGCCGTTGAGGTACTTGTAGGAGCAGCCGATCGCGAGGTCGGCTCCCGTCCCGGGCAGGTCGAGCGGGATGGAGCCGGCGGCGTGCGAGCAGTCCCAGACCACGAGCGCGCCGACCTCGTGCGCGGCGCGGGTGATCCCCACCATGTCCGCGATCGCGGCGGACCGGTAGTCGACGACGGAGAGCAGCACCACGGCCACGTCGTCGTGCAGCGCCGCCGCGACCTCCCCGCGCCGTGACCGGGTCGACCGGTGTGGCCGCCGGGTCGAGCGGGCCGATCCAGCGGACGCTGCCGCCGCGCTGACGGGCGACCTCGCTCGCGACGTAGCGGTCGGTCGGGAACTCGCCGCGGTGCGCGACGATCGTCGAACGGCCGGGCCGCAGGTCCAGGGCGGCGTGCAGTGCCTTGTAGGCGTTGACCGTGACGGTGTCGCTCACGAGCGTCTCGCCGGGTCGGGCGCCGAGCACTGCCGCGCCGAGCCGGTCACCGACCTCGAGCGGCAGCTCCAGCCAGCCCTCCCCCCACGCGCGGATGAGCCGATCGCCCCACTGCTCGTGGAGGACCCGGCCGATGCGCTCCGCCGTCGCCGCCGGCGGGCGGCCGAGGGAGTTGCCGTCGAGGTAGACGACGGAGTCGTCCGGGATCTCGAAGCGCCCGCGGTACGACGCCAGGGGATCGGCGGCGTCGAGCTGCTCGGCGTAGGAACGGTCGGTCACCTCGGTCATGGCAGGCAGGCTGCCACGTCGGCCGGGTCGTCGGGCGCGATCGGGATGCCGGACCGGCGCGGCGCTCCGCCTAGACTCGGCGGGTCCGCCGACGTGGCGCAACTGGCAGCGCACCGCTCTTGTAAAGCGGTGGTTAGGGGTTCGAGTCCCCTCGTCGGCTCGCGTTCAGAATGCCCGGGGTTGATCCCCCGGGCATTCTGAACGCGATCTGGTGATGCGTGGGGACTCGGGAGGAGCTCGCCCGGTGGGCGAGCGACGGTTCCCCTCGTCGGCTCGCGTTCAGAATGCCCGGGGTTGATCCCCCGGGCATTCTGAACGCGATCTGGTGATGCGTGGGGACTCGGGAGGAGCTCGCCCGGTGGGCGAGCGACGGTTCCCCTCGTGCGGCTCGCGTTGATGCGTGGGGACTCGGGAGGTACGCGTGAAGCTGTTGCTCACGTCCGGCGGCGTCACCAACCCGAGCATCCACACCGCGTTGGCCGACCTGCTGGGCAAACCCGTGGCCGACTCCCACGCGCTCTGCATCCCGACGGCGGAGTACGGGCACCCCGCGTGCACGCCTGCCTCGGCCTGGCGCTTCATCGCCGGCCACACCCCTGGACCCATGTGCGACCTGGGGTGGAAGTCACTGGGCGTCCTGGAGCTCACGGCGCTGCCGAGCATCGGTGAGGAACGTTGGGTCCCATGGGTCCGGGAGGCCGACGTGCTGCTGGTGGACGGCGGCGACGCCCTCTTCCTCTGCCACTGGATGCGCGAGTCCGGGCTGGCCGCGCTGCTGCCCTCCCTGCCCGACATGGTCTGGGTCGGTGTCAGCGCGGGGAGCATGGTGATGACACCCCGCATCGGCGACGACTTCGTCAACTGGAAGCCGCCCACCGGGGGCGACCGCACCCTGGGCGTCGTCGAGTTCTCCATCTTCCCGCACCTGGACCACGAGCTGATGCCGGAGAACACCCTGGACGAGGCCGTGCGGTGGGCGGCCGGTCTGGGATGTCCGGCGTACGCGATCGACGACGAGACCGCCATCAAGGTCGCCGACGGAACCGTCGAGGTCGTCTCCGAGGGCCACTGGAGGCACCTTCAGCCGGGGCGCGAGGCGTGAGGCGACTAGCCTGACCGCCGTGGCCGCGGGTACCGAGACGAGCGCTCGCGCCGTCGACGTACCGGCGGTGCAGCGCCGCTCGCTCGGGACGCTGTCGACGGCCGCGGTGCTGGGTGGCGTCGCCACCGCGGGTGCCGTGCCGGCGGGTGCGCTCCTCGGCGCGTCGTTCGGTGGCGAGGGCGTGGCGGGACTGGCGCAGACCATGGGCGTGCTCGGTGCCGCGGTCTTCGCGCTGCCGCTCGCCCGCATCGCGCTGACCCGCGGACGCCGGGCCGCCCTGTCCGTCGGGTACGGCATCGGCGCGGTCGGTGCGGTGGTGGTCGTCGTCGCGGGCGTGACGAGGTCCCTCACGCTCGTGCTCCTGGGATGCCTGCTCGTCGGTGTCGCGTCCGCGTCGGGCTACCAGGCGCGCTACGCCGCGACCGACCTCGCCGAGCCGTCGCACCGCGCCCGCGCCCTGTCCTTCGTGGTGTGGGCCGGCACGATCGGCGCGGTGCTCGGCCCGAACCTGCTCGGGCTCGCCGGCGACGTCGCCGCGTCGTTCGGCCTCCCGCAGCTCACCGGGCCCTACCTGCAGGCCGTGGTGATGCTCGCCGTGTCGGTCTTCGCGCTGCTGGTGTTCCTGCGACCCGATCCCTACCTGCTCGCCCGGTCGCTCGCCCAGGACGCCAACGCCGGGGTCGCGGTCGCCCGGCCGCAGCTGCGCGACGGCATCGAGCACCTGCGTCGTCATCGCCGCGCTGTGCTGGGCATCGTGGCCGTGTCGCTCGGGCACGTCGTCATGGTCATGGTCATGGTCATGACGCCGGTGCACATGTCGCACGTCGACGTGTCCCTGCAGCTCATCGGTCTCGTCGTGAGCGTGCACGTGCTCGGCATGTACGCCTTCGCGCCCGTCGTCGGCTGGCTCGTCGACCGGATCGGCCGGGTGCCGATGGTCCTGGTGGGCGCGGGGGTCCTGGCGTCGTCCTGCGTGGTCTCCGGCCTCGCACCGGCCGACTCGGTGCCGACCCTGGCCGTCGGTCTGTTCCTGCTGGGGCTGGGCTGGTCGTGCACGCTCATCGCGGGGTCCACCCTGCTCACCGACGACGTCGGCGAGAACGAACGGCCCTCCGTGCAGGGGCTCTCGGACCTGATCATGAACCTCTCCGCGGCGGTCGGCGGCGCGCTCGCCGGCGTCATCGTGCTCGCCTCGTCGTACGCCGCCCTCTGCGCCGCCGCGCTCGTCCCCGTGCTCGCGATCCCGCTCGCCGCGCTCTGGCTCGCGAGGACGCCGGGCCGGGGTGTAGGGAGTGCTTGATCGCAGGAGCGAACCGCCGGAGGATGGCAGGGCGGCGCGGCCGCGGCGCGACGGAAGCGGGAAGCTGCGATGACGACGACAGAGTGGTCGGTCGAGGCTGGCGCGCGCGTCATCGCCGAGAGCGCGGGTGTCCACGGCCCGCTCCTCCCGGTGCTGCACGCCCTCCAGGACGAGTTCGGCTACGTCGACCCCGCGGCGATCCCTCTGGTGGCGAAGGCGCTCAACGTGTCCCGCGCCGACGTCCACGGGGTCGTGACGTTCTACCGTGACTTCCGCACGACGCCACCCGGCGCGCGGACGATCAGGGTGTGCCGCGGCGAGGCGTGCCAGTCCCGCGGCGGACATGCGCTCGCGGCACACGCCCAGGCGCGCCTCGGCGTCACCTTCGGCGAGACGACGCCGGACGGCGCCACGACCCTCGAGCAGGTGTTCTGCCTCGGGATGTGCGCCCTGTCGCCCGCGGTGATGGTCGACGGCCGGGTCGTCGCACGGGTGGACACCGCGACGTTCGACGAGGTGGTCGGCGCATGACGGTCACGGTGTACGTCCCGGGCGACTCCGGCGCTCGTGCCGTCGGTGCCGACGAGGTGGCGGTCGCGCTGGCGGCGGAGGCGTCGACCCGTGGGCTGGACCTGTCCGTCGTGCGCAACGGGTCGCGTGGCATGTACTGGCTCGAGCCGCTGGTGGAGGTGACCACGTCGGAGGGGCGCGTCGGCTACGGCCCGGTCCGTCCGGGCGACGTCGCGGGGCTGCTCGACGACGGGCTGCTCGACGGCGCGCCGCACCCGCTCGGTCTCGGCGTCGTCGACCGCCTCGACTGGCTCGCCCGCCAGCAGCGGCTGACGTTCGCGCGGGTGGGGATCGTCGACCCCGCCTCGCCGGAGGACTACGAGGCGCACGGGGGCCTCGCCGGCCTGCGGGCGGCGCTGGCGATGTCCCCGGCGGCGGTCGTCGAGGCCGTCACCGAGTCGGGACTGCGCGGCCGTGGCGGCGCCGGGTTCCCCACGGGCGTCAAGTGGCGGACCGTGGCGGAGGCGACCTCCAGCGTGAAGTTCGTGTGCTGCAACGCCGACGAGGGCGACAGCGGGACCTTCGCCGACCGGATGCTCATGGAGGGCGACCCGTTCGCCCTCGTCGAGGGCATGACCATCGCGGCGTACGCCGTGGGCGCCACCCAGGGCTTCGTCTACATCCGGTCCGAGTACCCCGACGCCGTGGCGTCGATGCGCCGCGCGATCGCGACCGCGCGCGAGCGCGGCTGGCTCGGCCCCGACGTCCTCGGCAGCGGTACCGCCTTCGACCTCGAGGTGCGGGTCGGCGCCGGCGCCTACATCTGCGGCGAGGAGACCGCGATGCTCGACAGCATCGAGGGCCGACGCGGGATGGTGCGCGCCAAGCCGCCGCTGCCGGCGCTGGAGGGGCTCTTCGGCCGCCCGACGGTCGTCAACAACGTGCTCTCCCTCGCCACGGTCCCTGGCGTGCTCGCGGACGGGCCGGCCGCCTACCGCGACCTCGGCGTGGGGCGCTCGCGCGGCACGCAGGTCTTCCAGCTGGCGGGCAACGTGGCGCGCGGCGGCATCGTCGAGACCGCGTTCGGGCTCACGCTCGGCGACCTCGTCGAGGACTTCGGCGGAGGAACGGCGTCCGGTCGCCCGGTCCGCGCGGTGCAGGTCGGCGGCCCGCTCGGCGCGTACCTCCCCGCGGACGCCCTCGCGATCCGGATGGACTACGAGGAGTTCGCCGCCGCCGGGGCGATGGTCGGCCACGGCGGCGTCGTCGTCTTCGACGACACGGTCGACATGGGCCGGCAGGCGCGCTTCGCGATGGAGTTCTGCGCGGAGGAGTCCTGCGGCAAGTGCACGCCGTGCCGCGTCGGCGCCGTCCGCGGCGTCGAGGTGATCGACCGGATCCTCGTGGGCCCGCCGGAGAACCGGGCCGCCGAGGTCGCGCTGCTCGAGGACCTGTGCGAGCTGATGACGGACGGGTCGCTGTGCGCGATGGGTGGTCTCACGCCCATGCCCGTGCGCAGCGTGCTGCGGCACTTCCCGCAGGACCTCGGGCTCGAGCCCGAGCGGCTGGGGGAGGGACGATGAGCAAGCTCACCACCGTCGATCTCGGGACGCCGGCCGTGCCGGGCGTCGCGTCGGTGAACGTCGTCGTCGACGGCCTGCCGGTCAGCGTCGCCCCTGGGACGACGATCATGCGAGCCGCCGCGCACGGCAGGCGTCGACATCCCGCGCCTGTGCGCCTCCGACTCGCTCGAGCCGTTCGGCTCCTGCCGGCTGTGCCTCGTCGAGGTCGACGGTCGTCCCGGTACGCCGGCGTCCTGCACGACACCGTGCACGCCGGGCATGACGGTCTCGACGCAGACCCCGCGGCTGGAGCGGCTGCGCCGCGGCGTCATGGAGCTCTACATCTCCGACCACCCGCTCGACTGCCTGACCTGTCCGGCCAACGGCGACTGCGAGCTGCAGGACATGGCGGGGGTCGTCGGGCTGCGCGAGGTCCGCTACGGCATGGACGGCGCGAACCACCTCGACGCGCCGACCGACGACAGCAACCCGTACTTCTCCTTCGACCCGAGCAAGTGCATCGCCTGCTCGCGCTGCGTCCGGGCGTGCGGCGAGGTGCAGGGCACGTTCGCCCTCACCATCGCGGGCCGTGGGTTCGACTCGGCGGTGGCCGCGAGCGCGGGCGAGCCGTTCATGACGTCCGAGTGCGTCTCGTGCGGCGCGTGCGTGCAGGCCTGCCCGACCTCGACGCTGCAGGAGAAGACGGTCATCGAGCTCGGCGTACCGACCCGGAGCGTGAAGACCACCTGCGCCTACTGCGGGGTCGGCTGCTCCTTCGTCGCCGAGCTGCGCGGCGACGAGGTGGTCCGGATGGTGCCCGACAAGGACGGCGGCGCCAACGAGGGGCACAGCTGCGTCAAGGGCCGTTTCGCGTGGGGCTACGCCACGCACCGGGACCGCCAGCTCGAGCCGATGGTCCGCGAGTCGACCACCGACCCGTGGCGCGTCGTCACGTGGGACGAGGCGATCTCCTACGCCGCGCGAGCGGCTCATGGCGATCCAGCGCGAGCACGGCGTCGGCGCGATCGGCGGGATCACCTCGTCGCGGTGCACCAACGAGGAGGTCTACGTCGTCCAGAAGATGATCCGCGCGGCCTTCGGCAACAACAACGTCGACACGTGCGCTCGGGTCTGCCACTCGCCCACGGGGTACGGCCTCAAGCAGACGTTCGGCACCTCGGCCGGCACGCAGGACTTCGCCTCCGTCGACGACGCCGACGTCGTCGTGGTGATCGGGGCCAACCCGACCGACGGTCACCCGGTCTTCGCCTCGCGGCTGAAGCGCCGGCTGCGTGCCGGTGCCGAGCTCGTGGTGGTCGACCCGCGACGGATCGACCTCGTCCGGTCGCCGCACGTCGAGGCGGTCGAGCACCTGCAGCTGCAGCCGGGCACGAACGTGGCCGTGGTGAACGCGTTCGCGCACGTCGTCGTCACCGAGGGCCTCGTCGACCGCGAGTTCGTGGCGGAGCGCTGCGAGGCGGACAGCTTCGCCGAGTGGGAGAGGTTCATCGCCGGGCCGGAGAACAGCCCGGAGGCGACGGAGGAGATCACCGGCGTGCCCGCCGCGCAGGTGCGGCGAGCGGCCCGGCTCTACGCCACGGCGCGCAACGCGGCGATCTACTACGGGCTCGGCGTCACCGAGCACAGCCAGGGCTCCACGATGGTGATGGGCATGGCCAACCTCGCGATGGCGACCGGCAACATCGGTCGCGCCGGTGTCGGGGTCAACCCGCTGCGCGGGCAGAACAACGTGCAGGGCTCCTGCGACATGGGCTCGTTCCCGCACGAGCTGCCGGGCTACCGGCACGTCGGCGACGCGTCGGTGCGCGCGGTCTTCGAGGCCGTGTGGGGCACGACGATCGACCCCGAGCCGGGCCTGCGCATCCCCAACATGCTCGACGCCGCGATCGCCGGTCGCTTCCGCGGCATGTTCGTCCAGGGCGAGGACATCGCGCAGTCCGACCCGAACGTGCATCACGTCAAGGCCGCGCTCGGCGTCGCTCGAGCTGCTCGTGGTCCAGGACCTGTTCCTCAACGAGACCGCGAAGTTCGCCCACGTGTTCCTGCCGGGCACGTCGTTCCTGGAGAAGGACGGCACGTTCACCAACGCGGAGCGGCGGATCAACCGGGTGCGTCCGGTGATGGCACCCCGGTCCGGCAAGCACGAGTGGCAGGTCGCGTGCGAGATCGCCACGGCGATGGGCTACCCGATGGACTACGCGCACCCGTCGGAGATCATGGACGAGATCGCTGCTACGACACCGACTTTCGCCGGTGTCTCCTTCGCCCGGCTCGACGAGCAGGGCAGCGTGCAGTGGCCGTGCAACGACGCCGCCCCGGACGGGACGCAGGATCATGCACGTCGACGGCTTCGTGCGCGGCAGGGGCCACTTCGTCGACACGCCGTTCGTCCCGACCGACGAGCGGACCAACCGCAAGTTCCCGCTGATCCTCACGACCGGCCGCATCCTCTCGCAGTACAACGTCGGAGCGCAGACCCGGCGCACGCCCGAACGTGCGGTGGCACGGCGAGGACGTCGTCGAGATCCACGTGCACGACGCCGAGACGCGAGGCATCGCCGACGGCCAGCCCGTGACGATCACGAGCCGCGTGGGCGAGACGGTGCTCCGCGCCAGGCTGAGCGACCGGATGCCGCAGGGCGTCGTCTACACGACGTTCCACTACCCCGGCAGCGGCGCCAACGTCGTCACGACCGAGTACTCCGACTGGGCCACCAACTGCCCGGAGTACAAGGTCACCGCCGTCGAGCTCGCCCCGACGTCGCGCGAGCCGGTGACCGAGGCCGAGATGCGCGCCGAGCAGCAGACCGTGACGGGTCGGCCGTGAGCGACGGCGGCGCCGTGGCGCCGGTCGCACCGGAGCGATCGACCGAGGTCGCGAACCTGGTCCGGATGGCGAACCAGATCGCGAGCAACGCGGCGCACCAGCCGCACGACGTCGCCGTGGCGCAGGTCGCCGCGCACCTGCGCGACTTCTGGCACCCGTCGATGCGCACGACCCTGCTCGCCTACGTCGACGGCGGCGGAGCCGGCCTCGACGCGGTGCCGCTCGAGGCACTCGACCGGCTCCGCTGAGCCGGCGAGATGAGCGACGACGTACGGCGGCTGCTCCTCGACAAGCGCGCGGACCTGCTGGCACGGATGGCGGGGATCAGCGCGGCCCCGACGGACTCGGGCGGGATCTCGTTCGGCAAGCGGGTCGGCGACGGCACGAGCATCGCCGTCGAGCGCCTCACCCAGGTGGCGGCGCACGAGCAGATGCTCGACCAGCTCGCCGAGGTCGACCGCGCGCTGACCAAGCTCGACGAGGGGACGTACGGCACCTGCGACTCGTGCGGCGCCGAGATCCCCGAAGGCCGGCTCGAGGTGCACCCCTGGGCGATCCGCTGCGTCGCCTGCGCGCAGGGCTGATCCGGGCGACAGCGGCCCGCCGCCTGCGGGATCAGCCGAACGTCGGCACGACGGTGTGCGTGAGGCGACGTCCGTCGAAGAGCGTGACCGCGACCGTGACGGTCCGCTGGCCGGCGTAGGGGCAGTCGAGCCAGGTGACGACGCCGGGGGGTGCCGCGACGGCGCAGTCCGCCCCGACGACGCCGGCCGTCCCCGCCGGAGCCGCACCGTCGACGAGCACCGGGGTGCGGATCCGGCCGTCCACCACGTGCACCCGGTCGGTGAACGCGACGGTGGGAACCGCCGCCCCGAGGGTGCGCGCGACGCGCGGAGCCGGGAGCGGGACGTCGCTCGCGGCGGACGGGCCCGCGACGTCGATGGGTCGGACGAGCAGCAGCGCCAGGCCGCACGCCAGCAGCGCGGGGAGGGTCGTGCGCGTGAACGGTCCGTGCGCCATGTGCCTCACCCCCGGTCCCGCGTCGCGTCCCCTCCCGGTATGACCCTGTGCAGGCACCGACGCGCGCCGACTGGCCCGGACGGTGGGCGCGAGCGTCGCCCGTGTGAGCCGGATCACCTCCACCGGACACCCGGGGCGGCCCGGATGCTGCCCGCCGCCGGGACCGTGTCGGGCGAGACAGTCGGGTCGCGGGACCGCGACGATGTGCCCATGGACGCGGGGACCAGGGCCGCTCGGCGAGCCATCTACGAGCAGTGGTCGTCGATCCCGATCTTCCTGCTCGGCGCCCTGTTCCTCGTCGGGTTCGTCGAGGTCGTCATGGACAGCGGCGACAGCCGCGCCGGCTGTCGTGCTCATGTCCGTCGCCTGGTGCGGCTTCGTCGTCGACCTGGGCGTCAACTGGCTGCTGGACGAGGACCGCCGGTCCTTCGCGCGGCGGCACTGGTTCGCGATCATCGCCGTGCTGGTCCCGCTCTTCCGCGCGTTGATGGTCTTCTACGTGTTCGTGCGCCTCGCTCGCGGGCGCAAGCGGCTCCAGACCCGGATCCAGTACTACGCCGCCTATCTCACGATCCTCGTCATCACGTTCGGTGCCGTCCTCGTGCTGCGCGCCGAGCGCTCCTACCCGGGCTCGAACATCACGACCTACGGCGAGGCGGTCTGGTGGGCCGCAGTGACCGTGACGACCGTGGGGTACGGCGACTACGTGCCGGTGAGCCCGCAGGGCCGGCTCATCGCGACCGTGATGCTGTTCAACGGCGTCGCGGTCATCTCGGTCATCACCGCGACGATCTCCTCGCGGTTCGTGTCGAACCCGTCCCGGGGTCGGATGCCGGTGACCCTCGACGACATCGACGAGCGGCTCACCCGCATCGAGGCGGCGCTCGCCGCGGCGGCCGGACGCCCGGGCGGCGCCCTCCCCACCGTCGACGGCGACGGCGGGCCGACGGCGTCCGAGGAGCCCGGTCCGGGCGGCCGGTCCGGAGCGGATCGCGAGGGCGCCGACCCGACGGCCTAGGCTCGCGCCGTGTTCACCGACGTCCCGCGCGTGGTCCGCGCCGCCGCCGTGCCCGACTCCGAGCTCGAGCCCGACCCGCTGGACCCGGCCCAGGTCGTCACCGGCCGGCCCGAGGTCCGGGTCCTGCCGCTGCACGACGGTGCCGACCTGTCCATCGGCGTATGGCAGCACTCGGCCGGGGTGAGCACCGACGTCGAGTCCGACGAGGTGTTCGTCGTCCTGCGCGGCCGCGCCACGATCGAGGTCGAGGACGGCCCGACCCTCGAGGTCGGACCGGGGGACGTCGGGCTCCTGCCCGCGGGGACGCGCACGACGTGGACGGTGCACGAGACCCTCCGCAAGGTCTACGTCGTCCGGTCCTGAGCCGCGGTCGGGCCCCCTACGCGACATCCCCACCGCCCTGACCTGCGGTGATGCCACACCGGCGGCGGGTGCGGGCCTCGTCGCCGACTGGTCCCGACGGGTGAATGACAGCCATGGGATTCCCCCCGTAGAGTGGGGCCACGCTCCCGCCACGGGGGCGCGCGTGCTCGCCGACCTGGTCGCGGGCACGGCCTCGGTCCGAGAGGGGATCGCTCCGATGGACGCCGCGCACGCGGTCGAACCGATGCCGTCCGACACCACGCTCTCGGACCGCGACCGCTCGATCCTCGAGTTCGAGCGGCAGTGGTGGAAGTACGCCGGTGCCAAGGAGCAGGCCATCCGCGACCTGTTCGACATGAGCGCCACCCGCTACTACCAGGTGCTCAACGCGCTGCTCGACAACCCGGCCGCGCTCGAGGCCGACCCCATGCTCGTCAAGCGCCTGCGTAGGATGCGCGCGTCCCGCCAGCGTGCGCGGTCCGCCCGGCGCCTCGGCATCGAGCTGTAGCGTCCGCACGACAACCCGTCCTGGGGGTCAGCGATGACGACCACGTCCGACCGGGACGGCCGCACGCCGGTCGACCCGGCGTACCCCTTCCCGGCGCCCGGCCCGGGCGACCCGCTGACCGACGACGAGCAGCCGACGGTCGTGCTCACGGCGTACGGCGAGCTGCCGGCGTACTCCCACGACAACGTGCTCCCCACCGGCCCGGTCGGCGGGCGACGTCGGGAGCTGCGCAGCGGACCGCCGCCGCGCAGCACGCCCACCCTGCTCGGCCGGGTCGTGCTGCCGGCCAGCCTCGCCCTCGTGTCCGGCGTCGCCCTGTTCGCGGCCTGGACCCATCTCCAGGACACCCGGGAGGCCCAGCCGCCGGTCGTCGCGGCGGTCCCCCGCGCGAGCGCCCCGACGACCGCGCCGTCCAGCGCCCCGTCGGTGGCCGCCACCCCCGCTGCCCGCGTGTCGAGCACGCCCGCTCCCGTGGCCTCGTCGTCGCCCGCGGCCACGGCCGCCGCGGCCGTCGACCGCTCCGTGCCCCTCGTCGTGCTCAACGCGACGCGGCGCACCGGCCTCGCGGCGCGAGTGGCCGCTCGGCTGCGCGCCGACGGCTGGAAGGTCGTCACGATCGGCAACTACCGCGGCGGCGGCCTCTCCGCGACCACGGTGTTCGCCGACGGTCACGCGCGACGCCGTGGCCACGCTCCGCGCCGACCTCCCGACGCGGGATGCCGTCGCCCGCCCGCTCGCGGCGATGAGCACCGCGCGCCTCACCGTCGTCGTCGGGGCGGACTACCCGCGCGGCTGACCCTTGGTCGGCCGCCGCCGTCGCGTCGGTCGCGTCGACCGCGGCAGGAGGGTCAGGACGGCACGCGCTCGGCGTACCCGGTCACGGTCGCCATCGGAGGCCGCTCGAGCCCGACGACGTCGTACTCCTTCGAGGAGAACCCGTCGGCCCCGCGGTCGAACTGGGTCAGCGAGTCGCCGAGGGCGCCGAGGTCGGCGAGGTCGCCGCGCCGGGAGAGCCGGTCGAACGCCGTGCGCATGATCTCGGCGGCCATCCGGCCGAGGCGGCGCTCGTCGTGGTGGCGGTGCACCCGGACCCCGAGGTCGACCTGCGCCAGCCCGTCGAGCCCGACGAGGTCGAGCGTGTCGACGAGCAGCGCGAGCTCGACGCCGTAGCCGCAGGGGAACGGAAGGCGCTCGAGCAGCGTCCGGCGCGCGGCGTACTCGCCGGCGAGCGGCTGGACGAGACCGGCCAGCTGCGGCCACAGCAGGTTGAGCAGCGGGCGGGCGACGAGCTCGGTGACGCGGCCCCCGCCGGCGCTCACGACCGTCGAGCCGTCGACGAGCGGCCGCTCGTAGACCGCCTTCACGAGCTGCACGGCGTCGTCGGTGAGCAGCGGCCCGAGCAGGCCGGTGATGTACGCCGGGGTGAACGACTGCAGGTCGGCGTCGACGAAGACGACGACATCGCCGTCGGTCGCGGCCAGCGAGCGCCACATGGCCTCGCCCTTGCCGAGCACGGCGGGCAGGTCAGGGAGGACGTCGTCGCGGTGCACGACGCGGGCACCGGCGTCGCGCGCGACCGCGGCGGTGCGGTCGGTGGAGCCCGAGTCGAGGACGACGAGCTCGTCGACGAGCCGGCGGCCCTCGGGCGCGCCGGCGCCGAGCGCGAGATGCACGGCCTCGACGATGCGGCCCACCGTGGACTCCTCGTCGAGGGCCGGGAGGACGACGCTGACCCGGGTGCTGCCCTTGTGCTCGAGCAGGCGGTCGAGCGGCCACGCGTCGGCGGTGCTGGTACGCGCGGCGAACCACGCGGCTGCGTCCTCGCGCACTCGCCACCCCCGCTCTCGCCGTCGTCTCAGGATCCGGACCTCGGCCGTCCCGAGCCTCGGGACTCACGTACAGTCTCCCTCACCTCGAGGGTGTCGGCGCGCGCGCGGGCCCGCAGCACCGGGGGACGGCGGCCCTCGGGCGTCGGACAACCGAACAGTTCGCTCATCCAGAGGGGCAGAGGGACACGGCCCTGCGAAGCCCCGGCAACCATCGCCGAACCTCTCGAGCGCTCGACCACCGGGCGCGCGAGGCCGACGGCCGAGAAGGTGCCAACTCCGTCCGAGGGCCACGAGGCCACTCGGAAAGATGAGGAGAGAGGCCTCGCCATGTCGACGATCGACGTCGCCCCCAGCACGACCGGTCCCGAGGACGCGCCCGCCGCACCGGGAACCGGCTCCGCCGCGGCTCCCGACCGCCCCGCGCACGACCCCGCCCGCGGCCCCGACTTCGGGCCGGCCGACCGGCTCGTCTGTCGCGAGTGCGGCGCCACGTACGACGCTCGGCGCGGCGTACGCGTGCACCGAGTGCTTCGGCCCGCTCGAGGTCGGCTACGACTTCACCGAGCGTCGACCCGCGAGCTCGATCGAGGCGGGCCCGAGGAACATCTGGCGCTACTCGCTGCTGCTCCCCGTCGCGCCGTACGCCGGCGACGAGCGCAACCTCAACCCCGGGCCTCACCCGCCTGGTCGCGCGCCGACAACCTCGCCGCCGCGCTCGGGCATGACCGGCACGCTGTGGGTCAAGGACGACACCGGCAACCCGACGCACTCGTTCAAGGACCGGGTCGTGGCCGTCGCGCAGAGCCGCCGCGCGTCGAGCTCGGGCTTCGGCACGCTCGCCTGCGCCTCGACCGGCAACCTGGCCAACGCCGTCGCCGCGGCCGCCGCCCGCGCCGGGCTGGACTCGGTCGTGCTGATCCCGATCAACCTCGAGGACGGCAAGGTCCTCACGACCGCGGCGTACGGCGGCACGCTGCTCGCCGTCGACGGCAACTACGACGACGTCAACCGGCTCGTGCTCGGAGCTCGTCGGCGACCCGAGCACCGAGGACTGGGCGCTTCGTCAACGTCAACCTCCGGCCCTACTACGCCGAGGGCTCGAAGACGGTGGGCTACGAGATCGCCGAGCAGCTCGGCTGGCGGCTGCCGCAGCAGGTCGTCGTCGCCGATCGCGTCGGGCTCGCTGCTCACCAAGGTGGACAAGGCGTTCCGCGAGTTCGTGGCAGCTCGGCCTGGTCGAGGACGACGGCGTACAAGGTGTACGGCGCCCAGGCGACCGGCTGCTCGCCCGTGTCGGCGGCGTTCCGGGCCGGCCTCGACGTCGTGCCGCCCGGTGCGGCCGGACACCATCGCCAAGTCGCTGGCGATCGGGAACCCGGCCGACGGCCCGTACGCCCTCGACGTCGTCCGCCGCACCGGCGGCGCGATCGAGGACGTCTCCGACGCCGAGGTCGTCGACGGGCATCCGGCTGCTGGCCGAGACCGAGGGCGATCTTCGCCGAGACGGCCGGGGGCGTGGTGATCGCGACGCTGCGCAAGCTGCTCGCGAGCGGCCAGCTCGACCCGGCGGCCGAGACGGTGCGTGCTCAACACCGGCGACGGGCTCAAGACGCTCGACGCGATCGCCGAGCACGTCGGCCCCACGGCCACGATCGCCCACGACGTCGACGAGGTCACCCGCGTCCTCGCCGAGCACCACGCCCGCCAGGCCCTCGAGGCCAACGCCGCCGCCCTCGCCTGAGCCCCCGCCCCGACCCCGACCCGCGTCGACGACCGACCCCGACCCGCCCGACGTCCCGACCCGCGCCGACGATCCGACCCGGGCCGACGAGAGAGAAGAGAACGCGATGAGCGTGTCCGTGCGCATCCCGACGATCCTGCGGACCTACACCGACGGCGCGTCCGAGGTGACCGTCGAGCCGGCCGAGCCGACGCTGGCCGGCGTGCTCGACGCGCTCGAGGCCGCCGCCCCGGGGATCCGGGCCCGCGTGCTCGACGACGCCGGCGCGCTGCGGCGCTTCGTCAACGTCTACGTCGACGACGACGACGTCCGCTTCACCGACGGGCTGGCCACCCCCACCCGGGCCGGCACGAAGATCTCGATCATCCCCGCCGTCGCCGGCGGCTGACCCAACTCGGGTAGGGCCGGACTGCGCGGTCGGGCGGCTCGGCGGCGCCGTCCGCTCGTCGGGCGGGCGCGTCCGTGATTCGGGGTGTGCGTCCAGAGGAGGCGGGCTAGCGTCTCGGGCAAGCGTCCTGGCCGACCCCGGGAGGAAGGCCCCATGACCGTCGTCACCGACTACTCCGTCATCACGCCCGCATGGGTGGCGGCCACCGCGGAGGACCTGCTCGCCCGGGCCGCGGCGGTCGTCGAGCGGATCGAGGCGCTCTCCGACGAGGAGATCACGTTCGACTCGACGCTCGGCGCGATCGACGAGCTGATGGACATCGTCCTCAGCATGGAGGGCGGGCTCGCCTTCCTCGGGTACGTCCACCCGGACGAGCAGGTGCGCAGCGTCGCCCAGGAGGTCGAGCGGCAGCAGTCGAAGTTCGCGATCGACACCTGGGCGCGGCCAGGCCTGTGGTCCAAGGTCGCCGCCTACGCCGACTCCTCGGACGCGACCGGACTGTCCGGCGATCGCGCGAAGCTCCTGACCGACACGCTCGTGCGTTTCCGCGAGGCGGGTCATCAGCTCGAGCCGGCGGCCAAGGAGGAGCTGGCCGGCCTGCTCAAGAGGTCGGTCGAGCTGTCCAGCGAGTTCGTCGCGAACCTCGGGTCGATCACCGACCATCTCGACATCCCGCGCGACGAGCTGACCGGCATGCCGGACACCTGGCTGGACACGCTCGAGCCGGGTGACAAGCCGGGAACGGTCCGCGTCACCACGGCGTACCCGCACGTCTTCCCGCTGCTCGAGAGCGCCACGAGCCGGCACTGGCGCGCCGCCGTTCAGACCATGCAGCTCTCCCGGGCAGAGGCGGTCAACACCCCGCTGCTCGTCGAGCAGATGGCGGTGCGCAAGCGGATGGCCGAGCTGTTCGGCGAGCCGTCGTGGGCGCACCACCGGTTGCACCCGCGGATGGCCTCCTCGCCGGAGACGGTCGCGGCGTTCTACGCGGACCTCGTGCCACGGCTGACCCCGCCCGGGCAGCAGGAGCGGGCCACGCTGCAATCCCTGCTCGACGCCGATCGCGCGGGCGGTCTCGCCGACGGGGGGCCCGAGCTCGTCGACCACGACTGGCGCTTCTACGACGGCAAGCACAGCCAGTCCCTGCACGGCGTCGACCCGTGGCTCGTGGCCGAGTACTTCCCGCTCGAGGCGGTCCTCACCGGGCTGCTCGACCTCACCGGCGAGATGTTCGGCGTGCGCTACGAGCCGGTCGAGGTCTCGGTGTGGCACCCGGACGTGCGCAGCGTGCGGGTGATCGACACCGGGGGCGACGGGCACATCGCGACCGTGCACCTCGACCTGTTCCCGCGCGACGGGAAGTACACCCACGCCGCCGCGTTCGAGATCGTCAACGGCCGGCTGCTGGCCGACGGCAGCTACCGCCGCCCGGTGACCTCGATCGTCGCGAACCTGACGGCACCGACGTCCGACGGTCCCGCACTGCTGACCCACGACGAGGTCACGACGCTGTTCCACGAATGGGGTCACGTCCTGCACATGAGCCTCACCGAGGCGCGTTACGTCCAGCAGGCCGGTGCGCGCACCGAGTGGGACTTCGTCGAGGCGCCGAGCCAGATCCTGGAGAACTGGGCCTGGGACCCCACGGTCCTCGCCCGCTTCGCCCGCCACCACCGCACCGGCGAGCCGCTGCCCGCGGAGCTGCTCGAGGGCATGGTCTCCAGGCGCAACCTCAACCAGGCGCTCAAGGCGCTGCGGCAGGTGTCGCTCGGCCTCATCGACCGGGGGCTGCACGGGCCGGATCAGCCGTTCGACGGCGAGGCGCTGCTCGACGAGGCCGACCGCGTCTCGTTGATGCCGCGCAGCCCGGGCACCTACTCCATCGCCCAGTTCGGCCATGTCATGAGTGGCTATGACGCCGCGTACTACGGCTATCTCTGGTCGGAGGTGTACGGCGACGACATGTACAGCGTGTTCGCGCAGGAGGGTGTGACGAACCCCGAGGTCGGCCGCCGGTACCGCGAGGCCATCCTCGCCCGGGGCGGCAGCGCCGACGGCATGACGCTGCTGCGCGGCTTCCTCGGCCGGGACCCGCGCCAGGACGCCTTCCTCTTCCGCAAGGGCCTCACCCCGTCCTGAGACCGGGCAGAGCGAGGCCGGGCGGTCCTGGTGGACCGTCCGGCCTCTGTACCCCTGGCGTCGTAGCAGCCCGAGGGAGCGCTACTCCGGGATGGGGTCGTTCTCGGGGTCGACGTAGTGCAGCGCGGCCTCCTCGGCCGAGAGGTCCTGGTCCTCGCCCGAGTCGTGGGCGGTGACGTCGTCGTGCTCGCTCTCGAGCGCGTGGTCGTCCTCGACGAGGCGACCGACGATGACCTCGCGGAACCCCTCGCGGTGCGGCGCGAACGCGGCGGCGGGGTCGTCCGACCCGTACTCCTCGGCAAGCTCGGCGGTCAGGGCGTCGGCGATCTCGTCGCCGGCCTGGCCCCGCCCGTTGTACCCCGGCTTCCCGTAGGGCTCGAGGTCGATGCCCTCGGCCGCGTCGTCGCGCTCGGTCCTGGTCATGTCCTCATTCTGGACCCGCCCCCGGACGGTTGCGCGACAGTACGCGCGGACTCGCCGGGGCGCCCCGCAGCCCGCGGGGACCCTCGTTCGAGGGCCGCACCGGCTTGCACTCGGGGCCCGAGAGTGCCAACAATGGGCGTTAGCACTCGACCCGTGAGAGTGACAGCCCACCCGGGCCGTCACGACCCGGGGGAGTGGCACGCGTGACCTCTGCTGGTGAGGTCGGGGCACGGCGCGACCGACGCGTCGCTGGCCCGGCCGTCCGTCGCGGGCACCGACGAGGTCCTTCCCACACTTGCGAAAGGGATCGGCAGCCACATGGCGAAGATCATTGCGTTCGACGAGAACGCCCGTCGCGCGCTCGAGCGAGGGATGAACATCCTCGCCGACGCGGTCAAGGTGACCCTGGGCCCGAAGGGCCGCAACGTCGTCCTGGAGAAGAAGTGGGGCGCCCCCACGATCACCAACGACGGTGTCTCCATCGCCAAGGAGATCGAGCTCGAGGACCCGTACGAGAAGATCGGGGCCGAGCTCGTCAAGGAGGTCGCGAAGAAGACCGACGACGTCGCCGGTGACGGCACGACGACGGCGACCGTCCTGGCCCAGGCCATGGTGCGCGAGGGCCTGCGCAACGTCGCGGCCGGCGCCAACCCGATGGCGCTCAAGCGCGGCATCGAGAAGGCCGTCGAGGCCGTGAGCACCCAGCTGCTCGAGATGGCCAAGGAGGTCGAGACCAAGGAGCAGATCGCTGCGACCGCGTCGATCTCCGCCGCCGACCCCCAGATCGGCGAGCTCATCGCCGAGGCGATGGACAAGGTCGGCAAGGAAGGCGTCATCACCGTCGAGGAGAGCAACACCTTCGGCCTCGAGCTCGAGCTCACCGAGGGCATGCGCTTCGACAAGGGCTACATCTCCGGCTACTTCGTCACCGACGCCGAGCGCATGGAGGCGGTCTTCGAGGACGCCTACGTCCTCATCGCCAACTCCAAGATCTCCAGCGTCAAGGACCTGCTCCCGCTCCTCGAGAAGGTCATGCAGTCGGGCAAGCCGCTGCGTCATCATCGCCGAGGACGTCGAGGGCGAGGCGCTCTCGACGCTCGTCGTCAACAAGATCCGCGGCACCTTCCGCTCGGTCGCCGTCAAGGCTCCCGGCTTCGGCGACCGCCGCAAGGCCATGCTGCAGGACATCGCGATCCTCACCGGCGGCCAGGTCATCTCCGAGGAGGTCGGCCTCAAGCTCGACACCGTCGGCCTCGACCTGCTCGGCAAGGCGCGCAAGGTCGTCGTCACCAAGGACGAGACGACGATCGTCGAGGGCGCGGGTGACTCCGAGCAGATCGCCGGCCGGGTCAACCAGATCCGTGCCGAGATCGAGAAGTCGGACTCGGACTACGACCGCGAGAAGCTCCAGGAGCGCCTCGCCAAGCTCGCCGGCGGCGTCGCCGTCATCAAGGCGGGCGCGGCCACCGAGGTCGAGCTCAAGGAGCGCAAGCACCGCATCGAGGACGCCGTGCGCAACGCCAAGGCGGCCGTCGAGGAGGGCATCGTCGCCGGTGGCGGCGTCGCCCTGCTCCAGGCGAGCGAGGCGGCCTTCGCCAAGCTCGACCTCACGGGCGACGAGGCGACCGGCGCGAACATCGTCCGCGTCGCGGTCGAGGCTCCGCTCAAGCAGATCGCGATCAACGCCGGCCTCGAGGGCGGCGTCGTGGCGGAGAAGGTGCGCAACCTCGAGCCCGGCTGGGGCCTCAACGCCGCGACCGGCGAGTACGTCGACCTGATCAAGGCCGGCATCATCGACCCGGCCAAGGTGACCCGCTCGGCGCTGCAGAACGCGGCCTCGATCGCGGCGCTCTTCCTCACCACCGAGGCCGTCATCGCCGACAAGCCGGAGAAGGCGTCCGCGCCGGTCGGTGGAGACGGCGGCATGGGTGGCATGGACTTCTGAGGAGCGAGTGAGCGAAGCCGACGATCCGCGTAGCGGATCGGCGGCGTAGCGAACGAGCGACGAAGAAGTCCCAGCAAGCACTGCTTCTGAGGGCCCGGGACCGTGAGGTCCCGGGCCCTCGGTCGTCGGGAGTCCGGCCGCGAAGCGGTCGGGCGAGCGACGACCGGTGGAGCGGTAGGGGTCCGGGCGAAGTCGACGACCCGCGTAGCGGGTCGGCGGCGTAGCGAACGAGCGACGAAGAAGTCCCAGCAAGCACTGCTTCTGAGGGCCCGGGACCGTGAGGTCCCGGGCCCTCGGTCGTCGGGAGTCCGGCCGCGAAGCGGTCGGGCGAGCGACGACCGGTGGAGCGGTAGGGGTCCGGGCGAAGCCGACGATCCGCGTAGCGGGTCGGCGGCGTAGCGAACGAGCGACGAAGAAGTCCCGGCGAGCACTGCTTCTGAGGGTGCGTCGCACCCGAGCGGCCCGGAAGCTCAGAGCCCCGGGCGCGCGGACATGACGAGGGCCCGGGACGAATCCCGGGCCCTCGTCGTGCGTTCGGTCAGTGCTTCGGCAGCAGCATCATGCCGCGCACCGGGGCGTGACCGGTGGCGGTCACGAACGCGGACCGAGCGGTCACCATCGACGTGCGGAACGTGCTGTACGCCGCGGAGGTGGCGGTCTTGCGCGCGGTCACCGCGGCCACGACGGCCGGGTCGGTCCGGAACGCCGTCTCGGCGCTCTCGATCGCGGTGTGCAGGGCGTCGCGCGCGGCCTGGTCCATCGCGCTGGCGCGGTACGTCGCGACAGCGGCGTTGATCGCGGCCCGCTTCGTGGCTCGGGCGAGCTCGGTCGCGCTCTCGAACGTGGACCGTGCGGTGTCGACCGCCTGGCGCAGCGTCGTCGTCGCGGTGCGCACGGCGGCGCGGTAGGCGGCGCGGGCGGCCACCTCGCCAGGAGCGGTGGCCTGGTCGAACGCGGCGTAGGCGGCCTCGGTGGCGGTCACCCATGTCGTGGTCGCGGTGGCGATCGCCGCGTCGCGGGTCGCCGCGGCACCGGCCGTGGCGGCGGCGTAGGTGTCCCAGGCCGTGACGATGGCGGCGGGGACGGTGCTCGTCGACACGACGGCGTCCCGGGCGGCCCGGGCGGGCGCGGTCGCGGCGTTGAACGCGAGGCGCGCGGCACGGGCGTCGAGGCGGTAGTGCGCGTTCGCGACGCGGAGCGCCTGGCGCAGCGTGCGCATGGCCTGCTGAGTGGCCGAGGCGCTCGCGTGCTTGTGGTGCACGGCGCTGCGGTGGTGCGAGCCGGAACGGTTCAGCTCGGTCGCGTTGGCCGAGACGGCGGGTGCCACGAGGGTCAGTGACAGGCCGGCGGCGGCACCGACGAGGAGCGTACGGCGGGTGCTGGTTCGCATGAGGTGGTCCTCCGAGGTCGACGCGACGGCCGTGTTGCCGACGCGCATCTCTGCGTCCACCTTCGGCGGGACCAGCCGAGACCTCAACCCGGTGTCCGCCGATCGGCCGAGATCGCGACAGGCCCGAACCGTCCCTTGGCCGAATCCTGACCGAATCCTGACTCTGGCCGCCGCGGCGCGAAACGCGCTCGTCCGTCCAGCCTCGACCCTGACACGATCTGGAGATGGACCTCGTGCGGCCCGGGCCGGAACATCTCGAGAGCTACGTCGACGCGCTGCGATCGCGGCTGGTCGCCCAACACCGAGCGTGACGTGTCGGCCGAGCTGATCGCCGAGATCGAGGCCGACCCGGTCGTGTTCCTCGCCGGCACCGACGATCGCCATCCCGTCGGGCGCACGGTGGAGCTGTCCGACGGGAGCCTCGTGCCCCGGCTGCCCGGATTCT
This sequence comes from uncultured Actinomycetota bacterium, assembly GCA_963711805.1. Taxonomy (GTDB): domain Bacteria; phylum Actinomycetota; class Actinomycetes; order S36-B12; family CAIYMF01; genus Longivirga. The sequence continues at coordinate 411,417 of CAVQFE010000002.1, forward strand.
CCCGGTGGATGTGGGACGGAGAGTTCTGCGGCTCGATCAACGTGCGCTGGCAGGACGGGACGCCCGAGCTCCCGCCGCACTGCCTGGGCCACATCGGGTACGCCGTCGTGCCGTGGAAGCGGGGACACGGCTACGCGACCGAGGCGCTGCGCCAGGTGCTCCCGCTCGTGCGCGAGGTCGACCTGCCGTTCGTCGAGATCACGACGAACCCGGCCAACGTCGCGTCGCAGCGCGTCATCGAGGCCAACGGCGGAGTCCTCGTCGAGCGGTTCGAGCAGCCCGCCTCGTCCCGTGGCGGAACGGGGCTGCGCTACCGCGTGGCACTGTCCTGAGCGTTCGGAATCCGGTGCGAGGATCGGACCACGCGGACGCGCAGCGTCGCGGACGTCCGGTCGAGCGGAAGGGACGACATGCCGGTCATCGAGGTCGATGCGCTGACCCGCCGGTACGCGACGAGGACGGGGCTCCGTCGCCGTACCCGCAAGGACGTCGAGGCGGTCCGCGGGATCTCCTTCGAGGTGGAGCGCGGTGAGCTGTTCGGCCTCCTCGGCCCGAACGGCGCGGGCAAGACGACGACGATCAAGATGCTCATCACGCTGCTGCTGCCCACGTCCGGCAGCGCCCGGGTGCTCGGGTACGACGTCGTCGCGGACCCGCGGGAGGTACGCCGCCGGATCGGGTACGTCTTCGGCGGCGACAAGGGCCTCTACGAGCGGCTCTCCGGCCGGGACAACCTGCGGTACTTCGCCGAGCTCTACGGCGTACCGCCACGGGAGCAGGGGCCGCGGATCGGGGAGCTGCTCGAGCTGGTCGGGCTCACCGGGCGCGAGCGCGAGCGGGTCGAGGGCTACTCGCGCGGCATGCGGCAGCGCCTGCACATCGCGCGCGGCCTCCTGCACCGGCCCGACGTCCTGTTCCTCGACGAGCCGAGCATCGGCATCGACCCGGTCGGCGCCCGGGAGCTGCGCCAGACGGTCGCGTCGCTCACGGCGCAGGGCACGACCGTCCTGCTCACGACGCACTACATGTTCGAGGCCGACGAGCTGTGCGACCGCATCGCGGTCATCGCCGCCGGCCGCATCGTCGCGGCGGGCACGCCGGCCGAGCTGAAGTCCCGCGTCGCCGACGGGCACGTCGTGGAGATCGAGGTGTTCGACGGCGTCGACGACCGCCTCGACTCGGTGCGCGCGATCGCCGGCGTCACGTCCGTCGCGGTCGAGGACGGCGGCCACTCGCAGCTGCTCGTCGTCCGCACCGACGCCGCGGCGACCGTGACGCCGGCCGTGCTGGGCCGCCTCGACGGGCTCTCGCTCGGGCGGGTGGCGACGCGGGAGCCGACCCTCGAGGACGCGTACGTCGAGCTGGTGCGGTCCGCGTGAGCACGCTGCGCCTCGTCGCCGTCGGCTGGTGGCTCCAGCTGAAGATGCGCAGCCGGTCCTCCTTCGACGGGCTGCTGTCGATCGTCTACCCGATGTTCTTCGCGACGTCGGTCTTCTTCATGTACCGCCAGAACGGCGACGAGGCCGCGCTCGTCAGTGCCGCTGTCGGCGCGAGCTGCATGGGCGTGTGGTCGGCCGTGAGCACCACGGCCTCGACCACGCTGCAGGGGGAACGGCGACAGGGCACGCTCGAGCTGCTCGTCGGGTCGCCCACGCCGTTCAGCCTCGTGATCGCGCCGGCCACGGTGTCGATGGCCACGATCGGGCTGTGGAGCCTCGTGGCCACGCTGCTGTGGGGGCGCCTCGTGTTCCGCATCCCGATCTCGTTCGACCAGCCGCTCGTGTTCGTCGTCGCCGCTCTCGCGCTGTCGCTGTCGCTGGGGCTCGTCGGCTTCCTGCAGGCGGTGTCCTCGGTCCGCTACCGCTCGGCGTGGGCGCTCGGGTCGTTGTTCGAGTTCCCGGTGTGGCTGATCTGCGGGTTCCTCGTGCCGCTGTCGATCCTGCCGGACTGGGTGCGGCCGATCGCGTGGCTGCTCCCCCCGACGTGGGGCGTCGCGGCGGTGCGCGACGCCGCGCTCGGCGGCAACGCGTGGCCCGACGTCGCGCTGTGCCTGCTCACGGGTGCGGCGTACGCCGCCGTCGGGGTCGGTCTCGCCAGGCGGCTCGTCGACTCGGCCCGCGTCAACGCGACGCTGGCGCTGACGTGAGGCGGCCGGCATGACCGCGTCGCTGCGCATCTTCTTCCTGGGCGGCCTCACCAGCTACCGGGCGCTGTTCCACTGGCTCACGCCGTGGATCCTCATCCCGACGTTCATCGTGGGACCGATCTTCCAGCTCCTGTTCTTCGCCTACGTCGGGCGCGACGCCGGCGTCGGTGACGACTCGTTCTACCTGATCGGCAACGCGGTCGAGCTCGCCTCGATCCCGTGCCTGTTCGCGATGGGCAACACGGTCGGCAGCGAGCGCTTCACGCAGACCCTCGGCCTGCTGCTCGCCAGCCCCGCCCGACGGCTGCCGCTGTTCCTGGGTCGCGCGCTCCCCGTGATCGTCAACGGGTTCTGCGTGTCCGCACTCGTTCTCGTCCTCGGCGCGCTGCTGCTGCGCGTGCCGATCCCGGTCGACGCGTGGGTGCCACTGGTCGCCGTGCTCGCGGTGTCGCTCGTTCGCCTGCACGGGTCTCGGGCTGACCTCCGCGGCGCTCGCGCTGCGGGTGCGGGAGACCGCCGTGCTGTCGAACATCATCATGGGGTTCCTCGTCATCTTCTGCGGCGTCAACGTCGCGGTGTCGGCGCTGCCCGGGTGGATGCAGTCCGTCGCGCAGGTGCTGCCGCTCACCCACGGCATCGAGGCGGCCCGCGAGCTCGTCGCCGGGGCGTCCTGGGCGTCCGTGACGCCGCTCGTCCGGGACGAGGCGCTCATCGGCGTCGTGTACGGCGCCCTCGGCATGGCCATGCTGCTGTTCTTCGAGCGCGAGAGCCGACGACACGCCACCCTCGAGCTGGCCTGAGCCGCCGGGGGCTCAGCGGCGGGTCTGCAGCCGTACGGCGAGGTACACGGCGGCGACGGAGCCGCTCAGCCCGAACACGGCGAGGATCGGCAGCAGTCCCAACGGGAGGTTGATGTGCATGATCACTCCGGGGTGGCTCGGGGACGGGTCGGTCAGGCGATGCGGACGGCGAGGACCGCCATGACGGCCAGCAGCGGCACGACGAGGCCGACCGAGGCGATCGCCGAGGCCACCCACTTCTCGTTCCGGGTCCACCGGTCGGACAGCCAGGCGCAGGTCAGGCCGGCGACGACGCCGACCAGCGGCAGGACGACGCCGCCGACGGACAGCAGGAGCACCGCGGCGATCTCGAGCCCGCCCCAGCGGGACGAGGTGCCGAGGCGAACGGGGACCGGCGGCTCGACGTCGGCGCGTCGCCCGGCACGCCCGAGGAGCACGGCCGCCACCACGACCGGGAGCAGGATCCACGCGACGAACACGATGACGCCCAGGACGGGAGGGAGCACGAGCCCGGTCGTCGTGCACGACTCGACCGGCGCGGAGACCGGCGGCCCGCCCAGCCCGTCGGTGGCGGCGGACGACGTGCAGGTCGTGGTGCCGCTGACCGAGGCGCCCAGCCACAGCGCGGCCGCGGGCCCGCCGGGGAAGACCAGCGTGGCCAGCAGCTTCTCGCCCAGCGTCCAGCGCCGCGACGCCCAGACCAGGACCACCCCGACCAGCCAGCCGATCACGAACAGGATGGAGCCGAGGGTGAGGAACAGGGCCGCGGCGATCTCGAGCCCGATGCCGGCGCGGCGGTAGGCGACGGGCGCGGCGGGTCGGGGGTACGCCGTGCCCTGGGCCGCCGGGTCGTCCGCCAGCGCGGCCGCGACGATCTCGTCGGGGTCGCCCAGCCGGTCGAGCAGCACGCGCAGCGCGGCCTCGTCGCGCACCTCGCCGGAGGCCGACGGCGGCCTCGATGTGCTCCCGGATGCCGGAGACCAGCTCGCTGCGCCGTTCCGGGCCGAGCACGTCGGCGGCCAGGCCGAGCCGCCGCAGGTAGTCCTCGACGAGCGGGTCAATCACGGTTCGCTCCTGCATCTCGCGCTCCTTCTCCCGTCCCGAGCACGGCGTCGACCGAGTCGCGGAACCGCCGCCACTCGGTGGTGAACCCGGTCAGCGCGTGCCGGCCGGTCCTGGTGATCGCGTAGTAGCGCCGGGGTGGTCCCGACTCGGACTCGCGCCAGGTCGTCGTGACCCACCCGACCCGACGCAGCCGCGAGAGCAGCGGGTAGATCGTGCCCTCGCTCGTCACCAGCCCCTCGGACTCGCCGAGCCGCCGGACGAGGTCGAAGCCGTAGAGCTCGTCCTCGGTGAGCAGGGCGAGGACGCAGTACTCGATGACCCCGCGGCGGAGCTGGGTGAGCGGGTTCTGTGCCTCGCCCGGTTCCATGTCTCGCAAGGTAGCTCCGAGGACGGCGGATGTCCAGGCTCCGACGTGGTGGCGATGAGGCGAAGGGCACGCCGTCCGACCCCGGGTCCGCGAGGGCCTCGGCGTAGCGTGGCGACGGAGCCGGCGGCACCCCAGACGGGCGGCCGGGCGGGCTCCGGGAGGGCAGCACCATGGACGTCTCCGTCCTGCTCGAGACCGCGCGCGCCCAGGTGCTCGACGAGGCGTTCGCCTCGCTCGAGAGCTCGCACGTCGCGCACTACGAGGCCGCGGGGGAGCCGCTCACCCGTCAGCGCCTCGCCGACCTGCACGACCTCGTCGTCGCGGCGATCCGCGATCGCGACCTGTCCGCGGTCACGGCGTACTCCCAGCGGGTCGCCGAGGAGCGGTTCAGCGCCGGGTTCGACATCTCGGAGGTGCAGACGGCGTTCAACGCGCTCGAGGCCGCCATGTGGCGCCGCCTCGTCGCGGAGGAGCCGCAGTCCGAGCTCGCCGAGGCCGTGGGGCTGCTCAGCACCGTGCTCGGGGCGGGCAAGGACGCCCTGGCCCGCACCTACGTCTCGCTCGCCGGCAAGCGGCACGTGCCCTCGCTCGACCTCACCGCGCTGTTCACCGGCACGGGCGCCTGACTCGAGCCGGCCGGGGTCGGGCGAGCGGGCGAGCCAGTCGTGCCGCGCGGCGTACGGCCGGGGGTACGGCGCGGACGGCGGCCTTCGCGTCGTCGGTTAGGTTCACGTGGTGGGCCGGTCCGGAGGTGTGCGCGTCGGACGCCGGTCCCGCGGCCTCACACCGCTCCAGGCGCGACGCCGGCGGGTGGGACGCACCGTGCTGGCGGTGGCCGGCGGGCTCCTCGTCGTGACCGGAGCGGTGTACGCCGGAGCCGCCCTGCTGTCGGGCTCCGGGGGCACGGCGGCGGAGGTGGACCTCTCGACCCCGCCGCCGCTGCTGCCGGGCGCCCCGACCGTGATCGTCCCGCCGCGGGAGCCGGCGGCGACCGTGGCCGGCGTCGGCTACGACATCTCCTACCCGCAGTGCGGTCGGACGCCGCCGACGGGCGCGGCCTTCGGGATCGTCGGCCTCAACGGCGGCGCCCCACGCCTGTCGAACCGGTGCTTCGCGGAGCAGCTCGCCTGGGCGCGACGGACCACCGGGTACGCCGTGTACGTGAACACGTCGTACTCCGGGGTCGGCGACCCGGTCGCCTACGGGCGCGGGCTGGTCGACGACGCGATCTCGCGCGAGCGGGCCGCAGGGGTGCGTGGCGTCGCGATGTGGTGGCTGGACGTCGAGGTCACCAACGCGTGGAACGGCACGACGCAGGAGAACGCGACCGTCCTCGCGGCGATGGCGGCGCGGCTGCAGGAGGCCGGCGTACGGGTGGGGATCTACTCCTCGCCGCAGCAGTGGGCCGAGATCGCCGGCGACTGGGCCCCCGGGCTGCCGGTGTGGAACGCCACCGGGCCGGGGACCAGGGCGAGCGCCGCGGCGTCGTGCGCGGAGTCCTTCGCGGGTTCGACGTCGGCCATCGTGCAGTGGGTGGAGAAGTCGGGGCGCCGGCTGCTCGACCACAACGTGGTGTGCCCGGCGTGGCGCACCAGGGGCGGCGACATCCTCGACGTGTCCGTCCGCTGACCGGCCGCCGGAGCTCCGGGCGAGGTCGACAGACGACGTGGCCGCGTCATATGTTTGGGCGTTGAACGAAATCGTCCCGTCCCTCCAGGAGCAGGCATGCCCGCAGCACGTGACCTCACCGGAACCGTCGTCGTCGTCACCGGAGCCACCGCCGGGATCGGGCGCGCCACGGCTCGACTGCTCGTCGCCGAGGGGGCCAGGGTCGCGCTCGGTGGTCGCCGCCAGGAGCGGCTCGACGAGCTCGTCCGCGAGCTCGGTGCGGACCGTGCCGTCGGCGTAGCGATGGACGTCCGCTCGCCCGCGGACAACGCGCGCCTCGTCGCCGCGGCGGTGGAGAAGTGGGGCCGGGTCGACTCGGTCGTCCCCAACGCGGGCATCGGGATGTACGGCGGGATCCTCGACCACACCGACGACGAGCTCGCCGAGATGATGGACACGAACTACGCCGGGACCGTCTGGACCGTGCGCGCCGCGCTGCCGCCGATGCTCGAGGCCGGCGGCGGCGACATCGTCATCGTGTCGAGCGTGGCCGGGTTCCGCGGCGGCGAGGACGAGGCGGTGTACGCCGGCACGAAGCACGCGCAGGTCGGCCTCGCCGGCAGTCTCGACCGCGAGCTGCGCGCGAAGGGCGTGCGGGTGACGCTCATCTGTCCCGCCGGCACGGCCACCGAGTTCGCCGTCGGCGCCGGGCGCACCGAGGACGACCCGCGGTTCGCCGAGTGGCTCACCGCCGACGACGTGGCGCACGCGATCGTCACCACGCTCCAGCAGCCGCGCTCGCTGCGTACCGCCGTCTGGACCCTCTGGAGCATGGGCCAGCAGAGCTGACCCGTCGTCCCCACCCCAGATCCACGGGCCGGGGGCTACGCCGAGGGCTGCGGGTCGATGTCGCCGTGGAGGACGTCCTCGGCGTCGACGATGCGGTACGCGTAGCCCTGCTCGGCGAGGAAGCGCTGGCGGTGCGCGGCGAAGTCGGCGTCGACCGTGTCCCGGGCGACGACGGCGTAGAACCGGGCGGTCCGTCCGTCGGCCTTCGGCCGCAGCACGCGGCCCAGCCGCTGCGCCTCCTCCTGCCGTGAGCCGAACGACCCGGAGACCTGGATCGCGACGCCGGCGTCGGGCAGGTCGATGGAGAAGTTGGCCACCTTCGACACGACGAGCACGCGGACCTCGCCCGTGCGGAACGCCTCGAAGAGCCGCTCGCGCTCGGTGACCGGAGTCTCGCCGGTGATGACGGGCACGTCGAGCCGCTCGCCGAGCTCGTGCAGCTGGTCGAGGTACTGGCCGATCACGAGGATGTGCTCCTCGGGATGGCGGGCGATGAGCGTCTCCACGATGCGGTACTTGCGGTCGCTCGACGCCGCGAGCCGGTAGCGCTCCTCCGGTTCCGCGGTCGCGTAGACGAGGCGTTCGCGCTCGTCGAGCGTGACGCGCACCTCGACGCAGTCCGCCGGGGCGATGTAGCCCTGCGCCTCGATGTCCTTCCACGGCGCGTCGTAGCGCTTCGGGCCGATGAGCGAGAAGACGTCGCCCTCCCGGCCGTCCTCGCGCACGAGGGTCGCGGTGAGGCCGAGCCGCCGGCGCGACTGGATGTCCGCGGTGAAGCGGAAGATCGGCGCGGGGAGCAGGTGCACCTCGTCGTAGAGGATCAGGCCCCAGTCGCGGGAGTCGAACAGCTCGAGGTGGGAGTAGACGCCCTTGCGACGCGTCGTCATGACCTGGTACGTCGCGATCGTCACCGGTCGGATGTCCTTGATGGTGCCGGAGTACTCGCCGATCTCCGCGTCGGTCAGCGTGGTGCGCCGGAGCAGCTCGTGGCGCCACTGCCGCGCCGACACCGTGTTCGTCACGAGGATGAGGGTCGTGGCCTGCGCCATCGCCATCGCCGCCGCACCGACGATCGTCTTGCCGGCGCCGCAGGGGAGGACGACGACGCCCGAGCCGCCGTGCCAGAAGCCCTCGGCCGCCTCGCGCTGGTAGCCACGCAGCTCCCAGCCCTCCTCGCGCAGCGCGATCGGGTGGGCCTCGCCGTCGACGTAGCCGGCGTAGTCCTCGGCGGGCCAGCCGAGCTTGAGCAGCACCTGCTTGAGGTGACCCCGCTCCGACGGGTGGACGACCACCGTGTCGGGCTCGATCCGCGCACCGACGAGCGGCTCGATCTTCTTGCTCCTCAGCACCTCCTCGAGCACGGCACGGTCGTTCGCGTGCAGGACCAGGCCGTGCGCCGGGTGCATCTGGAGCTGCAGGCGGCCGTAGCGCCCCATCGTGTCGGCGACGTCGACGAGGAGCGCGTGCGGGACGGCGTAGCGGGAGTAGCGCAGCAGCGTGTCGACGACGCCCTCGGCGTCGTGGCCGGCGGCCCGCGCGTTCCACAGCCCCAGCGGCGTGAGCCGGTAGGTGTGGATGTGCTCGGGCGCCCGCTCGAGCTCGGCGAACGGCGCGATCGCGTGGCGGCACTCCTCCGACAGCGGATGGTCGATCTCGAGGAGGAGCGTCTTGTCGCTCTGCACGATCAGAGGGCCGTCGGTCATCCGCCGATCCTCCCATCCCGGGGCTGGAGGGGACGAATGCGCAGGTCGTGCCGGGCCGGGCCACGACGTGCCCGGCTGCCCTACGGTGTGGTGGTGACCACGGACGACGAGACCGATCTGGTGCGCTCGCGCGGCGCTGCACGACGCCGACGTCGCGGCCGAGCGGTCGCGCGTCGTCGTGCGGACCCTGCACTCGCACGAGGAGCTGGGCGAGGCCCGCCGGCTCTGGGACGCGGTCTGGCCGAGCCCGACGGGCAGCGAGGTCACCTCCAACCACCTGCGGGCCATCGAGCACTCCGGCGGCTATGTCGGGGGCGCCTACGACGGCGACGAGATGGTCGGCGCGTGCCTCGCGTTCGTCGGCCGCTCGGCCGGGTCGCGCGGCTACCACGTCCACCTGCACTCGCACATGGCCGCGGTGCTGCCGCACGCCGCCGACCGCGGGATCGGCACGGCGATCAAGCTGCACCAGCGCGCCTGGGCCCTGGAGCACGACATCGACCGGATCGTGTGGACGTTCGACCCGCTGGTCCGGCGTAACGCCCGGCTCAACCTCACCAAGCTCGGCGGCATCGGCGTCGAGTACCTCGTCGACTTCTACGGGCGGATGGACGACGCGCTCAACAAGGGCGAGCCGAGCGACCGGCTGCTGCTCCAGTGGGACCTCGCCGCGCCGCGCGTCGCGGACGCGCTCGCCGGCACGACCGTCGCGCTCCCGCGCGACGGCTGGACCGCGGTCGGCGCCGAGGACGCGCTCGTCGCGGACGCGAACGGCCCGCACGTCATCGAGGCGACGTCGCCGGTCCGGCTCGTCGCCCTGCCGGCGGACATCGTCGCGATCCGGCACGAGGACCCCGAGCTCGCCCGCCGCTGGCGGCTCGCGGTCCGCGAGGTCCTCGGCCCGCTCGTGGCGGACGGCGGACGCGTCGTCGCCCTGACGACGGATGGTCACTACGTGGTGGAGGTCGGGTCGTGAGGATCGAGCGCGTCGTCGTGCACGAGGCGGCTCTGCCGCTCGTCCGGCCGTTCCGGACGTCGTTCGGCACGGAGTACACCAAGGACGTCCTGCTGCTGGAGGTCACCACCTCGGACGGCGTCGTCGGCTGGGGCGAGTGCGTGGCGTCCCCGGAGCCGCTCTACAGCCACGAGTTCAACGCGGCTGCGCTGCTCGTCATGCGCGACCACCTGCTGCCGCGCCTGCTCGGCAAGGACATCACCGCCGAGGACGTGCCCGCCCTGCTCGGTCCGGTGCGCGGTCACCCGATGGCCCGCGGCGCGCTCGAGCTCGGCGTGCTCGACGCGCAGCTGCGCGCGTCGGGCCAGTCGCTGGCGGCGTACCTCGGCTCGACGCGGACCGAGATCCCGTGCGGCGTATCGGTCGGCATCCCGGACGACGACTCGCTCGACACGCTGCTGGCCGAGGTCGAGGGCTACGTCGCCCAGGGCTACAAGCGGATCAAGCTGAAGATCCAGCCCGGGTGGGACATCGTGCCCACGAGCGCGGTACGCGAGCGCTGGCCGGACATGCCGTTGCAGGTCGACGCGAACCAGGCATACGGCCGCGCGGACATCGACCACCTCTGCCGGCTCGACGAGCTCGACCTGCTGCTCATCGAGCAGCCGATCCACGAGGAGGACCTCTTCGGGCACAAGCTGCTCGCCGACCGCATGCGTACGCCGGTGTGCCTCGACGAGTCGGTCCTCTCGGTCGACAACGCCGACTCGCTCATCGAGTACGGCGCCTGCGAGATCATCAACATCAAGGCCGGCCGCGTCGGCGGCTACCTCTCGGCGAAGGCCATCCACGACCTCGGCGTACGCAGGGGGATCCCCGTCTGGTGCGGGGGCATGGTGGAGACCGGGCTGGGCCGCGCGGCGAACGTCGCCCTCGCGTCGCTGCCGGGCTTCACGCTCCCCGGCGACACGAGCGCGAGCGACCGCTTCTTCAGGCAGGACATCACCGAGCCGTTCGTGATGCACGACGGGATGATGACCGTCCCGACCGGTCCCGGGCTCGGCGTCACGCCGATCCCCGAGATCCTCGAGGCGCTCACCACGAGCACGACGCCGCTCACCTGAACCGCCGAACGTCGCGGTGGTGGGCCTCTAGTCTCGGGCCGTGCGTGTCGACACCGAGACCCTCGTCGTAGGAGCGTCCGCCGCGGGTCTCGCCACCGCTGCCGCGCTCACCGCCGCCGGCCGTCCGTTCGAGGTGCTCGAGGCGACCGACGTGGTCGGCGCCGCGTGGCGCGGGCACTACGACCGCCTGCACCTGCACACGCCCAGGTCGGCGTCGTCCCTGCCCGGCCTGCCGATGCCGTCGTCCTGGCCGCGCTACCCGTCGCGCGACCAGGTCGTCGAGTACCTCGAGAGATACCGCGCCCACCACGGGATCGAGCCGCACTACGGGTCCGAGGTCACCCGGCTGGCCCGGGCCGACGGCGGGTGGGTCGCGACCACCGCGGATCGGGAGTGGCGGGCCGGCAACGTCGTGGTGGCCACCGGCGCGACGCGCCGACCCCTGCGTCCCACCTGGCCGGGCATGGAGTCCTACGCCGGTGACCTGCTCCACTCGAGCGAGTACCGCAACGGCGAGCGCTGGCGCGGTGGCTCGGTCCTCGTCGTCGGCTTCGGCAACTCCGCGTGCGAGCAGGCGATCGACCTGGTCGAGCACGGCGTCCGCACCCACCTGTCCGTGCGCGGCCCGGTCAACGTCGTACCGCGGGACCTGTTCGGCGTCGTCCCGATCCTGCAGGTCGGCGCGGTGATGAGGCACCTCCCGCCCCGGCTCGCCGACGCCCTCGCCGCGCCGCTGGTCCGCCTCACGGTCGGCGACATCACGACCGTCGGGCTGCGCCGGCTGCCGTACGGGCCGAACACCCAGATCGCGCGCGACCGGCACATCCCGCTGCTCGACATCGGCACGATGGAGCACATCCGGGCGGGCCGGATCGCGGTGCACGGCGCGGTCGCACGGTTCACCGAGGCGGGCGTCGAGCTCGGTCGACGGCGGAGCGCTCGAGGTCGACGCGGTGGTGCTCGCCACTGGCTACCGTCCCGCGCTCGAGGAGTTCCTCCCGGAGTGGAGGACCGTGTGCGACGCGGACGGTCGGCCGCTGGTCTCCGGAGGCCGGACCGCGCTGCCCGGGCTGTACTTCTGCGGCCAGTTCGTCTCGCCGTCGGGGATGCTCCGCGAGGCGGGCGCCGAGGCGCGTCGGATCGCCGCGGCGATCGCCGGCTGAGGCCGCGAGGCGCCTGCGCGCCGGGCGATTGCTCGACCTCCGGTCGTAGGATCGAGGTGGCACCTGGAGGTGCATCATGCGCGCACTCGTCGTGTACGAATCCATGTTCGGCAACACCCGCGAGGTCGCCGAGGCGATCGCCGCCGGACTCACCGACACGTGCGACGTGGTGGTCCTGCCCGTCGCCGAGGCGACCGACGAGCAGGTGGACGCCGCCGGGCTGCTCGTCGTCGGAGGCCCGACGCACGCGCACGGGATGACGTCCGCGCAGTCGCGCAAGGGCGCGCCGAACTACGTCGAGAAGTCCCACGGCGAGCTGCACCTCGAGCCCGGTTACGAGGGTCCGGGACTGCGCGACTGGTTCGCCGCGCTCCCGCCGGGCTCCGGCTTCGCCGCGGCCTTCGACACCCGCGTGGACGGCCCGCCGCTGCTCACCGGCCACGCCTCCAAGGGCATCGCCGACCGGCTGCGCAAGCACGGCTACGCCGTGCTCGCCGAGCCGGAGAGCTTCCTCGTCGGCAAGGCCAACCAGCTCAAGGACGGCGAGACCGAGCGGGCGACCGGATGGGCCCGGGGGATCGCCGCGAGCCTGGCCGAGACCTACTGAGCGGGACTCCCTCCACGACAGCGCGGGGTCGGCGCGCTCGGTCGCCTCGCGCCCGCGCAGTTGAGTCGACGGTCCGGTACACCGTCACCGTCGGTGATCTTGGATCGCGGAAAGTAGTTGTGCCCAGGGCGGTTTCGGGGCCTGGGACTGTCAGACCCCCTGGGTAGGTTCGAGCCATGAGTTCGACCACGACCCGCCCGCCGCGGCAGTCCGAGCGCGCTGGTCGCGGACGCCGTCGACCGGCTGACCGAGGCGGCCGCGGACCTCGCGCGGCTGACCGCCGAGGGCGCGCTGGTCGAGGTGCCGCCGGCCGCGCTGATCCCGCTGACCGAGGCGCTGCACCGGGCGAGTGACCGGGTCACGGCGGTGGCGACGGTGGCGACCGGGGTGGTGCACGCCTCGGGCGCCCTCGAGCCGGCCGGGTTCGCCTCGACCAAGTCCTGGCTGCACGCAGCGGTGCCGCAGGTCCGAGACCGAGGCCAAGGTCCTCCTCGCGTCCTCGACCTCGTTGCGCGCCGACTTCCCCGCGACCCAGCGGGCGTGGCTCGCGGGGGAGGTGCCCGGGGGTGCGGTGCGGGAGATCACCCGCGGGATCACCCTCGCGGTGCAGGCGCTGCCGGTCGCGGAGCGTGCCGACCAAGGCCGCGCGAGGCGGAGGCGGTGCTGCTCGACCTGGCCCGCCGCGCCCCGGTCGCCGACGTCGCCCTGTCCGCGCGCTACCTGCGGTTCGTGGCCGACCCGGACGGGGTCCGCCAGGCCCAGCTGGACGCCTACGACGACCAGCAGGTCACCATCACCCCGGTCGGGGTCGGCTACCGGCTCTCCGGGTACCTGACCGCGGAGACCGCCGCGGCGCTGTCCACCGCGCTCGACGCGGTCGTGGACGGCTGGCACCGCAGCGGATCCCTGACACCCGACGACCAGCCCGGCGGGCACCCGGCACTCGACGCCCAGCGGCGCAAGGCCCGCCGCCCGCACCTGCTCGCCCTCGCCCTGGGCCACCTGGCCACCCGCGCGCTGGACGCCGGCGCGCTCGGCACCCGGCACGGGGTCCGCCCCCACCTCACCCTCACCGCCGACCTCGACCAGCTGCTCACCGGCCTCGGCGGCCGGCTGCACGTCCCCGGCCACGAGCAGCCGGTGCTGCTGCCCGACGAGTCGCTGCGCCGGATCCTCTGCGACACCGACCTGCACCCCGTGATCACCACCCGACCCGACCCGGGCACCGGCGAGACCACCGCGACCGCCGGGTCGAGCGGTCCGGCGTGGCGAGACGTGCTGACCGGCCGGCTCCCGCGCAGGCCCGCAGCGTGCTCTACCTCGGCCGCACCCAGCGCACCGTCCCGGCCGCGGCTGCGCCGCGCCCTCGAGGTCCGCGACGGGCACTGCGCGTTCCCCGACTGCCGCGTCGACGTCTCCCGCACCCACGCCCACCACACCCTGCCCTGGGAGGACGGCGGCGCGACCGACATCTCGAACACCGTGCTGCTCTGCGTGCGCCACCACCACGCGGTGCACGAGGGCGGCTGGTCGATCGCGCCGACCGACGGCATCGACCCGCACACCACCGGCTGCTGGACCTTCACCCCGCCACGAACCCGGCCCTGACCAGCAGGGCGCACCACCACTTCGACCACCGACAGGCTCGCTCGACGAGGCCATGTCGCACGCTCGCTGACGGTCCGTCGCTGCCGTCCGGATGCACTGCGTCATCGATCCGGCACTGCGGTAGTGCCGCGGAACACGCGGCATGGGTCCGGCATCGATCCGATCGACGCTGCGGGAGCTGGGCGCGGCCGTTCCCATGCGGATGCGAGTCGTGCGGTGACGTGCGAGGAACTCCTGGCTGACGATCAGCCGGGTCAGCGGCCGGGATCGGCGACGGCGGCGACGCCGGTGATGCGCGCCACGGTGAAGGTGCGCACCTCGGCGGTGCGCAGGTCGTAGGCGGTGAGGAAGCCGCCGTCGAGGCGCAGCGGCTCGACGACCCGCTCGGTGGTGGTCCCGGTGGAGTCGGCGTACCCGATCCAGACGGGCTTCTGCCCGTCGAGCGCGGCACGCAGCTCGGCCATCGTCTCGGTGGTCGTCGAGCGCGGGAGCCGCCCGCTGCCGCTGGCGTCGGGGATCGCGGCCGGGCGGCTCGCGGCGGCCGTCTCGCCGGCACGCAGCGCGCGTACCGCCGCCGACAGCATCGCCTCGGTGGGGGCCGGCGGCTCGACCGAGAGCCGTGGCGGCCGGGGCCGCGGGGGCGTGCGGCGCTCGTCGCGTCGGCGTACGACGACGGCGCCCTCGGAGTTCTCGGCGCTCGGCGCGTAGCCCGCCTCGCGCAGGCGGTCGAGCACGAGATCGACCGGGCTCGTCGTCGCGATCACGGTGTCGGCGAGGCGGGCCAGGCGCAGGCTCGCGAGCCGACGGTCGGCGAGGATCTCCGACAGCGTCGAGGTGTCGTCGCAGCGGACGTAGGCCGAGGCGACCCCGACGCGCAGCGCGCCGTGCCGTCGGGCCGCGTCCGTGACGAGGTACTCCAGCGGCTGCGGCACGGGCGTCCGCGAGCGGGAGTGCAGGGTCGCGAGGATGTCCGTGGCCGAGCGCCCGGCGTCGAGCGCCCGGCGCAGCGACGCGTCGCTGAAGCGGTAGACCGTCGCCCCGCCGGTCGACTCGACGTCGGCGAGCAGCGACATCTCGCGGGCGAGGTCGCTCTCGAGCGGGCCGGGAGCGACCGCGGTGAGGTCCGCCTGCAGCAGCACGTGGTCGAGCGGCGTGGGCAGCACCGGCTCGAGCGCGGCCACGACCGCGCCCGGCACGGGGGTACGGCCGGGCATGCGGGTCGCCGCGCGCGCCTCGGCCGAGGACTCCTCCGCGGACGTCGACGCGAGCAGCGCGCGACCGTGCGCCGACAGCGCACCGAGACCGGTGATCCCGAGCCGCTCGGCCTCCTCGGGGGCGGACTCGACGACGGTCCACCACAGCGGAGAGGTACGACGCGGCCGACGCCAGCGCAGCCGCGCCAGGAGCGACGTGTGCGACGGCGACTGGCCCGGCTCGAGCGCGAGCAGCTCGTCGAGCAGCGCGCGGCGGGCCTCCGGCGTGAGCGACCGCTCGGTGTCGCGGGCCAGCGCGTTCACCCGCGACCCGGAGTCGTCGCGGCCGGACACGAGCGCCGGAGTGCGCGTCATGAGCAGCCAGGTCTGCGCGAGCAGGGCCCAGCGCTCGGCGACCGGCCGTGCCCGCCAGGAGTCGTACGCCGGCGTCGGGCACCAGACCTCGTCGACGGCACCGTCGGCGGCGAGCAGCCCGGCGGCGTAGGCGACCTCGACGACGAGCGCGGCGCCCTCCTCGTCGAGGTCGAGGGTGGCCGCGGTCCGGGCGAGGTCGCGCACCGAGAGGCCACCGCTGCGCAGCACCACGGGCGGTGCGGACGACCACGCCTCGAGGAGGTCCTCGACGAGCCGGGTGAAGGTGAACGCCTGCTGACCCGCCGTACGGTCGACGAGCTGCGGCGTGCGGTCGGTGTGCGAGAACGGCGGTGGCTCGATCCGCACGTCGTGGACGAGCGCACCGCGCCTCAGCGCGAGCGCCACCTCGCGCGGGAGCACGACGGTGTCGGACCCGGTGGGCTCGAGGAGGTGGTGGGCGAGCAGCCACTCGACGGGGGTGCGGGCGGACCCGACGTCGACCGGGCGGTCCGCACCCTCGACGCGACCGATCGGCGGGCCCCAGACGAGGCGGTCGAGCGCCTCACGTGCGCCCTCGGGCGCGTCGGCGAGCACCCGGTCGACGAGGGTCGGGGTCGTCGGCGTACGGCACGACCCCTCGACGCGCCCCGGCCATCGCGGGGCCGAGGCCGGCCGGGTAGGTGCCGAGCGCCTCGCGGACCGGGCGGACGAGGTGCAGGTCGTCGTCCTCGCCCCAGAGCAGCGCCAGCGTCCGCAGCCGGCTCACGACCGGCCGCAGGTCGGCGGCGCGGGTGCCGGGGATGCCGCCGAGGACGTCGGCGAGCGACACCGGCTCCGGCAGCGCGCCGAGGGCGGTGACGACCGCGAGCGCGAGCTCGTCGAGCCGGTCGAGGGCCCGGGACGCGGAGGGGCCCGTGGTCGCGCGGGTGGCGAGCGCGCCGAGGTCGGCGGGCACGGGGTGCACGAGGTCGGGGCGCGCCGCGAGGAGCGCCGCCAGGTCCTCGTCGCTGCGGGCCCGGAGGTCCTCGGCGAGCGACCGCGGGCGTGCGGTCGCCGACGAGCGTCGCGCGGACGCCGCCGGACCCGTGCCTCTCGTGGCCATCCGCACGAATTTACGCGAGGGGGTGCTCCCAGGGCGAACCGGACGACGGCCGGGAACCGTAGGGTCGGACCGTGACCGTGATCGGCTTCGACCTCGACATGACGCTCGTGGACTCCGCGGACGCGATCGTCGACTCGATCGCGCACACCTGCCGGGCGTACGGCGTCGACATCGACGAGACGGCGGTCCGGGCCGGTGTCGGTCTCCCGCTCGACCGCGTGTTCCCCGACTACATCCCGGACGTGCCCTACGCCGAGGCGCTCGAGCTCTACCGCAGCCGCTACCTCTCGCACGGTCTCGCGATGCAGGCGCTGCTCCCGGGCGCCCGCGAGGCCCTCGAGGCGGTCGTCGCCGACGGGTGCCGCGTCCTGGTCGTGAGCGCCAAGAAGGACAGCCACGTGCGCGCCGTCCTCGAGGAGGTCGGGCTCTCGCTCGCTCGTCCCCGACATCGTGGGCGAGCGCTTCGCCGAGACGAAGTCGGCGGCGCTGCGCGACGCCGGGGCCAAGGTGTACGTCGGGGACCACGTCGGCGACGTCCTCGGCGCGCGCGGCGCGGGCGCCGTCGCGGTCGCGGTCGCCACCGGGCCGAGCAGCCGCGAGGCGCTGGCCGGCGCGGGGGCCGACGTCGTGCTCGACGACCTCACCGGCTTCGTCGGCTGGTGGCGCGGCTGGAGTGAGGAGAACTGATGAGGATCCTTGTCGTCGGCGGCACGCGGTTCGTCGGCCGGCACATCGTCGCGGCCGCGCTCGGGGGCGGGCACGACGTCACGCTGCTCCATCGCGGCTCCGGACCCGACGACCTGTTCCCGGAGGCGGAGCACCTGCACACCGACCGCGACGGCGACCTGTCGCCGCTCGTCGGGACGCGCGTTCGACGCGACGATCGACGTGACGGCGTACTTCCCGCGACAGGTCCGCTCGCTCGCCGACGCGCTCGACGGGCGGGGTGGGCGCTACCTCGTCATCTCCTCGACCTCGGTGTACGCCGAACCCGCCGGCCCGGGCTTCGACGAGTCGTCGCCCACGGTCGAGGCCGCGGCACCCGGCGTCGACGTGGTCACCGCCGAGACGTACGGCCCGCTCAAGGTCGCGGTGGAGCGGCAGGCGCGCGAGCTGTTCGGTCCCGGCGCGACGGTCGTGCGCCCGACGTACGTCGTCGGCCCGTGGGACCACACCCGCCGCTTCACCTCGTGGGTGCAGCGGATCGCGCGCGGCGGCGAGGTGCTCGCGCCGGGCGACCCGACCGACCCGATCCAGGTGATCGACGCGCGGGACCTGGGGTCGTTCTGCGCACGGCTCGTCGAGGACGACGTCGCGGGCACGTTCCACGCGGTCAGCCCCGAGCCGCCGTACTCCTTCGCCGACCTGCTCGCCGACGTCGCGGCGGTGGTGGCGCCGAGCGGCACGTCCTTCACCTGGGTCGACGAGTCGTGGCTGCTCGACCAGGGCGAGAGCGACGGCACGATCCCGCTCTGGGGCGGGGGCGACCCGTGGATCGGGGCCAACGCGGCGAGTCCGGCCGCGGCACGGGCGGTCGGCCTCCCGGTCCGCCCGGTGCGCCAGACGGTCGCCGAGCTCGCCGAGCACCTGCGGCTCGAGCCGCCGCCGGGTCCCGGTCCGGGGATGGCTCCGGCGCGCGAGGCGGAGCTGTTGAGCGCCTGGCACTCGCGCTGATCGCGGCGCCCCGACGCCCAACACCCTTGGGGTCGGGAACCCCGGACGGCTAGCCTGTGCGGGCGCGGTGGGCGACAGCCCGGCCGCCTCGACGACGAAGGACGCGTGAGTACGGTGCCCACTGGCAAGGTCAAGTGGTACGACAGCGAGAAGGGCTTCGGCTTCCTCGCCACCGAGGACGGTGACGAGGTCTTCGTGCACGCCTCCTCCCTGCCGTCCGGCGTCGACGCGCTCAAGCCCGGGACGCGTGTCGAGTTCGGCGTCGCCGACGGCAAGCGCGGTCCGCAGGCCCTGTCGATCCGCATCCTCGACGTCCCCGCCAGCGTCGCGAAGGCCGCCCGCAAGCCGGCCGACGACATGGCCGTCATCCTCGAGGACCTCATCAAGCTGCTCGACGGCGTCTCGAACTCGCTGCGCCGCGGCCGCTACCCCGACGACAAGTCCGCGCACAACGTGGCCTCGATGCTGCGCAAGGTGGCCGACGACCTAGATATGTGATCCGTGCTGGGACGGGGGCGCGTCGCTTGGGGTGGGCGGGGTGGGCGAGGATGGGGGGGTGACCCCTGCATCTCCGGACGCCGTCCTGTCGTCGGCCGTCGACCTGGCCCGGTCGGCGGTGCTCGAGATCGCGCCGGCCGACCACGTCGGTGAGCACCTCGGGGTCGCGGCCGACGACGAGCGGCTCGCCACCCACACGTTCGCCTGCCTCGCCCCCGGGTACCGCGGCTGGACGTGGGGCGTGACCCTCGCGGTCGTGCCCGGCGGCGACGTCGCCACCGTGTCCGAGGTCGTGCTGCTGCCGGGCGCCGGCGCTCTGCTCGCACCGGCCTGGGTCCCGTGGAACGAGCGGGTCCGCCCCGGCGACCTCGGCCCGGGCGATCTCTACCCGACCGCGCCCGACGACCCGCGGCTCGAGCCCGGGTACGGCGGAGCCGACGCCCTCGAGCCGGCCGACGAGACCGCGAGCACCGAGGCGCCGCTGCGTCCCGAGCAGTGGCAGCTCGGGCTCGGCCGGGAGACCGTGCTGTCGGCGTACGGCCGGGGCCTGGCCGCCGACCGCTGGTACGACGGGGACTTCGGCCCCGACGCGCCCATGGCGAAGTCCGCTCCCGGCCAGTGCCGCGGCTGCGGCTTCCTGCTCCCGATGGGCGGTCTGCTCGGGCAGGTGTTCGGCGTGTGCGCCAACGAGCTCGGCGCCGACGGGCGGGTCGTGGCCCTCGGCTACGGCTGCGGTGCGCACTCCAGCGTTCGTGAGATCGAGGGCACCGGCGTACCCGTCACCGACATCGCCATCGACGAGTACGGGGTCGACGCGCTCGACCTGCGCTCGGGGTCCGACGCCGTCCCGGTCGAGGTCCCGGCCGTGGTGGCCGACCTCATGGCCGAGGACAGCGAGGTCGTCGTCGTCGCCGAGCCGGGCGTCGAGCCGGTCGGCTCGGACGCCGACCGGTGGGCCCTCGACGCCGACCTGGACCTCGACGTCGACGTCGAGGGAACGGTCCTGGTCGGTGCGTCGGGCGGCCTCGACGAGGGCTACCTCCTCGACGAGGAGGACCTCGAGGAGGGCGACGAGACCGACGTCGACGACTACCTCGTCGACGACCTGGACGAGGACGCCGACGAGGACGACGAGACCGACGTCGACGACGAGGAGCCGGACGAGGCGGAGACCGACGTGTCGCCCGACCAGATCGCCCTCGAGCTCGACGACGTCGAGGACATCGAGCCCGACGAGACGCTCTGACCGGCGGTCCGGCTCAGCCGAGCCTTGGCGGAGTAGGCGTCGCGCCGACGTCGCACGAACCACAGGCCGAGCAGCCCGAGCAGCGCGCCGGCCAGGCACACCCAGGTCCACCACGTGTGCCCGTCGGCGGCCAGCCGGTCGCGCAGCAGCAGGCAGACGACGAGGGCGACGGTCCACGCGACGGTGCCGTAGAGCACCGCGCCGACACCGTCGACGTCGACCGGCCGCAGGACCGGGTGCACCACCGCCACACCGCCGTCGGGAGTGCCGGGCGTCGGTGTCGCGCGGCCGGCGTCGTCCGGGGTCGGGTCGGGGGTGTCGGGCACGGCTCGAGGCTACCGCCGCGGCGACGGCACGTACGCTGTCGGCGTGAACCCCCGGACGCGGCGCTACGTCACCCTCGGCGTCCTGGCCGCGTCGTTGTGCCTGGTGCTCGTCGCGGCGTGGCGGGGTCGCTGACCCTCCCGCGCGGCCAGGCCTGGGAGCTACGCCGGATCAGGCGGTGGCCAGCAGCAGGATCTTGGTGCCCGCCTGCCACGGGTCGGTCCCCGCGAAGTGCACGGGCACGGTGCCGCCGGCCGGGACGTCGGTGACCACGGCCGTCGTCGTCGCGATGAGCGCGCCGTTGACGTAGACGTAGAGCACGAGCGTGGCGGACCGCGTTCCGGTGGCCGTGTTGCGCGCCGTGGTGTCGATGCCGAGCGTGCCCCCGGTGTTGGTCACCTTCCACGAGCCGAGTCGCCACCCGTCGGCGGACGTGGTCGTCGTGGCGGGGGCGGGCGGCGCCGAGCCGGTGGGGCTGGCCGCGGGGGACCCGGTGTCGGTCGGCGTGCCGTCGGTGACCGACGGGGTCGGAACCGAGGTGTCCGGCGCCGCTGGGGTCGACGACCCGACGTCGGCGGTGGGAGCGGGCGACGTCGACGACGCGGACGACGTCGGCGGCGCCGTGTCGGCGCCGCCGCTCTGGCCCCAGATCGCGCCGACGATGAGCCCGACGACCGCCGCGATGGCGAGGGCGACGGCGATGATCGCTCCCGCGGGCATCGAGCCCCGGGCGTCGCGTCGTGGCGGCATCACGGCGTCAGCCTAGGTGGGCCGCCGCCGCGCGGGATCCCGGGGGCGGCAGGAGGGTGGCAGGATCGACACATGACCGGCCTCCCCAGTGTCGACGGCACCCGCCTTCCCACCGAGCGCTACCTCGAGCTGCTCGACGCCGACGTCGAGGCGATGATCGCCGCGTCCACCGATCTGACCGCCACGGTGCCCGGCTGCCCGGGCTGGACGGTGCGCGACCTGCTCGCGCACGTGATCGGCGTCTACCGGCACAAGATCGTCGCGCTGGACACCGACGCCGCGCCGCCGCAGCGCGAGTTCGGCGACTGGGGCACGCTCGCGGCCGACGACGACCCGCGCGAGGTCCTGCGCACCGAGTACGCCGCACTGCGCGAACGGCTCACCGCGCGCGACCCGATGACGCCGACGTGGACGTGGTGGCCGGGCGAGCAGCACGTCGGGTTCTGGATCCGTCGGATGGCGCAGGAGACCGCGGTGCACCGCTGGGACGCGGAGTCCGCCGTGCACGGCGTCGAGGGCGCGACGCCGGTCCCCGACGACCTCGCCACCGACGGCGTCGACGAGCTGCTCGGCTGGCTCGCCTGGGAGTGGGACGACGAGCCGCAGCCCGAGGCCGACGGTCAGACGGTGCTCGTGTCGACCGCCGACCACACGTGGGCCCTCGTGTTCCAGCCGACCCGGGTCTCGGTCACGGGCGGTGGCTCCGACGGCGTCGCGTTCGTGGCCGGCGAGCCGGCCGGTCTGCTCCTCCACGTGTGGGGGCGTCCCGGCGACCACGGCGTCGCCACCATGGGCGACCCGATCGCCTTGCGCCTCCTGGACGAGCGGCTGCGCATGGCGGCGACCTGAGTGCCCGAGTCCTGGGACGTCGTGCGCGCCGAGCTGCGCGACCGTCTGCTCGACACGTCCACGCTCGTCCGCGCCGTGGCGGCCGGACGCCGTCGCGGCGTCCCGCTCGAGTGGCGCCGGGCCGAGCTGCGGCCGGTCGCGCTCAAGGGCGGCGTCCTCCTGCAGGTCACGACGTACGACGAACGGCAGGCGCGGGCCGCGAACCTCGACGGCGACGACGCCGCGGCCGCGGTCGACGGGCTGCTCGCGCAGGGCTTCGGCAACTGGCACGTCGAGACCACGACCGAGGTGCTGCAGGTCCGCATCACCAAGAAGGGTGACGCGCAGGTGCACCGGGCCACGAGGGCGACGCCGGTGGAGTCGGCGCCGACGGGCCACGACCGCGCCAAGCGCAGGCTCTTCGACGTCGAGCACCCCGACGTGCTCGCGTTCCTCCGTGCGGTCGGCGTCGCCGACGCCCAGGGGCGGGTGAAGCCGAGCCGGCAGGACAAGTACCGGCAGGTCGAGGAGTTCGTGCGGCTGCTCGACTCGTCGGTCGAGGACGCCCGCGCGGCGGGTGCGCTGCGTGAGCCGACGGCCGAGAATCCTTGGCGTCTGGTCGATCTCGGCTGCGGGCATGCGTACCTCACGGTCGGCGCCTACGTGTGGCTGGCCCGCGTGCGCGGCCTGCCGGTGCGCGTGCACGGGGTCGACGTGCGCGAGTCGTCGCTCGAGCGCAACGTCGCCCTGGCCGCCGAGCTCGGGTGGGGCGACGAGCTCACCTTCGAGGCGGCCACCATCGCGGACGCCGCCGACGAGCCGCGGGCCGACGTCGTCGTCGCGCTGCACGCCTGCGACACGGCCACCGACGACGCGCTCGCCCGTGCGGTGCTGTGGCGCGCTCCGGTGGTTCTCGCCGCGCCCTGCTGCCACCACGACCTGCAGGTCCAGGTGGCGCGTTCGGCCACGCCGGCGCCGTACGCCGTCGTCACGCGCCACGGCCTGCTCCGCGAGCGGTTCGTCGACGTGCTCACCGACGCGATCCGTGCGGCGCTGCTGCGCGCCGTCGGGTACCGCGTCGACACGGTCGAGTTCGTGAGCGACGAGCACACGAACCGCAACCTCATGCTCCGCGCCGTGCGCACCGGCGCCGTCCCGTCGGCATCGGACCTCGACGAGTACGACGCGCTCGTGGCGCAGTGGGGCGTCTCGCCGGCCCTCGCCGCGCGGATCGCGGACGACCTGCGCGCCGCGCGCGAGCGCGCCCGGTCGTGAGGTCGCGCCCCGCGCGGCGCACCCTCGCGGCCGTCGGCCTCGTGCTCGCGTCCGTCGCTGCCCCGGGGGTCGCCGCGGCGGGCGGGACCCCGGGGGTCGAGACGGCGCGCGGGATCCCGGGAGTCGCGACGGCGCGCGGGATCCCGGGAGTCGCGACGGCGCGCGGGATCCCGGGGGTCGCGACGGCCGACGACGCCGGCACGACCCACGTGGTCTGCCGGTTCAGCGACCCACGGCTCGTGGAGATCAGCGGCATCACGTGGTCGCGGCGGCATCCCGGGGTCTACTGGGTGCACAACGACTCCGGTCGCGGTCCCTACCTCTACGCCGTCGACGGCACCACCTGCGCCACCCTCGCGCGGATCCGGATCGGCAACATCGGCGCCCGCGACATCGAGGCGATCGCGACCGGGACCGACCCGCGGGGCCGGGCCGTGCTCTGGGTCGGCGACATCGGCGACAACCGCGACTCGTGGCCCTCGGTGCGCCTGCACGCGGTCGTCGAACCCGCGCGGCTGGTGGACCAGCAGCTCGACGCCGTCACCTACCGGTTCACCTACGCCGACATCCCGCACAACGCCGAGGGGATCGTGGCCGAGCCGGGCCGGGCCCAGATCTGGGTGGTCACCAAGCAGCTCGCGGCGGGCACGGTCTGGCAGGTCCCGCTGTCCACGTCGCGGGTGACGAGCGCCGTCGCCGTGGGCGACGTGGGCGGGCTGATGACCGACGCCGCGATGTCGCGCGACGGACGGCACTACGTCATCCGCGACTACCTGCGTGCCTACCTGTACGACGCACCGGTGTCCGCGTCGTCGCTGGCCCGTCCCACACGCGTCGCGCTGCCGGTGCAGCCGCAGGGCGAGGCCGTCACGTTCGCTCCCGGCGACACCGCCCTGCTCGTCGCGGGGGAGCGCGACACGGCGCTGTGGTGGGTGCCGCTGCCGACGGCGTCGTCCCCGTCGTCGACCGCGTCGCCCGGTACGTCGACCGCGTCGTCCGGGGCGACCGCGCCCGGCACGTGTCGGCGTCGTCCCCGGGCTCGTCGGATGCGGGCTCCCCGGGAGCGGCCTCGCCGGGGGACTCGTCGGACGTGGGCCCGGCCGCGCTCGTCCTCGCCCTCGCGGCGGTCACGGGTGCGGTCGTCGTCGCAGTGCTGGCCGCACGGCGCATGCGCCGCTGACCGTCCCGCGCGCCGCGGACCGACCCGCGCCGCGGACGGTCACGCGCGGCCGCGTCCGAGGGTCAGCGTGCGGCGCGGCCGCGTCCGCGGGTCAGGGCGCGGCGCGGCCGCGTCCGAGGGTCAGGGCGCGTCCGGTCCGGGTCGGCGGGGTGGCTGCGGCTCGCGCCACATGGTGACGACGTCGGGGCCGCCGGGCGGGGTCGCGACGCCGACCGGGACGAACCCGTGCCGGGCGTACAGCGGCACGTTCGCCGGGTTGCTCGACTCGAGGTACGCCGGCATCCCGAGCGGCGTCGATCTCGCGCAGGTTGTCGGCGAGCAGCGCGAGGCCGTACCCGTGGCCGCGTCGAGCCGGGTCGGTGCCGAGCAGGCTCAGGTAGAAGTGCGGAGTGTCGTGCGGGTGCGCGCCCTCGAGGGCCGCGAGCGCCCCGAGCACCCGGTCGGCCCCGGCGCCGAGCAGGTCGGCGAGGACGTCCTCGAGGGAGTCCGCGTGCTCGTCGTCGAGCTCGGTGCCACCCGGCGGGATCCAGACCGACGTCGCGGCACCACCCGAGGACAGCCAGGTCCACGGGTAGCGGATCGCGCCCTCGACCATGAGCCGCCACACGACGGCGTGCTGCTCGCGGCGGCGGGAACCGTCCGGGAACGCCCAGGACCAGAGCGGGTCGTCGTAGAACGCCCCGACGAGGATCCCCACGCAGTCGTCGACGAGCGACGCGTCGACCACCACCGGGCGCCCGCCCGCCTCGCCCGCTCGGTCCATCTCCGCCCCCGTCTCCTCGTGCCGCCGGACCATGATCCCTCGGTCGCCCCGGCTCCGAGTGCCGGGCCGGCGGGTGCGCTCAGGTGGCCGCGGCGTCGAGCACGGGCACGGGCACCGGTGCCAGCCGGACGAACGCGATGCCGACGGCCATGAGCACCGGCACGATGAGGAACGCCAGGTGCACGCCGAGGTGGTCGGCCACGGCAGCCAGGACGAACGGTGCCACGCCGCTGGCGACGCCGGCCGCCACGGACGACAGGCCGGCACCGCGGTCGGCCTGGCCCTCGGCGGCGATCACCATGCGGCCGATGGCCAGCGGCGACTGCAGGCCCATGCCGACACCGGTGATCGCGAAGCCGATCAGCATGGGGGCGGCGGAGCCCGACAGCCACGCGATCGCGAAGCCGAGGACGGTGAGGCCCATCGTGGCCGTGAGGACGTGGTCGGGGTCGACCCGCGAGACGAGCGGTGCGCCCGCGACGCGGCCGACGGCCATGCCGCCGACGATCGTCACGAGGGCGGCCGCGGCGGCCGCCTCGCCGAGGCCGGCCCGGTCGCGCAGCAGGTCGCTGCCCCAGAGGGTGATGCAGAACTCGCTGCCCGCGGTCGCGGCGAACACGACGAGGGCGAACCAGAACCGCCGCGACAGCGGGCCGCGCGGCGCGTGGCCCGGTTGGTCGTCGGGATGCCCGTGCGGGCCGTCGAACTCCTCGACGTGGCGGCCGCGCGCGATCTCGAGCACGAGCAGGCCGACGACGGCGGCGAGCAGCCCGGAGCGCCAGCCCCACCCGATCGCGACGCCGAGGCCGAGGGCGAGCGGTCCGAGCAGGCCCATCACCGCGCCGAGACCGTGCGCCTCGCTCATCGCGCGGGGCCCGGCCGGGCCGTGGTGGTCGGGCAGGAAGGCGTTGACCCCCACCATGATCAGCGTGCCACCGGCGCTCGCCACGAACGCGCCGACGAGCGTGACGGCCAGGGCGTCGACACCGGTGTAGATGAGGATCCCGGCCGCGAGCGTGACCGACCCGAGGCGCAGCATCGGCCCGCGGCCCAGGCGGCGTACGACCTGGACGCCGAGGAACCCGACGATGACCGACCCGGCGGCCATCGCGGTGCCGTGCAGCGACGCGACGGTGCGGGTGTAGCCCTGCTCGTCGCGCAGCAGGGCGATCGACGGGCTGAAGGCGTAGAGGAAGTAGCCGAACAGGCCGATGTGGAAGTACGCCAGCCAGGTCGTGCGATCACGCACGACCGAGGGACCGACCGGCCGACGGACCGGGGCGTCGGTCACGGGCTGGTCCTCACGTCATGGCCTCACGACGTGGTCGTCACGACAGGGCCGCCACGACGTGGTCGATGGACGCGGTGAGCCGGCGTACGTCGTCGGGGTCGACCGACGGGAACATCGCGACGCGCAGCTGGTTCCGGCCGAGCTTGCGGTAGGGCTCGGTGTCGACGATCCCGTTCTGGCGCAGGACCTTCGCCACGGCGGCGGCGTCGATCGCCTCGTCGAGGTCGATGGTGCCGATGACCTGCGAGCGCAGCGCGGCGTCGGCGACGTAGGGGGCGGCGTACGGCGATGCCTCGGCCCAGTCGTAGAGCGCGTCCGACGACTCCTTCGTCCGCGCGACGCACCAGTCGAGACCGCCGTTGGCGTTGAACCAGTCGACCTGCTCGGCCATGAGCAGGATCGTCGCGAGGGCCGGGGTGTTGTACGTCTGGTCGAGCCGGCTGTTGTCGACCGCGGTCTGCAGGTCGAGGAACGCGGGGATGTAGCGACCGCTCGCCTTGATCTCGGCGGTGCGCTCGAGCGCCCGCGGCGACATGAGCGCGATCCAGAGGCCGCCGTCGGAGGCGAAGCACTTCTGCGGCGCGAAGTAGTAGACGTCCGACTCGCGCTGGTCGACCGGGAGGCCGCCGGCCGCGGAGGTCGCGTCGAAGAGCATGAGCGCGTCGTCGTCGGCGCCGGCCACGCGCGCGGGGTGATGGCGACGCCGGTCGAGGTCTCGTTGTGCGGGGTGGCGTAGACGTCGACGCCGGCCTCGGCCACGAACGAGGGGGCCGAGCCCGGGTCGGACGAGCGCACGGTCGGCGTGCCGAGGAACGGCGCGTCGCTCACCGCGGCGGCGAACTTCGAGCCGAACTCGCCGAAGGTGAGGAACTGCGCGCGGTCGCGCACGAGGCCGAACGTCGCGACCTCCCAGAACGCCGTCGAGCCGCCGTTGCCGAGCACGACCTCGTACCCCTCGGGCAGCGCGAACAGGTCCGCGAGGCCCGCGCGGAGCCGGCCCACCTGGGCCTTGACGGTCTTCTGGCGGTGCGACGTACCGAGGTACGTCGGCGCGATCGCGGCGAGCGCGGCGACCTGCTCGGGCCGCACCTTGCTCGGGCCGGCGCCGAAGCGGCCGTCGAGCGGCCGGAGGTCGGTGGGGATGGTGATCTGCGGCGTCTCGGTCACGGCTCGGCCTTCGATGGGGGTCGGCGACAGCACCAGCCTAGGAACGCCGGCCCGTCGAGGCCGACCGGGTCCACGGGATGAGACACCCACCACGCCACCCGGTCCGGTCGGGATGTCACTGGTGGTGTGGTTGCTTCCCGGCGCCGGAAGCGACCACACCACCAGTTACACGCCGCCGAGGGCTGTGGACATGCGCGCGACCACGGCTCGCCTCGAGTCGGTCGACGACCACCGCACGAAGCGCCACCCGTCAGCCTCCAGCCGCCGCTGCCGGTGCCGCTCGCGCTCCAGGGCGGACCGTACGTCGTCGAGCGTCTCGCCGTACTTCGACCACCCGTCGGCCTCGCCGATCACCCGTCGCGTCGGCTCGCAGAAGTCCGCCCAGTACGTCGTGCCGCCGCAGGCGATCGGCGCACCGGGGTCGAGCGGGCCGAAGCCGGCCTCGAGGAACCACCCCCGGCTCCGCGATTCGAGGGGCGACTCCGCGGCCGGGTCCGTGTGGCGCAGGGCATCCCGTACGGCGACGGTTCCGGGCCATCCGAAGCACTCGCGGAGCGCGCGCTCGAGCTCGGCGAGGGCATGCTGCCGCCCGTCGCGATCACGGACCGCCCGGCGCAGCTCGTTGCCCGCTGCACCCGTGTCCGTCGAGACGAGCATGCGTGCGGCGCCGTCCAGCGGGATCAGTGCCGACGCGAGCCGGCGACCCCGGGCGAGGTCGACGGCCGTACGGGCCGGCGTGGTCACCGGGATCCCGTGCACCGTCGTCCGGTGGTGCAGCGGTACGCCGGAACCCCGGACCCGCAGGCCCGGACCGGAGAAGTCGACTCCGCCAGGCACGATCAGCGACACGACCGACGGGGGCGTGGCGGTCGGCCGGGGCTGGCCGTGGAGCACGGCGGCCGAGTCGTGCGAGGCGAGGGCGCGCGGGCTCACGAGGACCAGTGCGGCGCGGATCGCCTCGATGTGGAGCCGTTGCCAGTCCGGGGCGCCGGCTGCACGTGTCTCACCGACCCTGGGAGGAGACGCCTCCCCGGGCCGTCCGGCGGCGGCGACGAGCAGGCCCCGCCGTGGCACGACAAGCAGTCCTCGGCCCACGGCGTGGCGCAGCGACGCGCGGGTGAGTCCGACGGATCGCGCCTCGGCCGTGGTGACCGGGCGGAATCCGAACGCGGCGAGGAACCTCGCGCGCGTCTCGAGCGGGCGGTGTACGGCGGGCATCCGCGCACGATGGCCCGCCGAGCGGTCGACGTAACGCGGCTATCCCCAGGGACACACCGACGTCACTGGTCCTGTGGTCGCTACCCAGGTCCGGAAGCAACCACACCACCAGTGACATGCCCCCCGAACGAGGGAGGATGGTGCCATCCCAGCCAGAAGCGATGGGGGTCAGGTGGCGACCGGGTAGCCGGACGGGGCGACGATCTGGGCGTCCCAGCCGGGGACCTCCTCGGGCTTGCGCGGCGCCGGCCCGACGTAGCGCGCGGACGGGCGGATGAGCCGCCCGGTGCGCTTCTGCTCGAGGATGTGCGCGCTCCAGCCGGCGAGCCGGGCGCAGGCGAACATCGAGGTGAACATGTGCGCCGGGACCTGCGCGAAGTCGAGCACGATCGCGGCCCAGAACTCCACGTTGGTCTCGAGGACGCGGTCGGGACGGCGCTCGCGCAGCTCCTCGAGCGCGGCCTTCTCCAGCGCCTCGGCGACCTCGTAGCGCGGGGCGTCGAGCTCGCGGGCGGTACGCCGGAGCACGCGGGCCCGCGGGTCCTCGGCGCGGTAGACCCGGTGGCCGAAGCCCATCAGCCGGTCGCCGCGGTCGAGGACGTCCCTGACGTACCCGCGTGCGTCGCCGGAGCGCTCGATGTCCTCGATCATCTCCAGCACGCGCGACGGTGCACCGCCGTGCAGCGGCCCGGACAGCGCGCCGACCGCGCCCGAGAGAGCCGCGGCCACGTCGGCGCCGGTCGAGGCGATGACGCGGGCGGTGAACGTGGAGGCGTTCATGCCGTGCTCGGCCGCGGACACGAAGTAGGCGTCGACCGCCTGGACGTGCCGGGGGTCCGGCTCGCCGCGCCAACGGATCATCATCCGCTCGACGATGGTGTGGGCCTCGTCGATGCGGGTCTGCGGCACCATCGGCCGGCCGATCCCGCGAGCGCTCTGCGCCACGAACGACATGGCCATCACCGAGGCGCGGGCGAGCTCGTCGCGCGCGGTCTCGTCGTCGATGTCGAGCAGCGGCTCGAGGCCCCAGGCCGGGGCGAGCATGGCGAGGGCCGACTGGACGTCGACGCGCACGTCGCCGGAGTGCACCGGGATCGGGAAGGGCTCGGCCGGCGGGAGGCCCGGGTTGAACTCGTTGTCGACGAGCAGCCCCCACACCTGGCCGTACGACACGCGACCCACCAGGTCCTCGATGTCGACGCCGCGGTAGCGCAGGGCGCTGCCTTCCTTGTCCGGCTCGGCGATCTCGGTCTCGAACGCGATGACGCCCTCGAGGCCCGGCACGAAGTCCGACATGCGGTGCGCTCCCCTGCTCGTGGCGCGCGGCTCGCGCGCCGGTCGGGTCCGCGGGCGGTACCGGTGGGTACGCCCGTGGGTCGGCGGGCCCCCGAGGGTTCCCGCCGTGTCGCCGGTCGCGCCCGGTGGGGCCCCTCGACGACTCCTACATCCTGGCAAAGGGTCCGCCCGCGCGGGGAGCCGGGATCGGATGTTCCGCGCCGTCCGTGCCGGCGCGCGGGACCCGGGTCGCGCCTGGGACAGTGGTCCTGTGACCCAGCACCCGCCGGACCTCGCCGCCATGCGTACGACGTACGACTCCGGACGCCTGCTGGAGTCCGACCTCGCGGCTACCCCGCTGGCGCAGTTCACCGCGTGGATGACCGACGCCATGTCCGCCGACGTCGCCGGGCTCGCCGAGCCCAGCTCGATGGTGCTCGCGACGGCGGACGCGGCCGGCGTGCCCTCGGCCCGGACGATCCTGCTCAAGGGCGTCGACTCCCGCGGGTTCGTGTTCTACACGAACCTGCAGTCGCTCAAGGGCCGTGCGCTGGCCGAGAATCCGCGGGCGTCGCTCGTCTTCCCCTGGTACCCGATGCTCCGCCAGGTGATCGTCGGGGGAGACGTCGAGGAGATCGGCCGCGACGAGGCCCGGCAGTACTTCGTCACGCGCCCCTACTCCTCGCGCCTGGGCGCGTGGGCGAGCGTGCAGTCGAGCGTCATCGCGTCGCGCGACGTCCTCAAGGCGAGGTACGCCGAGCTGGCGGCGGCTTTCCCCGACACCGGGCACGCCGACGACGTGCCGCTGCCCGACGCCTGGGGCGGCTACATCGTGCGCCCGCGCACGATCGAGTTCTGGCAGGGCCGGCCGTCGCGCCTGCACGACCGGCTGTGCTTCGTGCGGATCGGCGACGCCCCCGTCGCCCTCGACGACGCCACCGCCTGGCGGGTGGAGCGCCTCTCGCCGTGATCCGGCACGTGGTGCGGCGCGGTGGACGGGCCGACGGCGTGGGACCGATCGAATCGGTGCGCCGTCTCGCGGCTCGGTCGACGGACGCGGGGCACGCGCCGACGCCGTAGGCTCCCCGATCGTGCGTCGCCTCTTCGCCGACCTGACCCCGCTGCGGGTGTCGGCGGACTACCGGCGGATCTGGGCGGCCCTGTCGATCAGCAACGTCGGACAGCAGATGACCGCCGTCGCGGTGGGCATCCAGGTCTACTCGATCACGCACTCGTCGTTCGCCGTCGGCCTGGTGGGGCTCTTCCAGCTCGTCCCGCTCATCGGCTTCGGGCTGTACGGCGGGATGCTCTCCGACGTCCACGACCGGCGGATGCTCGGCCTCGTCACGGCCGTCGGGCTGATGGCCTGCTCGGCCGTGTTCTTCGCGCAGTCGGTCGCCGGGCTGGGCAGCGTGGCGCTGCTCTACGCCGTCGTCGCGGTGCAGTCCGCGTTCTTCGCGGTCGGCAACCCGGCGCGCGCGTCGATCATCCCCCGGCTCGTCGGCGTCGAGCTGCTGCCGGCGGCGAACGCGCTCGGCACGCTCGCGTGGAGCATCGGGTTCACCCTCGGCCCGCTGCTGGGCGGCGTGGTCATCGCGATCACCGGGGGCGCGTCCGCGGTGTACGCCGTGGACGTCGTCGCCTTCACCTCCGTCGTCTACGCGATGTGGCGGCTGCGCCCGATCCGGCCCGAGGGGAGCACGCCGACCCGAGCCGGCTGGGCCGCGGTCAAGGACGGGCTGACCTTCCTGCGCGACAAGAAGAACCTGCAGATGTCGTTCTACGTCGACATGGCCGCGATGGTCTTCGGCATGCCGCGGGCGCTGTTCCCCGCGATCGCCGCGGCCATGTACCCCGACGACCTGCGGATGGCGGCCACGGCGGTCGGGCTGCTCTCCGCGGCTCCGGCGCTGGGGGCGGCGGTGAGCGGCGTGTTCTCCGGACCGCTCGGGCAGGTGCGGCGGCAGGGCCTCGCCGTCGTGTTCGCCGTCTTCGCCTGGGGTCTGTCGATCGCGGTGTTCGGCCTCGTGCACTGGCTGCCGCTCGCCTGCCTGCTCCTGGCGATCGCCGGCGCGGCCGACAACGTGAGCGCGGTGTTCCGCACGACCATCCTGCAGGCGGCGACGCCCGACGAGTTCCGCGGGCGGCTCCAGGGCATCTTCACGGTCGTCGTCGCGGGTGGGCCGCGGCTCGGCGACGTCGAGTCGGGCACGGTGGCGGCCCTCGCCGGCGAGACGTTCTCCATCGTGTCCGGTGGCATCGCCTGCATCGTCGTGACCGCCGGACTCGTCGCCGCGATGCCCGCGTTCCTCCACTACGACGCCAGGCACCCCGTCCCCTGACGGTTCAAGATCGTCCCTTAGGGAAGATCTAGGCAGTTCAACTGCGCTGTCGTGTCCACAAGTCGTGATCTTGGTCGGTGCAGGCCCGTCGGCCGACCGGCATGACGGGTCGGTCGCTACGTCGGTCCGCCGGTGCGTCGGTCGTCATGCCGGTACGCCGCCGGAGCACGTCGGATCAGTGGTGCTCGGTGAGCCAGGCGTACAGCACGTCGCTGACGACGGCGTCGACGTCGAGCCCGCGCCGCCTCGCCTCGTCGCGCACCGCCTTACGCAGCGCCTTGGGCACGGACGCGTCGAGGTCGACCGGCTTGCCGCTCATGAGGTCGACGGGCTCGTTCCGCTTGGGCGCCTTCGCCTTCGCCTTCCTCGGCTCGTCCGCCGGGTGGTCGGCGACCGGCGGCGTGGGGGTGGCGGCCGCGTCGCCGTCGAAGAGGGCGTCGAGGGCGGAACGCTGCGCGGTGCCGTTGCCGGCCTCGGCGACCTCGGGCACGCGCAGGTGGTCCGACGTCGCGCCGGAGAACTTCCGCTTGGCCGGCTTGGCGGGCCTGGCGGCCCGTGCGGTGTCGGCGTGCCGCTTCTTGGCCGGCTTCGGCGGCGCGGGCGGAACCGGTGCGGATCCCGTCGCCGGACCGCCACCTCCGGCCGGCCCGGGGACCGACTCGGGCGCGGGGCGTGGGTCGGGTGTCGGGCACGGGCGCCACGGCGACGGCGTCGTGCCGCGCCCGCGGCGAGCGAGCGGGTCGCGGCGCCGCGGGATGGATCTCGGCGTCGGCCGCCTTGCGCAGCGCGGGACGGGGGCTGGGATTCGTCATCAGGTGTCCGTTCCGGTCGAGAAGGTGGTCGTCGACGAGACGCCGAGGTCGGCGATCGTCTCGGCCCCGCGGGCGAGGATGACGTCGAGCAGTACGTCGTACACGTCGGCCGCATCGGCCGCCCCCTGCGAGCGCCACGCCTGCACCGGCACGCACGCGCCCTGCGCCTGCTGCACCGCGGTGCGCTCCGGGATGGTGAAGGGCAGGACGAGGCCGGGGTACGCCGCCTGCAGCTCGGCGAGGCGGAACGAGTGCTCGGTGGTCTGCGGGCGGGAACGGTTCACCACGACGCCGGCCGCCCGCAGCACGAGGTTGTTCGACCCGCGCACGATCTCGATCGCCTCGAGCGCGGCGGCCGCCCCGGGTAGCGCGAAGAACGAGGGCTCGGTGACGACGAGGGCGAGGCGTACCGCCGCGAGCGCGTTGCGGGTGAGCTCGCCGAGGCTCGGCGGGCAGTCGACGAGGACCAGGTCGTAGCGGTCCACGACGCCCTCGAGCGCGATCCGCAGTCGCAGGGTCGAGTCGCGGCCCTCGGGCACCGCCCGGTGCTCCAGGGCGCGCTCGGACGGGACGAGATCGACACCTAGCCCCCAGCCCGAGGCGACGATCGCGTCCGCCGCGACGCCGGGGCGCGCGTCGGCGAGGACGTCGTTCGTCGAGTACGCCGAGCTCGCGGGGTCCAGCGCTGCGGTCGCGTTGGCCTGTGGGTCGAGGTCGACGACGAGGACCTTGAGTCCGCGCTCCCAGGCCGCGCCGGCGATGCCGAGCAGCGTTGTCGTCTTGCCGACGCCGCCCTTCTGCGCGACGACGGCGCACGTCACCGCGGCCCGTGCGTCGGACTTCTTCCCCATCTCGGCGTATCCCCTGTCCTGGCGGCGACGATCACGTCGCGCCTGCTCCCAGCATGGTGACACGCCCGGCGCCCGCGGCGGCGGATCACCTCGCGGCGCAGGGCCCGCGGAGCAGCGGCGTACCTCTCAAGATCGCGAATCGTGGACAGGATCGTGCAGTTGAACTTCCTTGATCATCCCTAAGGGACGATCAAGGAAGTTGGCGCGGGGGAGATTGGCGTGGCGGCGGAGCGACTCCGCGCGCTCGGCGGCGTGCTCGACGACGCGGGGCGGGTAGCCGCCGGCGCGGGTCGCGTGGCTGCCGGCGCGGGTCGCGTGGTTGCCGGGGACGGGCGGGTGCTTCCAGGGCTCGTGCGCGGCGGCCCCGGGGAGGTCGGTCAGCTCGGGGAGGAAGCGCCGGACGTAGTCGCCGTCCGGGTCGAAGCGCAGGCCCTGGGTCACCGGGTTGAAGACGCGGACGTACGGCGCGGCGTCGGTGCCGCTCCCCGCGACCCACTGCCAGCCGTGCTGGTTGCTCGCCAGGTCGGCGTCGCGCAGGTGGCGCATGAACCAGCGGGCGCCGCGCTGCCACGGCAGGTGCAGGTCCTTCACCAGGAACGAGGCGGTCACCATCCGCACCCGGTTGTGCATCCACCCCTCCGCGAGCAGCTGACGCATCCCGGCGTCGACGAACGGGTAGCCGGTCCGGCCCTCGCACCACGCGGCGAACCGCGCGTCGGCGTCGGGCCCCTCGTCGTGCTCCATCCCGCCGAACCGCGGGTCGAGCCACGTCCGCGCCGACGCCGGGTCCCGGTGCAGGACGTCGGCGTAGAACTCGCGCCACGCCAGCTGCCGGCGGAACGCCGTGTGCGACGGCGAGTCGCCGAGGTCGGCCAGCAGCGTCCGTGGGTGGATCTCGCCCCAGCGCAGGTGCACCGAGAGGGACGAGGTGCCCTCGAGGTCGGGTCGGTCGCGCAGCTCGCCGTACGACGCGAGGCCGTCGTGCCGGAACGCGTCCCACCGCGCGAGCGCTGCCGCCTCGCCGGCCGCGAACGCCGCGACTTCGCCGGCCTCGCCGGCGGCGAGCGCCGCCGCGTCGTCGGTCTCGAGCGCCCCGGCCTCGCCGACCGCGAACGCCCCGGCCTCGCCGGCCTCGCCGGCCGCGAGCGACGCCGCCTCGCCAGCCCCGAGTAGCCCGGTGCGACCGACGGCACCGACGGGATCCCCTCGGAGGCAAGCGGTCCGTCCCGGTCGACGCGCCACGAGGGCCAGCGGTCCGGGTCGTCGGCGGGGGCGCGCCAGCCGTGCGCCTCCCACGCGCGGAAGAAGGGGGTGAAGACGCGGTACGCCGTCCCGTCGCCCTTCACCACGCGGCCGGGTGCCACGGCGTACGGCGACCCGGTGGCCACGAGGCGACGCCCAGTCGCCGCGAGCGACCTGGCCACGGCCTCGTCGCGGGCGGATCCGTAGGGGCCGAAGTCGGCGGCGACGTGGACCGTCGCCGCACCCGCGGCGGCGGCGACCTCGGGCACGACGACGGCCGGGTCGCCGTGGCGGACGACCAGGGCGCCGTCGAGCGTCGCGTCGAACGCGTGCAGCGAGCGGGTCAGCCAGGCCCGCCGTACGTCGCCCGCCGGACCCCACAGCCGGGGGTCCAGGACGAAGAGGGGCACGACCGAGTCGTCCCCGTCCGCACCCGCGGCCGCGAGCGCCGCGAGCAGCGCGGGGTTGTCGTGGCGGCGCAGGTCGCGGCGGAACCACAGCACGCTCGGCACGTCGCGAGGCTAGGACGGCACGCGCCGGGGCGCTCGTCGGAGCGGCGCCACTGCATGGCGAGA
This sequence comes from uncultured Actinomycetota bacterium, assembly GCA_963711805.1. Classification (GTDB taxonomy): domain Bacteria; phylum Actinomycetota; class Actinomycetes; order S36-B12; family CAIYMF01; genus Longivirga. The sequence goes on from CAVQFE010000002.1 coordinate 447,393, forward strand.
GGCTTGGACGGCACGCGCCGGAGCGCTCGTCGGAGCGGCGCCGCTGCATGGCGCGACGGCGTGCGACAGGATGTGCCTCACAGACGTCACCGTCGAGCAACGGTCCGGGCGGGCCCTCGGACGGCGGTCGACCCGGGCACCATCGCGACGAAGGACCCTCGACCGTGAGCGACCTCATCGACACCACGGAGATGTACCTCCGCACCGTCTTCGAGCTCGAGGAGGAGGGCATCGTCCCGCTCCGGGCGCGCATCGCGGAGCGCCTCGGCCAGTCCGGCCCCACGGTCTCGCAGACGGTGGCCCGCATGGAGCGCGACGGCCTCGTCTCGGTCGAGGGCGACCGGCACCTCGAGCTCAGCGCCGAAGGCCGCGCCCAGGCGACCCGAGTCATGCGCAAGCACCGCCTCGCCGAGTGCCTGCTCGTCGACGTCATCGGGCTGCAGTGGGAGGACGTGCACGCCGAGGCCTGCCGCTGGGAGCACGTCATGAGCGAGACGGTCGAGCGCCGGATCTTCGAGATCCTCGGTCACCCCTCGGTGTCGCCGTACGGGAACCCGATCCCGGGTCTCGCCGAGCTCGACCAGGAACCGGCCGAGTCCGACCTCCGCGGCCTCACCACGCTCGACCGCGTCGGACGTGACGGCTCCTCCCGGGTCACCATCGCCCGGATCGGCGAGCCGATCCAGACCGACGCCGCCCTCATGGCCGCCCTGCGCCGCGCCGGCGCCCTGCCCGGCGCGACGGTCAAGGTGGTGACGTCGCCCGGCGGGTTCCTCGTGGGCAGTGCGGGCGAGTACGCCGAGCTCGACCCGGAGACGGCCTCGCACGTGTTCGTCGCCCACGGCTGACCGCGCCCACGCACCCGTACGCCCGAACCGGTGATGGATTCGTCCGGCTTTACCGGATTTTCACCGACATGTTGTGACATCCCCGTGACACCCGGCCGGTCGGTGGCCTAGGTTCTGCTCCGGCCCACCACCCGGTGGGCCTCCGCCGGTGGACGCCGAGTCCTGCCACCACCGACGGGTGCGAGCTCTCACCGGCAGGAGCGGGGGACCCACTTCCGGGCCCGCCGACATGGCGAGCCCTTGGGGTGAAGCCGGTCTCACGACCGGCCGGGCCAACTCCCGGTCCGAACCCGACAGCTCACCTCGTAGGCGTCGTGGAGGACCCATGGCGTCTGCCCGCGCGCGCTTCGGCGCTGCCCTGGCCCTGGCCGTCGCGGCCACGTTCGTCCCGGCGGTGACGTCGGCGGCGGCGGCCACACCGGCTCCGACCGTCCTGCGGGTCGCGGGTGTGACGGCGCCCGCCGCGTCCTCGACGTCCGTGTCCAGCGCCGCCGCGAGGCGCGCCGCCGCGCTGCGCAACCCGCTCACCCGGGGACGCCTCGTGATGGCCGTCGCGGCGCGCTACCGCGGGGTGCCCTACCGCGCCGGCGGCACCTCGCCGCGCACCGGCTTCGACTGCTCCGGCTACACGCGCTACGTCTTCTCCCAGCTCGGCATCTCGATCCCGCGAGTCTCGCGCCAGCAGTACGCCGCGATGACCCACATCTCGCGCGCCCAGGCCGTCCCCGGTGATCTCGTGTTCTTCCACTCGGGCAACGGTCGGGTCTACCACGCGGCGATCTACGCCGGCGCGAACACCGTGTGGCACTCGCCGTTCCCGGGTCGCCGCGTGATGCGCGAGCGGATCTGGACCTCGGCGGTCTACTTCGCCCGCGTACGCCTGCGCTGACCGCACAGACGGCTCAGCTCTGCGCGTGGCCTGTGCACGGGCCTCGCGTGGCCGTCTACTGACCTCGCGTGGCCGTGTACTGACCGAGCGGCCTGCGGGCGTGTCCCGGGCACCGACCACGCGGCCCGCGCGCGTGTCCCGACCTGCCCACGGGCGCGCGTCGGGCCATCCTGGTGTCCCGTGACCGGCTGGCGCGACCACCTCGAGGGTCCCGAGGCCCTTGACGTCTCCCGGCTCGACCGGGCCCTCGGGCTCCCGCTGCACGAGCGGGACTACGTCGAGGCGCTCGTCGACCCGCGCGGCCACCTCTTCCAGCGGCTCGAGTACGTCGGCGACTCGATCCTCGACGCCGTGGTCCTGGAGGCGCTCGTCCTGGTCGAGCCGTGGAGCGAGCCGGACCTCTCGCTCCTGACCGGCACGCAGCAGTCGCTCGTCTCCGACCACGCGCTCGGCCGGGTCGCGTCCCGGCGCGGCCTGCCCGACGTGCGCACGTTCGACGCGTCCCGCCACCGGCTCGCCGACCGGGTCGAGGCAGCCATCGGCGCCGCGTGGGCCGACTCCGGCATCGACGCGGCCGTGGCCGTGGCCGTCCACCTCGTCGTCGGGCCAGGGCTGCGGCACCTCCCGCGTCGTGCCGGGACGCCCGAGACCGACGGTGACGCCCGCTACGAGTCGGGATCCCGCGCGTGCGGGCACGAGCCGGTGACGCCTGCGTGGTACGGCGCGGCCGCTCGGGCCGGAGCTCCTCGGCGTCGCCTCGCCGTCGTCGGCAACGCCGTGCTCGAGGCGGCGTTCTCGACCGCGCAGTACGCCGCGCGGCCGTCGGCCACCGAGGCCGACCTGAGCGAGGAGCGGCGTACGGGGATGTCGAACGCGATCCTGGCGGCGCGGGCCCGCGAGCTCCGGCTCGGGTCTGGTCACGGGTCGACGGACCGGCGCGCGGTGGCCGACGGTGTCCAGGCCCTCGTCGGCGCCGCGACCATGGACGGCGGCCTCGTCGCCGGGCTCCGGGTCGCCGCGGGAGTGCTGCGCCGCCCGTTCGTGCCCGGGCCGGTCGAGCCGGTGCGCTGACCCGCGGACTTCGTCCCACCCGGGCGGCGACCCGAAGCCGGCGCCGAGTCGCCGACCTGAGGCGTCGGCGCCGTAGCCTTCGGGCGTGACCGCACCGACGCGTCCTGACGCCCTCGCCGTCCTCGCTCCCGGCTGCCTCGCCGGACGCACCGCGCTCGTGACGGGCGGCGGCACCGGCATCGGCCGGGCGACGGCGCTGCTGTTCGCGTCGCTCGGAGCCCACGTCGCGGTCGCCGGGCGGCACCAGGAGACGCTCGCCGGCACGGCCTCCCTCGCCGCGGCGTCGGGCGCTGCGCAGGCCGTGGTCCCGGTGGTGTGCGACGTGCGCGAGCCGGACCAGGTCGACGGGATGCTCGACACGGTCCTCGCGACCGTGGGACGCGTCGACATCCTGGTCAACAATGCGGGCGGCCAGTTCGTCGCGGCCGCGGAGACCTTGTCGTACAAGGGATTCCGGGCCGTGACGCGGCTCAACCTCGACGCCACGTGGTACGTCACGACGCAGGTGGCTGCGCGCTCGATGATCCCCGCGGGCTACGGCAAGGTCCTCAGCGTCACGATGTCGCCGCGGCGCGGCATGCCGGGCATGGCGCACTCCTCGGCGGCCCGGGCGGCCGTCGAGTCGCTGACCCGGACGCTCGCCGTCGAGTGGGGTCACCACGGCGTGCGCGTCGTCGCCGTGGCGCCGGGCATGGTGCACACGGAGGCGTGGGAGCGGTACGGCCTCGACCCGGCGCAGGTCGCCACCGTGGTGCCCGCGGGCCGCCTCGAGTCGGCCGACGAGGTCGCGGCGGTGCTCGCCTTCCTCGCCTCGCCCGCGGGCGACTACGTCACCGGCACCACGATCGTGGTCGACGGAGGACTCGACGTATCCGGCCCCGCCTCCGTCCTCGGCACCCCCTGACCGCCCCCGACCCTTGAGTGCCCGAGTTACGCCCTGAACCGGCCAGTTCGTGGGGGCGCAACAGGTGGGTTGGACGTGAAACTCGCAGCACCAGGCAGCGGCAGTGGGCAGCGGGCAGCACGCAGCGGGGGACGGGCCTGGAACCGCTCAGGCGCGGTCGAGGCCGAGGCGGAGGGGTACGCCGGCGTTCCCGCCCTCGTCGGGCGAGACGGCGAGGACCTGGTGCAGCTGGATCATGTTGCGCGCGAAGCCCATCCGGGAGGCGGCGAGATAGAGCCGCCACACCCGGGACTTGCCGATGCCGACCTCGGCGACCGCCTCGTCCCAGTGCTCGTCGAGGTTGCGCGACCAGTGCGTGAGCGTGAGGGCGTAGTGCTCGCGCAGGTTCTCCTCGTGCCGCACCTCGAAGCCCTGGTTCTCGATCTCGGTGATGAGGTGGCCGACCGGCACGAGCTCGCCGTCGGGGAACACGTAGCGGTTGATGAAGCCGTTCTTGTACGTCGTACGCCCGGACGTGTCGGTACGCGTGATGCAGTGGTTCAGCAGCCGCCCCGTCGGGTTGAGCCGCGACCGGAGGAACGAGAAGTACGCCGGGTAGTTGTCCTTCCCGATGTGCTCGGTGAGCCCGATCGACGAGATCGCGTCGAAGCCGCGCTCCTTGACGTCGCGGTAGTCCTGGTGGCGGATCTGGGCGAGGTGGCCGAGGCCCTCCCGCTCGATCGCCTCGGCGCCCCACTCCGCCTGCTGCTGCGAGAGGGTCACGCCGATGACGTGCACGCCGTAGTGCCGCGCCGCGTGCAGCGTGAGACCGCCCCAGCCGCAGCCGACGTCGAGCAGCCGCTGTCCGCTCTGCAGCCCGAGCTTGCGGCACACGAGGTCGAACTTCTCCTCCTGCGCCTCTTCGAGCGTGGCGTCGGACTTCGGGAAGACCGCGCAGGTGTAGGCCATCGACGGGCCGAGCACCCAGCGGTAGAACGTGTTGCTCACGTCGTAGTGGTGCGAGATCGCGTCGTGGTCGCGCTTCTTGGAGTGCCGGATGCCGCCGAGCCGGACCTCCTCGGGCGGAGGCGGCACCCGTCGCAGGGCGAACGGCGCGAGCGCCCGGTAGAGGCGCACCTGGTCGGACACCGACGGCGCCGAGAGCCCGAGCTGCGCCAGCCGGTCGAGGGCGGTGTACAGGTCGCCGTGCACCTCGAGCTCCCCGGCGACGTACGCGCGGGCCAGGCCCAGCTGCCCGGGCGACGACATGAGCATCGACACGGCACGGGGGGACCGCACGTCGAGCCGCACGTCGCTGCCGGCCCGGCCGAAGCGGCTCCCGTCGTACGCCGTGAGCTCGACGTCGGCCTCCGGACCGACGAACAGGGACACGACCTCGGCCAGCTTCATCGTCATCAGAGTACCTCCCCCTCCCCCGGTGCGCGGTCATCCGCGCCCCACGGTCTTCGTCCACATGTCCGGCAGTCGGCCGTCCGGGTCGTACGCCGCGCGCAGCCGGTCGTAGGCAGCGCCCCCGTAGAGCCGCGCGAACTCGTCCCGATCGTAGAACGCGGTCGAGTACAGCGACTTGCGTCCGCCGAGGTCGGTCACGACCTGCTCGATCCGACGGTTGACCCGCCCGTCCGCGGGGTCGACGTCGTACGGCACCGCGACGGTCGACCAGAAGCCGACGTTGACGTACGTCGTGCCCGGGTCGAGCTCGTAGAGCGGCCACCGCGCGTCCGGGTCGCGCTGGCGCAGCGGGCAGACCCACACCGGCTCGATGCCGACCTCGCGGTGGAAGAAGTCGAGGAACTCCGGCAGCGCGTCCACCGGGACCTCGACGTCCTGCACGACCGGCTCCCGCGGTGGCTGCCGGCGCAGCGCGCCGAGCCGGGAGGAGAACGACGTACGCCGGTCGAGCGCGACGAGCTTCCAGTAGACGTCGGAGCGCAGCCGGTCCTTCGGCCACAGCCTTCGCACGAGCGGGTTCTGGGCGCCGAAGGCGCGCGAGCACCAGAACCAGTCGGTGTCCCAGCGCCAGAGGTAGTCGTTCATCGTGAGGACGTCGGTGCGCCGCCGCGGGATCGAGCGGTAGTAGATCTCCTCGCCGGTGTAGTCGCTCGGCGGCTGGTCCGAGCTCCTCGGCGTACGCCGCCAGCGTGAGGTAGGACTCGGCGCGGGAGAACACCGTGCCGTCGACGTAGTCGACCCGCTCGCCGTCGTACGCCCCGGTGCGGGTCACCTCGGCGATCGTGGCGGCGAGCCCGGCGGCGTCGCCACAGGGCACGTGGCGCAGCCGGACGTACGGCGTCACCGGCTCGAGCTCGATCCTCAGGCGCAGGGCGTAGCCGAGCGAGCCGTAGGAGTTCGGGAAGCCGTGGAACAGGTCGGCGTGCTCGTTCGTCGCCGACGCCGTCACCACGCGCCCGTCGCCGGTGAGGACGTCGAGGTCGAGCACCGACTCGTGCGGGCACCCGTTGCGCCAGCTGGCGCTCTCGATGCCGAGGCCGGTCACCGCGCCGCCCAGGGTGATCGTGCGCAGCTGCGGCACGCACAGCGGCACCAGGCCGTGCGGCAGCGTCGCCGCGACGAGGTCCTCGTACGTCGTCATGCCCAGGACGTCGGCCGTCCGGGCGTCGGCGTCGACGTCGAGGACGCCGCTGTAGGCGGACACGTCGAGACCCGGAGTCGTCGCTGGGCGTCCGCCCGCGGAACAGGTTCGAGGTGCGCTTCGCCAGGCGCACCGGCGACCCGGCCGGGATGGCGGCGTACTCGGCCCGCAGCTCGTCGACGGCGGCCGTGTAGCCGGGGTACGTCGGCGCGGGTGCGGTCACCCCCCCGACGCTAGCCGCCGCCGCTGCGGTCGGCCACGGGGTTCGGCACAGTGCTCAGGTGCCGGGCATCAGGCTCAGACCGCACGCCCAGGTCATGACGACGACGAGCAGCGCCATGAGGGCGATCGCGACCCGAAGGCCCAGTGGCACGTCGCGCCGATGGCTGAGCTGCAGCGCGCCCAGCGGTGGCAGCAGGATCAGCGTCACCATGATGACCGGCCAGCTGATCGTCAGGTCGTTGCCGACGACCCCGGGATCGAACGGGGGCGGCGTCACCGGGTAGGCCGTCGCCGTGCGCGGTCCGGCGTCGTGCACCGCGACCATCAGGTCCGTCGTCGTCATCCGCGCCACCCCCGACCCTCGCCGTAGCCTCGATCGAGGCTAACCCGTGCGGTCGGGCGGCGTACCCGTCGCCCGGCCGGAGTTCACCCGGACGGCCCCCAGGCGCCTGCGCTCCGCGGCGTGGCACGTCTCGGGGAGCTCAGGGCCGGCCGGCGGAGGGCGGCGCGGGGTCGGCCCGGAAGGCGTCGAACGCGTCGGTCAGGTTGCCGAACACGTGGTCGCGGCCGAACTTGTCCAGGGTTCCCATGACCTCCAGCGTGACGAGCAGCCGCGTATCGGCCCGGGCCACGGCGAAGTGCGCGTCGTGCGCGTGCACGTAGTCGACGAGGTGGTTGAGCGCCATGCCGGCGGAGTAGTCGACGTCGTCGATCCCGGAGCAGTCGAGCACCACCCAGGTCACCGGGTCGGGCGCCCCCTCGACGAGGCGACTGGACGTCGTCGGCGAACCGGTTGGCGTTGGCGTAGAACAGCTCCGCGGCGTAGCGGAACACGATGAGCCCGGGCATGCTCTGCAGGCCCGGGACGGCGGCGCGGTACGTCGGCTGTCCCTCGGCGTCGACACCGACCACGAAGTCGTTCGGCCGGTACTGCCGGCGCACCAGCTGCAGGATCGAGAGCACGATCGCCAGCCCGATGCCCTGCTCGACGCCGACGACGCAGACGACCACGGCCGTGACGAGCGCGATGGCGAACTCGAGCGGCGCCCGGCCGCGGATCGTGCCGAGGCCCGACGACGTCGACGAGGCCGTACCCGATGAGGAAGACGATCGCGCCGAGCACCGCCTTGGGCATCGGGGCGAGCAGCCCGGTGGCGAACATCGTGACGAGCAGGGTGACGAGGGCCATCGTGATGTTCGCGACCTGGCTGTGACCGCCCTCCTCGTCGAGGATCTCGGTCTTGGTCGGGCTGCCGTTGACGACGAACGTCCCCGTGACGCCGGCCGCCGCGTTGGCCGCGGCGAGGCCGACGATGTCGCGGTTGACGTCGACCCGGTCCCCCGCCCGCATGGCGAAGCTGCGGGCCGTGGCCGCGCTCTGCGCGATGACGAGGATGAGGCACACCGTCGCGGTGGGGAGCACGAGGCGGGCGTCGGCGAAGGTGACGTCCGCCGGCAGCCCGACCGGCGGGAACCCGCCGGTGACCTCGCCGACGACGGCGACGCCGTGCGCTGCGGCGTCGGCCGCCTGGGAGACGACGATGAACAGGACCACGGCGACGAGCGCACCCGGCACCCGGGGCGCCCACCGGCGGAAGCCCACGATGATGGCGAGCGTCCCGAGCGCGAAGCCGAGCGTCCAGGGGTTGACCTCGCCGAGGCTCGTGAGGACGTGCCACTGCTGCTCGAGCCAGTTGCCCGAGCCCGCGGGGATGCCCAGCATGTCGGGCAGCTGCCCGGTGAGCACCTGCACGCCGACTCCGGTGAGGAAGCCGATGAGCACCGAGGCCGACAGGAAGTCGCCGAGGAAGCCGAGCCGCAGCAGCCGGGCCAGGACGAGCAGTACGGCGGTCACCAGCGCGGTGAGCGAGCACCACGCGACCCACTGCGACGTGCCGGGGCGTGAGACCGGCGACACCGAGTCCGGCCAGCCCGGCGGCGAGGACGGCCGCGGTGGCCGAGTCGGCGCCCACGACGAGCAGCCGGCTGGACCCGAGCAGGGCGAACAGGATCGTGGGGAAGATGATGGTGTAGAGCCCCGTCACGAGCGGCATCTCGGCGATCGAGGCGTAGCCCATGACCTCCGGGATCGCGACGGCGGCCAGGGTCACGCCGGCGACCAGGTCGGCACCGAGCCACGCCCGGTCGAACCGCCGGACGACCGGGACCGAGCGCATGCCGTCTCCCACCCTCACCCCTCGACACCCCAGGCCGTCAGGGTGGCACGGAGGTGCGGCGCAGGGGCGGACTCGGCCGCGTGGCACGGCGTACGACGTCGGCCTGGGTCAGACGGGGCGCGCGAGGGCGGAGTCGGACCTCGCGGCCCGGCGTACGACTGACGCCTGGGTCAGACGCGGCGCAGGAGGGTGAGGCCGGTGCCCGAGCCCACGCAGGTCTGCAGCACGAGGTCGGCCCGCACGGCGGGGATCGCCCCGGACTGGCGGTTGAGGCGCACGTGGCCGGTGACGACGAACGTCCCGGCCGCTGCGCCCTTCGTCACCCGGACCGTCGTGCCGGTCGGCACCGACGCGAGCCACTGGAAGCCGCAGTAGTTGTGCGCCGCGAGCCAGAGCGGGGCGTGGGTCCAGAGCACGAGGTTGCAGGCGTCGATGGCCTTCTGCGACCCGGGCGCGTCGACGTACCGCGAGATCGTGATGGTGCGAGCGGTGACGACCTTGGCGGCGGCCACCGGGGTCGCGGGCGCCTTCGGGGTCGTGGCCTTGACGGTGGCCTTCGCGGTGGTCTTGGGCTTGGGGCTCGCCGTGGGCTTGGCCGCCGCGGGCTTGGCCACGACCTTGGCGACGGTGGCGACCGGCGCGGCGGCTACGGGCTTGGCGGGGGCGACGGGCGCCACGAACGGGGCGCGGGCGGCCTTGGCGACGATCGACTCGGCCGGGGCGTACCCGGTCGGGACTCCGACGACCGCCGCGACCGGCGCCGGCGCGGCACCCTCGCTCTCGGTCCCGCCGGAGGCGAGCGCGGAGACCGTCGAGGTGATGGCGAAGACCACGCTCACGGCGGTGACGGCTGCGAGACGGTGGATCCGCCGGTTCGATGTCACCTCTCAGGACTCGGCCGGTCCTGGGAGCTACTGGAGGCCGGATCCGCCGACTACGCCGAACGGGTGACCGTGCCCCGGGTGTGTTCCGAGTTACACCTGGAACCGACCAGTCCGGGCGGTGAACCGGTCGGTTCCAGGTGTAGCTCGGGAGCGGTAGGGCGTCAGACGTTGCGGCGGTACTGGCCGCCCACCTCGAAGAACGCCTCGGTGACCTGGCCGAGGGAGCAGTGCCGTACGGCGTCCATGAGCGCGGCGAAGAGGTTCCCCCCGCTCGTGGCGGTCTCCTGGAGCCGGGCGAGCGCGGCCGGCGCCTCGGCGCGGTGGCGCTCCTGGAAGTCCGCCACCCGCCTGAGCTGCGCCTGCTTCTCCTCCTCGGTGCCGCGCGCGAGCTGCACGGTCGCCGGGACGTCGGCGCTGTGCGGAGCGAGGAACGTGTTGACGCCGACGATGGGCAGCGTGCCGTCGTGCTTGCGGTGCTCGTACGTCATCGACTCGTCCTGGATCCGGCCGCGCTGGTAGCCGGTCTCCATCGCGCCGAGAACGCCGCCGCGGTCGGCGATGCGCTCGAACTCGACGAGCACGGCCTCCTCGACGAGGTCGGTGAGCTGGTCGACGACGTAGGAGCCCTGCAGCGGGTTCTCGTTCGTCGACAGCCCCCACTCCTTGTCGATGATCATCTGGATCGCCAGCGCGCGGCGGACCGACTCGGCCGACGGCGTCGTGACCGCCTCGTCGTAGGCGTTGGTGTGCAGCGAGTTGGCGTTGTCGTAGAGCGCGCACAGCGCCTGGAGCGTGGTGCGGATGTCGTTGAAGTCCATCTCCTGCGCGTGCAGGGACCGTCCCGACGTCTGGACGTGGTACTTCAGCTTCTGCGCCCGCTCGTCCGCGCCGTAGCGCTCCCGCATCGCGACGGCCCAGATGCGCCGTGCCACCCGACCGATGACGGTGTACTCGGCGTCCATCCCGTTGGAGAAGAAGAAGGACAGGTTCGGCGCGAAGTCGTCCACGGCCATGCCGCGGGCGAGATAGGCCTCGACGTAGGTGAACCCGTTGGCGAGGGTGAACGCGAGCTGGCTGATCGGGTTCGCGCCCGCCTCGGCGATGTGGTAGCCGGAGATCGACACCGAGTAGAAGTTCTTCACGTCGTGGTCGATGAACCACTGCTGGATGTCGGCCATCGCGCGCAGCGAGAACTCGGTGGAGAAGATGCAGGTGTTCTGGCCCTGGTCCTCCTTGAGGATGTCGGCCTGCACCGTGCCCCGCACGGTCGAGCACCGTGCGCGCGGCGATCTCCTCGCGCTCCGCGGCGTCGGGCTCGCGGCCCTCCTCCTCGCGGAACCGGTCGACCTGCTGGTCGATCGCGGCGTTGAAGAACATCGCGAGGATCGTCGGCGCGGGACCGTTGATGGTCATCGACACCGAGGTCGTGGGGGAGCAGAGGTCGAAGCCGGCGTAGAGGTCGCGTACGTCGTCCAGCGTGGCGACCGAGACGCCCGACGTGCCGACCTTGCCGTAGACGTCCGGCGCCGGGGCCGGGTCGCGGCCGTAGAGCGTGACGGAGTCGAACGCCGTCGACAGCCGGGTCGCCGGCTGCCCCTCGGACAGCAGGTGGAAGCGCCGGTTGGTGCGCGCCGGGTCGCCCTCGCCGGCGAACATCCGGGCCGGGGTCTCCTCGGTCCGCTTGAACGGGAACACCCCGGCGGTGAAGGGGAAGAAGCCCGGCAGGTTCTCCGACCGCAGGAAGCGCAGCAGCGCGCCGTGGTCGTCGTCGCGGGGCAGGGCGACCCGCGGGACGTGCGAGCCGGACAGGGTCACCCGGGTCAGCGGGGTGTGCACCTCCTTGCCGCGTACGACGTAGACCTGCTCGTCGCCCTGGTAGCCGGCGCGCACGCGGGGCCACCCGTCGAGCAGCGCGCGGGAGGCGGGGTCGAGCGCGGTGTCGGTGTCCGCGACGAGGCTCGCCACGGCGTCGCCGGCCGCGTGCTCGCCCTCGGCGACGAGGAGCTCCTGCGTGGCCGTGCAGCTGCTGGCGGCGTCGGGCCAGGGCGGACTGCTCGTCGGTGCGGGCGTGGTAGCCGCGGACCGTGTCGGCGACCTCGGCGAGGTAGCGCTCGCGCCCCCGGGGCAGGACGGAGGTGAGCCGGGTCGAGGCGCGCACCGACACCGCGGGCAGCGACGGGTCGAAAGCCGGCAGGTCCTTCGCGAACAGGAGGTCGCGCAGGTGCTGGTAGAGGGCGGTGACCCCGTCGTCGTCGAACCGGGCGGCGCTCGTGCCGAAGACCGGCATGTCCTCCCACGGCGTGCCGAAGGCCCCGCGGTTGCGGACGAGCTGGCGGGCGACGTCGCGACGCGCGTCCTCGGCACCGCGGCGCTCGTACTTGTTGATGGCCACGACGTCGGCGAAGTCGAGCATGTCGATCTTCTCGAGCTGTGACGCCGCACCGAACTCCGGCGTCATGACGTAGAGCGAGACGTCGGCGTGCGTGGTGATGGCGGCGTCGCCCTGCCCGATGCCCGGCGTCTCGACGATCACGAGGTCGAACCCCGCGGCGGCGCACGCGGCCGTGATGTCGTCGAGCGCCGCGGGCACCTCGGCGCCGGCCTCGCGGGTCGCCAGCGAGCGGAAGAAGACGACGTCCGGGTCGATGCTGTTCATCCGGATGCGGTCGCCGAGCAGGGCGCCGCCCCCGCGCCTGCGGGTCGGGTCGATGGCGAGCACGGCGACGCGCACCTTGTCCTGGCTGTCCCTGCGCAGGCGGCGGACGAGCTCGTCGGTGAGCGAGGACTTGCCCGAGCCGCCGGTGCCGGTGATGCCGAGGACGGGGACGCGGTGGGCGGCGGCGGCCGTGCGCACCGCGGTGGCGAGGGCGGGGTCGTCGCCGGCCTCGAGCACGGTGATCGCCCGGGCGAGTGCGCCCTGGGAGCCCGAGCGCAGCGCGCCGAGGTCGACGCCCGACCGCGTCAGGTCGACGTCGCACTCGGCCACGAGCTCGTTGATCATCCCGGGGAGGCCGAGGCGCTGGCCGTCGGCCGGGGAGAAGATCCGTACGCCGATCGACGCGAGCCGCTCGATCTCGGCGGGCACGATCACGCCACCGCCCCCGCCGAACACCCGGACGTGCCCGGCGCCGCGCTCGGCCAGCCGCTCCACCAGGTACGTGAAGTACTCCACGTGCCCGCCCTGGTACGACGACACCGCGACGCCCTGGACGTCCTCCTGGACCGCGGCGGTGACGACGTCCTCGACGCTGCGGTCGTGCCCGAGATGGATCACCTCGGCGCCCTGCGACTGCAGCAGGCGTCGCATGATGTTGATGGCGGCGTCGTGGCCGTCGAACAGGCTCGCGGCGGTCACGAAGCGCACCGGGTTGGCCGGTACGTGCAGCTCGGTGGTGCTCACGGGTGCTCCCGACTCGGATGCCGCGGGGCCGCGACCCGCCAAATAGTAGGACATCCGACTATTGGAGGACCATAGTCCCAGGTCCGGGCGCCGCCGTGGCTACGATGCGACCATGTCCCAGCCCACGACGCGCCTCGCCGCGGACCCGATCGCCGAGGCCCACCGGCAGTGGGTCGAGCACGGCTGGGGCGAGGCCGCGGACGGCATGGCGGCGATCACGTCGCTCATGCGGGCCCACCAGATCGCGCTCTCGCGGGTCGAGACGGTGCTGCGCCCCTTCGGCGTCACCTTCGCCCGCTACGAGGTGCTCATGCTGCTCTACCTGAGCCGGCGCCGGTCCCTGCCCATGCGCACGATCGGCTCCCGGCTCCAGGTGCACCAGACCAGCGTGACCAACGCGGTGGACCGGCTCGAGGAGGCCGGGCTGGTCGTACGCCGACCGCACCCGACCGACCGCCGGGCCACCCTCGTCGAGCTCACCAAGCAGGGCGCCGTCCTCGCCGAGCGGGCCACCGCGGCGCTCAACAGCGAGGTGTTCGCCGACCCCGGGCTCAGCCCGTCCTCGGTCGCGTCCCTGGTCGCCGTGCTCCGCCGGATGCGCCGGGACGCCGGCGACTTCTGAGCGGCGGCAGGCAGTCCGCCGCCTGCCGGGCATGACCGCGGGGTGCGTCGTACTCTCCGATCAGGGACGGCGTCCGGGCCGGCCGTGGGAGCGTGGTGGTGGCGATGACGGGTCGTCGTCCCGTCGGAGCGGTCGACAACATCTGGCTCAACGCCGACCGTCCGCACAACCTCATGGTGATCGACGCGATCATGTGGTTCGACGAGGTGGTCGACTGGGACCGGTTCGCCCGGGTCCTGCAGACCCGGATCGTCGACCACTACCCCGTGTTCCACCAGCGCCTCGTCGAGGGGATGACCGGCCTCGGCACGCAGAGCTGGGAGGACGATCCCGACTTCCTGCTCGCGAACCACGTCACCCGCGCGAGCCTCCCGGAACCGGGCGACGACCGGGCGCTGCAGACCTACATCGAGAGCGTGGTCAAGGTCCCGCTGGACCGCGGCCGACCGCTCTGGGAGGTCCACGAGATCGAGGGGTTCGGGCAGGGGTGCGCGATCGTCACCCGCTTCCACCACGCCCTCGCCGACGGGATCGCCCTGGCCGAGGTCATGCTCTCGCTCACCGACGAGTCCTCGGACGAGCCCGACCCCGAACTGCTGGAGATCGGCGCCCGGCCCGCTCCGCGAGCGCGGCTGTCCCTCCCCGGATGGGGCACCGCCCAGCGGCTCGTCGCCGGGATGGCGGGCAGCCTGCGCCCGTCCCTCGTGGGTGACGCCATGCTCCTCACCCAGCAGACGACCTTGATCGCCGACAAGCTCCTGCTGGGGTCGAACCCCCCGACCCCGCTGACCGGGGAGCCCGGCATCGACAAGCGGGCGGTGTGGTCGTCGGCCCGATCCGTCGCTGAGGTCAAGCGGATCGCGCGGCTCGCCGACGCGACGGTGAACGACGTCCTCGTCGGGGCCGTGTCGGGCGCGCTGTCGGCGTACGTCGTGGACCACGGGGGCGACGCCGAGGACGTCACCACGATGGTCCCCGTCAATCTGCGACCCGTGGGTGAGCCGCTGCCACGCGAGCTCGGCAACAAGTTCGCGCTGGTCCTGCTGCCGCTGCCGCTGGGCACGAGGGCCCCGATGGCCCGGCTCATGGAGACGAAGCGGCGGATGGACTCGATCAAGGGGTCGCCCGAGGCGGTCATCACCTTCGGTCTGATCAACGCGATCGGCAAGACGCACCCGCGCATCGAGGAGCTGCTGGTCAACTTCTTCTCCAGCAAGGCGATCGGGGTGACCACGAACGTGATGGGCCCGGTGACGGACCGGTTCGTCGCGGGCAGCCCTATCGCGGGGGTGCTCGGCTGGGTCCCCGGGTCGGGCCGGCAGACGGTCGGGGTCTCCATCTTCAGCTACAACGGGACGGTACGTGTCGGCTTCAAGGTCGACGCCGGCATCGTGCCCGACCCGGAACGGCTGGTCGGCGCGCTCGACCAGGAGCTCGACGACCTCGCACGCATGGCGCGTGCGGTCTGAGGGGGAGGCGCCATGCCCACCGACGAGGCCAGCCGCACCGTCATGGTGGCCGCACCGCTCGACACCGTGCTCGCCACCGTGCGCGACGTCGCGAGCATGCCGGAGTGGGTCGCCGAGATCAGGACCGCCGAGGTGCTCGAGGTCGGCGACGACGGCCTGCCGGCCCGGGCGCACTTCACCGCGAGCGCACCCGTGGGGACCGACGAGTACACGCTCGCGTACGAGCATCGCTCCGACGGCCTGAGCTGGTCGCTCGTCACGGGTCGGCTGCAGACCGGCCAGGACGCGTCGTACACCCTGCGCGCCGTCGACGACGCGCACACCGAGGTGACCTTCGACCTGCGGATCAGCCACAACCTGCCGCTGCCCGGCTTCCTGCGCCGCAAGGTGATCGGCGGCCTCGCCGACTCCAACGTCGGCGGCCTGGCGAAGCGCGTCGAAGGTCCCTGAACGGATGCTGGCTGCGGTGCGTCATCTGCGGACCCGCCGCGTATGGGCCATTGCCGCACCTCTGCGCCGTATTGCGTGACCTCAAGCCTGAACGTCAGGCGTTCTCGGGTCTCTGCCAGGTCACGAGGTAGGCGTCGCCGTCGTCCATGTCCCGGTTGTAGGAGTCGGGCAGGCGACCGGAATCGACATCCTCGGCGAGCCGTCGTAGCCCTGCGGCGAGTTCCTGCGGGTTCTCCGCCTGGAGGCGTGCGAAGAAGCTGGTCTGCGCGGTGAGCCCCGGGTCGAGCGCGAGGGAGGGGTGTCTCCGCATCGCCTGCATGGTCAGATCCTCCGTGCCCCGGATCTGTAGTGGAAGCGCCATCGAGCCGGGTAGTTCGCTGACGTAGTCGGAGATGGGTCGCATGTCCGTGGTCGCCCAGGCGCGGCTGCTGGGGAAGTAGTCGAGGAAGTAGTGCGCAGCCATGTGCTCGGACGTGTAGAGCAGAAGGCAGAGGATGCCGCCCGGCCGTAGGACTCTGCGCGCTTCGCTTAGTGCTGCTTGCCAGTCGGGTATCTGGTGGAGCACCGCGATCATCGTGACCGCGTCGGCGCACGAGTCGGGTTCGGGAAGTGAGGTGGCATCGGCCTGGCGGACGCGCAGACCCTTCGATGCGGCGACGGAGAGCATGTCCTGCGACACGTCCAGGACGAGTACGTCGTAGCCCGCATCCGCGAGGGCTCGCGCATAGTTGCCGGTTCCGCCGCCGATGTCCAGGACGTGCCTACCGGGCGCGTCGGCAAGGGCCACCAGCAGCGGTTCCAGAGTTTCCGGCCCAGCAGACCGAGAGCGATCGTAGGTCCGGGCCTGTCGTGCATGGGTGGCCGCGAATCCGGCCGGGCCCGGATCCGGAGCAGGACTCATGCCCGCAAGGCTAACCATGACCACGCCGGTACCTTCGACGGCAATCTCGTGCTGCGAGGCGAGTCGCACACGGGGCGGCTGCAGGACAAGGCTCGAACGCGAGGATTGGATCTACCGAGGCGACGCAGGCAATGACGGAGGGCACGTCTTCGTCCTCGAGGACCGGCCGTGGCGCAGGGTGGCTCACCTGCACGTCGTTGCGGACTGGATCCACCGCGGCGACGCCGATCCGCAGTCCAGCTCATCGACGTACCCATCGCGATTCGGTCCGAGAATGGGCACGTGGACCGCCCCCGAGGGGGCGATCCACGTGTGTCGACGGCTGTTGGCCATCGCGATCCCGTGGGACCTAGAGAGGCGTGACGTTCTCCGCCTGCGGGCCCTTCTGGCCCTGCGTGACGTCGAACGTGACCTTCTGGTTCTCCTCGAGCGAGCGGTAGCCCGACGACGCGATCGCGGAGAAGTGCACGAACACGTCGGCGCTTCCGTCCTCGGGGGCGATGAAGCCGAAGCCCTTCTCGCCGTTGAACCACTTGACTGTTCCGTTGACCATGGCCATTCCTCTTCCGTAGCACGGGGCGGGAGCGAACGTCGCATCCCGCAAGTTGCCGCCGATGTGCCCCTCAACCACCTGAAACCCAGGGAGAAGGCAAGGACGCCCGGCGGAGTCGATCCGCGGGCGTCCGAAGAACGTTCGAGGAACTGCTGTAGCAACCTGATTGAGGTTACCACGCGCGGCAGGGGTGCTCCTTCAGCGCGGCCCCGCCGCAGCGCCGCGACTCACGAAGTGCCTGGCTCGGTTCTCGTAGGTCCGGCACCATGTACGGATGGGCCTGACCCGGGATCGGTGTCCCTTCGTGAGATCACCGACACGAATCGGGCCGACGTCGAACGGCTCAGCGTCACACCCGAGCAGGCTGAGTACGTCGCGTCCAACACGGAATCGCTCCTCGAGGCGGCGGCCACCCCGAACGCGTGCCCGTGGTACCGAGCGATCTACGCCGACGATGTCCCGGTCGGGTTCGTCATGATCAGCGACGGCATCCCGGACACGTTTCCCGAGTACCTCGGGCCCTACTTCCTGTGGCGGCTGATGATCGACACCCGCTGGCAGCGGCAGGGGTTGGGAGCAGCCGCCCTGGACCTCGTCGTCGAGTACGTGCGGACCCGGCCGAACGCGCAGAGCCTCCTCGGCTCACTGGTACCCGGCACGATCGGCTCACCACGCGGGTTCTACCTGGGCTACGGGTTCAGACTCAGGGGCGACTGGTTCGGCGGCGAGGAAGTCATCGAGCTGCCGCTGTGACGGCTGCGTCGTCCGAGCGGGACGGCGCGAGCGATGTGTGTCGGTCTGCATCGATTCGCCAGCGGCGTTGCGCGAGTGGGTTGGAGCAATCGTCAGCGTCTTGCTCACCGGCGGCCAGGACTGTGGGACTCGCCGTGGCTGGATCGGAGCCCCCGGGACCGTGTCAGTGCGGCAGCATGGGTTCACGCCATCGACGGCGCTAGGGGGAGATCATGGCAGCGACGCAGCGGCGTCTGATCGTCGTCGCAACGGTCCTGTGGGCGATCTGGCTGCTTCTCGCCTGGGTGACCGGGACGTGGAAGGACCAGACCGATGCCGGACAGACGCAGTTGATCTTGTGGAGCGCTCTGACTCAGATGCTCTTCTGGGTTGGACTGGTGTTCATCGCCTGGGCTGTTGGCGTCTCCGTCCTCCGGCACGTGGCACGCAGCGACAGCGACGAGTGACGAACGTTCGTGCCGTCCCTGCTCCGTTCTCGCCATGACAGCCGACAGGATCGCCCGTATGGAACAGAGCCCCCAAGCCTCCTCCGTGCTGCTTGTCGGGGAGAAGGTGACGCTGCGCGAGTTCGACCTGAAGGATTTCGACGCCGTGCACGCGTATGCCCGTGACCTCGAATCCTGGACGTACGTGGAGTGGCACGCCAACAGCCCTCAGGAGACTCGGGAGTACCTGGCTCGTGCCGTCAACGGCCGCCGCGCCGACCCTCGCAGCGATTACTCGCTAGCCATCACGACGACGGGGTCGGAGCAGGTGGTTGGTGCAGTCGAGTTGCGCATCGACGTCGCCGATCGTGAACGCGCATCTCTGGGCTACATCGTCAACCGCGTCCACCAGAGCCACGGCTATGCGACCGAGGCCACCATCCTGATCCTGGATTTCGGTCTCGGGAGCCTTGGAGCTGCGACGTATCGAAGCGACGTGTGACCCGCGCAATGACGCGTCGGCTCGGGTCCTGGTCAAGTCCGGATTCCACTACGAGTCGCTCCTGGTCGACCATCGCGAGATTCGGGGGCAGCGAGGCGACTCACTTCTCTTTGCCATCGAGTCGGGTCCGACGCGTGAGCGCCCGGATGCGCGTGGAACAGACGGTGTGCGCCAGTGACTGACGGGGTTGGCGAGTCGGTGCTCGACGCGGTGGCCGAGGCGATGAGGGACGTCGCGGCGAGGCCCCACAGCGGGTGGAACCGGCATCCTGACCCGGTGAACTCCGGGGCCGGCGTCTTGGTCGTCGTCAACGGAGTGCCGGGTTCGGGCAAGTCCTCGTTGGCGCGTGAGCTGGCCTCCGCAACCGGCCTCCCCCACCTGTCGAAGGATGCGCTCAAGGAGTACCTCGCGACGACGTTCCCGCGTGAGCCGTCGCCGTCGCAGCTGAGCACGCTCGCCGGAGAGGTGCTCTGGGATCTCGTCTCCGCGATGCCTTCTGGGGCGATCGTGGAGACGTGGTTCGGTCCCACGGGCCGGGCGGCGGTCGAGCGGGGCTGTCGGCGTGCGGGCATCGACCCCGACCGCGTCACGGAGATCTGGTGTGAGGTCCCTCTCGACGTCGCCCGCGCGCGGTTCCGCGCCCGGATGGACACGCCCGATCGACCGAGTCGCCTCGACACCCTCGGACGGGATGAGGCGTACTGGCGAGACCTGGCCGATGCCCAACCGCTCGGACTCGCACGCCTGGTGCGGGTTTCGACCGAGCACCCGCTGGATGCGGCGACGATCGCCGGCCTCGCTCGCGAGGTTGTCAGGGGCCACCCGTCCTGACCGAGACCTGGCGCCGAATTGCACTCGCCGCCCACGGTGAATCGGTCAGGGCAGGATCTCGACGTACCCGTCGGTTCCGTGCACGCGGATCCGCTGCCCGTCGGGGATCAGCCGGGTGGCATCGACCACGCCGACGACGGCCGGCAGGCCGTACTCCCGTGCGATCACTGCGCCGTGGGTCATCAGGCCGCCCACCTCCGTGACCAGGCCCGTGATCGCCACGAACAGCGGGGTCCAGCTGGGGTCCGTGTACGCCGTGACCAGGATGTCGCCCGCTTCGAGCTCGGCCTGCGCCATGTCCAGGATGACGCGGGCCCGCCCTTCGACGACCCCGGCGGAGACCGGTAGGCCGACCAGGGCACCGGTCGGCACGTCGTCGCGTCGGTACTCCCCGGTGATGACCTCGCCGTCCGACGTGAGCACCCGGGGCGGCGTGAGCGCTTGATACGACCGTGAACTCGTCCTTGCGCCGGCTGATGAGCCCGTCATCCACGTGGTTCGTGCGCACGACGTCGTAGAGCTCCGGGAACCTCAGGTAGAAGATGTCTTCCTTGTCACGGAGCACGTGCGCCTGCACGAGGCGCTCGGCCTCCCTCAGCAGGGCACGCTTGTACACGAAGTAGCGGCTGACCATGCCGTACTTCGGGTACTCCCGGTACCCGATGAAGGTCCGCACCCGGTCGATCATCCGCTTGACCTCGTCGGACTTCCGCTCCCCGTCCGGCAGGGCCCGGACGCGCTCCAGCACGTCCTGTTCCTTCGCCCATGCCTCCTGCCGCCCTTGCTCGAAGCGATGCGCGCCGGCGCCCGGCTCGAAGTTCTTGATGTTGCCGAGGATCACGGGCACGAGCGTCGAGGGGCGCTCGCTCCAACGCGGTCGCGTGATGTCGATCTCGCCGACGCAGCGCATGCCGTACCTCTCGAGCCACGCCTCGATGGCGTCTCGCGCCTCCCGCCCGCCGGAGAGCTCGTCCAGCTCGTCCAGGAAGCCGTCGTCCTCGACGTGGTGCAGGAACGCGACCACGTCCGGATGCGGACGGATCACGTCCGCGACGTCCAGGAGCGCCAGCCCCATCTCCGAGGTGACGTTGTGGGGAACGGACTGCGTGAGCGGGTCAGCCGCGTTCCGCTCGCCCAGCCACTCCTGCAGGTGATCGTTGAGCCACCACGCGGCCTCCATCGCCGACATGAACACCTGATGGCTCCGTGGATCGAACAGGATCCGTCTCAGTTCCTGGATGTCGGCCTGGATGAAGTCGAGCAGCGCCTCCCCGGACTTCGTCCGGATCTCGCGTTCCGCGGCGGCGATCGATTCCTGGCTGCGCGCGATCAGCTCGGTGACGATGGCCGGATCGGTCTCGATCGGAGCTGGCGCGCCGCCGAACAGCGGCCCGGGGGGACCCTCGTCCGGCAGTGGCCGGATGAAGCCGTCGCGCTCGAGGATGGTCCGCAGCGCGTCCCCGGTCAGCGGATCGGATCTCCCCAGGGCCTCCAGGAGACCGGCGCGGGTCGCCGGCGAGGCCAGCCTCTGGGTGACGTCGACGAACAGTCGGCCGCCGGCCTCGGCCATGGGCGCGGGGGTCGTCATCTGCCAGAAGGACAGCCCGAGGGGCTTCATGGCGTCGGTCATCATCTGCTGGTGACCGACGGAGACGTAGACGTGGTTCTCCCGGTCGCCGGACTCGGGGATGGGGAACAGCGTGGTGATCGGCCGGCTCTGGACGATCTGGAAGTCGTCGTCGACGAGGCACCATTCGATGTCCTGCGGGCGGCCGAAGTGCGCTTCGATCCGCCGGCCGAGCTGCGCGAGCCGCAGCGACCTGCGCATCCGTCAGCGCAGGCTGGTCCTGCAGCTCCGGGTCGATCGCCTGTTCCTGCGTCCCGCCCGCCGGCGAGGCGTGGATGGCGAGCCGCTTGGTGCCGACCGTCTTGGCGACGACCTCGCCGTCGCGCACCTGGTAGACGTCCGCCGTTCACCAGGCCGGAGACCAGGGCCTCACCGAGGCCGAAGCCGGCCTCCACGGAGGCGACCCTCCGGTTGGACGTGACGGGGTCGGCCGTGAACAGGATGCCGGCCGCCTGCGGGAAGACCATCCGCTGCACGACCACGGCCATGTGGACCGCACGGTGGTCGATGCCCCTCCGCTGGCGGTAGGTCACGGCCCGCTCGGTGAAGAGCGAGGCCCAGCACCGGCTGACGTGCCGGAGGATCGCGGTCCGGCCCACGACGTTCAGGTACGTGTCCTGCTGGCCCGCGAAGGAGGCCGTCGGCAGGTCCTCTGCCGTCGCGCTGGATCGGACGGCGTAGGCAGCGTGCTCGCCGAGCCGGGCGAGGGCGCGGGTGATCGCCGCCGCGAGATCGCCGGGGATGGCGATCTCTTCGAGGGTCCGGCGGATCTCCGCGCTGAGCGTGCGGATCGCCTCCCGGTCGTCCGGGTTCAGGCGCGACAGCTGATCGAGCCGATCGTCGATCGACGGCGCTTCCGCCATGATCCGTCGGAAGGCGTCCGTCGTCACGCAGAAGCCGGCCGGCACGCGGATGCCGTCGATCCGCGAGAGTCCGCCCAGGTGCGCGCCCTTGCCGCCGACGACCGCGACCTGCGTCTCGTCCACCTCGTGAAGGCCCACCACGGACTGCTCGATCATCGCGATACCTCCGAGGCAGCCGTGCTACGTCGCCCCACACGGGCCGGTCGGATCACCCGCGTCTCGCGCGGTGTCGATCCCCTTGTTCGGCAGGCCCTCGTCCGTCTTGCCTTCCCCCGACCCGTCGGCCGCCCTCCCGGCATACCGTGGGGGGATGACGGAGAACGATCGCACCACCCTGCGTCAGCTGGTCGACGAAGGCAACGAGGAGGCTGCCGACCGCCTCGCTCACCTCGCGGGCCAGGACGGGGACGTGGAGACGCTGAAGTACCTCGTCGACGCCGGGAACGAGTCGGCGGGCGACCTCCTGGCACAGCACGCCGCAGACAAGGGTGACCTCGAGACGCTGGAGTACCTGATCGACAGCGGCGTCGAGTCCGCCGCCGACCGGCGAGCCGCGATCGCCGCGGAGCGGGGTGACGCAGCCACGTTGCAGCGACTCGCGGACG
Source organism: uncultured Actinomycetota bacterium (assembly GCA_963711805.1). Classification (GTDB taxonomy): domain Bacteria; phylum Actinomycetota; class Actinomycetes; order S36-B12; family CAIYMF01; genus Longivirga. The sequence goes on from CAVQFE010000002.1 coordinate 469,982, forward strand.
AGGGCAGCGAGGTCGCTCGGACGTGGCTGAGTCGCACGATCGACGACACGGAGTAGCCACCGCCGAACCGATGACGCCGACCCGCCGGCCGCCGATCCGGTGATGTCCCCGGCCCGTCCACGTGCGCGGCTCTCACGACGGGACGGGTCCCTTCATCTTCAGCCACGCAGGTTGTGCGCGGTAGCCGAGCTTGCCGTTGACTCGTTGCATCGCGCCGTTGACGCCCTGCGTGTAGCTGACCAGCTCGCGGATCCCGGCGGTCGCGGCCCACGCCAGCTGGCAGCGCTTCAGCTGCGTCGCGATGCCGCGGCCACGGTGCGAGCGCGCGACCGTGGTCAGTCCGTGCTCGTGCACCAGCATCCCCGCGTAGCCGACGACGCGGCCGTGCTCGAGGGCCACGAAGGAGCCCTCCGGCACGGTCGCCTCCTCGGTGAGCCACTCCTCCAGCGTCATCGCCACGGGTGACGGGGTCGGGAGGTCGGCGTAGCCATCGGCACCGACCGCGTGCCAGGCGGCCGCGAGCAGCTCGGGACGCTCGGCGATCGTGACCACGTCGATGCCCGGCAGTGGTGCCGGCATGGCCTCGTCGGCGATCTCACGGCGCGCCTCGACCTCGCGGCCCACCTCGACGAGCCCGCGGTGCTGGGCGAAGGCGACCCCGTCCACCGACTGCGAGTCGACGGTCGAGAACAGGTACGGACGCCCGAACGTGCGGGCGTGCGCGACGAGCTCCTGCGCGAGCGCCGAGCCGATGCCGGCGCGACGCGCCTCGTGTCGCACGAAGACCTGCACGGTGACCGAGTCGACGAGGTCGGAGCGCGCCGCCAGCCCGCAGCCGACGTCCTGCCAGAGCAGCATCAGCCGGTCGGGCTCGCGCCGTGGTGGGCCTGGCATCTCGCGCGGCGACGCGGCCAGCCGGATGGCGGCGAAACGCGCGAGGTCGTCGTCGGACTCCGCTCGTCGCATCGTCCCCTCCTCCCGCATCTCGACCGGCCTCAGAGGACGCCGAGGCCGGTGAGTGCCTTGATCACGAACCAGATGCCGACGACGAGGCAGACGGCGATCACGATCCGCGAGGTGTTGCGGGTCAGCCAGGCCGACACCGCGTCCAGTGTGGCAGCCGAGCGGGTCGGTACGACGACGGTTACGCCGACCACGAGCAGCGACGGCAGCACGGCGGCGAGCGCGAACAGGACGAACGACAGCACGGCGTCGGCTCGAGGCAGGTCGGCGTACTCGATGGCCGCGACCGCGGTCATGGTGAACACCCAGAACTTCGCGCCGATCGCGAGCATCCCCGCGCCGAGGAGGAACGCGCGGCCGGCGGACATCGACGACGCGGACTCGACCCAGCGCGGCGGGGGCGCGTCGTCGTCGGGCGCGCCGGTCGCGGCCGTCCTCGCCGCCTTCACCAGGAGCAGCACACCGACGACGAGCAGCAGCCACGACACGACCGCGCCCGGGCCGCTCGCCGAGGATCCGGGTCCCGAGGGGACGACGTAGGCGAACACGGCTCCCTGCGCGAGCCGGAAGACGACGTTCCCGAGCAGCAGCGCGAGCGCGCGTACCCGACCACCGGGGGAGCGCACCAGCAGGATCGTGAGCATCCACTGGAACGGGACCACCATGCTGGCGAGGGCCAGCGGGAGCAGGTCCGACCACACCTCGGTCACGCCGCGCTCCCCCTCGTCCCCCCGGTCGGGCGTGCCGCGACCCTAGCGCTCGACGGGCGAGCGGCGGCGGGGATCAGGTGCCGAGCGCGGCGCGGGCCGCGCGCACGTGCGCCGCGAGCTCGTGCGGGTCGACGTCCTCCTCGAACACGGCCACGACCACGCGGCGGGGCGCGTCGGCGCGCGGCTCGGCGACGGCCGACCGCCGCCACCAGAGCAGCGCGCGGTCGAGGTCGGCGAGGGCGTCGCCGTTGCCGCCGCTCTTGAGCCAGTGCCGCAGCACGTGGTTGTGCAACGCGACCGCCCCGGCGGCGACGACGTCCGCGGCGAGGTCGCCGTGCGGCGCGTCGGCCCAGCGCTCGTCGAGGTAGCGGGAGAACAGCAGCTGGTAGCGCTGCACCCACGCCACCTCGCGCTCGCGCAGCTCCGGCGTCGTGCGGGTGAGCTGGTAGCGGCGCAGCGCCACCTCGGGATCGGCGAGGTAGCTGGACAGGATGAGCCGCACCGCGCTGCCGAGCGCGTCGACCGGGTCGGCCGTGGGCTGGGCGTGCAGGTGGACCCCGACCCGCTCGATCAGGTGCTCGTGGTCGGGGAAGACGACGGCGTCCTTGGACGCGAAGTGGTGGAAGAAGGTGCGCCGCGCGACGCCGGCGGCCTCCGCGATCGCGTCGACCGTGGTCGCGGCGTAGCCCTGGCGCTCGAAGAGGTCCATCGCGGCGTGGGTGATCCGGCGCCGGGCGTCGCCGCGGCGTCCCGGGACTCCGGCTGCGGTGGCCTCGGACACGCTCATGGCGGCAGGGTAGTCGAGGGGATGACAGAAATCTGCACTCGGTGCTAATCTCCCCGCACTTGGTGCAACGAGCGCTGGAGGAGGTCGACCGTGCCCGTCCCCGTGGTGCGTCCCCGCGAGGAAGTCATCGACGAGGAGCACGAGTACCTCTTCGCGGCCGACGCGACGGCGCTGCAGGAACCGCTGTGGGCCCTGGCCGCGTGCCACGGAGCCGCACCGGACGTCTTCTTCCCGCTGAGCCCGCACGACGTCGCGTCCCGCGACGCGGCCCTCGCCTACTGCGCCGAGTGCCCGATCGCCCGGCAGTGCCTCGACACCGCGCTGCGCGACCCGTCGCTCGTGGGGATCTGGGGCGGCACCGACGAGGTCGAGCGCGCGCGGCTGCGCGGGCGTCGCCTCGTCCGGATCGCCTGAGCGACAAGGGTCTCCGCCCGCTACGCCGGTACGCGGGTCAGTTGATCCGCCGGTACGCCGGTCTCCTCGTCCGCCGGTACCCGGGTCCGCCGGTACGCCGGTAGGTCGGTCCGCCCGTACGCCGGCCGCCTCACGGGTCACGACGGCAGCGGCAGCCAGCGCAGCGGCTCGCGCGCCGCGCTCCCGCCGGGCGGCACGACGAGGTAGCCGTCGGCCACGGCCAGACCGCGCAGCATGCCGGACCCGCCGTGGCTCGTCGGCTCGGCGCCGTCGGGTCCGAGCGACGCGAGCACGAGGCGGGTCGCGTGCGGCGGCGCGGACAGCGTCGGACGGGCTCGACGCCGCGCCGAGCACCGGCAGCGGCCGGCCGAGCAGCGTGGCCACCAGCGGGCCGCCGAGGGTGAGCAGGGCGGCGACCGCAGCCTGCGGGTTGCCCGGCAGGCCGAGCAGCCAGCGCCGTCCGGGCAGGGTGGCGAGGAGCATCGGGTGCCCGGGGCGCACCGCGACCGAGTCGACGACGAGCGCGCCGCCGCGACGCGCGATCGCCCCGTGCACGTGGTCGGCCGGGCCGGCCGCCGTCCCCCCGGTGGTGACGACGAGGTCGACGTCGTACGCCGTGTCGAGCGCGTCGAGGTGCGCGTCGAGCGTGTCGGCCACGCGGTGCACGCCGATGCAGTCGACGCCGAGCCGCTCGAGCCAGGCCGGTACCTGCGGGCCGAGCGCGTCGCGGACCCGGCCGTCGCCGGGCGCGCCGCGGTCGAGCAGCTCGTCCCCGAGGACGAGCAGGCGGGCCGTCGGCCGGCGTACGACGTCGACCGTGTCGGCACCCGCGGCGGCCGCGAGACCGAGGTGCGCGGGACCGAGCGCGGTTCCCGACGCGATGAGCAGAGATCCCTCCGCCGCCTCCTCCGCGGCGGGGCGCAGGTGCCGTCCGGGCACCGCCTCGGCCTCGAGCACGCCGTCGCGCACGATGCCGTCCTCGCGCCGGACGACGGCGGTCGTCCCGCCGGGAACCGGTGCGCCCGTGGCGATCCCGACCGCATGCCCTGGAACCAGCGCGGCCACCGGCGCCGAGCCGGCGAGCACCGAGCCGTCGACGAGCCACGGCCCGGATCCGGACACTGCCCAGCCGTCCATCGCCGAGGACAGGAACGGCGGGAGGTCCGTGGCCGCGCGCACGTCGCGCGCCAGCGTCCGACGGTGCGCGTCGCGCAGGGCGAGCCGCTCGGAGCCGAGCGCCGCGCCGCACGCGTGCGCCGCGACCCGCGCCGCGTCCCACGTCGGTGCGACGAGCACGCCCTCGCTCGTGCGGCCCGGTCGGGTCCGGACGTCCATGCGTTCCTCCGGAGATGCGGTCGGGCGCCCGGCGGGGGGACCGGGCGCCCGACCGTGGTGGGAGTGCGGTCAGGAGGGCTTGGGCGCGCCCGGTCGTGCGTAGCGGATCCAGGTGAGGCCGATGCAGAACGCCGCGAACACGACACCGAGGGTGAAGAACGCGGTGATGTTCGCGACGGCCAGGCCGACGCCGAAGAAGAACGGGCCGTAGGCGGCGATCGCGGAGGTCCAGCCGATGACGCCGCCGGCCTGTCGGCGCTCGAAGATCATCGGCATCTGCTTGAACGTCGAGGCGTTGCCGATGCCGGTGAAGAAGAAGATCGCGATCATGCCCCAGAGGAACCCGGTGAAGTCGGCCTGCAGCGCTTCGGCGCCGGCGGCGGGATCCGGGTTCACGTGCTGCATGGTGAACAGCAGCGACAGCAGGATGCCGATGCCGGCGACGAGGGTCCACCGCGCGCCGCCGTACCGGTCGGTGAGCGGCGCGAACGCCACGCGCGCGCCGGCGCCGACGAGCGGCCCGAGGAACGCGAACGACAGCGCGAGGGGGACGGTGTAGCCGGGCACCAGCACCGACGTCGAGCCGTCGGCCGCCGTCGCCACGATCGCCGTGTTCCCTGCGCCGTACAGGTTCTTGATGAGCAGGCCGAACTGCGCGGACAGGCCGGCGAACGTGCCGAAGGTCATGACGTACAGCGCGGTCATCCACCAGGTGTCGACGTTCTTGAAGATGTCCATCTGCTGGCGGAAGTTCGCGCGCACCGGGACGCTCTTGAGCATCGTCCAGGCGAGGATCGCCGCCACGATGACGAACGGGACGTAGATGTACGCCGCGTTCTGCTCCCACACCTCGTGGTTGGTGTTCTTCGCCGCGTCGTGGAACTGCTGCGACGCACCGAGCACCCCGAGCAGCGAGAAGCCGATGACCCACGGCGTCACGAACTGCACGATCGAGACGCCGAAGTTGCCGATGCCCGCCTGCAGCCCGAGCGCCGTGCCCTGGCGCCGGCGCGGGAAGAAGTACGACGTGCTCGGCATGAAGCCGGAGAACGCTCCGCCGCCGATGCCCGACAGCGCCGCGAGGATCATGAACGTCGTGTAGCTCGTCGACGGGTTCTGCACCGCCATGCCCCACCCGACGAGCGGGATGAGCAGCAGCAGCGTCGTCATCGTCACGAGCTTGCGCGTGCCCATGATGGGCGGCAGCCACATCCACACCAGGCGCAGCGTGCCGCCGGCGAGGCCGGGCATGGCCGCCAGCCAGTACAGCTGGTTCTTGTCGAGCTTGAACCCGAGGTTGGTGAGGCTCGGCGCGATCGCGCTGGCGAGGAACCAGGTGCAGAACGCGAGCGTGAGTCCGAACGTGGTGATCGTCAGGGTGCGCCAGGCGAGCTTCGAGTCCCACTTCTGCTCGTCCTCCGGATCCCAGTCGGACAGCCACTCGCTGCCCCTCCGGCTGGCGGCCTCGGTCGCGGACATGGTCAATCCCTCTCTGTGGATCCTGGGTCGTCAGCGGGTCGGCACGGTGCCGGCGTCGCGGTGGGGCTGCTCGAAGTTGTCGGCGAGCTCGGGGGAGCGGCCCTGCAGCATGCGGTGGATGGTGAGGTGCATCCAGACCAGGCAGACGAGCGTCAGCAGGAACAGGACGCCGAAGATCGCCGTGGGGATGCCGGTGAGGGCGACGGCGTATCCGAAGATCGGCAGCAGGAAGAAGCCGCCGAGGGCGCCGAGCATCCCGACGACGCCGCCCACGGAGCCGACCTCGTGCGGGAAGTACTCGGGGATGTGCTTGTAGACGGCGGCCTTGCCGATGCCCATGGCGCAGCCGAGCAGCATCACGACGAGGGTGAACGGGACGATGCCCAGGTCCCAGGGCAGGATCTCGGCGGTGCCGTCGGCGGCCTTCTCCGCGCTGACGAAGACCGTGATGAAGCCGCTCGGCATCATGAGCACGCCGGAGCTGAGCAGCATCAGCCCGAACGTCCAGTACATCATCCGGCGCGCGCCGACCTTGTCCGACAGCCAGCCGCCGACCGGACGCAGCAGCGACGCCGGGAAGATGAACAGCGCGGTGAGCAGGCCGGCCTGCCAGAGCGCCACGTCGTAGTTCTTCTCGTAGAAGAACGGCAGTGCCGAGGACAGCGCGACGTAGGCGCCGAAGACGGCGACGTAGTAGAGGCTGAACCGCCAGACGCGCATCCGCTTGAGCGGCCGGAGGTGCTCGCGCATCGGCGTCGTGCGCCCGGGGCGGTGGTCGGGGCGCGGCGCCACGAACCACGTCACCACGGCCATCACGATCAGCGCCACGGCGTAGATGACGGGCATGAGCCGCCAGCCGCCGGTGACGTAGCCGCCGAGGTAGACGGTCCCCGCGGTCGCGGCGATGATCGCCGGACCGATGAGCTTGGTGACCGACGCGCCCACGTTGCCGGCGCCGAAGACGCCGAGCGCGAAGCCCTGCTGCGAGCGCGGGAACCAGGCGCTGTTCCACGCGATGCCGGAGCTGAACGAGTTGCCGGCGAAGCCGATGAGGAACGCGAGGACGAACAGCATCGTCGCGCTGTGCGTCCCGGCGAGCAGGTAGGTGGGGATCGCCGCGAGGACGAGCATCCCGGTCATGACGACGCGGCCGCCCCAGCGGTCGGCCAGGACGCCGGTCCACAGCCGCCAGATCGCGCCGTTGAGCACGGGGAGGGCGGTCAGCCAGTAGAACGCGGTGTCGGAGAGGCCGAACTCCTTCTTGATCGGGAGACCGAGGATCCCGAACTGCAGCCACACCGCGAACATGAGAGTGAACGCGATGGTCGAGACGACGAGCACCCGGTAGCGGCCCGGTGCCGGCGGCGCGTCGACGGCCGGCCGCTCGCCGGCGAGCTGCTCGAGGGCGAGGTCCCCGGCGGTGCTGCTGGTCTCGTCGGCCATGAGGCTCATGGTCCACCCTCCGCGTTGGTATTTACTAGTGCGAGTCGAAACTAGCCCCGTCCCTTCCGTCGCGTCCAGGCGATGCGTTAGTTTTTACCAGTGATGTGGTTCACAAAGGTCAGCCATACGAGCACACCAGTACCTGGGGTACCGTCCTGTCCAGGAATTGAGCACAAGTCGTCGGTAAATAACAGTGGAGGTGTCATGACGGTCCCAGCGCCTCGGCCACGACCGACCGAGCCGTCCGCCGACCCGGACTCCTCGGGCCGTCGCGTGCTCGACCTGCTGGAGAACTCGACCCGGCCGCTCACCGTCGGGCAGATCACCGAGGGCACCGGCCTGCACGCCAACACGGTGCGGTCGCACCTCGCGCTGCTGCAGGAGATGAGCCGGGTCGAGGCGGTGCCCGAGCCCCGGACCCGCCCGGGGCGGCCGAAGCTGCTCTACCGCGCCGTCCCGCGCGGTGAGGCGGCGGACCCCTACCGCGTCCTGGCCGCCGAGCTCGCGGCCGGCATCTCGGCCGAGGACGTCGGGGTCTCGCCCGGCGTCGCCGCCGGCCGTCGGCTGGCCCGGACCCAGCGCGAGAAGGTGGCGCCCGCCGGGGGCGAGGTGACCCCCGAGGACAGCATCGGGATGGCCGTCGACGGGCTGGAGGTGCTCGGGTTCGAGACCGCCACCGACCCGCTCGGCGACCGGCTCTACCTCTCGAACTGCCCGTTCGCCGATCTCGCGCGTCAGGACCGCGCGATCTGTCGACTCCACCGGGAGATGCTGCAAGGCTTCTTCTCCGAGCTGGACTCCGGCGTGACCGTGCGGCGCCTCGATGTCTTCGTCAAGGACGATCTCTGCGTCGCCCATCTCGACCGCCCCGACCTGCGGCCGGTACCCGAACCTGACGACCCGCCTGCACATCCCCGACCCTGGGAGCAGTGACGTGAACCCCGCACCGCGCATCGACGACCCGATCGTCGACGGCCTCATCTCGGCCCGCTCGTTCCTCACCCGCTCCGACGTGTCCCCGGACCACCGCGCAGTGCACGAGGTGGGTGGTCGCGAGGGCGACGTGTTCTACCGCGACCGCTGGTCGCACGACCGGATCGTGCGGTCCACGCACGGCGTGAACTGCACCGGGTCGTGCTCGTGGAAGGTCTACGTCAAGGACGGGATCATCACCTGGGAGACGCAGCAGACCGACTACCCGTCGGTGGGTCCGGACTCCCCGGAGTACGAGCCTCGGGGCTGCCCGCGCGGTGCCGCGTTCAGCTGGTACACCTACTCGCCCACGCGGGTCCGCTACCCCTACGTGCGCGGCGTCCTGCTCGAGATGTTCCGCGCGGCGAAGGCTGCGAACGACGGCGACCCGGTGAAGGCGTGGGCGACCATCGCCGACGACGAGGACGCCCGCCGGCGCTACCACTCCCAGCGCGGTCGCGGCGGGCTCGTCCGCGCGACGTGGGACGAGGCGCTCGAGATCGTCGCTGCCGCCCAGGTGCACACGATCGCGAAGTTCGGCCCCGACCGGGTGGCCGGCTTCTCGCCGATCCCGGCGATGTCGATGGCCTCGCACGCGTCCGGCGCCCGCTACACGTCGCTGCTCGGCGGGACGATGCTCTCGTTCTACGACTGGTACGCCGACCTGCCCATCGCCTCCCCGCAGATCTGGGGCGACCAGACCGACGTCCCCGAGTCGGCCGACTGGTGGAACGCGAGCTACCTCATCATGTGGGGCTCCAACATCCCGACGACGCGCACGCCCGACGCGCACTTCATGACCGAGGCCCGCTACAAGGGCCAGAAGGTCGTGACGGTCAGCCCGGACTACGCCGACAACACGAAGTTCGCCGACGAGTGGCTGCCCGCGCAGCCCGGGACCGACGGTGCGCTCGCGATGGCCATGGGCCACGTGGTGCTCAAGGAGTTCTACGTCGACCGCCAGGTGCCGATGTTCGTCGACTACGCGAAGCGGCTCACCGACCTCCCGTTCCTCGTCACGCTCCGCGAGCGCGAGGACGCCTGGGTGCCGGACCGCTTCGTCACCGCGGCCGACCTCGGCCTCGCCGAGGACGAGGCCGAGTGGAAGCCCGCCCTGCTGGACGCCCGCACGGGCGAGCCGGTGATCCCGAACGGGTCGCTCGGCTTCCGCTACGCCGAGTCGGGCATGGGCAAGTGGAACCTCGACCTCGACGGCATCGACCCGGTGCTGACGCTGCACGCGCCCGGAGCCGAGTCCGTCGCGGTCGACCTGCCGCGCTTCGACGTCGTCGACACCGGGACCGAGCAGGGCTCGATCATCCGTCGCGGCGTCCCGGTCCGCCGGATCGGCGACCGCCTGGTGACCACCGTCTACGACCTGACGCTCGCGCAGTACGGCGTAGGGCGCGAGGGTCTGCCCGGCGAGTGGGCGGGCGGCTACGACGACGCGGCGAGCCTGTACACGCCGGCCTGGCAGGAGGAGATCACCTCGGTCCCGGCCGAGACCGTGACGCGGGTGGCCCGGGAGTTCGCCGCGAACGCCGAGGAGTCCGGCGGCCGCTCGATGATCACCCTCGGCGCCGGGACGAACCACTGGTACCACTCCGACACGACGTACCGCGCGATCATCGCGCTCGTCATGCTCACCGGCTGCCAGGGCAAGAACGGCGGCGGCTGGGCGCACTACGTCGGACAGGAGAAGGCGCGGCCGTTCACCGGCTGGGCGCAGCTCGCGTTCGGCCTGGACTGGGTCCGCCCGCCGCGCCAGATGGCGGGCACGTCGTACTGGTACCTGCACACCGACCAGTGGCGCTACGACGCGTTCGGGGCGCAGGACGTCGCGTCGCCCCTGGGGACGGGACGCTTCGCGGGGCAGTCCTTCGCCGACACCCTGGCGCAGGCGGTGCGCATGGGGTGGACGCCGGCGTCGCCGACGTTCGACCGCAACCCGCTGACCCTCGCCGGCGACGCCGAGAGGGCCGGGCTGGCGCCGGCCGACTACGTCGTCGACGAGCTCACGCACGGTCGGCTCAAGTTCTCGGTCGAGGACCCCGACGCGCCGGAGAACTTCCCGCGTGTGCTCACCGTGTGGCGGGCCAACCTGCTCGGCTCGTCCGGCAAGGGCAACGAGTACTTCCTGCACCACCTCCTCGGCGCCGACGGCGCGATCGACGCGGCCGAGACGCCGGAAGGCCTGCGCCCCAAGGACGTCGCGTGGCGCGAGGACGCGCCGGTCGGCAAGCTCGACCTGCTCGTGTCGCTCGACTTCCGGATGACGAGCACCGGGCTGTTCTCCGACGTGCTGCTGCCGGCGGCGACGTGGTACGAGAAGTACGACATCGCCTCGACCGACATGCACCCGTACATCCACGCCTTCAACGCCGCGATCGCGCCGCCGTGGCAGGCCCGCAGCGACTACGACACGTTCGTGCGCCTGGCCGAGGTGTTCAGCGAGATGGCCGGCCCGCGGCTCGGCGTGCAGACCGACGTCGTCGCCACACCGCTCCTGCACGACACCCCGGGCGAGACGGGGCAGCCCGGTGGCCGGGTGCTCGACTGGCGGGCCGGCGAGTGCGCGGCCGTCCCCGGCCGCACCATGCCGAACCTCGTGGTCGTCCAGCGCGACTACGGCGCGGTCGCGGCGATGATGACGTCGCTCGGGCCCGAACGTCGAGAACCTGGGCACGGTCGTCAAGGGCATCACGCTCAAGCAGCCCGACTCGGTCGAGCACCTGCGCCGCGTCAACGGCGTCGTGCGCGGCGGCGTCGCCGACGGGCGCCCTCGGTTGTCTACGGCGGAGCAGGCGTGCGAGACGATCCTGACCCTGTCCGGCGTATCGAACGGCGCCGTCGCGGTGGCCGGCTTCGAGGCGCTGGAACGCCGCACCGGCGTCGAGCTCGCGGACCTCGCGCGCGAGCACGAGGGCAAGCAGATCACCTTCGCCGACACGCAGAGCCGTCCGCAGCCGGTGATCACCTCCTGGGAGTGGTCCGGCAGCGAGCACGGCGGACGGCGCTACTCGCCGTTCACCATCAACGTCGAGCGCGGCAAGCCGTGGCACACGCTCACCGGGCGCCAGCACTTCTTCCTCGACCACGACTGGATGGCCGAGCTCGGTGAGTGCCTGCCGACGTATCGCCCGCCGCTGAACCTGGCCGCGATCTCCGGCTACCCGGAGATCGGCGAGCACGGCGAGTCGCACGTGGTCGTGCGCTACCTGACACCGCACTCGAAGTGGTCGATCCACTCGGAGTACCAGGACAACCTGTTCATGCTCGCGCTGTCCCGCGGCGGCCCCGACATCTGGATGAGCCGCGAGGACGCCGAGAAGATCGGGGTCAAGGACAACGACTGGATCGAGGCGCACAACCGCAACGGCATCGTCGTGGCGCGCGCGGTCGTGTCGCACCGGATGCCCGAGGGCACGGTGTACATGTACCACGCGAAGGACCGCACGATCGGCGTACCGCGGGTCGAGAAGACCGGGAAGCGCGGCGGGATCCACAACTCGCTGACCCGGTTGCTGCTCAAGCCGACGCACCTCATCGGCGGCTACGCCCAGCTCTCGTACGGCTTCAACTACTACGGGCCCACGGGGAACCAGCGCGACGAGGTCACGACGATCCGTCGTCGTGCCCAGGAGGTGCAGTACTGATGACGCGCGTCATGGCCCAGGTGGGCATGGTGATGAACCTCGACAAGTGCATCGGGTGCCACACGTGCTCGGTCACCTGCAAGCAGACGTGGACGAACCGTCGCGGCGTCGAGTACGTGTGGTTCAACAACGTCGAGACCCGTCCCGGTCAGGGCTACCCGCGACGCTACGAGGACCAGGAGCAGTGGAAGGGCGGGTGGGTGCGCACGAAGCGCGGCCGCCTGCAGCTCAAGTCCGGCAGCCGGTTCCACCGGCTCGCCACGATCTTCAGCAACCCGAAGCTGCCCGGGCTCGACGACTACTACGAGCCGTGGACCTACGACTACGACACCCTCATCAGCTCGCCGCCGATGGACACCGTGCCCGTGGCACGGCCGAAGTCGATGATCACCGGCAAGGACATGGAGATCCGCTGGGGGGCGAACTGGGACGACGACCTCGGCGGTGCGCCGGAGAACGGGGCCAAGGACCCGATGCTCAAGGGCATCGAGGACCAGGTCTCGTTCGAGTTCGAGAAGGCCTTCATGTTCTACCTGCCGCGCATCTGCGAGCACTGCCTCAACCCGTCGTGCGTCGCGTCCTGCCCGTCGGGTGCGATGTACAAGCGGTCCGAGGACGGCATCGTGCTCGTCGACCAGGACCGGTGCCGCGGCTGGCGCATGTGCGTCTCGGGCTGCCCGTACAAGAAGGTCTACTTCAACCACCGCACGGGCAAGGCCGAGAAGTGCACGCTGTGCTACCCGCGCATCGAGGTGGGCCAGCCGACGGTCTGCTCCGAGACGTGCGTCGGCCGGCTGCGCTACCTCGGCCTGTTCCTCTACGACGCCGACAAGGTCCTCGCCGCCGCGTCGGTGGAGAACGAGCAGGACCTCTACGAGGCGCAGCTCGACCTGCTCCTCGACCCGAACGACCCCGCGGTGATCGAGCAGGCGCGGCGCGACGGCATCGCGGAGGACTGGATCGAGGCGGCGCAGCGTTCGCCGGTGTACGCGCTGGCGAAGAAGTACCGGCTCGCCCTGCCGCTGCACCCGGAGTACCGGACCATGCCGATGGTCTGGTACATCCCGCCGCTGTCGCCCGTCGTCGACGCGCTCGCGAACACCGGGCACGACGCCGAGGACAGGGGCAACCTGTTCGCCGCGATCGAGGCGATGCGCATCCCGATCGGCTACCTCGCCAACCTCATGACCGCCGGTGACGTCTCGGTCGTCGACGGCGTGCTGCGCCGGCTCGCCGCGATGCGGGCCTACATGCGCGACATCAACCTCGGGCGCGACGCGGACGAGTCGATCGCGACGTCGGTCGGCCTCACCGGCGAGGACGTCTACGAGATGTACCGGCTGCTCGCGATCGCGAAGTACGAGACGCGCTACGTGATCCCGGCCGCGCACCAGGAGGCCGCCGAGGCGCTGGAGGAGAGCCCCGGCTGCTCGCTGGACTACGAGGGCGGTCCCGGCATGCAGGGCGGCAGCGAGATCGACCGCAAGGGACCCGTCCCGGTGTCGATCGAGAGCTTCCACCTCACGAAGCAGCGCGCGACGGCCGAGCAGCACGCGTCGCTGCCCGAGGCGGGTGGTGAGCGATGAGCAGCTCACGACCGGAACCGCCGCCTGCTCGCCGCGTGCTCGATGCTGCTGGCGTACCCGGACCGGGCCACGCTGGACCGCGTGCCGCTGGTGCGCGACCACCTGGCGGAGCTGCCCGCGAGCGCGCGCGGCCCGCTCGCGGCCGTGCTCGACTGGCTCGAGGGCGTGTCCCTCATCGCGGCGCAGGAGCACTACGTCGAGATCTTCGACCGCCGTCGCAAGGCCTGCCTCTACCTCACCTACTTCCTCAACGGCGACACCCGCGGCCGCGGCATGGCGCTCGTCGGGTTCAAGCAGGCGTACCAGGAGGTCGGCTTCACGATCGGCGACGGCGAGCTGCCCGACTTCCTGCCGGTCGTGCTGGAGTTCGGGGCGGTCGGGGACCTCGACGTCGCGCTGGAGCTGCTCGGCCGGCACCGGGCGGGACTCGAGCTGCTGCAGCACGCGCTGGCCGAGTTCCGTTCGCCGTACGCCGACGTGGTGGCCGCCCTGCTGCCCGCCGTACCGACCGGGATCGAGGGCCCGACCGCCGAGGCGCTCGCCGCCAGCGGCCCGCCCACCGAGATGGTCGGGCTCACCCCGTTCATCCCCGTCGAGTCGCTGCGAGTGGGAGCCCGGACATGACCGCGACCGAGACGATCCTGTGGGTGGTCCTCCCGTACGTCACCGCCGCGACGTTCGTCGTCGGGATGTTCTGGCGCTACCGGTACGACGCCTACGGCTGGACCACGCGCTCGTCGCAGATGTACGAGTCGCGGCTGCTGCGCATCGGCAGCCCGCTGTTCCACTTCGGCATTCTCATGGCGCTCGGCGGGCACGTCCTCGGGCTGCTCGTGCCCGAGGGCTGGACCGAGACCCTGGGCGTCAGCGAGCACACGTACCACGTCGCCGCCGTCGCCTTCGGCGTGATCGCGGCGGTCATGGTGGTCGTCGGGCTCGCGATCCTCATCTACCGGCGACGCACCGTCGGGCGCGTGTTCACCGTGACGACGCGGATGGACAAGCTCATGTACGTCGTGCTCGGCGCCGTCGTGCTGCTCGGTGTCTACAACACGGTCGGGATCAACCTGCTCAACCTCGGTGGCGACCATCCCGGTGGTTACAACTACCGCGAGTCGGTCGCGGTGTGGTTCCGCAGCCTGTTCGTGCTCAGCCCGGATGCGAGCGGGATGACCGAGGCGCCGCTGTCCTTCCAGCTGCATGCCGTGATCGCGATGCTGCTCTTCGCGCTGATCCCGTTCACCCGCCTCGTGCACATCTTCAGCGCGCCGATCGGCTACGTCTCACGCCCGTACCTCGTCTATCGCAGCCGCGACCCCGAGCAGATCGGCAACCGCGACCCCCGACGAGGCTGGGAGCCCGTCAAGCACCGGTGAGCCGGCGGAGGTCTGACACTCCGGCTCCGGCATCACGGCCGCTCAGTCCAGGTCGTACTCGAGCTCGCCCTCCCACGCCTCGCGCCCCTCGCGGATCGCGAAGTACACGACGACGAGGCTCGCGAGCGGATCGGCCCACCACCAGCCGAGCATTGTGTTGGCGAGCAGGCCGACCAGCGTGGCGAGACTCAGGACCGCGCACAGGGCGGTCTCGGCGGCGTCCGCGGAGAGCAGCGCGGCAGACGCGGGGTGGCCGTCGGCGGCCAGCCTCCCGGACGTGGCCCGCTTCGCCCGGGCCAGCGCGAGCATCACGACGAGGGCTGCCGCCGTGACCGCGACACCGAGCGGGCTGGCGTCCGGCTGCTCGCGCCGGATCAGCGCTGCGGCGGCCTCGACGGAGACGTACGCCGCGAGCGCGAAGAACGTGACCGCGATGATGCGCAGCGCCCGCCGCTCCCGGTCCTCGTCGGGCGCGGCACCGCGCAGCAGGGCGCGCAGGTGCAGGAGTACGACGGTGGCGCTGACGATCTCGATCGCCGAGTCCAGGCCGAACGCGACGAGCGCGACCGACGCCGACGCCAGCCCGGCGCCGACCGCGGCGACGGCCTCGACGCCGTTCCAGCCGATGGTGGCGTACTCGAGCCGGATCGCCGTGCGAGCGGGTCCCGTCGCCGAGACCTCGGTCCGCTGGGTCATGGACCCAGCCCACCACCCGCGGCGACCCGAAGCGCGCCCGGCACTCGTCGACCCGACCCGACCCGACCCGCGTGACTCGACGGGGAGGGGTGGGTCAGCCGGTGACGCCGAGGTGGCGGGCGATGAGCATGCGCTGCACCTCGCTGGTGCCCTCGCCGATCTCGAGGATCTTCGCGTCGCGCCACATGCGGGCGACGGGGTACTCGTTCATGAACCCGTAGCCGCCGAAGACCTGGGTGGCCTCGCGCGCGTTCGTGACCGCGATCTCGGAGGAGTAGAGCTTGGCCATCGCGGCCTCGTGCTTGAACGGCTCGCCGGCGAGCATCCGCGCGCCCGCGTCGTGGTAGGCGAGCCGCGCGGTGTGCGCCCGCACCTCCATGTCGGCGATCTTGAACGCGATCGCCTGGTACTCGCCGATCGGCTGCCCGAACGCGGTGCGCTCGCGGGAGTACCGGACGCACTCGTCGACGCAGCCCTGAGCGAGGCCCACGCCGAGCGCCGAGATCGCGATCCGGCCCTCGTCGAGGATCCGCAGGAACTGGGCGTAGCCGCGGCCGCGCTCGCCGAGCAGGTTCGCCGCGGGCACGCGGCAGTCGACGAAGCCGAGCTCGCGGGTGTCGGACGCGTTCCACCCGACCTTCGAGTACTTCTCCGACACGGTGAACCCGGGCGTGCCCGACGGCACGATGATCGACGAGATCTCCTTGCCGCCGTCCGCGCGCGTGCCGGTGACCGCGGTGACGGTCACGAGGCCGGTGATGTCGGTGCCGGAGTTGGTGATGAAGGACTTCGTGCCGTTGATGACCCACTCGTCGCCGTCGAGCACGGCCGTGGTGCGGGTGGCCCCGGCGTCCGACCCGCCGCCGGGCTCGGTGAGACCGAAGGCGCCGAGCATCTCGCCGGTGACCAGCCGGGGCAGCCACTCGCGGCGCTGGTCCTCGGTGCCGAAGCGGAAGATCGGCATGGCGCCGAGCGAGACCGCGGCCTCGAGTGTGATCGCCACCGACGAGTCGACCCGGGCGAGCTCCTCGATCGCGAGGCAGAGCGCGAAGTAGTCGCCGCCCATGCCGCCGTACTCCTCGGGGAACGGCAGCCCGAACAGGCCCATCCGCGCCATGTCGCGGACGATCTCGTACGGGAACGTGCCGGCCTCGTAGTGGGACGCGATCACCGGTGCCACGACGTCGTGCGCGAACTGCTCGACGGTCGACCGCAGTGCCTCGTACTCCTCGGGAAGACGGGCTCGGCTCATGTCGCTCCTCGACGTCCGGGCGGCACGGCCGGGTGGATCCGGCGACGCTGCCTCAGCAGGCTGTTAACGATCGTTAATGTAGACCGCCGTGCCGCCCGGTCACAAGGAGGCGGCGGATCGCCGCACTACCCTGGGCGGGTGGCCACGAGGCGCGACCGGCGCGAGGAGATCCTGGGCACGGCGGCGCGGATGTTCGCGGTGTCGGGGTTCCACGGCGTCTCGGTCGACGACCTCGGCGCGGAGCTCGGCATCTCCGGCCCGGCGATCTACCGCTACTTCGCGGGCAAGGACGCGATCCTGGCCGACATGCTGATCGACGTGAGCCGTCGGCTCCTCGACGGCGCCACGCGCCGGGTCGCCCAGCACGACTCCGCCCCCGAGCAGCTCGAGGCGTTGCTGCGCTTCCACGTGGACTTCGCCCTCGCCGAGCCCGAGCTCATCGCGGTGCACTTCCGCGACCTCGGCAGCGCGCCGGACCGCGAGCGCCGCCTCGTCCGCCAGCTGCAGAGGTCCTACGTCGGTGTCTGGGTCGAGGTGCTGCAGCGGGTGCATCCGCGCGTCGGCCGGGAGCGCGCGACGTCGAGCGTGCAGGCCGTCCTCGGCCTGCTCAACTCGACGCCGTACAGCCTGCGCGGCGGCGAGCCGCGGATGGCCGACCTGCTGCACGACATGGCCCTCGCGGCGCTCGAGGCGGCGTGCGGCGTACCGTCAGGTGAACGATCGTTAGCCACGGCGAAGGAGCCGCGATGAGCCCGATGCGCGCCCCGGTCCCGGTCGGTCGCGACGACCTGCCCCCACGCGTGACGGTGTGGGAGGTCGGCGCGCGCGACGGGCTGCAGAACGAGCCGACCGTCGTCGACACGGCCACGAAGATCGAGCTGGTCGACCGGCTCGCCGCGGCCGGGCTGCCGGTCGTCGAGGCGACCAGCTTCGTGCGCCCCGACCTCGTCCCGCAGCTCGCCGACGCCGCCGAGGTGATGGCCGGCATCACCCGCCTCCCGGGCGTGCGCTACCCGGTCCTCGTGCCCAACGAGCGCGGCCTCGCCGCCGCGATCGCCTCGGGGGCGAGCGAGATCGCGGTCTTCGCCAGCGCCACGGACTCCTTCGCCCGGCGCAACCTCGGACGCCCGATGGCCGACCAGATGGGGATGTTCACGCCGGTGGTGTCGACGGCGCGCGAGCACGAGCTCCCGGTCCGCGGCTACGTCTCGATGTGCTTCGGCGACCCGTGGGAGGGCGCGGTCGACCCCGGGCAGGTGGTCGGCGTGTGCCTCGACCTGCTCGCCGCGGGCTGCACCGGGCTCAGCCTCGGCGACACGATCGGCGTCGCGACCCCGGGGCAGGTGCGCTCGCTCGTCGAGCGGCTCACGTCGGCCGGCGTACCGCTCGACCTGATCGGCGTGCACTTCCACGACACCTACGGCCAGGCGCTCGCCAACACGCTCGCGGCGCTCGGCTCGGGCGTGACCACAGTCGACTCCTCCGCCGGCGGCCTCGGCGGCTGCCCCTTCGCGGAGTCGGCCACCGGCAACCTCGCGACCGAGGACCTCGTCTGGATGCTCGACGGGCTCGGGATCGAGACCGGCATCGACCTCGAGGCGCTGGTCGCCACGTCGGTGTGGATGAGCGAGCGGCTCGGCCGTCCGCCCGCCTCCCGCGTGGTGCAGGCGCTCGCCCGCTGAGGCACCGCGAGCTCGCCCGCTGACCGTGAGCCCACCCGCCGAGGTCGCGGGCTCAGCCGGAGTCCGCCGCCGACAGGGGTACGACGAGGACCGGGCACTCCGCGCCGCGCAGCACCGCCGACGTCACCGACCCGAACGCCATGCCCGGGAAGGCGCCGTGCCCGTGCGAGCCGACGACGAGCAGCTGCGCGCGCTGCGGCGGCCTCGAGCAGTGTCGGGACGGGGTGCTCCTGCACGACCCGGGCCCGGACCTCGAGGTCCGGGTGGCTGTCCGGGCACCCGGCGAGCGCCGTCTCGACGAGCCGCTCGGCCGCCTCGCGCAGGTCGTCCTCGAGCCCCGCGGGCGGCGTCCACGCGCCGTAGCTGGTGTGCGGCGGCTGCTGCCACGCGTGCACGACCTGGAGGGGTACGCCGCGCAGCGCCGCCTCCTCGAGCGCCACGGCGAGCGCCGCGCGTGCGGTGGTGGAGTCGTCCAGCCCGACCGCGACGGGTGCCTCGGCGTCGGCGACCGGTCCCCGTACGACGACGACCGGGCACCGGGCGTGCGTCGCGACGTGCTGGCTGACCGAGCCGAGCAGCAGCCGGGCCATCGCGTTGCGGCCGTGCGCCCCGACGACGACGAGGGCCGCGTCGGCGGAGAGCGTCACGAGGGCGTGCGCCGGCGGGTCGGCCACCGTGCGCATGGTCACGGACAGGCCGGGCCAGGCGAGCGTGACGCGGGTCCGGGCCTCGTCGAGGAAGCGCGGGATCGTCGGACCCGCGGGGTCGGACATGAGGAAGTACTCCGGCGAGATCCCCACCCACGAGGCGGGATACGCGTGCACGAGGGCGAGCTCGACGCCGCGCAGCCGGGCCTCGTCCGCCGCCCAGTCCAGCGCCGCGAGGCCGCTGGCCGAGCCGTCGAGCCCCACCATGATCGTCGTGACGGTCGCGTCCATCGCACACCTCCAGGCGGGCGGCCGCGCGGCCGTCGCGTCGCCGGAGCGCCGTGCCGGGAGCAGGGCCGTTCCCGTCCTCATGGTCCCACCGGCCCCCGGTCGACTCGCCCCGAGCGAGCGTGGCGCCGGGCCGGGAACGACGCGAGGGGACCGCGCCCCCTGCGGAGCGCGGTCCCCTCGACGAACGTGGCGTGCGGTGCGCGCGGGTGTTACGCGCTGGCGAGCACCTGCTCGCTGGTGGACCGGAGCGCCAGCTTGGCGCGGAGCACCGCGGCGAGGGCCGCGACGAGGCCGAGGGCCACGGCGGCGACGGCGTACCCGGTGCCGAAGGTCAGGCCCAGTGCGTTGTCCAGGGAGTACGAGCCGGCGCCGGTGAAGGCCAGGGCGGCGGCGACGACCGCGTTGATCAGCGGCAGCTCGTACCCGCCGGCGGTGGCCCACAGGCCGTTCGCGGAGTGGGTCCAGACGGCGACGGCCATCGTGCCGATCACGACGGCGGCGCTGAGCGGCGTGAGCAGGCCGAGGGCCAGGCCGAGACCGCCGGCGACCTCGGCGATGCCGACGAGGGCGGCCATCGGACGTCCGGGGCGGAACCCGATCGACTCGAGCCAGCCGGCGGTGCCGGTGATGCCGTAGCCGCCGAAGAGGCCGAAGAGCTTCTGGGAGCCGTGCGCGGCGAGGATCAGGCCGACGACGAGGCGGAGGACGAGCAGGCCGGTGTCCATGAGGCTTCCTAACGGATCGGGGGGCGTGGCGGTTACTGACTGAACAGTAGTTCATACTTCAACTATTCCTCTCGGAATGTCGCCCAGGTCACAGTCCGCCCTGCCCGCCTCCTCGCGCAGGCGACCCGACGGCCGACTTCTTGCAGCGCAGGAGCGCGACCTCCTGTGGCCCAGGCGCCCGACTTCCTGTCGTGGAGATGCCTCGGTCCCTGATACCGGCGACCATCGCGAACGATGGGGGTCAGGGGGCAGGCTTGTAGACGATCTCGACGCGGCGGTTCTTCGCCCGGTTCGCCTCGGTGTCGTTGGGCGCGACGGGGTTCGCCTCGCCCCGCCCGATGGCGGTGATGGCGATCCCGGTGGCGGTGAGTTCCTGGCGGAAGACGGTGGCGACGGCTTTGGCGCGGGCCAGCGAGAGCTGCACGCCCAGTGCCGCGCTGCCGAGGTTGTCGGTGTAGCCGAGCACCGTGAGCGAACCGCCCTTGGTCTCGCGCAGCGTGTCAGCGAGGCCGACGATCACCGCGCGGGCCCGCGGCAGCAGCACAGCGCTGTCGCGTTCGAACAGCACGGTGCCGGACACCCGGGCGGAGACCCCGCCGCCGGAGACGGCCACGGCCGACGGTCCGAGCGGGGCCGGCGGGCTCGAGGACGGGGTGTCCGTGACCGTGGGCGACGGGCTGGGCGTCGATGTCGCGCTGGGGCTCGGTGCCTGTGCCGTCGGGCGGCCGTTGGCCGTGGCCAGGACGGCGGCGCCGGTTCCGAGCACGACCACCGCCGCGGCCGCCAGCCACACCGGGCGGCGCGACCGATGCGGCTCCCGGACACGGTGCGAGACGGGCTCGATGGCCCGTACGTCGGTCACGACGTGCGCGTCGGGGTCGAAGCCGGCGAGCGCGACCTCGGAGCGGACCGACGCCGCCGCCAGCCCGACGCCGCGCCACTGGCTCAGCAGCGCGTCGGTGTCGACGTCGACGGTGAGCCGGCCGATCAGCCCGTCGCTCACGACGGCCGTGCTGGTCGCCGTCGTGACCATCCACTCGGCGTTGGCGGCGCGCGAGGACTTCGCCGCGAAGATCACCTGGTCGTTGACCTCGCCGCTGCCGACCTGCGACTCCCGCACGACGCACCTGGTCTGCTCGCACACGGCGAACAGCTCGCCGAGCGCCGCAGCCGCGGCGTCACGACCGCGCCAGGGACCGCCCCAGCGGGGCACCTCGACGACGACGTCCGGGCTCAGGCACGCGACGGTCGCGGCGACGTCACGCCGGTCGACCGCATCGGCCAACGAGGCCACGATCGCTCGTCGATCATCGACCGGGACCCGCGCCATGTCCGAAGTCTCCCATCATGTCCAACCGTCCCGCGGACCGAGCAGCAGGATCGTGACCCGGCGACCGGCCCCGCGTCCAGCGACCAGCCCGCGCAGCGGGCAAGCCGTGCATCGGGCAAGCCGCGCGCCGGGCAAGCCGTGCGTCGCCGGGACACACTGGGGCCATGAACAACCCGATCCTCGGCTGGCTGCCCCTCGTCGTCTTCCTGCTGCTCGCGATCGCCGGCACCATCGCCGGCATCCTGCAGTCCCAGACCTGACCCCGGGGGACTACGCCGGAGGCCCGGTCAGGCGTTGCGGATGTCCGCGGCCGAGCGGAGCCCCAGGTCCTCGATCGACTCGTGGCGCATGTCGATCTTGCGGATCTTGCCGGTGACGGTCATGGGGAACTCGTCGACCAGCTTCACGTAGCGCGGGATCTTGTAGTGCGCGAGCCGGCCGGTGCAGTACGCGCGGAGCGACTCGGCCGTCATCGGCTCGGCGCCCGGCCGCAGGCGGACCCAGGCCACGAGCTCCTCGCCGTACTTCTCGTCGGGGACGCCGATGACCTGGGCGTCGACGATGTCGGGGTGGGTGTAGAGGAACTCCTCGATCTCGCGCGGGTAGACGTTCTCGCCGCCGCGGATGACCATGTCCTTGATCCGGCCGACGATGTTGACGTAGCCGTGCTCGTCCATCGTCGCGAGGTCGCCGGTGTGCATCCAGCCGTCGGCGTCGATCGCCTCGGCGGTCTTGTCCGGCTCGTTCCAGTAGCCGAGCATCACCGAGTAGCCGCGGGTGCAGAACTCGCCCGGCTCGCCACGCTGCACGGTCCCGCCGGTCACCGGGTCGACGACCTTGATCTCGAGGTGCGGGTGCACGCGTCCCACGGTCGACGTGCGCCGGTCGAGGTCGTCGTCGGCGCCGGTCTGCGTCGACACCGGTGACGTCTCGGTCATCCCGTAGCAGATGGTCACCTCGCCCATCCCCATCTCGCTGACGACGCGCTTCATCACCTCGACCGGGCAGGGCGAGCCGGCCATGATCCCGGTGCGCAGCGTCGAGAGGTCGTAGTCGGCGAAGTCCGGCAGCGCGAGCTCGGCGATGAACATCGTCGGTACGCCGTACAGCGACGTGCACCGCTCGTCCTGCACGGCCCGCAGGGTGAGCGCCGGGTCGAAGCCGGGGGAGGGGATCACCATCGTCGCCCCGTGGGTGACCGCGCCGAGGTTGCCCATGCCCATGCCGAAGCAGTGGTAGAACGGCACCGGGATGCAGACCCGGTCCTGCTCGGTGTAGTCGCAGCCCTCGCCGACGAAGAAGCCGTTGTTGAGCAGGTTGCGGTGGCTCAGCGTGGCGCCCTTGGGGAACCCGGTCGTGCCCGACGTGTACTGGATGTTGATCGGGTCCTCGGGGGTGAGCGTGCCGGCGATCTCGTGCAGGACGGCCGGATCCGCCGCGCGGCCGGCGGTCATGAGCGAGTCCCACGCGGCGTCGCCGAGGAACACCGTCTCGCGCAGGTCGGGGCAGTCGCCGGAGACCTCGCCGACCATCGCCCGGTAGTCGCTCGTCCGGAACGACGCGGCCGACACGAGGACCGAGATGCCGGCCTGGTTGAGGACGTAGGACAGCTCGTGCGTGCGGTACGCCGGGTTGATGTTCACCAGGATCGCGCCGAGCTTCGCCGTGGCGAACTGCACGAGGACCCACTCCGCGCAGTTGGGCGCCCAGATGCCCACGCGGTCGCCGGTGCGCACGCCGATCCCGTGCAGGCCGAGGGCGCACGCGTCGACGTCCGCCTGCAGCTGGCGGTACGTCCAGCGGCGCCCGGTCGCGCACTCGACGAGCGCCTCGCGGTCGCCGACCCGGGCGGTCGAGCGGTCCAGGTTGGCGCCGATCGTCTCCTCGAGCATCGGTGTGGTGGTGGCTCCGGCGGCGTACGACTCCATGGCAAGCTCCCGCGATCACGGTCGGTCCGGTGCGGAGCATGATGCCCCGCGCGGTCGGTACGGTCACGGATTCTTACCGCACGCAGACCGACCGGGTCGGACCGACTCGCGTGGCGAGGAGGGCTGGACGTCCCCGCCAGCCGCGGGGCACGCTGACCGGATGGCTGACTTCACCCGCGCGGACCTCGACGGATCCCGGTTCGAGGACGTCTCCCTCGTCGGTGCGACGTTCCACGACGTCGACCTGTCGAACGCGCGCTTCCACCTGATCGACCTGACGGGCGCGGTGATCCGCGGTGCCGCCGTCGTGGACGTGGACATCAGCGGCGATGTCGAGAACCTGCTGGTGAACGGCGTCGACGTCGTACCCCTCGTCGAGGCGGAGCTCGACCGGCGCTACCCCGAACGCGTCCTCATGCGCCCGACCGACGCGGACGGCTTCCGCGCGGCGTGGGAGGCCCTCGAGCCGCTCTGGCAGCGGACCGTCGACCGGGCCCGGACACTGCCTCCCGAGCTGCTCCACGAACGGGTCGACGGGGAGTGGTCCTTCGTCGAGACGCTGCGTCATCTCGTCTTCGCCACCGACGCCTGGGTGCGGCGCGCGTTCCTCGGCGAGCCGTCGCCGTGGGACCCGCTGGACCTGCCGCACGACGACATGCCCGACGAGCCGACCGTGCCCCGCGACCGGGACGTGCGGCCGTCATTGGACGAGGTGCTGGTGCTGCGCGCGGACCGCATGGCCACGGTCAGTCGGGTGTTCACCGAGCTCACCGACGAGCGGCTCGCGCAACGGACCGAGCCGGTCCTCGAGCCGGGCTACCCGGAGCCGGAGAGCTTCGCCGTACGCCGCTGCCTGATGGCCATCGTCAACGAGGAGTGGCTGCACCGGCTCTACGCGGAACGCGACCTCGACGTCCTCGTCGCGCGTACGTCCTGAGATCCGGTGCCTATCCTGAGCCGGTGGACGTGCAGTTCGACGGCGAGATCTGGTTCTGGCGTGGCCCTTCGCCGTACCACTTCGTCACCGTGCCGGACGAGGAGAGCGCGGAGCTGCCGTCTGAGCCTGCGGGGCGGCGAGGCGCCTGGACCGCCGGACCCCTTGCCTCCCGCTGTCGGGCGTGAACCGGTCAGCAGCGCTTGGCTGGCTCGGGGCGGCAAGGGGTCAGGTGGAGGTGGCGTCCGCGCTCTCGCGGCTCGGGACGGACCACCACTCCTTGTCGTAGGCGTGCTCGAAGCCGACCGCCACCATGTTCGCGAGCGACGGGTTACGGCGACCGCTCGTGTCCGCCTCGGTCTCGCTGTGCACGATGTGGCAGCCCAGCGCCGCGGCCTCGTGCACGCGCCGGGCGAGGACGGCCCGCTGCATGCCGCGGCCCCGGTGCTCGGGCAGGGTCGCGCCGAACCCGAGCCACGCGATGCCGTCCGAGACGTACATCGCTCCTGTCGCGACGATGCGCCCGTCGGTCTTGACGCCGAAGTGCCGGAAGTCCTCGGCGAACAGCGTGGCGCCGAACCAGACGGCGAGGAAGGCCGGCGCCTCCCAGGCGAGCATGTTCACCTGCGCGAACTCGTCCGCGTCGTCGGGTCCGAGCTCGACGACGGCGTCCATCCCCGGGCCGTCGTAGAGCGCGGGCTCCTGCCACGTCTTCGCCTGGCGGTAGCCGGTGTCGACGAGGCCGCGCGCGCCGAGCCGCTCCCGGAGGCCGGCCTCGGCGGCGGGCGGGCTCACCTCCAGCACGACGTTGGACTGGCCGCGCTCGGCGTAGCTCGCCAGCACGGCGTCGACCCGCGCGTCGTCGGCCGCTTCGCCCACGCCGAGGCCGATCACCCGGTTGAACAGCGCGGCGTCGAGCGCGGTCAGCGCGGGGACGGCGATCCCGGGGCCGCGGTCGACGCTCGCCCCGAGCGGGTTCCCCTCGGCCTGAGCGACCGCCTCCACGCAGGCGGCCCAGGCCTTCGCCTCGTGCAGCTCGATCTCGCGCGCGACCCCGCCAGCCATCGGTGCTTCCCCATCAGCTCGTCGACGTGCGCCACGCGGCGCGTTGTCGGCGAGTCTGCCATCGGGCGCTCGCGGAGACCCACTGGGCTTGGTCGCCCAGGCGGGCCTACGACGATCCGCGCAGCCGGCTGCTCGATCAGCGTTGTCCCGAGCCAGGTCTCGAGACGTCGGCGCTACTTCCACCGGGTCAGGATCTCCTCGCGGTTGAACGTCGACCGGGCGGCCACGAACAGACCGACCACGATCACCACGAGGATCGCGGAGACGATCAGGATCGTCGCGGTGTCGAGCGTGATCGCGCCGATCTCGGCGGAGACGTACAGGGCCGCGAACGGGACGGCGGGCAGCGCGCCGATCTGCTGCGCGGAGCGCACGTCGGTCACCCGCGCCGAGACGAGGACGTTGATCACGACGCTGAGTGCCGCGGCGAGCGGGACGAGGACGAGCAGCAGGACCCAGGAGGCGGGGTTGGGGAAGTAGGCGTAACCCAGGGTCGCGTGCGTCTGGAGGTCGGCGATGACCATGAACAGGACGGTGCAGACCCATGTGGCCAGCACCGACGGGATGAAGGCGGCGAGGGACTTGCCGAGCAGGATGTCGACGTCGGTGACCGGCGTGGCGAGGAGCGGCTCGAGGCTGCGCTCGATCTTCTCCCCGACGAGCGCGTAGGCACCGATCGCGGTCGGCAGGGTCGCGGCCGCGATGACGAAGAAGAACGCGAATGCGTCGAGCAGGTGCGGCAGAGTCGCGGCGGGGATCCCCCCGGTCTTGCGCTCCACGGACCGGAGAACGAGCGGGAAGCCGAGCGCGGCGAGCAGCGGGAACATGATGAGCGAGATGCGGATGCTGCGGCGTACCAGCGCGGTACGCAGGTCCTTGCCCGCGATCGCCGCGATGTCGCGGGTTCTCATGACGTGCCCTCCAGGATCGAGAGGTAGACGTCCTCCAGGCTCTCGGTGGGCTGCGCGACCCCCGTGACCTTGGCCCCGCCCTCCACCAGAGCGGCGACGACGTCGGCCACCGACGGACCCTTCGGGTCGAGGACGCCGTCGATCCGGTTGCCGCGCGCCTCGACGACCGAGACCCCTTGTCCCCGTAGGACGTCGAGGTCCTTCGGCCGGACGGACTCCAGCGTGATCTCGACCCTGACCCCGGTGGCCTGCTCCCTGAGGCTGCTGGGGGTGCCGACGCGGAGCAGGCGGGTGCGCAGGATCGCCACGCGGTCGCACACCCGCTCGGCCTCCTCGAGCCGGTGCGTGTTCACCACGACCGTGCGCCCCTGCGCCTTGAGCTCGAGCAGGACGTCACGGACGACGGCCGCGGCCTCGGGATCGAGGTTGGCCGTCGGCTCGTCGAGCAGCACCACGCGCGGGTCGTGGATCAGGGCCCGGGCCAGGGCCAGTCGCTGCTTGAGCCCCTTCGACAGGGTCGACGCCGGGTCGTCGCGCCGGTCCCACAGCCCGAGGCGGGTGAGCAGCAGCTCGGTGCGACTGCTCCGGTCCACCGCCCGCATCCGATACAGCCGGCCGAAGAAGTCCAGCGTCCGTGCCGCGGAGAGGTCGCCGTAGAGTCCCGCCTCCTCCGGCAGCACTCCGACGATCCGGCGTACGTCGCGCGCCTGGTCCGCGTCGGTCACGTCGAGCCCCGCGACGCGGGCCCGTCCCGACGTCACCCCGATGAGGCCCGCGAGCATCCGTACCGTCGTCGTCTTCCCGGCGCCGTTGGGCCCCAGCAGCCCGAAGATCTCGCCCTCGCCGACCTCCAGGTCGAGGCCGTCGACCGCCGTCGTCGCGCCGAACGTGCGGGTGAGCCCCTCGACGACGATCACGTCAGCTCCCAGCGCGGTGCGGCAGACCGGACGACCTGTGTACGACGCTAACCCCGCACGCCGCCGACGAGCCAGTGCCTTCCGACGGTCAGTGCCGACTCACAGGAAGCGCCACGACGGATGCGCGCCCGCAAGCATCGGGACGTGCTGCGTCCACGCGACGCGGTCGAGCGGCGTGGGCTCCTGCAGGGTGAGCGCGCCGCCGCGGAGCGCGAAGCCCCAGCGGAAGCCGAGCACGCCCAGCACCGACCGGCTCATCACCGCGTCGGGCAGGACGCAGAGGAACGTCTCGGCCTCCCACGTCAGGTCGTCGCGGGTCGCCCGGAACGGGGCGTCGAAGAAGACCGGGCTGGATGCCGAAGAACGCGAAGGGAGTGTCGACGTCGCGGAAGACGGCGAGCGGGTCGAGGTCGTACGCCGTGCCCCCGGTCGCGTCGTCGCTGGAGCGGACCACCTGGATCCAGCCGAAGGCCGCGGCGTAACCCGCGAGGTCCGTCTCGACGGCTGCCTCGCAGACGGCGAACCCGGCCGCCGCGTCGGCCGGCAGCTCTGGGTCGAGCAGGTCGCAGCCCAACTGCGCGGGATCGTCGTTGCGCCGTACGGCGACCTGGAGGACACACGGCCTTCCCCGCAGCACGAACGCGATCTCGCTCCTCGCCATCCCGACCTCCCCTGGCGGCCATCCCAACCACGCGCCAGTGACTCGGAGAGTACGTGGGCGGGTCAGGAGCCGATGATGTCGCGGCGGCGGAAGAGGAGCAGGCCAAGCAGGCCCATGACGACGCCGAGCAGCAGCATGATCACCCCGCTCGTCGCGGCCCAGTCGACCGCCGGCACCAGTGCCAGGTGCGTCCAGGGCGAGAGGTCGACCACCCAGGACGGCCACTTCAGCGCCGGGCCAAGGAAGGTGAGGAGGTAGCCGACGAGCGTCACGGTCACCGGGATCACGACCGTGAGCCGTGGCAGCAGACCGAACGTCAGCACGGCGAGCCCGCCGACGAGGACGACGACGGGGAGCGTGTTGAACACCGAGCCGAGCGCGTCGGTCACCGACACCTCGTCGACGCCGGTGAGGAACAGGCCCAGCCACATCGCCAGACCGGACGTCACCAGGAGCAGGAGGCCGCCGGCCGCGGCGAGCACCGTGTGGCCGCCCAGCCAGCGCACCCGCGAGACCGGCCGGCTGAGGATGCTGTCCGCGCGCCCGGACTCCTCCTCGACCCGCGCCGCACCGAACCGCCAGGCGACCTGGGCGGCGATGGCCACCCCGACGAACTGGCCGATGAACGCGATGAAGCCGAGCGTCGTGAGAATCGAGTCGAGCCCCAGCGCCTGGAACGTCCGCTGGTACTCGACGTCCTGCTCGAGCCAGTCGATCATCGTTCCGGTCAGCGCGCCGTACACGGCCGCGAGCACGGCCATCGCGAACAGCCAGGCGAGGAGCACGGCGCTGTTGCTGCGCCACGCGAACGCGATCGGGCTGCCGAGGAAGCGCAGGTGCGGCGCCCGGCCCGCGTCGGCGGCGAGCAGCGCCGCGCCGACGTCGCGCCGCGCACGCAGGACCACCGCGAGCCAGCCGAGCAGCAGCGGTACGACGACCAGCGGGATCAGCGCCCGCGGATCGGCGTCGCCGTACGGCTTCAGCTCGTCGACCCAGCCGAGAGGGGTCAGCCAGCGGATCCAGAGGCGGTCGTCGGTGCTGCTGCCGATCATCCGCAGGACGTAGGCGAGGGCCAGCACACCCGCGGCGAGACCGGCAGCGCGCCGGCGTACGTCGACCAGCTGGGACGTCACCGCGGCGACGCCGACGAACGTGGCGCCGACGCCGGCGAGGCCGAGGCCGTAGAGCACCGACCCGGAGACGGACGTGCCGCCGGCGACGAGCGCCGCGGTCGAGCCGGCGCCGATCACGAGCGCCGAGAACGCCAGCACGGAGAGCGCGGTGATCGTCGCGGTCGACGCGCGCAGCGGTCCGGCCAGGAGGTGCTCGGCCCGCTCGGCGTCCTCCTCGCCGCGCAGCAGCCGGCTCGCGGTGAGGATGCCCCACACCGCGAGGATGATCTGCATGAGCCAGCCGCCGTCCCACACGGTGAACCCGCCGGCCGTGTCGAGCGCGACCGGGACACCCTGCAGCATGCGGATGGCCGGGTTGTCCTCGAACATCGCGAACTGCGTGGGGGACACGCCGTTCGGGTAGGTGATGCCGTAGCTGGCCACCTCGACACCGGCGTACGCCGCCATCGCGACGGTCAGCAGCACGGTGGCGCGACGCGTGAGCCGGAACCACAGACCGGTCACCGCGCGGCGCGGGTGGGCCGGACGCCGCGCGTGCGCCGCGCCGGTTCCCCTCAGCGGATACCGGCGCGGCCGGGGTGCCCGGCGTCGCCGGTGCGGGAACGTGCGGGGTCTCGTCGAGCCGCTCGCTCGGCGGATGCATCAGCTCGGTCATGGCCTCTCGCCACCGTGGTTCGTCGGGAGCCCCGCGTTGCCGTGGGCCGCGCCGACGGCCGCACGCTGGGACGCGCTCGTCTCGTAGTAGGTGAGGAAGATCTGCTCGAGCGTCGGCGCCTGGCTCTGCAGCCGCAGCAGCCCCGCGTCGTTGAGCCGGTCGAGGACCTCGACCGGGCTCCCGCTCACGACCACGCGGACCCCGGTGGCCGTCGGCTCGGAGCTCACGACACCGGCGAGGTCGTCGAACGACGGCGCCGGCCCGCTCAGGGTCGCCTCGAAGATCGTCGTCTCGATGGACCGCAGCTCCTCGAGGGTGGCCACCTCGACGAGCCGACCCGCGCGCAGGATGGCAACCCGGCTGCACACGTCCTCGACCTCGTCGAGCAGGTGCGAGGACAGGAACAGGGTCTGGCCGCGGGCCGACGCCTCGCGGGCGACGGACTGGAACTCCGCCTCCATCAATGGATCCAGACCGACGGTCGGCTCGTCGAGGAGCAGGATGTCGGGGCGCGTCATGAACGCGGCGATGAGCGCGATCTTCTGCCGGTTCCCCTTCGAGTGGGACCGGACCCGGCGGTCCGGGTCGAGGTCGAACCGCTCGACGAGCTCGTCGCGGAACGCCAGGTCGACGCCGCCGGACAGGTTGCCCAGCAGCTCGAGCGTCTCGATCCCGGTGAGCTGCGGCCACAGCGAGACGTCGCCGGGCACGTAGCCGACCGAGCGGTGCGCGCGCTCGACGTCCGACACCGGTACGCCGTTGAGCCACGCCTCACCGGACGTGGGGCGAAGCAGTCCGAGCAGCAGCCGGATCGTGGTCGACTTCCCGGCGCCGTTCGGGCCGAGGAAGCCGAAGATCTCGCCGGGTGCGACCTCGAGGTCGAGGTCCTGGACCGCGGCGACGTCCCCGAAGTGCTTGGTGAGGCCGAGAGTCCGGATCGCTGCGGTCGACATGGCGCACCTCCACGAGCGGAGCGCGC
This sequence comes from uncultured Actinomycetota bacterium, assembly GCA_963711805.1. GTDB lineage: Bacteria > Actinomycetota > Actinomycetes > S36-B12 > CAIYMF01 > Longivirga. The sequence continues at coordinate 500,509 of CAVQFE010000002.1, forward strand.
CCAGCGGCGTGGATCGACGTCGTCCGCGCTCACTCCCTTCGATGCTAGCCCGGCCCCGCGCCGGAGTCCGTCCGGCGACGTGGTCCCGTCCGTGCCCACCCCTGACCCGCATGTCACTGGTGCTGTGGTTGCTTCCCGTCCCCGGAAGCGACCGCAGCACCAGTGACATCCGCTCGGGGCCCGTGGATACGGCGCGTCCGGGTTCCGGCAGGATCGGTGGGTGTCCTTCGTCCGCGCCGCCACCCCCGAGGGCGTCGTCGACGCCGTCGTCGCGCTGGTCGCCGTACGCCGAGGGCGCGTGCGGCTCGCGGTGGACGGCGCGCCCGCGGCGGAGCCGCACGACCTCGCCGCCCGTGTCGTCACCGCCCTCGCACCGCGCCGCGCGCTGCACGTCCGCGCCGACCGCTTCTGGCGGCCGGCGAGCCTGCGCCTGGAGTACGGCCGCGAGGACGTCGACTCCTGGCTCGACGGCTGGCTCGACGACGACGCGCTACGCCGCGAGGTGCTCGACCCCTTTCCCGCCACCGGTCGCGTCCTGCCGGAGCTGCGCGACCCGACCACCGACCGGTCGCTGCGGGCCGACGTCGTCACGCTGCCGGCGGACGGGGTCGTCGTCGTGTCGGGCAGCGTCCTGCTCGGGCGCGGGCTGCAGTTCGACGTCGCGGTCCACCTGCGGCTCTCGTCCGCGGCGCTCGTCCGGCGTACCCCGGCGGACGAGGCGTGGACCCTGCCCGCCCTGCAGCGTTACGCCGAGGAGCGTGATCCCGAGAGCGCCGCGGACCTCGTCGTCCGCGCGGACGACCCGAGGCACCCCGCCCTGGTCACCACCGACCCCTGACCGGATGGATACTCGGCTGTGCGCACACCAGTGGCCAGCTCCGCGTCCCGGAGGCGCATGCGAACGAACTCGAGAGTGCCTTGTGTGCATCGCTTCTGCGTCGCCGAACCGGCATGCTGGGCGGGTGAACCGCATCCTGCGCGCCGGGGCCATCGCGGCCGCGTGCATCGCGGCTGTGCAGACGGTGCTCGATGCGATGACGTCGCTGTTGTCGATTGCCTCGTTCGTGTTGACGGCAGTCACACTCGCGGTGGTCCTCTTCCGCAGGACCCCTCTCACCATCCTGTGGCTCGTGCTGGGGGCCGATCTGCTCCAGGTGATCCACTACGCGAGCGCGTTCGACAACCCTGTCGGTGCCCTGCTGTACGGGACACTGCTGCTGCCGTTCGTCGCTCCGGACCGCGGCGATGATTCTCGCCCTGCTGGCACGACGCGGCAGCAGGAGGCAAGCGACGAGCGCCGTCACGCCGGGGCCGTCGTACGCAGCAGCTCCCTAGAGCCGCCGTACCGACGCGCCTCTTGCAGCGGTCTCTCTACTTGCTGGTGAAGGTGAGATCGGCGCCGGCCCGCTGTGTGGCGTGGCGAGGCCCTTGCGCGTAGGTGACGTCGATGCCTGCGATGTGAACCACGCCGGACCTCTGTGGCGTGACCGCGACGAGTACCTGCGTCGCCGAGAACCCGAGGTTGATCGTCATGGGTGAGCTGAACGGGATCACGGTCGAGCACGAGTCGGAGAGACCGGACTCCTGGGTTCCGACCCCGGTGGTGCTTCTGTTCCGTTGACAGACCAGCACCTGGAGGGTGGCGTGGGAGGTGTTCGAGTCCATGTGCGGCGTGATCGCGGAGATCGTGATGGGGATCGAGTTCGGGGTCGTGTCTACGCCGCCCTGCCCCGTTGTGGGCTGGGCATAGAGCCCGGTGTCGGCATAGACGGTGTGGCCCACGGAGACAGGACCCGACACGCCAAAGCTGGAATAGGGCATCAGCAGGCTCAGCCCCGAGTACCAGCGGGAACCGAGCACCCCGCCCACCAGCAGGATGCCTGCGCCGACGACAACGATTGCCCACGGCCAGCGACGCACTCGTCTCGCCTCAGGCGGCTGGGCTTCGATCAGTACGGCAGTCACGGCAACCCCCTTGGATCGAAGAGTAGGGCCGCCGCGCCCGCGAAGCAGGCGGATCTCCCTGGCCGAGGCCGGTCTGTCTGCGCCGTAACGCGTGTCCGACCGGCGAAGGATTCCGAGGAGCGACTGCGAGGTTGGGTGTGTCCGATGGTGCGTCGATCTGTCTAGCATCGACGCATGACGGACCCGACCCCCTACCTCCATCTGCCGGGCACGGCACGTGAAGCCCTCAACTTCTATGGCGCTGTGTTCGGATGCCGCGTTCAGCTGCACTCCTTCGCGGAGTTCGGCAGGACCGACGGTCCAGCCGAGGCGATCGCCCACGGCCATCTCACCGACGGACCCGTGACGATCTTCGCCTCGGACGTGTCTGGTGACGAACCTCCGCTGCGAAGCGAAGGGTTGATGCTGTCGCTGCTCGGCACTGCCTCCGCGTCGACGCTGCGCCAGTGGTTCTCTGACCTGTCGGTCGGCGGTCGCGTCGTCGAGGATCTGCGAGCCCGCGCATGGGGCGCCTTCGACGGCCAGGTCATCGACCGTCATGGCGTCCACTGGCTCATCGGGTTCGAGGACGACGACCGCGCTTGAGGCACGCTGCCCGCGGCCACCGAAGACGCATCGATGTGTGAGCGCACGTCCGGACCGAGCACCTACTTGGCGGTGACCTGAATGATGGTGCCGCCCGACCGCTGCCCGCCGTCCTGGTCGATCGTCGTCGTGAGGTTGTAGAACCCAGCCGGTGCGGTCTTCGGGATGACGATGACGGAGACGGGGGCTTCACCGACCTGGTCGGTGGTGAGGATGACGGGTGCTGTCACCGCGTCCGGGCCGGTGGACGCCTTGAGCGCCGAGACGGATGCGGACGGGCCAGACAGAGACGCGCTGAGCCGGACGGTGCTCACCGGGAAGACCGCCGAGGGACCGAGAGGCGTGGCGATCCAGTGCAGCTTCATCGTCTCCCCCGGATGACGCACTACGTCGATGTCCTCGGACGAACAGCACGAGTAGCTCTGGAGGGCCACGTGCTCGACGGGCACGCCGTCGGTCGAGGAGCAGGCGGCCAGCGGAAGGACAACGATCGGCGCCGCCGCGACGACAAGAGTCGCGCGAGCGATGAGTCGCACCGTGCCGCTCCTGTCCGACGTAGTGACTGAACGCTAGCCGTCAGCCGGCACAGTTGGGGCGACCCTTCTGCGACACACAAGCCTGCCGCGTGGAGCGGTGGACTCGCTAGGGCTTCGGGCACCCGCGGTGCGTCAGCGACGATGGTGGCGGACCTTCAGCCGTCCGTACTCCATCGAGCCGGAGATCCGGATCAGCGGCCCCGCGGCGCCGGCCTGGCGGGGAAGCGCATAGCGCGGTTGCTTCCATTCCGCTCGTAGGCCATCGAGATCGATGACCGCGTCCGCGGGAACGACGATCTTCGCCCTGCCGAAGCGCAGCTGGAGCTCGACGTCGACGACCGGTGTCTCGAACGTGGCTTGGGAGAAGTCGAGACTGACCTTCCCGTAGTCGGACGCGATGCGCAGGACGCTCGGGACGCGCCACGCCCCGTATCGACGGATCGTGCCGTTCATCGCGACGATGTTGACGACTCTGCCCTCGGCCGGCATCGGCAGGGAGTCGACGGCGGCCAGCACCTCGTCGGTGGTTCGCGCGTTCAGGACCGAATGCAGACGAACGTCCAGGTCCTGGTGCGAGATCTCTCCCAGAGCGAAGGCGTCCTGGACCCGCTTGACCGCGGCGTCGCGCTCGCTGCCCAGTGGGAGCGGCGGCTCGCCGGACGCGGTTGTCACGCGCACGAGGCTAGTCGCCGTCGTCGTCTCGCGGCGTATGTACCTTGACGGGTACGTAACCGATTCCGTACGCTCGACGCCATGGAGAGCGTGTTGCGTGCACTGGCCGACCCCAGTCGCCGGACGATCCTGGAGCGACTGTCTCGTGGCCCGGTCACGGCCGGCGAGCTGGCTGACATGTTCCCGATCGCCCGTCCAGGCGTGTCTCGGCACCTGCGAGTGCTGCGGGAAGCAGGCCTGGTCGAGGTCCGGGCGGAGGCCCAGAGCCGGGTCTACAGCCTCTGTCCCGAGCCACTGGCCGAGGTCGACGAGTGGCTCGGCCCCTACCGCGCCCTGTGGGAACACCGACTGGACGCCCTGCACACCGAGATCGCCCGGGGGAAACGCGAACGAAGGAGCAGCAGATGACCGACGACGTACGATCACGCATCCTCGGCAGCCTGCGATCCGCAGGCGGCGCAGGCGTCGTGCGGCTGGAAGGCCGTTACGACACCGACATCGACGACCTCTGGGAAGCGCTCACCGATCCCGCCCGCCTGGCCCGCTGGTACGGCGAGGTGGAGGGCGACCTCCGACCGGGAGGACAGTTCCGCACCTACATCGCCTCCGCCGACATCGAGGCCGTGGGGCGGGTGGATGCGTGCGAGCCCCCGCGGCGGTTGCTGGTGACGTCGAGGGAGACCGAGGAGTCCTACCGACGCGGGCAAGGGGTGCCCCCGTACGACGCGGTCATCGACGTCACCCTCACCGAAGACGGCGACCAGACTCTGCTGGCCCTCGAGGTCCGCGGCATGCCGCTGGACAGGATCGCCGCGTTCGGCGCGGGGTGGCAGATCCATGCCGAGAATCTGGCGTCCTACCTCGCGGGTGGCCACGCGGACGACGGCGTAGCCAGGTGGGAGCAGCTCATCCCTCGCTACCAGCACCTGGCCGCCGACCTCGACACCGCCTGAACCCCGGATGTAACTGGTCAAAGGGTTGCTACCCGGCTCGGGAAGCAACCCCTGGACCAGTGACACGCCGCCCACCATCTGGGGAGACGGCCGCGCGGGCCACAGCTCACGCGGTTTCGGCCCGATCGAGTCAGCCGCGTCAGGCGAGCGCGTTGCACAGCGGCGCGAGCGCCGTGATGCTCCCGCCGCCGTAGAGGTAGTCGTCGAGCGGGTGGTGGCCAGCGGCCGTCAGCCGGGTGTTGTCCGCGAGGTTGAACGTCTCCCTGCCGGCGTCGGTGAGAATCAGGTTACCGGTCGTCCCGTAGACCTTCTGGAGCTCGGTCATCACGAACGTGCCCGAAGTGTTGTCGCCAGGCGTCGTGAACACATACTTGGTCCGGTCCTGCTGCGTCCACGCGGCCGACTTGCCGTTGTCGGGGTTGGAGAACGAGCCGGTGTAGGAGTCGTCGTAGACCAGCTTCAGGACGTTTCCCGAGGCGTCGTAGATGGCCAGGCTGCCCGCGCGAATGGTGTACTGCATCGACCACTGCAGCTCTGCTCCGCCGCAGTTGATGCCTGAGTCGAAGGTGCCGAAGTCGTCGTTGATGTCGATGGTGGTGTGGCACACGATGAAGTTCCCCTCCCGCACGCACACCGGCTTGCCCGTGTCGTGCGGTGGCGGGTTGAGGGTGGACGGGTCGACCAGGTGTCGGCCCGCGAATGCCGCGCTCGGGGCCACCAGGGCCAGCGGCAGGGACAGCAGGACGGCGGCCAACGAGACGATGACAGTTCGCACGCGCATGATGGTTCCCCGTTCCATCGGACCGAGCACCCCCCTGGTGCCGGCTGGCGGCAGATTGCACCCTCCAGGCCGGCCTGTCCACGGGTTCGGGAGGATCCATGCCGGATCCTGAATCCCTCGTACCGGGGCTACGCCCGTGCCAGGAGCCTGCGAACAGTTGCAGGTTGCCTTGCTTGGCACGGTGAACTGACCGCCGCGTCGGCACCGTGCGCGTCGGTCAAGTGAGTGGGCTATCGAGAGGGGCACACAGGTCAGATTTCGAAACCCCGGTGGGCAAAGTCCGAACCCGGCACACCCAGTCAGACGGTGAGGTGGGGGACGATCCGGTCGAGCCAGCGGGGGAGCCACCAGTTCCACTTCCCGAGCACCTGCATGAGCGCGGGGACGAGGAGCGACCGGATGAGGAAGGCGTCGAGGAAGACCGCGACCGCCATGCCGGCACCGCTCATCTTCAGCGCCGGCTCGCCCGCGGTGACGAACGCGAGGAAGACGAAGACCATGATGAGCGCCGCCGCGGTGATGACCTTGCCCGTCTCGGACAGCCCGAGCGTGACCGCCTTCGTGTTGTCGCCGGTACGGATCCACTCCTCGCGCATCCTCGAGACGAGGAAGACCTGGTAGTCCATCGACAGCCCGAAGAGCACTGCCAGCAGCATGATCGGCAGGAAGGCGAGGAACGGGGTGTCGGCCGTCGCGCCGATCAGCCCGGCGCCCCAGCCCCACTGGAAGATCGCGCCGAGTACGCCGAAGCTCGCCGCAGCGACCGCGAGGTTCATCACCGCGGCCTTCACCGGGATGGCGATCGAGCGGAACACGACCATGAGCAGAAGGCTCGACAGGCCCAGTACGCCGAGCAGGAACCACGGGATGATCGACCGGATCGACGCCGCGACGTCGTCCATCAGCGCGGTCGCGCCGGTCACGAGCAGGGGACTGTCCGGCGACGCCGCGGGCAGCACGTCCGCGCGCAGGTGAGCGACGAGGTCGCTCGTCGCGCTGTCCTGCGGCCGGCCCGAGGGGATCGCGGTGAACCAGGCGACCTCCCCGTCGGGCGTGGTCTGCACCGGCGTCACCGCGGCGACCCCCTCGGTCGCGGCGACCGCCTCCTGCACGGACGTCAGTCCGGCCTCGCCCGCGGACGACACGATGACGATCGGTCCGTTGACCCCTGGCCCGAAGGCGTTCGAGATCAGGTCGTACGCCGTGCGCGTGGTCGTCCCCGGCGCGTCGGAACCCTGGTCGGCACCGCCGATCCGCAGCGACGTCGCGGGGATCGCCAGGACGGCGAGGATGACGCCACCGATCGCGATGAACAGCCAGGGACGGCGCTGGATGAGCGTGGACCACTGCGCCCACCGCGTCGAGCGCTCGTCGTCGTGCGGGCCCTGCTCGCGCAGCTCGCGCCGCGCGCGACGGCCGAGCACGTGCGCGCCGAGGAAGCCCAGCAGCGCGGGCAGCAGGGTGAGCGTGACGACCATCGTGAAGAGCACGCCGATGCTGGTCGCGATCGCCAGCCCGTTCATGAACCCGACCCGCGCGAGCAGGATGCCGAGCAGCGAGACCACGACCGTGATGCCGGCGAACAGCACCGCGCGACCCGAGGTGTCGTACGCCTGGATCACCGACTCGCGCACCGGCATGCCCCTCATCAGGCCGGCCCGGTGGCGCGAGACGAGGAACAGCGCGTAGTCGATGCCGACGCCGATCCCGATGAGGCTCATCATCTGTACGCCGAACGACGGCACCGCGACGACGTGGCTCAGCATCGTCACGGTCGCGACCGCGGCGCCGAGCGCCACCATCGCGTTCACGAGGGGCAGCGCGGCGGCGAGGACGGAACCGAACGCGAGCAGCAGGACCACGGCGGCCAGGCCGATGCCGAGGCCCTCGCTCGCCGTCGCGCCGAACGGGTCGGCCTCCAGCAGCGCCTGCCCGGCGATCGCGACGGTGAGCACCTGCGGATCGGGGCAGTCGGCCGTGCACTCGTTCGTCTCCCGCACCACGTCGGCGATCGCGTTGATCGACTGCGGCGGCAGGTTCGCCACGACGTCGTCCATCGTCACGATCGAGTAGCCCGTCTTGCCGTCGGGGGAGATGGCCGCCGCGCCCTCGGCCGTGGCGTACGGGTCGGTGACCGACCGCACGTGGTCCATGCCCGAGATCGTCGCGAGCATCTCGTGCACGGTCTGCTTGCCCTCGGCCGCGGCGGCGTTGTCCTCGGGGAGCCGCCAGGCGACGGTCAGCTGCTCACCGGTGACGCCCGGCGTGTGCTCGTCGATGAGGTTGAGCGCGGTGACCGACTCCGAGCTCGCGATGCTCATGTCGAACTGGTACGCCGGACCCACGGCCCGCGCCGCGGCGAGCAGCGCCAGCAGCACGACGACCCACAGGAAGAGGACGAGCCGCCGCCGGTCGTACAGGAATCCGGCGGCGGAGCGCACATCTCAGTATCGAGCCGCCCCCGGTGCCGTATCCCGGTGAGCACGCCGCGCCCGGACGACCGCGCCACCCCATCCGCGCGCGTCCACCCACGGACCGGACCTGATGCATGTAACTGCTCCAGGGGCTGTTTCCGGGCTCGGGAAGCGACCCTTTGACCAGTGACACGCGGGATCGGGCTAGAGACGGAGCGGCGGTACGGCGGCGCCGCGGGCGGACGCCGACGGGTCAGGGTGGACCGCCGCGGCTGCCGGAGCGGACTCCGTCGCCAGAGCGGACTCGGCTGCCAGGGCTGACTCGGTCGGCACCGCGGACAGGTGGTCGTGCCGGCCGTGCCGGTCCGCGCAGTAGAGGACGCAGCGCGACCGTCCGCCGTGCTTCGCGTCGTACATCGCGGCATCGGCCGCGGCGACGATCTCGTCCGGCGTCCAGTCCCGGCCGGTGCTCACCGCGACGCCGATGCTGATCGTCACGCGCGGCTCGCCCGCAGCGTCGTCGCCGGCGTCGCGGACCGCGTCGAGCAGGCGGTTCGCGACCTGCAGCGCCTCGTCGTCGCCCTCGACGTCGTCGAGCAGGGCGAGGAACTCGTCGCCGCCCAGGCGCGCCGCGCTGTCGCCGGCACGCAGCACCGACCGGATCCGCGCGGCCAGGCCGACGAGCAGCCGGTCCCCGGCGGCGTGGCCGTACGTGTCGTTGACCGCCTTGAAGTCGTCGACGTCGATGAACAGCACGGCGAAGCCGGACCGGCGCCGCTCCTCCTGGCGCAGGGCCTGGGACAGCCGGTCCCAGAACAGGGCGCGGTTGGGCAGCCCGGTGAGTACGTCGTGCAGCGCCCGGCGACTCAGCTCGTCGGTGGCGAGCGCGAGCTCCTCGGTGCGCTCGGCGACCCGGCGCTCGATCTCGCGGAACGACGCCGCGAGCTCCTGGCCGAGGACGTTCACGCCGTCCGCGACGGCATCGACGATGCCGCCGTCCGGACCGACCTCCGCCTGCGCGTCGAAGTCGAGCGAGACGAACGCGTGCAGCGTGCGCGCGATGTCCTCCAGCCGACGCTCCACCTCGGCATCGAGCCGCCCCGCCCCGTGGTGCGGCAGCCCGACGGACGGTCCGGTCATCGTGTCCTCGATCGTGATCAGGGCTACGCCGCCCGCAGGTCGGGTCGCCGGAGCGGGTCCGTCTCGACACTACGCCGGGGCGCGGGCCGAACCCGGATCGAGCGTTGGGCGGACCCGGGCCGTCCGCGGTCGCGCCACGCCGGGGGCGCCGGTGGGAGACTGGACCCGCCCGTGGAGGGCGACATCCGCGACGCACGACCGTGTCCGGAGGTGCCGCGATGCTCCGGTTCGCCGACAGGATCGACGCCGGCCGACGGCTGGCCGTCCTGCTCGAACGCTTCCGTGGTGAGGACGTCGTCGTCCTCGGCCTGCCGCGAGGCGGCGTGCCGGTGGCGGCCGAGGTCGCCCGCGCCCTCGGGGCGCCGCTCGACGTGATCGTCGTGCGCAAGCTCGGCGTCCCGTTCCAGCCCGAGCTCGCGATGGGCGCCATCGGCGAGGGCGGCGTACGGGTCCTCGACGACGAGGTGCTCCGGCTCGCGCGGATCGAGGACCGCGACCTGCGCGAGGTCGAGGACCGTGAACGGGTGGAGCTCCAGGCACGGGTCGAGCGGTTCCGCGAGGGCCGGCCGCGGCTCGACCTGACCGGCCGCACGGCACTCGTCGTCGACGACGGCATGGCGACCGGCTCGACCGCCCGCGCCGCCTGCACGGTCGCCCGGCTGCTGGGCGCCTCTCGCGTCGTGATGGCCGTCCCGGTGGCCGCCGCCGACACCGCGGCCCGGTTCCGCGAGGCGGACGAGATCGTGTGTGTCGAGACGCCGCAAGGGTTCTCGGCCGTCGGCCAGTTCTACCGGGACTTCTCCGCGACGAGCGACGACACCGTGGTCGAGCTGCTCCGCGAGTGGCCGCACCCGACCGACCCGGTCGCCGGCGGGCGCATCCCGCTCGACGAGGACGTCCACATCCCCGTCGGCAACCGGATGCTCGAGGGCCACCTGGTGGTCCCGGCGACGGCGCCCGGCGTGGTCCTGTTCGCCCACGGCAGCGGCAGCAGCAGGCACAGCCCGCGCAACAGGTACGTCGCCGAGGTGCTGCAGGACGCCGGTCTCGGCACGCTGCTCATGGACCTGCTCACCGTCGAGGAGGAGCGCGACCGGTCCGAGGTGTTCGACATCGAGAAGCTCGCCTGGCGGCTCGAGGGCGCGACCGACTGGCTCGCGTCACGTCCCGACCTCGCGGGGCTGAGGCTCGGCTACTTCGGCGCGAGCACCGGTGCGGCCGCCGCCCTGTGGGCCGCCGCCGCCGAGGACAGCCGAGTCGCCACCGTGGTGAGCCGCGGCGGCCGCCCCGACCTCGCCGGCCCGCGGCTGTCCGGCGTACGCGTCCCGGTGCTGCTCGTCGTCGGCGGTGCGGACACCCTGGTGCTCGACCTCAACCGCGAGGCGCAGAGCCGGATGACCTGCCCGGTCACCCTGGCGGTCGTGCCCGGCGCGACCCACCTGTTCGAGGAGCCGGGCACCCTGACCGAGGCCGCGACGCTGGCCCGCGACTGGTTCCTCCGCCACCTCGCGCCGACCGAGCCACCGTCAGTGAGCCCGACTGCTTGAGCGTCTGGTACGTCGCTTCCGAACGCCGACCGGCGCCGCGACGCTGGCCCGCGACTGGTTCCTCCGCCACCTCGCGCCGACCGAGCCACCGTCAGAGAGCCCGACCGCCTGAGCGTCCGATACGTCGCTTCCGAACGCCGACCGGCGCCGCGACGCTGGCCCGCGACTGGTTCCTCCGCCACCTCGCACCGACCGAGCCACCGTCGCAGAGCCCGGCGCCTGAACACCCGATACGTCGCTAGTCGGTGCGTCGCTCGTCGCGCTTCGGTACGTCGCGCGTCGGTCCGCGGCGTGGATCCCGGGGCCGTCGGATCTCCTGAAAAACGGGGCTTGCGCTCGGACTATTCAGCGTTACTATGTACTGGTAGTCACTGTTACTGAGTAGTCCGGTCGAGGAGGTGTTCCGTGGGCAAGCAGGTGACCGAGATGCTCAAGGGGACGCTGGAGGGCATCGTCCTCGCGATCCTGTCCGGCCGTCCGACGTACGGCTACGAGATCACGGCATGGCTCCGGGAGAAGGGCTTCTCCGACATCGCCGAGGGGACCGTCTACGCACTGCTCATCAGGGTCGAGCAGCGCGGTCTCGTCGACGTGGAGAAGGTCCCGTCCGAGAAGGGGCCGCCGCGCAAGGTGTACTCCCTCAACGCTCAGGGGCGGGAGTACCTCGACGAGTTCTGGCGGACCTGGAGCTTCCTCGAAGAACGGCTCGAACAGCTCCGCGACGGAGGCAGATGACCATGTGGATCGACAAGATGATCGGCGAGAAGAAGCGGTGGCGGCAGTACAAGGCGCGCACGCGACAGCTCCCGGAGAACTACCGCACGGCGGTCGACGCGCTCGAGCGGTACCTCATGTACTTCGGCGGAGCGGACGGCGACAGCGCGGCGTCGATGTTCGAGGACCTCGCCGACCTGTTCGAACGGGCCGCGGCGGACGGCACCCCGATCCGCGAGATCGTCGGGGACAACCCGATCGAGTTCATCGATGCGTTCGCGGAGAACTACCGGAAGGGCGGCTGGATCACCCGGGAGCAGGACCGGCTGATCCGCGGCATCGAGCAGGCCGAGGCCGCCGGCACCGAAACCACCGAGGAGCCACGATGACGACGCAGACGGTCCAGGCGATCCACGTGCAGGGCCTGGAGAAGTCCTACGACGAGCTCCGCGTGCTGCGCGGCGTCGACTTCGACGTGGCGCGGGGCAGCATCTTCGCCCTGCTCGGCTCCAACGGCGCGGGCAAGACCACGGTCGTGAACATCCTGTCCACGCTGCTCCGGCCCGACGCGGGGGAGCTCTCCGTCAACGGCTACGACGTCGGCACGCAGCCGGCGGACGTCCGGGAGTCGATCAGCCTCACCGGGCAGTTCGCGGCCGTGGACGAGATCCTCACCGGGCGCGAGAACCTGGTCCTGATGACGCGGCTGCGGCACGTGAAGGGCGCCGGCCCGATCGTCGACGACCTGCTGGCCCGGTTCCAGCTCACCGACGCGGCGGATCGGCGGGTCGCGACGTACTCCGGGGGCATGCGCCGTCGCCTCGACATCGCCATGAGCCTCATCGGGAATCCGCCGGTCATCTTCCTGGACGAGCCGACCACCGGGCTCGACCCGCAGGCGCGCATCGAGGTGTGGAACAGCGTCAAGGAGCTCGCCCGGCAGGGCACCACCGTGCTGCTCACCACCCAGTACCTCGACGAGGCCGAACAGCTCGCCGACCGGATCGCGATCCTGCACGACGGACGGATCATCGCGAACGGCACGCTCGCCGAGCTCAAGCGGCTCCTCCCGCCGGCCAAGGTCGAGTACGTCGAGAAGCAGCCGACCCTCGAGGAGGTCTTCCTCGCCATCGTCGGAGCCGGCGGTACGACGTCGACATCGGCGACCTCCGCGGACCGGCAACGACTGCCGGATCGGCAACGACGAGCAAGGAGCAGAGATGAGCACGCACTTCTTCGGCGACACCGCCGCTCTGACCGGGCGGTCCCTGCGGCACATCACCCGCAGCCCCGACACCATCATCACCACCACGATCATGCCGATCGCCTTCTTGCTGATGTTCGTCTACGTGTTCGGCGGCGCGATGCGGGTCGGGTCGGACGCCTACGTGAACTACCTGCTGCCGGGCATCCTGCTCATCACGATCGCCTCGAGCATCGCGTACACCGCGTTCCGGCTCTTCATGGACATGAAGAGCGGCATCTTCGAACGCTTCCAGTCCATGCCGGTCGCCCGGTCGTCCGTGCTCTGGGCGCACGTGCTGACCTCGCTGGTCGCCAGCCTCGTCTCGGTCGTGGTCGTCGTGCTCGTCGCCCTGCTCATGGGCTTCCGCTCGGGGGCCGGAGTGCTCGCGTGGCTCGCGGTCGCCGGCATCCTGACGCTGTTCACCCTTGCGTTGACCTGGATCGCCGTCATCGCCGGCCTGTCCGCGAAGACCGTGGACGGCGCGAGCGCGTTCTCCTACCCGATCATCTTCCTGCCGTTCGTCAGCTCGGCCTTCGTCCTCACCGCCACCATGCCCGGCCCGGTACGCGCCTTCGCGGAGAACCAGCCGGTGACGCCCATCGTCAACGCGATCCGTGACCTGTACTCGCAGCAGCCGGTCAGCTCGGACATCTGGGTCGCCCTGGCCTGGTGCCTCGGCATCCTCGCGATCGCCTACGCCCTCGCCATGGTCGCCTACCGCCGCAAGATCGCCTGAGTCTAGGCGGATCCTGTGTCGCGGAACGAGTTCCGGATGCCAACGGCAGCCGACCCGCCGCTGCCATCGGACTTGATGGCGCCTGCGTCACGCCGAGTCGCGGCTGGGATCTGACCGGCCGGTTGACACACGCTCGGGGAAGGGCGAAGTCGGGAGAGGGCGAACGCCCGGACAGGGGTTCTGACCGACCTTGCCAACCGTCACCACGGTAAGTGAGACGTACGCGTACTAGAACGGTGGTTCCCCGTACTCGGTCGGCGGTGGGTCGGGGTCGGGTGCTGCGGGTAGCACGGGGTGGGGTGGGACGTGGATCACCTGTCCCCAGGCGGTGCACCAGGTATGGCTGCCGTCGGGCTGGGAGTCGGTGATGTCGGCGTAGCCGGCGGTCTTGAGCTGGTGGCAGGTGGTGCAGTGGGTGCCGCAGTTGGCGGTGTCGCTGGGGCCGGTGGGCCATTCCTCGGCGTGGTCGAGCTGGAGGCGGGACTCGGCGTGCACGGTGCAGCAGGGGGTGCGGCAGCCGGCGTCGCGGGCCAGCTCTAACCGGCGTAGCGGGCCGGGCAGGTACTGCGTGCGGCCGTAGTCGAGCAGGTGCCCGGTGATCGGGTCGGTGAGCAGCCGCCGCCACGCGGTGGCCCACTCGGCGACCTCCCGGCCGAGGGCGGGTGGGACGGGTTGCCCGTCGAGGAGGGCGACGTTGTCGGCCTCGCCGCGCAGGGTGTCCAGGTCGATGACCACGTTGACGGTGACCGGGACCTGCGAGCGGTCCCAGTCGATCGTCCCGTCCGCGCTGACCTCGCCGAGGATCCGGGCGGCCAGCGCGTCGGCCCGGCACGCCTCCGCGCCCTGCTCCTCGAACGCGTCCGCGAGCGTCTCGATGATCCCGGTGGGCTCGCCGGTGTCCATGTCGTCCACGGTGGTCTCGGTGGCGCGCCCCGCGTCCGCGGCGTCCACGGCGGTGTCGGTGGCGGCCGGGGGTGTGGAGCCGGTCCCCTCATCGGTCTCGGTGCGAGCGGTGCCCTGAGCGTCCTGCTCGGCGGCGGCGCGGCGGGCCAGCTGCAGGGCGCGGCCGTCTGCGGTGACGGCGGCCTGGATCGCGCGGATGGTGGACCACTCGTGGGTCAGCGCGAGCAGGCCCATGCCGTCCTCGAGCTGGCGGGTCCACACCCGCCGCGACTCGCGGCCGGACCCGCCGTCTTCGCCCGATTCTTTGCCAACTATTGGCATTCGCCGACGGCGCGGTGGACGTGCCCGCCCCCCTCGCGTCCGGAGACTTGTCGTATCCCAGGGGTACGGACGGCGCCTAACGCGCGTGTCGGGCCCGCGACACGCGCTGTCTGGTGCGGGACAGGTCACGCACCAGACAGCTTCGACGTGCCATCGTGTCGGGATGGACGATCTCGATGAGGCGACGAGGGTCGTCGCTGCTGCATCCCGGGCGCTTGTGGGCGTCATCGCGAGCTCCTACGCCCCCGTGCGCGACAAGATCACCGTGCCTCAGGTCCGGGTGCTGCTGGTGCTCGCCGCCGGCGACGGGCCGATGCGCAGCGGGGATCTCGCGGACCGGCTGGGCATCCATCCCTCGACGTTCACCCGGACCGCGGACCGGCTGGTGGAGTCGGGCTGGATACGTCGCACGGTGAACCCGCAGAACCGCCGCGAGTCGCACATCACGTTGACCAACACCGGGAGCCGACTCATCGGCCAGATCGCGCGTCGGCGCGACGCCAACGTCCGGCTGGTCCTGGAACGGCTGACTCGCGAGCAACGCCGCCAGGTAGTCGCAGGGATGGAGACCTTCGCCGATGCGGCGGGGGAGCCGAGCTTCGAGGACCTCCTGTCTCTCGGCATGTGACGCAGCCGGTGAGTACGTCGCGGTCTGCCTCGTACCCGACGACGAGCCACCGCACGGGCCACACATCGAGCTCGGCATGATCGACGAATTCGGTGTCGGCTGAGGCCGAGCGCCACGGACGGCGTCGACTTCTTGCGAGATTGTGCGTCGCCGGCGGGAGGGCAACGTCTGCTCTCGTGCAAACTTCTGCCCATGATCACCCGGCCGGCCCCTCGCGTCGCTACCGTGTGCCGCTCGGATGACTCGCACAGGGGTTGGGCATGAGTTCGTCGACGTGTCGGTCCGGACTTCTCGCCCGGGTGGCCATCGGTCTGCTGGTCGCGGCTCTGGCGGCCCTGGGGCTCCCTCTGGTGACCGCCGCGCCGGCGTCGGCCTCGGTCGGCACGGGCGTGGTGCTCGGCGGGACGGTGACCGACTCGCTGGCCGCTCCGCTGACCGGCGTCGCGGTCGAGATCACCCGGACCGACGGCTCCGCGGTCGGCACCGTGACGACTGCGGCCGACGGGACGTGGCGAGAGCCGCCGTTGTCCGACGGCCCGCTCGCCGCGGGGTCGTTCCTCGTCCACGTCCTCGGCGGGGACCGCCCCGACATCTGGTACCCGAACGCGACCGGCAGCTCGGGCGCCGTGGCCGTGACGCTGGCCGACGGCCAGAGCAACACCGGTCTCGACGTATCCCTCCCGGACGGCCACGCGATCTCGGGCACCGTCACGGTGACCGGCGGCGCGTCCCCGGCCGGGGTGACCGTCGTGGCGCAGAGCAATGGCGGCCTGTACTCCTCGCCGTCGACGACGGTCGCCGCGGACGGGACCTACCACCTGGCCGGGCTCGCCGACGGGGACTGGACCCTGACGTTCCTCGGGTCCGCGTCGGTGAACGTGGTCGCCACGCAGTACGCGAACGGGGCCGCGGTCACGATCGCGGGGGCGTCCCGGACCGGCGTCGACCAGGTTCTGACACCGGGCGCCACGATCAGCGGGACCGTCACGCGGCCCGGCGCCGCGCCTGGGTCCGCGCCGTCGACCCCCGCCGTCTACGACGCCGCGACCGGCAACCCGGTCTACGGGCTCTCCGCGAGCAGCGGGACCGACGGCAGCTACTCGGTCTTCGACCTTCCCGCGGGGAGCTTCAAGATCCTGTTCACGGACAGCGGCTACGCTCACCAGTGGTGGAACGCGCAGACCTCCCAGGCGGCAGCCGAGGCGGTCCGGCTGGTCGAGGGCGGGGTCGCCACCGCGGTGAACGCGAGCCTCACGGTCGAGCGCACGATCTCCGGGACCGTCACCGACGCCCACGGCGTCGCCGTCGCCGGCGCCCACATCACGGCGTATGACGGCACGCCGAACGACACCCAGGACGGCGTGAGCGCGATCGACGGGACGTTCAGCCTCGGAGGCCTGCGCGCCCGCACGTACACGGTGCTCGCGTTGCCGCCGGACGACCTCCACATCTGGGCCGTCCAGACGGTCCCGGTCGGGTCGACCGACGTGGCCGGCCTGACCATCGCCCTGCCGGACGCCGGTGTCGTGACGGGGCACGTCCTCCGGCCGGACAGCTCCGCCGTCCCCTCCGCCGCGCTCCGTCTCGAGGACTACGACACGTCGTCCTCGAGCTGGGTCTACGCCGACCAGACCGTCGCCGGGTTCGACGGGTCGTTCAGGCTCGGCCGCCTGGTGCCCGGGACCGACTACCGCCTCGTCGCGCACGACGTGACGGGCGTGGCCGTCGACACGACCTCCGCGACCTTCACGGCGGTGGCCGGCCCGCAGGTGCAGGACGTCGTGATGGCGACGGGCGGCGCCATCACAGGCACCGTGACCGGCAGCGGCAGCGTCGCCCTCAGCGGGGTCACGGTTTCGGCGACGAACGGGACCGACGTCGTCTCGGCGACGACGGACGGCCTCGGCCACTACACGATCGGCGGGCTGCCGACGGGCAGCTACGGCGTGACCTACAGCGGGCCGCCGGCGTACCTCGACGGGCGCGCGGCCGTCGTCTGGGTGACCGCGCCGGGCACGACCACGCTCGACCGGAACCTCGCGCCCGGTGCGACGGTCAGCGGCACCGTCGTCGACGGCCACGGCCAGCCGGTCGCGGGTGTCCGGGTCGGCGTCGGCCCGGCCGGCTCCGACATCACCTGCGGCTCCCCCCACGAGGCCACCACCGCGGCCGACGGGTCGTTCACCGTGCCGGGGCTCACCCCCGGTGTCTACGACGTGGCGTTCGGCTTCCCCGGCTGCGCCCGCCAGGACGCGAACGTCGTGGGGGAGCACTGGCAGGACGTGGCGCCCGGGCAGGCGCCCACCCCGGTGACGCTCGTCGGCGGCCAGACGATGAGCCTGGCCGCGCACGTGACGCGGTACGCCGTCGTGTCCGGGACCGCCACCGTGGGCGGGGTCGCCTCGGGCGATGCCGAGGTGTCGGCCTGGGCCGTCGGGGCGTCCTCCCCGGAGGCGACGACGTACGCCGACGGCACGGGCAGGTTCGCCCTCCCGGTCCCCGCGGGGGACTACAAGCTCCGGGTGCGGCCCCTGACGCTCCCGGCGTACTGGTACAGCCTCGCGCCGGACCCCGTCCTCGCCACCGTCGTGTCCGTCGCGACCGAGACCGACCAGGCCGGGCTGTCCCTCGCGGCGCCGTTCACCGGGGCGATCGTGGGGCAGGTCACGAGCGGCGGCGCCCCGTTCACCGGCGGAGGCACGGTCGAGGCGTACGACAGCCGCGACCGCCTCGTCGCCTCGGCGGGCATCGGCGCCACGGGCGGCTACCGCATCGACGGCCTCCCCACCGGCCAGTACCGGCTCGACGCGCACGGCTACGGCGCGACGGAGGTCTGGGTCGGTGGGGCCGGCTTCACGACGGCGACGGTCGAGCCGGTCGTGGACGGCGCCACCACGACGGCCGACATCGCGATCCCCGGCGCGGCGTTGTTCGGGACGATCCGGCCGACGGTGAGCGCGGGTGGCACTCCGGTCACGGGCGACGTGCAGGTCCTCGACGCCGCCACCGGCGCCTTCGTGACCGACTGCTATCTCGACCCGCAGTTCGGCTGCTCCGGGATCGCGGTCCCCGCGGGGTCCTACCAGCTGCTCGTGTACAGCGCCACGGCCGGCTACGCCAGCACCTGGTACGGCGGCACGAGCCAGGCGACCGCGACGGTCGTGTCCGTCACGGGCGGCACTGACACACCGGTGTCGGTAGCCCTCCAGCAGGGCGGCAGCATCGCCGTCACGGTGGCGAACGACTCCGCCGCCCTCCTCTCGCCCGTCTCGATCACGGTGAACCCGGCGGGCGGCGGCCCGGTCTCGGCCGCCTTCAGCGACTCGATCGCGTCGGGATCGAGCGTCCTCGAGACGACTCCCGCGCTCGCCCCCGGGGACTACCGGGTGACCGTGTCGCACGACGCCGAGGTCACGACGACGACCGTCGGGGTGGTGCCGGGCATGACGTCATCCGCTGCGCTCTCGCTCGTGTCCTCCGCGCCGTCGGAGACGATCGGCTCGATCACCGGACTCGTGCAGGACGGCGCGGGGACCGGCGTTCCCGGGGTGACCGTGTGTGCGTCGTACGCCGGGGTCTGTGCGACCACCGGTGCCGACGGCTCCTACTCACTCGCCGGGATCCCCGCGGGCGAGCAGCCGCTGACCGTGTCCGGCCTGCCCGCCGGAACGGCCGTGGACGGACCACTGCCGTGGGTGGTCATGTCCCCGCTCGCGAGCACGACGTCGGTCGCCCCGGTGATCACGCTGGTGTCCTCGGCCACCGTGAGCGGCCACGTGACGCTCCCCGGCGGCGGGGCCGCGAGCGACGCGCACGTGGGGGTCTTCGACGGGGACCAGCTCGTAGGTGAGACCTACACCGGTGCCACCGGTGCGTGGTCCGTCGCCGGGCTGGCCGCGGGCAGCTACACCGTCGAGGCCGACTCGGGGTCCGACGCGTTCGAGCCGGTCTGGTACCCGTCGAGCGCGACCCAGTCCGGCGCGACGCCGGTGTCGCTCGCGGCCGGCGCGACCCGGACCGGGCTCGACCTGGCGCTGGTGGCGGGCAAGGCCCCGGTCCGCGTCAGCGTCACGTCCTCGTCGGCGAGCGGCATCGGCTCGTCCGTCACGCTCACGGCCACCGTCGTCCCCGCCGACACGGGGGGCGCCACGCCGACCGGGACCGTGCAGTTCGGCTTCGACGGCACGGCCGTCGGGTCGCCGGTCCCGCTGGTGAACGGGGTCGCGACGGTCGACGTCGTGACGACGCAGGCGCAGTCGACCGCCACGGTCGAGTACGGCGGGGACCCGACGTACGGCAGCGGCTCCGCCAGCACCCCGGTGCTCGCGACCGCGACGGCCACGACCACGACGCTGGTGAACCCACCTCCGTCGGCCCTCCTCGCCACCGCGACCATGTTCGACGTCTCGGTGACCGACTCGGTGGCCGGCACCACGCCGACCGGCTGGGTGGTGCTCCACGCCGACGATGGGACGGAGCTCGGCGCCGTCCCGCTCGTCGGGGGCGCGGCGAACATCACCATCCGCTCGCTGTTCGTCGGGACCCACGCGGTCTGGGCCGAGTACGTCGGCGACGGCACGCACCAGTCCTCGACCTCGGCGCCGGCATCGATCGTCGTCACCACCTTGTGGCCGACGTACGGTGGCATCGCCGGGACGGTCACCTTGGGTCCGTCGGCCCCGATGGCCGGTGTCACGGTCGACCTGTACAGCGCGGCGACGGGCAACGCGTTCCTGCGCCAGACGACGACCGCGGCCGACGGCACCTATGCCTTCGGCGGCCTCTACGCCGGCTCGTACCTCCTCCGGTTCTCCGGGAGCACGATCGCCACGACCTGGTGGCAGGGCCAGTCGAGCATCGGCTCGGCCATGCCGGTCGCCGTCACCGATGGCGTCACCACCACGGTGTCACCGGTGCTCGCGGTCACCGCGCCGTCCGGATCGTTGTCCGGGACCGTGACCGCCGCGTCCGGTGGCGCGCCCGTCGCGAACGCCTGGGTGCAACTGTGCGCGACGACCGGCCCCGCGTGGTGCGCGACGACGCAGACCGACTCCGCCGGTGCCTACGCGCTCGACGGCCTCGCGGACGCGACGTACCACCTGCTCGTCCAGCCGTGGGGGGTCGGCCTCGACCAGGCCGACGCATCCGTGGTGGTCGGCGGCGGCGCAGCCGTCACGCACGACGTGGCGCTGACCGACGCTCGTGATCCCGCTGCCGCCCACGTTCACGGTGACCACGGCCGACGGCGTCACGCAGGACAACGTGCCCATCGCGACGTGGAGCGACAGCACCGCGGTCAGCTACACCGCGTGCGCCGCCGGAACCGGGACGTACACCGTCGCCGACTCCACCGGCGCGACGGTCACGACCGGGTCGCTCACCGAAGGGCCGTCGGGCACCTACACCGGCACGATCCCGCCGCTCTCGCCGGTCAACGGCATGCTCACGGTCACGGCGTCCGTCGCGTGCCCGTCCGGGCCGCCGGACTCCGCGGCGTTCAACCTCTACATCGCTCCGAGCGACCAGGTCGTCGACACGAACGGGAACCCGTTGAGCGGCGCGACCGTGACGCTCGCGCGGTTCGACGCCTTGAAGGCGGCGTACGTCGCCGTGCCGAGCGGCAGCACCCTGATGTCGCCGGCGAACCGGGTGAACCCCGACACGACGGATGCCGACGGCCACTTCGGCTGGGACGTGCAGTCCGGGCACTACCGCGTCACCGCGACGAAACCGGGCTGCCACCGGCCCGGCTCCGGGTCGACGCAGGCGTCGACCGGCGACCTCGAGATCCCGCCCGCGGTGACGAACATCCAGCTCGTCCTGGATTGCACGACGCCGCCGACCGCCCCGACGGGTGTGTCGGCGACGGCGGGTGACTCGTCCGCGACCGTGTCGTGGACGGCGCCGGCGTCGGACGGCGGGTCGGCGATCACGGGCTACACGGTGACGCCCTCCGATCACGGCCCGACCTGCTCGGTGGCCGCTCCTGCGTTGTCCTGCAAGGTGTCCGGGCTGATGAACGGTGCGACGTACACCTTTACCGTGACGGCGACGAGCAGTGCGGGAACCTCGGCGCCGTCCGCGCCGAGCGCCCCGGTCAGGCCGAGCGCACCGATGCCGCCGCTCCCGCCGCCGCCACCGCCGACGGCGCCGCCGCCGCCCCGGGCGGGGTGAAGGCGGCGGCGGGCAACGCCTCCGCGGTGGTGTCGTGGATGCCGCCGCCGGCGTACGCGGACGGCGGGTCGCCGATCACGGCGTACACGGTGACGTCGTCGCCGGGCGGCGCGACATGCTCGGTGGCGCCGCCCGCGGTGTCCTGCCGCGTGACGGGCCTGGCGAACGCGACGGCGTACACCTTCACGGTGACCGCGTCGAACGCGGTGGGTACGTCGGCGCCGTCGCTGCCGAGCGCCGCGGTCACGACCGACGGTGTCGCGCCGACGATCACGGTCGCCGCGCTGCCGGTCGCGACGCTCGCCACGTCGGCGCGGGTGTCGTGGCGGGCGGCCGACGTCGGCTCCGGGATCGCGAGCTACGCGGTCCGCTATGAGCGGGTCGCGTGGAACGGCACGCGATTCTCCGCCTGGGTCTACCCGTGGGCGTGGCAGCACCTCACGTTCGCGTCGGTCATGCTCCCGGTCGCGGCCGGCTACTCGTACTGCGTTTCGGTGCAGGCCCGTGACCGGGTGGGCAACCCGTCGGCGTGGTCGCCGATCCGGTGCGTGGCAGGGCCGCTCGACGACCGGGCGCTCGTCGCGGGCAAGAGCTGGGTGCGGGGTGTCGGGTCCGCGTTCCACTTCCACACGGTGACCTCGACGAAGGAGCTCGGCGCGGTCCTGGTCCGTACGGGGGCGCGACTCGACCGGGTCGGGATCGTGGCGACGCGCTGCAAGGCCTGCGGCGTGGTCGGGATCTACGTCGGGAACAGGCTGATCGGGAAGATCAACCTCTCCCTGTCGGTGACCCGGTACCACCAGTTCCTGTTCCTGCCGAAGTTCTCCTCTCGGTACGGCACCGTGGTGATCCGGTCGCTGACGGCGCGCAAGCTCGTCCAGGTCGACGGCCTCGTCGTCACCCGCACCTGACCGTCGCCGCGCCGCGCCGGGTGGGTGAGTCCCCGGCCCGACACGCAGACCGCCCACGTCGGCGCTCCGACACCCGCACGCCGGCCGGCGTACGACGTCCGCCTGACGTGGGTGCTGGGGGTCGACCGGGGCGCGTCGCCGGCTCGGGCCAGCGAACGTTCGGATCGGGCCAAACCTTGTCCGTCCTTCGACAGTCCTTGGATCAGCGCCGTCCATAACCGGTCGAAGGTGTGGCTAGCGTCGACAGCGACATCCTCCGCACCGGAAGAGAGTTCGTCATGAAGCTCAAGATCGCGGTTCCGCTGGCTGTGGCCGGCGTATTCATGGGCACGACCGCGGCCTTCGCGTCGGGCCACATCGCTGCTCCCAGCATCGCCCCCGCCGCCGACACCGTGGCGACGCCGTCGGTCAGCGAGACCCCGGAGGCGACCGAGACGCCGGAGGCGACGGAGACCCCGGACGCGACCAAGACCCCGGATGCGGTCGCGACGCCGGAGGCGACGGAGACGCACTCGGCCGAGCCGAGCGAGACCCCGGAGAGCCACTCGGCCGAGCCGAGCGAGGCGCCGGAGACGCACTCCGCCGAGCCGAGCGAGACGCCGGAGAGCCACTCGCCGGAGCCGGCCGAGTCCGAGAGCTCCGAGGCGCCGGACGACCAGAACGGCGACCACCAGGGCGACGATTCCCAGACCGCGAGCCCGGACGCCTCGCACACCGACACCCCGGACGCGTCGCAGTCGGCCGATCCGTCGCAGAGCGGCAGCCACGACTGACCCCTCGCTTCACTGCACGACCGGTGCCCCGCCAGCCTCGCTGCGCGGGGCACCGCCATGTCTGTAACCGCTGCCGGGGGTTGCATCCCGATATCGCCCACGCATCTGTCGCTTCCCGATCCCGTCCGGCCTCGGAAGACGACAGATGGCGGGGCGATTGCGGGGGAAGTGGCGAGCCGGCGGTCAGGTGGTGGCGAAGCCGACGACGGAATCAGAGACATCGACGCCTCGCATGGCACCGTGCGTCATGTGACTACTGCGGCGCCGGCTGTCTACAACCACGGGACACCGGTCACGTCGGTGTAGCCACCACGCGGTCACGTGCCGGGCCCTCCTGCCTGTCCTGAAGCGGCATGGCCCAGTCACGTTCCTGTACGTACCACCGACCATGAACCGAGCTGGTGTCACGTAGGTCGAGCGTGCCGCTGGAGGCGGGTGCCTTCAGGCGTGAGTCGTTCCCGCGTTGTCGAAGGCCATGGCGCGCTGGAGGGCGGCGGCACGGAGATGCTCGGGGATCTCCACGGGTCCGCCGAGGCTGCCCGCGTTGATGCCGGCCTGGGCCGCCTCCTCGACGATGCCGCCGACCATGATGGCGAGCTCGGGGGTGCGGTGGAACACCAGGACGCCGTGGTTGGCGAGCAGCACGGCGGGCACGTTCGGGAGGACCGCGTCGCGGATGTTGCGGACGGCCTCCTCGGACCCGCGAGGTCCGTAGCCGGCGACCGGGACCCCGGCGGGCAGCCCGAACATCGCCAGCGCCTCGACCCAGCAACCGATGGGGCGCTGTGCCACGGCGTACGCGGTGGCGTACGGCGAATGCGTGTGCAGGACGCATCCCACGTCGGGGCGGTCGGCGTACATCGCCGTGTGCATGGCCACCACGGCACCCTGGATCGGGGGCAGAGCACCCTCTCGTAGCGTGCCGTCGAGCCCCACCCGCACCACCGCCGACACCGGGTGATCCCGCAGTGAAGGGGCGGCCGTGAAGTACATCTCGTCGGACCCGGGGACCCGGAGGCTCACGTTTCCGTGGGCGTTCGCCGAGATGGCCCCACTCGCAACCACGCGGGCAGCGACGTCGACGACCTGCTCTGCCAGATCCTTGTCCATGCGACCTCCATGCTCGGCTCTGGCCAAGTGTGGCTCGCGAGGATGGCCGGCGTCCGAGCAACGGGCAATCACTCAGGGCGGCGCCGCGGGGGACTTGGACGAGGTGGTCGCCGCCGTCCGTCGGTCGCGGGTTACGAGCAGATGGTGGCGCCGGGTCGCAGCCGGAAGTCGGCTTCCAGCCCACCCGGCGCGGAGAAGTGGGCGATGCCATCGCCGTACACGGTCATCGTGCCAACCTGTTGCGGGTTGGCCCACCCGGTCGGCGGGTTGCCGTTGCCGTCGTCGAGCACCGGCGATGCGGCGTAGTAGTCGCTCCCGATCCTCGCCTCCCGGATGCCGCAGTGGGTGTAGAGGTCGAACGCCTGGATCACGCGCCGGCTCGCGCTCACGGGCTGACCCTGTGACACCGCGGGTGTGGTGGCTGGGCCGCAGCTTGTCAGGGCGAGCACCAGCACGAGAGCGCCACTCGGGTGCCTCATCGTCGCCTCCCGGCGTGGCCCAGGGATGGGTGTCCGATGGGACGCCCTACCGCCGGCAACGGTTCCAAGACGTCGGGTGCTCCAGTCCATGTGATGCCCTCTCAACTGTTGCGCCGGCACCGACCTCGTCCCCGTCCTCGCCGAGGTGGTCTGTCAGGGCACGACGGGTACGCCGCTGGGCACGTCCCGCACCCCGCCGATGCTGGCGAGCCTGACACTCTCACCGTTACCGGTCACGCCGAGGCTGTCGTAGAGGTCGGAAGCGCCCTTCGTCCAGCAGTACGCGGCCGCCGAGCTGTCTGCTACACCCGGAAACGCATTCTTGGCCGGCCGATACCCCGGGCCCTCGGTGAGGCTGCGCAGCTCGCCCACGGTGGTGACCGGGCCGGAGGACAGCACCGTCCCGACGCCCAGGGCGCGCTCGCACATCTGCTGCGCGTCCGTCGCCGTTCCGGCCGAGGATGAACCGACCACCACCCTCCCCGGCGGCAGGGTCACGACCCAGCAGTTGACGACAGCGCGCCCGAGCGGCGCATTCGGGTTCGGCGGGTGGATGACAACACCATCGACGGTCACCGTCCACAGACTCATCCCGGGCAGCCCGCCGGAGGTCGGTGCCGAGCACGCCGACTTCCCGGGCACCTGGACCTGGGGCTGGACGAACTCCTGGCCCGGGAGCAACTTCACGTCGGTGCTGGGCAGGGGACCGTCGACCCGGCCGACCTTCATCTGCACGGCGGGGTCACCGGCGAACCGGCATGGCGCGGCACCGGTGTTCTTGACGTGGATCGACAGCTGCTCATCGACGGTGACGGCCAGTTTGGCCACGTCGCAGGCCGCTGCCGCCGGGGAGGACGCACCGCCCTGGCTCGCCGAACAACCCGTCAGGGCCAGGAGCAGAGCTCCCAGCCACACTGCCCGCCCACAGCGCCCGAGGTTCACACGCGTTCGACGCACGCGGCCGCCCCCTCGCTCCCACCACTCGCCACAGTGTCGCCCCGGGTCGCGCCACCAGTCGGATCTGGGAATCGTCCCCATGGTGAACCTTGACGCCGCGCTGAAACTCGGCGATCTGCTTCACCAGGCGCCCTTGAATGCCGGCTCGAAGCGACAGGCCCGGTCCTTCGGAAGCTCGCCATCGTTTGGTTGGCAACCATTCGGCGTCCAGCGCGGAAGACGCCGTTTGTGGTGAATGGCAACCGAGCACTATCGGCACGTATGCGCGGTCGCGGTCAGGCGACGGAGCGGTAGCCCACGGCGCCTGTCACGAAGGAGAAGAGCCACGGGGCGGCAAGACCTGAGAACCCCACGAGGACCGCGAGCAGAGTGGCTCGCAGCGCGCCCCTCACGCCCAGAAGTACGAACCCGCGAGCGGCCACGACCGAGCCCAGGATTCCACCGAGAGCCAGCGCGAGGACCACTCCGAGGTAGTTGCCCGGTGCCGCGCTCGACGCAGCGACGAGTAGCGCCATCGACGCCAGGCTCCCGAGCGCCGCGACGGCACCGCCCGCCGCAACGAGCAGCCGCCCTCTCGACCGCGCGGTCGTCTGTGCCACACCCGTTGTGCTCATAGAGCCCATGGTGACGGAACTTCGGTTGACAGACGGGTCAGGCACTCAGG
>CAVQFE010000003.1:0-1174482 GCA_963711805.1 uncultured Actinomycetota bacterium
GCCACTCGAACGGGACGCGGACCACCTCGATGCGCGGGTCGACGCGCTCCTCGAGCGCGGGGTCGGCGCCGGTGTGCCGCTCCCACATCTCGCGGTCGGTGGTGATGACCGTGACGTCCCAGCCGTCGGCGGCGAACGCGTTGGCCGTGGCGAGCGCGCGGTAGACGCCGCCGCCGCGGCTCGGCGGGAACCCCCACGCGACGTAGAGCAGGTGCGGCCGCCGCGCGCCGCCGGCACCCGGCGCCGTCGCCGTCACGGCCGTCCGGGCAGTCGCTCGACCAGCACCCGGGCGACCCGGTCGGCGGCGTGCCCGTCGCCGTACGGCGTCCCCTGCGGCGCGACCGGCACGTCGCGCACGGCGCAGGAGCGCACGAGGGACAGGTCGGGGTCCAGCACGTTCCAGCCGTCGTCGAGCGTCTCGAGCCACTCGGTCTCGGTGCGCAGGGTCGTGCACGGGACGCCGAGCAGGAACGCCTCCTTCTGCAGGCCGCCGGAGTCGGTGACCACGCCGCGCGAGCGCAGCACGACGGACACCATGTCCGGGTACGGCAGCGGCGGCGCCGAGCGCAGCGCGCCGCCGTCGAGGCGGATGCCGAACTCCGCGGCGCGCGAGACGACGCGCGGGTGCGCGAGCAGCACCACGGGCAGCGGCAGGTCGCGCAGCGCCGCGACGATCGCCGCGAGCCGCGCCGGGTCGTCGGTGTTGTCGGCGCGGTGGATCGTGGCCACGAGGTAGCCGTCGTACGCCGACAGGCCCTCGGGCAGCGGCGGCGGGGTGTCCGCCACGGCGTCGCGGACGCGGTAGCAGACGTCGGTCATGACGTCGCCGACGACGACGCTGCGCTCGCCGAGGCCCTCGCGGACGAGGTGGCTCATCGCGAGCGCGGTCGGCGGCAGCAGCAGGTCGGCCGCGTGGTCGGTGAGGACGCGGTTGTGCTCCTCGGGCATACGCCGGTTGAACGAGCGCAGACCCGCCTCGAGGTGCGCCACGGGGACGTGCAGCTTCACCGCGGCGAGGGCGCCGGCGAGGGTGGAGTTCGTGTCGCCGTAGACGAGCACCCAGTCCGGCCGGTGCGCGTCGACGACGCCGTCGAGCGCGGCCAGCATCGCGCCGGTCTGCACGCCGTGGCTGCCCGACCCGACGCCGAGATGCACGTCGGGCTCGCGGGATCTGCAGGTCGGCGAAGAAGACGTCGGACATCCGCGCGTCGTAGTGCTGCCCGGTGTGCACGATCACGTGCTCCACGCCACCGGTCGCCGACAGCGCGGCCGCGACCGGGGCCAGCTTCACGAACTGCGGGCGGGCGCCGACGACGCTGAGCACCTTCATCGCGCCACGCTATCCCCGGCCACGGTCGCGAGCAGGGCCTCGACCCGTGGGGCGAGCTGCAGGTCGCGCCGGTAGCGCACCCCGAAGTCGAGGCACGCCTGCCGCGTCGCGACGTCGGCCGTGCGCGCCGCGCGCCCGGCGGCACCGAGCGCCTCCGCGATGTCGTCCGGGTCGAGCGACCGGCACGGGAACCAGAGCGGGTAGCCGCGCAGCACGTCGGTCGCGGCGTTGCCGGCGTCGTGCACCGAGACGATCGGCTTGCCGGTCGCGGCGTACTCGAACACCTTGCCGCTCGTCACGTACCGCCCGGTGCCGAGGATCAGCAGGCACACGTCGAAGTGCTCGTAGACGTCGGCGACCGCGTTCTTCGGGACCGGGCCGTCGTAGGCCACGCCGTACGGCGCCGCCTCCGCGACGAGGTCGACGAGGTGCGGGTGCGGGTTCTTGTAGAACCCGAGGTAGCCGCGGATCGACACGTGGGCGTCGGCGAGCTCGGGCGTGCGCTCCCGGGCGCGGCGCCAGCCCTCGAGGAACTCGGTCACCGGGACCTTGAGCGAGATCGTGCCGATGTAGCCGAGGGTCAGCGGCCGGTCGGCGGGCGGCACCTCGGGCGCGTGCCTGGGCGCGAGCTCCTCGTCCCAGCCGTTGGCCACCACGTGGATCCGGTCGGCCGCCTCCGGGTAGGCGCGCCGGTGCCACTCGGCGATCGGCTCGTTGACGAACCAGATCTCGCGGGCCGAGTCGACGAGCCGCTTCTCCCACCGACCGACCTCGGTGGTCTGCTGGTGCACCCGGTGGCCGTCGAACACGTCGAGGGTCCAGGCGTCGCGGTAGTCCATCACGTAGGGCACGCCGTGCTTCTCGTGCAGGTGCGCGCCCGCGGTGAAGGCGACGTTGGGGTTCGCCGTCCCGAGGGTGAGGTCGACCGGGTGCTGCGCGTGGATGCGCTCGGCGGCGGCCTCGATCACCGGCCGCCACGGCCCGTAGGACACCTCGGGGAAGTGGCGCCGGTCGGCGGCCAGCCGCATCCGCCGCCACAGCGGGTGGGCGTAGATCCGGGTCCGCGACCACCGGCGCAGGTCGGTCTCGAGGATCGGCCAGGAGAACGGGACCCGCACGACCTCGATCCGCGGGTCGACGAGGTCCTCGAGCGACGGGTCCGCGCCGGTGAAGCGCTCGAAGACGTCGCGCTCGACGGTGAGCACGGTGACGTCCCAGCCGTCGGCCGCGAACGCGTTCGCCGTCGCGAGGGCGCGGTAGACGCCCGAGCCGCGGCAGGGCGGGAAGCCCCAGGCGACGTAGAGGAGGTGCGGACGGTGTGCCGGGTCCGGCATGCGTCGTCCTCCTGGCCTGGTGCCGACGCTCGCACGGCCTGGTGCCGTCGCTCGCGCGCGACCGGGTGGTTCCCGGGCGTCGATAGGCTAACGCCATGCGCGAACACCTCCCGCCGTCCGTGCGCGCGGCGGCCCGGGGGGCCCGGCGCAGGGCCAAGATCGCGGCGCGCTGGCTGCACCGGCCGGACCCCATGCCGACCGCGCCAACGCCCGCGACCACGCGGGTCCGGCTGCTCATCGGCCCGGCGAACTTCGCCGGCCAGGGCTACGAGTGGGCCCGCGCGGTCGAGGCGAGCCTCGACGACGTCTCCGCGACGTCGTTCATGCTCAGCCGCTCGCACCTCGCCTTCCCGGCCGACTGGGTCGTCGACCCCGCGGTCTGGATCAACCCGTGGTGGCAGCGCCAGCAGACCCGCGACGTGCTCGGCGGCTACACCCACGTGCTGTCCGAGGCGCTCAAGCCGCTGCTCGGCACCCGCTACGGCAACGACGTGAGCGGCGAGTCCCCGCGCTTCCGCCGCCGAGGGGTCGCCCTCGGCCTCGTCGCGCACGGCTCGGACGCCCGGCTGCCGAGCCGGCACGCCGCGAACCACCGGTGGTCGCCGTTCCGCGACGCCGACGACTGGGACGTCGCGACCACGCTGGAGGAACGCGTCCGGCGGCACCAGAGGATCTACGCCCAGCACCACGCGGACGGCGGCGCGGTGTTCGCCACGACGCCCGACCTGCTCGACGACCTGCCCTACGCCGTGTGGCTCCCGGTCGTGATCCACCCGGACGCGTGGCGGACCGACGCGCCGGTGATGGAGCGCGAGCGCCCGCGCGTGCTGCACATCCCGACGAGCCCGCGGCTCAAGGGGACCCCGCTCGTCGAGCCCGTCCTGCTGGCGCTGCACGACGAGGGCCTCATCGAGTACGTGCGGGTCGAGGGCGTGGCCCCGGCCGAGATGCCGGCGCACATCGCCGACGTCGACATCGTGCTCGACCAGGTCGTCCTCGGTGCCTACGGCGCGATGGCCGTGCAGGCGATGGCCGCCGGCCGCGTCGTGCTCGCCCACGTGACGGCGCAGAACCGGGCCCGGCTGCCCGAGGACCCGCCGATCGTGGAGGTCGACCCCGACTCGTTCGAGACCGTCCTGCGCGGCCTCGTGGCGCACCGCGACGAGGCGCGGGCGACCGCCGCACGCGGACCGGCGTACGCCGACGCCTGGCACGACGGCCGGCACGCCGCGGCCGTCCTCGCCCCCTGGCTCGGGGTCCCCGCACCCGCGGGAGCGCCCGTCCCGGCGCCCGCGTGAGGCCGCTCACACCGATCCGGGCCGACCCCGCGGTGGCCGGGGGAGCGCGCGGTGAACCGGTACCCTGGGGCGACCGAGAAGGAGCTCCCCGCCTCATGACCTCCGCAGCATCCACGCGCCCCGGCGTGCGCATCGTCGACTCCGCGGACGTGGACGACCGGGCCGAGATCGGCGAGGGGTCCAGCGTCTGGCACCTCGCGCAGGTCCGCGAGAACGCCGTCCTCGGCCGCAACTGCATCGTCGGCCGCGGCGCCTACATCGGCACCGGGGTCACGCTGGGCGACAACTGCAAGATCCAGAACTACGCCCTCGTCTACGAGCCCGCCGTGCTCGAGGACGGCGTCTTCGTCGGCCCGGCCGTGGTCCTCACCAACGACCACTACCCGCGCGCGGTCAACCCGGACGGCTCGCTCAAGTCCGGGCACGACTGGGAGCCCGTCGGCGTGACCATCCGCGAGGGCGCCTCCGTCGGCGCCCGCGCCACCTGCGTCGCGCCGGTGACGATCGGCCGCTGGGCGCTCGTCGCCGCGGGCTCGGTCGTGGTCAAGGACGTCCCCGACTTCGCGCTCGTCGCCGGTGTCCCGGCACGACGCCTCCGGTGGGTCGGCCGGGCCGGCGTACCGCTCGAACCCGCCGGCGACGGGCAGTGGGTCTGCCCCGAGACCGGTGCCCGCTACGTCGAGAACGACGAGACCCTCACGGAGGCCGCAGGAATGATCCCCGCAGCGAAGCCGCTCATCGGTGCCGAGGAGCGCGAGGCGGTCGACCGCGTCCTGCGCTCCGGCATGATCGCCGGCGGTCCCGAGGTGGCCGCGTTCGAGCAGGAGTTCGGCGAGCAGGTGGCCGGCGGCTGGACGTGCGTGGCGGTGAACTCCGGCACCGCGGGCTCGCACCTCGGCCTGCTGGCCGCGGGCGTCGGCCCCGGCGACGAGGTCATCGTGCCCTCGTTCACGTTCGCGGCGACGGCGAACTCGGTGGCGCTCACCGGTGCCACCCCGGTGTTCGTCGACATCGAGCCGGACTACTTCTGCCTCGACCCGGCCGCGGTCGAGGCCGCGATCACGCCGCGCACCAAGGGCATCCAGCCGGTGCACCTCTACGGCCACCCGGCGAACATGACCGCGATCAACGCCATCGCCGCGAAGCACGGCCTGGCCGTCTACGAGGACGCCGCCCAGGCCCACGCGGCCGAGTGGAACGGCCAGCGCGTCGGCACGTTCGGCGAGTTCGCGATGTTCTCGCTCTACCCGACGAAGAACATGACCTCGGGCGAGGGCGGCATGGTGTCCTGCGCCAGCGACGAGCTCGCCCGCCTGGTCAAGCTCTACCGCAACCAGGGCATGGAGAAGCGCTACGAGAACGAGGTCGTGGGCTTCAACGCGCGGATGACCGACGTGCACGCCGCGATCGGCCGCGCGCAGCTCACCAAGCTCGCCGGCTGGACCAAGCAGCGCCAGGACAACGCCGCGTTCCTGTCGGCGAACCTGCGTGGCGTCGTCGTGCCGCCGGTCGCGCCCGAGGCCACGCACGTGTGGCACCAGTACACGATCCGCGTGGTCGACCAGGACCGCGACGCGTTCGCCGCCGAGCTGGCCGCGCGCGGCGTCGGCAGCGGCGTCTACTACCCGATCCCGAACCACCGCCTGCCGTCGCTGACCCACTTCGCGCCGGGCCTCGACCTGCCGCAGACCGAGATCGCCGCGCAGCAGGCGCTCTCGCTGCCGGTCCACCCCGCGCTCTCCCAGGAGGAGCTCGAGACCGTCGTCGAGGCCGTCAACGCGCTCGCGGCGGCGGGCGCCTGATGACGCTGCGCGCCGGTCTCCTCGGCCTGGGGATGATGGGGCGGCACCACGCCCGCGTCCTCGGCTCGCTCGACGGCGTCGAGCTCGTCGCCGTGGCCGACCCGGCCGGTGACGTCCACGGCGTGGCCGGCGGGCGTCCCGTCGTCGGCACGGTCGAGGAGCTCATCGCGCTCGGCGTCGACTACTGCGTCGTCGCGGTGCCCACCGCGTTCCACGAGGCCGCCGGGCTCGCGCTCGCCGAGGCCGGCGTCCACGCGCTGGTCGAGAAGCCGCTCGCGCCCGACGTCGAGTCGGCCACCCGCCTCGCGGAGGCGTTCGCCCAGCGCGGCCTCGTCGGCGCGGTCGGGCACATCGAGCGCTACAACCCGGCGCTGCAGTCGCTGCGCACCCGCCTCGAGCACGGCGACCTCGGCGCGGTCTACCAGGTCGCCACCCGCCGCCAGGGGCCCTTCCCGGCGCGCATCGCCGACGTCGGCGTCGTCAAGGACCTCGCGACGCACGACATCGACCTGACCGCGTGGGTCACCCAGCAGCCGTTCACCTCCGTCATGGCGCGCACGGCGCACAAGAGCGGCCGCCCGCACGAGGACCTCGTGTCGATCACCGGCCGGCTCGCCGACGGGACCGTGACGAGCCACCTGGTGAACTGGCTGTCGCCCATGAAGGAGCGGCTCACCGTCGTCACCGGCGAGAAGGGCACCTTCGTCGCCGACACGCTCAGCGCCGACCTCACGTTCTACGCGAACGGCACCGTCGACACCGAGTGGGACGCGATCGCGAAGTTCCGCGGCGTCTCCGAGGGCGACGTCGTCCGCTACGCCATCGCCAAGCCGGAGCCGCTGCGCGACCGAGCACGAGGCGTTCCGTGACGCCGTGCTCGGCGTCGAGGGCGCGGCGGCCAAGATCGTCACCATGCACCAGGGTCTCGCGACCGTGGCGGTCGCCGAGGGCGCGATCCGGTCCGCGCGCGAGGGCGTCGTCGTCACGTTCTGAGCGCGCCCGGCAACGTGGGCGTCAGGTCTGGCGCGGCGGCAGCGGCTTCGCGGGGGAGCCGACCACGACCGCGTCGGCGTCGACGTCGCGGATGACCGTGGCCGAGAGCCCGACCTGGGCCCGGGCGCCGATGGTGACGTGCTCGAGCACGGAGGCGTTCGGCGCGACCCACGCGCCCTCACCGACGTGCACGCCGCCGCAGAGGATCGCGGTCGCGATGACGAACGAGCCGCGCCCGACCCGGCAGTTGTGGGCGACGTGGACGAGGTTGTCGATCTTCGCGTCGTCCTCGATCACGGTGTCGTCGATGGTGCCGCGGTCGATCGAGGTGTTGGAGCCGATCTCGACGCGGTCGCCGATGCGGACGCCGCCGAGGTGCGGGATCAGCAGCGGCCGGCCGTCCGCCTCGCGCTCGTAGCCGAAGCCGGCGTACCCGATGCACGTGCCGGGGCCGATCGACACGTCGTCGCCGATCACGGTGCGCTCGAGGATCGTGACGTTGGCGTGGATCTGGCAGCGGTCGCCGACGCGGACCCCGGCCTCGAGGACGGCCCCGGGCCCGACGTAGCAGTCCGCGCCGACGACCGCGTCGGGATCGATCACCGCGCGGGGGTGGATGCCGGTGCGGGGCGGCGCGGCGAGGAACCGTTCCACGACGCGGGCGAACTCGCGGCGCGGCTCGGCCACGGCGATCGCCGACGCGCCCGCGGGCACGGCGTCGACCTGCTCGGGCAGCACGAGCACGACCGTGGACAACGTGGTGGACACGGCCGTGCGAGCCGTGTCGCCGCTGTGGGAGGAGAAGCTCAGGGCACCGGCGCGTCCGGGGGACACCGGGGCGGTGCCGTCCACCCCGGGACCGGGCACCAGCCGGCTCGCGAGGACGCGGTCGGCCAGGAACGCGACGATGTCGTCGGTGGTCACGGGCACGGGGCGGCTCCGTCCTGGGTCACTGGTTCTCCTGCGGCGCGCGGTCGTACCACCAGATCGGGTGCACGAGCACCTGGAGCCGGTCGACCTTGCCGACCCAGCCGAAGAAGTGGCCCTCGCGCCAGCGCGCCGAGCTGTCGCTGAGGTACTTGAGGGTCGGCATCATGAACCGCGGCTCGTACGCGTGGTAGCGGACGTCCCACGACTCCTTGAGCTCCTGGGCCTCCTCGAGGTTGCCCAGCCGTGACGGCTCGTGCGAGCTGAAGCCGTTGATCGGCCGGCCGAGGACCTCCTCCATGACGACCTTCTGCCGGTCCGCGATCCGGCGCTCTGGCACGCCGAGGGACGTGGAGAGCCCGCCGTCGAGGTGCAGCTCCACCTCGTGGCCCATCTGCTCGAGCTCCTGGACGATGCGCAGCGACGGCAGCGAGAGCAGGTTGTAGCCCGTGGCGTGCACGCGCAGGAAGATCGTCGCGTGGGCGCCCTCGTCCGCGTCCATCTGCGCCATCCGCAGCGCGAGCTCCAGCGAGTTGTCGATGTCGTGGCGCAGGATCAGGTGGCGCGGCTGCGGGTCGTCGAGGAACGGCAGGAAACCCGTGATGGCGTAGCCGGCGTCGCGGTAGGCCCGCAGCGAGCGGCGGTAGTCGCGGAACGTGAATCCGAGCTCGGGGTCCATGCCGTCCTCACGGTGCGGGGACCGGGCGCGTGGTGCGGCGCCCGAGCCGGGAGCGGTCGGCTCGAGCGCCGACGTCGTGGGAACCCTAGCAACGGGCGCGAGGCCGCCGTGGCTTCGCGGATCCGGTCGACGGGCTACGGCGCGATGACCCGGGACAGCCGTCGGCGTACCCGGACGTCGAACCGCTGGTTGCGCCGGCGAGCCCGCTCCGCGGCGGCCGCCACGGCCGGGTCGTTGGCGGCACGCTCGCGCGCCTCGCGGTTGGCGATGCGGAGCTCGCGTGCCTCGTGGTGCGGGCCGGGGGGCAGGTGCCCGAGCTCGGCGACGACCATCGCCTGCACCTGCTCCACCACGCGGCCGCGGATCTCCTGGTCGGACTCGGACCACTGGTCGCTGATGTTGTCGTCGTGGCGGCGGTAGAGCCAGGTGGGGGCGTCGGTGCGGGCGAACGTCCGGCCGTCGAGCATGAGCCGGACCCAGATCGGCAGCAGCATCATGCCCTTGAGCGAGACGTCCCACGTGAGGTCGCGGACCAGCTCGGTCCGCACGATCGAGCCGTCGGTCACGAGCGAGTAGCCGCGGGCCAGGTCGCCGATCGTCGCTTCCGGCAGCAGCACCTCCCTGGTCGGTCGCAGGCACGAGTCGGCGAGGAGGTACGAGGGCGATACGACGTCGGCGCCGTCGTCGATCATCCGCGCCACCGTCACGATGCCGCCGGGCAGCAGCGCGTCGTCGTCGCCGAGCAGGCTGTGCAGCTCGGTGTCGACCAGGCCGACGCCGGTCGCGATGGCGACACCGGGGTCGTGGCGCCCGTCGTGGTCCACGATCCGGTGGTAGCGCGCGCCCCACCGCTCCGCGACGCGTCGCGTCGCACCGTCGTCGTCGGACGCGTCGTCGACGACGAAGGCGGTCGTGGCGACGCCGAGCGCCCGCCGGGCCTCCTCGGCGGCCGCGTTGACCGAGGCGAGAGCGGTTCCGAGGTACTCGGCGCGGTTGCGGGTCGGGATGAGCACGGTCAGCGTGCGTGGCATGGATCTCGAGCCTCTCGGAACCGGTGGTGACGCCAGCCCGGCGCGGTCTCGGCCGCGGGCCCGGGCGCGTCCACTCGTCTGCCGCCGAGGATATCAGCGCGCCGCGGCCCCTCCGGCCGGTCGCCGTACCGGTCCCGCGGCGCCGCGCCCTTCGCCCGACCCCTGCTCGGATCGCCCCTCGGGTGCGGCGGGGCGGTCCCGCGGTGCCGCTCGACGGACCGCGCAAGGGCCGTCCGTGGGCGCGACGGGGCGGCCCTCGTGCGCCGGTATCCTGGGGTCTCCGCCGTCTCCCCGCTGCAAAGGCCTGCCGTGAAGATCACCGTCGTCGCCCTGGGCAAGATCGGTCTCCCCCTCGCCGTCCAGTTCGCCTCCAAGGGTCACGAGGTCGTCGGGGCCGACGTGAACCCGGTCACCGTCGAGCAGCGTCAACGCCGGGATCGAGCCGTTCCCCGGCGAGGCGTTCCTCGGCGAGCGGATGCGGGCCGCGGTCGAGGCCGGCGAACCTGCGGGCCACCACGGACACCGCGGCGGCGGTGGCCGAGAGCGACGCCGTGGTCGTCGTCGTGCCGCTGTTCGTCGACGCCGACGGCGTACCGGACTTCGGCTGGATGGACTCCGCGACCCGCGACGTCGGCCGCGGGCCTCAAGCCCGGCACCCTCGTGTCGCTACGAGACGACCCTGCCGGTCGGCACGACGCGCACCCGGTTGCGCGCCGATGCTCGAGGAGGGCTCCGGGCTGCGCGTCGGCACCGACTTCGCCCTCGTGTTCAGCCCCGAGCGGGTGTTCACCGGCCGGGTCTTCGCCGACCTGCGCCGCTACCCGAAGCTCGTCGGCGGCGTCGACGCCGAGAGCGCGCAAGCGCGGCGTCGCGTTCTACGAGGCGGTGCTCGACTTCGACGAGCGGCCCGACCTCGAGCCGCGCCCAACGGGGTCTGGGACCTCGGCTCGAGCCGAGGCCTCGGAGCTGGCCAAGCTCGCCGAGACGACCTACCGCGACGTGAACATCGGCCTGGCGAACCAGTTCGCGCGCTTCGCCGACCGCGAACGGCATCGACGTCTTCGAGGTCATCGAGGCGTGCAACACCCAGCCGTTCAGCCACATCCACCGCCCGGCATCGCCGTCGGCGGGCACTGCATCCCGATCTACCCGCGGATGTACCTGTGGAACGACCCGGACGCCACCGTGGTCCGCGCCGCGCGCGAGGCCAACGCCGCGATGCCCGAGTACGCCGTCGCCGTCCTCGAGGGCGCCTACGGCGACCTCACCGGTGCGACGGTCGTCGTGCTCGGGGCGGCCTACCGCGGCGGGGTCAAGGAGACCGCGTTCTCCGGCGTCTTCCCCACCGTCGAGGCGCTGCGCGGCCCGTGGGCGCGAGCCGTGCGGGTGCACGACCCGCTGTACACCGACGACGAGCTCGCGGCGTACGGCTGCACGCCGCACCACCTCGGCGACGCCGGTCGACGCCGTCGTCGTGCAGACCGACCACGCGGAGTACCGCACGATCGGCGCCAGCCGACCTCCCCGGCGTGCGGGTGCTCGTCGACGGCCGCCGGGTCACCGACCCGGGTCGCTGGGCCGGCGTCACGCGCCGGGTGCTCGGTACGGCGTAACTCGCCTCGCCTCCAAGGAGTCGCGCTCCTGCCGCGGCCCGTCGGCGACCCCTCCGCTTCGCGGCCTGGTCGGCTCCCTGCGGTCGCCTCCCGCTCGGCCTCGCCGACCCCCTTCGGGGGCCGGACTCCGGCCTCGGGCCGCTCCGCTTTGGGGTAGGGCGCGTTGCTGCGCCTCCAAGAGCCCGCGCTCCGGCGCGGACTCGTCGGCGACCCCTCCGCTTCGCGGCCTGGTCGGCTCCCTTCGGTCGCCTCCCGCTCGGCCTCGCCGACCCCCTTCGGGGGCCGGACTCCGGCCTCGGGCCGCTCCGCTTCGGGGTAGGGCAGTGTTGCTGCGCCTCCAAGGTCCGCTCCTGCCGGAGCGGACCGTCGGCGACCCCTCCGCTTCGGCGGCTGGTCGGCGCCCTTTGGCGCCTCCCGCGTGGTCCTCGACACCCCCTTCGGGGGTGGTCTCGGTCCGCGGCCGCCTCCGCTTCGGGGTACTGCAGCGTTGCTGCGAACGTGCCTCGGGTGGCGGATCGCCCCCGGTCCGGTTGTTACTCGGGCTCCAAACGCCCGGGTGGCGACATCAGCGGGGGCGATACAGGCGGGATGCCCCCGATCAGACGGTGAGGGGGGCTCCGGTCGCTGCGATGACCTCGTCGATGGTGACGCCGGGGGCGGTCTCGCGCAGGACGAGGCCGTCGGGGGTGACGTCGATGACCGCGAGGTCGGTGATGATGCGGTCGACGACGGCCCTGCCGGTGAGCGGCAGGGTGCACTCGTCGACGATCTTGTGGCGTGCCGTCCTTGGCGACGTGCTCCATCATCACGATGACCCGCTTGGCGCCGTGGACGAGGTCCATCGCGCCGCCCATGCCCTTGACCATCTTGCCGGGGATCATCCAGTTCGCGATGTCGCCGGTGACGGAGACCTGCATGGCACCGAGGATCGCGGCGTCGATGTGGCCGCCGCGGATCATCCCGAAGGACTGCGCGGAGTCGAAGAAGGACGCGCCCGGCAGGATCGTGACGGTCTCCTTGCCGGCGTTGATCAGGTCGGCGTCGACGTGCGTCGTCGGTGGGGTAGGGACCGGTGCCGAGGATGCCGTTCTCGGACTGCAGGACGACGGTGACGTCGGCCGGCAGGTACTGCGGCACCAGCGTGGGCAGGCCGATGCCGAGGTTGACGTACTCGCCGTCGCGCAGCTCGAGGGCGACGCGGGCCGCCAGCTCGTCACGGGTGAGCGCCATGGCTCAGGCCTCCTTCGGTCGATCGGTGCGGCGCTCGATGCGCTTGTCGGCGGCCTGCTCCGGGGTCAGCGCGACGACGCGCTGCACGAACACCCCCGGGGTGTGGATCGTCTGCGGGTCGATCTCGCCGGGCTCGACGAGGTGCTCGACCTCCGCGATCGTGACCCGGCCGGCGGTCGCCACGAGCGGGTTGAAGTTGCGGGTGGACTTGTCGTACACGAGGTTGCCGTGCCGGTCGCCGACGGAGGCGCGGACGAGGGCGAAGTCGGTGGTGATGCCGCGCTCGAGGACGTAGTCGCGGCCGTCGAACGCGCGGGTCTCCTTGGCCGGCGAGGCGACCGCGATGCCGCCGTCGGCGTCGTAGCGCCAGGGCATCCCGCCGTCCGCGACCTGGGTGCCGACCCCGGCCGGGGTGTAGAACGCGGGGATCCCCGCGCCACCGGCGCGCAGCCGCTCGGCCAGCGTGCCCTGCGGGATCAGCTCGACCTCGAGCTCGCCGTGGAGGAACTGGCGCTCGAACTCCTTGTTCTCCCCGACGTACGACGACGTCATCCGCGCGATCCGCTTGGCGAACAGCAGGATGCCCAGGGCCCACTCGTCGACGCCGCAGTTGTTGCTCACGACCGAGAGGTCCTTGGCGCCGTTGTCGAGCAGCGCCGCGATGAGCACGCTCGGTACGCCGCACAGCCCGAAACCGCCCACCGCGAGCGTGGCGCCGTCGCCGATGTCGGCGACCGCCTCCGCCGCCGAGCCCACGACCTTGTCCAGAGCCATCGCGTCCGTCCTCCCACGTCTCGGGTGCGGTCGGACTCTACCCAGCCGCGCTCGGACGTCGCGCCGCGGTCGGAGTGCGGTCGGTCGCCGCGGTCGGATGTCGCGCCGCGGTCGGGCGGAGGACGCCGGTGCCGGTCAGGACGAGCAGACGGCCTTGTCCGCGGTCTTCACCGTGGTGCCCGTGGTGCTCGGGTCCGGGATGACGACGGGCTTGAGCGTGCCGGCCCAGTCGGTGCCCACGGTGAGCGTGAGCGTGCGGCCGGTGCCGCCGACGGTCGGCGTCGCGACGGACGTGGCGTAGGACAGGGTCCGGGCCGACTCGGTGTACGTCGCGGGGTACGTGATCGACGACGCGACCGGCGAGGTCGGGGCGTTGCCGGTGCCGACGACGACGAAGCCCTCGGCGGTCAGCAGCGCGGCGGCCTTCTTCGCTTCTCCCGCGGTGCCGGTGCCGTTGAGCACCCGGACGCGAATCTTGTCCGGCGCGACCGTGAGCGCCTTCTCGCCGGCGGGCTTGGTGGCCGCGACGGGGCCGTAGGGCACGTCGGCCTTGATCGCGGCCCAGATCTTGTCGGCCTGCCGCACGTTCCACGACACCGTGGCGCCGTCCGAGCGGGGGGTCCACGGCACCGTGACGAACACGATGTCCTTCGGCGGGATCGAGGCGAGGCTCGCCGCGAGCTGCTGCTCGAAGTCGAACTTGCCCATCTCGGGGTCGGTGGTGAGCGACCCGGTCACGGCGCTGAGCACGGAGTAGAGCTTGGGCGGGTCGAGCAGCAGGCCCTTGTCCGTCGCGGCCCGGATGATCGAGCTGAGGAAGTCCTGCTGGCGGCCGATGCGGCTGATGTCCGAGCCGTCACCGATGCCGTGGCGTACGCGGGCGAACGCCAGCGCCTGGTCGCCGGTGAGCAGGTGCGGGCCGGCGGAGAGGTCGAGGTGGCTCTTCGGGTCGTTCACGGCGGTGGTCAGGCAGACCTGGACGCCGCCGAGGGCGTCGACGACGGCCTTGAAGCCGACGAAGTCGACGACGACGTAGTGGTCGATGAAGACGCCGGTGAGCTTCTCCACGGCCTTGATCGCGCAGCCCGCACCGCCCTCGGCGAAGGCGGTGTTGATCCGTCCTGTCACCGTGCCCGAGCCCGAGCAGGACGGGCGGGTGACCCACGAGTCGCGGGGGATGCTCACGGCCGTCGCGTGCTGCCGGTCGCCGGAGATGTGGAACAGGATCGTGGTGTCGCTGTGCCCCGTGCCGCTCGAGGTGTCGGCGGCGATGCCGAAGCCGCTGCCCTGACCCGTGCGCGTGTCGGTCCCCATCACGAGGATGTTCATCGGCGCGTACTCGGCGGGCTTCGACGGCGTCGCCTTCGTGGGCCGCTGCGTGCCGAGCTGCGCGGTGACGTCGACCGTCGTGATGTTGCTGGACAGCCGGTTGAGGGTGAGCCACCCCGCCGCGCTGAGCATCGTCGCGAGCACGGTCATGACGCTCGCGACGGCCACGGCGCGGCGCAGCACGCTGTGCCGGTGTGGTCCGGTCGCGGGATCGGGGGCGCTCACCGGCCCATTTTACGTGCTCGCGAGGGGATCTCCCGCCACACCGATCCTGTGAGCTGCCTGTGCTCCTCGCCGTACGTCGAGCCGGTGGTCCCAGAGGTCGCCGGCGGATCGGCCTGCAGAGCGCCGCGCACGGGTGGCCGTGCTCACCGGGTCAGTGCAGGACCGCGACGCAGCGCTCGCGGGCGGCCACGTCGTCGGCGTCCGCGGCGGGGTCGGCGAGCAGCACGACGGAGCCGCCGACCGCCAACGGCACGGCCAGCATGCGCGAGCACCGCGTCACGCGCGGTCGTGACGTCGCAGAGCAGCCGGCCGCCGGCGGGGAGGCCGACCGACGACGCGAGGGCGGCCGCGTCCGCGAGTGCGGCGGTCTGGGTCCAGACCCGGTCCCCGGCCACGATCCACGTGGCGTCGCCAGGCACCTCGTCGTACGCCGTGAACCGGTCGCCGTGCGCGCGGACCTCGTCCGCGGCGTCGAGCAGGCCGGGCGGCAGGGGGTCGGTGAACGGCAGGCCGAACGGGTGCAGCGCCGTCGCGAGGGCGATCGGCGCGCGGGGCGCGTGCAGGTGGGCCGGTCCGGTCACGCTGACGTCGGTGGACGGGTCCGTCGGATCGCCGTCGAGCCATGCCGCGCAACCGGTCGCGGCGCAGGCGCCGAGCCACACCGCGGTCTGCCAGTGGATCGGCAGGAGCAGGGCGACGCGCGAGCCGGACGCGACGTCGGCGTCGTCGCGCAGCAGGTTCGCCGCCTTCGCGACGTTGTTCTCGAACGTGCGCACCGACAGCTCGCTGCGCTCGCCGGCCGGCCCGAGGTACGTGACGAGCGGCTGCGCCGGGTCGCCGGACAGGAGCTCGCGCAGCGCCTGCGCGACGGTGGTCGGGGTCATCCGTCGACAGTACGACGCCCGGCCGGGACGGTCGGATGTGGGACAGTGACCCCGTGCTGGAAGCAGTCCTGCTCGTCGGCGGCCAGGGGACGCGGTTGCGCCCCCTCACCGTGACGACCCCGAAGCCGATGCTCCCCGTGGCCGGTGTCCCGTGCACCGAGCACCAGATCGCCCGCGCGCGGGAGGCCGGCGTCACGCGCGTGATCCTCGGTACGTCGTACAAGCCGGAGGTCTTCGCCGAGTACTTCGGCGACGGCTCGCGCTTCGGCGTGGAGCTCGTGTACGCGACCGAGGACGTGCCGCTGGGCACCGGCGGCGCGATCCGCCACGTCGCGCCGTACCTCATCAGCCGACCCGACGACCCGGTGCTCATCTTCAACGGCGACCTGCTCACCGGTCACGACATCGCGGGGCAGGTGAAGCGCTGGCGCGACGACTCGGCCGACGTGTCGCTGTACCTCACGCGGGTCGACGACCCTCGCGCGTACGGCCTCGTGCCCACCGACGCCGACGGGCGCGTGCTGCAGTTCCTGGAGAAGCCGAGCACGCCCGAGGAGTGCGTCACCGACCAGATCAACGCCGGCTGCTACGTCTTCCGCCGCTCGCTCATCGACACGATCCC
This sequence comes from uncultured Actinomycetota bacterium, assembly GCA_963711805.1. Classification (GTDB taxonomy): domain Bacteria; phylum Actinomycetota; class Actinomycetes; order S36-B12; family CAIYMF01; genus Longivirga. The sequence goes on from CAVQFE010000003.1 coordinate 16,072, forward strand.
GGTGGGACGACCGGTGTCGGTGGAGCGCGAGACGTTCCCGGAGCTGCTGTCGTCCGGTGCGCTGGTCACCGGGTTCGTCGACGACGGCTACTGGCTCGACCTCGGCACGCCGCTCGCGTTCGTCGCAGGGGTCGAAGGACCTCGTCACCGGCCGGGCGCCGAGCCCCGCGCTGCCCGGGCCCACGGGCGAGTACCTCGTGCGGCCCGGGCGCCGAGGTGGAGCCCGACGCGATCCTGCGCGGCGGCACGTTCGTCGGCGCCGGCGCGACGGTCGGCTCGGGCGCGATCGTCGACGGCTCGTCGCTGTTCGACGGCGCGATGATCGCCGCCGGCGCGTTCGTGCAAGGACTCGGTCATCGGTCGCGGCGCCATCATCGGCACCGGTGCCTACCTCGACGGCGTCGTCGTCGGGGACCGCGCGATGATCGGCCCGGGCAACGAGCTGACCCGCGGCGCGCGGGTCTGGCCCGGCGTCGCGCTCGGCGAGACCGCCGTGCGCTTCTCCTCCGACCGGTAGCACGCGGATCGATGACCGTCGCCGTCGAGCGCGAGTGGCGACCCTCGTGGCCGGTGAGCCTCGGTGCGACGCTCGGCGGCCTCCGTCGGGGCGGCTCGGACCCGGCGTACCGGCGTACCGCCGACCGCGCCCTCTGGCGCACGATGCGCACGCCGGAAGGCCCCGCGACGCAGCGGTTGTCGGTCGGGTGCGGGGTGGTCTCGTCGACGGCGTGGGGTCCGGGCGCGGCATGGGCGACCGAGCGGCTGCCGCGGATTCTCGGTGCCGACGACGACGTCTCGGGGTTCGACGCGTCGCTCCACCCGCTCGTCGCCGAGCAGTGGCGTCGCGTCGGTGCGGGGATGCGCATGCCGTCGGTGGGCGTCGTCCTCGAGGTCCTCGTCGCCGCCGTGCTCGAGCAGCGGGTGACGGGCATGGAGGCCCGGCGCGCGTGGCGCTGGCTGCTCGCGACGTACGGCGACCCGGCGCCCGGGCCGGCGCCGGACGGCATGCGCGTGTTCCCCGCGTCGGATGTCGTGGCGGCAGTCCCGTCGTGGGAGTGGCACCGCGCGGGGGTGGAGCGGTCGAGGTCGGACACCGTCGTGCGCGCCGTGTCGTACGCCGGCCGGCTCGAGCAGTGCACCGACCTGTCGGTGGACGCGGCCCGGACCCGGATGCAGGCCATCCGCGGCATCGGCGTGTGGACCTCGGCCGAGGTCGCCGCACGGTCGCTCGGCGACGCGGACGCGGTGAGCTACGGCGACTTCCACGTCGCGACGAACGTGGTCTACGCGCTCACCGGCGAGACCGACGGCAGCGACGAGCGCCTCGCCGAGCTGCTCGAGCCGTGGGCCGGGCACCGCGGTCGCGTCGTCCGCCTCGTCGAGCTCACCGGGATCTCGCGCCCAGCTCGAGGTCCGCGGTACAGCCCGCTCGACTTCCGCCACCGCTGATCCCGGCTGGTGGCGCCCGGGCGGCGTCTGGCGCCGCGCCGGCCTTGTTCCTTGGCCGGTTTGGTGGGTCCGCGAACCATCGTCGGCGATGCATTGGTCGGCGCTGCGCCGGTCGGCGCGCGTCGGGTCGCGGGCCAGGAGGACCATGGAGGTGAGCGGGATCCCGCTCCGACAGGTGGTGCCCGAGCGCTACCGCGAGGCCCGCTCTCCGATCCGGCGTCGGCCAAGCGGAGTCGGGAGGTTCCCATGTCCACAGACGCGCAGTCCGGCTATCAGTCCGCCCCCTCTCCTGGTGGTGCCACGACGGCCCACGAGCTGGCGCTCAAGCGGGTCAAGGCGAAGCGGGACTTCGAGGCGCATCTCGTCGTCTACGTCGTCGTCAACGCGTTCCTCGTCCTCGCCTGGTGGTGGTCCGGCGCCGGGTACTTCTGGCCGGGCTGGGTACTCGCCGGTTGGGGCATCGGCCTGGTCATGAACGGGTGGGAGGCGTTCGTCCGCAAGCCGATCACCGAGGCCGACGTCCGCGAGGAGATGCGCCGTAGCGGTCTCGGCTGATGGCGGTCCCGGCTGAGATCCGCCGGGCCGACGTCGCCTCGGCGACGACCTGTGAGGCTCTCCACTCGAGTCGGCCGACGGCGTGCTGCGCATGGGTGCGACCCGGCGTACACGTATCGGCTTGACCCGAGCGGGTACCTCGTGCCGACCTGTTGTCCTGGACCACCTGGCACCGCGAACGGTCTACCAGGCGGTGATCGCCAGGGCGTCGATCTTGATCAACCTTCCGCTCGTGGTTGACACGACCCGAACGACCCCGGACCTGGTCGTGGTGAACCTGGGTAGCAGGACCATGGACCGCGCCAGCGTCGCCGACCGGTAGAGGTTGACGGTGCCGACCTTCGTCGCGCCGATGTAGACCGCGACTGCGCCGCACCTGGCACAGCGCGTAGCGATGATCCCGATCTGTCGGATCTTGCGTGACGTGGTCGTCTTCAACGTCTTGCCCTTGCCCGTGGTGCTGGTGAACGTACCGGCGATCCATCCGGTGGCCTTGCCGCGCGCCCAACCGGTGGAGGCGGACAGGGCTCGATCGTCAAGTGAGACCGCGGTGCACTTTGCTGGCGACCATGCGCTGACGTTCCCGGCACGGTCCCTGGCCTGGACGGCAAAGCAGTACCGATAACCCAGTGCGCCGGTCATGGCAACACTGCGCGTCGTCAGTGCCGTCCAGTTCGACGGGGTCGTCCAGGGCGACATCGTGCCGCCACCCGCCGGCATGCGAGCCCAGCGCACGGCGTACGACGCAACGCCGCTCACGGTGTCGGATGCGGTCCAGGCCGCGACCAGCCGCTGCGTGGCGGCGAAAGCCACCGAAGGCGCGGTCATCGCGGCAGTGGGACGCGTGGTGTCGACCATGACCTGATAGGAGGCCGACCCGGTGTTCCCGGCCATATCCGTGCAGGTAGCGAAGAGGTTGAGCACGTCCGAGCCCGACGGAGGCGGTCGACGTCGTGCAGTTGTTCGGATCGATGCCCGAGTCGCTGTCCGTCCAGTTCCACGTGACGGCTACCGCCGCGTTGTTCCAGCCGACTGAGTTGGCCGCCACCGACGGGGTCGGTGACGCAGACGGCGGCGTCGTGTCGACCCAGGAGGGCGAGCTCGACTGGCTGAGAACTTCATACGAGGTGTAGGCGACGTCGCCGCGGCGGATCTCTTCGAACGACGCCGTCTGTCCAGGTGCGAGGCTGGACGAGGAGTCAGTCTTCACGAAGGTGAAATCGGTATCCACGACCTGGCCGCCGGCGTCGCGGAACGCGAAGACGGGCTCCACGAAGACCGACGTCGTCCTGTTGTTGTTGGTCACGGTTCCGACGAAATGCTCGTACCCGGCGCTGTCCGCGTACCGGTTCGTGACTGCGGTGGTGAAGTTGTGGTTGACCGTCGCGGTCGTCGTCACAGCTCCGGCAACAGACGTGATCCGGTAAGCCGCGAACCCCGGCGGGGGACTTGAGATGATGTCAACAAACGGCGAAGACTCGCCAGGAGCGAGGTCATCGATGGCCGTGAAGGTGGAGTCGGTCCCGACCAGGCCGGAACTGGTATCGAGCAAGTCGATATTCACTTGAACCAGGTACACGGGGCTCGTGGTGTTGTTCCGCACTTCACCGACGATGTGCTGGTAGCCGAGCGTGTCGGACCACATCGTGCTGCTGAGCAGTTGGACGGTCACATCCGCTGATGCTGTTGTCGCAGTTCCGAGGCCGACGCCCATTGTGGTCACCGCGAACGCGAGAACGATCGAGCTCAGGCGCATACTGGGTGCGCCGATGAACCATTTCACTTGCATCTCCCCAACATCGACGTGGCCGCTCGCAGTCCCGCGTGACGGTACTCGCGAAGGGCTCCGGCAAGCCTGCTGAACGCAGTCCAGTTTTGCCCCACACCAGACCTCTGATGCGCGGAACCCGAGCGAGGGATTGCCCACGGCGGCTCGGCCAGCGTCGTCGGTGCAGCGATCGAAGTGGTGGTGCGCCCTGCTGGTCAGGGCCGGGTTCGTGGTGGGGTGAAGGTCCAGCAGCCGGTGGTGTGCGGGTCGATGCCGTCGGTCGGCGCGATCGACCAGCCGCCCTCGTGCACCGCGTGGTGGTGGCGCACGCAGAGGAGCACGGTGTTCGAGATGGTCGGTCGCGCCGCCGTCCTCCCAGGGCAGGGTGTGGTGGGCGTGGGTGCGGGAGACGTCGACGCGGCAGTCGGGGAACGCGCAGTGCCCGTCACGGACCTCGAGGGCGCGGCGCAGCCGCGGCGGGACGGTGCGCTGGGTGCGGCCGAGGTAGAGCACGGTGCGGGCCTGCGCGGGGAGCCGGTCGGTCAGCACGTCTCGCCACGCCGGACCGCTCGACCCGGCGGTCGCGGGGCTCGTCGGTGCCCGGGTCGGTCGGGTGGTGATCACGGGGTGCAGGTCGGTGTCGCAGAGGATCCGGCGCAGCGACTCGTCGGGCAGCAGCACGGGCTGCTCGTGGCCGGGGACGTGCAGCCGGCCGCCGAGGCCGGTGAGGAGCTGGTCGAGGTCGGCGGTGAGGGTGAGGTGGGGGCGGACCCCGTGGCGGGTGCCGAGCAGCGCCGGCGTCGAGCGCGCGGTGGCGAGGTGGCCCAGGGCGAGGGCGAGCAGGTGCGGGCGGCGGGCCTTGCGCCGCTGGGCGTCGAGTGCCGGGTGCCCGCCGGGCTGGTCCTCGGGGGCCAGGGATCCGGTGCGGTACCAGCCGTCCACCACCGCGTCGAGCGCGGTGGACAGCGCGGCGGCGGTCTCCGCGGTCAGGTACCCGGAGAGCCGGTACCCGACCCCGACCGGGGTGATGGTGACCTGCTGGTCGTCGTAGGCGTCGAGCTGGGCCTGGCGGACCCCGTCCGGGTCGGCCACGAACCGCAGGTACCGCGCGCGTCAGGGCGACGTCGGCGACCGGGGCCCGGCGGGCCAGGTCGAGCAGCACCGCCTCCGCCTCGCGCGGCCTTGGTGGCGCGCACCGCGACCGGCAGGGCCTTCACCGCGAGGGTGATCCCGCGGGTGATCTCGCGCACCGCACCGGCGGGCACCTCCCCGGCCAGCCACGCCCGCTCGGTCGCCGGGAAGTCGGCGCGCAAGGAGGCCGAGGACGCGAGCAGGACCTTGGCCTCGGTCTCGGACCTGCGGCACCGCTGGAGCAGCCACGACTTCGTCGACGCGTGCCCGGCCGGCTCGAGGGTGCCCGAGGCGTGCACCACCCCGGTCGCCACCGTGGCGACCGCGGCCCCGCGATCCAGCGCCCGGTGCAGCTTCTCGGTCAGCCCGATCAGCGCCGCACCCGGAACCTCGACCAGCGCACCCTCCGCGGTCAGCTCCGCGAGCCGGGCGACCGCGGCGTCCAGGTCGCGCGACGGCGTCCGCGACCAGCGCACCGGGACTGCGCGGCGGGCGGGTCGTGGTCGAGCTCATGGCTCGAACCTACTCAGGGGGTCCGACAGTCCCCGGCCCCGAAACCGCCCTGGGGACAACTACTTTCCGCGATCCAAGATCACCGACGGTGACGGCATACCGGGCCGTCGACCGACCCGCGCCCGAGCAGTGAATCGACCGACGGCGACAGACCCGCGCGGGTGCCTGCCCAGCGACGGTGACGTGCGTGCCGAACCGTCGACCAACCGGGCGTCACCATGCTGGACGCGTCCGGCCGCAGCCCGTGGCCGATCCCCGCGGACCCCTGGCCGGCGCCCTTCACCACGCTGGCAGCGACCAGCTCAACCGGCGGCCGGTCCCCGAGGACTCCTCATCCCGCGACCTTCACCACGGGGGAAGCCAACCAACGAGCCCGATGTGGCCACACCACGCATCGGTCTCCAAGGGCACCGCATCTCAGCATGTGGACACAGTGGGGCGCCGTAGGTGCGTCTACCGAGTCCTGGGGCACCTTCATGCGGGGAAAGACGGGGTGGGGAGGAGTCAGAGGGCGGCCGCGAGGAGGGTGGGGAGGTCCTTCGTGACGGCGTCGGAGAAGTCGCCCATCTGCGCGAGCTGGACGAGCACCCCGCCGTTGGACCTCGGGTGCACGAAGACCTCGGACCACATCCCCGCCGGGTCGTGCACGAGACCGAAGTGCTCGATCCCGCGGGCGTCGAGGATCGCGACCGCGGCGTCGATGTCGTCGACGGCGAACGTGACGTGGTGCAGACCGCCGCGGCCGCCGGTGCCGGCGAAGAACGCGTCGAAGAACGTCGACCCGGGTGTCGGGGCCATGAGCTCGATCTTCCCGTCACCCACGGCGAACGGTGGCGACCACGCAGCCGATCGGGAGGACCTCGCCGTACCGGAACGTCGCGCCGAGGGTGTCGCGGTAGAACTCCAGCATCGGCGCCAGGGACGGCCCGGCCACGGCGACGTGGTCGAACCGAGCGCCGATGGCGCCCAGAGCCTCGGTGGTCGGGTCGTCGGTCATCGGGCGGCTCCCTCGGGGCGGCGTGGTGGGCTGGGCGGCTCGGTCACACGAGGCGCAGGTGGTCGTCGACGTCGCGCGGCGGGCGGTGCGCCGCCGGCTGCCGCGGGGTGCCCGACGGCCACGGCGCCGAGCGGCTGCCAGGTCGCGGGCAGGTCGAGCACGTCCGCGACGACGTCCGGGCAGAACACGGTGGACGAGATCCACGCCGAGCCGAGCCCCTCGGCCGCCAGCGCGACGAGCAGGTTCTGCACGGCGGCACCGCCGGCGACGAGGAACAGGTCGCGCTCGTGACCGCGCCGCGCGGCGTCCGGGTAGGTGTGCGCGGCACCCGCGAGCTCGAGGAACGGCAGGACGACGACGGGTGCGGCGCGCAGGACGTCCCCGCGCCGCAGCCGCCTGGCCACCGAGTCGTCGTCGTACCCGTCCAGGTCGCGGAGGTCGGACTCCCAGCGCTCGGCCATCGCGTCGAGCAGCCGCACGCGGGTGCCGGGGTCGACGAGGACGACGAAACGCCACGGGGTCGTGTGGTGCGGGCTCGGCGCCGTGATGGCCGCCGCGACGCCGCGCCGCACGGCCTCGAGGTCGACCGGTTCGTCGGTGAACGACCGCACGGTCCGGCGCCCGAGCACGGCGTCCCGGCGCCCCTCGGCCCGGCCCTGCTCGAGCGCCTCCGCGGTCCCGAGCCGGAACAGGTCGTCGGCGCTGCGGCGGACGATCGCACGCGCACCCGCGCCGTCGTCGTCGGTGACGTACGCCGACGAGGCCGCGGACCACGGCGACGGGAAGCCCGGACACCTTGCCGCACACCAGATCCACGGCCGACGCGATCTCGTCGGCGACGGCGGTCACGGTCATCTCGAGCGTGTTGCCGTGGGAGTCCTGACGCCCGCGGTGGTCGTCGAGGACGGTGATGCCCGCCGCGCCGATCGCCGCGTCGGTGAGACCGTCGCGCCAGGGGCGGCCGAGGGTGTCGGTGACGACGACGCCGAGCCGCGCGCCCGTCGCGCGCTGCCACGAGCCGCGCAGCGCGCGGGCGCTCGCGTCGGGATCGACCGGCAGGAGCAGGACCGTGCCCGGCGGCGTGTTCGAGGCGTCGACACCCGCCGCGGCCAGCACGAGCCCGTGCGACGTCTCGACGATTCGCGTGACACCGCGCGGCGTCGCTCGGGTCGCGACGACCCGGACCGTCTCGGCCGTGATGGCGTCCTCGCGGCTGTCCGCCCGGACCACCCGCCCCTCGGCCTTGCTCACGACCTTGCTCGTCACGACGACGACGTCGCCGTCGGCCACGCCACGCGTGCCGTCCGGCCACGCAACCGAGTCGAGCAGCGGCGCGACAAGAGCGGCGAGGTCGTCGTCCGGCGCCACCTCGGGGACGCCGGGGACCCCGACGACGACGAGGTCCGTCATCGACGCACGCTCTCGGCCAGCGCGAGCGCCGCACCGGCGATGGCGGCGGTGGCGTCGACGTCGGTCATGAGCAGCGGTACGGCGCGGGTCTCGATCCCGAGGGGCGTGAGCTCCGCGACGGCCGCGCCGTCCGCCTCGTCGTGCACGAGCCACCCGTCGATCAGCCCGTCGCCGGCGGAGCCGGCGGGTCCGACGCGCGCGCCGTAGTGCCGGGCGACCGCGGTCGCGGACGTCTCGACGCCGATCGCGGTGAGGCACGCGTCGGCCATGCCGCGCACCGGCGCGCCACCGACGATGGGGGAGACGCCGACGACGGGCGCCGCCGTGCTCCGCACCGCGTCGCGCACACCGGGCACGCGCAGGATCATGCCGATCGACACCACCGGGTTCGACGGCGGCAGCAGCACGACGTCCGCGTCGCGGATCGCTTCCAGCACACCGGGTCCGGGCCGGGCGTCGTCGACGCCGACGAGCACGAAGTCGTACGCCGGGATGCTCGCCCGGTGCCGGATCCACCACTCCTGGAAGTGGATCGCCTGGTGCGTCCCGGGCTCGGCGCCGTCGACGACGACGTGCGTCTCGAGCCGGTCGTCGCTCATCGGCAGCAGCGTCACCCCCGGCTGCCAGCGCGCGCAGAGCGCCGCCGTCACGGCCGAGAGCGGGTAGCCGGCGGCGAGCATCTGCGTGCGGACGAGGTGCGTCGCGGTGTCCCGGTCGCCGAGCCCGAACCAGTCGGGCTGGACGCCGTACGCCGCGAGCTCCTCCTTCACCGCGAACGTCTCGTCCTCGCGTCCCCAGCCGCGCTCCTCGCTGATGCCCCCGCCGAGCGTGTACATGACGGTGTCGAGGTCGGGGCAGACCTGCAGGCCGAAGAGCCGGATGTCGTCGCCGGTGTTCCCGATCGACCGTGACCTCGGCGTCGGTCGTCGCGGCCCGCAGGTGGTGGAGCAGCCCTCGGGTGAAGCGTGCTCCGCCGATTCCACCGGCGAGGACCGTGATCCGCATGCGGCGATCCTGTCACCCCACGGCCGGGGCCCAGCAGGGGGTGAACGTACGCTCGGGCTCGTGACGTCGGACCGGCAGCCCACGGCGCGCGAGGTCGCGCGCGCCCTCGGCCGTGCGGCACGCGGCACGGCGCTCGACGTCGACGAGGCCACCGCCCTCCTGCACGCGCGCGGTGCCGACCTCGAGACGCTGCTCGACCTGGCGTCCGCGGTCCGCGACCGCGGACTCGAGGGAGCCGGCCGCCCCGGCGTGATCACGTACAGCCGCAAGGTCTTCATCCCGCTGACGCGGCTGTGCCGCGACCGCTGCCACTACTGCACGTTCGCCACCGACCCGGCGTCGCTGCGCCGCGGCGGTCACGGCATGTTCCTCGGTCCCGACGAGGTGCTCGCGATCGCCCGCGAGGGCGCCGCGCTCGGCTGCAAGGAGGCGCTGTTCACCCTCGGCGACCGTCCCGAGGAGCGCTGGCCCGCGGCCCGCGAGTGGCTCGACGCGCACGGCTACGACGACACGCTGTCCTACGTCCGCGCGATGGCCGTGCGAGTGCTGGAGGAGACCGGGCTGCTCCCGCACCTCAACCCCGGTGTCATGAGCTGGCAGGAGATCGGCCGGCTCAAGCCGGTCGCGCCGAGCATGGGCCTCATGCTCGAGACGTCGTCGCGGCGGCTGTTCGAGACGCCGGGCGCACCGCACTTCGGCAGCCCCGACAAGGACCCGGAGGTGCGCCTGCGCGTCCTCGCGGACGCCGGCCGCCAGGCGGTGCCGTTCACCACGGGCATCCTCGTCGGGATCGGGGAGACGCCGCGCGAGCGGGTCGAGTCGGTGCTGGCGATCCGGCGGGAGGCGCGCGAGTACGGCCACGTGCAGGAGGTCATCGTGCAGAACTTCCGGGCCAAGCCGGACACCGCGATGCGCGACGACGCCGACCTCCCGCTCGAGGACTACCTCGCGACGATCGCCGTGACCCGACTGCTGCTGGGCCCGCGGATGCGCGTCCAGGCCCCGCCGAACCTCACCGACATCGGCGAGGTGGCGCTGCTGCTGCGCGCCGGCGTCGACGACTGGGGCGGCGTATCGCCGCTGACGCCCGACCACGTGAACCCCGAGCGCCCCTGGCCGCACCTCGACGAGCTCGCCCGGCTCACCGCCGACGCCGGCTTCGTGCTGCGCGAGCGACTCACGGCCCACCCCGAGTACGTGCTGCGGCCGGACCCGTGGATCGACCCGCGGGTGCGCGCCCACGTCGCGGCGCTGGCCGACACCGGCGGCCTCGCCGTGGCGGGCCGCGTCCCCACCGGATCGCGCTGGCAGGACGCCGACACCGGTTACGACGCGTTCGCCGCGGCCAACGCGGGCGGGCGGACCGACCTGCACGAGACGGTCGACACCACCGGTCGCACCGGCGACCGGCGCGGCGACTTCGACGAGGTGTACGGCGACTGGGCGACGATCGGCGAGCACGCGCACGACATCGCCGAGCGCGCGGCCGTCGCCGAGCGCGCCGCCGCCGCCGGACCGCGTGCCCGAGCGGCTCGACGCCGACGTGCGGGCCGGCCTCGCCCTCGCGGCCGACGACCCCGCGGCGCTCGCGCACCCGGACCACGCCGCTCTCGCCCTCGCGCTGATGTCGTGCGACGGGCCCGCGCTCGACGCGCTCGCCCGCATCGCGGACGACGTACGCCGCGACACCGTCGGTGACGACGTCACGTTCGTGGTGAACCGGAACATCAACTTCACCAACGTCTGCTACACCGGCTGCCGGTTCTGCGCGTTCGCGCAGCGCCGCACCGACGCCGACGCCTACACGCTGTCGCTCGCCGAGGTCGGCGACCGCGTCGCCGAGGCGTGGGACGTCGGGTCCACCGAGGTGTGCATGCAGGGCGGCATCCACCCGGACCTGCCGGGCACGGCGTACTTCGACCTCGCCCGCGAGGTGAAGCGCCGCGCGCCGGGGATCCACCTGCACGCGTTCTCCCCGATGGAGGTCGTCAACGGCGCGACCCGCAGCGGGATGTCCGTGCGGGAGTGGCTGTCCGAGGCGAAGGCCGCAGGGCTCGACTCCATCCCGGGCACGGCCGCGGAGATCCTCGACGACGACGTCCGCTGGGTGCTCACCAAGGGGAAGCTGCCGACCGCCGCGTGGATCGAGGTGGTCAGTACGGCGCACGAGCTCGGCATCAGGTCGAGCTCGACCATGATGTACGGGCACGTCGACACCCCGGCCCACTGGGTCGCGCACCTCCGGCTGCTGCGCGAGATCCAGGAGCGCACCGGCGGGTTCACCGAGTTCGTCGGGCTGCCGTTCATCCACCACAACGCGCCGGTGTACCTCGCCGGTGTCGCCCGCCCGGGGCCGACGAGCCGCGACGACCGCGCGGTGCACGCGATGGCCCGGCTGCTGCTGCACGGCGCGATCGACCACGTGCAGTGCTCGTGGGTGAAGCTCGGCACCGAGGGCACCCGCACGCTGCTCCAGGGCGGCGCGGACGACCTCGGCGGCACGCTCATGGAGGAGACGATCAGCCGGATGGCCGGCTCGCAGCACGGGTCGCGCAAGAGCGTCGCCGAGCTCGAGGCGCTCGCGGCGGCGGCCGGACGCCCGTCCCGTCAGCGGACCACGACGTACGGCGAGGTGCCGGTCGAGCGGCTCGACGCGGCCCGGCGGATCGTCCTCCCGCTCGAGCCGATGACGGTACGTGCTCACTAGGTGACTATCAGTAGCGTCACATTTCCCCGTCGGGGTTGACGCGGTGCTCCTTACACGCGTGTAATTCACCCCGTGCCGGCCGCGGATTGTGGCCGACACCACGTCAGGCCCCGCGTGTCGCGAGCAGGCGGAGCCAGGGTCGAGGAGGTACTGCGGTGAGCCAAGCCACCGTCCTGCCGATGACCGACGCCGAGGAGCTCGGCTGGCAGGAGCGCGCCCTGTGCGCACAGACGGACCCGGAGGCGTTCTTCCCCGAGAAGGGCGGCTCGACCCGCGAGGCCAAGAGGGTCTGCACCACCTGCGAGGTCCGCGTCGAGTGCCTGGAGTACGCGCTCGACCACGACGAGCGGTTCGGCATCTGGGGCGGGCTCTCCGAGCGCGAGCGGCGCCGCCTCAAGAAGGCCGCCGGCTGATCCTGCGGTGACCGGCGACCGGTCGCCGGATCGCCGGGTCGGGGGACCCACACACGTCGCATAGGGTTCTGCGCGCCATGGTCATCGACGTCCCCGCCCTCGAGCCCGAGGAGCCGCTCGGCCACCTGCGGCGACTCGGCGACGAGGTGCGCGAGCTCGCCGCCGACCTGCCCGGCGACGTCGACGACGTCACCGACCTGCTGGAGCCGCGACCCGCCGACGCGTCATCCGCGCCGGCCCCGACCGACCCGGTCGCGGACGAACCGGACGAGCGCGACGAGCCGGACGACGCGGACGTCCTGCCGCCGCGGACCCACCGGGTCACCGCGGTGATCGTCGCCCACGACGGCGCCCGCTGGCTGCCCGCCGCGCTCACCGCGCTGGCTCGATCGACCCGCCGCCCCGACCGGGTCGTGGCCGTCGACACCGGTTCCGCCGACACCACCTCGGACCTCCTCGGCCGCGCGGTCGCGGCGGGTCTCGTCGACCGTGTCGTCGACCTCCCCCGCGACACCGGTTTCGGGGCTGCCGTGGCCGCCGCGCTCGCCACCGGGTCGGGCAGCGCCGAGGACGCCGATGCCGAGGTCGTGCGCTGGGTATGGCTGCTGCACGACGACTCCGCCCCCGCGCGGACCGCGCTGGCCGAGCTGCTGCGCCACGCCGACGACGTCCGATCCGCCGAGATCCTCGGCCCCAAGCTCCGTGGCTGGCGCAACCGCGACGTGCTCGTGGAGTGCGGGGTCACCGTCGCCCGCTCGGGCAACCGGGTCACCGGGCTCGAGCGGCGCGAGCTCGACCAGGGCCAGCACGACGGAGTCGGCGACGTCCTCGCGGTGAGCAGCGCAGGGATGCTCGTGCGCCGCGATGTGTGGGACGAGCTCGGCGGCTTCGACGCGTCGCTGCCGATGTTCCGCGACGATCTCGACTTCTGCTGGCGCGCACGGAGTTCCGGACGTCGCGTCGTCGTCGCGACGTCCGCGGTCGTCCATCACCGGGAGGCGGCGACGCACGGCCGCCGTCCGGTCGACGCCGGCACGCCGAAGCATCCGGACCGCCCGGCGCGGATCGACCGGGTCGCCGCGATCCACCTGATGCGCGCGCACGCCACCGGGCTGCGCGGCCCGCTCGTCACGCTGCGCCTCCTCCTCGGCTCGCTCGTCCGGGCCGTCGGCCTGCTGCTGGCGAAGGCGCCGGACACCGCCCGCGACGAGTGGGGCGCCTTCCGCGACGCCGTGCGCGACCGCTCGGGGCTGCGCGCGTCGCGCGCGCGGGTCGCGGCGGCCGCCACGCTGCCGGGGGCCGTGCCCGAGTCCGACGTCCGCACCCTGCTGGCACCGCGGGGGGCACAGGCGCGGCACGCCCTCGAGTCGGTCGGGGACCTGGTCGCCGGCCGCGAGTCCGGCGATGCGAGCCGATCGGTCCTCGACTCCACGACCGACGACCCCGACGGCTGGTACGCCGACGAGCGTCGCCAGTCACGGCTGCGCCGCGCGTCGCGGCGGCCCGGCGTCCTGCTCGCGCTCGCGCTCGTCGGGTTCACGCTCGTCGGCGTACGCGGGCTCTTCGGCGACGGCGTGCTGCTCGGTGGTGCGCTCCTCCCCGCGCCGGAGGGCGCGGGCGACCTCTGGGCCAGCTACCTGACGGCGTGGCACGAGGTCGGTCCGGGCTCCGCAGCCGACGCGCCGGCCTGGCTGGCGCCGCTCTCCGCGCTGGCGTTCGTCCTGCGCGGCTCGGCGTCGTCGGCGGTCGACCTCCTCCTCCTCGGCCTGGTGCCGCTCGCTGGGCTCACGTCCTACCTCGCCCTGCGCGGCGTCGTGTCGCACGTCTGGGTGCGCGTCTGGGCGGCGGTCACCTACGCCACGCTGCCGGCGGTCACCGGAGCGATCTCGGGCGGTCGCATCGGCACCGCGGCGTCGATCGTCCTGCTGCCCTGGCTCGTGCGGTCCGCCGCCCGGCTCGTCGGTGTCGGGCAGGCTCCGACGTGGCGCCGTGCGTTCGGCACCGCGCTCCTGCTCGCGCTGACCGCGTCGTTCACGCCGGTCGTGTGGCTCGCCGCGGTCCCGCTCGCGGTCGTGGCGGGGCTCACGGTCGTGCGCGACCTCGCCGGCCGGCTGCGGCTGCTCGTCGCGGTGCTGCTCCCGGTGGCGCTGCTGGTGCCGTGGAGCCTGCGCCTCGTGCGCGAGCCGGCGCTGCTCTGGCTCGAGCCCGGGCTCGTCGGCCCGACCGACCTGCGGCTGCGGCCCTACGACGTCCTGCTCCTCCGTCCGGGCGGCGTCGGCTCCACCCCGCTGTGGCTCGGCGTCGGGCTGCTGGTCGCCGCGGTCGTGGCTCTCGCCGTGCCCGGCGGCCGCCGCTACCCGGTCGCGGCCTGGGTCGTCGGGGGCACGGGGCTCGCTCTCGGGGTCGTCCAGTCGGTCCTGCGCGTACAGGTCGACGCGCTGCCCGACCCCGTCGCCCCGTGGCCCGGTGTCGCGACGGCGATCTGGGGCGGTGCGCTCATCGTGGCGTCCGCGTTCGCGGTCGACCGGCTGCCGCAGCGCCTGGCCGGCGCCAGCTTCGGCTGGCGCCAGCCGCTCGCCGCGGTGATCGGCGTACTCCTGCTGCTCGCGCCGATCGGCGCGCTCGTCATCCTCGTCGGGGGCGTCGACGGACCGATCAACCGCGGCTCGCGCGAGGTCCTCCCGGCCTACGTCTCCGCCGAGATGCGCGGCACCGACCGGCCCCGCGCGCTCGTGCTGCGCCGCGTCGCCGACGGGCGGCTCGTCTACGACCTGCTCGCCGCGCCCGAGCCCCAGCTCGGCGACGTCGACGTGGCGCCTCCGGCGTCGGTGTCCGTCGTCCTCGACAAGCTCGTCGCGCGGCTCGCCGCCGGGCTCGGCGCCGACGAGGTCGACGCGATCGCGACGCACGGCATCCGCTACGTCGTCGTCGCGGACGCCGGCAGCCGCGACGCCGTCCTGGTGGACTCGCTGGACTCGCAGCGTGGCCTGCGCCGGCTCTCGTCCCAGGGCGCCGAGGCCGTGTGGCAGATCGTCCCGACGTCGAGCCGCGCGCAGGTGATCGACCCGGCGCAGGCGGTGTCCGCGGGCACCGTGCCCGTCCGGGTCTCGCGAACCGTGCCGACGCAGCCGGGCGACCCGCGCACGACGCCGAGCATCGACGCCACGGTCCCGGCCGGGAAGGCGGGGCGCACGATGGTCGTGTCCGAGACCGGGGACAGCCGCTGGACCTGGACCGTGGACGGTGCGCCGGTCACGCCGACGGCGCCGCCCGTCACGGGCTTCGAGGTGCCGACCGACCCCGCCCTGCAGACCACCGGGCTGGACGTGGGCGCGGCCCCCGTGTCCGTCGTGTTCGACGGCTCGTCCCGCCGCGCGTGGTTGTGGGCCCAGGCCGCGGTGGTCCTCGTCGTGCTGCTGCTGGCCCTGCCCTCGCGTCGCCGTGCCGAGGACGACGACGACAGCGACACGTTCGAGGAGCGCGCGGCGGACCCCGGCACGACGCCGGAGCGGCCCACCGCGTCGGCACCCGCCACCACGACGACCGAGCCGGTCGGGACCGGAGCGCCGTCATGACCGAACCCGAGTCCCTGGTCGGCGACGCCGCCCTCGCCCCGGCGTCGGTGCCGTTCGGCGACCGGGCCCGCCGCGCCCTGCGCCGGCCGCCGGTCACCGTCGCGGTGACGCTCGCCGCAGTGCTCGCCGTCGTGGGGCTGGGCCAGCTGCGCGTCCCGAGCGTCGTCGCCGCCGACAACGCTCCGGTCCAGGAGCCGGTCGCGTCCGCCGAGCTGGTGTGCCCGGTCACCACCGCGACTGCCGCGCTCGTCTCGTCCGTCAGCGCGGGGGTCGCTTCCCTGCCCACCGTCACCGAGGGCGTGGCCACCCTCGCCGACCTCACGACCAAGGCCGCGGCGTCCAAGCCCCTGGTGATCACCGCGCCGGGACGCACCGTCACGCGGGTGGTCACCGGCAAGTCAGGTCCGGCGCTGCTCGCCCGCGCGACGGGCTCGTTCGCGGCCGGCTTCGGCGCGGACCAGGTGATCCGGTCCGGCCAGGGCAGCAGCCGCGGGCTGGCCGCGTCGCCGTGCGCGCGACCGGTCACGGACGCCTGGCTCGTCGGCGGCGGCACCACCGTCGGGCGGCTCACCCAGGTGCTGCTCGTCAACGACGACGACCGCCTGGCCCAGGTCGACCTGCTCGTCTACGGCCCGAAAGGTCCCGTCGCGGCGCCCGGCGGTTCCGGCATCGTGCTCCCGGCGTCGTCGCGGCGGCAGGTCCGGCTCGACAGCCTCGCCCCGAACCAGTCCGTCACCGCGGTGCACGTCATCGCGCGCACCGGGCGCATCGGCGTATCCGGCCTCGACCAGCAGTCCAACGGGCTCATCCCGCTCGGCATGTCGCTGCTGCCCGCCACGCAGCCGGGCACCCGCGTGGTGATCCCGAACATCCCCTCTCCGGTGCACTCGGCCCGACTCGACCTCGTCTCGCCCGACACGGACGCCACCGCGTCGCTCCAGCTGCTCACCGACGACGGGCCGATCGCGCCCGCCGGCCTCGACCAGGTGCAGCTGCAGGCCGGGAAGGTCACGTCGGTCGACCTCACCCCCGCTCTGGCGGGGATGCCCGCCGGGCTCGTCGTCACCTCGACCGCGCCGGTCGTCGCCGCGGTCGAGGTCCGCACGGGGGAGGGCGCCGACCTCAAGGAGAAGGACACGGCCGCGGGAACGCCCGAGCTCACCCGCCCCGGTGTCGTCGTCGGGCTGGCGCGGAACCAGCTGACGCACAAGGTGATCGTCGCGGCGCCGGGCGAGCCGGCGAACGTGCTCTTCCAGCTGTTCGTGCCCGGCCGGGCGGAGGCGGTCTGGACCCAGGACGTCCCCGTCCCGCACGGCGCGGTACGCCGCGTCACGATCCCGGTGACCACCCCGACGGCGACGTCCATCCTCATCGTCACGCCGATGTCCGGGGGACCGGTCTACGCCGGGCGCCAGGTCACCGAGGCGGGCGCCCGAGGACCGATGATCGCGCTGGCGCCCATCTACCCGACGCGCGCGACGACGTTCGTCCCCGTCGTCGTCCCGGTCCCCGGCTCCTCGGTCCGCTGACCCGTCCGCGCGCGGCGACCGGACCGCCGTCAACCCTCGTCGCGGTCGTCGTAGGACGGGTCGAGCTCGACGGGAGTGACCCCGAGCAGGTCCGCGAGCTGCTCGGCGACGAGGTCGCGCACGAGGTCGACCCGCGCGAGCTGGTCCGGCGCGCGCAGCTCCACCGGCCGCCGGTACACGACGATCGTCGCGGTGTGCGAGCCGGACGCGTGGCGGTGCCCGGCGAGCGGCACCTCCGTGACGTCGCCGTCGGCGACGTCGGGCACGTCGTAGATCTCGACGTCGACGGCGGTCAGTCGCCCGCCCCACCGCGGCTCGAGCCGGTCGACCGCGGCGACCACGAGGTCGCCGAAGCGCTCGGACCGGGTGACGGTCGCGGGGGAGGAGGCCGGCGCGAGCGGACCGCGCAGACCGCGCTCGTGCCGGTCGCGGCGCCGGGGACCTGCCATGCCGCCAGGGTAGGCCGCGCGCGTGTCGGCGTGCCGCTCCCGTGCGCCGTCGGTCGCTCGCCGTAGGGTCGGGCCCGTGAGCCCCGTCCGCCGCTGTTCCAAGCCCTCCTGCACGCGTGCAGCCGTGGCCACGCTCACCTATGTCTACGCCGACCAGACCGCAGTGCTCGGCCCGCTCGCCACCTACGCCGAGCCGCACTGCTACGACCTGTGCGAGCAGCACTCGGTGCGGATGACGGCACCGGTGGGCTGGGAGGTCGTCCGGCTGCAGCCCGACCCGGACGCGCTGCGCCCGTCGAGCGACGACCTCGAGGCGCTCGCCGACGCGGTGCGCGAGGCGGCCCGCCCGCGCGAGACGGTGCCGGCCATGGTCGAGGTGGGCCGTCGCGGCCACCTGCGCGTGCTGCGCACCGACGCCGACTCCTGACCGGCATCCGCACCCGCCCGGGGACGGCCACGTTGCGACGGTCCCGGTCCGACCGCGTTCACTCAAAGTAACGATTTGACTGCGGAGTGTGGTCACACCGGCCACATTCGTCACTCCAACCCCACGAGCACTTCCCAGCGCCCGGAATCCGCCGTACTGTCCGGGGAGCACGGCACGCGGGCCCGCCGCAGGCCGCGGGCCTCGCGGCCCGCGCCCGGAGAGCCCCGCGCACGGCCCGATCGGGGGGACCGGTCGGAGCGGGGATCTCGAGGAGGACCACCATGGCTCGCAGCTCGTCGACGGCAGCGCCCGTCCCGCTCGGCTCGCTCACCCAGCCCGGCGCGCGCGACGGCGCCCGCTGCCAGATGTGCCACTCCGAGCGGGTCACCCGCATCTCGATGGAGCTCACCGACGGCACCGAGGTCGACTTCACCCACTGCCTCGAGTGCGAGCACCGCACCTGGCAGCACGGCGACGAGGTCCTCTCCGTCGACCACGTCCTGAGCCGGGCCAAGCGCACCCGCTGACGACCTCGCGTCGCCCGGCACCCGGGCGCTCAAGGAGCACCGCTCGCTGTCCGGCTCCGGCGACGTACCCCGACCGATAGGGTCAGCCGCGTGCTGGATGCTGCTCTCCTCGACCGCCTGATCAAGGCCTACGACGTCCGCGGCGTCGTCCCCGACGACCTGAGCCCCGAGATCGCGCGCCTGGTCGGCGCCGCCTTCGTCCGCGTGATCGGCGTGGCCCGGGCCGACGGCGGGCCCGGGGCGGTCGTCGTCGGCCGCGACATGCGACCCTCGGGCCCCGACCTGGTGGCCGCGTTCGCCGAGGGTGTCACGTCCCAGGGCGTCGACGTCGTCGAGATCGGCCTCGCCTCGACCGACCAGCTGTACTTCGCCGCGGGGTCGCTGGACCTGCCCGGCGCGATGTTCACCGCGAGCCACAACCCGGCGCAGTACAACGGCATCAAGCTGTGCCGCGCCGGTGCCGCCCCGGTCGGGCAGGACACCGGGCTGCGCGAGATCCGCGATCTCGTGCTCGCCTGGTCGGCGTCGGGCGTGCCGGCCCACGACGGCCCCGCGGGCACCGTGGCGCAGCGCGACCTGCTCGCGGACTACGCCGCCTTCCTCAACGGACTCGTGCCGCTCGGCGGCAACCGTCACCTCAACGTCGTCGTCGACGCGGGCAACGGGATGGCCGGCCACACCGTCCCGGCCGTCCTCGCGGGACTGCCGCTGACGATCACCCCGCTGTACTTCGAGCTCGACGGCACCTTCCCGAACCACGAGGCGAACCCGATCGAGGCCGCGAACCTGCGCGACCTGCAGGCGGCGGTGGTCGAGAGCGGTGCCGACGTCGGGCTGGCCTTCGACGGCGACGCCGACCGCTGCTTCGTCGTCGACGAGCGCGGCGAGATCGTCGACCCGTCCACGCTCACCGCGCTCATCGCGGCGCGCGAGCTCGCGAAGCACCCGGGCGCGACGATCATCCACAACCTCATCACGAGCGCGGCGGTGCCGGAGATCGTGCGCGAGCACGGCGGCACGCCGGTGCGGACACGGGTCGGCCACTCGTTCATCAAGGCGCGGATGGCCGAGACCGGCGCGGTGTTCGGGGGCGAGCACTCCGGCCACTTCTACTTCCGGGACTTCTGGCGTGCCGACTCCGGCATGCTGGCGGCGCTGCACGCGCTCGCCGCCCTCGGCGAGACGCCCGAGGGCACGACGCTGTCCGGCCTGCTCGCGCAGTACTCGCGCTACGTCGCGTCCGGGGAGATCAACACGACGGTCGCCGACCAGGCGGCCGTCCTCGAGCAGATCACGGCGACGTACGACGGCCAGGACGGCGTGACCCTCGACGGGCTCGACGGCCTCACCGTCACCGGCGGCGCCGACGGCAGGAGATGGTGGTTCAACGTGCGGCCGAGCAACACCGAGCCGCTGCTGCGGCTCAACGCCGAGGGAGCCGACGCCGCGCTCATGGCGACGGTCCGCGACGAGGCGCTCGCGATCATCCGGGGTGGTGCGGCGTGAGCCTCGACCCCGTCCTCGTCGAGGTCCTCGCCTGCCCGTGCGACCAGCACGCGCCGGTGCGCGTCGACGGCGAGCCCCCGGTCGCCGTCGTGTGCCGGCGCTGCCGTACGTCGTTCCCTGTGCGCGACGGGATCCCGGTGATGCTGCTCGACGACGCGACGCCCGGCCCGCAGGGCGTCGGCGCGCACGTGGTGGACTGACCCGTGGCCCACTACACCGACGACCGTTTGCTCGACGACGTCGCGGCCCTCGCCGAGGCCGACCCGGGGGACATGCTGCGGGCCACCGCCGACGCCGGCGCCCAGGTGCGCCGCGCGCTGGCGGCGACGTCGTCCGACGCGCTGCGCGCGGCCGCCGTCGACGGACGTCCACGCGCGGTGGTCGTCGCCGGGATGGGCGGCTCCGGGATCAGCGGGGACGTCCTGGCGGCGGTGTGCGGCACCGGGTGTCCGGTGCCGGTGTCGACCGTGCGCGGCTACGTCCTGCCCGGCTGGGTCGGCCCGCTCGACCTCGTGATCGCCGTCTCGTGCTCGGGACGCACGGAGGAGACGCTCGCCGTCGCCACCGAGGCGGCCAAGCGCGGGACGCGCCTCGTCGGTGTCGGTGCGGTCGGCTCGCCGCTGCACGACATCGTGCTCGCCGCGCCCGGCGCGGTGTTCCTGGGCGTCGACGCCGGCGGCCTCATGCCGCGCGCCTCGCTGTGGCTGCTCGCGACCCCGCTCCTCCTCCTCGCCGACGCCCTCGGCATCGCCGACATCCCGGTCTCCGCGCTCGATCGGGCGGCCGACGTCCTCGACGAGCGGTCGGTCGAGTGCGGCCCCGCGTCGCCGCTCGCCGACAACCCGGCCAAGCTGCTGGGCGTCCAGCTCGCCTCCTCGCTGCCGATGGTGTGGGGCACCTCGCCGATCGGCGCCGTCGCGGCGTACCGCATGGCCTGCCAGCTCAACGAGAACGCCAAGCTCGCCGTCGTCCACGGCGCCATCCCCGAGGCGACGCACAACCAGGTCGTCGCGCTCGACGGGCAGCAGGTGGCGCCCGACGTCGACATCTTCCGCGACCCGATCGAGGACGGTGCCGGGCCGGCGCGGCTGCGCCTCGTGCTGCTGCGCGATCCCGGCGAGCACCCGCAGGACGGCCGGCGCGCGGAGATCGCCCGCGACATCGCCGAGCGGCGCGACGTCCCGGTCCACGTCGTCCAGGCAGCGGAGGGTCACGCGGTCGTCCGGCTCGCCGACCTTCTCGGCCTCGTCGACTGGTCGAGCGTCTACGCCGCCGTCGCCGCGGGGGTCGACCCGACGCCGATCGGCCCGATCAACGAGCTCAAGGACCGCATCTCGTGAGCACCGAGGGCGGCACGAAGGCCGTCGTGGCGGCGCTGGCCGCCAACACCGGGATCGCGATCACGAAGTTCGGCGCGTTCCTGGTGACCGGGTCCTCCTCGATGCTGTCCGAGGCGATCCACTCGCTGGCCGACGCCGGCAACCAGGTCCTGCTGCTCGTCGGCGGGCGCCGGTCCCGGCGCGAGGCCGACGAGCACCACCAGTTCGGCTACGGGCGGGTCCGCTACGTCTACGCCTTCGTCGTGTCCATCGTCCTGTTCTGCCTCGGCGGGCTGTTCAGCGTGTACGAGGGCTGGCACAAGATCCACCAGCCCGAGCCGCTGACCAGCCCGGCGGTGGCGTTCGCGGTGCTGGGCATCGCGATCGCGCTCGAGGCGTTCTCGTTCCGCACCGCGATCCGCGAGGCGAACCACAGCCGCGGGTCGAAGTCGCTGGCCGCGTTCGTCCGCGAGGTGCGCCAGCCCGAGCTCCCCGTCGTCCTGCTGGAGGACGCCGGCGCCCTCGTCGGTCTCGTGTTCGCGCTGGTCGGGGTGTCGCTCGCCGTCGTGACCGGCGACGGCCGATGGGACGGCGTGGGCGCGCTCGCCATCGGCGCGCTGCTGCTGGTGATCGCGGTGTTCCTCGCCCTCGAGATGTCCTCGATGCTCGTCGGGGAGAGCGCGGTGCCGGAGCAGACCGCGGCGATCCTCGCCGCGCTCGAGTCCGAGCCGCTCGTCACCCGCGTGATCCACCTGCGCACCCTGCACACCGGGCCGGACGAGATCCTCGTCGCCGGCAAGATCGCGGTCCGGCACGACGACACCGCCGCCGCCGTCGCGGCCGCCATCGACGGCGCCGAGGCCCGGGTGCGGGCCGCCGTCCCCGAGGCCCGCTGGATCTACCTCGAGCCCGACCTCGAGCGGGTCTAGCGGTTTCCTGGCCGCTGCGTGGCAGCATCTCCGGCCGCTGCGCGGCGGCTCGGCCGGCTTCGCACTCGCCGCCTTCGGGGACCCTTGGGTCCCCTCGTCGGCTCGGGCCTCGCGGGTCTCCGGCTGGGGTTCGCCGGGTCGGCGGTCGCGGGATGGCACACTAGGCGGTGCCCGGCGGTGCCCACTCCCGCATGAGCAGCAGGCGAACCATCGAGGCCTCGAGACGTCCGCCGTGCCCCACCCGTCCCGCGGGTGTCCGAACGGAGACGCACATGTCCAACCCTGACTTCAAGGTCGCCGACCTCTCGCTCGCCGAGTTCGGCCGCAACGAGATCCGACTCGCCGAGCACGAGATGCCCGGCCTCATGTCCATGCGCGCCGAGTACGGCGCCAGCAAGCCGCTCACCGGCGCCCGGATCACCGGCTCGCTGCACATGACCGTGCAGACCGCCGTACTCATCGAGACCCTCGTCGAGCTCGGTGCGCAGGTGCGCTGGGCGTCGTGCAACATCTTCTCGACCCAGGACCACGCCGCCGCGGCGATCGCGGTGGGCCCGACCGGGACGCCCGAGGCGCCCGCCGGCGTGCCGGTCTACGCCTGGAAGGGCGAGACGCTCGAGGAGTACTGGTGGTGCACCGAGCAGGTGCTCCGCTGGCCCGACGGCGCCGGCCCGAACATGATCCTCGACGACGGCGGCGACGCGACCCTGCTCGTGCACAAGGGCCGCGAGTTCGAGCTCGCGGGTGCGGTCCCGTCGACCGACCCGGGCGACTCCGAGGAGTACGCCGTCGTCCTCGACGTCCTGCGCCGCTCGCTCGCCGAGAGCAGCACCCGCTGGACCGAGATCGCCGCGGGCATCCGCGGCGTCACCGAGGAGACCACGACCGGCGTGCACCGGCTCTACGAGATGCACAAGGCCGGCACGCTGCTCTTCCCGGCGATCAACGTCAACGACTCGGTCACCAAGAGCAAGTTCGACAACAAGTACGGCTGCCGTCACTCGCTGATCGACGGGATCAACCGGGCCACCGACGTCCTCATCGGCGGCAAGGTCGCCGTCGTCTGCGGCTACGGCGACGTGGGCAAGGGCTCCGCGGAGTCGCTGCGCGGCCAGGGCGCCCGGGTCGTCGTGACGGAGATCGACCCGATCAACGCGCTGCAGGCGGCGATGGACGGCTACGAGGTCGCCCGCCTCGAGGACGTCATCGACCGCGCCGACATCGTGATCACGGCCACCGGCTGCTACGACGTCGTCACGGTCGAGCACATGCGCCGGATGAAGCACCAGGCGATCCTCGGCAACATCGGCCACTTCGACAACGAGATCGACATGGCCGGCCTGACCCACGAGCCGGGTGTACGCCGCACCACGATCAAGCCGCAGGTCGACGAGTGGACCTTCCCCGACGGCCACGCGATCATCGTGCTGTCCGAGGGTCGCCTGCTCAACCTCGGCAACGCCACCGGCCACCCGTCGTTCGTCATGAGCAACTCGTTCACCAACCAGGTGCTGGCCCAGATCGAGCTGTTCACCAAGACCGAGGCCTACGCCCTCGGCGTGCACGTGCTGCCCAAGCACCTCGACGAGAAGGTCGCGCGGCTGCACCTCGACGCGCTCGGCGTCCGGCTCACCGAGCTGACCAAGAAGCAGGCGGAGTACCTCGGCGTCGACGTGGCCGGCCCGTACAAGGCCGACCACTACCGCTACTGATCCGGTCGCGGCCACACCCGACCCGATGACCGTCGAGCCCGGACCGGCCGCGCGGCCGGTACCGACGGGGGCGCCCTACCCGGGCGCCCCCGTCACCTACGTGGCGGCGTACGAGGCCGGCCGCGAGCTGCGGCCGTCCCGGTGGGGCATGGCCGACGTCGTCATCGCGATCCTGCTGGCCCTCGTGGTCCCGACGATCGTGCTGGGGGCGGTGCTGTCGGCGGGAGCGGCCCGCAACGGCGCGGTGGTGCTCCTGCTCAGCCTCGTCCTCCCGTGGCTGGGCTTCGGGCTGTGGCCGATCGTCACGACCCGCCTGCAGGGGAACGGCCCGACCCTCGACCTCGGGTTGAGCGTGAGATGGATCGACGTGATCTGGGGCATCGGGGGCGGGCTCGCCTGCCTCGTCCTGGGCACGCTGGTCGCCTCGCTGACCGAGCGGGTGTTCGGCAGCTTCGACTCCGCCGCCGGCGACGCCCTCGCCCACGCCGACGTGGCGCAGTGGGTGGTCTGGGTGTTCGCGCTCTGCGCCCTCGTCGGCGCGCCGCTGTTCGAGGAGCTGTGCTTCCGCGGTCTCGCGTTCGCCGCCATCGCCCGTACGGCGTCGCGCGCCGGCCTGCCCGCCGTGCCGTGGGCCACGATCGGCTCCGCCCTGCTGTTCGCGCTCGTGCACCTCGAGCCGGTGCGGATCCCCGTGCTCCTCACCATCGGCCTGGTGCTCTCGGTCCTGCGCGCGCGCACGGGGCGCGTCGGCGCGAGCGTGATCGCGCACTCGTTCAACAACCTCATCGCCGTGCTCGGCCTCGTCGCCTGCGTCACGGTCCCCGGTTTCTGAGGGCCGATTCCGCCTCTCCCGCACCGGTTCTTGGCCGGATCTGCGACAGACCGCACACGACCGAGACGCGGACGACGGGCCGACTCGCGGTCGTGAACGTCGTACCCTGGACCATCACCGAGGACAGGGACCCCGCATGACGACCACCGCCGACGACGCCCCGGCGTCGCAGCGGTCGCGCGCGTCGACGTGGGTCCACCTGCCCGGGCTCGACGGAGTCCGCGCGATCGCGGTCACCGCGGTGCTCGTCTTCCACGCGGACCCGGACTGGCTGCCCGGCGGCTTCCTCGGCGTCGACGTCTTCTTCGCGCTCTCCGGCTTCCTCATCACGTCGCTGCTCCTCGCCGAGCTCGGGGAGACCGGCGCGGTCCGGTTCGGACGCTTCTACCTGCGCCGCGCGCGCCGGCTGCTGCCCGCCCTGTTCCTCGTCCTCGTCGCGACGTCGGTGCTGGCGGCCACGGTGGCGCAGGACGCCGCGGCCCGCGTCCGCGAGGACGTCGTCGCGGCCTTCTTCTACGTGACGAACTGGTGGTACGTGCTGCACGGGCAGTCGTACTTCGACGCCACCGGGTCGTCCGCCCCTGCTCCAGCACCTGTGGTCGCTCGCGGTCGAGGAGCAGTTCTACCTCGTCTGGCCGCTGCTCCTGGTCGCGCTGTGGCGGCTCGGCGGGGTGCGCGTGGTCCGGGCCGGTGCCCTCGTCGGCGCGCTGCTCTCGACGGCGCTCATGGCCTGGATCGCGGTCCGCGACGGCATGCCGGACGTCGCCGACGCCAGCCGCGTCTACTTCGGCACGGACACCCACGCGATGACGCTGCTCGTCGGCGCGGCGCTGGCGACGGTGTGGACGCCGGCCCGGATCGGCCGCGCGCTGACCGGCCGCGGGCAGCGCGTCACCAGCGGTGCGGGGTTCGCCGCACTCGCGCTGCTCGTCGTCGTCTTCTGGTTCGTCGGCCCGCTGACCCCGGCCCTGTACCGCGGCGGCTTCCTGGTCGTCGCGGTGGTGAGCGCGGCGGTCGTCGCCTGCTCGGCGGTCACCGGCACCGCGTTCGCCACGATGCTGTCGCGCCAGCCGTTGCGCTGGCTCGGTGAGCGGTCCTACGGCATCTACCTCTGGCACTGGCCGGTGTTCATGGTGCTGCGCCCGGGAGTCGACCTCGACGCCGACGGCTGGCCGGTGCAGGTGCTCCGCGTGGCGCTCACGCTGACCGCCGCCGAGCTGTCCTACCGCCTCGTCGAGATGCCCGTCCGGCACGGCGCCCTCGGCCGGGCCTGGGCCGGCTGGCGGACCCGGGGCCGGCTCGGCCACGCCGGCCGGGCCGCGCTCGCCGGCGTCACCGTCGTCGGCGTCGTCGCGGCCCTCGGGGTGGGGCTGAGCTCCGCGCACGAGCCGACGGTCGAGGACGCGCTCGGTGGCGTGCAGGCGGTCGGCGACGACCCGCTGACCCCCACCGCGACACCGGCGTACGGCGGGCCCTCGGCACCACCCGGCACGTCGCCGTCGCCGAGCCCGGTCCACGTCCCGGTCACTCTCGCGGCCGGCCAGGACGCTTTCGGCCTGTCCACCACCGCCGTCGGCGACTCCGTGATGCTCGCGGCGCGGGCGTCGCTGCTCGGCGCCTTCCCGTCGACGATCACGGTCGACGCGCACATCAGCCGGCAGCCGATCGAGATCTACGACCGGATCCGGGCCCGCAAGGCGGCGGGCCGGCTCGGCGACGTCGTCGTCATCCACGCCGGGACGAACGGTCCGATCCACACGTCCGACCTCGTGGCGATCATGGGTGACCTGCGCGACCGGTCCCGCGTCGTGCTCGTCACCTGCCACGGCGACCGGCCCTGGATCCGTCAGTCCAACAACGCGGTGTGGGCGGTGGCGAAGCTGTTCGCCGGGACCAACGTGCGCGTGGCCGACTGGGCCGCCTACTCGGCGCCGCACCGCGACTGGTTCTACGCCGACGGGATCCACACGAGGGCCGCGGGCAGCGACGCGTACGCGGCGCTCATCAAGTCCGCGCTGTCGAAGTGACGGCGTCCCCGCGCGCGACGGGTCAGAGCGCGAAGGCCGAGACCACCCGGCTGACGAGCGCGGCGTAGGCGGCGCGCCCGGTCCCGTTGAGGTGGATGCCGTCGCGGTAGAACCACTCCGGGTGGTGCGACGCCGCGCGGTCCCAGTTGACCAGGACCACCCTTCGGTCGGGGTACGCCGCGGCGCACGCCGCGAGCTGCACGTTGTCCGAGCGCATCCACGGGCGTGGTCCGTGCACGGTGACCAGGAACACGCGGCGCGAGGCGCCGACGGCCGCGACGATGGCGCGGCAGTCGGCGAGCGACGCCGTCCCGTTCGTGCCGAGGTGCACGATCACGTTGCGGGGCAGCGCTCCGGCGTCGCGCGCCGCGCGGACCACGACGATGCCGGTGTGGAACTGCCGGCTCTCCACCGCGTCGACGCGCACGCCCTCCGTCACGAGCTGCGCCCTGGCCCCGAGCATCACGGAGTCACCGACGGCCCAGCGTCCCGCCGCGGCGAGTGCCGGTGCGACCGGGGGCAGCGCGACGGCGTGCACGGCGGGGGTGACGAGGCCGACGGGTGCGTCCGAGGGGATCCGCGCATCCGCGCCCGCCGGACGCGGGTTGTGCGTCACGGTGAACGTCCCGCACGCGCCCAGCGACGCGACCGCCAGCACGGCGGACACGACGACGCCGAACGAGCGGCGGAGGGGCGGCACGCGTCCACGCTAGCCAGCCCCCGTGCGACGGCGAAATCGATCACCGTCGCGAGCGATGGCCCGCGTCAGCGCGGCGGGGCGAACGGACCGTCCTGCCGCGGTCGACCCGCGGTGCCGTCCGGGCGTGGCCCCGACCGGAGCCGCGCCCGACGCGGGCCCGGCCGGGAACGGTGTCGGCGGCACCACCGGAGCCGGCGCCGCGGGCCCCGTCGTGGCGGCTCGAGCGGCACGGCTCGCGCGGCGCATCCGCTCGGTGAGCACGGTCAGCAGGTAGGTCTCGGGCGGTGTTCCGGGCGGCGCATCGGGCGTGACGTACGAGGACATCTCCGCGGCGAGCTGCCGGCCCATCGTCGTACGGACGGCCGGGGCGATGGACGCCGAGCGCGCCAGGAACTGCCGGGCCTGCAGGACGGTGACGTCCGGGAGCCGGGTCAGGTCGAGCGTGGCGGCCCAGCCCTCGAGCACCGGAGGCATCGCGTACGCCAGGAGTGGCACGACGCTCGCGGACGGCACCCGCTCACGGACGACCACGGTCCCGGCGAAGTGGTCGCCGAGCCGCTTGCTGCGCGACGACGCCAGGGCGCTGATCAGGCCGACCGCGCCGCTGGAGAGCCAGAAGTCGACGAGCATGAACAGCGCCCGGACGAACGCGTGCCGGAACCGCACCGGGCCGCCGTCGTCGCGCACCACGCGCAGCCCCGCGGCGAGCTTCCCGAGCGAGCGCCCCCGGGTGAGCGTCTCGACGAGGGTGGGGAGGCCCACGAGGATCGCGACCACGGCGACGAGCGAGATCGCCGACGCGGCGGCGCTGTCCGCCTGCCGCGCGACGGCGGAGGAGAACCAGACCACGACCAGCAGCGCGACGACCTGCACCGCCAGGTCCAGCGCGAGGGCGAGCATCCGGCTGGGGAACTCGGCCAGGCGCAGGTCGAGGGCGACGGCCTCGCCCGTGACGGGCACGAGCGTGGTGAAGTCACCGGGTTGTGCGGACACCGCACTAGTGTCGCGGGCGGAGCGGCGTCGAGGGAGGTGGCACGCGGTGGAGCTCGACTCGTTCGTGGCCGGGCACCGCGCGGAGTGGGACCGGCTCGAGGAGCTCGCCACCCGTCGCCGCCGGTTGAGCGGGGCCGAGGCGGACGAGCTGCGTGGAGCTCTACCAGCGCGCGGCCACCCACCTGTCGATGGTGCAGTCGGCGGCGCCGGACCCCGCGCTCGTGGGCCGGCTGTCCTCGCTCGTCGCGACCGGCCGGGCGGCGGTCACCGGGGCGAGCGGCGCGTCGTGGTCCGACGTCGCCCACTTCTTCGCCCGGTCGTTCCCGGTCGCGGTGTGGCGCGCCCGCTGGTGGTGGATCGGCGTCGCCGTCGGCACGGCGGTCGTCGCGGTCTCGATCGGTGCCTGGATCGCGCACAACCCCGACGTCGTCGCGGCGATCTCCTCGCCGCAGGACCTCAAGAATCTCGTCGACCAGGACTTCGCCGACTACTACTCGTCGAACCCGGCCGGCTCCTTCGCCTTCAAGGTGTGGACGAACAACGCCTGGGTCGCGGCGCTCGCGCTGGTCGGCGGTGCGCTGCTGTGCCTGCCCGGCGTCTACATCCTGTGGCAGAACGCGCTCAACGTCGGAGTGGTCGGCGGGCTCATGGCCTACGCCGGCCGGCTCGACCTGTTCTTCGGTCTCATCACGCCGCACGGCCTGCTCGAGCTCACCGCCGTGTTCGTCGCCGGCGGCGCGGGCATCCGGCTCGGCTGGCAGATCGTGAGCCCCGGCCCGCGGCCGCGCTCGGTCGCCCTCGCCGAGGAGGGCCGCGCGACGCTCACGATCGCGCTCGGGCTCGTCGTCGTGCTGCTCGTCAGCGGTGTGGTCGAGGCCTTCGTCACGCCCTCGGGCCTCCCGACCTGGGCCCGCATCGGCATCGGTGCCGTCGTGTGGGTCGCCTTCCTGTCCTACGTCGTCGTGCTCGGCCGGCGCGGCGTGCGCGAGGGCGACATCGGCGACGTCGCGGACCGGGCCGCGGTCACCGAGACCCTGCCCTACGCCGGCTGACCCGGCGCCGCGTGCGCGCGGCGGTGACGGCTACAGCCGGCCGGCCGCCTTGAGCGCGAGGTAGCGGTCGGCGAGCCGCGGTGCGATCTCGTCCGGCCCGGCGTCGATGACCTCGACGCCGGCCCGCAGCACGAGCTCGGTCATCCGGTCCCGCGCGGCGATCGCCTGCTCCGCGGACGCCGCGTCGTACACCGCGGCGCGTTCGCCGCGCGAGCCGGCGAGCTGCTCGAGCCGCTCGTCGCGCACCGACGCGAGGACGACCGTGTGCCGCGCGGCGAGGACGGGCAGGAGCGGGAGGAGCCCCTCGCGCAGGGCCGACGGCTCGAGCGCGGTGAGCAGCACGACGAACGCGTGCTGCCGCACCCGCGCGTTGACGGCCGAGACGAGCCCACGCGCGTCCGTCTCGACGAGGAGCGGCTCGACGTCGGAGAGCGCGGCCGAGATGCGGGGCAGCAGCTCGTTGCCGGTGGCGCCGCGGACGTCCGCACGGACCGCGCGGTCGAACGCGAGGACGTCGACGCGATCGCCGGCTCGGCTCGCCAGCGCGCCGAGCAGGAACGCGGCGTCGATCGACGCGTCGAGCCGGGTCCCGTCGCCGACGCGCGCCGCGGACGTGCGCGACGTGTCGAGCACGAGGAGCACCCGCCGGTCGCGCTCGGGCCGCCAGGTGCGCACCATGACGTCGGACGCGCGAGCGGTGGCCCGCCAGTCGATCGAGCGGACGTCGTCGCCGATGACGTACTCGCGCAGCGAGTCGAACTCGGTGCCCTGGCCGCGGACGAGCAGCGCCGTACGGCCGTCGAGCTCGCGCAGCCGGGCGAGGCGCGACGGCAGCTGCTTGCGCGACGGGAACCCGGGAAGCACCCGGACCGCCCACGGCACGGCGTGCGACGCCTGGCGCCCGGCCAGGCGCATCGGTCCCAGGGACCGCACCGTCACGAGGTCCGGTCGGCGCTCACCGCGCCGGGTCGGGCGCAGGACCGACGACACCCGGACGACGCGGTCCGGGGCGAGGTCCAGGAGGTGGCGCGTCACCTCGACGCCGGCCGTCGGCGCCCACGCGTCGCGCAGGACGCCCCGGACCGCACGCGGTCCGTCGTTGCGCACCACGAGGGTGACGACCGCCTCCTCGCCGAGGCGAGTCGTGCGGTCACCGCCGCGCGCCAGGGCCAGCGTGCGCGGCGAGCCGGCCCGCCACGCGTCGGCGGCGAGCAGCACGAGCAGCGCGACGTCGAACAGCAGCACGACCGTGAGCGACCGTGCGACGAGCGCGACGGGAACGGTGAGCAGCAGCGCGAGCAGCGCCGCGCGTCCGGTGACGACCATGGCCGGCGTACGCCGTCAGCGCGGCGCGGGGACGGTGGCGAGGATGCCCTCGAGGACGGCGTCGGCGGTGACGCCCTCGAGCTCGGCCTCCGGCCGCAGCGACACCCGGTGGCGCAGCGCCGGCCGGGCCAGGGCCTTGACGTCGTCGGGCGAGACGTAGTCGCGACCGGACAGCCAGGCCCAGGCGCGGGCCGTGGTGACCAGGGCGACGGCGCCGCGGGGCGAGACGCCGAGCCGCAGCGACGGGCTCGACCGCGTCGCCCGGACGAGGTCGACGACGTACGCCGCCACCTCCGGCGCCACGGTCACCCGGGCGACGTGCGCGCGCGCCGTGGCGAGGTCGTCCGCCCCGGCGACGGGGCGCAGCCCGGCGCCGGCGAGGTCGCGCGGGTCGAAGCCGTCGAGGTGGCGGCGCAGGACGTGGAACTCCTCGTCGCGGGACGGGAGCGCGACGGTGAGCTTGAGCAGGAAGCGGTCGAGCTGGGCCTCGGGCAGCGGGTAGGTGCCCTCGTACTCCACGGGATTCTGCGTGGCGGCCACGACGAACGGGTCGGGCAGCGGCCGCGCCCGCCCGTCGACCGTGACCTGCCGCTCCTCCATCGCCTCGAGCAGCGACGCCTGCGTCTTCGGCGGCGTGCGGTTGATCTCGTCGGCGAGGAGCAGGTTGGTGAAGACCGGACCGGGCTTGAACGAGAACTCGGTGCTGCGGCTGTCGTAGACGAGCGAGCCCGTGACGTCGCCGGGCATGAGGTCCGGCGTGAACTGGATGCGCGTGCTCTCGAGGTCGAGGGCCGTCGCGAGCGCCCGGATCAGCAGCGTCTTCGCCGTGCCCGGGACGCCCTCGAGCAGCACGTGGCCGCGGCAGAGCAGGGCGATGACGAGGCCGGTGACGACGGAGTCCTGGCCCACCACGGCCTTGCCCACCTCCTCGCGCAGCGCGAGGAGCGCGGCGCGGGCGGCGTCGTCGGTCGGTGGCGTCGCGGCGGACGGCCCGGTGCCGGGTGGTGTGGCGGGCGGCGCGGCGACCGGCGGCACGGCGACCTGCGGCACGGCGACCTGCGGCACGGCGACGGGCCCGGACGTGCCGAGTCCGGAGGAGGGGTCAGGGGTGTCGGTCATGAGCGGCGGACCTCGTTCTCCAGTGCGTCGAGCGCGTCCGCGAGCCCGGTCAGGCCCGCGTCGTCGGTGGGTGTGCTGCTGGGGCCGAGCAGCGCGGCGACCTCGGCTCCCGGCCGGCCGGTGCGGCTGCTCACGGCGGCGACGACGACGTCGAGGCCGGCTCCGCGGGGCAGCGCGAGCCGGGTCCGCAACCGGGTGACCGCCGCAGCGCGCAGCGCCGCCGCGGCCCGACCCCGCGCGTTGCCGCGGCGGTAGAGGCGGGCGCGGCCCTCGACCGACTCGGTGGCCCGGACGACCACGGGCAGCGGCTCGACGACCACCCGCCCGAGGCGTCGGCCGCGCCACCACACGAGCACGACCACGGCGACCGCCACCTGTGTCAGCGCCCACCGGACCCAGGACGGGACGAGGTCGCCGATGCCGATCTCGGTGCCCGGGTCGAACTGCAGCGGGTCGGCCGAGGACGGCAGCCACCAGACGAGGGTGCGGGTGCGGCCGAGCGTGCCCAGCGCCATCGCGGCGTTGCCGGACTCGGCGAGGTGCCGGTTGGTGAGGGCGTCCGCCAGGCCGACGAGCGTCACCGCCTCGCCCGCACCGCTGCTCGTGTCGACGACCCCGCCGCCCCAGCAGCTGGTCACGTCGGTGCGCGCGGTCGCGTACGTGGCGCCGGTCTGCGGCAGCGGCCCCGCCGCGGTGGCCACGTACCAGTCGCAGCCGGCGGCGACCTCGTCCGTCGACGTGCGGTCGCCGGTCGGCCGGGCCCAGGGCGCGTACGCCGCGAGCGTCGCGTCGTCGGGCTGCAGGAGCACGGCGTAGCGCGGGTGCGCGCCGCGTACGGCAGCGAGCATGCGGTCGGACACCGGCGCGGTCGGCGCGATCACGAGCGTGGGGTCGCTGGCTGGTGCCATGGCATCGACGGCCGCCTGCGCGCTGGTGACGCGGACGACGGTGACGCCCTGCTCGCCGAGCAGCGCCGCGACCGCGTGGGAGCCACTGGGATCGGTCGCGTCGGGGTCGAGCAGGCCGACGGTGCGGCTGCTCTGCGCGAGCGCGAGCAGCAGGGCGCCGAGCAGCACGAGCACCGCGACGGCGATCGCGCCGCGGTTGGCCCGCAGGCGGGCCCGGACGGTCGGCGTGGCCACCGCGGCCTCGGTCCGCGCCCGCGGGTCCAGCAGTGTCATCGGGGCACCGCCACGGGTCGGGCGAGTCGTCGCCGGTCCGGGCGGGGCGGGCGGCGGCGACGGCGTCGTCCACGGCGACGAGGCGGGCGTAGCTCTGCGGGCCGGCCGGCCGGCCGCCGTACCAGACGTCGTCGAACAGCCGGGCGCCCGCCCGCAGCTCCGCCGCGGCGGTGGGCAGGGCGAGTCCGGCGGCGCGCGCGACCTCGTCCGCCGTTCGGCCGGGGCGCGGGTCCACGAGGCCGCGTTCCTCGAGGTCGCGCACCACGGCGCGCAGCCGAGCCCGCACCGCCTCGGCCCAGGCGCCGGACGACGCGTACCGCTCGGCGTCGGCGCGCAGGTCCGCGGCGGAGCGGTCGACCCCGGCGAACGGCGACTCCGACGCCGCCCCGCGCGAGAGCCGTCCGGTGCGCCGGCGTACGACCAGCACGACGATCGCGACCAGCGCGACGATGCCCACCAGCCCGAACCAGCCGAGCGGGGACGAGCCGCCCACGGTGTCGATGAGCGAGGCGATCCGGTCGATGAGCCAGCGGATCAGCCGCTGCGTCCACGGTTCGTCGTCGCCGGTGTAGATCGGCTTGGCCAGCTCGACGCGGGCCAGCCGCTGGGCCTCGTCGCGCCCGAGATGCACCGGTACGTCGAGCGGGACACGGGTCGCGACGACGAGGAACGCGGCGGGCACGGCGGTCAGCCGGAGACCCCGGCGGCCCGGGCCAGCTCGATGTCGAGCGCCTCGCGCCGGATCCGCCGGTCGATGTAGAGGAGGGACACGACGCCGGAGGTGAACGGCAGGACGATGGTGCTCGACACGAGCGTGGCGAGGGACACCGCCAGCGTGTAGCCGATCGGGAGGTTCCCGCTCTCGATCGAACCGAGGGTGGCGAGGCTGCCGACGACCGTGAACGGGATCGCGAGCACGGACGAGACGACCGCCGCGAGGATGCTCCCGAGCGCGTAGATCCCGAACGTCCGCCACCACGCACCCTGGACCAGCGCCCACGACCTGCGCATCGACGTCGTGATCCCGGCGGACTCGAGCATGAGGGCCACCGGCGCCAGCAGCAGCCTGATGTTGACCCACAGGCCGGCCACCAGGGCGGCCAGCCCCACCACGACCCCGACCAGGACGCCGGCCTCGGGGCTGGACTGCCACAGGCCCCAGCCCAGCAGCACGGCGAGCAGCACGCCACCACCGGCGATGGCGCCCACCACCAGGGAGACGAGCAGCGTCAGGCCGAGCAGCGGCCACAGCCGCGCGGACGTGCGCCGCCACGCCTGCTCGGCGGTCACCCGCCGCCCGAGCACGGCCTGGCCCATCACGACGGTGAGCAGCCCGGTGGCCAGGACGCCGAGGACCCAGCTCACCACCGACTGCACCCCGGTCGCGCTCAGCGTGCCGAGGCTGCCGGCGAGGGCGTCGGTGGCCGAGGTGGCACCGGCGGAGAGCGCGACCGAGCCCGACGTCAGCGCGAGGGCGAGGAACTGGACGAGCGCGATGACGAGCGAGATGACGGCCGAGATGCCCAGGACGGTCTTGGGGTCGCGGCGGATGTAGCTGATCGCGCCGTCGAGGATCTCGCCCAGGCCGAGCGGACGCAGCGGGACCACGCCGGGCTTCGGGGCCTGCGGCACCGCTCCCCACCCGGCCACCCCCGGGAGCCCGGTGTACTGACCCGACCCGTACTGCCCCGGCCCGTAGGCCGGGGCGCCGTACTGCGGCGGGTACTGCGGGGGTGGTGGGGGACCGAACGAGGGAGCCGCCGGCGGCGGGCCGAACGAGGGTGCCCCCTGCGGCGGGCCGTAGGACGGAGCGGCCGGCGGGGGGTAGGAGGGAGCGGCCGGCGACGCCGGACCGGTCGCGGTCGGGGAGGTCCACGACGGCGCGACCGGTCGCGCCGGAGGCGGCGGGACGGCGGGGGGCGCGGCGGCGGGCTCGGGAGGCACGTCCCCGGGCTGCTGCGTGTCGTCGCTCATGCGGTCTGCCGAGATCCTCTCGCCGCCGGGCCACGCCCGTGCGCCACGCCGGTACGCGGGCTCGTCCCGATCGTGCCACGGTGCCGATCCGCCCGGAGCCACGACCCGCTGCGTCGTCCGGGGGAACGAGGGTCGCCGTTCGTACGTCGAACAGGACGAGGCGCCCGTCGGGCGCGTTGCGGTGACTCGTCGGCCCGGGAGCGACCATCATGCAGACTGCGAGCTGGGGCGTCCGGCTCCGCGTGGACGAGGCGGGTGCGACCATGGGCGGCGTGAAGGGACGAGTCCTCGTCGTCGACGACGACACCGCGCTCGCCGAGATGCTCGGCATCGTGCTGCGGACCGAGGGTTTCGAGCCCGTGTTCTGCGCGGACGGCTCGCGCGCGCTCGCGGTGTTCCGTGAGTCCAAGCCCGACCTCGTGCTCCTCGACCTCATGCTGCCCGGCCGCGACGGCATCGACGTGTGCCGCTCGATCCGTGCCGAGTCCGGCGTACCGATCGTCATGCTCACGGCCAAGACCGACACCGTCGACGTCGTCCTCGGCCTGGAGAGCGGGGCCGACGACTACGTCGTGAAGCCGTTCAAGCCCAAGGAGCTCGTCGCCCGCGTGCGCACCCGGCTGCGCCGGACCGACCAGTCCTCGCCCGAGAACCTCACGATCGGCGACCTGCAGATCGACGTCGCCGGGCACTCGGTCAAGCGCGGCACCGAGCCGATCTCGCTGACCCCGCTGGAGTTCGACCTGCTCGCCGCCCTGGCGCGCAAGCCGTGGCAGGTCTTCACCCGCGAGATCCTGCTGCAGGAGGTCTGGGGCTACCGCCACGCGGCCGACACCCGGCTGGTCAACGTCCACGTGCAGCGGCTGCGGTCCAAGATCGAGCACGACCCGGAGCGCCCGCAGATCGTCGTCACCGTCCGCGGGGTCGGCTACAAGGCCGGCCCCCCGTGATGACGCGGGTGCCGTGATCGCATGAGTCGCTGGTCGGACCTGCGGCAGCGGATCGCCGTCGTGAGCCGACCACCCCGCATGTGGCGCTCGTCGGTCTCGCTGCGCGTCGTCGTCACCACGCTGGCGCTGTCCCTGCTGTTCGTAGGCCTCATCGGCGTCCTGCTCGTGGGCCGCATCACCTCGGGCCTGCTCGACGCCAAGGAGCGCGCGTCGGTCGCCGAGGCGAGCAGCGGGACCACCGAGGTGCAGAGCGTCCTGGACGCGGCCGACACGGGGGCGACGACGCAGTCGCCCTCGGGCCTCGTCGACTCGGTGACCACGACCCTCAAGCAGCGCGCCGGCAGCCCGGCGCTCTTCGAGTTCCTCGTCCTCGCCTCGCCGCCCAAGAGCGGGGACACCCCCGAGCGCGGGTCGAACCTCGTGTCGGAGTCCAGCGTCCCCGCGGCGCTGCGCACCGCCGTGGAGAACGACCAGCGGCAGTCCTGGACCTACACCGAGATCCGCTACCTCGACGGGCGCTCCGGGCCCGGCCTCGTCGTCGGCGCCCCGCTCACGGTTCCTCGCGTCGGACCCTACGAGCTCTACTACCTGTTCCCGCTGACCCAGGAGCAGACGACGCTCGACCTCGTCCAGCGCACCGTCCTGTTCGTCGGCGTGCTGCTGGTGGTCACCCTCGCCGGCATCGCCTACGTCGTGACCCGGCAGGTCGTGTCGCCGGTGCGGCTCGCGGCCCGTACCGCGGAGCGCTTCTCCGCCGGCCACCTCGCCGAGCGGATGAAGGTCAAGGGCGAGGACGACCTCGCGCTGCTCGCGTCGTCGTTCAACGAGATGGCGGCGAACCTGCAGCTGCAGATCACCCGGCTCGAGGCGCTGTCCCGCGTGCAGCAGCGGTTCGTGTCCGACGTCTCGCACGAGCTGCGCACCCCGCTCACGACGGTGCGGATGGCGGCCGACCTGCTCTACGAGTCGCGCGACGGGTTCGACCCCGCCACCTCCCGCAGCGCCGAGCTGCTGCAGAACCAGCTCGACCGGTTCGAGGCCCTGCTCGCGGACCTGCTCGAGATCAGCCGGTTCGACGCCGGTGCGGCGGTGCTCGACCCCGAGCCGGTGGACCTGCGCACGCTCGTCGACCGCGTCGTCGACATCGCGGCCCCGCTCGCCCAGCGCACCGGCTGCGAGCTGCGCGTCGTCACGCCGGACGACGTGTGCATCGTCGAGGTGGACGCGCGCCGGATCGACCGGGTGCTGCGCAACCTCGTCCTCAACGCCGTCGAGCACGGCGAGGGACGCCCGATCGACATCAGCGTCGCGTGCGACGACGAGGCCGCGGCGGTGTCGGTGCGCGACCACGGGGTCGGCCTGCGCCCGGGCGAGTCGTCGCTGGTGTTCAACCGGTTCTGGCGCGCCGACCCGGCGCGCGCCCGCTCGATCGGCGGCACCGGGCTCGGCCTGTCGATCGCGTTCGAGGACGTGCGGCTGCACGGCGGCTGGCTGCAGGCGTGGGGCGCTCCCGGAGACGGCGCGAACTTCCGGATGACGTTGCCGCGCACCGCCGCCAGCCAGCTCACCCAGTCGCCCCTCCCGCTCGAGCCGGCCGACGCCGGGCCGCGGGTGCAGACCAACCTGGCCACGCCGTACCGCTCGCCCCGTCGCGAGGAGGCGACCCGATGAGCCGCGCGCGCGTCGCCGCGCTCGTCGCGCTGGCGCTGGTGCTCACCGGCTGCGCCGGCGTACCGACCGCCGGTCCCATCCAGCAGGGACCCGTCGTGGCACCGCCCGGCGAGGACCAGTTCATCCGGGTCATCGCCCGGCCACCGCACGACGGGATGACGCCCGAGGAGGTCGTGAGCGGCTTCGAGGAGGCCACCGCGAGCCCGGACGCGCACTACACGATCGCGCGGCAGTACCTCACCGCGGAGGCGTCCAGCGCCTGGGACCCCTCCGCCGGCGTGCTCGTGTCCGACGCCAACGGCGTGTCCCTGACCCGTCAGGCGAACGTCGTCCGGGCCGACGGCGCGCTGTCCGGGACCATCGACTCCAGCGGCGAGTACGCCGTCGCGGCCCCGGGGACCAAGCTGTCCGCGACGTACGCCATGGCGCTCGTGGACGGGCAGTGGCGGATCTCCTCGCCGCCCGACGGGCTCGTGCTGGGACCGGCGGACATCGACCGCGGCTTCCGCTCGTTCGACCTCTACTACTTCACCCGCGACTTCGGGATGCTCGTCCCGGCTCCCGGTCATCGTGCCGCTGTCGAGCTCGGGGCTGGCGACGGCGCTGGTGCGCAGCCTCGTCGCCGGACCGACCCCGTGGATCGCGCCGGCCGTGCGCACGGCGTTCCCCGAGGGCACCCGGCTCGCGCTCGACTCCGTGCCGGTGATCGACGGCGTCGCCGAGGTCGACCTCACGCCCCAGGTGCTCAGCGCGGACGACACCACGCGGCAGAAGCTCTCGGCCCAGCTCGTCTGGACGCTGCGCCCGCTCCCGGACATCTCCGGGGTCCGGATCACGGTGAACGGCCAGCCGCTGCCCGTGTCGGGCACCAGCCCCGTGCAGCCGGTCGGGGCCTGGCCGCTCGTCGACCCGCAGGGGCTCCCCGACCAGGCCACCGGGTACGCCGTCGACAAGCGGGGGATCCTCCGGGTCACCCCCAACGGGCCGCTGACCCCCGTGGCGCGGACCAAGCCCGACCTGGTCCTCCCGGGGATCAGCCTGGACTCGGGCAAGATCGCCGGGCTCTCGTCCGACGGCCGGTCGCTGTACGAGGCGACGCTCGACGGCACCAGCGTGGCGGTCCGCCGCTACACGGGGAACGAGCTGTCGCGACCGTCGTGGGACCGGTCGGGCGCGATCTGGGTGGTCGACCGCGGGGTGGGCCTCGTCGTGGTGCAGGGCGGCAAGGCGACCCGGCTGCGGGTCGGTGCCCTGCCCGCCGGCGTCACCGACGCCGACCTGCTCTCCGCCGCCGTCTCGCGCGACGGCACCCGCCTCGCGCTCCTCGTCCGCCGCGGCACGCGGGTCGAGCCGATGATCGCCCGGATCGAGCGGTTCGGCGACACCGTGCGCGTCATGGCCCCGCGGCGCACCGAGAGCATCATCACCGAGGCGATCGACCTGGCCTGGGAGGACGCCGACACGCTGGCCGTCCTGGGCACGTCGGGGGCCTCCTCGCTCGAGGTGCTGCAGCTCGACGTCGGCTCCCCGCACCTGCGTCGCTTCGGCGCGCCGGAGGGGTCGGTCACGCTGGCGGCGGCGCCCGGTCGCCCGCTCCTCGTGGGCACCGGCAAGTCGGTGTTCCGCAACACCGGCAGCACGTGGACCCGTGTCGGCGACGCCCAGTACCCGGTCTATCCCGGCTGACAGCTCCACCTGGGGATGCCGACGGCGGCCCGCCGCCGCACGCGGCGATGCTCGCCCCGTGACCCTCCCGACCGAATGGGCGTCCGCGTTGGCGGCGGCCCGACCCTGCGCCGGCTGCCGTGGTCCCGGGGGTCCGTGGTGCGCGCGCTGCGCCGCGACCGTGACCGGGCCGGCGGTCGACGCCGAGCTGCGCCCGTGGCCGGCCGGGCTCCCGAGGGTGGTCGCGCGGTCGGCGTACGACGGACCGCTCCGCGAGGCGCTGGTGGCGTTCAAGGACCACGGGCGGTGGTCGCTGCGGGCCCCGCTCGGCTCGGCGCTCGCGGCGGCGGTCGCGGCCCTGCTCGTCGACGCCGACGACCCGACGCACGTCACGCTCGTCCCCGTGGCCGGGTCCCCGGGCTCGGTCCGGGCCCGCGACGGGGACCACGTCCACGAGCTGGCGGGGACGGCCGCACGCGTCCTGCGCGGCCACGGCGTCGACACCCGCGTGGCCCGCGTGCTCCTCCCGGGACGGCGCCGGCACGACCAGGTCGGGCTCGGGCGGGCGGCGCGGGCGGCCAACCTGCGCGGGTCCATGCGGGTCTCGACGGCCGCCGCCGCGCTCACCGGGGTGGTGCTCGTCGACGACCTGGTGACCACCGGTGCGACCCTGGCCGAGGCCGCCCGCGCGCTACGCACGACCGGCGTGGCAGCCCTCGGTGCGGCCGTCGTCGCCGCGACGCGCACCCGACCGACCGGGTCCGACGTGGGGGTGCGCTGAGCGGTTGGACCGAGTGCCGCAGGCATCGAGCGCGGCGAGCGAGGTCGGGGATACGTTGTCCTTGTGGCACCCGTCCGGGTCCGTGGTTGCGTCCCCGAAGGGGTTCCGGTCTCCGGAGCCCCCCGGGGGCAAGCCGATGCCAGCCGCAGGCGAAACGGCCCACGTAAGGCGACTCTTCGTCGTTCGATCACGGTGCGGTTTAGGAGTAAGCCCTGCCCCGCCGACGAGCCCGAGCGCTCGTCGACCCGGGAGAAGGGGAGTAGTCGCAACAGGCCCGACCGGGCGCGGCGAGACCCTCGGCAGGCGATTGTGGGGTCGAAGACCAGGTCGGCCGGACGGGTGTCGCACGAAGGCTCGACAGCTACGAGTAAGGCCGCGGCGCTCGGGACGAGCGGCGCGCGGCATGGTCGCACTCCCCTGTGGGAAGTGCTCGTCGTGAGAGATAGGTGACGCCGCCATGACCACCATGAACGGTCCGGTCGACATCGTCGTCCGAGGTCGGCACCTGGAGCTGTCCCAGCGGTTCCGCGAGCACGTCGTGGACAAGCTCGGTCGCATCGACAGGTTCGGCGTCATCCTCAGCCGGGTCGACGTCGAGGTGAGCAAGGAGGGCAACCCCCGGCAGGCCGAGCGGGCGTTCGAGGTCGAGCTGACCTGCGTCGGGCGCGGACCGGTGGTCCGCGCGGAGGCGACGGCCGCGGACAAGTACGCCGCGCTCGACCTGGCCTACGGCCGGCTCGAGGAACGGCTGCGCCGGGCGGGCGAGCGGCGGCACAGCAAGTACCGGCGCGGCGGCGCGCCCGTCGGCGGTGTGAGCGGCGCGGCCGCGGCCGCCGTCGAGGAGGCCGTCGAGGCCGACGAGAGCGAGGCCGACGTCGTCTACGAGGAGGGCCCGGTCGTCGTCCGCGACAAGACGCACCCGAGCATGCCGATGTCCGTGTCGGAGGCGTTGCACTCCCTCGAGCTCGTGGGGCACGACTTCTTCCTGTTCCACGACCTCGACACCGGGCTGCCCACGGTCGTCTACAAGCGGCGCGGCTACGACTACGGCCTCATGCGGCTGCGCCTCGAGGGACCCGAGGAGCAGGTGGCCGCGTCGTAGCGGGTCGGCGCGCCGGATCGCCTCCGGCGCGGGTTCACGGGGCGGTTCCGGGTTTCCCGGTGCCGCCCCTCGGCCCCTCCGCGGGGTGCCATGATGCCGACGTGACGCAGCGGTCGAGCCCTCCCGTGCGCGTCCTCGTGGCCGACCGCCAACCGTTGTTCCGCCGCGGGGTCGCGGCCGTCGTCGCGGGCGAGCCCGATCTCGCCGTGGTCGGTGAGACCGACGACGGGTCCGCCGTGCTGGACCTCGTCGCCCGGCTGCGGGCCGACGTCGTGCTGCTCGACCTCGGCGTCCCCGGGGGTGGCGTGGAGGCCTGCGCGCTGCTGCGCGCGACGCGTCCCGACGTACGCGTCGTCGTGCTCACCGACGCCGACGACGACGCGGACCTCGCGGGTGCAGTGCGTGCCGGGGCGCGCGGCTACCTGCTCAAGGACACCACGCCGGAGGAGCTGGTCGAGGCGGTCCGGGCCGTGGCCTCGGGCAGCTCGCTGCTCTCGCCGGCGATGGCCTCGCGGCTGCTCGACGAGTTCGCCGTGCTCGTGCGCCGGTCCGAAGGTCCGGCCGAGGGGACCGGCGCCCTGTCCCGTCGTGAGCTCGAGGTGCTCACCCTCGTGGCGCAGGGACTCAACAACCGGGCCATCGCCGAGTCGCTGTTCATCAGCGAGAACACGGTGAAGAACCACATCCGCAACATCCACGAGAAGCTCCAGGTGCACTCCCGCATGGAGGCCGTGGTCCGCGCCGTGCGCGACGGGGTTCTGCAGATCGCGTGATTTCTGCGCCTCCAAGAGCCCGCGCTCGGCGCGGGCTCGTCGGCGACCCCTCCGTGTTCATGCGCCTCCAAGGTCCGCTCCTCGCGGAGCGGACCGTCGGCGACCCCTCCGCTTCGCGGCCTGGTCGGCGCCTGCGGCGCCTCCCGCTCGGCCTCGCCGACCCCCTTCGGGGGCCGGACTCCGGCCTCGGGCCGCTCCGCTTCGGGGTAGGGCGTGTTCCTGCGCCTCCAAGAGCCCGCGCTCGGCGCGGGCTCGTCGGCGACCCCTCCGCTTCGCGGCCTGGTCGGCGCCTGCGGCGCCTCCCGCTCGGCCTCGCCGACCCCCTTCGGGGGCCGGACTCCGGCCTCGGGCCGCTCCGCTTCGGGGTAGGGCGTGTTCCTGCGCCTCCAAGGTCCGCTCCTTCGGAGCGGACCGTCGGCGACCCCTCCGCTTCGCGGCCTGGTCGGCGCCTGCGGCGCCTCCCGCTCGGCCTCGCCGACCCCCTTCGGGGGCCGGACTCCGGCCTCGGGCCGCTCCGCTTCGGGGTACTGCACGGTTGCTGCGCAGTGCCTCGGTGCGGATCGCTCCCGGTCCCGTTGTTACCTGGGCTCCATCCGCCCGGGTGGCGACATCAGCGGGGGCGATACAGGCGGGGAACTGTGGGCGGTCGCGGCGCCGCGCCACCCGAGTCCGCGCCACGGTCGTCGGTCGCCGAGGGCGACCGATGCCGTACCCCGACGCCGAGAGGGCCGATCGGTCGAGGTGCACCCCGCAGGGGTGCGGCGAGACCGATCCGGGGGGGCGCGGCCGCCGACCCCGGCCGAAGGCGGGGGGTCGGACGGAGCCGCGCCGGCGCGGCTCCCTGGAGGCGCAGAAGATTGACTGTCGGACCGGCGCGCTAGGTTCCTCGGTCGTGGGTGTTGAGCTGTCCGCGGGCGACGCGCGGGCCCTGGTGCTGCGTGCGCAGGGGCTCGTGCCCGGCGTGCTGCCGCTGCGGCCCTCGACGGCGGCGACGGCTCGGCCGGCCCGGCGCGTGGCCGCGGTCGACACCACGCTGCGGCGGCTCGGCGCCGTCCAGCTCGACACGGTGAGCGTCCTCGCCCGCAGCCACGAGCTCGTGCAGTACGCCCGGCTCGGCGCCGTCGGCCGCGAGGCGGTCGAGACGGCCTACTGGGGCACCGGCCGCGACCACGCGCACCCGGCGGAGGCGACCACGTTCGAGTACTGGTCGCACGCGGCCTCGATCCTCCCGGTGGAGGAGTGGCCGCTGTTCGCCTTCCGGCGCAGGGCATTTGCCCGGCGCGGGTTCCACTGGCACAAGGAGCCGACGAAGGCGATCCGGCAGGTGCGCCGCGCGCTCGCGGACGGCGGCCCGCTCACGACCGCGGGACTCGGCGGGGCGAGGAAGGGCCCCGAGTGGTGGGACTGGTCCGACGCCAAGGTCGCCGTCGAGTGGCTGCTCATGCTGGGCGAGGTCGTGTGCGTACGCCGGGTCGGCTGGCGGCGGGTCTACGACCTCGCCGAGCGGGCCATCCCGCAGCGCCATCGCGAGCCGGCCGCGAGCGCCCCCGCCTGGATCGACGAGGAGGGGATCCTCGGCCCGACCGACGACGACTGCCTGCGCGCGCTGCTGCTGCGCTCGGTCCGGGGCTGCGGCGTCGGGACGCGCGGCGACGTCGTCGACGTCCACCGCCTCGCGTCGCGGGCCGTGCCGCGCGAGCGGGTCGAGTCGCTGCTCGCCGAGCTCGTCGACGCCGGGCTGGTGTCGCGCGTCGAGGTGGAGGGCTGGGCGGCACCGGCGTACGCCGACACCGCGGCGCTCGACGCCCTCGCGGCCGGGGTCGCCGGCGGCCGGTCGCGGACGACCCTGCTCTCGCCGTTCGACTCCCTCGTCTGGCACCGAGGACGTACGTCGCGACTCTTCGGCTTCGACTACACGATGGAGCTCTACGTCCCGCAGGACCGCCGCGTCCACGGCTACT
Organism: uncultured Actinomycetota bacterium; assembly: GCA_963711805.1. Taxonomy (GTDB): domain Bacteria; phylum Actinomycetota; class Actinomycetes; order S36-B12; family CAIYMF01; genus Longivirga. The sequence goes on from CAVQFE010000003.1 coordinate 60,100, forward strand.
TCACCATGCCCGTCCTGCACAACGGACGCCTCGTCGCGCGCGTCGACCCCAAGCGCGAGCGCGACGTGCTGCACGCCCGGCAGGTCACGTTCGAGACCGGGCCGCGCGGCGCGGTCCCGGCGTCGGCGGTCACGGGGACGGCGGTCGCGCTGCGGGAGGCCGCGTCGTGGGTCGGTTCCACCTCCGTCGCCCTCGGCGCCGTGGTGCCCGCGTCCGCCCGCCCCGCGCTCGAGTCGGCGCTCGTCGCCCGCTGAGCAGCGTCAGAGGCTGCGAGCCAGGTCGACGAGCGCGGTCGACCGCGGCGGCCTGCTCGTCGACGGGCCAGGCCAGCGTCGCGTCGCCGGTCACGAGCTCGGTCATCGACCAGCCGGGGACGTCGGCGCCCACCCAGTTCCACGCGAGTGCGACGTGCTGCTCCTCCGCGGTGCGCAGCCCGGCCTCGACGAGGCGGTCCTCGTCGACGTCGACGAACAGCCGGAACGAGTTCGTGTGCGGCGGCTGGGGGAGGACGCGTACGCCGGCGAGCGGGTCGAGCGCCGCGGCGAGCTCGCGGGCGCGTTCGGCGTACTCGCCCATCCGCGGCAGGTGGCGGCGCAGTCCCTCGCGCGCCGAGACGGCGTAGGGCAGCAGGCTGAACAGCCGCCCGCCGTGCCGCACCTGCCAGCGCCGGGCCTGGGCGACCAGGTCGGCCGGTCCGGCGAGCGCGGCACCGGCCAGGCCGCCGAGACCCTTGTAGAACGAGACGTAGACCGAGTCGGCGAGCCCCGCGATCTCGGCGTAGGGGCGGTCGTAGAACGGGCCGCTCTCCCAGAGCCGGGCGCCGTCGAGGTGCAGCGGAACGCCGCGTTCCCGGGCGCGGCTCGCTGAACGCGACGAGCTCGTCCCAGGTGGGCAGCAGGAAGCCGGCGTCGCGCAACGGCAGCTCGAGGGTGACGGCGGCGAGCGGGCCGGCGAGGGCGTCGAGGTCGGCCACGTCCGGCTGGCGCGGCTCGCTCGTGAGCAGCTGCGGCCGCAGGCCGTGCAGCTCGGTGAGGGCGTCGAGCTCGTGCAGGAGGAGGTGCGACAGGCCGTGCACGGCGACCGCGTCGGTCACCGACCGCTCCGCCCACGAGCGCAGCGCCGCCTGCTGGGCCAGGACCCCGCTGGGCATGAAGACGGCGGCCTCCGTGCCGAGCAGGTCGGCGACCTCGCGCTCGAGGACCGCCACCTCCCCGGACTCGCCGTAGCGGTCGAGGTCGCGCTCGGTCGCCGCCGCGGCCGTCGCCGCGAGCCACGCGGTCGGGGCGACGTCGCCGTGCCCGGCGAGCCAGCGGGTGCAGCCGCGGCGCGCCGCCGCGCGCCGCTCGGTCAGGGCCTCGTCGTCGGTGGGCATGGCGTCACGGTAGGGGTCGCGGGACAAGCGTGGCCGGATGACGGGCCGCGTCAGCGCACCAGCTCCTCCGCGAGCAGGCCGCCGACCCAGTGGTCGAGCCGCTCGCCGCGGCGGGACTCGCCGCGCCGGAGCAGCCCCTCGACCCGGTAGCCGCACGCCTCGGCCACCCGGCGGGACGGCTCGTTCCCGACGATGGCGAACCAGGTGATGCGGGTGAGCCCGAGCTCGTCGACGCCGAAGGTCGAGACCAGCCGCACGGCACGCGTCATGAGACCCCGACCCCGCCCCTCGGGTGACATCCAGTAGCCGATCTCGGCCACCCCGCCCGGTTCGCCCGTGAGGTCCACGTCGTGCAGCCCGACCAGCCCCAGCAGCGCGTCGGGCTCGCTCGCGGCGCAGACGGCGAAGACCGCCGCCGCGCTCTCGGCCCAGCCGGTCCGCACGGTGGCGACGAACTGCTCGGCGTCGGACTGCGCGTACGGCACGGGGACGCGGGTGTAGTGCGCGACGTCCGGGGCCGAGGCGCCGTGCACGATCGCGTCCACGTCGAGCGGTGCCGAGCCCGGCTCGCGCAGCAGGACGACGCCGTCGGTGAGGTCGGGCCGGGGCGGGAGGGCGGTCGGCCGGGCCGGGGGAGGAGGTGTGGTGACCACGTGCCCATCCCATCGCACGCGCGACCGACGTGCGGACGGGTTTCGCCCGACTCCGGCCGCCCACCCGGGACGGACCGGGCGTGGGAGCGGCGCCACCGTGACCGGATGGTTACCATGCTCGCGGTGGCGGGGTTCCCGTCCACCCCGTCGTGCCCGCGCCCGGGCTTGCTGACAAGGACGTTGCTGGTGTCGATCCTCGACAAGATCCTTCGCGCCGGCGAGGGACGCCTGCTCAAGAAGCTGGAGTCCGTCGCCGTCCAGGTGAACGCGCTGGAGGAGGACTTCGTCGGCCTCAGCGACGCCGAGCTGCGGGCGAAGACCGACGAGTACAAGGAGCGGTACGTCGCGGGCGAGACGCTCGACGAGCTGCTGCCGGAGGCGTTCGCCACGGTCCGCGAGGCGGCGAAGCGCACGCTGGGTCAGCGGCACTACGACGTACAGATCATGGGCGGCGCGGCACTGCACCTCGGGAACATCTCCGAGATGAAGACCGGTGAGGGCAAGACGCTCGTGGCGACGCTGCCGGCCTACCTCAACGCGCTGTCCGGCGACGGCGTCCACGTCGTCACGGTCAACGACTACCTCGCCGAGCGCGACTCGGAGTGGATGGGCCGCGTGCACCGGTTCCTCGGCCTGACCGTCGGCGTGATCCTCGCGCACATGTCCCCGCCCGAGCGGCGCGAGGCCTACAACTGCGACATCACCTACGGCACCAACAACGAGTTCGGCTTCGACTACCTGCGCGACAACATGGCGTGGTCGATCGAGGAGCGGGTCCAGCGCGGCCACAACTTCGCCGTCGTCGACGAGACCGACTCCATCCTCATCGACGAGGCGCGCACCCCGCTCATCATCAGCGGCCCGGCCGACGCCGCGACCAAGTGGTACACCGAGTTCGCCCGACTCGTCCCCCGGCTCAAGCGCGGCGACGAGGACAAGGGCATCGACGGCGACTACGAGGTCGACGAGAAGAAGCGCACCGTCGGCATCCTCGAGAGCGGTGTCGAGAAGGTCGAGGACTGGCTCGGCATCGACAACCTCTACGAGTCGGTCAACACACCGCTCGTCGGCTACCTCAACAACGCCCTGCGCGCCAAGGAGCTGTTCCGCAAGGACAAGGACTACGTCGTCATGAACGGCGAGGTGCTCATCGTCGACGAGCACACCGGTCGCATCCTGTCCGGCCGCCGCTACAACGAGGGCATGCACCAGGCGATCGAGGCCAAGGAAGCGGTGGAGATCAAGCAGGAGAACCAGACCCTGGCCACCATCACCCTGCAGAACTACTTCCGCCTCTACGACAAGCTCTCCGGCATGACCGGTACGGCGATGACCGAGGCCGCCGAGTTCGACCAGATCTACAAGCTCGGCGTCGTCCCGATCCCCACCAACCGTCCGATGATCCGCGCTCGACGAGGCCGACCTCGTCTACCGCACCGAGGACGCCAAGCTGCAGGCCGTCGTCGACGACCTCGCCGAGCGGCACGAGAAGGGCCAGCCGGTCCTCGTGGGCACGACGAGCGTCGAGAAGTCCGAGCACCTCTCCGCCCTGCTGCGCAAGCGCGGTGTCCCGCACGAGGTCCTCAACGCCAAGCAGCACGAGCGTGAGGCGGCGATCGTCGCGCAGGCCGGACGCAAGGGCGCCGTCACCGTCGCCACCAACATGGCCGGTCGCGGCACCGACATCATGCTGGGCGGCAACTCCGAGTTCATGGCCGCGGCGGAGCTCGCCCAGCGCGAGCTGAGCCCGGTCGACACCCCGGAGGAGTACGAGGCCGAGTGGCCCGCGGCGCTCGAGCGGGCCCGCAAGGCCGTCGCCGCCGAGCACGAGGAGGTCACGAGCCTCGGTGGTCTCTACGTCCTGGGCACCGAGCGGCACGAGTCGCGGCGTATCGACAACCAGCTGCGCGGCCGCTCCGGCCGCCAGGGCGACCCGGGCGAGACGCGGTTCTACCTCTCGCTCGAGGACGACCTCATGCGGCTGTTCAAGGCCGACATCGTCGACGCCTTCCTCCGCCGGTTCAACGTGCCGGACGACGTGCCGATCGAGGCCAAGATGGTGAGCAACGCCATCCGGTCAGCGCAGACGCAGGTCGAGGCGCAGAACTTCGAGATCCGCAAGAACGTCCTCAAGTACGACGAGGTGATGAACCGGCAGCGCGTCGTCATCTACGACGAGCGGCGCCGGGTCCTCGAGGGGGAGGACCTGCACGAGCAGGTGCGCAGCTTCCTCGACGACACGATCGAGGGCTACGTCCGGGCCGAGACCGGCGAGGGCTACCCCGAGGACTGGGACCTCGACCGCCTCTGGACCGCGCTGAGCACGCTCTACCCGGTCAGCGTCACCGCCGACGAGCTCGTGGAGAGCTCGGGCGGCGGCCGGGCCGGCCTCACCGAGGAGTACCTCGTCGGCGAGCTGCAGGCCGACGCGCAGGCGTCCTACGACGAGCGGGAGCGGACTCTCGGCGAGGAGGTCACCCGCGAGCTGGAGCGGCGCGTCGTCCTGTCGGTGCTCGACCGCAAGTGGCGCGAGCACCTCTACGAGATGGACTACCTCCAGGAGGGCATCGGCCTGCGCGCCATGGCGCAGAAGGACCCGCTCGTGGAGTACCAGCGCGAGGGCTACATCCTGTTCAACGCGATGATGGACTCGATCAAGGAGGAGTCCGTCGGCTACCTCTTCAACGTCGAGGTCGAGGTGGAGCAGGCGGCTCCGGCGATCGAGCTCACGCCCACCGCGGCACCCGCCTTCGGCGAGGCGGCCCAGGAGCAGGCGGCCGCGGTCGCGGCGCCGTCGATCAGCGCCAAGGGCCTCGGCCCGCAGCGCCCGCAGCGACTGGAGTACTCCGCCCCGACCGTGGACGGCGAGGCCGGCGTGGTCCACGACTCCGAGGAGCTCGACGAGGTGCCGGTCGTGGGTCCGGACGCCAGCCGGGCCGAGCGGCGCCGGGCCGAGCGCGCGGCGCGCAAGCGCGACGAGAAGCGGAAGTAGCCCTCGTCGGTCAGGACCGGTCGTCCAGCGAGGCGACGAGCTCGACGACGAGCGCGGCGAGGCGGTCGGGCACCTCGAGCCCGATCATGTGTGCGACGTCGGGCCAGACCACGGCCCTGGCGTGCGGCGCCCGCTCGGCCAGGAGCATGGCCGTGGGTACGACGTAGGAGAGGTCGAGGCCGCCGGCGACCGCGACGACGGGCATGGCGAGCCGGTCGAGGCGCGCGGCGGCGTCGACCTCGGGACGGCGCCCGCGGCCGCGCACCCGCCCCGCCGCGTACAGCGCGCGGTCGGCCTCGCGGACGTACTGCCGGACCGCCGGGTCGACCCGGTCCTCCGGCTGGCCGATCCCGTCCACCCACACCCGGACGTCGAGATCGGCGATCGCGTCGGGGTCGACAGGCTCGGCCCCCTCGAGGCGGTCCATCTCCGCCACGACCGCGTCCTCGGCCGCGGTGAGCGGTGGCTCGAACCCGCTGATGCCGGCGGCCACGGCGACCAGCGCGCGCACCCGGTCGGGGTGCTCGAGCGCGGCGTCGACCGCGACGTACCCGCCGCGGCTGTTGCCGACGAGTACGGCCCGCTCGACGCCGCGCGCGTCCATCACCGCGAGCAGGTCGTCGATGCCGGAGAACTCGACGTCCTCGGTGGTGGACCGCCCGTGGCCGCGGGCGCTGTAGCGGATCGCTCTCAGCCCGGCCGAGAGGAGCGACGGCACCATCGGGTCCCACGAGGCGAGGTCCGCGATGCCGGCGTGCAGCAGCACGACCGCCTGGCCGTCCCCTTCGTCGACGACGTGGAGCCGGCCGTGCGGGACATCGACGAACGTCGTCATGCCGGCCACCGTAGTCACGGAGCACACGGTCGTCGGCCGAGATTCGGACGGCGTCGAGGCCTCAGAGCACGGCGAGCCGGGTGCAGCGCCAGCGGCCGTCCCAGCCCTCGAGGCGGACCGCGACCGCGCGAGCGCGTCGTCCGCCGAGCACCACCGCGGACGCCTCGACCACTCCGTCGGCGGGCTCGAAGACGTGGATGCTGCTCACCGTCCGCCTGGCCCGGCCGGCCGATGCCGGCGCCGGACCGCGGCGCGGTGCCGCGGCGAGGTGGGCGCCGAGGTCGGCGTAGACCTCCGTCGTGAGCCAGCGGACCAGCTGCTGCCGCGGCCGCTCCTGTGCGAGCACCTCGACGACGGCCTGGACGAGCTGCGCCGTCCACGGACCCGGGTCGGGCAGGTCACGTCGGGACGTGGCGACGACGGCGACTGCAGGGTCGGTGTCGAGGTCGAGCGCCGGTTCGCGGCCGACCAGGCGCAGCGACGGTGCCGTGGCGGGGACGGCGGCGACCTCGCCGGGCAGCTGCCAGTCGAGGGCGAGCGTGCCCTGCACGGCGGCCGGCCGGGTGCGGATCGTGCGCGTGACGGCGCGGGCGGGACGGAGGAGCGGGACGGGGGACGAGTCGCGGATCGCGGGCTCGGGCAGGGACATGGGTCACCGTCGATCGGGGTCCAGGGATCGGGCCACGGCGCCGGCATCGGCGGGAGTGGCCGGGGGTCGGTCGTGCGACGACGTCGACGTCCCTGTCGAGCGGCGGTCCGGGGAACGCAGTCGCGTCCCGGGACGGATGAGGGCCGGGTCCGAGCCGATCGCGGCGCGGTTGGCGGCGTACCAGCGCGGCCACTCCCGGGCGACCTCGGCGGCGCTGGCCCCGGCGGGCAGGTGGCGGCGGGCGATGTCCCAGAGCGTGTCGCCGGGGACCACGACGGTCTCCACGACCCGCGCGCCGTCGGCCGGTGGCACGGGCGCGACCGGACGCGGTCGGCTCGCCGTCGCGGCCTGGGCGGCCGACGCGGGGTCGACGGCCTGAGCGGACGCGGAGGGCAGGTCGACGCCGGCGGAGATCGCGGGGACGCCGACGCCGAGAGCGAGGGCGAGGAGCCGACGCGCCGCCCCGGGGCGCAGCGAGCGGCCCAGCGCGGCAGCCGCGCGGCCGAGCCGCCCGGGCAGCCGGCGCGCGATCCGCAGACCGGCGACGAGGACCGTCCGCGCGAGGCTCAGCCCGGCGAGCAGCAGGACGGCACGGGTCAGGCCGTCGCCCGGCGAGAGGGTCAGAGCGTCCCAGCCGACCGGCACGAGAGCCTCCCGTTGATCGCGTTTACCTGTGTTTGCCTATGACAGACCTCGGTGGATTCGGCTGTCAAGACGAAGGCTGCCGTGCGGCGGCGGAACCACCCGCTCGGGTGGACGGCCGCGCGAGGGCCGCTCGTCGGGATGCGGCGACAGGTTGTGAGGCCGGTCACTCCCGTCGGACCCCGCGCGCTTCCGGTCGGCGCCGGCGCCGATACTTCAATCATGGTTGTAGTGACAAGGGACGAGGTGTCCCGACCGATGACCCGTGATGCGGTCGCGCTGCTCGAGGCGGTGTCCGACCCGGTCCGCTGGAGCGTGCTGTCCCGCCTGGCCGACCGGCCCTCGTGCGTCTGCGAGATCCAGGAGCACGTCACCATCGCCCCGAGCCTGCTCAGCTACCACCTCAAGGTGCTGAGGGAGTCGGGACTGGTCACCGCCGCCCGTCGGGGCCGCTGGATCGACTACGCCCTCGCCCCGGACGCCCACGCCCGGATCATCGCCGCACTCCCGACCCGGTGGGCGGAGGATCCGTCATGACCCTGATCGACCGGATGCCCGAGACCCGCCGGGGCCGCGGACTCGCCCTGACGTCGGCCGCGGCCGTGTGGTTCGTCGCGTACCAGCTCAACGAGCACCTGTGGGACTGGATCCTGTACGGCGCCTTCGGGATGGACCCGTCCGCCCGGGTGACCGAGACGATCCACTTCTTCGTCTACGACACCATCAAGATCACCCTGCTGCTCGTCCTGATCATCTTCGCGGTCACCTTCCTGCGCTCCTACATGAGCGTGGAGCGGACCCGCGCGCTGCTCGGCGGGAAGCGCGAGGGCGTCGGCAACGTGCTGGCGGCCGGTCTCGGCGTCGTCACGCCGTTCTGCTCGTGCAGCGCGGTTCCCGCGTTCATCGGGTTCGTCGCCGCGGGCGTCCCGCTCGGCGTCACGTTCAGCTTCCTCATCGCCTCCCCGATGGTCAACGAGATCGCGATCGGCATGCTGCTCACCCTGTTCGGGGTGGAAGATCACCGCGATCTACATCGGAACCGGGCTGCTCATCGCGATCGTCGCCGGTTTCGTCATCGGCCGGCTGCGCCTCGAGCGCTGGGTCGAGCCGTTCGTCTTCGAGACGAAGCTGCGCGGCCAGCCGCTCGATCCCGCTCTCGGCCTCACCTTCGACGACCGCGTGCAGATGGGCGTCGAGGAGGTCGGCACCGTCCTGCGCAAGATCTGGCCCTACCTGCTCGTCGGCATCGGCCTCGGCGCGGTCATCCACGGCTGGGTCCCCACCGAGTTCTTCACCACCTACGCCGGACCCGGCTCCACCTTCGGGGTCCTCATCGCCGTCGGCATCGGGGTCCCGCTGTACTCCAACGCGGCCGGCGTGATGCCGATGGTCCAGGCCCTCTACGAGAAGGGCCTCCCGATGGGGACCCTGCTCGCGTTCATGATGGCCGTCGTCGCGCTCTCGCTGCCCGAGATGATCCTGCTCCGCCGCGTCCTCAAGCCGCAGCTGCTCGCCGTCTTCGCCGGCGTCGTCGCGACCGGCATCGTCGCGGTCGGCTACCTGTTCAACGCCCTGCTCGCCACCTGAACCCGCCCACCACCCTGGAGAACACCGTGATCATCAAGGTCCTCGGCCCCGGCTGCGCCAACTGCAAGAACCTCGAGCGCGTCACCCGCGAGGCCGTCGCGGCGCTCGGCATCGACGCCACGATCGAGAAGGTCGAGGACTACCCGACCATCGTGGAGTACGGCGTCATGTCCACCCCGGCCCTCGTCGTCGACGAGCAGGTCGTCGTCTCCGGACGCGTCCCCAAGGTCGCCGAGGTACGCGCGCTGCTCGCCCCCGCGACCGCCGGGCGGTAACCGCCCGTCCATCGGCGGCCACGCCGTCGCTCGTCTTCACCCCACCCTCACACCGGCTCCGTCCGGTCTTCACCGCACCGCGGTTCCCTGAAGGTGGCACAGGAGGTGAGCACGATGAAGACCATCACCAAGTACGGCACGGCGTTCGCGGCAGCGGCACTGGTCCTCGCGACCGGAGGTGCGGCCGCGGCAGCCACCACGTTGCCGATCGGCGAGCAGGCTCGCACCCAGTCCGGGTCGACCCAGCAGCTCCGGGTCGAGACGCGGGAGCAGGTGCGTGAGCAGGCTCGGACGCAGACGACGGAGCGCGCTCGGACGCAGACGACGACACAGAAGGTGACGGCGGCGAAGGCGGCGACACAGACGCAGACGCGGACGACCGAGCAGGCGCGGACGCGGACGCAGACGCGGCAGGCCGTCCCGACCGCAGCGCAGCAGGACGCGGTCGCCACCACCGCGAGCAGCACCGTGAGCTCGACGTGCGACCAGACGCAGGACCGGGACCGCCTCGCGGCCCAGGACGGGACGGGTGCGGATCAGCTGCGCGACCGCGACCAGCTCCGTGACTGCAGCTGAGCGTACGACGTACCCATGAACCACTGAGGTACCAGAACCGCCCCGTGACGCCGACCCCCCCGTCGCGGGGCGGCTCGTCGTCCCGGGGCGGTTCCGCGCGTGAGGGCGCTGGACCGGCGTCGCGGTGATGCAGGGACGACGATGGGTCCCGTGGCCACCGTCCTGGTCGTGGAGGACGAGCGCGGGATCCGTGAGGTGCTCCGGCGCTACCTCGAGCGCGCCGGGTTCGGGGTGCTCACCACCGGCTCCGGCGCCGAGGCGCTCACGCTGCTGGCCGGCTCGCCCGCCGACCTCGTGCTGCTCGATCTCGGGCTCCCGGACGTCGACGGCGAGGACGTCCTCCGGGAGATCCGGCTGCGCGGCTCCCCACCCGTCCTCGTGCTCACGGCGCGCGGCGAGGTCGCGGACCGGATCCGCGGGCTGGAGCTCGGCGCGGACGACTACGTGACCAAGCCGTGCAGCGCGCGGGAGGTCGTGCTGCGGGTCCAGGCGATCCTCCACCGCGCCGAGCACGGCGTCGCGATGCCCGACGTGACCAGCTTCGGCGGCGGCCGGCTGCGCATCGACGAGGCTCGGCACGAGGCGGTCCTGGACGACGAGACGCTCGACCTGACACCGAGCGAGTGGGGGATCCTGACCGCGCTGGCCTCGGCGCCGGGCCGGGTCAGCTCGCGCTACGAGCTGGTCAACCGCGTCCGTGGCTACGAGTTCACCGGCTACGAGCGGACGATCGACACGCACGTGAAGAACCTGCGGCACAAGATGGGCGGACCCGGCAGCGAGGTCGTCGAGACCGTCCTGGGTGCCGGCTACCGGCTGGGGTGGCCCCGTGACCGCTGAGATCCCGGGCCGGCGGCTCGGGTCGCTGGGGTCGCGCCTGCTCGCCGCGTTCGCGCTCGTCGCCGTCGGATCCGTCGGTCTGGTGGTGGCCGCGGCGCTCGTCGGCACCGGGCGGGGGATCGACCAGGCGGCCGAGACCGAGCGGGCCAGGGTCGCCGTCGGCGTGGCGGCAGCGGTCGCCGAGGCCTACCGGACGGCCGGCGGTTGGGACGGCGCCGACCTGACGGCCGCCGAGGAGCTCGCGTCCGCGGCGGGAGCGCACGTCGTCGTCCTCGCCGCGGACGGGACGGTCGTGGCCGGGGCGTCCGCCGGCCCGCTGCCCGGTGCCCTGGCGGTCCCGTCCGTGGACGGTGCGGCCCGCGGGGGACCGTTGGCCGTGCCGGTCCTGCTCCCGCTGGCGAACGGGTCGCCGAGCCGCGTGGCGGCATCGGACCCGACGACCGGTGGCGCGGGCCGGCCCAGCGGGACGGCCGCAGATCGCTCGCCGTCTGCCACGCCGCGACCGTCGGTCTCGGGCCCGAGCCGCCCCACGGACCCGGGCACGAGCCGCCCCACGGACTCGGGCACCGGCCGCCCGACCGACTCGGGCACGGGTCGCCCCACGGGCTCCGGCGGTGCGACGCCACCGCCGGGGTCGCCCACGCCGAGCCCCGAGGTGACGGGTGACGGCGTACCCGTCGTGGTCGACGGCGTCCAGGTGGGCGTCGTCGGGCTCGTCTTCGAGACCGACGCGGCGACCGCGGCCCGGGAGGTCGCCTGGCGCTGGATCGGTGTGGCCGCCGGCGTGGCCGTGCTCCTCGCGCTGCTCGTCGGCCTGCTGGTCACGCGTCGGCTGGCCCGTCCGCTGCTCGCGGTGTCCGCCGCCGCCCAGGCGTTCGCCGCCGGCGACCGGACCGCACGCACGGGCGTCAGCGGGCCCGGTGAGATCGGGACGGTGGCGCGGTCGGTGGACGAGATGGCCGAGGTGGTCACCCGCTCCGAGAGCAGCCAGCGCCGGCTCGCCTCCAACGTCGCCCACGAGCTGCGCACCCCGCTCGCCGCGCTCCAGGTCGGGCTCGAGGAGCTGCGCGACGGTCTCGTGGAGCCGGATGCCGGGCTGCTCACCGGACTTCACGACCAGTCGCTGCGCCTGAGCCGGATCGTGGACGACCTCACCGCCCTGTCGTCGGCGGAGTCGACGGCGTTCAGCCTGCGCTGGGCCGAGCTCGACCTGGCCGGGCTCGCCCGCTCCGAGACCGCGGCACAGGAGCCGCGCCTCCGCGCCGCAGGACTCGCGGTGACGGTCGACGCGACCGAACCGGTGCCGGTCGTGGGGGACACCGACCGGCTGCGACAGGTGCTGGCCAACCTGCTGTCGAACTGCGCGCGCTACTGCCGTGCGGGCGACGAGGTCAGCGTGACGGTCCACCGGACCGAGGCTGCGGCGCACCTCGTCGTACGGGACACCGGGCCCGGCATCCCCGCGGCGGAGCTCGCCCACGTCTTCGACCGGTCCTGGCGCGGGTCGACGAGCGGTGCGGCACCGGGCCTCGGGCTCGGGCTCGCGGTGGTGCGCGAGCTCGTGGCGGCGCACCACGGGACGGTGCGCGCGGACTCGGACGGCTCGTCGGGGACGACGGTCACCGTCGACCTGCCGCTCGGTCGCCCGCACGGGTGAACGGTTTGCGGACGCCGCGGCTCGGGGCGCGACCGGGGGGACGCGCGCCTACCGTGACCGCGATGGAGGCGCGGCAGGACGAGGTGGGGCATGACCCAGGAGGCCGTCACACAGGGGCGTCCGGACGACCTGGTGGCCGGTCTCGAGGCGGATCTCGCCGCCCTCGCCGCGGCCGACGCGGACCTCGAGCGCGACGCCGAGGCCGCCGAGCGGACCCGGATCGAGCGAGCCGCGATCGGCCTCGCCGACCGGCTGCGCGGTGCCCTCGGGCCGGTCGAGGTGTCGGTGCCCGGTGGGCGGTACGCCGGCCTCGTCACGGAGGTCGGCACGGGATGGGTCCTCATCGCCGGCACGCGGGACGCCCGCCGCCCCGGAGCGACCGAGCACCTGGTGGCGCTGCGCCCGGTCCTCACGGTCCGCGGTCTCGGTCGCGCGGTACCGGCCGGCCCACGAGCACCGCGACCGGTGACCTCGGTGCTGCGCGGGTGGAGCCGCGACCGGTCGCAGGTGTCTGTGCTCCTCGTCGACGGCGCGGTGGTGCGCGGACGCGCGTCGGCGACGTACGCCGACCATCTCGAGGTCGCGGCGGCGGGCGGGACGCTCGCCGTGCCGTTGTCCGCCGTCGCCGTCGTGAGCCGGTGGACGTCGGTCGGCTGAGCGCGGGTCAGTCCGCGGCCGGGTCGTCGTCGACGTCGTCGCGGCCGAGCGGGTGGGCGCGGACGAAGTCCGCCGTCTCGGTGTACATCCGCGCGATGTAGGCCTCGAGCTCGACCGCCTCGACCCGCCACTGACCTCGCCCGCCCACCTTGATCGCGGGCAGGTCCCCGCTGCGCACGAGGGCGTACGTCTGCGACGCCGAGATGTTGAGCGTCTCCGCCACGTCGGCGAGGGTGAGGAACCGAGGAGCCACCCCGACATCCTCGCATCGGCCGACGGCCGTATGGGGGACGCAGCCGGGCGTGTGGACGGAGCGCGAGGGCAGGGTCGCGGCATGTCCGCAGCAACCAGCCCTCCTGCCCGGCGCCTGGGCGCCGGCCGCCGCGACGTGCGACTCGCGGTCGGCGTCACCCTCGTCGTCGTGTCCGTCGTCCTCGGCGGTCGCCTCGTCGCCTCGTCCGGCGACCGTGTGCCCGGTCTGGTCGCTCCGGCAGTCGCTCGCGGCGGGCACCACGTTGCACGAGGACGACCTGGTCGCCGTCCCGGCCGCGGCGGGCACCGTGACGGCGTACGTCTCGCAGGCGACCGACGTGACCGGCCGGACCCTCGCGCGCGACGTCGGCGTCGGCGAGCTGCTCCCGGCCGCGGCCCTGACCGACGCGGCCACGGCGGACCGGCGCATGGTCACCGTGCCCGTCGACCCGCTGCACGCCCCGCCCGCGCTGTCGAGGGGTGAGCGGGTCGACGTCTACGTGTCGCCGAAGGACGGCGCCTCGGTGGGCCAGGACGGAGTGACGGTGCTGCCCACGCTCGTGCTCGCGGGCGCGCTCGTCGCCGACCCGGGCGTCGCCGACACCGCCGGCACCACGTCGCAGCTCGGCGTCGTCCTCGACGTCGGCGCCCGGGACGCCGGGCGCGCGGTGGCGGCCGCGCGCGGCGGCGACGTCGACCTGGTCCGCGTCGGCAGCGGGTCGTGAGGTGACCGGCTCTGTCCCCGTCGAGGCGCTGGTGCTCCTGGGCGCGACCCCGTGGGAGGGACCACTGGTCGCCGGACTTGCCCACCCGGCGAGCCGGGTCACGATCGCGCGGCGCTGCCTCGACACCGCCGACCTGCTGGCTGCGGCGTCCGCCGGTCTCGGCCGGGTGGCCGTGCTCGGCTCGGGCGCGCCGCGCCTGGACGCGGACGTGCTCGACCGCGTCCGCTCGCTCGGTCTCGCGGTCGTCGGCGTCGTCGGCGAGGGTGACGACGACGCGGCGCGCCGGCTCGCGAGATGGGGCGCCGTGGCCGTCGTGACAGTGGACCCGACGGACATCGGCCGCGCCGTGCGCGAGGTCGCGGCCGCCGCCCGCTCGGCCTCCGCACCGGTCGCGGCAGCTGCGCCCGGTCACGACGGCGACACCGAGGCCGACGCGGCCGGCGCGGGCCGCGTGGTCGCGGTCTGGGGCCCGGCCGGCGCCCCCGGGCGGACGTCGGTCGCCGTGGCGCTCGCCGACGAGGCGGCGCGGGGCGGGGCCGAGGTGCTGCTCGTCGACGCCGACACCTGGGCGCCGTCGGTCTCCGTCGTGCTCGGGCTGCTCGACGACGGGGCCGGTCTCGCGTCGGCCTGCCGCCGCTCGCTGGGCGGCGGGCTCGACGTCGAGGCACTCGCGGTGCTGGCGCGGCAGGTGCGCCCGGGGCTGCGCGTCCTCCCGGGCCTGCCGCGCGCGGGCCGGTGGAACGAGGTGCGCGGCGCCGCGCTCGCCGACGTGCTGCGCGTGGGGCGGTCGCTCGCGGACCTCGTCGTCGTCGACTGCGGGTCCTCCCTCGAGGCCGACGAGGAGCTCGTGTTCGACACCGAGGCGCCGCGGCGCAACGCCGCCACGTTCGCCGCGCTCGAGTCGGCCGACGTCGTCGTCGCCGTCGGGACCGCGGACCCGGTCGGGCTGGTGCGGATCGTGAGCGGGCTCTCCGAGCTCGGTGACGTCGTCCCAGGCTCCGACGTACGCGTCCTCGTCACGAGGCTGCGCGAGTCGCTCGTCGGTCGCCGCGGGGCCGCGGCGGTGGCCGACGCGCTGCACCGGCACGCCGGCGTCGACGCCGTGTGGTGCGTGCCCGACGACCGGGACGCGTACGACGCAGCGGTGCGCCGCGGAGCGACCCTGGCCGAGGTCGCGCCCTCCTCACCGGCGCGGACTGCGCTGCGCAGCGCGGCGCTCGAGCTGCTGCGCGACCTCCGTGCGGGTACGGCGCGGCCCGCTGAGGCTCAGCGCGCGCGGTAGGGCTTGAGCACGGACCGCGCGACCGAGCGCACGTGCACCTCGTCCGGGCCGTCCGCGATGCGCAGCGTGCGGGCACCGGCGTACATCGCGGCGAGCGGGGTGTCGGAGCTGACGCCGGCGCCGCCGTGCACCTGGATCGCGAGGTCGATCACCTGGCACGCGACGCGGGGCGCGATCACCTTGATCGCCGCGACCTGGCGACGCGTCTCCGCGTCGGCGATGCCCTGGGTGTCGATGAGCGACGCCGCGTTCAGCACCAGCAGGCGCGCCTGGTCGATCGCCATGCGCGACTCCGCGATGCGCTCCTGCCAGACGCCCTGCGCCGCGACCGGTCGGCCGAACGCGACCCGCTCGCCGGCCCTGCGGCACATGAGGTCGAGAGCGCGCTCGGCCATGCCGATCGCGCGCATGCAGTGGTGCACGCGGCCCGGACCGAGCCGCATCTGCGCGATGAAGAAGCCGTCGCCCTCGTTCGCGAGGATGTTCGTCGCCGGGACGCGCACCTGCTCGAAGAGCAGCTCGCCGTGACCGTGCTGGTCGTGGTAGCCGAAGACGGTGAGGTCGCGCACCACGCTGACCCCCGGCGCGTCCATCGGCACGAGGATCATCGACTGCTGCCGGTAGGCGTCCGCCGACGGGTCGGTGCGACCCATGAGCACGAGCACCTGGCAGCGGGGGTCGAGCGCGCCGGTGGTCCACCACTTGCGGCCGTTGATGACGTAGTCGTCGCCGTCGCGCACGATCGAGGTCTCGATGTTCATGGCGTCGCTGCTGGCGACGTCCGGCTCGGTCATCGCGAAGCCCGAGCGGATCTCGCCGGCGAGCAGCGGCTCGAGCCAGCGCGACTTCTGCTCCTCGGTGCCGAACAGGTGCAGCACCTCCATGTTGCCGGTGTCCGGCGCCGCGCAGTTCAGTGCCTCGGGAGCGATCTCCGGCGACCACCCGGTGACCTCGGCGAGGCCGGCGTAGTCGAGCACGGAGAGCCCGGACTCCGCGGGGAGGAACAGGTTCCACAGCCCGCGCGACCGCGCGGCGTGCTTGAGGTCCTCGACGACCGGTGGGAGGTCGTGCTCGCGTCCCTCCGCGGCGAGCCGCGCGCGCTGCTCGGCGTACACCGGCTCGGCGGGGAGGACGTGCGAGGACATGAACTGCTCGAGCGTCGCGCGCAGCTCCTGGGCACGTGCCGACGGAGTGAGGTCCATGGGCCGATCCCACCACGTCCGGCCCGGCGACGGGGGCCGCAGGGCCTAGGGTCGGCCGGGTGAGCGATCTCGTCGACGTCGACGGCCTGCGCGCCTGGCTGTCGGACCGAGACCTGCTCGCCGACGCCGACGCCCTCTCGGTCTCCGCGCTCGGGGAGGGCCACAGCAACCTCACGTTCCTCGTCCGCTCGGGGTCCGCGGAGCTCGTCCTGCGACGGCCCCCACGCGGTCCGCTCCTCCCGACTGCCCACGACGTGGTGCGCGAGGCGCACGTCCTCGAGCTGCTCACGGCGTCGGGGGAGTCGGTGCGCGTGCCCCAGGTGCGCGGCGTGTGCCAGGACGACGCCGTCATCGGAGCGCCGTTCTACGTCATGGACCGATCGCCGGGCGTCGTCGTCCGCGACTCGCTGCCCGACTTCATGGCGGGCGCCCAGGGATACGCCGCACGGCGCGCGGTCGGTGTCGAGCTGCCCCGGGTGCTCGGCGCGATCCACCGGGTCGACTGGCGTCCGTTCGTCGAGGCGGGCATCGGCCGGCCGGCCGGCTACCTCGAGCGCCAGCTCAAGCGGTGGGTCGGTCAGCGCGAGGGCATCCAGGCCGCGGTCGCCGCGGCCGGCGGCCGGGCCCGTGAGCTGCCCGACTACGACGTCGTCCGCGACTGGCTGCGGTCGCACCTGCCGGCGGAGTCCGAGCCGGCCGTGGTGCACGGGGACTTCAAGCTGGACAACGTGATCGTGGCGCCGACGACGTCCGTCGAGGGTGGGCTCGAGGTCCCGAGCGCCCGCATCACCGCCGTCGTGGACTGGGAGATGGCGACCGTCGGGGACCCGCGCGCCGACCTCGGCTACCTGCTGTCGTTCTGGCCGGAGCAGGGCGAGACCGTGCCGCTGGCCGAGCTCGTCACGAGCCACGACGGGTTCCCGTCGCGCGACGAGGTCGTCGGCCTGTGGGAGGGCGTCACAGGGCGACCGGCCGGAGACACCCGCTGGTTCGTCGCGCTGGCGGTGTGGAAGCTGGCCATCCTGCTCGAGGCCAGCCACCACCGGTGGCTGGCCGGGCTCGCCGAGGACCCGTTCTTCGCGCGGCTCGACGAGGGCGTCCCGCAGCTGCTCGCCCGGGCGCGGCAGGTGTGCGGTGCCTGAGCCGGCGCGGCCGACCGGTCTGCTCGTGGACTGGGGCGGCGTCCTCACCGGTGACACGCGCACGGCGGTCGAGGCGTGGGCCGAGGCCGACGGCGTACCGCTCGACGCCTACGTCGGCATCGTGCGCGACTGGATGGGCGAGCCGTACGGCGCCGAGGCGCTGCTCAACCCGATCCACGCGCTCGAGCGCGGCGAGATGACCCTGCCGGACTTCGAGGGCCGGCTCGCCGAGGCGCTCACCGAGCGCACCGGGAGACCCTGGGCGCCGGAGGGCCTGCTCGCGCGGATGTTCGAGCACTTCGAGCACGCCCCGGACATGTCGGGGCTCGTGCGCAGGGCGCGCGCGGCGGGCCTGCGCACCGGGCTGCTGTCGAACTCGTGGGGCAACGACTACCCGCGCGACGGCTGGGACGAGATGTTCGACGTCGTCGTGATCTCCGGCGAGGTGGGCATGCGCAAGCCCGAGCCGCGGATCTTCGAGCACGCCCTCGGGCTGCTCGGCCTGCACGCGGAGGAGTGCGTGTTCGTCGACGACCTCGCGCACAACGTGTCCGCGGCCGAGGCGCTCGGGATCGTCGGCGTACGGCACCGGAGCTACGCCGAGACGCTCGTCGAGCTCGAGGCGCTGTTCGGCGTCCCGCTGTCCTGACTCAGCCCGGCACACCTGTCCGAGTCGTGACACGATGAGCGGCAGGTCTCCCGCGGGGGCCGAGGCCTGCAGGAGGTGCGATGGTCGACCGGCTGAGCCCGCTCGACGTCTCGTTCCTCTACCTCGAGGAGCCCACCACGCCGATGCACGTCGGTGGGGTCGCGCTGTTCCAGGCGCCCGAGGGTGGCTTCGACCACGACCGCCTCGTCCATCTGATCCAGGAGCGGATCGGCCTCGTGCCGCGCTACCGCCAGAAGGTCCGCTGGGTCCCGGGCCGGATCGCGAACCCCGTGTGGGTCGACGACGAGGACTTCGACGTCGGCTACCACGTGCGGCGCTCCGCCCTCCCGCGCCCGGGCAACGAGACCCAGCTGCGCGACCTCGTCGGGCGGGTCATGTCCCGGCCGCTCGACCGCAACCGGCCGCTCTGGGAGATGTACCTCGTCGAGGGGCTGTCCGACGGGCGCTTCGCCATCCTCACGAAGACCCACCACGCGATGGTCGACGGCGTCGGCGCGATCGACATCGGGCAGGTCATCCTCGACGTCACGCCGGAGCCGCAGCGCGCCGCCGCGCAGCACTGGACCCCGAGGCAGGGGCCGAGCGACGTCGACCTCGTGGCGGGCGCCGTCTCGGAGGTGCTGCGCAGCCCGGGCGCGGCCGTCGACGCGGTCCGGTCCGGCGCGGTCGACATCCGGGAGACGATCGAGCGGTTCGGCCGACGGGCGGCGGGGCTGGCCTCGGCCGCGCTCACCATCGCGCGGCCGCCGTCGGCGAACCCGCTCAACGCCCCCATCGGCGAGGCTCGCCGCTTCGGCATGGCGAGCATGCGCCTCGACGACTTCAAGGCGATCCGCAAGGTCCACGGCGGCACGATCAACGACGTCGTCCTCGCGATCGTCTCCGGTGCGCTGCGCGAGTGGATGATGACCCGCGGCGAGTCCGTCTCGTCGCGCTCGGCCGTGCGTGCCCTTGTGCCGGTGAGCGTCCGTGCCGGCGGAGAGCCCAGCGGCAACCACATCGCGGCGTTCCTCGTCGACCTGCCCGTGGGGGAGCCGCAGGCCGTCGTACGCCTGCACCGGATCTCCTACGAGATGGAGCAGCTCAAGGCGACCGGCCAGATGGTGGGCGCGCAGGCGCTCGTCGGCATCGCCGGCTTCGCGCCGCCCACGCTGCACGCGGCCGCGGCCCGCACGGCCAACGACTGGTCGCGGCGCATGTTCAACCTCGTCGTCACCAACGTCCCCGGTCCGCAGTTCCCGCTCTACGCCGCCGGCGCCCTCATGCTCGGCGCGTACCCCGTCGTACCGCTGGCCAAGGGCCAGACCGTGTCCATCGGCCTCACGTCGTACAACGGCGGCCTCTACTTCGGCCTCAACGCCGACCGCGACGCGATGACCGACGTCGACGTCCTGGCCGAGTGCCTGCGTTCCGCGCTCGCCGAGCTGCTCGACACCGTGCCCGCGAACCGGCGGAGGGCGCACGCGGCGCCGGTGGTGTCACCGCAGGTCGAGGTCGCCGCCAAGCCGCGGGCCCGGCGCGCGCCGGCGCGACGGGCCGCGGTCGCCGCCGACGGCACCGCGGAGCCCGCGGCGGGGCTTGCGGCGGAGAACGCGCCGGAACCCGCGCCGGAGCCCGCGGCGGAGAACGCGCCGGAACCCGCGCCGAACACTGCGCCGGAGGAGACGGCGGAGACGGCCGCGGTGCGTCCGAAGCAGGTGTCGTCCGCGGCGTCCCGCGGCCTCGTGACCCGCCGCCGCGGCGGGTCCGCCCGTCCCGCCGGGTAGTCGCGGGACGCGTCGGTCCGGCTCGCACTCGCGGCTACGGCATGCTGGCCCCGTGCGCATCTACCTGCCGTCGACGGTCGCCGGGCTCGCCGCGTTGCACGCGACCGGCCGCCTCGCCCCGGCGCCGCTCCTCGGGCACGCCGTCACTCCGGCGCTGCGCCGGTCGTGGACCGACGCCGACGACGAGGAGCTCGAGTACGCCGTGCTCATGGCGGCCGCCTTCGACTCGCTGACGCTCATCGCCGCGACGTCGGGCGAGCCTCGCCGGGTCGTCGTCGTGGCCGACGTCGACGCGGCGGCGGTGACCCCGGTCGGCGACGAGACGGCCGTGTCGGTGGAGGTCGAGATCCCGATCTCCCGGTGCAGCGCGGTCCAGGTCGACGACGCCGACGCCGAGGGCGAGATCGTGCTGGCGCTGGCCCGTCTGGCCGACGCCGTGGCAGGCGACGAGCGGGCGCTGGCCGACGTATCACTGGTCGAGCACGAGCTCATGTGGTTCGCGACCCAGGAGATCCCCGACCTGCTGGGGTGAGGTGCGGCGTCCGTCGACCCGAGGGGGCAGGATGGTCCGCGGTGGCAGAGGCGCCACCCGAGCAACGCCCGCGAGGAGTCGTCCATGGACGCCGTGACCCGTACCCCCGTCGCCGCCAACGAGCCCATCCGCTCGTACGCGCCAGGATCCGCCGAGCGGATGAGCCTGGAGAAGCGCCTGGGTGAGATCGCGGGGGAGCGCATCGACCTCACGTGCACCATCGGCGGGGTCTCGCGGATGGGCAGCGGCGAGCCGATCGACGTCGTGCGAGCCGCACGCGCGCGACCACGTGCTGGGCACGCTGCGCGGTGCCACCCACGACGACGCCCGCGCCGCGATGGCGGCCGCGAAGGCCGCTGCCCCCGGCTGGCGGGAGCTGTCCTACGACGACCGCGCGGCGATCTTCCTCAAGGCCGCCGACCTGCTGTCGGGTCCGTGGCGCGACACCCTCAACGCCGCGACGATGCTCGGCCAGTCCAAGACCTCCTACCAGGCGGAGATCGACGCGGCGTGCGAGCTCATCGACTTCTGGCGGTTCAACGTCGGCTTCGGCCGGCAGCTCATCGCCGAGCAGCCGATCTCCTCGCCGGGGGTGTGGAACCGGCTCGACCACCGTCCGCTCGAGGGCTTGGTCTACGCCGTCACGCCGTTCAACTTCACGGCGATCGCGGGCAACCTGCCGACCGCTCCCGCGCTGATGGGCAACGTCGTGGTGTGGAAGCCGGCCCACGGGCAGCAGCTCGCGGCGCACTACCTCATGCGCGTCTTCGAGGAGGCCGGTCTCCCGCCGGGCGTCATCAACATGGTCACCGGCCACGGCGTGGAGACCTCCGAGGTCGTGCTCTCCGACCCCGACTTCGCCGGCCTGCACTTCACCGGGTCGACCCGCGTGTTCCAGCAGCTGTGGCGCACGATCGGCGACAACATCGCGTCGTACCGCTCCTACCCGCGGATCGTGGGCGAGACGGGCGGCAAGGACTTCGTGGTGGCGCACCCGTCGGCCGACGTCGACGTGCTGCGGACCGCGCTCGTCCGCGGCTCCTTCGAGTACCAGGGGCAGAAGTGCTCGGCGTCGTCGCGCGCCTACGTCCCGCGCTCGATCTGGGCGACGCTGCGCGACGACCTCGCCGCGACCGTCGACGGCCTCGCGATGGGTCCGGTCACGGACTTCCGCAACTTCATGGGCGCCGTGATCGACGAGCGCGCGTTCGCCCGGGTCACGGCCGCGATCGACCGGGCCAAGGCCGACCCGAACGTCACCGTCATCGCCGGCGGCACCTACGACTCCAGCGAGGGCTGGTTCATCCGGCCCACCGTCATCGAGTGCACCGACCCGACGGCCGAGTACTTCACCGAGGAGTACTTCGGGCCGCTGCTCGCCGTCCACGTCTACGACGACGACAGGTACGACGAGATGCTGGCGCAGATGGAGTCGCGTCGCGTCGTACGCGCCTCACCGGCTCGATCTTCGCGCAGGACCGGGCGGCCGTCGCGCACGCGATGCACGCGCTGCGCTTCGCCGCGGGCAACTTCTACATCAACGACAAGTCCACCGGGCGCCGTCGTCGGGCAGCAGCCGTTCGGCGGCGCGCGCGCGTCGGGCACCAACGACAAGGCCGGCGCCCCGCAGAACCTGCAGCGCTGGACCTCGACCCGCTCGATCAAGGAGACCTTCGTGCCGCCGAAGAACCACACCTACCCGCACATGGGCTGACGGTGACGCTCTCGCGGGGGACGGGTGACGAGCCGACGGCCCCGACCGTCGAGGTGCCGCTGGAGCCCGAGGTGCTGCCGCCGCACGGTCGCCGGTCCGTGGTGCTGTTCGCGGTCCTCGCCGTCGTGGTCGTCGGCATGGTGTGGGGCATCGTGACCACGCGGCTGCTCAAGGACCCGGTGCGCGGCGACGTCGTCGTCGACTCGGTGGTCGCGATCCGGAACGGGTCCGGGTCGTGGGACACGACGGCCGTCTGGAGCGCCCCGGCACCCGGGGGCTGCGTCGTGCTCGGCTGGCAGGTGCAGCGCAGCGACCGCGGCTTCGAGGTGGCGAGCCAGCAGATGGCGCCGTCGGACGCGGTGTTCCCCGCCGTCTGCGCCTCGCCCAGCGCGGCGATCGTCCTCGAGCACGTCCGCGAGGACCCCGCCGGACAGCCGATCGTGGTCAACGGGAGGCACCTGGTCGTCACGTCGTCGACCGGCGTGGACGGGTACACGACGGGCTGACCGTGTGGGGGCGCGTCGAGCGCCGCCGGGCGCCGATCGGTTCGACGTCGGGAGGGAGCCGGTCATGACCCAGCAGGACGTCGACGACTACCTGGCGACCGCACCCGAGCCGCACCGCACCACGCTGCGCTCGGTGTGGGACGCCCTCGTGGGGATGCTCCCCGAGGCGGAGCCCGGGATCGCCTATGGCGTACCCGTTCTCAAGGTGCAGGGCAAGGGCGTCGCCGGCGTCGGTTTCTCCACGAACCACTGCACCTACTTCCCGATGAGCGGCACGATCACGGCGGAGCTCGCCGACGAGCTCACCGGCTACGGCACCGCGAAGGGCTCGATCCGCTTCGCCCCGGACGAGCCGTTGCCCGCGGACCTGCTCCGACGTCTCGTCGAGACCCGCCTCGCCGAGCTCGCCCGGCCCTGACCGGGCGCGAGTTGCACCTGGAACCCACCTGTCCGATCGCCCGAACCGGGCGGTTCCAGGTGCAGCTCGGGTCAGGTGAGGTCGTAGACGACGGTCACGGCGACCGTGACGTCCTGGCTGCCCGGCTGGATCGGTACGGCGCTCGCCGGCATCGCGGCCGCGAACCGGCTGTCGAAGGCCTGCGGCGTGGGCTGCTGCACGACCTCGCTGATGCTGCGCACCTCGCCGAGCGTTCGCCCGGCCGCCTTGGCGTACTGCTCCGCCTTCGCCCGCGCGTCGTCCACCGCAGCCGTGCGTGCGCCGGCGACGAGCGAGTCGGTGTCCTCGAGCGCGACGCTCACGCCGTCGACGCGTACGGCGTTCCCCCCGGCGGCGACCGCCGCGCTGAGGGTCGCGCCGGCCTTGGCCAGGTCACGCAGCGACGCGGTGATGCTCTCGTCGACGCGGTACCCGCTCGGCTCGCCCTTGGACGTGTAGTTCGGCTGGATCGACAGGCCCGAGGTCTTCAGGTCGCGCGCGGCCACGCCCTGGGCGCTCAGCGCGCCCTGCACCGCGCGGGCCGACCGGTTCGCCGATCCGAGCGCGGCGTCGATCCCGCTCGCCGTCGCGGTCACCGACAGGGCGATCCGCAGGGTGTCCGGCGTCCCGGTGACCGTGCCGGTCCCGGTCACGGTGACACCGGAGTCCGGCGTGGCGGCGGCCGCGGCCGTGCCGCCCGCCGAGGTGGTCGTCGCGGCTCCCGCGGTGCTCGGCCGGACCGCGCCGAGGAGGTACGCCGCGAGGAGCGCCATCGCTGCGATCGCGGTGGTCGCGATCGTGCGGCCGTTCACGGTGATGGTCATGCCGCTGTGACGCGACCCCGGGCGGCCCGGTTCCGCACCGGCGCCGTCCGGCCCGACCGGAGAGTCAGGCGGCGACGACGTCCCGCACCCAGGCGCCCGACTCGTCGCGGAACCCGACGCGGTGCAGGTACGCGGCCTGGGTCGCGAGCTCGGACCCCGCCACGAGGCGACGTACGCCGTGCTCCGCGAAGACCCCGCTGCGCCCGTAGACGAACTCGCCGGGCGTGCAGTCCCGGAACCGCTCGGTGACGTAGTCGAGCTCGACGACGGCGTCCCCGTCGCCCTCGTCGCGCACGACGACGGCGCCCACGGTCTCCGCGTCGCGTTGCACGAGGAAGGCCCATCGCGGCGCGTCGTCCGCGGGTGCGGCGTAGGTCGGCTGGAACCGCCGGATGTCCTCGAGGTGGACGCCGATGACGTGACCGAGGTAGGCGTCGTGCGGTGCCACCTCGACGACGGAGTACGCCGCCGGATCGTGCCGCGCGGCGAGGAGCCGGCGGAGCCAGTACACGTCGATGACGGCGATGATCAGGTTCATCGCGGCGAACGGCCAGATCGCGAGAGCGACGTTGTAGACCACCGCCAGCGCGGCGCCGGCGAGGTTGAGCACGCGGAAGCGGAGCACCCGGGCCTGCGCCAGCGACACGATGACGAGCGCCGAGCCGACCCAGCCGATGATCTCGAGCACTGTTCTGGTCACGGCCTCATCATGGCCGCCCCGGTCGCCGTGCCCCGGTCGGCGCTGCGGGCGCGGTCAGTCGTCCTGGGCGGCGGCGACCTTCTCCTCCTTGGCCACGAAGCGCTCGATCCACCCCGCGGCGACCTGCTCGACCTTTCCGCCGACGAAGGGGACCGAGGCGGTGATCTCGACCTCGATGGCCAGGACGCTCGCCGAGGCGTGCGCCGCGAGCCGCAACGAGCCCCGGATCGCGATCGGCGTCGAGCCGAAGTCGACCGTGAAGGTGCCGTCCCGGCTCCCGTCGGACCCGGGCGGGCCGAAGACGCGGGTCTCGGTGAGCCGGATCGTGTCGCCCACGAAGGCCTTGGCGTACGCCGGCAGGTTCGCCGGCATCGTGCGCCCGGACACCGTCGTGGCGCCGCCGTCGTCGGTGCTCGTGACGCTCACCTCGACGTCGTGGCCGCCGGTCGAGGTCGCGACGTCCTCGACGTAGGCCGGGTCGGTGACCAGGGCGAACGCCGCGGTCGGCGGGCCGGGCAGCGCGAGGCGTGCCGACAGGTGCGTGGCCACGGTGGGGACCTCCGGGTGGGACGGTGCGGGGGCGTGCGGTTGCCGTACCGGAGTGTCGCGCACGGTCACGTCGACCGGTGCACCGGTCTAGGGTGAACGGGTCGCACAACGGCGTGCGGCCGACGAGCGTGCGAAGAGGCGACCAGGCGTGCCCGACAGTGTGAGTGTCACGAACACCGACACCCCCAACCCCCCGTCCATCGACATCCCGGCCCCGGCCTCCGCGGTGGCCGCCGCCAGGCGGCTCGAGGAGGCGAAGAACGAGCTCATCGACCGGGCCCTGGAGAGCGGGAAGGCCGCCCAGCACGACCCGGCGCTCGAGGCGCTCGTGCGGCGCTACTACCGCCACACCGCCCCCGAGGACCTCCTCGGCCGCGACCCGGTCGACGTCCTCGGCGCCGTCGTCAGCCACCGTCGCACCGCCGCCGACCGCCCGCAGGGCACGGCGGTCGTGCACGCCTTCACCCCGTCGCTCGAGGGGCACGGCTGGTCGGCCGGTCACACCGTGATCGAGATCGTCACCGACGACATGCCGTTCCTCGTCGACTCCGTGTCGGCGTCGCTCAGCGGCCAGGGCCGTGCCATCCACCTCGTGATCCACCCGCAGTTCGTCGTACGCCGTGACGTCGCCGGCGCGCTGCAGGACGTGATCGCGGTCGACGACGAGGACGAGATCGTGCCCGAGGGCGCGATCGTCGAGTCGTGGATGCACGTGGAGGTCGACCGCGAGACGAACGACGCGGACCTGCGGCACGTCGAGCAGGAGATCCTGGGAGTCCTGCGCGACGTGCGCGAGGCCGTCGAGGACTGGCCCCGGATGGTCCAGCGCGCGGGGGCCCTTGCCGACGAGATCGAGCAGCGTCCGCCGGGCACGGTCGACGCCGAGGAGTCCGCGGAGTCGGTCGACCTGCTGCGCTGGCTCGCCGACGAGCACTTCACGTTCCTGGGCTACCGGGAGTACGAGCTCAGCGAGGACGGCTCGCACCTCGAGCCCGTCCCCGGCACCGGGCTCGGTCTCATGCGCAACGACCGCCAGGTGGCGAAGGGGTTCACCCAGCTCAGCCCCGAGGTCCGGGCCCGGGCGCGCGACCCGCACGTCCTGGTGCTCACCAAGGCGAACAGCCGCTCCACCGTGCACCGGCCGGCCTACCTCGACTACGTCGGCGTCAAGGCCTTCGACGCCGACGGGCGGGTGACCGGCGAGCGGCGGTTCCTCGGGCTCTACACCTCGAGCGCCTACATCCAGTCCGTCATGGCCGTCCCGTTCCTGCGCCGCGTGGCGCACCAGGTGCTCGACCGGTCCGGCTTCCGCGTCGACGGCCACTCCTACAAGGACCTCCTGCAGGTCCTCGAGACCTACCCGCGCGACGAGCTGTTCCAGGTCGACGCCGACGAGCTCACCGAGACCGCGCTCGCGGTGCTGCACATGCAGGAGCGCCGCCAGACCCGGCTGTTCATGCGCCGTGACAGGTACGGCCGCTTCGTCTCGTGCATGGTCTATCTCCCGCGCGACCGCTACACGACCACGGTGCGCCTCCGGATGGCCGACGTCCTGGCCGAGGAGTACGGCTCGTCCCTGATCGACTACACCGCCCGGGTCTCGGAGTCGATGCTCGCGCGCCTGCACTTCGTCGTGCGGTCGGCGCCTGGCCTGCACCTGCCCGTCGTCGCGCACGACGAGCTCGAGGCGCGCCTCGCGGAGTGCACCCGTTCGTGGGACGACGACTTCGCCGACGCGCTCGTCGACCAGTGCGGCGAGGAGGAGTCCGCGCGCCTGGTCAAGGTCTACGCCGACGCCTTCCCCGAGGCGTACAAGGAGGACTTCCCCGCGCGGACCGGCGTGTCCGACGTCCGCCAGCTGGAGACGCTCGCGGCCGACGGGGCCGTGGCGCTCAACCTCTACGAGCCGCCCGCCGCCGTCGCGGGGGAGCGCCGGTTCAAGATCTACCGCCGCGGCGCGGCGATCTCGCTCGCGACCGTGCTGCCGGTGCTGCAGCGGATGGGCGTCGAGGTCGTCGACGAGCGCCCGTACGAGATCGAGACGGCCGGGACGCCCATGTGGGTGTACGACTTCGGCCTGCGGCTCGACTCCGGCCACGCCTACGAGCTGGGCAGCCTCAAGGCGCGCTTCCAGGACGCCTTCCTCGCCTCCTGGAAGGACGAGGCCGAGGCCGACGGGCTCAACGCGCTCGTCGTGGCGGCCGGTCTGACGTGGCGCGAGGCCGTGATCCTGCGCGCCTACGCGCGCTACCTGCGCCAGGCCGGCTCGGCGTTCAGCCAGCTCTACCTCGAGCAGTGCCTCGTCGCGAACGTCCCGATCACCCGGCTGCTCGTGCGCCTGTTCGAGGCGCGGTTCGACCCCGGCTTCGTGGAGGACCGGGACGAGCAGGTCGCCGCCCTGCGCCACGAGATCGAGACCGCGCTCGACTCCGTGCAGAGCCTGGACCAGGACCGGATCCTCCGCTCGTTCCTGGCCCTCGTCGTCGCGACCATGCGGACGAACTTCTACCAGTCCGGTGCGGACGGACGCCCGAAGCCGTACGTGAGCCTGAAGCTCGACCCGGCCCAGGTCCCCGACCTCCCGGCGCCGCGGCCGAAGTTCGAGATCTGGGTCTACAGCCCGCGGGTCGAGGGCGTGCACCTGCGCTTCGGGATGGTCGCGCGGGGCGGCCTGCGCTGGTCCGACCGCCGCGAGGACTTCCGCACGGAGGTGCTCGGCCTGGTCAAGGCGCAGATGGTGAAGAACGCCGTGATCGTGCCGGTCGGGGCGAAGGGCGGCTTCTACGTGAAGTCGTCGCCGGACCCGAGCGTCGACCGCGACGCGTGGCTCGCCGAGGGCATCTCCTGCTACCGCACGTTCGTGTCGGCCCTGCTCGACATCACCGACAACCTGGTGGGCGGCGAGGTCGTGCCGCCGCGCGACGTCGTGCGCTACGACGGCGACGACACCTACCTCGTCGTCGCGGCCGACAAGGGCACCGCCACCTTCAGCGACATCGCGAACGAGATCGCCATCTCCTACGGCTTCTGGCTCGGCGACGCGTTCGCCTCCGGCGGCTCGGTCGGCTACGACCACAAGTCGATGGGCATCACCGCGCGCGGCGCGTGGGAGTCGGTCAAGCGCCACTTCCGCGAGCTCGGGCGCGACACCCAGTCCGAGGACTTCACCGTCGTCGGCGTCGGCGACATGAGCGGCGACGTCTTCGGCAACGGGATGCTCCTCTCCGAGCACATCCGGCTCGTGGCCGCGTTCGACCACCGGCACGTGTTCCTCGACCCGGCTCCCGACGCCGCCGTGTCCTACGCCGAACGGCGCCGGCTCTTCGACCTCCCCCGGTCGAGCTGGGCCGACTACAACCAGGACCTGATCAGCGAGGGCGGCGGGATCTACCCCCGCAGCGCCAAGTCGATCCCGGTGAGCCCGCAGGTGCGCGAGGTCCTGGGCCTGGGCGCGAACGTCGACCGGCTCACCCCGGCCGAGCTCATGCGCGCGATCCTCACCGCGCCCGTCGACCTGCTGTGGAACGGCGGGATCGGCACCTACGTCAAGTCCTCGCGCGAGACCAACGCCGAGGTGGGCGACAAGGGCAACGACGCGATCCGCATCGACGGCAGGTCCCTGCGCTGCCGCGTCGTCGGTGAGGGCGGGAACCTCGGGTTCACCCAGCTCGGCCGCATCGAGGCGGCCCGCAACGGCATCCGGATCAACACCGACGCGATCGACAACTCCGCCGGCGTCGACACCTCCGACCACGAGGTCAACATCAAGATCCTGCTCGACCAGGTGGTGCGCGACGGCGACCTGACGGCGAAGCAGCGCAACGCGCTGCTCGCCGAGATGACCGACGACGTCGGCCGGCTCGTCCTGCGCGACAACTACGAGCAGAACATCGTGCTCGGCAACGCCCGCGTCCAGACGCACTCCATGCTCACGGTGCACCAGCGGTTCATCCGGGCCCTCGAGACGCGGGGCGACCTCGACCGCGCGATCGAGTTCCTGCCGACCGACGCCGAGATCGACGCGCGCAACCTCGCGGGGGAGGGCCTGTCGGCGCCGGAGTTCGCCGTGCTCCTCGCCTACGCGAAGATCACCCTGACCGACGACCTGCTCGAGACCCCGCTCGCCGACGAGCCGTTCTTCGGCGGCGTGCTGCGGGGCTACTTCCCGGCCGGGATCACGGAGCGCTACGACGCGATCCTGGACACGCACCCGCTGCGCCGGCAGATCATCACGACGGTCGTCGTCAACGACATGGTCAACCGCGGCGGCATCTCGTTCGCCTTCCGGGCGTCCGAGGAGACGGGCGCCGGTCCGGTCGAGGTGGCCCGCGCCTACTCCGTCGCGCGAGAGGTCTTCGCGCTGCCGGACTTCTGGTCACGGGTCGAGGCGCTCGACAACCAGGTGCCCACGGGCGCGCAGTGCGCCCTGCTCCTCGAGTCGCGCCGTCTCCTGGACCGCGCGACCCGCTGGGTGCTCATGTCCCGTGGTGGGCGCGTCGACGTCGAGGCCGAGATCGCCCGGTTCCGTGGGGAGATCGCGCGCATCGCGCCGCTCGTGCCGGACATGCTCGTCGGCGTCGAGAAGCAGCGGCTCCTCGCGCGCACCGCCGAGCTCGTCTCGATCGGCGCACCGGAGGACCTCGCGCTGGAGTGCGCCACGCTGCTCGACGTCTACGGCGCATTCGACGTCGTCGAGGTGGCGCAGCTGACCGGCGCCGACGCGGAGGACGTCGCGCGGATCTACTTCATCCTCTCCGAGCGCTACGAGGTGGACCGGATGCTCACCCGCATCACGCAGCTGCCGCGCAGCGACCGCTGGAGCTCGCTGGCCCGCGCGGCGCTGCGCTCGGACCTCTACAGCGCGCTGGTCGGCATGACCCGGCGCGTCATCGAGACCACGCGCGGCATGAGCGAGCCGATGGAGCGGGTCGAGGCCTGGGAGGCGCAGCAGGCCGAGGGGCTCGCCCGCGCCCGCGGCACCCTCGACGAGATCTCGCTGGGCGACCAGTTCGACCTCGCGACCCTGTCCGTGGCGCTGCGCACGATCCGCACGCTGGTCCAGCAGGGGGCCTGACCGGGTCGTCGGCCCGGACCGACGACACCCACCACCCCGCGACGGCACGGCGGGCCCGGACCCGAGGGTCCGGGCCCGCCGCCGGTCGTCCCGCGCTCAGCCGGTCTGGCCGCTGCCGGGCTGGCCCTGCGGGGCCGGGTCGCCCTGGCCCATGCCGGTCTCGACCTTCGTCACGGCCAGGTTCGAGTCGAACTTGACCGTGGCCAGCGTGCCGTCCGCCTTGGTGAGGTGGACCTCGTAGGCGGCGTCACCGGCGTCGGTCTCGACCCGGTAGACGGTCGCCCCCGGGACGGCCTTGAGGGCCGCCGCCGTGAGGGTGGCGCTGTCCGCCGAGCTGACCGACTTCTCGTCGCTGCGGACGGGGGTGGCGCCGCCGTGGTCGAACGCCTTCGGCGCCTGACCCGACGGAGCCGTCGGTGCGGTCGTGCTCGTCGACGAGCCGGTCGACGAGCTGGCCGACGGTGTCGGGGTCGTCGTCGCCGCGTTGGCGACGCCGACACCGGCGATGACGGCGCCGGCGAGGACGCCGCTCACGACCAGGCCGACGGACTTCAGACGGGTGGTTCCCATGCCATGGATGCTCATGCTCACTCCTTCGTCGCGGCGCTCGGGGTGATCGCCGACCTGACCACCGTGGGTCGTGGACGTGCCGGGAGCCCGGCAGGGGGCTGAGCCCGTGCTGAGCGAATCCGGGAACCCTGTGCGCCTGCTCAGGAATGCTGCCTCGGCGACCCGGCATCCGGACACGGCCGCCACGCCGTCCCGGGCCGAACCACCGCCACGGGGTCGGGCGCCGGCGACATGCCGGCGGCCCAGAGGGAGGACGCCGGCGCGATCACCAGGCTCCGAGACACAAGTGGCTCCGCGTCCAGGGTCCTCGTCGTGCCACGGTGCGGCGGGTGCCCGCGGTGCCGGGACGGCCTCTACCCTGACCGCGTGACGGCGACGGTGCGCGCGCGGCCGACCGGGGTGACTCCCGGTCCGGAGCGGCGATGACGCCGGCGTACTCGCGTCGCGTCGCCCGCCCGGCGGTCGTCGCCGGGACGGCGTTCCTGGCGCTCGTGCTGACCGGCTGCACCGCGGCGTCACCACCGTCCTCCGGTCCGGCCACGCCCGCGGCCACGCCCGCGGCCACTCCGGCGGCGACGACGGAAGTGCCGACCCCGAGCCGGACCCCGGCGACGAGCCCCACGCCGACCGCGACCCCGACGCCGTCCCGCCCGAGCACGCCCGCCCCGGCCCTGGCGACACCGCGTCCGGCGACCCGGGCCGACGCCGTCGTCTCGACGGTCCCGCTGGCGCAGTGGCAGCGCATCGTCGCCGTGGGCGCCTGGCACGCCGGCTGCCCGGTCGCCCGCGCGGGGCTGCGCCGGGTCGAGGTCAACTTCCACGGGTTCGACGGCGCCGTGCACCGCGGTCTCCTCGTGGTGAACGCCGACGTCGCGGCGAGCGTCGCGGCGATCTTCACCCAGCTGTTCGACCGGGGCTTCCCGATCCACCGGATGCAGCCGATCGAGGCGTTCGGCGGCGACGACAACGCGAGCATGGCGGCGGACAACACCTCGGCGTACAACTGCCGCCGGGCCGCGCAGGCCAACGCCCCGGCGACGGCGTCCCCGCACGCCAACGGCCGGGCGGTCGACGTCAACCCCTATGAGAACCCGTGGATCGACCCGCGCTGCGGGTGCTTCCAGCCCAGCGCGCGCTACGGCCGCACCCGCGCCGGCACCGGCGTGATCACCAAGGGCGGGACGGCGTGGACCGTGTTCACCCGCGCCGGCTGGACCTGGCAGGACAGCTCGACGACGGACTACCAGCACTTCGACACCGGCTATCCGTCCCGGCCACTCGCCCGGCCGCAGGCGGCCGCCGTCCTGGCCCCGGTGGCGGCCGCGGTCCGACCGGCCTTCCCGGTGCCGGTACGGCTCGGCGGCGCGACCCAGGTCGTGACGGTGAAGGCACGTGGGTCCTACGCGACCGTGACGACCTGGCAGCGCACGTCCGCCGGCTGGAAGCGCGTGCTGTCGACGAGGTCCGCGCGGGTCGGTGCCCGCGGGGTCGTGGCCGGGAGCACCCGTCGTCAGGGCACGTCCACGACCCCCACCGGCACGTACCCGCTCACCCACGCCTTCGGGATCCGGGCGAACCCGGGCGCGCGGCTGCCCTACCACCGGGTCGGGCCGGACGACTGGTGGGTGGAGGACAACCGCAGCCGCTGGTACAACACGATGCGCCGCGGCTCCGCGGGCGGCTTCGACACCCGGCTGCCCGAGTCGGACGTCAACGGCAGCGAGCGGCTGATCACCCACCGGGTGCAGTACGACTACGCCGTGGTCATCGACTACAACATGGCTCCGGCGGTGCGCTACCGCGGCGCCGGGATCTTCCTGCACGTGTCCGACGGCCACGCGACCGCGGGCTGTGTCGCGGTGCCGCGCGCGACGATGGCGGCGATCCTGCGCTGGCTCGACCCGCGCGCCCACCCGGTCATCGCGATCGGCTGACTGACTCGAGCGTTCGCCGTGGTCGCCGCGGCGGTGCACGACCTCGCCCACAACCTCACGTTTCCCTCGCCGTAGGTCCACAGACGCCTCCGTGTCCCGCCGTCGCGCCGGGCAGCGTGCGTAACTTCCAGCGACAGACCCCTGGCTGGGAGCCCCCGGGTCGACCGCGCCGTCGATCGGTGCGCCCATCGAGGCCGTAGGCCTCCAGCTGTGCGGGGGTCCCCGGTGTCCACGTCCGCCTCGCCCGTCGACGACAGCACCGTCGTCGACCGGGTCCGTGCCCTGGTCCGCGACCGCGGAACCGACCCGATGGCCGATCCGCGCGCCGTGCGCGTCCGCGATCCTCGACGTCCTCGATGACGTCGCGGCCGCGGAGCACGCGGAGTCGTCGTACGGCGACGTCGAGGCATGGGCACAGGAGATCCACGACGAGGTGGCGGGCTACGGGCCGTTGCAGCGGCTCTTCGACGATCCGGACACCGAGGAGATCTGGTGGAACGAGCCCAACCGCGTGTTCCGTGCGCGCCGCGGTCGCAGCGAGCTCACGACGGTGGTTCTTACCGAGACCCAGGTGCACGACCTCGTCGAGCGGATGCTGCGTTCGAGCGGTCGTCGCGTCGACGTGAGCCAGCCGTTCGTCGATGCGCTCCTGCCGGACGGTTCACGGCTGCACGTGGTGATCCCCGACGTGACGCGACGGCACTGGGCCGTCAACATCCGCCGGCACGTGCTCCCGGCCACGAGACTCGATGACCTCGTCGAGCTCGGTTCCCTGACGGCGGCGGCCGCTGCCTTCCTCTCGGCCGCCGTCGTCGCCGGACTCAACATCGTGGTCGCGGGAGGCACCCAGGCGGGCAAGACGACGCTGCTCAGCTGCCTGCTCAACGCGGTGCCCGCGCACGAGCGCGTGGTCACCTGCGAGGAGGTCTTCGAGGTACGGCTGGACCGACCGGACTGGGTCGCGATGCAGACCCGCCAGGTGGGTCTCGAGGGGACCGGCGAGATCTCGCTGCGCCGCCTCGTGGTGGAGGCGCTGCGGATGCGCCCGCACCGGCTCGTCGTCGGTGAGGTCCGACAGGCCGAGGCGCTGGATCTCCTCGTCGCGCTCAACAGCGGCATGCCCGGCATGACGAGCGTCCACGCAAACTCCGCGCGCGACGCCGTCACCAAATTGTGCGTGCTGCCGATGCTGGCGGGCGAGAACGTCACCGCCGCCTACATCGTGCCGACCGTCGCCTCCGCCGTGGACCTCGTCGTGCATGCGAGCACTGGTCCCGACGGTCGCCGTCGGGTACGCGAGATCGTCGGCGTCTCCGGACGGGTCGAGGACGGCGTCGTCGAGACGTCCGACGTGTTCACGACCCGCGACGGTGAGCTCGTGCGCGGGCGCGGCTTCCCACCCCACGCCGATCGCTTCGAGGCGCACGGCCTCGATCTCGCGACGATCCTGAGGGTGTCGTGATGGGTGAGCTCCTCGGACTCCTGCTCGGGCTGGGGCTGCTGGTGGTCCTGCAGGCGCGCACGACACCGCTCGACGCGAGCGCCACACGGCGCAACGGCGTACGCCGGAGGCTGGACGCCGCGGGGCTCGGCGACCTGACGGTGGCTCGCGTGCTCGCGACGTGCGCGGGCTCGGCCGTGGCCGGGGCGGTCGTGATGCTCGTGGTGTCCGGCTCGCCCGTGGTGGCACTCGCCTTCGGCTGCCTCGCCGCCTGGCTGCCCCTCGGCGCCGTCGGCCGTCGGGCGTCGCGTCGTCGACGCGCACTCGTGGCGTGCTGGCCCGACGCGGTCGACGACCTCGCTTCCGCCGTCCGCGCCGGGATGGCGCTGCCCGACGCCGTGTCCGCACTCGCGGAGCGCGCGCCCGAACCGCTGCGACCGTCCTTCGTCCGCTTCGCCGCGGACCACCGGGTGACCGGATCCTTCGGCACCTGCCTCGACCGGCTCAAGGCGGACCTGTCCGACCCGGTCGGCGACCGCGTCGTCGAGGCGCTCCGGCTCGCCCGCGATGTCGGTGGCAGCGAGCTCGGCCGACTGCTGCGCACGCTCTCGGCGGTGCTGCGCGAGGACGCGCGCACCCGGTCCGAGCTGGAGGCCCGGCAGGGCTGGGCGGTGAACGCCGCGCGGCTCGCGGTCGCCGCGCCGTGGGCGACGCTGGCGTTCCTGTCGCTGCGGCCGGGTGCGCTGGCGGCGTACGACTCGGCGAGCGGTGCGCTCGTGCTGGCCGCCGCGGCCGTGACGAGCGCGGTGGCGTACCTGGTCATGCGTCGGCTGGGCCGGCTCCCCGGCGACGAGCGGGTGCTCTCGTGACCGCTCTCGGCGCACTGGCCGCCGGGCTGCTGACGACGGGTGCCCTCACCGCCGCCGCCGGGGTGACGGCACGTCGTCCTCCCACGCCGGCAGAGCGGATCGCACCGCACGTCGCGGGTCCGTCCGCGGCGGCGCCTCGACGCGACGACCTGGGCACGCGACTGGACGCCTCGACGATCGAACGGATCCTCGGCCCGTCGCTGCGCTCGCTCGCGGTGCGTCTCGAGGGGCTCCTCGGCGGCGGCGAGACGCTGAGGAACCGTCTCGTGGCGGCCGGCCGGGCGAAGGACTCGGTCGTCGCGTTCCGACTCGAGCAGCTCACCTGGTCCGTCGCCGGGCTGACCGCGAGCGGCGCGCTGCTGCTGGCACTCGCGGTCGCGGGTCGTTCGTTCCGGCCGGTCGCTGCCCTCGTGCTGGCACTGGTCTGCGGGGTCAGCGGGGCACTTCTTCGCGACCGCGCTCTCGTCCGAGCCGTCGCGCGACGGGCGGACGCGATCCGCGTCGGTCTCCCACCGGTCGCGGACCTGCTCGCCCTCGCCGTCGCCTCGGGAGAGTCACCGGTCGCCGCCCTCGACCGGGTGGCCCGCGTCGCGAGCGGGCCGCTGGCCGACGAGTGCCGTCGCGCCGGGCAGGACACGGCGTCCGGCGTCTCGTTCGTCGATGCGCTCGACTCGATGGCGACTCGCATCGGAGTTCCCGCGGTACGCCGGTTCGTCGACGGCGTCGCCATCGCGGTGCAGCGGGGTACGCCGCTCGCCGACGTGCTGCGCGCACAGGCCGGCGACGCCCGCGCGGACCTGCACCGCACCCTGCTCGAGGTCGCCGGGCGCAAGGAGCTCCTGATGCTCGTACCGGTGGTCTTCCTCGTGCTCCCGACCGTCGTGCTCGTCGCGCTGTTCCCCGCGGTGAGCTCGCTGACCTCGCTCGCGCCGTGAGCCGCACCACCCCTGGCACCACACCATCCGCGGGAGACCGCATGACACCGGAGGAATCCATGACCGCACGCCTCGCCGTCCTCGTCCACCGCCTGCGCAGCGACGACCGAGGTGACGTCCCGGGCTGGGTGCTGGTCGCCGTGATGACGGCCGGTCTCGTCACGGCGCTGTGGGTCGTCGCGGACGGTCAGCTCACCGCGGTGTTCCAGCGCGCCATCACGTCGGTCACGAAGCCCTGACCGTGCGACGTCCGCGCGACGCGCGCGGCTCGGCCGTGGTCGAGTTCACCGTCGTCGTCCCGATGCTCATGCTGCTCGTCCTCGGGGTCGTGCAGGTGGGTCTCGCGCTCTACGTGCGCTCGACGGTGACCTCGGCGGCCGCCGAGGGCGCTCGCGTCGCGGCGGTCTCCGGCACCGACATCGCCGCAGGCGTCCGTCGTACCCGGCAGGCGCTGTCGTCGTCCCTCGCCGAGGGCGTCGTCGACTCCGTCGTCGCCCGGACCCGCACTTCGGGCGGGGTCTCGACGATCGACGTCGAGGTGCGGGCGCGGCTGCCGCTCGTCGGCCTGCTCGGTCCCTCGACGCTCGTGGTCCACGGCCACGCGCTGAAGGAGGGCTTAGCCGTGCCGCTCGTCCGCCTCGGCGTGGCCCCCGACAGCGAGCAGGGGTCGGCGCTGCTCGAGGTGCTCGTCCTCGGGGTGGGCCTGCTCGTCCCGTTGCTGTACGGCGTCGTCTCGGTGATGTCCGTGCAGTCGGCGTCGTACGCCGCGACGTCCGCGGCGCGCGAGGCGGCGCGCGCCTACGTCATGGCGTCCACTCCGGCGCAGGGGGCCTTCCGGGCACGGACCGCGACCCGGCTCGTGCTGGCCGACGCGGGTGTCGCCGCGGTACGTGCCGCGGGTCCGCTGCGTCGGTGGGTGCCTGCACGCCCGGGTCGCGGGTCGACGTCACCGTCTCGGTGGCTGTCGCGCTGCCACTGGTGCCCGGTGGACCGACGGTCACCGTCGTCGGCGAGGAGTCGATGCCGGTGGACAGCTACCGGGCGTCGTCATGACGGGGCACCGTCGCCACGACGACGGGTCGGTGCTTCCGCTCGTGATCGGCGTGGTCGTCCTCGTGGTCTCGCTCGTGACGGTGGTCACCGACGTGAGCGTCCTGTGGCTCCAGCGCCGGTCCGTGCAGGCCACCGTCGACGGCGCGGCGCTCGCCGGCGCGCAGGCGGTCGACCCCGCGGCGGTCTACGCCGGGGGAGCGCGGGGCGACCTCGAGCTCGACCCGGGCGCCGCGCGGAGCGCGGTGAAGGCCTACCTCGCGGCCGTGCCGTCGTCCCGGCGGATGACCTCGTTCCGGGTGACGTCGGTGCAGGTCGCGACGACCACCGTGACCGTGCGCGCGCAGGCGGTCGCTCGGCCACCGTTCCTGACGTGGCTCACCGGGAGCGGCGTCGCCGTCGTCGCCGAAGCCCGCGCGCGCACGACCGCCGGCTGACCGGCAGCGTCGGGGCAGCGACCGCTCGACGGCGGCCCGTCGCCCGACCGTCCGCGTCCGGCGGGAAGACGGCGCGGCGTGGGCGGGCGCGGGAGCCGACTACCCTCTACCCCGTGGCGATCCAGGACCCGGGCGAGGCGCTCAAGGAGCTCGACGCGACGCTCACGAGCGTCGAGAAGGTGCTCGACATCCCCTCCATGCGCGAGGAGGTGACGCGCCTCGAGACCGAGGCGAGTGCCCCGGACCTGTGGGACGACCAGGCGAAGGCGCAGTCCGTGACGTCGCGCCTGTCGTTCGTCCAGGGCGAGATCGCCCGGGTGACGGCGCTGCGCTCGCGCGTCGACGACCTCGCGGTGATGTTCGAGCTCGCCACGGAGATGGACGACGAGGACGCGCGCGCCGAGGCCGAGGCCGAGCTGGGCAAGCTCACGAAGGCGATCGGCGAGCTCGAGGTGCGCACGCTGCTGTCCGGCGAGTACGACCAGCGCGAGGCGCTCGTCACGATCCGCGCCGAGGCCGGCGGGGTCGACGCCGCCGACTTCGCCGAGATGCTGCTGCGCATGTACACGCGCTACTGCGAGCGGCACAACTACCCGTACGAGGTCCTCGACACCTCCTACGCCGAGGAGGCCGGCATCAAGTCCGCGACCTTCCAGGTCAAGGTGCCCTACGCCTACGGCACGCTCTCGGTCGAGCAGGGCACGCACCGGCTCGTGCGCATCTCGCCGTTCGACAACCAGGGCCGCCGGCAGACCTCCTTCGCCGGTGTCGAGGTGCTCCCGGTCGTCGAGCAGACCGACCACATCGAGATCCCGGACGACGAGCTGCGGGTCGACGTCTACCGCTCGAGCGGCCCCGGCGGTCAGGGCGTGAACACCACGGACTCCGCCGTACGCCTCACCCACCTGCCCACCGGCATCGTCGTCTCGTGCCAGAACGAGCGCTCTCAGATCCAGAACCGGGCCAGCGCGATGCTGGTGCTGCAGTCCAAGCTGCTCGAGCGCGCGCGCCAGGAGGAGCAGGCGAAGATGAACGCCCTCAAGGGCGACTCGTCGGGCTCGTGGGGCAACCAGATGCGCTCCTACGTCCTGCACCCCTACCAGATGGTCAAGGACCTGCGCACCGAGACGGAGACCGGCAACACCGCGGCCGTGCTCGACGGCGAGATCGACGAGTTCATCGAGTCGGGCATCCGCTGGCGGCGTACCACCGCCTGACCCGTCGGCGGTCACCGAGCGTGACCGCCCTCCCCGACCGAGGGCCGGACGGGTGACGGACGACTCCCCAGAGTGAGCGTCCAGCCGCTACCCTCGGTCCCAGCAGTCACGCAAGGGGCCCGTGTGACTGATGTGACGAGAGGGATCGACGCCATGGGTGCTGTCCTGAGCCGCCGTAACGCCGCGCGCGTGGCGCTGGCCGCCGGCGCCCTCGTCCTCGGCCCGGTCCTGCTCGCGGGCCCGGCGTACGCGCACTCGGTCTCGCCGACGCCGATCGCGTCGGAGCCCCCCGGCGGCGCCACCTGCCTGCCCGGCACCGAGGCGACCTGTGGCCAGGACCAGGGCGTGAGCCCCACGCCGACCGCCACGGCCACCCCGAGCCCCACGCCCACCCCGACGCCCTCGACCACGCCCAGCGCCACCGCCACGCCGACGACCGCCTCGGCCACGCCCGTGGCCGTCACCTCGCTGCCGGTCACCGGCGCGCCGCCCACGCTGGCGCACACCGGTGGCGGGGCCGCCCAGGGCTGGGGCTACGCCGGCACGGCGCTGCTCCTCGGCGGCTCGGTGCTCGTGCTCGCCGCACGCCGCCCGCGCGGCGCGACCCAGCGCTGACACCGCCGCGCCGCGCCACGCGTGGCGGACGGGTGGCCGAAGGCGCCCGGGACGGAACGTAGACTCGGGCCCGGCTCACCCCGGACGTGCCCGCGTCCGACCCCTTCCCCCGAGGAGTCAGCCCCCGTGATCCGGTTCGACAACGTCACCAAGCTGTACGCCAACCAGGCGCGTCCGGCGTTGGACGACGTCTCGGTGGAGATCGAGAAGGGCGAGTTCGTCTTCCTGGTCGGCGCCTCCGGATCGGGCAAGTCGACGTTCCTCAAGCTCTGCCTCAAGGAGGAGCGCCCGACCAGCGGCGCCATCCACGTGGCGGGCAAGGACCTCAACCACCTCTCCCGCTGGAAGGTGCCCGCGCTGCGCCGCCAGGTCGGCACGGTGTTCCAGGACTTCCGCCTGCTGCCGAACAAGACGGTCTTCCAGAACGTCGCGTTCGCGCTCGAGGTCATCGGCCGGCCGACCAGCCAGGTGCGCAAGGTCGTGCCCGAGGTCCTCGACCTCGTCGGCCTCGACGGCAAGTACGAGCGCATGCCCGACGAGCTCTCCGGCGGCGAGCAGCAGCGCGTCGCGGTCGCCCGCGCGTTCGTGAACCGGCCGATGATCCTCATCGCGGACGAGCCCACCGGGAACCTCGACCCGTCCACCAGCGTCGGCATCATGAAGCTGCTCGACCGGATCAACCGCACCGGCACCACGGTCGTGATGGCCACGCACGACGCCGCCATCGTCGACCAGATGCGCAAGCGGGTCATCGAGCTCGAGGGCGGCCACCTCGTGCGCGACCAGAGCCGCGGCGTCTACGGGTACGCCCGATGACGGCTGCCCGCTGACCGTCCGTCCCCCCGCTCCACGACGTAAGGACCAGCACCGACCATGCGCGCCCGTCTCATCCTCAACGAGGTCGGCATCGGCCTGCGCCGCAACCTCACGATGACGATCGCCCTGGTCATCACGTTCGCGGTGTCGCTCGGCCTGCTCGGCGGCGCGCTGCTCGTGCGCGACCAGGTCGACGTCATGAAGGACTACTGGTACGACAAGGTCCAGGTCTCGATCTTCCTGTGCACGGCGAACTCCGACGCCGCGAGCTGCTCGGCCGGCGCGGTGACGCAGGCGCAGAAGGACCAGATCAAGGCCGACCTCGACTCGCTCAAGCCGCTCGTCCAGGAGGTCTACTACGAGTCGAGCGCCGAGGCCTACGCGCGGTTCAAGGAGCAGTTCAAGAACTCGCCCATCGCGCAGAACGCGAGCCCGGACGCCCTGCCGGAGTCCTTCCGCGTCAAGCTGTCCGACCCGACGAAGTACGACGTCATCGCGAGCGCCTTCGCCGGCCGTCCCGGCATCGACAACGTCGTCGACCAGCGCAGCCTGCTCGACAAGTTCTTCCAGGTCCTCGGCGGCCTGCAGAAGCTCGCGCTGCTCATCGCCGCGTCGATGATCCTCGTGACGATCCTGCTCATCGCGAACGCGATGCGCGTCGCGGCGTTCAACCGGCGGCGCGAGACCGGCATCATGCGGCTCGTCGGCGCGAGCGACTTCTACATCCAGATGCCGTTCCTGCTCGAGGCCGCGATCGGCGCCGCCGCCGGAGCCGCGGTCGCCTCGCTGTCGCTCGTCGGCGTGAAGATCATCCTGGTCGACCGCGTGCTCACGCCGCAGTTCACCATCACGCCGTTCTTCGGCTGGGACGCCGTGCTGCAGGCCTGCATCACGCTGTTCGTCATCGGCATCGTGCTGGCCGCGATCACGGCCTTCTTCACGCTACGGCGCTACCTGCGGGTCTGACCCGCGCCCGTCTGCGTCCGGCCTGCGCCGTACCCGCCCGTCCGACCCGCGCCGTGCGCGTACCACGGGGCTGCGCTTCTCCGAGCTGCGCCGTACCCGCACGTCCGACCTGTCCGCGTGCGGGCCGCTACGGGACGAGGCCGTTCTCGCCGGGCGGTTGACGATCTCCGATCCCGGGGTAGCCTGGCTGGACGCCAGATTCACA
Organism: uncultured Actinomycetota bacterium; assembly: GCA_963711805.1. Classification (GTDB taxonomy): domain Bacteria; phylum Actinomycetota; class Actinomycetes; order S36-B12; family CAIYMF01; genus Longivirga. The sequence continues at coordinate 101,264 of CAVQFE010000003.1, forward strand.
TGCGTCACATCCGTCACGCCCGTCACAGCGGCCGCGGCCGCGTGCAGCCGCCGGCGAACGGCCGTCGGTCGACCAGGGAGGCACCGGTGCGCCCGACGACCACCCGGCCCGCAGCCGTGCGCACGCGCACGGTCGTGTGGGTCGTCGCGGTTGCCACGGTGGCGCTCGGCGTGGTCGGCGTACCTCCCGCGACGGCCCGCTCGGAGATCGGCCGCAAGGTCGCCGCGGCGTCCGACGACCTCGCCGCCGCGTCCAAGGCGGTCACCCGCGCCGCGGCCGCCCTCGACCTCGCCCGCGTCCAGCTCCCAGGGGCGCAGCGGGCGCTCACGCTCCGCGAACGCGAGGCTCGCGACGGCGCAGCAGGCCGCGGCGCGGTCGGCCCGCGCCCAGGCCGCCGCGGAGGCCGCGGCGCTGGCGGCGCAGCAGCGCCTCGAGGCGGCCCAGGCGCGGATCGACGACATGAACCTGCAGATCGGCGCGCTCGCCCGCGCGGTCTACACGCAGGGTCCCTACACCGAGCTCGCCGCGATCCTCTCGGCGTCGACGCCGTCGGAGTTCGCCGACCGGCTCGAGGCGATCCGCGCGGTGTCGCGCTCGCAGAACCACACCCTGACCGCGCTCCAGCAGGCGAGGTCCGACCTCGCGCTCGCGAACGTGCAGGCCGAGCAGTCCAGGGCGAAGGCGGCCGACGCGCAGAAGGCCGCGGCCGCGTCGCTCGCCGCCGCCGCGTCGTCGGCCCGGCTCGCCGAGGCCGCTAAGGCACGGGTCGCCGCCATCGTCGCCGCCCGCGCCGCGGCCCTCCGGGTGGCGGCCCGGGAGCGGGCGTCGGTGAAGAAGCAGTACGACGCGCTGCTCGCCGAGCAGCGACGCCTCGCGGCACTCGACCGCGGGCCCGGCGGGTTCACCGGGCGGCCCTCCGGCAGCCTGCACTGGCCGGTCCCCGGTGCCGGGATCGTGGGCGGCGTCGGCTGGCGGGTGCACCCGGTCTACGGCTACAAGTCGTGCCACACCGGCGTCGACATCCACGCCGGGTACGGCACGCCGATCCGCTCCGCGGCCGACGGGCGGGTCATGGCCGTCATCAGTGGCGGCGCGTACGGCCTCCACACGCTCATCAGCCACGGCGGCGGGATCACGACGATGTACGCGCACCAGTCGAGGACCGCCGTGCGCGTCGGGCAGATCGTCCGGCAGGGGCAGGTCATCGGGTACGCCGGTGCCACGGGCTGGGCGACCGGCCCGCACCTGCACTTCGAGGTGCACGTGAACGGCGTCCCCTACGACCCGCTGGGCTGGTTCGGCTCGGCCCGCGTGCCCGTACCCTGCTGGACCGGCTGAGGGTCGCCGCGACCTCGACCTCACGTCGAGGTGCCGGTCCCGCAGTCGCGACGCCGGCGACGCGTCCGTGGGAGCGGGGCGTCGTCCTCCGGGCACGACCTAGACTTCCTTCTTGTGTCCACCCCCACGCCCCCGATCCACCGGGCCCGACGAGCCGCGCTCGTCGTCGGGCTCGTGGCTGCGGCGTACGCCGGGGGCGTCCTGACCGGGGTGGTGGGCTCGCGCAGCCCGGCGCCCGTGGCCTCGTCGGGCGGCGTCCTCGACGAGGCGGCCGGGCGGATCATGGCCGACGCGGCACGTCCGGTCTCGCGCCAGCAGCTCGACCAGGCCGCCGTTGAGGGGATGCTCAAGGCGCTGGGCGACCGGTGGAGCGCCTACTACACCGAGGCCGACTTCTCCTCGTTCCAGGCGGGTCTCGACGGTCGGTACTCCGGCGTGGGCGTCTGGCTGCGCTCGGCGCAGGACGGTCAGGTCTACGTCGCGAGCGTGCAGCCCGGATCGCCCGCGGCGACCGCCGGACTCCTCGCCGGTGACCGGGTGATGTCGGTGGGCGACACCGACGTGGCCACGGAGACCCTCGCGGGCGTGGCCGCGGCGCTGCGCGGCAAGGTCGGGTCGACGGTGCCGATCGAGCTGAGCCGCGACGGCGAGACGATGCACGTCGTCCTGACCCGTGGGGCTCTGGCGAGCGACGACGTGGTCGTCACCCGGCTCAAGGGCGGCGTCGAGGTGGTGCGCATCGCGGCGTTCACCCGCGGTGTCGGCTCGGCGGTCCGCAAGGCGATCGCCAGCACCGACCAGGGACCGACCACGGGCGTGGTGCTCGACCTCCGGGCGAACCCCGGTGGCCTGCTCACCGAGGCCGTGGAGGTGGCGAGCGCGTTCCTCGACGGCGGCGCCGTCGTGTCCTACGAGAAGCGCGGCGAGCCGGTCCAGCACCTCGACGCGGTCGCCGGCGGCAACACCAGCGTGCCGCTCGTCGTCCTCGTCGACGACGGCACCGCGAGCGCGGCGGAGGTCGTCGCCGGCGCGCTGCAGGACCGCAACCGCGCGGTGATCGTGGGCTCGCGGACGTACGGCAAGGGCAGCATCCAGGAGCCCGCGCAACTCTCCGACGGGTCGGCGCTCGAGCTCACCGTTGGGCGCTACCTCACGCCGTCCGGCCGTTCGCTCGACGGCGTCGGCATCGATCCCGACGTGCTGGTCTCGGCCAAGGCCGGCTCGGCCACCGCGGAGCAGCGGGCGCTCGAGGTGCTCCGCGGCCTCGTCGCCGCGAGCGAGTACGCGGCGAGGGGCTGACCGAGTGGCGCGCGAGCAGGGCACGAAGTACGTGGCGCAGAACAAGAAGGCGCGGCACGACTACCACATCGAGTCGACGTACGAGGCGGGCATCGTCCTCACCGGCACCGAGGTGAAGGCGCTGCGCGCCGGCCGCGCGTCGCTCGTCGACGGCTTCGCCCAGGTGAAGGACGGCGAGGTGTGGCTGCACAACGTCCACATCCCGGAGTACTCCCAGGGCACGTGGACGAACCACGCGCCGCGCCGGGTCCGCAAGCTCCTGCTCCGCAAGGACGAGATCGCGCGGCTGATCGGCAAGACCAAGGAGGGCGGCCGCACGCTCGTGCCGCTCTCGCTCTACTTCAAGAACGGCTACGCCAAGGTGGAGCTGGCGCTCGCCACCGGCAAGCGCAGCTACGACAAGCGCCAGACGCTGGCCGAGCGGGACTCCAAGCGCGACATCGCGCGCGAGATGGGCCGCCGCATCAAGGGCCGACCGGACTGAGCCGGTGCCGCGTCCGCGTGCCGCGCCGGTCTCAGTTGATCGGGTACGTCGCGGGCGGCAGCGTGAAGGTCCGGGGGTCGTTCCCGACTCGGATGGTGGTCGTCGCCCCGGCACGAGCTGATCGTCACGGTCTGGCCGGTCGGCGCGTTGTCCGGTCGCGACGAAATGCACCCCGCGCGTCCTCGAGTTCGCCCAGACGACGCTGGGCGTGATCGTCACCGCGCTGCCCGTCCCCAGCGGGGGCGTGTACACGTACACGCACCCCGAGATCGAGTAGGTCGACTGGTAGGGACCGACCGTCGACCACGTGCGTCCAGCTGACGGGCACGACCGGCGGGTGCGGTGTCGCGGTCACCGTGGTCGACGGTGCGGACTCGGGGCCCATGTTGGTCGCCGTCACGTAGATCGAGTAGGTGGTGCCGTTGGTCAGGCCGGTGCACGCGTGGGTAGTCGCCGTCCCGGTGATGACGACGGGCGAGGCGCCGCAGCCGTAGACCTTGTAGCCGGTGGCGCCGGTGGCGGAGTCCCAGCTCACGTCGACCAGCCGGTCGCCGGCGGTGACGACCAGCCCACCGGGGGTGGCGGGTGCCGGGGGGAGGGGCGTGGCCGAGACGGCGGAGGACTGCCCGGACGACCCCGAGGCGTTGACCGCCTTGACGGAGAAGGTGTAGCTCGTGCCGTTCGTCAGGCCGGTGCACGTGTAGGAGGTGCTGGTCACGGCGATGGTGGACGACCCGCAGCCGTAGACGAGGTAGGAGGTGGCGCCGGAGACGGTGTTCCACGTCAGGTCGACCTGCCCGTCGCCCGCCGAGGCGGTGGGTGCCGTAGGGACCCCGGGGATCGGAGGTGCCGTGGTGCTCGCGCTCGCGGACACGATGGCCTGGTTCATGTTGTCCGAGGAGGCGGTCAGGGCGGCGGTCCCGGAGCGCTGGATGGCGATCGCCACGCCGAACAGGCCGATGGCCGCGCCCGCCACGATGAGCGCGTACTCGACCGCCGAGGCACCCGTGTCATGCGCACGTCGACGACGGACGAGGCGGGATCTCCACAGCGTCATCTCGATGTCCCCGGTTGAAGCGACGTGCAGTGCACCCCATGATGCCACCCTTGTCACGCCGGGTGATCGACCGTGCGGGCAGCACCCTCGCCCGTTCGGCCGAGGACGAGCGGCCACACCCGGTCGGACGTCCGGGATCGGCCACGCTGGAGGGTCGCGGGGTCACGATGGGTGACAACGGCTCTAGGGTGGGCGCAGCCGGATGTGGGAGGGGTTTCGACGATGAGCGAGGACGGCGGCGGCTTCGAGGAGATCCTCGACGGGTTCTGGCCCTACCGCAGGACGACGCGGGCCTATCGCGAGGTGCCGGCCGAGCCGGTCGACCGCGGCGAGATCTTCGCCGAGATCGCCGAGATGGCCCACACCGAGGACGCCCAGGGCGACACCGGCACGGTCAGCGGCAGCCTCTACTGCGGCGACCACGACCACTACGCGTTCCTCGGCGAGGTCTTCTCGCTGTTCTCCCACGCGAACGTCCTCCAGCGCGACATGTACCCGAGCGCGACGAAGTTCGAGGCCGAGATCATCGCGATGACCTCGGAGCTGCTGCACGGGACCGGGGTCGGCGTCGTCACGAGCGGCGGCTCGGAGAGCCTCATCACCGCGCTGTTCTCCTACCGCGAGCACGGGCGGGAGAAGCGCGGCGTGACCCGCCCGAACGTCGTCATGCCGAAGACGGCGCACGTCGCGCTCGACAAGGGCGCGCACTGGATGGGCATCGAGGTGCGCCACGCGCCGCTCACCGAGGGCTACGTCGCGGACGTCGCGGCCATGGCCGAGCTGGTCGACGACCAGACCATCGCGCTCGTCGGCAGCGCGGCGAACTACGCGCACGGCCTCATCGACCCGATCGAGGAGATCGCCGCGCTCGCGCAGCGCGCACGGCATCGGCATGCACGTCGACGGCTGCCTCGGCGGGTGGCTGCTCCCGTGGGTGGAGCGCCTCGGCTACGACGTACCCCTGTGGGACTTCCGGGTGCCGGGCGTCACCTCGATCTCGGCCGACACGCACAAGTACGGCTACGCGCTCAAGGGCTCGAGCGTGCTGCTATACCGCGACAAGGACTTGCGGGCGAACCAGTACTTCACCTACCCCGACTGGCCGGGTGGCCTCTACCTCTCGCCCGGGCTGGCCGGCTCGCGCAGCGGCGGCATCATCGCGTCGACGTACGCCGCGATCCTCGCGACCGGCCAGTCCGGCTACCTCGCCGCGGCCGAGCGCATCATGCGCACGGCCACGACGATCAAGGAGGGGATCCGCGCGAGCGTCCCCGAGCTCGAGGTGATCGGCGAGCCGACGTTCCTCATCGGGTTCACGGCGGTCGGCGACCTCGACATCTACCTGGTCAACGACTCGCTCAAGGACCAGGGCTGGCGGATGAACTCGCTGCAGCTGCCGCCCGCGCTGCACTTCTGCATCACCCGGCCCAACACGGCCGACGGCGTCGCCGAGCGGTTCCTCGACGCGCTGCGCACCGCCGTGGCCTACGCCGGGGAGCATCACGGCGAACCGGCGAAATCCGGTGCGATGTATGGCTTCGGCGGCACGCCGCAGGGCAACGCCACGCTGCAGACGGTGATGAGCGGGGTCCTCGACGCGATGCACGAGGTCGCGCCCGACTCGCCCGCGGTCTGAGGCCGTCCGGCATGGGTGAGCGCTGGATCCTCGCCGTCGACCTCGGCAACGGCGGCCCGAAGGTCGCGGTCGTGTCGCTGCAGGGCGAGGTGCGCCGCACGGCGCTGCGCCCGGTGTCGGTGTACGTCGGGCTCGACGGCACGGCGACGCAGGACGCGTCGGAGTGGTGGGTACGGCTGCTCGAGGCGGCGCGCGAGGTGGTCGAGGACGCGGGCGCCGACCGCGACGCGCTGCACGCCGTCGCGATCACCGGCCAGTGGGCCTCGACCGTCCCGGTCGGGGCGGACGGCGAGCCGGCCGGTCCGGTGCTGCTGTGGGCCGACACCCGGGCGCGCGACCTCGTCCGCGAGGTGATCGGCGGACCGGTCAGCGTGTCGGGGTTCGCGCCGCACAAGGTGCTCCCGTTCGTCCGGACCACCGGTGGTGCCCCCACCCCGAGCGGCGCCGACCCCACCGGGCACTCGCTGCTGCTCCAGCGCCGGATGCGCGACGTCTACGACCGGACCACCGTGCTGCTCGAGCCGGTCGACTACGTCGGCCTGCGGTTCACCGGCCGCGCCGCGGCGACGCCCGCGTCGATGACCGCGAGCTGGCTCACCGACAACCGGCCCGGCGCCCCGGTCGGCTACGTCGACGGGCTCGTGTCCCGCACCCGCCGCGACCGCGACCGGCTGCCGGAGCTCGTGCCGACCGGGTCGGTGCTCGGTGCGCTGCTCCCGGAGGTCGCCGCGCAGATCGGCGTATCGCCCGGCGCACCGGTCGTGTGCGGGATCCCGGACGTGCACGCCGCCGTGGTCGGATCGGGTGCGGTCGCGCCGTACGAGACGCACATCGCGGTGTCGACGACCGCGTGGGTCAGCGCCCGCGTGCCGTTCAAGCGCACCGACGTGTTCCACTCCATCGCGACCATCCCGGGTCTCGACCCGGCCTTCCCGCTCGTGGCGAACAACCAGGAGACCGGGGGAGCGGCGCTGCAGTGGCTGCGCGAGCAGGTGATCGCGCCGCACGACGGGCTGCACGGAGGCGGCAGCGGCATCGGCCAGGAGGGGCTCGCTCCCGAGGGGCTCCCGCCCTCGTTCGACGACCTGCTCGCGCTCGCGGCGACCGCTCCGGCGGGCAGCGAGGGCGTGCTGTTCATGCCGTGGCTCAACGGCGAGCGCAGCCCGGTGGAGGACAAGCGGCTGCGCGGCGGGTGGCTCAACCTGTCGCTGCGCACCGACCGCGCGATGCTGGTCCGCTCGGTGCTCGAGGGCGTGGCGTACAACGGGCGCTGGCTCTTCGACGCCTACGAGAAGTTCCTCAAGCGCCCCGTGCCGAGGGTGCGGATCCTCGGCGGCGGCGCGCAGAGCGACCTGTGGTGCCAGATCCACGCCGACGTCCTCCAGCGGACGGTCGAGCAGGTCGCCGACCCGCGCCACGCCCAGCTGCGCGGCGTCGCGCTGTGGGCGCGGATCTGCCTGGGGGAGCTGACCCTCGAGGACGTGCCGCCGCTCGTGCCCGTGGCGCGCAGCTTCACGCCGTCGTCCACGTCGGCCTACGTGACGGGCTACGCCGAGTACCGCAAGCTGTCCGGCACGCTGAAGGGCCTCTACGCCCGCCTCAACGGCTGACCGCCCGGCGTCCTTCCCGGCCGGGACCGGCCTAGCCTGGAGGTACGGGGGGTGCGTGGAGAGGCGGTAGCCATGTCCACCGACACGTCGCAGCGACCCTCGGCCCTCCTGCCCGCCCCCTCGGGCCGGCGTACCGCGATCGCCCTGGCAGTCATCGTCGTGGCCGCGCTCGCCGTGGTCGCCGTCGTGGCGTACGCGTACGCCTTCACCGAGCTGTACGGCGGCGGCACCGGCACGGCGGTCCCGGTGTGGGTCCCGATGCTCCTGCTGGCCGTGGTCCCGGGCCTGCTCGCCGCGTGGGCCGTGCAGCTCGGCGTCGAGGCGTTCTCGCACCATCTCCGTCCGCGCTACACGCGGCTCGCCCCGGTGGCCGTGGCGCTCGTCGCGGTGGTGGTGGCGGGAGCCGCCCTGGTCGGCGGGCAGGTGCACGACACGAACGCGGCGACGGCCTCGACCGCCTGCTCGAGCCAGGACGTCGCCGTACTCGACGGGCTGCTGCGGTACGCCCCCGACTCGAACGCGGCGGAGGGGCAGAGCGACGGTCGCTGCACGGCCTGGCTGATCTACCCCGGTGAGGACGGCCACGCCGTGATGGCGGCGCTCACGAGCCGGCTCACGACCGATGGGTGGACCACGAACGACGCCGCCTGGGCCGCGAAGACGTTCACCCGTGACGGGAGGTCCGTCCTGGTGGAGCACGACCGGTCGTCCGAGGGCTCGACGTCGATCAGCCTGACCGCGCTCGGCTGACGGGCGCCCGTCCGGATCTCGGTGGTGCGCCCGGGCGCTGGAGCCTCGCTCGCGGCATCGTGCCGGAGTGACACGGGCGCGCCTCCGGACCCCGTACACTGGAGTCACAACTGCACAGGGGGTGATCGGTTTCGACTTCGTCTGTCGTGATGGGAGAAGCGGGCCGAGGATGCTGGTTATCTCGCTAACGATCCAGCGCCTAAATACAAGTGCCAACACTCAGCGCACTGACTTCGCCCTCGCTGCCTAAGCGAGCCTGAAGTCCGTCAGCCCGGGGATGTTCCCGCTCCGGTTCCTGGCGTCAGTAAGGGAACTCACTGCGATACCCGGTCACGGGGTGACGCAGGACATCAAGCAGTGACTGGGCCCGTCGGCGGCTTGTCCGCGTGACTGCCGGGGCCGAGAAACGCACAGCGGACTGCGCCCGGAGAAGACCCTGATCGCCAACGAAGGACGCGGGTTCGATTCCCGCCACCTCCACCCCTGTTACGCCCCTGACCTGCGGAAACGCCCCAAGAGGAGGCGGGAGTCAGTACCGACTCCTCTTCCCTTGCAGGACACGGGTTTTCGCGGTCGGCCGGTCACTCGACGTGACCGCGCCGGCCGCGATTTCGCTCGTTGTTGCAGGTCATCGGCGGGTGCTGTCCTGTTGACGGCGTCAACAAGACTGCACAACGTCACCTGGTGCGCGATAGTCGGACGCTCGTTGTGTCAACAAGCGTGCGATAGTCGGACGATCCTGGTGCCAATCGGTGTCCGAGCTGCCCGGCTGGAACTTTCCTAGGCGCGCTGTCGCGGAACCTGGCGACGCAATAGAGATTCCGCTGGACAGCGGTCGCTGGTTGCGCCACAATTGTGGCCATGAGTACTCAGTCGTTGCGCGACGTCCGCGATCACCTGTCCGAGGTCATCGATCGTGTCGAGCATCAGCACGACCGCGTCGTGGTTACCCGCAATGGCAGGCCGGCGGCGGTGATCCTCAGTCCTGAGGACCTCGCCCAGTTGGAGGAGACCATCGACGTCCTTGGCGACCCGCGGGCCTTGGCCGACATTCGTGAGGCCGACGCTGCGTACGCGCGTGGTGATGTCGTCCGCGGGGCCGATGCCGTGCGCCAGCTCCGCCCGTGACCGAGCCAGGCTACGAGATCGTCCTGGCCCCGCCGGCACGTCGGGCCATCACCGACGACCTGCCCGAAGCGGTCGCGACCGCGGTCATCGAGTTCGTGACCACGGCTCTCCTGGACAACCCGCACCGGGTCGGCAAGCCGCTCCGCGATGACCTCGAGGGGATCTGGTCCGCTCGGCGCGGTACCTACCGTGTGCTCTACCGGATCCGCGAAGACGTTCGGGAAGTGGTCGTCCTGCGGATCGATCACCGGCGTGACGCCTACCGATCGAACCCGTAGCCGTGCGTCGCGATGAGGCTCATCCGGGCTTTCGCAGTCGGACGCACTGATGTCATCAGCCTGTCCTCGACCTGTGGCCCGCCCCGGACGTCATCTGCGGGGACTCCGCCTTGGCATTCCCATAACGTCGACGCATGACTTCGGAGCAGGAAGCACTGCAACGCTGGAACGACGCTGAGCAAGCTCACGCCGCGGCCGTGCAGCGGTATGTCATCCACTGGTGGGACGGAGCGCCCCCCGCGGACTGGGAACCGGCCGAGGAGCTGACCGTCGTTGGGCTGGCCGGCATCACTCGCCTGCGGTCTGAAGCTGACAGAGCCCGCGCCGACTTCGAGAACCTCCTGACACGGGGCAAGATCGGCTGAATCTGCGTCGAACTGGCCAAGCGGGAGGACCGCCGTCCTCGGTGTTCAGCGTCCGCGCTCGGCTGGTCAAGCCCAACCGCACGTGTCAGTGCTCGTACTGCTCTGCGAACAAGGCGCCGTCGTCCCAGCGAGCTGGACCGTGCGCCGATTCCTGGACAGCGACCCAACTCACGAGAGCACTTCCGCAGGGCAACTGCGTGAGTTCTTCAACGACTGGAGACGAGCCGGACAGCGGGTTGTTGACCTGGGGTCGCGGAATCGCTGTGTGTTCACGGAAGGAGCCCCCGCCGCATGGCGGGGGCTCCTTCCGTGGGCGGGGTCGGTCGAGGCGGCGGGGAATCGGGAGCAGCGATGACGGGGTCGTCGCCGTCGGCGCGGAGCGCCGCCTCCTGACGACCTCGGTCCCGGCCCCGCGCCGTCGAGCTGGCTCAGACGGTAGCGGGTGTCACTGGGTGACCCGCTGCCAGGAGAAGGGTCCGAACGAGGTGGCCGTCGTCGGCTGGTTCTTCGCGTTCGCGGTCAGGCGCAGGTACTCCAGCGGGACGGTGCTCCCGTGGACCACGATGCGGTGGAAGTTCGGCACGTCGTACGACGGGTGGCTGTCCCAGGAGTCGTAGGCGCAGACGTCCTCGTCGCCGGTGCACGACGAGGACGTCTGCAGCGGGTTGTCGGAGCGGTAGACGTGCGAGTCGCCGTTCAGGAGCAGGACTGGCTTGCCGTAGGTCTGCGTGTGGGAGGCGAGGCTGCTCACGATGGGCTCGTAGTTGGCCAGGTGGCTGGCAGCCTTGCCGTCGAGGTCCCACAGGTCGGCTTGGGTCATGACCACGACCGAGCGTGCATGGGTGCTGGTGGCGGTGGTGAAGGCGCGGTCGAGCCAGCGCAGGGCGGCACCGGTGCGGTTGTTGGCCTCGGTGGTCTGCTGCGGAGAGGCCGTGGGGGCGCCGTACCAGGGGTCGGCGTCGTTGTTGGAGCCTCCGGGCACGTTGACGGTCGCGAACAGGACGCCATCGCGCTCCCACATCACGTTCTCGACGTACTGACTGTCCGTGGGGTGCGCGTGGTTGTCGACCTGCGCCTGGGAGAGCACGCGCAGTCGGCCGCTGCCCAGAGTGCCGCCGGGCCTGGGGAAGAAGATCGACCGCACGAGGGCGAGGTTGTCGACGGGGTTGCCGCCGGCATAGTCGACCAGGTTCCCGTTGGTGTCCTTGACGTAGTCGATCTGCCCCGTGCCGGCGTTGTAGGCGCCTCCGCCCTCCTTCTTCTTGTGGCAGTCGGCCCACTCGTTGTCGCCGGGCGTGTAGACCATCGGGTCGGCGAAGGCGGTCCACAGGGCGGCGACCTGCTGGTCATAGGTCTGAGTGCAGTACTGACTACCGGAGTGGATGTCCCCGACGTGCAGGACCGTGGACACGGCCCTGTCGGCGTTCACGGCCCGGATGAAGGCCGGCGTGGCGTCGGTCTCGGTGGTGTCCGTGGGAGATGTTCCGTACGGCGCGTCGCCGTACACGGCGTAGGTGAACGAGCCCGAGTCGTGGCCACCGTCGCGCTTGGCCTCTGCGGCGGCGGGGGCGACGGCGGCCGCGCTGATCGCGAGGACCGCGGCAAGAAGGACACTGCGGGCTGGACGTGCACGCATGGGGACCTCGAGTCTGTTGGTGTGATCGGACGCCTCGGACCTTGACAGCGACCGATGCACCCGCCAACAACTGCCGCGTGAACGAGCCGTGAACATCACGGCGCCCGCGCCGTGGACCGAACCTGATGAAGCTGTTCGACGAGCGGGACTGGTAGGCGCCGGACGCGAAGGTACCGGTCGAAGGCTATGGTCGTGCGGAATGTTCAGCGGGATGACGGGGTCTCGACATTCGAGGACCTCGAAAATCTGACCGTGCTCCCGCTCGTGGTCGTAGGTGCCGGCCTCCGCTCGCACCTCGCCAGCGCATGGCGGACGGCCGGGGGATGCTACGTCCAGCGATGCTGGGCAGGGTCCGTGGAGGGCTGTGCACCCGCTAATCCCACGTCGGGAGCGCGTCGTCGCGCCACCCCGTCCGACCCCGTCGCGATCGCTAGCGTTTCCTGCGTGGAGGCGGAACTCGCGGAGCTGCGGGCGGAGGTGCGGCGCCTGCGCGCGGAGAACGAGCGGCTCAGTGCGGTCTTGCGACTTTCCCCGTCGGAGGCTGGACCGCCCGGTCCGACGCAGATCGGTGGGCTGGGTTCAGTCGCGGGGCCCCTGTCGTTGTCGTCGACGCCGGCGGCCAAGGTGGGGTTCTTCGCCGACCTGTTCGCATCTCGCCAAGATGTCTACGCGGTCCGTTGGGAGAGCGCCCGCACCGCGAAGTCGGGGTGGATGCCGGCGGTCGCAGGCGGATGGCGCCGCGGAAGGGATCCGCGGTCGACGACCTACCTGCCCCTCACTGCGGAGGTGGTCACTGCGCACCTGGCCGGCGAGATCGACCTCGGTGTGTACCCGCTGCTGCGTGACGACACCTGTCGGTGGCTGGCTGCCGACTTCGACGGAGCCTCATCGATGCTCGACGCGTTGGCGTTCCTGAAGGCAGCCCGCGCTCATCGGGTGCCGGCAGCGCTCGAGGTGTCGCGGTCGGGCATCGGTGCTCACGTGTGGACGTTCTTCACGGCCCCCGTCCCTGCCGGTGTGGCCCGGCGGTTGGGGATCGGCCTGCTCCGGGAGGCGATGGGGATCAGAGGCCGCATGAGCCTGTCCTCCTACGATCGGCTGTTCCCCTCGCAGGATGTCCTCCCGGCGGGTGGGTTCGGTAACCTGATCGCTGCACCACTGCAGGGGCGGTGCCGTCGGTCAGGTACGACGGTCTTCCTCGACCTCGCCACGATGGAGCCGCACGAAGACCAGTGGGCGTATCTGTCGAGCCTGGACCGGATGACACCACGGGAACTGACCCGTGCGGCCGGGCGGGTGGGGGAGCCGGTGGTCGGTGTCGGTGTCAGCGGCGCGATCACCACGAGGGCGACGCGCATCCAGGTGCCCGCACCACCCGTCGTGCACGTGAGCGTCGGGTCACGGGTGACCGTGTCGGCGCCGGACCTCACCCCCGCGATGGCTTCGACGCTGATGCACGCCGCGTCGTTGCGTAACCCGGCCTTCGACGAGCGACAACGCCTTCGACGTTCAACCTGGGACACCCCGCGCTACCTGCGTTCCTACGACGAGACACTCGCCGGCGATCTCGTCGTCCCCCGAGGGCTGTTCTCCCTGGTGGAGTCGCTGATCGCCGAGCAAGGCTCCCGGCTCGAGCTGACCGACGAGCGCGTCGACGGATCGCCGATCGAGCTCGAGTTCGGCGGAGTCCTTCGCGGCGACCAGGCCAACGCACTCGAGGCCATCCATCGGGCACGACTTGGGTGTGCTGGTGGCACCGCCCGGGGTCGGCAAGACCGTGATCGCCTGCGCAGCCATGGCACGAACGGGACGACCCACCCTCGTCCTCGTCGACCGCAAGACCCTCGCCGACCAGTGGCGTGCGCAGATCAGCGACCTGCTCGGGATCAAGGCAGGGCAGCTCGGCGGTGGCCGCACCAAGACGGGGAGGTGTCCTCGACGTCGCGATGCTGCAGACGTTGGCCCGTCGCGACGACGTCGCCGAGGTCACGTCGGCGTACGGACTCGTTGTCGTCGACGAATGCCATCACGTTCCGGCTGCTGCGTTCGAGGACGTGGTGCGACAGATCCCGGCCCGCCGCTGGCTCGGACTGACCGCTACGCCCTACCGGCGAGACCGTCTCGATGACCTCATCGGGCTCCAGCTGGGACCCGTTCGCCACACCATCACCGCCGACGCCACGCCGGTCGGGCAGCTTCCAGTCGCGGATGTCCAGCAGGGCCCGGAGCGCCGCCTGGTCCTGCACCGCACCGCCTACCGGTATTCCGGGGACACGGACCCGTTCGCACCGGGCGGAATCGCCGCCGTCTACCGCGACCTGGTCGCCGACGACGACCGGTTGGCGCTCGTCGTCGAGGATGTCCTGGAGGCAGTGGTGCGACGCCGGCATTGCCTCGTGCTCACCCAGTGGACCGCGCACGTGGACCGCTTCGCCGCGGAACTCACGGCGCGCGGCCACGAACCAGTCGTCCTCGTCGGCGGAATGGGGGCACGCGCACGGGCCGCCGCGATGGCGCGACTGGACCCCGGGACCAGCGACAGGCCGCTACTGGTCGTCGCGACCGGTCCGTATGTGGGGGAGGGCTTCGACTGCCCCGCCCTGGACACCCTGTTCCTCGCCGCCCCGATCTCGTTCTCGGGTCGGCTCGTCCAGTACGCCGGCCGGATCCTGCGCCCCTGGCCCGGCAAGGAGACCGCCGAGGTGCACGACTACGTGGATTCCGAAGTCCCGATCCTGGCGTCGTCACTGTCCAAACGCGCACGCGGCTACACCAGCCTCGGCTTCCCCGACCCGAGAGGGCTGTCCGCGCAGGGATAGCCGTCGATCTCGTCAGCGCACAGCGCCCGCGGCGGTAGGGTATCCAAACAGATACCTATCCGTAGAGGGATGCGAGATGCCTGACGACCTCCTCGAGCGCGCTCGACACGACTCGGGGCTCACCCAGGATGAGGTCGCTCGCCGGGCCCACACGTCGCGTCCGACGCTGTCCGCCTACGAGCACGGTCGCAAGTCACCCACGTTGGCGACCGCTCGACGGTTGCTCGAGGCCACCGGCCATGATCTCGAAGCCGTTCCTCGCGTCGAGTTCCGTCACCACGCGACAGCACGCGGACCCGGTCTCTGGGTGCCGGACCGGCTCTGGCGGCTCCCGGTGCGGCGTGCGTTGGCCACGGTGATGTTGCCGCTTCACCTGAACTGGTCCGATCCAGGGCGCACGTCCGATCTCAGCGATCGCGGTCGACGTGCGCGGGTGTATGAGGCGGTACTCCGGGAAGGGACCCCGGACGACATCCGCAGCATCATCGACGGAGCCCTGCTGGTCGATCTCTGGGACGACCTCGCCCTGCCCCGCGCTGTGCGGTCCGCGTGGGACCCCGTGATCCGAGCCGAGCTGGGAGGCGGGAACTGATGAGGCACGGTGCCGCTCGACGCTGGTAGCGGGCGCTATAGGTCTTGACCTATAGAGGCTGAGGTTTATACCATCAGTCAGTGACCTGGGACGTGCGGTTGCTCGACGAAGTCGTCGAGTGGTTGCTCGGCCTTGACGACGACACCTACGACCAGGTCGCAGCTGGGATCGACATGATCGCTGCGGACGGTCCGACGCTGGGGCGCCCGCTGGTCGACCGGATCACGGGTTCGCGGATCCACAACCTCAAGGAGCTGCGTCCGGGCTCGGCCGGGTCGAGTGAGATCCGGATCTTGTTCGTGTTCGATCCGGCGCGACGTGCGGTGTTGCTGGTCGCGGGGGACAAGGCGGGCAACTGGCAGGGCTGGTACAAGTCGAGCATCCCGCTCGCGGAGCAGCGGTACGACGAGTGGATGGCAGGTGAGCGAGATGAGCACGAGTAAGGCTTCCGCCGCGAAGCGGTCCCGGTCCTGGGACGACGTTCGTGCCCAGCGGCCTCCGCGTGAGGATGTGGTGGCCAAGCACAAGGATCGGCTGCTGGCTGAGACGCGGGCGTATCGGTTGCGCGAGGTGCGCGAGGAGCAAGGCTTGACCCAGGTCGAGCTCGCGGCCCGAATGCATGTCACCCAACCCTCGGTCTCCGAGCTCGAGCGCGGTGAGCTCGACCGTGCCGGGCTGGCCACCATCAAGGCCTACGTCGAAGCACTCGGAGGTTCGGTTGAGGTGGTCGCCGACTTCGGTGATCACCGAGTCGTCATCGGCTGACGGCTAACCCTTTCCTCACGGAAGCCCAGTCCCTGACACATGTTGACGGCGTCAACAGCCGGACCCGACGGGACCCGATAGGTCCCGACGGAACCCGACGGGTTGTGCTCGCAACCAACGGGTCCGACGGGTTCCGACGGTTCGGACGAGTTCGATTCCCGCCACCTCCACTCACCCCTGTTCACGAAAGAAGCCCCCGCCGCGAGGCGGGGGCTTCTCTTGTCTGCGGGGTCGCCCGAGGTAGCGGGAGGAGCACTCATGAAGGTCGTCTCGATCTGGCGCGTAGCGCCGCCGTCTGGCGGCCTCGTCCCGCAACGATGGATCCCGCCACCTCCACTCAGACCTGCTAACCGATGACGGGTAGCAGGCCTGACCGATGGTCTTCCGGACGTGTTCTGGGAGGGCGAAGGTCGGTGGTAGCCACTGAGAATGCAGGCCGCCGGGGCCCCCAACAAGGCCCGGTGGCTCCTCGTTGTGTCCTCATGTGGTGTGCGGGTATGGCTGCGACCGGGAGGGGGTCTTCGAGTCAGGCGCAGCAGTCGTCCGGGTGAGAACACGGAAGCCCGTGGACCCGGTGGTCTGACCGGGTCCACGGGCTCCGCGTCGGGGTGGTAGCTCCCCGGTTCTACAGAATGCGTTGGGAGATGTTGCCCGAGGTTCTCGCGGTGAAGTTGCCGTCTCCGCTGTAGACGGCGGAGACCGTGTGACGGCCTACGGCCATCGTGCTGGTGACGTACGCGGCCTGACCGCTCGCGTTCAAGCCGACAGGGAACCCGACCGAGATCCCGTCGATGCGGAACTGGATAGTGCCGGTCGGCAGCCCCGCTCCTGGTGCCACGGCGGTCACGGTGGCGGTGAACACCACGGTGCTACCGCGAACGGCTGGGCTCCCGCTGCTCACGACGACTGCACGAGATGACGCCCGGTTCACGGTCCCGGTGAACGTCGCGCTGGTGCTGGGCCGGTAGTCGGTGTTACCGGCGTAGCTTGCCGTCACGGTGTGGGTTCCTACCGTGAGGGCGTTCGTGGTGAACCGGGCGCGCCCGGTCGCGTCGAGTGTGACCGGACCCGCGACATCTGCACCGTCGATCCGGAACTGGACGGTCCCGGTGGCCGCGAGCGGAGTGACGCGCGCGGTGAATGTGACGGATCGTCCGAACACGGTCGGATTGACGTTGCTGGTGACCACGGTCGTCGAGTTCGCCTGGTTGACGGCCTGGACGAGGGTGGCGCTGCCGCTGCCGGAGAAGGTCGTCGAGCCGGCGTAGGTGGCGATGACGTTGTGGTTCCCGGCGCCCAGCACGGTTGTCGAGTAGGTCGCCATGCCCTGTGCGTTGAGTGCGACGGTTCCGCCGACGTCGACGCCGTCGATGTTGAATTGCACCGCACCGGTCGGGGTCTCAGCCCCCGTCACCGGACGCACGGTCGCGGTGAAGGTGATGTTCTGGCGCAGGTTGGCGCTGGGGTTCCGGTTGCTGGTCACGACGGTGGTGGTGGCTCGCAGGACCGGTCCGACGGTCTGGGTGAAGGTCGCGCTGGAGCTGGTGAGGAAGGTCGCGTCACCCGTGTAGGTGCCGCCGATCACGTGGCCGCCGACGGCGAGCGCGGTAGTCGTGTAGGTGGCCGAGCCGGTGACCAGCGGTGCCGAGACGGTGGTCCCGTCGATCGCGAAGTCGACCGTACCGGTCGCTGTCGAGGGGGAGACCGTCGCAGTGAAGGTGACGCTGTCACCGAACGTTGACGGGTTGCGACTGCTGACGACGACCGTGGTCGTGGCGCTCTTGTCCACGGTCTGCGTCACCGAGCCGCTGCTCGGCTGGAACACCGGGTCACCGCCGTAGTCCGCGGTGATCAGGTGCGATCCGGCCGTGAGTGTGCCAACCGTCAGGCTCGCCGTGCCGGCCAGGTCCAGGGCCACGGCCGTCGTCGCGCCGTCCACGGTGAATGTGACGGTTCCGGTCGGCGCACCGGTCGCCAGGAGCGGGGTCACCGTCGCGGTGAACGTCACGTCCTGACCTACAGTCGAGGGGTTGGGAGTGGAGAGCACGACCGTGGTGGATCCCGGCGGGGGAACCGTCACGGTGGCGGGTCCGCCGTAGGCCGAGTTGCCGACCGCGCTGACGGCGTAGATGCGGTAGCTGTACGGCCCGGGGAGGACCGTGGTGTCCACGTAGCCGGTGTCTGTCGGCGGCACCGTGGCCAGCGGGGTGAACGGCCCGGTCCCGGTTGCGCGCTCGATGACGATGCTCGTGGCGTCGGTGGCGTTGTTGGTCCAGCCGAGCGCGACCTGCGCGCCTGCGGCCAGTGCGGCGTTGGCCTCGACGACCGCGGTGAAGGCCGTGGGTGCCTTGGGCAGACCGGGGACGGTGACGACGTTGGACGCGGAGTCGCCCGCGGCGTTGTACGCGGTGACGCGGTAGTCGTAGGTCATCGCGGGGTCGGGCGGGTTGTCGGTGAACGTGGTGCTGTTCGCCATGGCCTTCGCGATCGCGGTGTACGGCCCCGGTGTGCCGTTCGCGTTCTCGGCCCGTTCGATCCGGTATCCGATCTCGGCCTTGGGTGTGCCCCACGACGCCAGGTTCAGGTAGTCGACCGGGGTTCCGTCGGTCCAGCTCAGGATGACGCTGCCGCGCGTGAACGACAGGACCGGCGCGTCCGGGAGCGCACGTGCGACGTGCACGGTGACCGGTCGCATCATGTCCATCTCCTCGTGGCTGAGGATGTGGCAGTGGTAGACGTACTCCCACCCGAAGTCCGCCATCACGTTGACGATCGGGTCGACGGGGTTGCCGTTGGCATCGGTGTTGTTGAAGCCGGCTTCGGTCCCGTTGGGGCCGTTGACTGTCCCGCGTGCCCCGATCGGCATCATCGGGTTGAGCGGACGGACGCTGTCGGGGATCCCGAACGGGAGGGTCGGGACGATCGGACGCACGACGACGTAGGTGTCCTCGAGCGGACTGACCCGGACCGTGTCCTTCCAGCCGAGCTCGTTGGGATCCGGCGGGATGATGATGTTGTCCCACGTGACCCGGTTGATCACCTGTACGTCGTACAGGTGGAAGTGGATCGGATGGGTGTCCACCCCGTTGTGAGTGATCTTCCAGATCTGGGTCCCGTCCGTGCCGGACGCGATCGGCGTGACGTCGAGGCTGCTGGGGAGCCCGGTGGCGTCGAGGTTCTCGGTCGCCGGGTTCACGTACGGGTAGAGGATGATGTTCTGGAGGAGTGGTGTGGCCCCAGGAGCCTCCAACCCCAGGTTGGCCGTCATGCGGCCCCACTCGTCGAAGTTGGCCGAGTTCATCTCGTCGTGCAGACCCTTGGGCTGCAACGGGATCGACAGCTGTGCGCCGCCGAGTGTGTCGAACTTGAAGGGGTCACCGCCCTGCTGCTGGATGCGGGCGTAGCCGTCGCACTTGGCCGAGGGGTTGCTCGGGCTGCTGCAGTACCCGTTGGACACGAAGTCCGTCCCGTAGGCCGTGTTGTACGCCGCCTGGCCGACGACGATCGGGTCCGACCCGGCCTCGAAGACGCCGGCCGGCTGGCCGTTGGCGTCGGTGTGGTGCGCGAACGCCGCCATCAGGGCACCCATGCGGTCGCTGGTGGTGTTGGGGCGGTCGAAGGCGGTCGCCGGTGCGGCCGAGGACACCTTGACCTGCATGACCGTGCGGGTGTTGGGCCCGAAGCCGGCCAGCGTGGTGGGGGCCCCGGACGGGCTGAGATCGGGGCCACCGGTGTAGTAGTCATAGCCCGGCACGCGTGCCGGGAAGGCCGCGGGTGCGTCGTTGTAGAGGATCAACGTCTTGCCGCGGTACTGCGAGAAGTCGACGATCACGTCGGCCCGCTCGGCAGGTGCCAGCAGGAGCGAGTGCTGGTCGACGTTGCCCACGTCGAAGCGCGTGGGATCGGTGATCCACGTGGTCTCGTGCGCTGGGACCACCACGGGTGTCGGCAGGAAGCCGCCTTCGGTCCCGATCTGGATCCAGCTCGGGCCCTTCGGGCTCTTCGCGGTGTCCGGCGTCGGGAACACGACCGGGTCGGTCTGCGCGGCAGCCACCTCGGTGGACTTGAGCGCGACCTCGCTCAGGGTGCCCGTCGTGGGGTCGGCGACGTACCACGACAGGTTCCAGAACCGGTCGTTGGCCGCGTTGAGGATCCGGTAGCGGTAGGCCTTCGGGTCCACGGTCGTCGTCGGATACGCCGTGCCGTTGACGACTGGAGTGTCGTTGAAGGCTTCCATGCCGACGGAGACGTTCGGGGTACCGGGGATCTGCGCAGGCTCGCAGAACGGCTGCACGTTGGGGTCGCAGGTCGGGTCGTAGTAGGGGTTGGCGATCGGCGGGTACTTCGCGTCCTTGGCCGGTGGCCAGAACCACGGGCCGTACATCCAGCGACCGAACGCGCTCATGCCCGACGGGTCACCGGGGTTCTGAGCTGGCATGTACACGTGGGGGGTCCACAGGCTGCCCTCGCCGCCCCACTTGGCGGAGTCCCAGGTCGGGTCGGTCGCGTGGACGTTCGCGGGGACGAATGTCTTGTCCTGCACGATGAGCGGGGTACCCAGTCCGAGACCCGCCAGGGCACCGGTCGGGGCGATGAGGCTCTGCTCCATCGCGTCGGTGAGCAGGTAGCCTGCGGCCTCGCCGGCGTACACGTTGAGGCGGGTGATGCCCCATGCGTGGTCGTGGTAGAACATCAGCCGCGCGCTCTGCTGGTTGGTGTAGAAGAACGTCTCCGCACCGGGACCGGGGTCCGGCATGTCGGGCACGTTGGAGACGCTGACACCCTTCGGGTAGTTGGTGCTCTCGCCGTCCGGGGTGGTCCACTGGTGCGGCGTGCCGTCGCTGATCCACGGGGTGATACCGCCGTGCAGGTGAAGGGTCGCGCGGTTCTCCGAGTAGCAGGTCGACGGCTTGGGCGTCTGGCTGCACATCGGGTTCCGCACCTCGTCGGTGACGGTTCCGTCGTTCGCGGCCATGTCCATCGGCACACCGTCGGTGCCGAGCATCATCGCGTCGGGTCCCGGGCCGGAGCCCATCAGCGACGTGTCGACCGGCAGGAACAGGTCACCGTCGACGCCGGTCGGCAGCAGGTTGCGGAACAGGATCCGGACCGGGTGGTCCTTGGTCGCGACGATCGTCGGTCCGAGGTAGTGCGGGGTGTCGACCCCGGTGAAGCCGAGGATGGGGGTGTCCGGCAGGGCCGGGTCGAGGTTGGCGTTGGCGAGGGCTGCCGCCTTGCCTGGCACGACTGGGGTGGACAGCTGGACGTAGCCGCGCTCGAGCGTGGGCGGCAGCCCAGAGGCGAACTGGTGCCGGTACTGGACGACGGCGATCTCGTAGTAGTCCGTCCCCGGGTAGGTCGTGGTGTCCGGCACCGCCACCGGGATGTAGCTGCCGAGGTTGTTTGCCGCGTCGGGGCCGAGGCCCGCGAGGGTGTCGACGAACTTCTTGAGGCCCGGGGTGAGGTAGCCCGCACCGGGTGTGGTCACGGTGATGCCGGTGACGGCGCCTTTGGCGGCGATCGTCGCCGTCGCGCTGGCACCCTTGTCCGCGGTGCCCACGGTGTCGTTGATCGCGACGGTCGGGACGGAGTCGTAGCCCTGGCCGCCGGAGCTCACGTCGATCCGACCGATCCCGATGCTGGCTACCACCGACGCCGCCGTGGTGTTGACCTGCCCGGCGTCGGTGATCGTGACGGTGGGGGCGCTGGTGTAGCCGGAGCCGGGGTCCACGACGTCGACGGCGCTGACAGATCCGCCGGCGTCCATCGTCGCGGTACCCGTCGCCTGCGCGCATGGCACGGCCGGCGCCGGTGTCGCCGCGCAGTAGGCCGCGTCGGGCAGGGAGAACTCGACCGTCGGCTGGATCGCGTAGTTGGCGCCGCCGGAGCTCAGGGCGAGGTTGTCGACGCCACCGCTGGCGACGGCCGTGGCCTCGAGGCCCGGTGTCGGGTTGCCACCGGTGATGGTGACCGCCGGTGCGGTGAACCCGAAGCCAGCCTCGTCGACCGTGATGGATGTGATCACGCCGAGCGAGATCGCGGCCGTGGCGGCCGCCGGGGTGGGAGTGACGCCGGCGGCCGTGACTGCGACGTCGGGCGGGCTGGTGTAGCCGGTACCTGGGCTGGTCACCGTGATGGCGGAGATGGCGCCGGTCTTCGGATCGACCGCTGCCGTTGCCTCGGCGCCGCTGCCGCCGCCGTTGCTGATCGTGACGATCGCGTCGGAAAGCACCTGTGGACTGTTGGCCCAGTTCGGATAGGGCCCGAAGTAGTGCGGCACCTTGGACTCATCGGTCGGGCCGAACGCGGCTGCCGCGTTCACTGCCGGCGCGTGACCGCCTGCCGCGGTTGCGGCGGACGCCGGTGCAAGCATCGCTACGACAACGACGGCCGCGGCAAGGACGGCCACCCCACGCCCAGAACTCATGATCCCCACACCCTCTGCTTGTCACGCCAGGGCAGTTCCCCGCTCGACACCGTGTCCCCATCCATCGGTGGGCAGCAGAGGCGTAGGTCAGTGGATTCGACCGACTAAGGTCCTTTCGGTCCGGCTCGCGACATGCATCGACGCACGTGGGCCGCGCAGGAGCCGTGGCGTGGGCTGCAGCGGAGGCTTCGAATCCTCCGGACGAGTACCGTCTCGGGGATGGCCGTTGCGGGAAGCGGATCGGCGGTGGATCGACGGATCCGCGTCTTCCTGCTCGATGACGCCGAGATTGTCCGGCGCGGCGTCCGTGAGCTGATCGACTCCGAACCGGACCTCGAGGTGGTCGGCGAAGCTGCGACGGCGGTCGAAGCGCTCGAGCGCGCGCCTGGCGTCCACCCTGACGTGGCCCTCCTCGACGTGCGCCTCCCCGACGGGGACGGCGTCACGGTCTGCCGGGAGCTGCGCTCGCGAATCCCCGGCCTGTCGTGTCTGATGCTCACCTCGTTCTCCGACGACGACGCGCTCCTCGACGCGATCCTGGCCGGAGCAGCCGGCTACGTGCTCAAGCAGATCTGCGGCACCGACCTGACCGAAGCCGTCCGATCGGTGGCGGCGGGACAGCTCCTGCTCGATCCCCACGTGACGGCCACCGCGATGGCCCACCTGCGAGCGGGGTCCTCCCGGCAGAGCCAGGTCAACGAGCTGACCGCTCGAGAGCACGAGATTCTCCTGCTCATCGGCGAAGGGCTGACGAACCGGCAGATCGGTGAACGTACGCACCTGACGGAGAAGACGGTCAAGAACTACGTCTCGAACCTGCTGGCCAAGCTCGGGATGGCCCGCCGCACCCAAGCGGCCGTCTTCGCAGCCGATGTCAGTCGCGACTCCAGTGGGCGGCTGCCTCTCGCGACGAACCGGCCGGACGCCCATCCTGCTGGCGGCCCGACTGGATGACCCGACCGGTGATGAGGGTGGTCGGGAGACGGACGAACTCCCCGGAGACCGGGGCGATCCACGCGTCGACGTTCAACGCCGCCACCGTCGCCCGCTCGCCCTGGTCGTCCACGGAGGTGGCGACGCCGGTGACGACGATCGTCCACCCCTCCCGACGCACCTCGTCGAACTCGTCGACCTCGAACGCGACCACCGAGCCCCCGGACCGCCCCGAGAGCGGCAGATCCTCTGCCCACCGGAAGACGATGTCGGTCCCGTCGATCGCGAAGTGGACCGCGACAGCGGTCGGGAGCGCGTGGACGGTCAGGATCACACGACCGATCCCGCCATCCGCCAGTCGGCGCTGGCACTCGTCGCGGGACATCGGTCGAACCGCGTGCCCGACGTCCATGGCACGAGCATCGACTCGCCTCCGCGAGCTGGGTAGGGCCGAAAGTCCCCAAGCAAGCCGCGCTACCGCGGTGGCAGGGGCACGGTCCAGAGCAGCTCCGTGCCACCCGACCAGGAACTGCGAGAGACCCTGAACGATCCGTCGAGGATCGCGGCACGGGTGGCGAGGTCCGCCAGTCCGCTGCGACGCCCGGCGTCGACCAGCCCGACGCCGTCGTCATGGACCGCGACCGAGGCTGATCCGTTGCGGACCTCGACGGCGATCGAGACGTGCCGCGCGTGCGCATGACGGACGACGTTGGACATGGCCTCCACCAGTACCGCCACCATCTGATCGCCGATCTGGGCGGGCACCCCGATGTCGATCGGACCGTCGAACCGCAGCGACGGCTCGAAGCCCAGGATCTGCGCGGCGCCTCGCGTCACTTCGAGAATGCGGGAGCGGGTCGCGCCGGGGTCGGACGCCGGTGTGGACTGCAGAGCGTAGATTGCCGTCCGGATCTCGCGGATCGTCGTGTCGAGCTCGGCTACGACCTCGTGCACGCGCGACAGGGCCTCGTCGCTCGCGATCAGGGGGACGGAGCTCTGCAGTCGCATCCCGCTGGCGAACAATCGTTGGATGACCAGGTCATGCAGATCCCGGGCGATCCGGTCGCGATCCTCGTAGAGCGCCACACGCTCACCGTCCCGCCGCGCCTTGGCCAGCTGGAGTGCGACCGCTGCCTGATTCGCGAAGGTCTGCAGCATCGCCGTCGAGGACATGCCGAACGGGGTGGCGCCCGGTGGTAGGACCACGCCCAGCAGGCCGGCGAACGCCGCTGCCTCGCCAAGCGGTACCAGCGTGATGGTGCCGAACCGGTCTGGCCCGAGCCTGGCCGCGCTCGGGTCGTCCGGGCGGAGCTCGATCACCTCGATCGCTTCCTCCGTGGGGAAGCTCCCGGTCAGCAACCAGCCACCGGTGGACAGTTCGACGCCGATCAGCTCACCTTGATCGCGGCCGTCGGCGATCTCGACGACAAGCCGATCCTCCCGCCCGGGGAGCGCGATGAGTGCGACATCGGCGTCGGTCAGCTCGCGGGCCCGTCGCGCCACGACGAGCAGCGCATCCGACGGGTCTGTGCCCGACAGCAACATCGTGGTGACCTCGGCGGACGCCCGCAACCATCGCTCCCGCTTCTTCGCCTCGTCGTACAGTCGGGCGTTCTCGATCGCGACCCCCGCGGCGGCGGCGAGGGCGACCAGGAAGCGCTCGTCATCGGCGTCGAACAGCCGTGACTGGCTCTTGTCAGCGAGGTAGAGGTGCCCGATGACCTCGCCGCGCACCGCGATGGGCACCCCGAGGAAGCTCGACATCGTGGGGTGGTGCGGGGGGAACCCGGCTGACAGGGGGTGTCTGGCCACCTCAGCGATGCGCATGGGCATCGATTCGCTGGTGAGCAGCCCGAGCACCCCACGCCGGTCCGGGTGTGCCCCGATCAGGGCACGGTGGTCTGCGTCCAGGCCGACGGTGATGAACTGGGAGAGTGTGCCGGAGTCCCCGAGGACAGCCAACGCGCCGTATCTCGCGTCGACCAGTTCTGTCGCCGTCGCCACGATCCGCTCAAGCACGGTGGGGAGGTCCAGGTCGCTCCCGACGGTGAGTATCGCGTCGAGGAGGCTCTGCGTCCGCTCGCCGGCTTGACCGACGCCCACGGTCGGCTCGGGCCGAAGCTCGTGGACCGGGCGCCCGCTCGATGGGTCGCCATCCTGAGGACCCATCGTGTGACTCCTGACTCGAGAGTCCTGCGGCACGTCTCATCGACGTCACATCAGCGTGACCCGTGTCCGCGGTGCTGCCGCCATGGTTGGCACCGGGATGACCTGCCCCCTCGCACCCGGCGGTGCCCAGCGATCGTGGCACAGGCAACGCTTACATGACCATCGTCCGTCCAGACCCAGGTCTGCGCTCCACGCAGGGCAACCCGACTGCGGCCTGATCCGAAACTGGGGCATTTCGAATCCTGGTCTGTTGACCGCCGCCGGGTCCGGCCCGAACGCGCGCCGGATCAGGTCCGGGCGCGAAGTCGAGCCCGGTCGGGGATGGCGGTCCGCTGAGACCATGTGGGCTCTCGACCCTCCAGCCGCGCGGTGCGCGCTGCGCGACCTCCCCCTGACCGGCTTCACGCCGACCCGCGGACCTCCACCCGATATGACCTGGCTCGCAGCAACCTCGACCCCCACGCCAACTACATCGTCGCCGCCTTCATCGCCGGCGCCGGCTGACAGCGACAAACCGCGGCACAACAGAGAAGGGACCAGCGACAGGGAGCGGCATGTGCCGCGGCGTCACCGGCGATGCCGGACACTCAGCCGTCCGTACACCATGGATCCCGAGATCCGGATCAGCGGGCCCACTGTCGATGAGTGGCGAGGGCGCGCGTACCGCGGCTGCTTCCAGGCCACCTGTGGCCCGTCGAAATCAACCACGGCATCGGCAGGTGCGGTCACCTTCGCCCAGCCGAACTGAAGTCGAAGTTCGACGTCAAGGACCGGTGCCTCGAAGGTGGCGCGCGAGAAGTCGAGCCGGACCTTCCCGAACTCCGACTCGATGCGCAGGACCCGCGGAACGCGCCAATGTCCGCCCCGATGGATCTTGCCGCTTGTCGCGACGATGTTGAGTTCGCGGTCTTCGGCTGGGGTCGGCAGCGAGTCGACGGCGGCCAGGACCTCAACAGGAGTGCGAGCCGTCAGCGCCGTGTGCAAACGCACATCCAGGGCCTCGTGCGAGATGTCTCCCTGGGCGAAAGCTCCCCGAATCCGCGTCACTGCGGCTTCTCGTTCGGCGCCGAGCGGTAGCGGCGATTCACCGAGCGTACCTGTCACGCGAAACACGCTACGCGACGTCGCATGTACCGGCTGCCTCTCGCGATGAGAAGCGAGTGCCAAGACGTCGCCCCGGGATCCCGCCACCCCCACTTCGACAAGCCTCTGACCTTCGGAAACACTCCCAGAGGAGGCGGGTCTCAGTACCCACTCCTCTTCCCGTGGGGGAGTGGGCATTTCGCGGCCAGCCGGTCACTCGACGTGACTCAGCTCGCCGCGATTTCACTCGTTGCCGCAGGTCACTCGCGGACGCCAGTCGTGTTGATGGCGTCAACACGACTGCACAACGTCACGTGGTGCGCGATCGTCGGACGCTCGTCGTGTCCACAAGTCCCGCGGCCGCTACCCGTTGAACCACCGACTCCTCCTCTGCCAGCCCGACACGAGCAAGAATCAGTTCTGGGTCTTCGCCGACCCATGGCTACCCTTGCCGGCTTCGCTGGCAGGTATCACCTGTAGCACTGCAGGAATCCACGGCCGATCAGTCAACGGCGACGGTGCCCTCGGCTGCCGCAAGAACGCGACGGGCGCACTCACGTGGGAGCGGGACCCAAACCGGACACCGTGACCGCGGGAGGAGTCCTCGCGCGTCGATCTCACCAGCGCGCAGCGCCGTTGGATCGGCTCGCCGCGCGTCGACGGTCACTCGCGCGCCGCTCACGTCCGGTTGCGCGGCACGCGAAGACGGCGGAGCCGACGTTCGACGGCTGGGCCGACGTCGCTTACGGGATCCCTGGACGTGGCGGCGACGTGGGGGGATGATCCTCGCACGGTGCCCCGAGTCGAGCACTTGCTGCCGGCGGCGTCGTCGGTGCGTTCTCGCCCTCGCGGCGGCGGACGGGGGGACGGATGCACCGAGCCGGGCGCTTGTCTTGCCTCACTCTTGCGAGCGCGGTCGTCATCGCCACGTTCGTCCTGCCGGCGAGTCCGGCCCGGGCGGACACCGCGGTGTCCTCGTGCGACGACGCGACCTTCCGGTCCGCCGTAGCGGCCGGCGGCACGGTGCGGTTCGCGATCAGCTGCCCGCCGATCAGCCTCACCACACCGATCGACATTCCGTCGGGACTCACGGTCGCTGTCGACGCGACCGACTTCCCCGTCACGCTGGACGGCCAGGGCACCAGCCGGCTGTTCACCGTGAGCGGCGGCGACCTGTCCCTGGTGCACGTCACGCTGACGCACGGGGCCGTGACGGGCACGGCCGGAAGCAGCGGGACGACCGCGCCGGCCGGGATCAGGGGGGATTACGGCAGCTCGGGCGGTGTGGCGGATCCGGGTTGCGGGAACTTCGGGCAGGCCAATACCGGAGGCGCCGGCAGCGCCGGCGGTCCCGCGCCGACCGCGGGTGACGGCGCTGCCGGGACCGCAGGCGGCGACGCCTCCGGCGGGGCAGCCCTCGTGACCGCGGGCTCGTTGACTCTGACCTCCTCGACCGTCAGCGCGAGCGTGGCGCGCGGCGGACCCGGTGGCGCCGGCGGCTGGGGCGGGGCGGCCGGTGTGGGCGGCCCCGGTGGCGGTGGCGGCAGCGGCGGACAGGGCATGACCGACCCGCTCACCCAGCAGGAGTGTCTCGGTGGCGGCATCGGCGGCATCGGCGCGACAGGTGGCGCCGGCGGCGCAGGCGGTGCCGGCGGTGCCGGCGGGGCTGGCGGCGCGGCGCGCGGTGGTGGCATCTACGTCGCTGCCGGGGCGACCCTGACCCTGGTCGGGTCGACGGTAGCGAACAACTCGGCGGTCGGTGCGGCCGGCGGCACGGGCGGCAACGGCGGCGCAGGCGGTGCCGGCGGAGTCGGTGGTTACGGCGGGTTCGGCGGCGCCGGGGCGGTCGGCGACAAGCCCGGTCGGGGCGGCCAGGGCGGGGCTGCCGCCCAGGGCGGCGACGGAGGATCCGGCGGAGCGGGCGGCGACGCCGGTGCCGCGGGTGCCGCAGAGGGCGGAGGCATCTACAGCGCCGGGACGGTCTACGTCACGGGGAGCACCTTCGCCTACGACACGGTCACCGCCGACTACGCCGGCATCGGGGGCATCGGCGGCGACGGCGGCGGCGGGGGTGGCGGCGGGACGGGCGGTGGAGGCGGCGCCGGGACCGCCGGCGCGGGCTCCGGGCTCGACGGCGGCGCCGGTGGAGGCGGCTCGCCGGGAGCAGTCGGTGGCGCTGCTGGCGCCGGCGGGCACGGTGGCGCCGGCGGCAACGTGGACGGAGGTGTCATCGCGACCACGGGCGCTCTCACCTTCACCGACAGCATGGTGACGGCCGGCGGCAACGCGACGGGTGGTCCCGGCGGCGACGCCGGACGCGGCGGGTTCTCTGGTCAGGGCGGCGACGGCGGGGCGGGCGGCGACGGCGGCCCCGGCGGCTACCCGACCGCGGACGGGGCGGACGGCGGCTCCGGAGGCGCCGGTGGCCCGGGTAGCAACGGCGGACGGTCGGGGAGTGTCCCTCCGGCCCCTCCAGGCGGCAGGGGTGGCGACGGATCCGGTGGCGGCATCAGCAGCACTGGCAGCGGCACCGTGTCCGGCTCGGATGGCCGCTCCCTCACGAGCTTCACCGGCTGCACAGCGGCCGGTGGGCCAGGCGGAGCCGGTCGCGCGGCTGGGTTCATCCGCCCTTCCGGCGCCGGCGGGCACGGCGGATACGCCGGTACGCACGCAGGGCGGCAACTCCGGCGTGTCAGCGGGCGGTTCCGGCGGGACCGGTGCGCCGGGCGGACCGGGCGGTGCAGGCGCGGCTGGCACTGCCGGGCCGAGCGGTGGCACTGGCGGCGGCGGCGGAACCGGCCGCGGCGCCTCGATCGACGTGCCGGCGGGTCCTGGGCTGACCGTGGTCGGTGTGACGTTCGCGCTCGGCACCGCGCGCGGCGGCGCAGGCGGGCTGGCCGGGCAGTCGACGTCAGGCGGTGCCGGCGGCGCGGGAGGCAGCGCCGGAGGCTGGACCAACGGCGGCGGCGGCGGCTCGCCCGACGGCGCAGGAGGCGCGGGTTCCAACGGGACTGCCGCCGCACCCGGAGGGCCGGGCGCCAACGGTGCCACCGGAGGCACGGGTGGTACGGGTGGCTCAGCAGCCGGCGGTCAGGTCTCCGCGGCCGCGGCACTCACGCTGCGCATGGTCAGCGTCGACAGCGGCACAGCCCAAGGGGGTGCCGGCGGCGACGGGGGTCCCGGCGCCTACGGCGGGAACGGAGGCTACGGCGGCCGCTCCAGCTCCGGATCGGCGGGCGGCTACGGCAACGGTGGGGGCAACGGCGGAAGCGGCGTGGCCGGACCCTCCGCGGGCGCGTCGGGCAGCGGCGGCTCGGGAGGCGTCCCCGGCGCCGGCGGAGAGGCCCGCGGCGGAGGGACGCTCAGCACCGGCCCGCTGGTGGTCGACCAGGTCGACTGGCAGCAGGACGCCGCGCGGGGCGGGCCGGGAGGCTTCCCCTCCGACGGCGGTCCGGGCGGCACGGGAGCGGCCGGCGGTCCGGGCGGCGACGGGGGTGCCGCAGGTGGCGACCCGGCTGCGCCGGGGTCCGCAGGTGACGGAGCGAGCGGTGGCCCCGGAGCGACCGGCGGCGCCGGCGGCTCGGGCAGCATCGGCGGCACGGGGGGCGCGGCGGGGGGCGGCGGGCTCTACGACACCGTCGCGCCGGACACCTATCAGACCGTCACCTACACCACCACCACCTCTCAGGGCGGGGCCGGCGGCACGATACGCGGGACCTGCCCGTCGTACCTGGGTGCGAACATCGGCTGCGGCGGGCCGGGCGGTCTGGGCGGGCCGGGTGGTCAGGGCGGCGCAGACGGCTTCGACGGTCAGAAGGCCGCCAACGATCCGCATTACACGCCGATCGTCCACCCGAACGGCACGACCGGAGGCAACGGATCGCCCGGCGGACCCGGCTCGGCCGGTGCGAGCGGGGCGGCCGCCACGCCGACCTGCACCATCTGTCAAGCAGCGGGCGGCGCGTCATCACCGTCTGCGCCTGCAGGCGTCTCTGTCGCCCCGTCCGCGGGGCAGGTGTCGTTGTCATGGTCGGCCCCGTCGTCCAATGGCGGTGCCGCGGTCACCGGCTACCACGTGTATCGCTCGGCGTCGTCCGGTCAGCTGGGGTCGTTGGTGGGTTCGCCGACCGGGACCTCGCTCACCGACTCGGGGCTGTCGAACGGGACCACGTACTTCTACTCGGTCTCGGCGGTGAACTCCGTGGGCGAGGGGCCGGCGAGTCCGCAGGTGTCGGCGACGCCGCTGGCAGCGCCGTCGGCGCCCACGGGTGTCTCGGCCGCCGTCGGTGATGGCCACGTGGTGGTCTCATGGTCGCCGCCCGTATCCGATGGTGGTGCTGCGGTGTCGGGCTACGACGTGTTCCGGGCGGCGTCGGCCGGGGTGTTGGGGTCGGTGATCGCCTCCGTGCCCGGGACGTCATTCACGGATACGGGATTGTCGAACGGGTCGACGTACTACTACGCGGTGGTGGCGCGCAACGCGGTCGGGGCGGGTGCGGCGAGTGCACAGGTGACCGGTTCGCCGTCGACGGTGCCGTCCACGCCGACGGGCCTGTCGGCGAACGCCGGTCCCGGCCGGGTCGGGTTGTCCTGGACGCCGCCCGCGGATACCGGCGGTCGAGCAGTGACCGGCTATGACGTCTACCGGTCGACGACGACGGGTTCGCGGGGCAACGCTGTCGCGACCGCCGTGACCGGCACCACCTTCACCGACACGACGACGACCAACGGCACGACCTACTACTACTCGGTCGCGGCGACGAACTCCAATGGCGAGGGCGCATTGTCGGCGCAGGTCCGGGCAACCCCGGACGGCACGCCGCCGGCGGTGTTCCTGGTCTGGCCGGCTGCGGCCACGCAGCTGGCCAGGGTGTTCGCAGTACGTTGGGGCGGCTCCGACGCCGGATCCGGTGTCGGCTCCTACGACGTCCGCTACACGAGGGCGGCGTGGAACGGCAAGCCGGGAACGCCGGTGCCGTGGAAGGCAGGCACGACGGCGACGTCGGGTTCGTTCACCGGGTCGCCGGGTTATGAGTACTGCTTCTCGGTGCGGGCGCGCGACCACGTGGGCAACGTCTCGGGCTGGTCGGCGGCTCGATGCACCGCGCTGCCGCTGGACGACCGGGCACTGGCCGCCTCAGCCGGTTGGTCGAAGGTGACCGCCACGTCGTTCTACAACGCGACAGCCATGCAGACGTCGTCGAAGGGTAGGACGCTGACCCGAACCGGTGCGATCGCCGGTCGTATCGCGCTGATCGTGGACGAGGGCACCGGCTTCGGAACGATCACGATCGCGTACAACGGCAAGGTCATCAAGAGCCTCTCGCTGGCAGCCACCCGCACGAAGACCAAGATCGCGATCGCGTTGCCAAGGATCAGCAAGGCGACCACCGTCGTGATCAGGACCACCAGCACGAAGCGGGTCAGAATCGACGGGCTGCTGCTGGCGCGGACCTGAGACCAGCGCGCCCGTGGCGCCGTGACGAACACGGCGTCGGCGCCCTCGCTCCCGATAAGGGGTCCGCCGCGAAGCGGTCCCGGGCCTGGGAAGACGTTCGTGCCCAGCGGCCCCCGCGCGAGG
The DNA here is from genome assembly GCA_963711805.1 of uncultured Actinomycetota bacterium. Classification (GTDB taxonomy): domain Bacteria; phylum Actinomycetota; class Actinomycetes; order S36-B12; family CAIYMF01; genus Longivirga. The sequence continues at coordinate 133,214 of CAVQFE010000003.1, forward strand.
ATGCGGTGGCCAAGCACAAGGATCGGCTGCTCGCTGAGACGCGGGCGTATCGGTTGCGCGAGGTCCGCGAGGAACAAGGCCTGACCCAGGTTGAGCTCGCGGCCCGGATGCATGTCACCCAACCATCGGTCTCCGAACTCGAGCGCGGCGAGCTCGACCGGGCCGGCCTGGCGACCATCAGGGCCTACGTCGAAGCACTCGGCGGTTCGGTCGAGGTGGTCGCCGACTTCGGCGATCACCGAGTCATCATCGGCTGACAGCCCGGGGCGAGACCTCATGTGGTAGCAGGTGTTGTTCCGGCTCGGTGTAGTCGTTCCCCTAGTCGTCGCGCGGTGTCAGCCAGGGCGGGAGGTTCGATGATCGTGTACGCCGCGTTCAGGGCGGTGAGGTGCCCGGCGTACCACGCGAAGTCGGCGGTGCTCCCGACCAGGCGGGTGCGGTCCTCGGCGAGGGGTTCGAGGACGCCGAGCTGGTGGGGAACCCAGGACCTGGCCTCGTCCAGCGACGCGTCGATGTCGACGACGACGCGGTGTGGCCACGCTTGTGAGAGGTGGGTGTCTATGTCGCGGATCGGGTTGAGGTCCGTGGGTGGGTCGAACGTGTCGGTGAGCGGCTCGATCGAGGCGATCCGATCGACTCGCAGGACCCGGCGCGCGTTGGCTGTGTGGGACCAGCCGAGGAGGTACCAGCGTCCGTAGCGCACCGCCACTGCCCACGGGTCGATCTCCATGCGCCGTGAGGAGGACCGGGTGCTCTGGTAGTCCAGGAGGATCCGCTGGTGGATTTCGCTCGCATGCACCAACCGAGCGGTGGTCTCCGGGTTCGGCGTTGCCTGGCCTGCTGGGCGACGACGTGCGCTGACTCTGCGGATCTCTTCGACGGGGCCAGCCATCGGTTCGGGTAGCACCCGGATGATCTTGCCCAGTGCGGTCTGTACGGGGTCGTCGGCTGCATCGGCGGCGTGGCCACCCTCGAGGACGGCCATGACGAGGCTCAGCGCCTCGGGGCCGGTGAACATCAGTGGCCGTAGCCGTAGTCCCTGACCGACCTGGTAGCCGCCGTAGCGCCCACGGGTCGCCTCGATCGGTACGCCTGCTGCGCGAAGGATCGTGACGTAGCGCCGGGCCGCGCGCTCGCGCACACCGAGCAGAGCACCGAGCCGGTCGGCCGTGATGCCGGGATGGGACTGAAGGAGCTCCAAGCATCGCAGCGCACGCACCGTGGGGTTTGACTCGTCCATGGTCGGACACGGTGTCATAGCGGCGACGATCCGACCGGATACCGCTCTATGGTCGCGCCATGACTGACACTGAGCACGATGCGGGTCCCGCCTGGGAACCACCCGTGGCAGGCACTGAAGCCGAGCACCTCGTTGCCGCGCTGGACCGTCAGCGCACGACCTTCCGTTGGAAGGCAGACGGCCTGGACAGCACTGGGCTCGCTCTCAGGATCGGCGCCTCGACGATGACGCTCGGGGGGCTGCTCAAGCACCTCGCCTTCGTCGAGGACCTCTACTTCACCGCCCGGCTGATGCAGACATCTCCGGGCAAGCCTTGGGAGGATGTCGACTGGGGCGCGGAGCCCGGCTGGGACTGGGCCTCGGCGGCGTTCGACAGTCCCGAACGCCTCTATGCGCTCTATGACTCGGCGGTCGTTCGCTCACGCGAGCATCTGACGGCCGCGATCGCCGACCGTGGTCTCGATCAGGTCATCGACGTCGGCTGGTCCGAGGGTCGGCGGCCGAGCCTGCGCCGCGTGCTGTGCGACCTGATTGAGGAGTACGCCCGCCACACCGGTCACGCCGACCTGCTGCGCGAGGCGGTCGACGGGCGAGTGGGCGAGGACCCGCCCCACGATGTTGCCTTCTGAGGAGCACGCATGCCTGCAGCATCACACCGGCTGAGCGAGCAGCGAAGTCACGATCAGACGGCTTCCTCCCGGTCCTGCACTCGGTGCCGTCGCGGGACACCGTCGCGCTGCTCATCCATCGAGTCACCGGCCTCGTTCTCCCTCTGTCGAGACGACGGCTGAGCGACTTCGATGGCTGAGACCATGACGGTGCCGCAGGTCCTCGACCAGCTCAGGTCGACGCCGCTGCGGCTGCGTGAGCTGACGGCAGGTGTGCCGCCCGAGGTGCTCAGGACGGCGCCGGGGCCGGATGAGTGGTCGGCCAACGACGTGCTGGCGCACTTGCGTGCGTGCTCCGACCGGTGGGGCGAGGCGGCGACCAGGATCGTCGAGGAGGACGGCCCGAGGCTCCGGGGGACCGAACCCCGAGTCTGGATCACCAAGACCAACTACCTCGACCTGGAATTCGCTGCGTCACTGCACGCATTCGTCCGTCAGCGCAAGGCTCTGCTCGCAGTGCTCGATCCTCTGCGGCTCGAAGACTGGCAGCGCACGGGGACGCTCGTCGGTGCAGGGAGGCCCGTTTCCCGAACCGTCTACAACTACGCCGAACGTCTCGCACGCCACGAGCGTTCGCACGTCAAGCAGGTCTCCCGAACTGTGGCCACTCTGGCCCGCTGAGGTTCGGTGGACGCCGCGCCGTAGCCAATCGGCAGATGTTCGACGGGCCTGACGTTGGAGGAGGCAGCAGGAGGTGGGACGGTTGGGCTGCATCGGGGCGGGGGATCAGACACCCTGAGCGATGTCCCGCGTAGCGAGGTATCTGCTGAGGGTGGCCTGATGGTGCACGACGAGTTCCACCCGGATGAGTTGCGGGACGCGATCAGCCGGCCACCGTACGTGGCTTCGGACGGTTGGACCGGCGATCTCCTTGTTCACAGCGCCTCGTCGTATGGCGGGGCAGCGGGCCAATCCGATCCCCGGCACTTCATCCGGTCACCGTTCTCCCATGGTTGGGTGACCGCCATCGGCTTCCACAGTGAAAGTGGATGGCACCTCCTCGACGAGTACCAGTACGGCGGCTGGCTGAGTCAGCCCGTGACGGTTGAACAGGCAGAGGTCGACGCCGCGCTCGACGCAACCTGGCGCCGACAGACGGCGCGCCTGTGGCCGCATCTGGATCAGGGCAGGCTTCCCGCGTTGCCCTGCGAGGAGGCCGAGCTGGTGAGACTGGTCAACCCGTGGATGACCTCAGACCAGTTCCTCACGTGGGACGCCGTCCGCGCCGGCGGCGTCGGTTCCGGGGTCCCGGACCTGGGCAAAGCCTCGCCGCCGTGGGTGCTGGCCGAGGACTGGACGGACGCGCTGACCGCTGACTGGCGAGTGTTCCTCGACGAGGGGTACCTGCTCGCTGGGGCAGCGGACATACACCGTGACGTATTCGGTCTCAGGCCCGGAAGTCTGCCGGGTCTCGCCTCCCTGCGACAGCTCCGATCCGACATCCAGAAGGACGGCAACCTGGTCGAGGCTGCTAGACGCGCGCTCGAGACTCCGAGCTCTTACGACGGTGCGCTCGTCGAGGCCATCGGCGCCTGGACGGCCCAGTTGCGTGCCAAGGGGTCGCCCACCGTTTCGCCGCCCGACTACCTGTGGTTGCCTCTCGAAGACTCCGGCCGGTTTGCCAACGGATTCGCGCTCGATCCAGTCCGGCGCCACGACCTGGCTGGGCTAGCGGTGCGGTTGGAGAACCTGCTCGAGGGCGTGGAGCATTTCATCGACGCATTCGACCGGCTCGTCGCCCGATGCTGCCCCCCGGACCATGCTGCTCTCTGCGACGTGATGGACGCCGCCATCGACGCCCGACAGCCCTACCTCGACCTGCTCGAACTCCACCGACCACAACCGCCACGCGACATGGCCATCGCGGAACGCGCCGCGGAACTCCGCAACCAGCGGGGGGTGGGCGCGATCGATCGCCCGCGCGACGCAGATGGTCTGGAAACGGCCTGGCGCTACGAAGACCCGGCACTGTGCTTGGTCGACCTCGGAGTGCTCGTCCAGCATTGCCATTGCCCGGACTGCGCGATCGCCTCACGCAATGCGAACTCGTACTACACGGGGCGTTGTCGTGGCGTTGACGGGTTCGCCTGGGTGGACATCGCTCGCAACATCGCCCGGGGTCACAACGGCGAGCCGCACGTCAACGTCGAGCCTGGTTCCTCACTGTGGCTAGCGCACCAGGCTGCCGCCCGACAACTTGGCCTGCCCGACCCCGATCGAAGCATCCCGCTGCTCGCGACCCTCGTCGAGAGCCCCCACCTCACGCCGAGACAGGCGCGCGAAGCCCTCGTGGCCGACCTCCGCGGCAAGCGCTGAGCGGTGACCCATCTCCTCGCGGCCCGGGATGACGACGCGTGGGACGCCAACAACCCTGTCCCCGCGTCACGGACCCTCGGCGGTCACGTCGCACCGACTGGTAGACCCTTGCGTCCGTTCGACGTGCGAGGACGATCCGGTCCATGAACCCGAACGTTGGCGCAGAACTGTGCCCGTCCACGTCTGGGCCGATGTCTCGCCGGGCGAAGCGCCGGAGTTCGACGACGTCGTGAGGGCCGTACCATTCCTCTTCCTTCGGTACTTCCTAGGCAATTCGTGCTCGATCCGGTATCGGTGCGGCCCAACTGAGCCATGCTTCTACCAGTCGCTCTCCCGTCGTCAGGAGTCCTCATGGCGATGCCGTTCGATCTCCCCGAAGCGCTTCGGCCGGAGGCATCGACACCGCGGTGGAGCTGCCGCGCTCGACCAGCGACCTGGAGATCGACGACTCAGGTCGTCACGACCCGTGACGCGGTGCTCAAGCAGGCCGCTTTGGTGCTGCGGCACCCGAGCCTCGTCGAGGGGCGCCGCGGGTGACGACATCAAGACCCCGGCTCGTGGTCGCTTACGGCGCCTTGCCCGCCCATGCGGTGCTGCGCGCCGAGGCCGCGCGATTCCACCAGGTGTCGCCTGCGCACATCGTTCTGGCGCATGAATGCCGCCGATGCGGCAGTGACGCGCACGGGCGGCCGCACTTGGTGGCCACGGCGGCGGTTCGGCACCCGGCGTACGTCAGCCTGGCCCGCGCTGGAGACCTGTCGGTGGTTGCGGTGACCGACGCCGGCCCCGTCGGAGTGGACGTCGAGGCCGAGGGCGCGGCCGACTTCGCGGGCTTCGAGGACGTCGCCCTGCACCCGGGCGAGCGCGCCACGACCACGGCCGACCCGACCCGCGTCTGGGTGCGCAAGGAGGCGCTGCTCAAGGCCTACGGGCTCGGACTCGCCGTCGACCCGAGCGATGTCCGGCTCGACGACGACGGGCTAGCGGCGTGGGACTCCTCCCACCGGCCGCCCGGCGCGGTGTGGCTACGCGATCTCGCCGTACCCGGCCACGTCATGGCCGTCGCCGTCCTCCCCCTCGCCGATCAGGACGTCACCGGCCTGTCGGCCACGCTGAGGTCGGCGTCGACATGATCGACAGCACGAGGCATCGACTCATCGGCCGCCCGCCGGCAGGCCGGGCAGAGGACGCTGGCGAAGCCAGACGCGGAAGAGGTCGACGAGCGGCTCGTCGGCGACCTCAGCGGCGAGCGACTCGAACATCGCGCTGGTGACCGAGCCGTAGCGGTGCCGCTCCACCCAGGTCCGCAGCAGCGAGAAGAACCTGTCGTCGCCGACCGTGAGCCGCAGCGCGTGAAGAAGCAGGGCGCCCCGCTTGTAGACCCGGTCGTCGAACATCAGGTCCGGGCCGGGGTCGCCGACCAGCAGATCCTGCGGCTCGGCAGCGAGTCTGCTCCAGTGGTCGCGCGCCTGTGCGTCCGCGGAGCGGCCCCCGGACTCCTCCGACCACAGCCACTCGCAGTAGCAGGCGAAGCCCTCGTGCAGCCAGATGTCGCGCCAGGACGACAACGTGAGCGCGTTGCCGAACCACTGGTGCGACAACTCGTGGGCGACGAGGCGCACGTTGTCCCAGTCCGAGCTCAGGAAGTTGGACCCGAAGGTCGACATCCCCTGTGCTTCCAGGGGAATCTCGAGACGGTCGTCGGTGATCACCACGGTGTACGCCGCGAACGGGTACGGCCCGAACAGCCGTGCGTAGAACTCCAGCATCTCGGGCTGCCGACCGAACGCGGAGTCGTAGCGGCGGAGCAGCCGCTGCGGGAGCACCGCGTTCATGGGAACCGACGACCCGGCGACCGGGTGCACCACGTAGCGGCCGATCTGGACCGTGGCGAGATACGTCGCCATCGGCTCACGCTGCTCGTAGACCCAGCTGGTGGTGCTGGCCGAGCGCCACTGGCTCGTGCACACGCCGTTGGCGACGACGTGGTACGCGTTCGGCGCCGTCAGCTCGATCCGGTAGGTCGCCTTGTCGTCGGGCCGGTCGTTGCACGGGAACCAGGACGGCGCCCCGTTGGTCTGGCCCGCGACGAGCACACCGTCGGCGAGCTCCTCCCAGCCGCACACGTCGTCGCCGTCGGGCACAGGTCGCGGCTGCCCGTTGTAGGCCACCACGACGCGAAAGGTCGCGCCTGCCTCGATCGGATTCCTGGGTCGTACGAGCAGGTGCTGCGCCTTCACGACGTACCGCGCCCCCGCACCGTCGACGGTGACCTTCGTGACCCGCAGCCCCGAGAGGTCGAGCCGCAGCTCGCGCAGGTCGCTGGCGGCCTCGGCGGAGAGCGCCGCCTTCCCGCGCAGGTGGTTGGTGTCGACGTCGTAGGACAGGGTCAGGACGTAGTGCCTGACGGCGTACGAACGGTCACCTCTGTGAGGGAAGTACTCCTGCGCCTTCACGCGGCACCCTCGGTGTCGGTCTGCTGCCACGGGCCGATCGGGTTGCCGATCCAACGGGTCTTGTCGGGCACGAACTCCCCGCGCATCACGAGCGACACCGGTCCGACGGTCGCGTGCCGACCCAGCGTCGCCGCGGGGAGGATCACGCTGTTGGGACCGAGCGTCGAGCCGGTCCGCAGCGTGACGGTGTCCATGCTCAGGACCCGGTCGTGGAACAGGTGGGTCTGGATCACGCACCCCTGGTTGACGGTGGCTCCTGCCTGCAGGTGGATGAGGTCGGCCTCGGGCAGCCAGTACGTCTCGCACCACACCCCGCGTCCGATCCTCGCACCCAACGACCGCAACCAGAGGTTCAGGACCGGCGTGCCGGTCGCCGGGCGGGCGAACCAGGGCGCGGCCACCGACTCGACGAAGGTGTCGGCCAGCTCGTTGCGCCACACGAACGAGCTCCACAGCGGGTGGTCTCCGACGCGGAGCCGTCCGACGAGGACCCACTTGGCGAGCGTCGTCACGGCTGCGGCCACCGTCGCGGCCGCGATGACGACCAGCCCACTGAGCAGTGCCGCCGCCCACCAGCTGCGAGCCGCCGCGAGCGCAGTCAGGGCGACGACGACGCCGAGCCCGACCGCGACTCCGACCATGACGGGGACCAGCCGGCACAGCTCGACCAGAGCCCGCGCGACGACGAGTCGGGTGGGCGGGTCGTAGGTGCGGCGCCTGTCGACCTTCTGCTCCACCCGGCGCAGCTTGGTCGGAGGGCTGCCCAGCCACGAGGTGCCGGCCTTCGCCTTCGTCCGACGCGGGGCGGCGGACAGCACGGCGACCAGCCCCCGCTTGGGGACCTTGCGGCCGGGAGCGGCCATCCCGGAGTTGCCCACGAACGCGTGCTTGCCGATCTCCACGTGCTCGACCCGCAGCCAGCCGCCGCCGAGCTCGTAGCTGCCGAGCAGGGTGTCGTCGGCGAGGAAGGCTCCCTCCCGCACCGTGGTCAGCTTGGGGATCAGCAGCACCGTCGAGGCCTCGACCCGCGGCCCGACGCCCGCACCGAGGGCCCGCAGCCAGGCCGGCGTCAGCGAGCTGGAGTAGAGCGGGAAGAGCCAGGTGCGCGCCTCGTCGAGGACTCGCAGCGTCGCCCACGCCTGCCAGGCGTGCCGCCCGTGCACCGGGTGGGCGCCCGGCACCAGGCCGAGCCCGAGCAGCCGCACCGTGAGCCAGACCAGCAGGGCGAGCACGACGACGCCGACGACGGTGCCGATCGGCAACCAGGCAAGGCTGCGCAGGGCGGCGGTCGACACCGAACCGGCGTACTCCAGGTGGGGTGCCACGACGGCGAGGGCCACGAGGATGGCGATCCCCGGCAGAGCAGCGATCAGCACTGCGACCGCGGTGTAGCCCAGCACCCACACCGGTCGGTTGCGCGGACGCTCGTCCCATGGTCCCCGGGCGGCGTGGCGCGGCCGGGCCGGCGCCCCCGCCCACAGCTCTCCGTCGGGAACCTCGCCGAAGACGGCGGAGCCGGGTGCGATCTCCGCGCCGGCGCCGACGACTGCGCCTGGGCCGAGTGTGCTGCGCGCGCCGATGCGGGCGTCGGGGCCGATCTCGACGGCGCCGACGCGCAGCAGGTCGCCGTCGAGCCAGTGGCCCGACAGGTCGACCTCGGGCTCGACGGAGCAGCCGTCGCCGAGGACGAGGTGGCCGGTGACGGGTGGCACGGAGTGCAGGTCGACGTGGTGACCGACGTGTGCGCCGAGCAGCCGGGCGTAGAGCCGCATCAGCGTTGCGCCGGCGAGGTTGGCAGCGCCCAGCTCGTCGGCGAGCCGCTCGGCGAGCCAGACCCGCAGGTGCACGGCGCCGCCGCGGGGGTACGTTCCGGTGCCCACCCCGGCGAGGATCGCGCGCGCCCCCGCGGCGGTGAGCAGCATGCGGCCGGGGGCGGACACCAGCAGCAGCCATGCAACGGCCACCACGGCCCAGGGCGCGGTCGGCAGCCAGGCGACGCCCCACCACTGGCCGGCCGCGGTGGTCCCGAGCGCGACCCAGGTCAGCCACCGCAGCCCGGTGATCGTGCGCAGGGGCACGGTCAGCAGCACCTGTGCCACCTGCGAGCGACGGGACACCGGATGGACCGTGCGGTCGATGTACGCCGACGGGGTCGCAAGCTCGTCCAGTGCCACGGCGAGGTCGCCGATCCGAGGGTGGTCGTAGACGTCGGCGACGGTGACCTCGGGGTACGTCGCGCGCAGCCGGGACACCAGCTGGGCCGCCGCGAGGCTGCCACCGCCGAGGTCGAAGAAGTCGTCCTCGGCCCCGGTGACGGCGGCCCCGAGGATCTCGGCCCACATGTCCTGCAGCCCCCCGGCCGTCCCCTCTAGCCGCGTCGACTCGCCCGTCTCGATGGTGACAAGCGGCCAGGGCAAGGCGTCCCGGTCGATCTTGCCCGAGGTGCGGGTCGGGAGCGTGTCGACCCGGCGAGCCGCGGCACGAGTGCCGCTGGCATCGTGGCCCGCAAGGTGGTGAGTGAGGCCGCAGCATCGAACTCCTCGGTGGTGGCGACGTACCCGACGAGCAGCGCGTTGCCTGAGCCGGTGCGCCGTACCGCTGCAGCGGCGCCCGTCACGCCGGGCAGCGCCAGCAGCGCGCTGTCGATCTCGCCGAGCTCGATGCGCCGGCCGCCGACCTTGACCTGGTCGTCCGCGCGGCCGAGGAAGAGCAGTCCTTCCTCCTCGTAACGGACGAGGTCGCCGCTGCGATAGGCGCGCTCCCAGCCAAGCGTGGCCATCGGCGCGTACTTCTCCGCGTCCTTCGCAGGATCGAGGTAGCGGGCCAGACCGACCCCACCGATGATCAGCTCTCCGGTCCCGCCCGGCTCGACCTGGGTGCCGGCCTCGTCGACCACGGCGAGGTCCCAGCCGTCGAGCGGCAGCCCGATGCGCACCGGCGGCTCTCCCGTCAGCCGCGCGCCGCACGCGACGACCGTGGCCTCGGTCGGGCCGTAGGTGTTCCAGACCTCCCGGTCGTCCTCGACCAGCCGTGCCGCCAGCTCGGGCGGGCAGGCCTCCCCACCGAGGATGAGCAGTCGGACGGCAGCGAGCGCGTCGGCGGGCCAGAGCGCCACGAGCGTCGGCACGGTCGAGACCACCGTGACGTCGTTGGCGACCAGCCAGGGCCCGAGCTCCATGCCGCTGCGGACGAGCGAGCGGGGCGCCGGCACCAGGCACGCGCCGTAGCGCCACGCCAGCCACATCTCCTCGCACGACGCGTCGAACGCCACCGACAGCCCGGCCATCACACGATCACCCGGCCCGAGCGGCTCCTCCTGGAGGAACAGGCGGGCCTCGGCATCGACGAACGCCGCGGCGCAGCGGTGCGACACCGCCACCCCCTTCGGCTCACCCGTGGAGCCGGACGTGAAGATCACCCAGGCATCGTCGGTCGTGGCCGGAGGGGTGTCCTTGGCGATCGGCGGCTTCGTGCGTCGGACAGTCAGCTCGAGGTCGTCGGTGAGCACGGCGGCCACGTCCGCCTCGCCGAACACTATGCGGGCCCGCTCGTCCGGGTCGTCGGCATCGACCGGAACGTAGGCCGCGCCGGCCAGAAGCGTGCCGGCGATCGCGACGTACAGGTCGGTCGTGCCCGAACGGATCCGGACCCCGACGTTGTCGCCCGGTCCGACGCCGGCGGCGTGCAGATCCACGGCTACGTCCTCGGCCGCGTCGACGAACTCCTCGTAGGTCAGCACCTGTGCCCCGTTGTCGAGCGCCGGCTCGTCCGGGTGATCCGAGGCGGTCCGCCGCAGCACGTCCACGAGGGTCCGCGGTGGGGCCGCCAGCGGACCACGCAGCAGGGTCATGCCCCCAGTCTTCCGGTTCGCGTGCCTGTCGCAGGGCCAACGGACGTGATCGGTGCCAGGAGTCGGTCTGCCGGTCGTGCGGAAGAGCATCTCGGTGCCCGGGCTCAGCCGGGAAGCCGGTCGTCGCCGTAGGTGGCGGTGACCTCGCTGACGATGATCCGGTAGCCGTCGTACCAGCGTCGAGCCTGGCCTTTGGCCTCCTGGTGCTGAGGGAGGCGCGCAAGGGCCGCGACGGACTCCTTGTCGGCGAAGTAGTAGACCGCGTTGACCACACCGCCGTCGGCTGCGTGCCAGGTCTCGACCCGATCGAAGCCGGGCAGGCTGCGGGCGAACTCGTCGATCTGCCCGTCGAGGCGGTGGAAGTCGTCGTCGTAGTCACCGGGCTTGAAGATGAACTGACAGCAGATCATGCGAAGCTCCAAGGCAGGACGGCGTGCGATTCGGTGTCGGAAAGGTGCTCGCCAGCCCCTCAGGTTGTGGGGTGCAGCAGCCGCGTCGAGAACGTGGCGCCGGACGCGTCCGCCGCGAGTGCCTCGACGAGGGCGGACCCGGCGGCCTGGAGACGGTCGGTGCCCAACGGCTGGAGCGCGTCGAGGATGAACAGGATGGTGGTGGTCGACTCGTCGAGGCGGGTGCGGACGCACTGCCGCCAGTTCCACCGCCGGCAGGTGACGCCAAGGTCGTCGCGCCAGACCACTTCGCCGACGTCCGCCGTGACCGTGGTGGGCTCGCCGTCGGCGACCGTGTCGAAGGGTTCGTCGCCGAGCGCACGCACGAGACGGGGCGGACCGACGTAGTGGTCGAGGTTCTCTCCACCGACGGGGATCAGGTGCTCGACGGAGACGGCGTTGTAGAGGTCGGTGAGCCGGTCGATGCGCGGCAGGCCGGCATCGACTCGACGCAGCAGCGCTTCGACGCTGCTGCGCGCCTGGCGCGGCTTGACACCGAAGCCGACGAAGGCGTCGCGCCACGCGGCGATCTCAGGCAGGGACTCGGGCGGCGCGCCGTCGAGGCGAAGTCGGGCACGGGCCTCGGCCCGGCTCAAGGCGGCATCGCTGGCCTCGTCGCTCGGGCCGCCGCGAACACCGGAGGCCACGATGAGGAGCGCGCGGTAGTCCGGTCGCAGCGCCGTGACGGCGTCGTCGACGTGCGCGGCGGCGAGCGCGGCGTGCAGGGTGTGTCGGTCATGAGTGGTCCTTGGTGACGCCGGGCTCGTAGACGGCGAGGCTGAAGCGCGCGGGCCGGCTCGTGGACGCGTTGCGGTAGGAGTGCGGGACGCCGCCGTCGAAGCTGGCCGAGTCGCCCGCCTTGAGCCGGTGCTCGGCGCCGGCCACCACGAGCACCACGGCGCCCGACAGCACGTGCAGGAGCTCGCGCGTGCCGGCGCGGTGCGCCTCGCTGCGGTAGTCGTCGCCAGGTCCGAGCCGCCAGTCCCACAGCTCGCTGATGTCCGGAGGGGATGTGCCGGCGACCATGACCGCCGAGCCGCCCGCATCGCTGGCCCACATCGGGGGGACGTCGCCGTCGTGGTGGACGACGACCGCCTCGGCGCCGTCGTCGGCGGTGTCGACCAGCGCCGGCAGGCCGATGCCCAGGGCGTCGGACAGCCGCAGCAGCGTGGCGATGCTCGGGTTGGTGACGCCCTGCTCGACGTTGATCAGCATGCGGCGGCTGACACCGGAGCGCGCCGGCGAGCTGGTCGAGGGTCCAGCCCAGCTCCGTGCGGGAGGCGCGGACCCGGCGGCCGATCGTCCGGGAGATCGCGGCAGCGGGCTCGTTTGCGTCGTGCAGGGCCATGTCGTGCATAGTAGTGCACTTCACGCGCTATTTGTTGCACTTCATGGGGCCCGGCCGCGGATCTTGCGACTCAGCAGCGCCATGACCGGTTGGAGGAGCGGTTGACCGAGCTGGGACGCGAAGGCCGAGTCGGGCGGCCCGACAACACTGATGGCCCGGCCGCCTCGTTGAGACGGTCAGCGACTTCTCCAGGCTGGTCGCACCGAGGGAGTCCAGTACGACGTCGTACCCGGACAGGACCTCGGAGAAGTCGATGACCTCGTCGGCGCCGAGAGAGCGGACTTTGGCGACGTCCTTGGTGTGCGCCGTGGTCGCGACGTGGGCGAGAGCACGAAGGCGGACATCCTCGCTGCAACCTGACTTGGTCAGAGGCCAGAGGCGTTCTCGTCGAGGACGCCTTGCGCTGCCTCGGCCCCGGCCTTGGTGGCCTTGCCCTTGAGGATGAACTCGAACCCGACCGCGATCAGCGCGCCGATGATCGGTCCGACCAGGTAGATCCAGTAGTTGGTGAGGTTGCCGGCGACGAGCTCGGGTCCGAACGAGCGGGCTGGGTTCATCGATGCACCGGAGACGGGGGCGCCCCACACCGACACGAGGCCGATGTACGCCCCTACGGCCAGGGCGCCGTTGATGCCGACGTTGCGCGCCCCGGACGCCGTCCCCAGGATCACGCTCACCAGACCGAGGGTCAGGACGGCCTCGGTCGCCATCGCGACCCCGAGGCTGACGTCCGTGGTCGGCTCGGTCGCGCCGTTGATGATGTTGCCGTACATGAGCTGAAGGAACCACGCGGCCAGGACCGCGCCGACGACCTGCGCGATGAGATACCCGGGGACGCGCCGCCAGGGGAAGTTGCCGCGTACGGCGAAGGCCAGCGTGACGGCCGGGTTGAGGTGAGCACCGGAGATGGTGCCCATGAAGAAGATGATCCCCATGACCATCATCCCGGGGGCCAAGGCCTTCATGGCCAAGGTGAGGTCGCCGCCGAATGCGGTCGCGCCGACGACACCGCCGCCGGCTGCCACGAGCACCAGCAGGAACGTCCCCCACATTTCGCTGAACAGTCGCCGGTACTCCAGGCGCGGGTCGTCCCACTGCACTTCGCGAAGGCGAGCGCCCGACGTTCGACGCTCGATCCACGCCAGAATCGGTTCTCCGCTTGCCGAGGGCTGCTCGCTCATCGGGATCCCTCCCGGGTCAGCTGCGACCCGCACGATCGCAGAGAGGACATCACGGTAGACCCATGGCAGCAGGCCATCAGCCCAAATTCATCGAACCGAAGTGCGGTCTCGACGACTCTCCTCGACCAGGTCCTCGGAGACTGAGGACCGGCACGCGTGGTGAGGGCTGAACACCGCCTCACAGGCCCGGGCTGCTGTGCATGATGCCGCCGTCCGCGAAGATCGTCGTCGCCGTGACGTAGCTGGCGCCGTCGCTGGCGAGGAAGGCCACCACGCTGCCGATCTCGTGGATCGTGCCCAGGCGGCCGAAGGGGATCGCCGCATCGAGCTTGGCGAGCGCGACCGGGTCGTCCTCCGTGACCTTGTTGATCGGGGTGTCGATGGCACCGGGCCCGACGCCAACGACACCGATGCCGTGCGGCGCCAGCTCCACTCCCGCAGTGCGGGTCAGCATCCGGATACCGCCCTTGGACAAGCAGTAAGGCGTGTTTCCCGGCATCGGCCAGTCCTCGTGCACGGAGGTGATGTTGATGATCCGACCGCCGCCACCTTGGGCGATCATCTGCTTGGCGGCCAGCTGGGTGCCGAAGAACGCGCTCTTGAGGTTGACGTCCATGACGAACTGGTAGTCCTTCTCGGTCGAGTCGAGGATCGAGGTGCGCGTCTCGACGCCGGCGTTGTTGACCATGATGTCGAGGTGACCGAAGGTCTCGACGGCCGCGTCGACGAGACGCTGCAGGTCGTCGACCTTGCTCACGTCGGCCTCCACCCCGATGGCGCGGTCACCCAGGGCCACGACCCGCCGCTCGAGCTCCTCCGTCGCCTCCGGGTGCGCGACGTAGTCGATGACCACGTTGGCACCGGCCTCTGCCAGCGCGAGGACGAGGCGACCAGGGCCCCGGTATGGCAGTCCGACAGGAAGGCGTAGTCCGCGATCTTGGGGAAGGGCGACATGTGGTCGGGCATATGGCTCCTGACGCCTGGCCGGCACGACACCAGCGAGGTTCATCCCGTCGATCAGAGCATGCCCCTTGCCCAACGGCGGGGAGAGAGTGAATTGCTTCCCTGAACCTCACGCAACGGTCCGGGCGAGGTCGCACGATGCTGTGAGGCGATGCGCGGCCCGACGACCCTGCACCTCGGGCAGAACGAGACGCAGTATCAGCCGATGAAGATCGCGGCGGCAGAGGCGCAATGGGACACCTGCCAGCCGTGCTCGTTCTCCGTGTTCCAGGTCGGTGGATACAACCAGGACGACTCGCCCACCAAGATCATCGAGATCCCGCACCTGCTGTCGCTGCTGGCGACCGGCACCTGGGACGGCGAGGCAGCCAGGTCACGTCAGTCTCCCGCCGCGCCGACGACCCGCCGGACCGATGGTGACTGCCCGCAGGGGTGCGCCCTGCACACTGAAGTGCGTGCGCCTCTATCTGTCCTCGTTCCGCCTGGGAACCGCCCCGGAGCATCTGGTCCTGCTCGCTGGCGACGGAGCGCGCTTGGCGGTGATCTGCAACGCGATCGACGCGGAACCCGCGCAGGTCCGGGCCGAGAAGGTCGCCGACGAGAACCGTGCCCTGCACCGGCTCGGTCTTCAGCCCGAGGAGCTGGACCTGCGCGACTACTTCGGGCAGGACCCGGCGGTGCTTGCCGCGGCGCTCGCCGCGTTCGACGCGCTGTGGCTGCGTGGCGGCAACGTGTTCGTGCTGCGGACCGCGCTCTCGCTCGCCGGCGCCGACGACCCGATCCGTGACCTGCTCGCCACCGACCGGCTCGTGTACGCCGGGTACAGCGCCGGGCCGTGCGTGCTCGCACCCTCGCTGGATGGGCTCGAGACCGTGGACGACATCACCGGCCCGGCCACCGCCTACGGCCTCCCGGCCGTCGCGACCGGGCTGGGTGTCCTGCCGTACGCCGTCGTCCCGCACTGCGACGCACCGACCCACCCCGAGTCGGCGGCGCTCGACGCCCTCGCCGACCGGTACGACGCAGACGGCGTGCCGCACGTGCGCCTGCGGGACGGACAGGCCCTCGTCGTCGACGGAGACACCACCACGACCGTGGGCCGCCCCGCCGACGTGGCCGAGCTGCTGTACCGAGAGGACTGACCCGCCGCGCACGGCTGCACGGCCGGCCCGCTCGGCGGCCGGATCACCGAAGCTTCGCGGTCCGCTGACCCTCGGCGTCTACGCGCCCGGCGCCACGTCGGCGACCAGCCACTCAGACGCGCGGGACAAGCCCGCACCCAGCAGGGCCCGAAGTTTCGCCTCGTCGTGGTGCCCGGCCACGACGACAACCTGGCGGGCGCCGCGACCGGCCAGCTGGACGCGGGCCTCGGCGAGCAGGTCGCGGCCGGCGCTGTCCCACAGCACCTCCGACGCGACCGCGAAGTCGTCGACGAGCCCGGTCGGACCGCCCGGCTCGTACACGGGCGGTGCGTCCACGACCGTCGCCACCAGGTAGCCGACCAGCACGCCGTCCGACTTGGCCACCAGGCTGATCACGGCCGGATCCTGAACGAGGTGCGCCAGGTACGGCTCGTGCACCTCCCGTGCACCGGCCGCGACCCGCCAGAAGCGCGGCTGCACCTTCTCGTGAGCCAGACGCATGTCCTGCGCGAGCGCCGCGATCGCTGGAACGTCGGCGGCAGTGGCCGGCCCGACGATGCACGCGCCCCAGGCCGGCACCGTCCCGGTCATCGCGGCGGCGATCTGCTCGTGCGCATCCGGGACGGGCGGGTGAGCCGAACGGTCAGTCGGCCAGAAGTGCGCCCCGTGGCCGGGCCAGCACGGGACGACGTGGAAGTGCAGGTGATCGACCGACTGGCCCGAGTGCGGGCCGCTGGCGTTGAGCACCACGACACCAGTCGCCCCGAGCGCCCGCGTCATCGCCCGCGACACCCGCTGGACGAGAGCGGTGCTCGCCTGCAGCGCGGCGGGTGAGGCATCCAGAACGCCGACGCAGTGCTCCCGCGGGACCACCAGCGTGTGCCCCGGCGCCAGCATCCCGTCCAGCAGAGGCGCGAAGGCGACCGCGTCCTCGCCCTGCGCGACCCACCGGGTCGCGCCGGTCTCGATCAGCGTGCAGAACACGCAGGTGACGCCATCGCTCATCGATCCCCCCTCCGCACTCACACCGTGGAGTGTGCCAGTGGTGTCCGGCAGGGACACCCGGCCCCGGTCGGGTCGGACCCAACGGAACCCCATCGGTCCCGACGGGTTGTGCTCGCCGCCGTCCCGCCAAGCCACGTCCGGTCGTGGTGATCTCGGTTGACACCTACAACCAGTGCCGCATCGCGACCGTCGTGACCCTAGCGAGGCTCCCCTTTACGACCCCTGAAGATACGTGCAAGCAGCGTCGCGCGGCGACGACGCAGGGGGCCCGGCTGGGCCACTCGCTCGAATGCCGCTTCGGGAGTGAACGGGCCCCGGGTTGTGCTCGCAGCCAACGGGATTCGACGGCCTTCAGGGGAGCTTCACTGTGCCGGAGACATGGTCTTCATGACGACGTAGCTGTTGACGGCGCTGACGCCAGGTAGTCCGGCCAGGCGCTTGGCGTGGAAGTCCTCATAGGCGCCCAGGTCGGCGACCTCGACGTGGAGCAGGTAGTCGAAGTTGCCCGTCACGTGATGCGTCTCGACGACCTCGGGAAGCTCGACGACGGCCTTCTCGAAGGCTTGGACGTCCTTGAGCGCGTGGCGGGTCAACCTCACGCCGACGATGACGCGGAGCCCTCGTCCGATTGCGGCGGGATCGATGACGGCGCGGTACCCGTGGATGACACCAGCGGCTTCGAGGCGGCGCACGCGACGCAGGCAGGGTGAGGGGGAAAGTCCGACCGCGGCCGCAAGATCGGCGTTTGCGATCCGCCCGTGGTCGCGCAGAACGATCAGGATGCGTCGGTCGATCTCGTCCATATGGGCAGGATATTGCGCGATTGCTCCCGGAACTGGCGCCTGGCGGCCGCTGCAGCGAGCACTGGATTGCGTTGTTGCGAGCGGACACGCTCAGGCGCAGAACGACGGGAGATGCTGATCGGCATGGAGCCGCAGGGCTACGAGATGAGGACGACGCTGCTCCGCGGCCCGTTCACGCGTGAGGGAGCGATCCGCCCGCGACGTCGAGAAGGAACAGGGACATGTGATGACAGTCCGTGAGTCCTGGAACGGGCGTTTCCCGGTCAACGACATCATCAACCTCCTCGACAACTTCCCGCTGCACAACCTGGGAGAGAGCACCTCTCAGGACCTCACGCTCGGGGAACTGCTCGACCTCGTCGGGATGCAGGATCTGCGAGAACTTCGGCTGGGCTACGCCAGCGCCGCGGGCGGCCCTGCCCTGCGCGAACGCGTCGCCCTCATGAGCGGCGTCCCTGCCGACAACGTCCTCACCACCCAGGGAGTCGCACTAGCGCTGTTCCTGCTCGCCTTCGAGCACTGTCGCCCGGGCGACGAGGCGGTGATCGCGACGCCCTGCTTCCCACCGACCCGCGACGCGCTGATCGGCACGGGCGTTCACGTGGTCCCGGTAGCCCTGGACTTCGACGACGGATACCGGCTCGACGTCGACAGACTCGCGGAGCAGCTCTCGCCACGGACCACGTTGGTCTGCCTGGCCTCGCCGCAGAACCCGAGCGGTGTATGCGTCCGAGCGAGCGAGGTCGAAGCGCTGCTCGACGCCATGTCGCGGAACGCACCGAAAGCGCTCCTCCTCATCGACGAGATCTACCGGGACGCCACCTATGGGGCAGCACCGGTCCCACCGAGCTTCGCCCCGCTCGATCCACGGGTCATCACGACCGGCTCCGTCTCCAAGGCGCACGGCGCTCCCGGGCTGCGCGTCGGATGGATGACCGTCTCCGACCCCGATCTCCGCGCCAGGCTGACGGTCGCCAAGATGAACATCCTCCTGTCCAGCTCGGTCCTCGACGAGGCGCTGGCCGAGCGCATCCTCGCCCATCGTGAGGACATCCTCGCGCCCCGACGAAGCAAGCTGGAGCAAGGCCTGGCGATCCTTGATGACTGGCACGCCGGCCAACGGCATCGTCTTGACTGGGTGCGACCCGAGGGTGGCGCGATGTGCTGCATGAGGTTGCGCACCGACCAGTT
Organism: uncultured Actinomycetota bacterium; assembly: GCA_963711805.1. Taxonomy (GTDB): domain Bacteria; phylum Actinomycetota; class Actinomycetes; order S36-B12; family CAIYMF01; genus Longivirga. The sequence goes on from CAVQFE010000003.1 coordinate 151,826, forward strand.
CGACGACCCCTCCGTCTCACGCTTCTGGGAGCAACTGTCAGACAACGACATTCAACTGGGATCGGGAACTTGGTTCCGCGAATCGACCCGAGTGTTCCGGCTGGGATTCGGCTACCTGCCCCTGCCCGACTTCCGCGCGGCATTGGACCGACTCGCCGCAACCATGGACCAGGCGACCGAGTGACGCGTCGGCACTCGGCAATCGCCACTGTTCGTAGCCGCCGGCAGATCGCGGCTGGGCTGCGTCGTCATACCGCTCGCGCTCCTGCGCGAGATCGACCGCGGGCTCCGGACGGGCCTCGACCTGTAGAACTCGGCTCCGGCGCCTTGTCGCAAGAAGGCTGCGCATGGCTCGGGGTAGAAGGCGCGACAGTTGTGACCATGGGCACCCAGTCGCTCGTGCCCTAGTCAGGGGCGTCGTTACGATCGCTGAGGACCAGTGCAAGCAGCGTCGCACCGCGACGATCCAGCATGTCCGGCTGGGCCACTCGCTCGAACGCCTCTTCGGCGGTGAACAGACCCCGGTCAAGACATTCATCGACGATCTGCTCGAGCTCGGGCCGGTCCAGCTCTACCGCGAGGTCGATGACCGTGCGCAATGCGGTTGTGCAGGGGATGCCGCCGACCGACGTGATGTCTGACTCCGGGACTTCGTCGTAGTGGACGATCACTTCGACGCCGTCGAGCGCGCGGCGCTCGGTCAGGCGGCCGTTGGCATCGACGTAGACGTCGTCAGGGGTCCGAGGATGCGACATGGCGTGACACTAGAACGCCCTCGTGGGACGTCGGGCCGACCGTTCACAACCTCGGAGTGAACGGCTCGACGAGGTGAGCCGGTTGACGACTCCCAACCGCTTCCACAATAGTTAGGGGTGTGCCTAAGTATTACGACGAGCTCGACGCCGTGCTCCGCGCTCTCGCGGATCCGACGCGCCGGGCCGTCGTGGAACGGTTGGCGAAGTCCCCAGCCGTCGTGTCCGAGCTCGCGGCACCGTTCTCGATGGCGTTGCCGTCGCTGATGCAGCACTTGCGCGTCCTCGAGGACGCGGGCGTCGTCACGTCGGAGAAGCACGGACGTGTCCGCACCGTGAGCCTGCGACCAGGCGCGCTCGACGTCCTGCACCTGTGGCTCGGCGAGCAGCGCACCCCCGCAGAACGCCAGGCCGACCGCCTCGGCATCCACCTGACCCGTACCAGCTCGAAGGAGACCTGACATGACCCGCGTTCGCATCGACCTGAACATCTCACTGGACGGCTACTCCGCGAACGACCAGACCCCGGAGAACCCGATGGGTGAGGACTGGGCACGCCTCGTTGCGGCCTATGTCGCGACCCGCACGTTCCGGGAGCGCGTCTTCGGTGACACCACCGGCAGCGGCACGACCGGCGTCGACGAGGCGTACGCAGCCGCGTACTTCGAGGGCGTCGGCGCCGAGATCATGGGCGCGGCCATGTTCGGCCTGCACTCGTTCCCCGACGATCCGGACTGGAAGGGCTGGTGGGGTGACCGACCGCCGTTCGGCACCCCGGTCTACGTCCTGACCCACACGGCACCGCGTCCACCGATCCCGATGCAGGGAGGAACGACGTTCCACTTCCGCAGCACCGCGATCGAGGACGTGCTCGCCGAGGCGACCGAGGCTGCCGGCGACCTGGACGTGCGGGTCGGCGGCGGTGTCAGCACCGCTCGAGCCTTCCTGCTTGCCGGTCTGGTCGACGACCTGCACGTCGCGATCGCCCCGATCCTGCTCGGTCGGGGCGATCGGCTGTGGGACGACCTGCGCGGCCTCGAACTCACCCACAAGGTGACGACGGACGTGGCCGAGTCCGGCACGACCCACGTCACCTTCACGCGATAGGACGCACACATGACGACGGAACGCCGACTCGCCCGCGCCGGGTTCACCCTGACCCGCGACTACCCCGTGCCACCCGAGCGCGTCTGGGACGCGTTCGCCGAGGAGGACCAGAAGCTGCGCTGGTTCGGCGCCGACGACACCTTCGAGACCGGCGAGTGGGCGTTCGACTTCCGCGTCGGGGGACGCGACGTCGCCGAGGGGACATTTCACGACGGACCGGTCTCGCGGTACGAGGGCACGTACACCGACATCGTCGAGCACGTCCGGATCGTCGCGACGTACGACATGTGGCTCGACGGGGTGCACATGTCGACGTCGGTCGCGTCGTTCGAGTTCGAGCCGATCGACGAGGGCACGCGGTTCACCCACGTCGAGCACGGCGTCTTCTTCGACCAGTTCTGGGCCGACGCGCCCAGACGCGAGGAAGGCAGCCGAGGTCTGCTCGAGGCGCTGGCCGCCTACCTCGCGTGACGCACGGCCGGCCAAGCGCCGGCATGGTCGTCGCGGTCGGCCCGACGGAGCGCGGCACAGACATCTTCGCCGACATCGCGAGGCGAACGCGGACCTGAGCACCGCTCGAGGGCGAGGATCCAGCTCGGGTCAGGCGCCGGTCTCGACGGCGGCTGCGAGCTCCAGCTCGAGCTCGAGGTCGATGTCGTCCGCGGGGCTGACGCGCCGGCTGGGTCGGAGCCCGATCGCGGCGATGAGCATCGTCGTGACGAGCAGGGCAGCGGCGACGGTGAAGGAGCGGTCGATGCCGGTCACGAACACCTCGTGCGCAGTTCCTTCGGCGGTTCGTGTGGCGGCGTCGAACACGGTGACGAGCAGTGCCAGACCGAGCGCCGCGCCGATCTGCTGGGTGACGTTGACCAGACCGGACGCGGCACCGGCGTCCTTCGGGGCGACGCCGGAGAGGGCCAGTGCGGTGAGCGGCACGAAGGCCAGGCCGTTGCCGAGGCCGACGAGCATCAGCGGGCCGAGGACCGACGGGTAGCCGCTGCTCAGCGACAGGTGGCTGATCCAGAGCAGGCCGGCCGACGAGACGGTGAACCCGACGAGCAGCAGCAGGCGCAGCGGGACTCGCTGCGCCAGCCGTGCGCTGGCTTGCGAGGACAGGAACAGGCAGGCCGTGAGCGGGAGGAACGCCAGGCCCGTGCTCAGCGGGCTGAAGCCGAGCTCTCCCTGGAGGAACTGGGTGAGGAAGAAGAACAGCCCGAACATCGCGGCGACCATGAGCAGCCGCGCGACGTAGGCGATCGCGCGGTTGCGGTCGCGGAACAGTCGCAGGGGCGTGATGGGCGAGGCGGCGCGCCGCTCGACGAGGGCGAAGGCCGCGAGCAGGGCGACGCCGGCCACGAGAGCGGCGACGGTGATCGGGGCGGTCCAGCCCGATGCACCGGCCTCGATGAGTCCGTAGACGAGGCCGGCCATGCCGACGGTCGAGGTGACGGCGCCCGCGACGTCGAAGTGGCCGTGGCTGCGGGCGGACGCCGGCAGCACGAGTGCCGCAGCGACGATCAGCGCGAGACCGATGGGGGCGTTGACGAACATGACCCATCGCCAGGACGCCCACTGGGTGAGGATCCCGCCGGCCACGAGTCCGACGGCGCTGCCGCCGATGGACACGGCGGTGTAGTAGCCGATGGCGCGCATCCGCTCGCGGCCCTCGGGGAACAGGGTCGAGAGCAGGGCGAGGGCTGCGGGTGCGGCGAACGCGGCCCCGGCGCCCTGCGCGGCACGGGCGGCGAGCAGCGCGGTGGCGGAGGTCGCCAGCCCGCCGGCCATCGAGGCGGCGGTGAACACCGCGATGCCGCCGAGGAACGTGCGCCGGCGGCCCAACAGGTCACCGGCGCGGGCGCCGAGCAGCAGCAGGCCGCCGAAGGCAAGGGCGTACGCGCTGATCACCCACGACAGGCTCGAGGTCGAGAAGCCGAGGGCGACCTCGATGGCCGGCAGCGCGACGTTCACGATGGTGGCGTCGAGGACGAGCATGAGCTGGGCGACGAGGATAACCGCCAGGAGGAGGCCGGGCCGGGACGGCGCGGCAGGACGTGCGGGTGCGTGGATCGACATCCGAATGCTCCGAGGGGTAGCGTGCGAGGCGGAAACGGAAGGCGCCTCCGGAAACAATACGGAGGAAGCCTCCGTTTAGTCAACCGGTATCGGCGAGAAGGGTCAGGGGAGCCGTCGTGGCGGGTGCGGAGGTGTCGGCGCGGCCGCTGCGCAAGGACGCCCAGCGCAACCGCAGCCTGCTGCTGGACTCGGCCGCGAAGCTGTTCGCCGAGCACGGCGTCGACTACCCGCTCGAGGACGTCGCGCGCGACGCCGGCGTAGGCATCGGCACGCTCTACCGGCACTTCCCGACCCGCAACGCGCTCGTCGAGGCGGTGTACCGACGCGAGGTCGCGGTGCTCTGCGACTCGGTCGACGGCCTGCTCGCCACGCTCGAGCCGATCGACGCGCTCGACGCCTGGATGCACAACTTCGTCGCCTACGTCGCCACCAAGCGCGGCCTGTCGGCCACGCTTCGCGAGCTCATGGATGCCGAGCCCGACCTGTTCACCGAGACGCGTGCCAACATCCGCAGCGCGGCGTCCCGCGTGCTCGACGCCGCGGTCGAGTCGGGCGAGATCCGGCCGGTGCTCGACGCCGACGACCTGGTGCGCGCGATGAGCTCGATCTGCATGTCCGCCGACGACCCCGACCACCCCGAGCGCTCGGCACGGCTGGTCGGCGTCCTGCTCGACGGCATGCGCGCCCGCCCCTGACGCCGTCGACGGCGGGGTGATCCTCGGTCCTGAAGGCACGGCTCAGCTGCAACAGATCATCGGCGTGCTCATGATCGGTGCGACGTGGTGGTAGCGGCGCGGGCCGGTCAGATCGTGATGACGTGCTTGCCGCGCACCGTCCCGGAGACGAGCTGCCGCATGGCTTGAGCGTCAGCGAGCGGTGTCCATCTACCGGATCGACATCCCGGTTCCGGCCACCGGGGCGCGGCGTCACCCGTTACATTCCGGTGCGTGGGAGCCGAGCCGGAGATCACCGTCGAGAATCGCAAGGAGCTGACGTACCTGCTCTCGCAGGGCGCCGAGCTGGAGCACGCCCTGATGTGCCAGTACCTCTATGCGGCGTTCAGCCTCAAGACCGCCGCCGACGGCCTCAGCGACGCACAGGCGGAGCGGGTCGAGGCCTGGCGCAAGGTGATCCTCAAGATCGCCGGCGAGGAGATGCTGCACTGGGCGGTCGTCCAGAACCTGCTCGCGGCCGTCGGGTCGGCGCCGTTCGTGAGCCGGCCGCACCTGCCGCACCAGGCGCAGGGTTACCCGCCCGGGGTGCAGCTCGGCCTGCTGCCCTTCGGCGAGAGGTCGCTGCAGCACTTCATCTACCTGGAGCGCCCTCAGGACGTCGAGAGCGTCGACGCCGTGGGGTTCGAACCGGTCGGCGTCGCCCCGGAGCCGATGCGTGCCGACGAGATCGTGCCCCGGGGCCAGGACTTCGCGACCGTCGGCCACCTGTATCGCTCGTGCGCGCGCGGACTAGCCAACCTCGCCGAGAAGCTGGGCGAGGAACGGCTGTTCATCGGCCCGGCGTTCCACCAGGCCGACGAGTCCGCCTTCGGCTGGCCGATGCTCGGCGCGATCACCAACGTCGAGCAGGCCGAGGCGGCGATCGAGCGCATCGTCGAGCAGGGCGAGGGCGCGACCGGAGACTGGAACGACGCGCACTTCGGCCGCTTCATCGCGGTGCGCGACGAGTACCTGGCCATGCTCAGGGAGGACCCGGACTTCGATCCGGTGCATCCCGTCATGGGCGCCGGCATGCGCGCCGTGGAGGGCATCGAGCCGGACGTCTACATCACCGATCCGGCGACCGGCGCGTGCTCGGACCTGTTCAACGCCGTCTACGAGCTGCTGCTGCAGATGATCGCGCGCTACTTCGCCTTCGGGCACGAGACCTCCGCGGAGCGCGCGGTCCTCGCCAACACCGCTGTCGACCTGATGTTCCGGGCGATCAAGCCGCTGGGACTGCTGCTCGCCCGGCTGCCCGTGGGCCCCGAGCACCCGGGGGCCACCGCCGGAGCCAACTTCCAGCTCCCGTACCGGGCGAGCTTCCTGCTCCCGCACCGTCGCGCCGCGTGGATCCGCTTCTCCGAGCGGCTCGAGGACCTCGCCTCGTTCGCCGCGGATCAGCATCCGGCACAGGGCGAGGAGACCCTCGCGAAGGTGGCGAAGGACCTGCGGGCGGCCGCCGCGCGGCTGATGTCGCACGTCGAGGCGGTGTGAGCGAGCTCGGGTGACGACCGCCGTCGGCCGACACCTACAACCAGAGTCCCCTCGATCGGTCGTCGCTGTGATGATCACGTCCTCACCGGTGCAGCTCGTGAGAAGGCGCGAGCGTCATGACGGCGTGGGACGAGAGGAGTAGGTCGTGACGAGCGGCGTTCGACCGCAGCCCCGGCGTACCGTCAAGCACGGTCTGCGCTCCTGGTTCGGCGCCGGACCGCGCCGGCACGGCGAGCCGCTCGAAGGACGCAGCGTCAGCTACATCGAGCTGTTCTACGACCTCGTGTTCGTCGTCCTCATCGGGCAGGCGGCGCACTCGCTCGCACTGCACCCCGGACTGCGCGGCGTCGTGGAGTTCGCCGTCGTCTTCGGACTGGTCTGGATCGCCTGGGTCAACGGCACGCTGTACCACGAGATGCACGGTCGCGAGGACGGCCGCAGCCGTCTGTACATCTTCGCGCAGATGGGTGTCCTGGCCGTCCTCGCCGTCTTCACCGGGTACGCCGGAAGCGTCGACGGCACGGCGTTCGCGCGCACCTACGCGGTCCTCCTCGTGCTGCTGTCGTGGCAGTGGTACGAGGTGCGCAGGCGCGACCTGCCGGAGCACCGCAGCGCCTCCTCGCCGTACCTTCTCGGGCTCGTGGTCACCATCGTGATCATGGCGGCGACGTCGAGTCTGGCGGACGTTCCGCGCCTGGCCGCCTGGGCATCGGTCGTCGTCGGCTGGGTGGTGCTGGGCACGTTCGGCTTCGTGTCCAGGACCCGGTCCGTGTCGTTCTTCCGCGCCACGGACTCGCTGGTCGAGCGCTTGGCGCTGTTCGTCATCATCGTGCTCGGCGAGACCGTGGTGGGCGTCGTCAACGGGATCACCGCCACCGCGCAGGACGCGCTCACGATCGCTACCGGCGTACTGGCGTTGTGGATCGGCTTCGGCATGTGGTGGAGCTACTTCGACATCGTGGGTGTGCGGGAGCCGCGCGCGGAGCGGGGCAGGATCGCGATGTGGTTCTTCGGCCACCTCCCTCAGTGCGGTGCCATCGCTGCCGCCGGCGCGGCCATGGTCGGGCTCGTCACCGACGCGCACACGGCCCGCACTCCGGCGCCGGTCGCCTGGACGCTCGGGGGAGCGGTGGCGCTGAGCCTCGTGCTCGTCGCCGTACAGTCGGCGACCGTGCGGCGCGACCCCGACGAGCTGAGCTCGGGCACGCTCGCCGTGGTGTTCGGCGTGGGCGCTCTCCTCGTGCTCGCCCTCGCGGCGCTCACGCCGCCGGCCTGGCTGCTCGCGCTGCTGGTCATCACCGTCCTGAGCGCGACGTGGCTCATGGCCTTCGTCCCGCCGGCTCGCCGACCCGACTCCGACTGACACCCTGGTTCGCGAACTCAGCCGGCGCTGACCCGGGCCGCCTGTTCGATGAGGTAGTCGCGTTCCCGCGCGTTGTCGGTGCGAGCCGCTGCCGCGGCGTAGCCGTCGGCTGCAGCGGCGAGGTCGCCGGCGTCCTCGAGCAGATGGGCGCGGACGGCATGGAGCCGGTGGGAGTCGTGCAGCTCCAGCCCGTCGAGGAGGGCGAGGCCCGCCTCGGGGCCTTCCACCATCGCGACCGCGACCGCGCGGTTGAGACGCACCATGGCGTTGCCGGTCAGGGACTCCAGCTTCGCGTACGCCTTCGCGATCTCCACCCAGCGGACTGCTTCGTAGGAGTCGGCCTCGTCATGGAGCGCTGCGACCGAAGCGAGCAGCTGGTACTCGCCGATGCGGCCGGCGGCCAGGGTCGCATTGAGCAGCCGCACGCCTTCGTGGATCAGCGACTGGTCCCACAGGGAGCGGTCCTGCCGGGCCAGTGGCACGAGCGCGCCGTCCACGGTCGTGCGGGCCGGGCGCCGTGCCTCGGTGAGCAGCATGAGCGCGAGCAGGCCGGCGACCTCGGGCTGCTCCGGGGTCTGGCGGTGCAGCATCCGGGTCAACCGGATCGCCTCGCCGGAGAGGTCGACGCGTGACAGGTCAGGTCCGCTCGAGGAGGTGTAGCCCTCGTTGAAGAGCAGGTAGAGCACCTCGCACACCGAGCCCAGACGCGCCGTCGGGTCGGCGGGGAGCTCGAAGCGGCGGCCTCTCAGCTTGGCCTTCGCGCGACTGATGCGCTGCGCCATGGTCGCCTCGGAGACGAGGTATGCGGCTGCGATCTCGCGCGTCGTGAGGCCGGCGACGGCTCGCAGCGTCAACGGGATCGACAGGTTGGGCGAGAGCGCGTCGTCGCAGCAGAGGAAGAGCAGGACGAGCGAGTCGTCGCCGGCCGGCAACGGCTGCTCCGGGTGGATCGAGAGCGATGCGGCGAGCTCCTCGCGACGGCGACGGGCGTCCGTGCGGCGGTACTCGTCCACCAGCCGGCGCGACGCCACCGTGATCAGCCACGCCAGCGGGTTGTCGGGCAGAGCCTCCTCCCACTGCGCCGCGGCCGCGGCGAGCGCCTCCTGCACCGCGTCCTCGGCGTCGGCGAACTCACCGCACCGCCGGGCCACCGCGCCGAGGGCCTGCGGGGCGAGGTCGCGCAGCAGGCCCTCGACGTCGGGACGGGTCACACCTCGGGGTCAGGTGCGCCCAGCACCTGACGCACCTCGATCGGCTGCTGGATCGGCACACCACCCGGTCCGGGCGCCGCCGACGAGCGAGCGGCGATCTCGAGTGCGCGGTCCAGGCTCTCGACGTCGACCAGGCGATAGCCGGCCAGGAGCTCCTTCGACTCGGGGTAGGGCCCGTCGATGATCTTGGCTGGGTTGACCCCGTCCCAGATCACGAACTTCGCGACCTCCGGACCGGCCAGGCCCTGCGCGTCGACCAGCTCCCCGCTGTCCAGCAGCTCGGCGTTCAGCGAGTGCTGGAACTCGATGTGGGCCCGCACGTCCTCGGGCCTCCACTCCGTCATGGGCAGGCAGTTCTCGAGCTCGACGTCTCCATAGGCCTGCAGGAGCATGTATCGCATGGCGTCATCCTCTCTTCCGGCAGCCCTTGCGGCCGCTCTTTGCCCCAAGGTCGAACCTGACGCGCGCTTCTCGACATGCACTCCGAAGCTCGCCGCCGGCATGGTTCCGGTGCCTGAGCCCGGTCGGCGCCTCTCCACGTAGGCCGTTCACCGTGCGCCGCAAGGCGGCGGACCAATCGGTCGCTAACCGCGGTCAGGTGCAACTTGATTCCATGGCACGATGCTGCGCATGCCGCAGCGCACTCCAGGCTCCGTCGAACTGTCCCTCGAGACACCACACCTCCACACGGTTGGGAGGGAAGAGGCGCGGCACTACGAGTGGGGCGCCGGCTGCGACGGCTGGCTGCTGGTGGACCGGCCCGAGCTGTCCGTCATCGAGGAGCGGGTCCCACCGGGCGCTGCCGAGGAGTGGCACGTGCACGAGCGTGCCCGACAGTTCTTCTACGTGGTGTCCGGCCGAGCGGAGATGCGCACGACCGCCGGGGTGGCGAACCTGACCCCTGGCGTCGGTGTCGAGGTCGCACCGGGACTCGCGCACCAGTTCGCGAACACCGGGGACTGCGATGTCGTCTTCCTCGTCACGAGCACGCCGTCCACGCGCGGCGACCGGAGAGCGCCCTAGATCGGCGGGCAGGCCCAGCGGTCGGAGGTGCCGAGAGTGGGGCCCCCGGTCGGCGCATCTCAGGCTCCGACGTACGCCGCGAGGTGCTCGCCGGTGAGCGTGGAGCGCGCGGCCACGAGGTCGGCGGGCGTGCCCTCGAAGACGATCCGGCCGCCGTCGTGGCCGGCGCCGGGGCCGAGGTCGATGATCCAGTCGGCGTGGGCCATGACCGCCTGGTGGTGCTCGATGACGATGACCGACGTACCGGAGTCGACGAGCCGGTCGAGCAGGCCGAGCAGCTGCGCGACGTCGGCGAGGTGGAGCCCGGCGGTCGGCTCGTCGAGGACGTAGACGCCGCCCTTCTCGCCCATGTGCGTGGCGAGCTTGAGCCGTTGGCGCTCGCCACCGGACAGCGTCGTGAGCGGCTGCCCGAGGGTGACGTAGCCGAGTCCCACGTCGGAGAGGTGACCGAGGATGGTGTGCGCTGCCGGCGTACGAGCCTCGCCGGCGCCGAAGAACTCCTGAGCCTCGGCCACCGGCATCGCGAGGACCTCGCTGATGTCGCGGCCGCCGAGGTGGTGGTCCAGGACCGAGGCCTCGAACCGCTTCCCCTCGCAGTCCTCGCAGGTCGTGGCGACGCCGGCCATCATCGCCAGGTCCGTGTAGACCACGCCGGCGCCGTTGCACGTGGGGCAGGCGCCCGCGGAGTTGGCGCTGAACAGCGCCGGCTTCACGCCGTTGGCCTTCGCGAAGGCCTTGCGGATCGGGTCGAGCAGCCCGGTGTACGTCGCCGGGTTGCTCCGCCGCGAGCCCTTGATCGACGACTGGTCGACCGACACCACGCCGTCGCGGCCGGACACCGAGCCGCCGATCAGCGAGCTCTTACCCGAGCCGGCCACGCCGGTGACCACCACCAGGACGCCGAGCGGGATGTCGACGTCGACGTCGCGCAGGTTGTGGGTGCTGGCCCCGCGGACCTCCAGCGCCCCCGACGGCGTGCGCACCTCCGCCTTCAGGGTGGCCCGGTCGTCCAGGTGCCGTCCGGTCACCGTGTCGCTGGCCCGCAGCCCCTCGACGGTGCCCTCGAACACCACCTCGCCGCCCGCGGTGCCGGCACCGGGACCGAGGTCGACGACATGGTCCGCGATGTCGATCACCTCCGGCTTGTGCTCGACCACAAGCACGGTGTTGCCCTTGTCGCGCAGCCGCAGCAGGAGACGGTTCATCCGTTGGATGTCGTGCGGGTGCAGTCCGACCGTCGGCTCGTCGAACACGTAGGTGACGTCGGTGAGCGACGACCCGAGATGGCGGATCATCTTGGTGCGCTGGGCCTCTCCGCCGGACAGCGTGCCCGATGCCCGGTCGAGCGAGAGGTAGCCCAGGCCGATCTCCACGAACGAGTCGAGCGTCCCGCGCAGCGACGCCAGCAGCGGCGCGACCGACGGCTCGTCCAGGCCGCCCACCCAGTCGGCCAGGTCGGTGATCTGCATCGCGCATGCGTCGGCGATGTTGACCCCACCGATCCTCGACGACCTGGCCCCTTCGTTGAGCCGGGTGCCGTCGCAGTCGGGGCAGCTGCTGAACGTGACCGCTCGCTCCACGAACGCGCGGACGTGCGGCTGCATCGCATCGATGTCCTTGGACAGGAACGACTTCCGGATCCTCGGGATCAGTCCCTCGTAGGTCAGGTTGATGTTGTCGACCTTGATCCTGGTCGGCTCCTTGTGGAGCAGGTCGTGGAGCTCCTTCTTGGTGAACGTGCGGATCGGCTTGTCCGGGTCGAAGAAGCCACAGCCGCTGAAGATCCGGCCGTACCAGCCGTCGACGCTGTAGCCGGGGATGGTGAGCGCGCCCTCGTTCAGCGACTTGCTGTCGTCGTACAGCGCGGACAGGTCGAAGTCGGTGACCGAGCCCCTGCCCTCGCAGCGCGGACACATGCCCCCGGTGAGGGTGAAGGTCCGCGTCAGCCTCTGGCCAGCGCCGCGGTCGATCGCGATCGCACCGCTGCCACTGAACGACGCGACGTTGAAGGAGAACGCCTTGGCCGAACCGATGTGCGGCTGCCCGAGGCGGCTGAACAGGATGCGCAGCATCGCGTTGGCGTCCGTGGCTGTGCCCACCGTGGAGCGTGCGTCGCCCCCCATCCGCTGCTGGTCGACGATGATCGCGGTCGTCAGCCCGTCGAGCACGTCGACCTCGGGCCGCGCCAGCGTCGGCATGAAGCCCTGCACGAAGGCGCTGTACGTCTCGTTGATCAGCCGCTGCGACTCCGCGGCGATCGTGCCGAACACCAGGGAGCTCTTGCCCGAGCCGGAGATCCCGGTGAACACGGTCAGCCGGCGCTTCGGGAGCTCGACGCTGACGTCCTTGAGGTTGTTCACGCGTGCGCCGTGCACCCGGATCAGGTCGTGGCTGTCGGCAGTGGGCAGCGCCGGCGACCGCGGCGTCGCGCTCGGGGCCTTGCTCATCGTGTCTCCGTCCGTGAGTGCGGAACCGACCTCGTGGTCCCGCGTCGGCGCCCGGCTCGGTCACCCGACCTGATCATGTCGCGGTCCCGGAGCGACCGTGGTGCTCATGACGCAGTGGTTCATGCCCTTGCTCCGGTCGTAGCGGAAGCCGGCATCCTCGAAGAGGGTCCGCGTGCCGTTGTAGAGGAAGGACGCCGAGACCTTCGTGCCGCGGGTGTCCTGCGGGTAGCCCTCCACGACGCCGCCGCCCGCCTGCGCGATCAGGTCCAGCGCACCGCGGAGGGCGACCGCCGCGACCCCCGTTCGCCGGTGGTCCCGGTCCACGAAGAAGCAGGTGATCCGGTAGTCGGGCAACGTGTCGACGGCGGCCAGGTACTCCTTGCGGTGGTAGATGCTCGGCAGCTCCTCCGGCGTCCCGTACTGGCACCAGGCCACCGCGAGGTCCCCGTCGAGGACCAGCGCGGCGTGCGCCTCGCCGTCGCGCACGAGTCGCTCCTTGAGGGCGCGGTTGCCGGCGGCGCTCTGCCCCTTCTCGGCGCACGCGGGATGGAACCACGTGCACCAGCAGCCGCCCCATACCCCGTTGTGCCGCTCGGCCAGCTGTGCGAAGGCGTCCCAGGTGCCGGGACCGAGCGGCTCGATCGTGTAGTCGGTCATGGCCCCTCCCAGCTCTCGACGAACTCGACAACGGTAGATCCGGCACGGGTGGCCGGCACGCCCGTTGCGCGGGTCGCCGGGGCCCACGGGTCTGGGCTCGTGGCGGCCGTCGCGAGGTGGGTCAGGGCGACGCCAGGGTCGGCAGGCGGGCCAGCCGACGGCTACCGGGTGCGGGCGGCGAGGCGCCGAGCGCCGGAGCGAGCGCCACCAGCGTGGGGCTCGGCGCCACCTGCAGCTCGCGGGCGAGCAGACGGCGACACTCGTCGTACTGGCGGCGCGCCTCCGCGAGGTTGCCCTCGGCCAGGTGCGTCTCGATGACGCACCGGTGCGCGCTCTCCCGCAGCGGGTCGGCGAGAACTGCCGCCAGTGCGGCGTCCAGGGCTTCCGCGTAGTTCTCGTGATGCAGGTGCCGCATCGCCAGGGCCTCGAGCGCGTGCAGCCGCAGCTGACGGACCCGCTCACGGTCGACCTGCAGCCAGTCGTCGTCCCATCCGGGCAGGAGGTCGGCGCAGAAGGTCTCGACACAGATGGCGGCGTCGAGCGCGTCGGTCTCCCCGTGGGACAGCGCCAGGGCGGCCGCGCGCATCTCCGCGACGTCGACGCGCACGCGGGGTGCCAGGCTCAGCCGTCCGTCGTGCTCCTCGAGCAGGTGACGCCCGTCCTTGAACCGCCACAGGGCCGTGCGCAGCCGTGCGGCCGCGTCACCCTCCGACTCCGGCCACAGGGTGTCGGCGATGCCGGCTCTCGACATCGGGCCGCGCAGCGCCAGGAGCGACAGGAGCCTGCGCGCGTTCTCCCCGACGGGGCTGCGCAGCGGACGGCTCGTCGTGAGCTGCCAGCCGCCCAGGAGCCGCAGCCTCGGTCGATGTTCGGTAAGTGTCACCGTGGTCACCTACAGTCATCGTTCGATGACCTCGGATATACGGCGGCGCCTCGGGGTTGTCAATGCGCGCGGGGGGCCGCGCGCATCGACGTGGGGCCGAACGGATGACGCGCACGGCGCGTCGCGCTACGGCATCGGCAGGACGATGGTGCTGCCGAGCGACTGCCCGAACAGGATGTCGATGCGGCTCACCTTCAGCTGGTTGTCGGTGATGAACGTGGACGGCAGGATGCGCAGGCCGTCCTGGCCGTCGACCGCGAACGTGCTGGTGAGGGCCGAGCCGCGCCGTCGGTAGTCGAAGCTCACGGTCGCCTGGATCGTCTGGCCGGCGGACACGAGCTCGACGCCCCCGATGCCGGGTTTGACGTTCAGCTGCAGGTCGCCGCCCGCGGTCAGTGGGATGTTGTCGACCTGCATCCTCAGGTAGTCGTTCGACACCCCGAGCTTGTTGTGCACCTGCAGGGAGAACACCTTGTCGCGGTACCCCGTGAGCGTGACGACGTTGCTGTGGGTGCCGAGGTCCTTCACCTTCACGACGTGGAGCTCCCCGTTGTCCGCGGGCGCGGTCACCACGAGCTGCGACAGTCCCTGCTTGAGGGCGTACTCGAACTGACCTCCGCGCACCACGCGGGTGTGGTGGACGAAGTTGGGGGAGATGGACGGGTAGCTGTCGACGATGGTCGGCAGCCGCTGCCCCGCGGCGGCGAGGACGTCCTTCAGAACGCCGTCGTCGGCCAGGTGCATCATCAGCCGGCCCTGGTTCCTCGCGACGACCTCCGGGTACTTCGCCATCGTCTCGCTCACCTGGACGGGGGCGACCTGGCAGAGGTACTCCTTGAGCGTGAGCCGCTGCCAGTCGTCGCCGGCCCGGTACTTCGTCGGAGGCGTGCGCGAGTAGTGGCGGGGGCTGGTCCGCATGTGCAGCTCGGCCGGGATCGCTCCGTGCGGGCGCGGTCGGGGGTCCCGTACGCCGGGAGGCAGCTCCGGCTTGGGTCTCGGGTGCGTGGGAAGGCACTCGCGGACGTCGTCCTGGGCCGAGGGCCTGCTGCCCGCCGTACCGATGGTCACCCCGTCGCTGGTCGCGTCGAAGAATCCCTTGACCGGCACGAACTTGTTGGACAGCGACCGCCCGGCCTGCAGCCGCGCGACCGCGTCCGGACCGTACGCATCGAGGTCCACGCCGTTCTCGTCGGTCAGGCTGCTGGTCTGGCTGTCCGAGCCGAGGATGAGGATCGTCCCCGCCAGCAGCAGCATGATCGCGTCGAAGAGCGGGGTCCGGGGCTGGTCGTTCACGACGTCGAACGGCATGTAGTGGAAGCGTCCGCCGCTCCACGCGCCACCGCTGTAGACGTTGCCACCGTCGTAGCTGAAGGTGTTCGCCACGGGATCGACATACAGCTTCCGGGGCGGCTGGTCGTCGCTCATCGTGGGGTAGTTGGGGTCGCGGATGTCGATCTCCCACGGCGTGACGTCGTCGTGCCAACCGACCGGCAGGATGCAGTGCGGAGCGCCGCTGAAGTCGTAGTTCTGCGCGATGCAGACCACCGGGTCGCAGCCGGCGGCGAAGGCGTTCCGCGTCGCGTGGAACACGCTCACCGGGTCGTGCGTCTGCCCGGACAGGAACTCGCCGACGAACCACCAGAGGGCCGACGCGCCGACCTGGTACTCGTGCTTGAGGTTGAACTGCGTCACGACCGTCGGGTCCCAGGTCGAGTACTGGGCGATCGGCTCGGTCAGGAGGGCACGGTGCTTCTTGCTGTAGATCGACTCGAGCGACATGCCGAAGCAGTTCCCGCCGGCAGCGACGTGCTTGACCACAGCTTCGTAGAACAGCTTCGACAACCAGTCGGTGATGTCCCACCACTCGGGTGCGCTGTCGACGTCGCTGAACGCGGTGGCGTACTCCTCGTACGTGATCGGGTCCGTCCCCGCGTTCTGCACCCCCCACCACTTCTGGGCCGGGGTGAGCGTCGACTCGTCCACCGTACGCGAGGCCGCCCAGGAGATGTTGTTGATGTGGTCGAACGAGCCGCTGTTCTGCAGACCGGTGGGGTTTCCCCTGCGACCCCAGGCGTTCGCGGCGTTGAGCGTGGCGTGCATCGTGCCCAGGTGGTCGTCGCTGAAGGGGTCCGCGTCCCACACGTCGAGTCCGAACGCGACCGTCAGGTTGATGTCGTTCGGGACGATCCCGCCGGGTCCGAGGTCGAACGTCTTGTCGATCTCCCAGACGTTGTGGTTCCCGTGGTCGCCGTCGGCGGGAAGCCGCTTGCTGTAGATGACGAAGCCGTTCCGCTCGATGGTCACGTACATGTACAGGTCGTTCTGGCCCATGAGCCAGCCCTCGCACTCGACCGTGTCGACCGTGCCGAGGGTGATGTCGAAGGCGAGGCACACGTAGGTGTCGGACGGGCTGCCGAACCAGGCGATGCTCCCGTGCTGGAACGAGTTGATCCGCGCCGGCGCGGAGGCGCCGGGCACGTCCGACTCGTCCGACGTCGGGAAGCCCAGCTCGCTGGTCGGCCCGCCGACGCTCCGGTACCTGTCCCGGATGTCGCCGTAGACGATCGCCGCGCCGGACGCGCCGCTCCAGTAGATGCTGCAGCGCTCGAACTCGCTGATCCGGCCGATGCCGACGTTCGCGTGGTCGAGGATGTCGCTCTCGTTGTTGACCGGGAAGCCCCACGCGGCGGTGCCGCCGGTGCCGAGGAACTTCGCGAGGATCGCGCCCATGACCATGAAGGCGCGGCCCGACCCGCTGCGCCAGTACATCTGGGCGTTCTGGAAGACCTGCTGCCGGCCGCCGCCGATGACGACCTCGGCCGCCGTCGGCAGCCCGATCCACGCCGACTCGCCGTGGCTCTCGTAGTCGACCCAGATCTGCCCGAGCACGGGGACGGCCCCGGTGGCCGACGACCAGTAGAGGCCGCCTCCGCTGAACAGGCTCTTGCGGGTCCCACCCCGCGCGCCGGGCATCTCGTCGGACACCAGGTGGCCGATCGCGGCGCGCGTCGGCAGCGCCCAGTACGCCGCGAGGATCGCGCCGTACATCGCGAAGGCCTGGCCGTTCGCGTCGTGGTACATGAGGATGCCGTTCGCGAAGGGCTGGACCCACGACGCGCTGGTGAAGTCGAAGTAGAACTCGTTCGTCGCCGGGCCGAAGCCGAGCGTGTACTTGATCTCCTCCTCCTTGTACGTCAGGAACCACTGCGGGTGCGAGCGGAACTCGTCGAGCTGCGTCTCCAGCTCGATGGGGATGTCGGCGTGCAGCTGCAGCGCGGCCATCTGGCCGGTGAACTGGGCGGTGTTCGCCCCGGTGCGGCCGACGAACAGCGTGTCCGCGGTTCCGGCGGCGACCGTCCCGACGGGGAACGCGTGGACCGAGTAGAGGACTCCGTCGACGAGGACCGCGAGGGTGTCGGTGTCGTACACCAGGTCGGCCGTGTACCAGGTCCCGAGATGGAGATCGAGGAGGTACTGCGTGGAGGCGCTGCCGCTGCCGTAGCTGCTGGTGCTGACGCTGGCGACGAGGAAGAAGTCGCTGCTCCCCGAGCCGGGCGTGATCGAGAGGTTGAACGGGATCGCGTCGGACTCGGCGAGCGTCTGAGCCGCGGTGACCGCCGTATCCACCTTGAACACCAGCCGTACGGCGAACTTCGTGCGATCCAGCGCGGGGAGCGGCAGTGTCGTCTCGAGCTCGCCGGCCGCAGCGAAGTCCAGCGCGTTCGGGTAGCTGCCGAGCGTCGTCGCGTTCGGGCCGGCCACGACGGTGCACGAGGTCACCGTGGCCGGGCAGGTCGCGTCCGGGTTCGCGGGCGTCAGCGAGTCGAGCGTGTAGTCGACGATCTTCGTGCTCATGGCGGGGTCCGTCCTCGAGGGTGCCCTCATTGGACGTGACCGTGCGTAGTCCCACCGTCACACCGGCGTCACGGACTCACCTACATGCGGAACGGCTTCGGCGGCGGCTGCAGGTCGGCGCGGGGACAGTCGGCGAGGGTGAGCCCGCCCGCGGCCAGCGCCTCGTCGCACAGGTTCTCGACGGTCCAGCCCAGCCCGGTGCCGAAGCTGGTCACCGTGACCCGGAAGACGGTGATCTCGTAGCGCGACGGTGTGCCATAGGCGACGTGGATCGTGCCGATGAGCTCAGCGCCGGCGGCGTTCTCCGGTCCCTGCCAGGGCCGGTCGTAACGGTTCCACTTCGTCGGGCTGGCCAGCCAGACGCCGCCGTTGAGCGCGTCGCTGAGCGCGAGCTCGACGAGGATGGCGCGGGCGGCCTCCTCGGGGATGACGGCGGCCGGGCGGATCACCTCGGTGACGACGCCTTCGTCGTAGACCTCGGTCATGAAGGACTCGGTGGACGTCACGGTGTGTTCCCGTCGGTGAGCTGGGGGGTGACGGTACGGCTGGGGGAGGCCGTGCCGGTCGGCTGCGGACCTGCGCCGACGGCTTGGTCGAGGGGATGCGTGAGCGCGGCCGCGAGGCCGAGCCCCAGTAGTGGTGGCAGGACGAGTCGTAACAGCTTGCGGTCGTTGCTATCCACGCGTGGCTCCCGAAAGCCGTGCGTGCTCACTCCCCAGTGGTGACTGGCTGAATCGGCGGGAGGCGCGCGATCTTGAGGAGGTCGCGGCGTCGATTGGGCCGATCGGGTTGCTGGGGAAGACCGCGACGGGACCCCGCCTCCTGAAGGATCGCCACGGGGAGCAGCACGGCGGGGTCCCGTCGCCATGGAACCTAGGGGAACGATGAGAACGACCCAACCCCGGGGCCGGGACTTGGTCGAACCTTTACCGATCACGCTCGGTAGGTACGCCGCGGAACACCGTCTCATCCGAGTGCCGGAGTGTGCAGTGCCGGAGTGCGGCAGTGCCGGCGCACCCCTGGGACACGAAGGGGTTCCCTGCGCCTCCAGAACGCAGGGAACCCAAGGGGAATTGTGACTCGGAACACACGAGTCTGCCAAGAGCGGATGCCGGATCACAGTCCGACCACGAGCCGGCCGTCGCGCTCGGTCACGTCCGTCCCCAGGTCGCGGCAGGCCTGCCGGAACCGCCGGCTGATCCACCGCGCGTCCTCGTCGACGGCGAGCGTGGTGCGGCAGTACGTGAGGCGCAGCGGCACCGCCTCGAGCACCTTCGGACCGGTGGCGTCGAAGGTGACGAGCCACAGCAGCCCGAGGTCGTTGCGGAGCGGCCCGACGGCGTAGTCGTCGACGAGGTCACCGAGGTCGAAGAGCACCGGTCCGCGGACTCCGTGGAAGACGTGCGCCGAGTGCCCGGCCACCAGGGACGCTCCGGCAGCGACCAGGTCGTCCGCGGCACGACGTACGCGACGCAGCGGGCCCTCGATCATGTTCGGCCCCCAGTGCGGGGACACGATCACGAAGGAACCAGCTCGCGCGCAGCCCGTGGATGTTCTCCGACAGCCAGGCAGGGACCATGTCCGCCGGATCCACCCAGGCGACGCCGGGGCGGTCCGGCGTCGCGGCGTACGCCGGCGGATCGTCGGTGACGGACAGCACGGTGAGCGTCGAGCGGCCCACCGTGACCGTCGCCGGGACCCGCGATGCCGCCAGGTCGCGGCCGGCACCCGCGACGGCGATGCCGGCCCGCGTCAGGTGGTCGAGCGTGTCGAGCAACGCCTGCTCGCCGAAGTCCATCGCGTGGTTGTTCCCGAGCGTGACGCAGCGGACGCCGAGCAGCGTGCAGCGCGTCGACGGCCGCGGGCGGTGCGCGGAAGTGGAACACGCGGTCGGGCCACGGCTCGCCGCGCTCGGAGATGCAGCACTCGAGGTTCAGCACCGTCCCGTCGACGGAGGCGAGGACCTCGAGCAGGTCCTCGCCGAACAGCGAGCGCGCCGGATGGGCGGCGAGGTGCTCGCCCACCTTGCGGCCGAGCATCGTGTCGCCGGCGAGCGCGAGCGTCGTCATCAGGGCGCCTCCGTGAGCAGCTCGGAGACGGTCCCGAAGGTGTAACCGGCGGCGCGAACGGCGTCGATGACCGAGGCTGAGCGCGTCGGCGTCGTACGTCGTGCCGTCGTCCGGGTTGGAGCCCACGTGCATGAGCACGATCAGGCCGGGTTCGAGCGCGTCGAGCACGCGTCGTCGCACGTCGGCGACCGTGCCCCGCGACGTGCCGAGCCAGCCCAGGGTGTCGACGCTCCAGCTCACGCACACGTAGCCGAGCGAGTTGAGCAGGCGGATGTCCGCCGACGTGCGCTCGCCGTACGGGAAGCGGAACCACGGCTTCGGGTTCGCGCCCGTGGTCGACCCGATCACGCGAGCCGCGTCGAGCACCTGGGCGGTCAGGACCGCGTCGCCTATCGCCGTGACGTGCGGGTGGGTCATCGTGTGGTTCCCGATGACGTGGCCGGCGGCGACGACGGCCCGCGCCTGGGCGGCGTAGGTCTGCACCCAGCGGCCGGTGAGGAAGAAGCTGCCCCGGACGTGCTCGGCGTCGAGAACGGCCAGGATCTTGGCCAGGCCGTCGGCGTTCCCACCGCCGTCGAACGTCAGCACGACGCGGTTGCGGTCGGTGGGGAGCAACCGGACGTCACGACCGGCGAGCCAGTCCGGCACCTCGGCAAGCGTCGCGGTCGGCCTCGGAGTCGGCGTCGGACCGATGGACGTCGGCGTCGTCGCCGCGCCGGACGAGCCGGTCGGTACGCCGGTCGGCTCGGACGGATGCGGACCTGTGGTGCCCGTCGGACGCACAGACGCCGCCGTCGGCGGCGAGGCCCCGTCGCGCGGGCCGCCGCACGCGGGGACGAGCGCGAGGACGACGACCGCCGCGACCACTCGGGCGACGCTCCCGGTGGACCGAGAGCGCGCAACGGCACGCACGGTGCACCTCCTGACACGTCCACGGTAGGCCGGGTCGGGCACCGGAGGCGCGACTCACCGACGGCTCACGTGGCGACGGAGCGGCCGGTGCGGACGACCGGTCGGGTCAGCCTCCGGACTTGCGGCGGAACTCCCGCTTGGTGGTCTCCGCCGCGTGCTCGCCGTGCGCCGCCGACGACGAGTCGGGGCCGCGGGTCGACGGCCCGTGCGAGGCTTTCGCCTTGCGCTCCAACGCCTCGCGATACTTCGCCTTGACGTCCGAGTTCGGCTCGGCGTCCTGCTTGTCTGCCATGGGGCACCTCCACCTCGCGTCGCCCACAGTCTTCACCGCGTGGGTGCGATGACGCCACCGAGTACGGCGGCCCGACCGGAGCTCACCCGCCGATTCGCGCCTCGGCGCGTCGAGGCACCCGTCCGGCGGTTGTACTGTTCGCGCCTGACATCGGGCGCCCGACCGGCGGCGCGCGCAGCCCTGGGAGGTTCCGACGTGACGACCGTCCGTGACGCAACGTTCGACGTGATGCGCGAGTGCGGCATGACCCGCGTGTTCGCGAACCCCGGCTCGACCGAGATCGCGTTCCTCACCGACCTTCCCGGACGACCTCGACTTCGTGCTCGCCCTGCACGAGGGGTCGGTCGTCGGGATGGCGACGGGCCACGCGATCGCGACCGGCGCCCCGGCCTTCGTCAACCTGCACACCACGGCGGGACTGGGCAACGCGGTCGGCGCCATCGCGACCGCGCGGGTCAACCGGGCGCCGCTCGTCATCGTCGTCGGACAGCAGGACCGTCGGCACCTGGCCCTCGAGCCGTTCCTCGCGGGCCGGCTCGACCAGCTCGCCGGTCCGTACCCGGTCTGGGTCGAGCAGCCGGCGATCGCGCAGGACGTGCCCGCCGCCGTGCGTCGCGCCTGGTACGAGGCGCGTCGAGAGCCGCGGTCCCGCGATCGTCATCGTGCCGATGGACGACTGGGTCGCCGAGGTCGATCCCTCGCTCGGGCTGGCCGCGCCCGCCTCCGTCGTCCGGACCCGTCGTGGGGCCGACGAGTCCGCCGTACGCCGGGTCGCGGAGCTGCTCGACGCGTCCGCATCCCCCGTCCTCGTGGTGGGCGCCGGCGCCGACGACCAGCCGCGCCTGGGACGCCCTCGTCGCGCTCGCCGAGACGGCTCTCGGTGCCGGTGTGGCAGGAGGCGTTCGGGGCACGCGCGGGCTTCCCGCAGGACCACCCGAACTTCGTCGGGCACCTGCCCGCGAGCCGGTCCCGGATGCGGACCGCGCTCGAACCGCACGACCTCGTGCTCGTCGTCGGGACGGCGGCCTTCCGCCAGTACCCGTTCGAGGGCGGTCCGCTCGTCGCCGACGGCACGACCGTCGTGGTCGTGTCGGACCTGCCGGACGAGGTGCACCGCAGCGGCGCGGACCTCGCGATCCTCGCCGACCCCGCCGCGCTGTGCTCGGCGGTGACCGGGCTGGTGCGACCGCGCGCCCACGGCCGGCCCGCTGCGACCGGCCCGCGAGGAGCTGCCGCCGCCGGCAGCGGGGGAGCCGCTGCGCGCGGTCCACGTGTTCACCGCCCTCGACCAGCGGCTGCCGGCCGACGTCGTGCTCGTCGAGGAGACGCCGTCGACCCGGCCCGACCTGCACCGGCTCGTCCCGGCCCGCCGCCCCCGAGGCTTCGTCAGCGCGGCCATGGGCGGCCTCGGCTTCGGCCTGCCGGCCGCGGCGGGCTGCGGATGGGCGACCCGTCGCGCCCGGTCGTCGCGGTGCTCGGCGACGGCTCGTCGATGTACGGCATCCAGGGCCTGTGGAGCGCCGCGCACTACGGGTGCGGCGTGCTGTTCGTGATCCTCTCCAACGGCGGTTACGCGATCATGGACCGGCTCGCCGAGAAGGCCGGCGGCAAGCCGCCGTGGCCCTCGTTCGACGGCGTCGACATCCACGGGCTCGCCCGCTCGCTCGGCTGCCCCGCGCAACGGGTCGAGACCTACGCCGAGCTGGTCGAGGCGCTCGACTCCGTGCTCCCCACGCTCGCGGGGCGGACCGAGCCCCTGGTCCTCGAGGTGGCGGTCGTGCCCGAGCTGCGCTTCGAGCCCTGACCCGGCCGGCCGCGGCGAGCGGCACCGTCCACCGACAGCCCCGTGCGGACCGGGCGGGGGCTGTCGCGTCGAGCCAGGCACCGCACGGATATCGGCCAGTGTCACCGTCAGGTAACGAATGCCGGTCGCCCGCGAGGCTGATCGCGGCCTGCTTCCGGTGAACGGAAGCCTTCGTGGTCAGGTGTCGTGCGCAGCGAATAGACATCACCTCGTTCCGCCGTGATCCGGCGGCGTTCGACCACAGGTTGCGCACCCTTCGCCACCTTGACCGCGACCGCGCCTCGTCCGATCGCACCACGAACCTCAGCCGGAGGAAGCCCGCCATGTCTCACCCGCCGACGATCCGGACGACCGGGCAGGAACCCGGTCTGCCGGACCGGTCACCGCAGGTCCACGGGCACCCGTGGTACCGCAGGTTCGTCCGGGACGAGACCGGTGTCACGGCGATCCTCGTCGGGATCGTCGTGGTCGTGGGCCTCCTGCACCCCGACTTCCTCGGGCAGGACAACCTGCTGCAGACCGCCCGCAGCGCCGTGTTCGTCGGGCTCATGTCCATGGGCATGGTGTTCGCGCTCGCGATGCGCGAGGTCGACCTCTCGGTCGGCGGCAACTTCGCGCTGACGATCGTGGTGGGCGCCGTGCTCATGCAGGACGGTCTCGCGCCGTGGCTCACCGTGCCGATCATGCTGCGTGCTCGCCGCCGCGGCGGGTGCGGTCAACGGGCTGATCACGACGTACGCGCAGATCCCGTCGTTCATCGTCACGTTGGCGACGGCGCTGCTCTACCGGGGCATCGCGCTGGCGCTGGCCCAGGGCAAGCAGATCTACGACCTGCCCCAGGGGGACTCCTACTTCACCTGGTTCGGCGGCAAGACGTTCGGCGTCCCCACCGGGATCTGGGTGCTGGTGGTGAGCGCGATCGTGCTGACCCTGGTGTTCACCCGCACCCGCTTCGGGGCGCAGGTCCGGGCGATCGGCTCGAACCCGGACGCGGCGGCCTTCACCGGGCTGCCGGTGGACCGGGTCCGCATCCAGGCGCTCGCGCTCAGCGGGCTGATGGCCGGCGTCGCCGCGACGTGCGCCCTCGCGTTCTTCATCTCGGGCGATCCCACCCTCGGCGTCGGCTTCGAGCTCACCGCCATCGCGGCCGCGATCATCGGCGGCACGCCGCTCTCGGGCGGCCGGGGCTCGATCCCGGGTGCCGTTGTGGGGACGCTGATCCTGGCCACGGTCACCTCCGCCCTCGTCTTCTTCCGCATCCCGATCAACTGGACGAGCCTCGCCACCGGGGGGGTGATCCTCGTCGCGGTCGCCGCGGACTCCGCTCTGCGCCGCTACCGCGCCGCGCAGCAGGCGGGAGCCCCGCAGGACTGACCGTCCTCGTCCCGCCCGTCGCTGCCGCACCACCGCCGCTCGGCCACCACCACCACTTCCGGAGGATCACCAGAATGCGTCCACGCTCACAGCTCGTCGCCGCGGCCGTCGGCCTCGGCGCGATCGCCCTGACCCTCTCGGCCTGCGGGTCGAGCAGCTCCAGCGACTCGTCCTCCGCCGGCGCGGCCAGCGGCAGCAGCAGCGCGGCGCTGCTGAGCCAGGGCATCGCCGTCGCCAGCTCCAGCCTCAACTTCGCCAAGGAGATGAGCCGACGGCGCCACGGCGGCGGCGCAGAGCGCCGGCAACATCGACTTCCAGGTCGTCGGACCGCCGCAGGTCGACGGCCCGGCCGAGGTGCAGCTCTTCCAGAACCTGGTGACCACGCAGAAGGACGGCGTGATCCTCATGAACCTCAACCCGCCGCTGTTCACCCGCCCGGCGGCGGACGCGATCGCCGCTGGTGTGCCGGTGGTCGCGCTCGACATCGCGCCGATCCCCGGGAGCGGCATCACGTTCTTCGTCGGCAACGACAACTACGACCTCGGCGCGCAGATGGCCAGCGAGCTGGTCAAGAAGGTCGGTGCGGACGTCAAGGGCGAGGTCATCGTCGGCGTCCCGAACCCGGCCGCACCGGCGCTCGCCAGCCGCGCCCAGGGCATCAAGGAGACGCTGAACAAGCTGGCGCCCGGCATCACCGTGCTCGGCCCGTACGAGACCTACAGCGAGCCGACGAAGAACTACGACGCATGGTCGGCGCAGGTGCACGCTCACCCGAACGCGGTCGCGTTCCTCGGCGTGGGTGACGCGGACAGCTACGACCTGGCGAAGCTCAAGCAGGAGCAGAACGGCACCTGGCAGACCGCCGGCTTCGACGTCGACGGCAAGACGCTGCAGGCCGTGAAGCAGGGGCTCAACTTCATGACCATGGACCCGGAGCACTACCTCAAGGGCTACATCGCCGAGGCGGTGCTGGCCGACTCGGTCCGCTCCAAGAAGGCGCTGCCGGCCGGCTGGTTCCTCACGCCCGGGATGGTCGTGACGAGCGCGAACGTCGACGAGGTCATCAAGCGCGAGTCGGACGCGGCCTCGGCGTACGCCTGGTACAAGCCGCAGATCGACAAGCTCCTCGGCGACGTCCAGTCGAACATGAAGCCGATGGACCAGGTGCGCTGACGTGCTCCTCGCGTCCGGCCTCTCCAAGACCTACGGCGGCGTCCAGGCGCTCCGAGGTGCGGGCATCCGACTCGACCGGGGCGAGATCCACGCGCTCGTGGGCGAGAACGGTGCTGGCAAGTCGACCATGGTCAAGATCCTCTCGGGGGTGGTCCGCAAGGACTCCGGGACGATCTCGATCGACGACAACCAGGTCGACTACCACAGCCCGCGAGGGGCCGCGACGCACGGCATCGCCATCGTGTCGCAGGAGCTCAGCCTGTTCCCGGACCTCACGGTCGCCGAGAACCTGTTCCCGCAGGACCTTCCGCGCCGGCGCGGCCTGCTGGACTTCGACGCGATGGAACGACGCGCGCGGCCGGTCCTGTCCCTGCTGGGGCTGGACCTGCCGACGCGCGTCACGGTGGGGTCGCTCGGCCTGGCCGACCAGCAGCTGCTCGAGATCTCCCGGGCCCTGCTGACCGAGCCCACGGTGCTCATCCTGGACGAGCCGACGTCCGCGCTGCCGGCAGCGGCGGTCGCCCGGCTCGAACAGGTGCTGCACGACGTGGCCGCGCGAGGGATCGCGGTGCTCTACATCTCGCACTTCCTCGAGGAGGTGCGCCGGATCGCGGACCGGGTGAGCGTGCTGCGTGACGGCGCGGTCGTGCTCACCGGCACGCCGACGGCGGAGGTCACCCTGGACGATCTCGTCACCGCGATGCTCGGCGTACGGCCGGAGAAGCGTGGTCACCTGGCCCCGCCCCTGGCCGCTCCCGACGCGCGGCCGAGCGTGACGCTCGAGGGCGTCAGCGTGCCCGGCAAGCTGACCGACGTCGACCTCGCCGTGCGACCCGGCGAGATCGTCGGACTCGCCGGTCTGGAGGAGGCCGGGCACCTGGCCGCCGTCGAGGTGGTCTGCGGGATCGCCAGACCCTCCGCCGGGACCGTCCGGCTTCCCGGGGGCGTGGTGCCGAGATCGCTGCGGCACGCCATCGCGTCTGGGCTGGCCTTCGTCCCCGGCGACCGCAAGAAGCTCGGGCTCATGCTCGACAAGGCGGTCTGGGAGAACGCGACCTCCGTGAGCTGGCTGGGCCTCTCGCGCGGGAGCCGGATGCTCGACAAGGCGAAGCTCGTGCAACGGGCGACCGCCAACCTCGAGCGCATGCAGTTCCAGGGCGACGTGCACGGCCCGACCGGCGACCTGTCCGGTGGCAACCAGCAGAAGGTCGTGTTCGCCAAGTGGATCGACGCGGAGCCGAGCGTCATCGTGCTCGACGACCCGACCCGTGGCGTCGACGTCGGGGCCCGCGGTGAGATGCACGAGATCGTGCGCGGCCTCGCCGCGGAGGGCAAGACGGTGCTGCTCACCTCGACCGACCTCGACGAGCTCGTCGAGCTGTGCCACCGCGTCGCGGTCTTCCAGCGTGGGCGCAAGGTCACCGAGCTGGTCGGCGACGAGATCTCCGAGGCGTCCCTGAGCCTCGCGATGAACGCCGGGTTCGCGACCGGCGTCGACGGCCCGGGCACGGAGCTCCCCGGGGTGGGCGTCGCGCATGCGTGACGACGGATCCGGGGGACCGAGCCGGCTCGCCGGACGCACCGCGCTGATCACCGGTGGCGAGAGCGGGATCGGGCTGGCCACGGCACGACTGTTCGTCGCCGAGGGCGCTCGGGTCCACCTGGTCGGACTGGACCAGGACGCGCTGTCCGCCGCCGTCGAGGAGCTGGGGGAGGCGGCTACTGCGGAGCCGGCCGACGTCACCGATGCGCCCGCCGTCGAACGCGCGGTCGCGAAGGCAGTCACGCGGTCGGGCGCACTCGACGTCGTGTTCAGCAACGCGGGCATCTCCGGTCCCATCGCAAGCCTGGCCGACTACCCGGTGGCCGAGTTCCGCCGGGTCGTCGACGTCCACGTGCTCGGAGCGTTCCACCTGCTCAAGTACGCGCTGCCGGTCATGAAGCGCGGCGGCAGCGTCATCATCAACTCCAGCGTGGTGGGCCTGACGGCGGACCCGATGATCGGCGCGTACGCGACCGCCAAGCACGCGCAGGTCGGTCTCATGCGGGTCGCCGCGAAAGAGGTGGCCGCGCGCGGCATCCGGGTGAACACCATCCATCCGGGTCCCACGGACACGCCCTTCCAACGCGCGATCGAGGTGGCCGCCACAGGAGAAGCGCCGGAGGAGGCGGCGCGCCTCTTCGACCGGATGATCCCGTTCGGGCGGCACGCGCTGCCCGAGGAGATCGCCCGGGTCGCCCTGTTCCTCGCCGGCGACGACAGCAGCTTCGTCACCGGCGCCACGGTCGCCGTCGACGGCGGCATGAGCATCTGACCCGCGTTGCTCGGCCCACGCCCCGACCGACCACAGATCAGTTCGCCGGAACCACAGCTGCTCAGTGCTGGGAATCGAGCTGGATCTCGAGATCGCCGAGGACGCGATAGCAGTCGAGAACCGACGCGACGCTCGAGTTCGGTTCGCGACCCTCGCGGATCGCCGCGACGAACTCGCGGTCCTGCAGCTCGATCCCGTTCGTCGACACCGCCACGCCGGACACGTCGACCGGCTCGTCGTGCCCGTTGACCAGATCGTCGTAGCGGGCGATGTACGTGCCGTTGTCGCAGATGTAGCGGAAGAAGGTGCCCAAGCGGTCCGTCGTTGTTGAAGCTGAGCGACAGCGTGCACACCTTGCCCGAGGTCGTGCGCAGCTGGATGGACATGTCCATCGCGATGCCGAGCTCGGGGTGAAGCGGTCCCTGCACGGCGTTGGCCACGGTCACCCGCTCGCCGGTCTGGTACTGGAACAGGTCGACCGTGTGCGCGGCGTGGTGCCAGAGCAGGTGGTCGGTCCAGCTCCGCGGCTGGCCGAGCGCGTTCATGTTGGTACGCCGGAAGAAGTAGGTCTGCACGTCCATCTGCTGGATCGACAGCTCGCCGCGCTACGATCCGCTGGTGGACCCACTGGTGCGAGGGGTTGAACCGCCGCGTGTGGCCGACCATGCAGACGA
The DNA here is from genome assembly GCA_963711805.1 of uncultured Actinomycetota bacterium. Classification (GTDB taxonomy): domain Bacteria; phylum Actinomycetota; class Actinomycetes; order S36-B12; family CAIYMF01; genus Longivirga. The sequence goes on from CAVQFE010000003.1 coordinate 180,020, forward strand.
GCCCGGTCTCCTGCTGGACCTCCGCGACCCGCTGCGCGTCGGCCCAGGAGTCGGCGAGGGGGATCTCCACCTGGACGTGCTTGCCGGCGCGCATGGCGTCGATCGACTGCTGCGCGTGCAGCTGCGTCGGGGTGCACAGGATGACGGCGTCGACGTCGTCGCGGGCGAGCGCCTCGTCGAGCTCGGTGCCGGCGTGGGTGGCGCCGTACTTCTCGGCGACCTCCTGGGCCTGCTCCAGTCGACGGCTGACGACGGAGGTCACCTCGACGCCGTCGATCCGGGAGAGGGCGTCGAGGTGCTTGATGCCGAAGGCTCCGGCCCCGGCGAGTGCGATGCGCATGGTGTGTCGTGTCCTCAGCTGGTGGGGTGGTCCGCCGGGCGGACCACGAGGTGTCCGACCGCCGTGTTCGACGCCGGCACGTGGTAGAAGCGGTGGAGCTCTTCGACGTCGGGTCGCCATGGCGCCGCGCATGATGAACCACATGACGAGCTCGACGCCCTCGGAGCCGGCCTCGCGCAGGTAGTCGATGTGCGGCATCAGCGCGAGGTCCTCAGGGTCCGACGACGATCCGGTCGAGGAAGTCGGCGTCGAACTCCTGGTTGATGAGCCCCGCACGCGGCCCCTGGAGCTGGTGGCTCATGCCACCGGTGCCCCACACCTGAACGTTCAGGTCCTCGCCGAAGGACTCTACGGCGCGGCGGATGGCCTTGCCCGAGCTCGAGGCAGCGGTGCCCCGTGGGCGGGGGGTACTGGACGACGTTGACGGCGAGAGGGATGACCTTGACCGGCCACTCGTCGCGCACCCCGTAGACGAGCGACAGCGGCACGGTGAGACCGTGGTCGACGTCGAGCTCGTTCATGAGCGTGAGGTCGAACTCGTCGAGGATGAGTGACTGTGCGAGGTGGGCGGCGAGCTCGGGGTGGCCCGTGCACGACCGGGACGGGGCGCGGGCCGTAGCCCTCGTCCGCGGGCGTGAAGCTGGCGGCGCAGCCGAGGGCGAACGTCGGGATCATGGCGAGCGAGAACGCGACCGCGTGGTCGTTGTAGACCAGGATGACGACGTCGGGCTTCTCCTCGTCGATCCAGGAGCGCGTCCACTCGTAGCCGGCGAACATCGGGCGCCAGTAGTCGCTCACCGGTCCGGCCGTGGTCGACCGCGGCGCCGATGGCGGGCACGTGGCTGGTCGTCAGCCCCGCAGTGATCCGGGCCATGTCAGTGTCCCTCGCTCCTCGATGCGCCAGCCGTCGATGGGCCGTCCGCCGGCCAGCATCATCGCCTTGTACTCGTCCACGGTCATGCCGGTCATGGTGCTGACCGCCTGCGACGAAGCTGAGCCCGTCGGAGGCGAAGATCTTGGCCAGGAAGTAGATGTTGCCGCCGAGGTCCGAGCATCGGTTGTAGTCGCGGTCCAGGACGGCCTGCTTCTGCTCCTCGCGTCAGCGGCCACTCGTCGAGGTAGGCCCGCTCGTCGGCGTGGAACCGCTCACGGTTCGCCGCCTTCATCAGGCTCATGCAGAACTGGTTGAGCTGGAAGCCCTGTCGCGACCGCTCGGCGGTGAACACGATGGTCCCAGGGATGTCGTCGAGCTGCGGAGTTGTCGACCACGGTCACGCCTCCCAGTAGAGCCGGTCAGGGTTCTCGACGAGCAGCGCGCGCTGCAGCTCTCGGGGGTCGTCGCGATGCGGGGGATGACGTCGACGAGGCACGCCGTCGTCGGGCATGTGGCTCTTCATGTTGGGGTGCGGCCAGTCGGTGCCCCACAGGACCCGGTCGGGAAGCTGCTCGACGACGCGCACGCGCGAACGGGATGACGTCGTCGTACGTCGGCGGGCCGCTGACCGACAGCCGCTCCGGGCAGCTCACCTTGCGACCAGACGTTGCCGTGGTCGCGCCAGGAACCGGAGGAACCGGCCGAACTCCGGACCGTCGACGGACCTGCGTCACGTCGGGCCGCCCCATGTGGTCGACGACGACGGTACGTGGGCAGGCTGGTGAACAGGTCCCACCGCTCCTCGAGGTCGGGCGCCTCGAAGTAGAGGACGACGTGCCAGCCGAGCGCCGCGACCCGGTCCACGATGCTGCGGTAGTAGGCGTCGGGCTTGGGGTCGACGAGCCGCTTGACGAAGTTGAACCGAATCCCGCGGACGCCGGCCGCGTGCAGGTCGGCGAGCTCGCCGTCGCTGACGTCGGCGCGGACCGTGGCGACGCCGCGAGCGCGACCGTCGGCGGCGAGGAGCGCGTCGACCAGCGCACGGTTGTCGGCGCCGTGGCAGGTGGCCTGCACGATGACGTTGCGGTCGAAGCCGAGGAAGTCGCGCAGCGCGAACAGCTGCTCCTTCCCCGCGTCCGTGGGCGTGTACTTCCGCTCGGGCGCATAGGGGAAGACGTCGCCGGGCCCGAACACGTGGCAGTGCGCGTCGACGCTGCCCGGTGGCGGGACGAACGTCGGCCGGGTCGGGGCTGGGGTGGAACGGGAGCCAGCCCGGGTCCGCCGCGAAGGTCGTCGGCGCGCTCATCGCACAGTCCCTCGCGCGCGGAGCGTGGCGTCGAGCCGCGGGTAGACCCGGCGGGCGTTGCCCGGAGTAGATCCTGCTCGGCCCGCGCCGGGTCGAGGCCCGCGGCGTCGACGTAGCGCTTGGTGTCGTCGAAGTAGTGGCCGGTCTCGCGGGTCGATGCCGCGGACGGCGCCGACCATCTCCGAGCCGAACAGGATGTTGTCGACGTCGATCACCTCGAACAGCAGGTCGATGCCCGGCTGGTGGTAGACGCAGGTGTCGAAGAAGACGTTGCTGCATGACGTGGCTCGGCCAGCGGCGGCTTCCCGAGCATGTCGGCGAGCCCGCGGTAGCGACCCCAGTGGTACGGGACCGCGCCGCCGCCGTGCGGGATGACCAGGCGCAGGTCGGGGAAGTCGGCGAACAGGTCGCCCTGGATGCAGCTGCATGAACGCGGTGGTGTCGGCGTTGATGTAGTGCGCGCCGGTGGCGTGGAAGATCGGGTTGCAGCTGCCGGACACGTGCACCATCGCCGGGACGTCGAGCTCGACCATCTTCTCGTAGAGCGGGTACCAGTAGCGGTCGGTCAGCGGCGGCGAGCGTCCAGTGCCGCCGCTCGGGTCGGGGTTGAGGTTGCAGCCGACGAACCCCAGCTCGCTCGACGCAGCGCCGCAGCTCGGCGATCGACGGCGTCGAGCGGGACGCCCGGCGACTGCGGGCAGCTGGCAGACGCCGATGAAGGTGTCGGGGAACAGGTCGACCACGCGGGCGATGAGGTCGTTGCAGGCCCGTGGCCCAGGCGATGCTCGACGGCCTCGTCGCCCTCGTGGTGGGCCATCGCGGACGCGCGCGGCGAGAAGATCGTCAGGTCGGCGCCGCGCTCGCGCAGCAGCCGCAGCTGGTTCTGCTCGATCGACTCGCGGATCTCGTCGTCGGAGATCGACCGGGTAGGCGCCGGGGCCGCGCGCCCATCGAGGAACGCCGGCCAGCTGGGCCTCGCGCCACTCGTTGTGCGCGGCCGGGGCGGTCGTGTAGTGGCCGTGGCAGTCGATGATCACGCGGAGTCCTCCTCGCGCCGGCGAGTCGTGCCGCCGGCCGGATCCGTCCGAGGATGGCGTCGAGCAGTCGCCGAGGTCGTCGCCGGCAGCGGCCGCCGCGGGACCGGGCCGCCCAGCTCCTGGCGGCGGCACGATCGCGCTCGGACATGAACGGCTCGATCCCCGCCTCGGCGACGGTCGGCGGCGCCTCGCGCATCTCCTCGGCAGCGTCGCGTGCCGTGCTCCAGGGAGCGGTCGATGAAGTAGGCGGCGACGGCGCTCCCAGTCGGCCGGCGGGGAGGATGTTCGGACAGCGAGTCGAGGACCTCGCGCTCCACGCCGTACACGCGCGCCGACAGCAGCGCCTCGGTGAACAGCGACTCGAGGCCCTTGACGACCACGCGAGCGGCACAGCTTGGTCGCCGCCGCCCGGCCGACGACGTCGGAGTACGCCGTGACGCCGGCCAGTCCCCAGTCGCCGGCGGCCGCGGCGAAGGCCGCGGCGTGCGGTCCCCCGAGCAGGAACGGCGACGCCAGCCGCTCGCGGACTCGATCGGCGACATGAGCGCAGCCTCGACGTACCGGCCGCCGGCCGTCGTCCACCAGCTGCCGCGGCCGCCGCCTTGTGCCCGGGCGAGCAGGAGTTGAGGTCGACGTACCACGCCCCGGGCGAGAGGCCCGCGCACGCGGACCCCGCCGCGGCCACCGCGTTCGCCGCGGTCACGGCACTGACCACCAGGTCGGCCCCGGGACGACCGCGTGCGCCGCGCTCGAGGCGCGGCGACACCGAGCGCGGCGGCGTTCGTCGCCGCCCGGCTCGCCGGCGTGACGAACGCGGTGTCCCACGCGACGAGGTCGACGACCCGTGGCGGCGCAGCTCCTCGACGAAGACACGGCCGACCTCGCCGAGTCCGAGCAGCGCGACGCGGCTCACGCGCCACCAGCCACGGAGGAGGGGACCAGGACCTCGCCGCGCATGAGCAGCCGGGCGGTGCGCAGCAGAGTCACGCGCTCGATCGCGACACCCTCACCGGTCTCCGTCGCGTCGAGCAGCACGGTGAAGAACCCGGTGGGGTGCTCGACGTCGACACCGGTCGAGCCCTCGGCCCTCGGCGTCAGTCCCGTGATCGCGTGCGCGACGGACCCGGGCAGGAGGCAGGCGGTGGCGACCGACACCGCGCCGAGGACGCCGATGGCCTCGTGCACGCGGTGCGGGATGAGGGTGCGGGTCCCGACGCTCCCCGCCCCGGAGGGCGGCGACAGCAGGCTCATCTTCGGCACGGTCCGGCCGGACACGTCGCCGAGGTTCATGAGCGGGCCGGCCGCGAGCCGGATCCGCTCGATCCGCCGCGTCACGTCGCTCATCGCCTCGATCTCCGCCGGAGACTCCGCGCCGGTCAGCCCGAGGTCGGCGGCGTCGAGGCAGACCACCGGCATCCCGTTGTCGATGCAGGTGATCCGTACGCCGTCGATCTCGTCGACGACGTTGCCGGTGGGCAGCAGCGCGCCGCACGACGAGCCGGCGATGTCCGCGAACTCGAGCGGGATCGGGGCGTGGGTCCCGGGCACGCCGTCGATCCGGGCGTCACCGTCGTAGGACACCGGGCCGCCCGGGGTCTGCACGTAGGCGGTCGCGACCGTGCCGGTGTTGGCCATCCAGATGCGGACCGGGGTCACGCCGTCGCAGGCGCGGACGAGACCCGACTCGATCGCGAACGGGCCGACCGCGGCGAGCATGTTCCCGCAGTTCTGGCCGTCGGAGACCTCGGGCCGGTCCGGCCACACCTGCAGGAAGAGGTACTCGACGTCGACGTCGACCCGCTCGGTGGGGCCGACCACCGCGACCTTGGAGGTCAACGGGTGCGCGCCGCCCATGCCGTCGATCTCCCGCGGGTCGGGGGAGCCCATGGCCGCGAGCAGGACCGCGTCGCGGGTCGCGGTGTCGCGTGGCAGGTGCTCGGCCAGGAACACGAGTCCCTTGGACGTGCCGCCGCGCATCACGCTGCACGGGATCGCGGTCTGGCTCATGCCTCGTCCGTGTGGTCGACGTAGCGCAGACCCTTGTCGGCCAGGCGCTGCCGCATGTCGTAGATGTCCAGCCCGAGCTCGCCGGCGGCGAGGCGGGCGCGCTTGGCCGCCTCGTTCGCCTCGCGCTCCCGGGCCCGCGCCAGCACGGACCCGGCGTCCTCGCGCCGTACCACCACGACACCGTCGTCGTCGGCGACGACCACGTCGCCCGGGCGGACGTACGCCCCGGCGCAGAGGATCGGAGTCTGCACGTTGCCCGGGGTCTCCTTGACGGTCCCCTGGGCGCACACCGCCCGGGACCAGACCGGGAAGCCCATCTCGGTGAGCGTGGCGACGTCGCGGACGCCCGCGTCGATGACGAGCCCGCGGACACCGTGCGCCCGCAGGCTCTCGGCGAGCAGGTCCCCGACGTACCCGTCCTCGCACGGGCTGGTCGGCGTCACGACGAGGATGTCGCCCGGACGGGCCTGCTCCACCGCGACGTGGATCGACCAGTTGTCGCCCGGTGCCACCTCGCAGGTCAGTGCGTTGCCGGCCACGCGGACCGGGCGGTAGATCGGCCGCAGCCGCGCGTCGAGGAGGCCGGTCCGACCCTGAGCCTCGTGCACCGTCGCCACGCCCGCCGCGGCCAGCCCGTCGACGACGTCGAGCGCGGTCCGAGGGGTGTTGCGGACGACGATCGCCACTCGAGCCTCCCTGCCTCTGCTGCTCGAACCCTTGCAGAGAGGTACCCGCCTCGAAACCCGTGCTTCCATCGAGTGGAAGTCCGGGCCTCGAGGGTCCAGACTCTGCGCAACGTTGTCCCTCCACCTGTCAGGAGCGTCGTGGCCCAGCGCAGTGCGGTCACCGCCGGCCCGAGCGTGACGTCCCGCGTCCTCTCGGTGCTGTCCGCCTTCGACGAGTCGCACACGGCCCTCACCTTGAGCGACATCGCCCGGCGCTCGGGCCTGCCGCTGTCCACGACGCACCGGCTGCTGGCCGAGCTCGAGAAGTGGCAGGCGGTGGATCGCGACCAGGAGGGGACCTACCACGTCGGCCGTCGCCTCTGGCAGCTCGGGACCCTGGCCCCGGTGCAACGCGAGCTGCGCGAGGTGGCGCTGCCGCCGATGCAGGACCTCTACGGCGCGACGCAGGAGAACGTGACCCTCGCCGTGCTGTCGGGGTCCAGCGCCCTCTACGTCGAGCGGATCCACGGCAAGGCGTCGGTCCGCGTCGAGAGCCGCCCGGGCCGGCCGCTGCCGCTGCACGCCACCGGTGTAGGGAAGGTGCTGCTCGCGTACGCCGACGAGCAGCTCGTCGAGTCCTGCCTGTCCAACCTCACCGCCGTGACGAGCCACACCATCACCGACCGGGCGCACATGCGTCGGGAGCTCGCGGCGGTCCGGCGCAACGGCTACGCCCGGAGCCTGGAGGAGATGACGCCGGGAACCTCGGCGATCGCCGTCCCGATCCTCGACATGGAGGGCCGCGCGGTGGCCGCCCTCGGCCTCGTGACGCGGACCCTGCGTCGCGACATCGTGAAGTTCGTGCCCGCCCTGCGCGTCGCGTCGGCCACCATCTCCCGGCGGCTGGCGCAGCAGCGGCCGGAGTGACGGCTCGCCCTCCGGCCGGCGGCTCGTGCTGACCGGATGAGGTCGGGGCGTCACACTCGGGGGCATGCGTAGCCAGGTGGGCATCGTCGGTGCGGGACCAGCGGGGCTGCTCCTCGCCCAGCTGCTCGGGCTGCAGGGCATCGAGACCGCTGCCGAGGTCTGGGGCTGAGCCCGGACCTCGGCAGCGGTCGTCGCGACTCCGACGCTGGGTCAGAACGGGTACTGCGGCAGCGTCCCGCGCACGGTCACCCATTGGGTGTCGGTGAAGGCGTCGAGGTTCGCCTGCGGACCGCCGTGGCGTGAGCCGGTGCCGGAGTTCTTGACCCCACCGAAGGGGATCGTCGCCTCGTCGTTGATCGTCTGGTCGTTGATGTGCACCAGCCCGGTGGGGATCTGCTCGGCGATCTCGAGCCCGCGCATGACGTCGCGGGTGAGGATGCCCAGCGACAGGCCGTACTCGCTGTCCCGGGCCAGCGCGATCGCCTGGTCGACCGAGTCGACGCGGACCACCGGTGCGACCGGGCCGAAGATCTCCTGCTGGTACGCCGTCGAGGTCAGGGGTACGTCGTCGAGCACCGTCGGGCGGTAGTACAGACCCTCGTACGTCCCGCCGGCGGCGAGCCGGGCGCCCTCCTCGACCGACGCCGTGACCATGGCGTGGATCTTGTCGCGCTGCCCGGCGTCGATGACCGGACCGAGCGCCACCTGTCCGCTGAGGGGGTCCCCCACGGGCAGGTGGTCCGCGCGCTCGGCCAGCCTGGAGACGTACTCGTCGGCGATGCTCGACATGACCAGGTGCCGTCCGGTGGTCATGCACACCTGGCCCTGGTGGGCGAACGAGCCCCATGCGCCCACGGAGGACGCCGCGTCGACGTCGACGTCGTCGAGGACGAGCAGCGCGGAGTTGCCGCCGAGCTCGAGGTGGACGCGCTTGAGGTGCCGTGCCGCCAGCTCGGCCACGGACCGTCCGGCGCGGGTCGAGCCGGTGAAGGCGATGACCCGCACGAGCGGGTCGACGATCAGCGCCTCACCGGTGTCGACGCCTCCGGGCACCACCTGCAGCACACCGTCGGGCAGCCCGGCCTGCGCGAAGATCTCCGCCAGCAGGGCGCCGCCGCTCACCGAGGTGCGGGGATCGGGCTTGAGGAGGACGGCGTTGCCGAGCGCGAGGGCCGGGGCCACGGCGCGGATCGACAGGATGGTGGGGACGTTGAACGGGGCGATGACACCCACGACGCCGACCGGGACCCGCCGCGCCAGGCTCAACCGGGGCTCCATCGAGCGCAGCAGCTCGCCGTACGGCATCGACGCCAGCGCCGAGGCCTCGTAGCACTCCTCGGCCGAGGTCATGATCTGGAAGCCGCCGAAGGGCCCGATCGACCCGGTCTCGCGCATGAGCCAGTCGGTGATCTCGTCGGCGTTGGCGTGCCACAGGTCGCCGGCGCGACGAAGCACGGCGGCGCGCTGGGTGTAGGGCAGGGCGGCCCACGACCGCTGAGCCTCGTTCGCCGCGGTCGCGGCCTTGGCGACGTCGGCCGGGCTGGCCAGGCCGATCGTCGCGATCTGCTCGCCGGTGGCCGGTGAGACGACCGCTTTCGTTCCCCCGGATCCGTCGACCCAGCCGCCGGAGTAGATCCGGCCCTGCCAGTCCGACCCTTCGAGCAGTGCCATGAGAACCTCCCTGACCCGGGGTCGACGACGGTCGTCGACTCTCCGCGCTGCGTGAGGGCCAAGGTGCCACCTCGGACGCCGAATCGCAGCGGGATCTTCCGACCAGCAGAAGCGACCCCGCACTCCGGCACCGACGGCCGATGCGATGATCGCGTCGTCGGCGGACGGAACGAGGAGGACGACGTGGGCACGGTCGCATTCGTGGGTCTCGGGGTCATGGGGTATCCGATGGCCGGCCATCTGGTGCGCGCGGGCCACGAGGTCACCGTGTGGAACCGCACGCCGGCCCGGGCCGAGGAGTGGGCGGCCGAGCACCCGGCGGGCCGGGTGGCCCGCACCGCCCGTGCGGCCGCGGCCGCGGCCGACCTGGTCATGATGTGCGTCGGGGACGACGCCTCCGTGCTCGACGTGCTGGGCGACGGCGCGGACGACGGGGTGCTCGCCGGCGCGGCCGCGGGCGCCCTCGTCGTCGACCACACCACGGTCGCGGCGCAGACGGCGCGTCGGGCCGCTGCGGCGTGCTCGGCCGTGGGCGTCGGCTTCCTCGACGCCCCGGTGTCCGGCGGTCAGGCCGGAGCGGTGAACGGCGCGCTCACCGTGATGGCCGGAGGGTCCGCCGCCGACTTCGAGCGGGCCGAACCGGTCGTCGCGGCGTACAGCGCCAAGCGCCGGTTGCTCGGGCCGGTCGGCGCGGGCCAGCTCGCGAAGATGGTCAACCAGATCTGCATCGCCGGGGTCGTGCAGGGACTCGCCGAGGGCGTGGCCTTCGCGCAGCGCACCGGGCAGGACGTCGAGGCCGTGTTCGACACGATCGGGGCGGGCGCGGCGGGCTCGTGGCAGATGGCCAACCGGCACGCGAGCATGGCGGCCGACTCGTTCGACTTCGGGTTCGCCGTCGAGCACATGCGCAAGGACCTCGGCAACACCCTCGCCGAGGCGCGTTCGGCCGGTGCGGCGCTGCCCGTCACGGCCCTCGTCGACCAGTTCTACGCCGAGGTCGCGCAGTCCGGCGGCCGGCGGTGGGACACCTCGAGCCTCATCACCCGGCTGCCGCGCGACCGGCCGGACGCGGGCTGACCGACCGCGTCGTCAGGCCAGCTGCGGCATGACCTCGGCGGCCACGAGCTCGACGTGCTCGAGGTCGGCGAGGTCGAGGACCTGGAGGTAGAGCCGCCCTGCTCCCGCGGCGGCGAACGTCCGCGCCTTCGCGACGACCTCCTCGGGAGTCCCGGCGAGCCCGTTGGCGCGCAGCTCGTCGACGTCCCGACCGATCGACGCGGCGCGGCGGGCGATCTCGCGCTCGTCGCGCCCGCAGCAGAGCACCTGCGCGGCCGAGTAGACGAGCGACTCCGGGTCGCGCTCGGTCCGCGCGCAGGCGGCCCGGACCCGGTCGAACGCCGCGGCGGTGTCGTCGAGCGGGTGGAACGGCACGTTGTACTCGTCGGCGTACCGGGCGGCCAGCGCGGGAGTCCGGCGGGCCCCGGCGCCACCGACGATCACCGGCAGCGGGTCCTGCACCGGCTTCGGCAGCGCGGGGGAGTCGACGAGGGAGTAGTGACCGACCGTCGTAGGAGAACGTCTCGCCCTCCGGCGTCGACCAGAGCCCGGTGACGATCGCCAGCTGCTCCTCGAGCCGGTCGAACCGCTCGCCGAGCTCCGGGAACGGGATGCCGTACGCCGTGTGCTCCTCGGCGTACCACCCGGTGCCGAGGCCGAGCTCCACCCGCCCGCCGCTCATCGCGTCGACCTGTGCCACGGCGATCGCGAGCGGCCCGGGGAGGCGGAACGTCGCGGCGGTCACGAGCGTCCCGAGGCGGATGCTGCTCGTGTCGCGGGCCAGGCCCGCCAGGGTGATCCACGCGTCGGTCGGACCGGGTCGGCCGTCGCCGTCGCCCATCACGAGGTAGTGGTCGGACCGGAAGAAGGCGCCGTACCCGCAGGCCTCGGCGGTCCGCGCCATCGCGAGGAGGTCGTCGTAGGACGCGCCCTGCTGGGGCTCGGTGAAGATGCGCAGCTCCATGAGCCTCACCCTAGGCCCGGGTTCCGGAGCCGGATCCGGGTCGCCGTGCGTCGGGCGGGTGATCGCCCCGACACGCCGGGTGCGGCTCCCGGGGGAGCCGGGTGCGGAGGTGATGATGGGCGGGGCGGCGTCCGGCCGCCGGACCATCGGGAGGCGCCGTGCGGCAGGTCGCGGTCGGCGCGGCGCTGGCGGTCGTGCTAGCGCTCAGCGCCTGCAGCGGCGGCGCCGGCGCCCTCGACGCCGCGTCGCCGGACGTGACGACTCCCGCACCCACGCCGACGACGTCGCGACCCCCGACCCGTTCACCCTCGCCGGCCGCTTCGACGTCCGCCCCGACGGCGTCGCCCGTCGACACCGCGACACCCGTGGCCACGTCCTCGTCCCAGGCGCCGGCCGTGGCGATCACGGACTACGGCGCGACCCTGGCGGTCTGGGCCACGCACCACGACGCCGACGAGCGGTTCGACCCCGGTGCCATGTGGGACTCGACCAGCGGCTGGGGACCCGACGACGCGCACGACGACAAGTTCAACGACACCGTCGTGACCGGCGGCCGGGTCCTGCGCTACGACATGAACGTGCCGCGGCCGGCGGTCTCGGCGGCCGCGGCGATCGCGCTGGCGACCGCCACCCTCCCGCGGGACGCCACGATCGTGTGGCGGCACCAGTTCGCCGCCTGCTACGCCGTGCAGCTGAGCAGCGCGTCGCTCGGGAAGGTCCTCGCCCGCGCGCCGTACTCCAACCCTCAGGGGCAGGTCCAGCTGCAGCTGCGCAGTGGCGACCCGACGAGCGCCACCGCGTCCTTCGACCCCACGGCGGTGACCACCGTGCTGGTCCGTCCGAACCTCGCGGCGACACCGGCGGACTTCACCGGCTGCTGACGGGCCTGGTCGGCGCGTCGTCCGAGCGCCACATCGACTGTTCGGAGCGGTTTCCCGGCCCCGCTGGACCTCAAGGATCGGCGACTGGCGCCGACACGGAAACGGGACGGGTCCGAACGGGGAGGTGCTGCCATGGCGAGCTCGGCGACGCGCCGTGCCACGATCTCCGCCGCCCTCGACTATCTGATGCTCAGCCTCGGGGTCGCCCTCGCCGTCCCGGCGCTCCTGGCGTGGCTACGTCACGGGACCGGGCGTGAACCTCGCCGGTGTCGTGTCGGTCGTCCTCGTGGTGGTGATGTCGCGCTACCCGCTCACGCTCGCACACCGGTCGGGCGACGTCCTCATCGGCTTCGAGACCTGCGTGCTCGTCTTCCTCGCGCTGAGCTCGCCTCCGCTCGAGGCGTTCTGCCTCTGGACGATCGGGACGACGATCGCCAACGCCACGCAGAGCAAGGCCTGGCGGATCCGGGTCTTCAACATCGGGCTCACGATCGTCGGCGGCGGCCTGTTCGTCCTGGTCGTGAACGCGTTCGATCCGAGCACGCAGCCGGACCTGCCGAAGCTTGGCGCGATCATGGTCGGCTGCGCGCTCTACTTCGCCTACGACCTCGTCGTCACCGCGGGCTCGCTCGCGATCGAGGACGGCAGCTCGATCAACTCGATCGTGACCTGGAGCTCGATCCCCATGGGGCTGGCCTGCTTCGTCAGCGTCGACACGCTCGGCTTCCTCGCCTGGGTGCTGCATGCCGATCCGCCGTGGACGCTGCTGCTGCTCGCCGTGCCGGTCGGGACGATCCTCGTCGCCGTGCGCTCCGTGAGCGAGAACCGCGTCGCCCACCTCCGGCTCACCGGGCTGCTCGAGGCGGCCACGCACGCGCCGGACTGGACCGACGAGGAGCACATCGAGCGCTCGCTGCTCGTCCAGGCCGAGCGCACGCTGCGCCAGACCTCGGCGTCGTTGCGCGACGGACCGCCGGTGCCCCCGGAGATCGGCGCGCCGATCACGCTCCACGACCGGCCGACGCGTCATCTCGTCGTCACGCCGCAGGTCGTGGGCCACCGGTTCGACGACCACGACCGGGCCGCGCTCGAGGCCCTGACCGCCGTAGGGGTCTCGGCGTTCAACCGGCGCCGCCTCTCGGACGAGATGAGCTACCTCGCGCGGCACGACGCACTCACCGGGCTGCACAACCGGGCCATCTTCATCGACCGGCTGTCGGAGGCGCTCGCCCGGCGGGCACCCCGCGGTCAGGTGGCCGTGCTGTACCTGGACCTGGACGGGTTCAAGGAGGTCAACGACCTGCTCGGGCACGAGGCAGGTGACGCCCTCCTGGTGCGGGTGTCCGAACGCATCAACCTGTGCCTCCGTCTCGGCGACCTCGCGGCGCGGCTGGGCGGAGACGAGTTCGGCGTCCTGCTCGACGACCTGACCGGCGAGGACCAGGCCGACGCAGTGGCCGAGCGGCTGCTCGAGGCGCTCGCGAACCCCTTCGAGGTCGGGCTCCGGCGGGTGCTCGTGCAGGCCAGCATCGGGATCGCCTTCTCCGGCACCGAGCCGACCACCGCTGAGAAGCTCATCAGCAGCGCCGACACCGCGATGTACGTCGCCAAGGGTCGCGGGAAGGGACGCGTCGAACGGTTCCGCCCGGAGATGCGCGAGGCCGAGCTCGCCAGGCTCGAGCTCGAGGCCGCGCTGCGGCTGGCCGTCCAGGAGGATCGGATCCACGTCCACTTCCAGCCGGTCGTCGACCTCGGGACCGGACGCATCGACGGGTTCGAGGCGTTGGCGCGGTGGTCCCATCCGACCCTCGGTCCGGTGCGTCCCGACGTGTTCATGCCCGCCGCGGAGCGTCTCGGACTCGTCGGCACGCTCGGGCTGCAGCTGCTCGAGCGGGCGCACGACGGCGGTCGCCGGCTCACCCGGGCCATCGGCCGACCGCTGTCGATCGGTGTCAACCTCTCCGCGATGCAGCTGACCGATCCCGCTCTCGCGGAGCGGGTGGGCGAGCTCGTGGCGCTGGACCCGGAGGTCCGGCTCGTCCTCGAGCTCACCGAGGGCATCCTCGTCGGGGACGACCCCACGACCGTCGCGGCGCTGCACCACCTCCGCGGCCTCGGTACCCGGCTGGCGGTGGACGACTTCGGCGTCGGCTACTCGTCGGTGGGCTACCTCCATCGTCTGCCCGTCGACATCCTGAAGATCGACAAGCTCTTCGCCGCCGAGCTGCACGACCCGCGGTCGCGCGCCGTCGTGGAGGGCGTCATCGCGATGGCGCGGGCCATGGACCTGACGGTCGTGGCGGAGGGCGTCGAGGACTGGTCGAGCGCCGTCGCGCTGCGCGACCTGCACTGCGAGCTGGCGCAGGGCTTCGTGTTCAGCCGCCCGGTGGACCTCGAGGCCGCGCTCCGGCTCGCCTCCGCGGGCGCGATCGACATCGCCGCCATGGACGGGTTCCGGGTGACCGCGGCCGCGCACGGGTAGCCGCCCGCCCCCTGCCACCGCATACGAGTAGTGGAATAATGGTGCTGCGGCCAGCCGAGGCCGCGAGGAGAGCGCCATGCGCAAGAACGTGACCGTCCGTACCCACGAGAGCACCGGGGTCGAGCAGGTCGCCCAGCGTCGGGTGTCGCAGCCGCGACGCCGCCGGCTCGCCCTCAAGGCCGAGAACACCAAGGTGCGCGCGCAGGTGGGCCTGCCGATCTCGTGGACGCACTGACCCGCCGTACCGGCACGGGCGAGCTGTCGGAGACCGCCGGGTGAGTCCTGCCGGGTCGTACCGTCCCGCTCCCTAGGGTGGGCGCGGGAGGTCGACATGCTCACCGCCGAGGAGATCCGGCTGCGCGAGGCCCGTGACGGGGTCCCGTGGCGCCGGTGGGGTCCCTATCTCAGCGAGCGGCAGTGGGGGACGGTCCGCGAGGACTACAGCGACGACGGCGACGCCTGGTCGTACTTCACCCACGACCAGGCCCGCTCGCGCGCCTACCGCTGGGGGGAGGACGGCCTCGCCGGTGTGAGCGACGACCGCGGGCTCGTGTGCCTCGCCCTCGCGCTCTGGAACGGTCGCGATCCGATCCTCAAGGAGCGGCTTGTTCGGCCTGACGAACGCCGAGGGCAACCACGGCGAGGACGTCAAGGAGTACTACTTCTACGTCGACAGCACGCCCACGCACTCCTGGATGCGCTGGCGCTACAAGTACCCGCAGACCGCGTACCCGTACGACGACCTCGTGCGGACGAACGCCGAACGCGGCTACGCCGACCGGGAGTACGAGCTCATCGACACCGGCGTATTCGACGACGACCGGTACTTCGACGTCGAGGTCGACTACGCGAAGGCCGGACCGGACGACCTGCTCATGCGCGTTACGGTCCGCAACCGCGGTGACCTCGACGCGCCGATCGACGTGCTGCCGACGCTGTGGTTCCGCAACACCTGGTCATGGGGCGGCAGCGCGGAGCGACCGGCGCTCGACGCCGTCGAGGGCGGTCCGCCCGGCGTGCGCGTCCACCATCCGGTCGTGGGCGACTACTACCTGCACGTGCCGGCGACCGCGACCCTCCTGTTCACCGAGAACGAGACCGACAACGAGCGCGTCTTCGGCACCCCGAACGCCTCGCCCTTCGTGAAGGACGGCATCGACCAGGCCGTGGTCCACGGCCGGACCGACACCGTGCACGACCGGCACGGGACGAAGGTGGCGGTCCGCCTGCGCGCCGTCGTGCCCGCGTCCGGTGAGGTGTCCTGGACCCTGCGGCTCGACCGCACGCCGCCGGCGGACGGGTCCGCGCCGCCGGACGACGCCGACGACGTGTTCGCCGCCCGGCTGGCCGAGGCAGACGAGTTCTACGCCGCCATCACGCCGCCGGCGCTGGACGAGGACACCGCGACGGTCCTCCGCCGGGCGCTCGCGGGGATGCTGTGGAGCAAGCAGCACTACTACTTCGACCTCGACGTGTGGCTGCGCGAGCACTCCGGCCACCCGCTGCGTCCCCCGACGAGACCCGGCGTGCGCAACGCCGAGTGGTTCCACATGCTCAACGACGACATCATCTCGATGCCCGACAAGTGGGAGTACCCCTGGTACGCCGCGTGGGACCTCGCCTTCCACACCGTGGCGCTGGCGATGGTGGACCCCGACTTCGCCAAGGGCCAGCTCGACCTCATGCTGTCGGCGGAGTACCTGCATCCGAGCGGCCAGATCCCGGCGTACGAGTGGAACTTCGGCGACGTCAACCCTCCGGTGCACGCCTGGGCGCTCTCCCTCGCCTACGGCCTCGAGCGGCAGCTCTCCGACTCCGGTGACGAGCTCGACGTGTCGGCCGACGACGTCGCCTTCCTCGCGGAGGGGTTCGCCAAGCTGCTGCTCAACTTCACCTGGTGGGTCAACCGCAAGGACCCCACGGGCCGCAGCGTGTTCCAGGGCGGCTTCCTGGGCCTGGACAACATCGGGGTATTCGACCGCAGCAAGGGCATCCCGTCCGGCGGCACCCTCGAGCAGTCCGACGGCACCGCGTGGATGGCGCTGTTCAGCCAGAACATGCTCGAGATCGCGATGGCCCTCGCCGAGCACGACCCGGCGTACGAGGGCTTCATCCTCAAGTTCGTGCACCACTGGTTCCAGATCGCCATGGCGATGGACCCGCTGGGCGACCACCCCGACGAGATGTGGGACGAGCAGGACGGCTTCTTCTACGACGTCCTGCGGCTGCCGGACGGCACTGGTCGCCGTATCGAGGTGCGGTCGCTCGTCGGGCTGCTGCCGCTCTGCGCGACCTCGGTGCTCCCGGCGCCCATGCTCGACCGGTTCCCCGACGTGGTCGCGCAGATCCGGCACTACCTCGACCGCAACGGCGACCTGCTCGCCGGCATCGCCGACCCGCGGGTGCCCGGCGTCGAGGGGCGTCGGCTCATCGCCCTCGTCGACGAGCCGAAGCTGCGGCGCATCCTGGCGCAGATGCTCGACGAGGAGCGGTTCCTCGGCCCGCACGGGATCCGGTCGATCTCGAAGTGGCACGAGGAGCACCCGTACACCTTCGAGCTCGACGGCCAGACCTACACCGTGAGGTACGAGCCGGCCGAGTCCGACAGCGGGATGTTCGGCGGCAACTCGAACTGGCGCGGGCCGGTGTGGTTCCCGGTCAACCTCCTGCTCGTGCGGGCCCTGCTGCAGTTCTACCTGTACTACGGCGACGACTTCCGCGTGGAGCTCCCCACGGGCTCGGGCGTCGAGATGACGCTGTTCGAGGTCGCGCGCGAGCTGAGCTCACGGCTCGTGTCGACGTTCACCCGCGATGCCGAAGGGCGGCGGCCGGTGTACGGCGACACCGAGAAGTTCCAGTCCGACCCGCGGTGGCGCGACGAGATCCTGTTCTACGAGTACTTCGACGGTGACGACGGTGCGGGGATCGGGGCCTCGCACCAGACCGGCTGGACCGGCGTCGTCGCCCGTCTCGCCCAGCTGTTCGCGAGCACCGACGCCGAGACGCTCCTGCACGGAACGGCACGCCCCTTGACCCTGCCCTACCGTCGGCTGATGGACCGGCCGGTAGGGGATGCCGGAGCGGCCAGGCGCGCGCACCGGCCCGGCGGACCCACGAGAGGATGACGACCATGGCGACGAAGCGCATCGCGGTGACCGGTGGCAGCGGCAAGCTCGGGCGCGCGGTGGTGCTCGACCTGCGCGAGCACGGCTACGACGTCGTCGTCCTCGACCAGGTCGTGCCCGTCGGCTGGACGGAGGGGGTCACGCGGGTCGACCTCACCGACTACGGCCAGGTCCTCGGTGCCCTCACGCGGCTCGACGACCGTCATTCCTCGGTCGACGGCATCGTGCACCTCGCCGCCATCCCGGCCCCGGGGCTCGCCCCCAACGCCACGACGTTCGCGAACAACGTGGTGAGCACCTACCACGTGTTCGAGGCGGCTCGTGTCGCCGGCATCCGCAATGTCGTGTGGGCCTCGAGCGAGACCGTGCTCGGGCTGCCGTTCGACACGCCGCCGCCGTACATCCCGGTGGACGAGGAGTACCGCGGCCGCCCGGAGTCGTCGTACTCGCTCGGGAAGGCGGTCGACGAGGAGCTGGCCCACCACTTCTGCCGCTGGGACCCGCTGACGAAGATCATCGGCCTGCGGTTCTCCAACGTCATGGAGCCGCACGACTACGCCGCGTTCCCCTCGTTCGAGGGCGACCCGCAGCTGCGCAAGTGGAACCTGTGGGGCTACATCGACGCCCGCGACGGCGCGCAGGCGGTGCGCCGCGCCCTCGAGCTGGAGGCCACCGGCTACGACGTCTTCATCGTCGCCAACGCCGACACCTGCATGACGACGCCGAGCGCGGACCTCGCGGCCGCGGTGTTCCCCGACGTGCCGCTCGCCCGGCCGGTCACCGGGACCGAGACGCTGCTCAGCATCGACAAGGCCCGTCGCGTCCTCGGCTACGAACCGCAGCACTCCTGGCGGGACGCGTTCACCGCGGAGATCTGACCAGCCGCCGGTCGCGCCGGGCCGCGGCTCAGGGGTCCACACGGCCGCTCGGCCGGACGGGCCGACCTCCACCGCCGGCCGGACCCGCGCGCGGGCGGTCTCGCCGCGGGGATTCAGGCGTACTGTCGAGAGCCACGGGGCCGCTCAGGCCTCCGTCCGAGGAGCCACCATGGCCGACAAGTCCCCGCGCCAGCACATGCAGAAGAAGGCCGCCGGGAAGTCCATCAAGGAGAAGCGCCTCGAGAAGAAGTCCAAGGCGTCCGGCTCCACGATCGAGATCGTGCCCGGCAAGAAGTCCTGAGCCCCAGGTTCCTTCGCCGACCGGTGCGCAGCGCGGCCGTCAGGCCGGTTCCGGCCGGCGGCCGGAGATGCGGCCGGTGAGCGTGTCGGCCGCAGCCACGCACCGCGGCGCCGAGCCGCGCCCGGCGGCGCGCGTCCACGTCGGCCGAGAAGGTCAACGCGACCGCGGCGGCGGGGCGGGAGCCGTGGTCGAACACGCATGCCGCGACCGAGGCGTAGCCCGCGGTGACCTGCCCGTCCTCCTCGGCGTATCCCCGCTGCCGCTCCTGCCGGATCGTCTCGCGCAGCTCGCGCAGGGACGCGGGGCCGAGCCCGGTCCGCGTGCTGAACGCCGCCGCGCTCGGGTGGAGCGCGCGCACCTGCGCGGCGGGCAGGTGCGCGAGCATCGCGCGACCGCTCGCGGTGAGGTGCGCGGGGAGGCGTACGCCGACGTCGGTGACGAGCGTGAGCGGGGACCGGGGCTGCTCCTTGAGCAGGTAGACCGTCTCGTTGCCCTGCAGGATGCCGAGCTGTGCGGTCTCGCGCGTCTGCTCGACGAGCCGGACGAGGAGCGGTCGCGCGAGGCGCTCGAGCGGGTCGTGCCGGAGGTACGCCGAGCCCACCTCGAACGCCGCGACGCCGAGGCCGTACGCCCGCTCCTCCGGCAGGTGCACGACGAAGCCGGCCGTCCGGAGCTCGGCGAGCAGGTGGTACGCCGTCGAGCGGGGCAGCCCGAGCTCGCGCGCGATCGTCGCCGCACCCACCGGCCCCGGCCGCGACGCGAGGAACGTCAGGACCGCCAACGCCTGCCGCGCCGCCGGCACCCCGCCGCTCGCCGCCACGCCTACGCCTCCTCGACCTCCGACCCCCCGAGTCACTCGCGTAGGTGCTCGAAGGCGCGGGGTGACCTTCCGACGGTTCCGCCAGTGACTCGGGGTGGCGGTGGGATCGTCTGGGATACCAGACAGTGAATCACGGGGAGGGGCAGCGGTGCGAGTGGCGAACCGGTGGAATGTGCTGGTCCACCGCTCCCACGTCAGGAGTCACCATGACCGCGCCGTCCGTCTCCGGTCCTCGTCCCGTCCGCGCCGCGCGCGGCACCGAGCGCTCGACGCTGGGCTGGCCGCAGGAGGCCGCGCTGCGGATGCTCCAGAACAACCTCGATCCCGAGGTGGCCGAGCACCCGCGACAAGCTCGTCGTGTACGGCGGCACCGGCAAGGCCGCGCGCGACTGGGCGTCCTTCGACGCGCTGCAGCGCACCCTGCGCACGCTCAAGGGCGACGAGACGATGCTCGTGCAGAGCGGCCGCCCGGTCGGGGTCTTCGCGACGCACGAGTGGGCGCCGCGCGTCCTCATCGCGAACTCGAACCTGGTCGGCGACTGGGCGAACTGGGAGGAGTTCCGCCGCCTCGAGCAGCTCGGCCTCACGATGTACGGCCAGATGACCGCCGGCTCGTGGATCTACATCGGGACGCAGGGCATCCTCCAGGGCACCTACGAGACGTTCGCCGCCGTCGCGGAGCAGCACTTCGGCGGCACGCTCGCGGGCACCATCACGCTGACCGCCGGCCTCGGCGGCATGGGCGGTGCCCAGCCGCTCGCCGTCACGATGAACGACGGCGTCGCCATCTGCGTCGAGTGCGACCCCTCGCGCATCGCGCGGCGCATCGAGCACCGCTACCTCGACGTCGAGGCCACGAGCGTCGAGCACGCCCTCGAGCTGGCGGTCGCCGCGCGCGACGCGCGCAAGGGTCTGTCCATCGGCCTGCTCGGCAACGCCGCGGTCCTCGTCCCGCAGCTGCTCGCCATGGACGCCCCGATCGACATCGTCACCGACCAGACCTCGGCGCACGACCCGCTGGCCTACCTGCCGATCGGTGTCGAGTTCGACGACATGGCGGCCTACGCCGCGAAGGACCCGCAGGAGTTCACCCGGCGCTCGCGCGAGTCGATGGCCAAGCACGTCGAGGCCATGGTCGGCTTCATGGACAAGGGCGCCCAGGTCTTCGACTACGGCAACTCGATCCGGGGCGAGGCACAGCTCGCCGGCTACTCGCGGGCCTTCGACTTCCCCGGGTTCGTCCCGGCGTACATCCGGCCGCTGTTCTGCGAGGGCAAGGGCCCGTTCCGCTGGGCGGCACTGTCCGGCGACCCCGAGGACATCGCGAAGACCGACCGCGCGATCCTCGAGATGTTCCCGGACAACGCGAACCTGCAGCGCTGGATCCCGATGGCGCAGGAGCGGGTGCACTACCAGGGGCTCCCGGCGCGCATCTGCTGGCTCGGCTACGGCGAGCGCCACCTCGCCGGCATCCGGTTCAACGAGATGGTCGCCTCGGGCGAGCTGTCCGCGCCGATCGTCATCGGCCGCGACCACCTCGACTGCGGCTCGGTCGCCTCGCCCTACCGCGAGACCGAGGCGATGGCCGACGGTTCCGACGCCATCGCCGACTGGCCGCTGCTCAACGCGATGGTCAACGTGGCCTCGGGCGCCTCGTGGGTGTCGATCCACCACGGCGGCGGCGTCGGGATGGGTCGCTCGATCCACGCCGGCCAGGTGGCCGTCGCCGACGGCACGACGCTCGCCGGCGAGAAGCTGCTGCGCGTCCTCACCAACGACCCGGGCATGGGCGTCATCCGCCACGCCGACGCCGGCTACGAGCTCGCGGTCGACGTCGCGGACACGCGCGGCGTACGGATCCCGATGCGCGAGAACGGCTGACGCGGTTGAGCGTCATCGACGACCGACGTACGGGCAGCCTGGTCGTCGACAACATCGGCGAGCTCGTCACGAACGACCCGGCCCTGGGCGAGGGACGGCTCGGGATCGTCCGCGACGCCGCACTGCTCGTCGTGGACGGTGTCGTCGTCTACGCCGGTCCGCGCGCGGGCCTGCCGTCCTCCGAGGTCACCGGCCGCATCGACGCGGCCGGTGCTGCCGTGCTCCCCGGGTTCGTCGACAGCCACGGGCACCTCGTCTTCGCCGGCGACCGGGCGGAGGAGTTCGCGGCGCGCATGGCCGGGGCGGCGTACTCCGCCGGCGGCATCGCCTCGACCGTGGCGGCCACCCGCGCGGCCGACGACGAGCAGCTCTCCACCGGCACGGCGCGGCTCGTGCGCGAGGCCGCGCTCAGCGGCACGACGACGGTGGAGAGCAAGTCGGGCTACGGGCTGAGCGTCGAGGACGAGGCGCGCTCGCTCCGGGTCGCCGCGCGCCACGTCGAGGAGGTCACGTTCCTCGGGGCGCACGTCGTACCGGCCGAGTACGCCGGTCGGGTCGACGACTACGTCGCCCTCGTGACCGGTCCGATGCTCGACGCGTGCGCACCCCACGCGGCGTGGATCGACGTGTTCTGCGACCGCGGCGCGTTCGACGGCGACCAGGCGCGCGAGATCCTCCGCGCCGGGATGGCGCGCGGTCTCCGGCCGCGCATCCACGCGAACCAGCTCCAGCACGGGCCCGGCGTGCAGGTCGCGGTCGAGGTGGGCGCGGCCTCCGCCGACCACGTCACGCACGCGTCCGACGCCGACATCGAGGCGCTCGCGGCGAGCGACACCGTCGCCACGCTGCTCCCCGCCGCCGAGTTCTCCACGCGGGCGGTCTACCCCGACGCGCGCCGGTTCCTCGACGCCGGGGTCACGGTGGCCCTCGCGGCCGACTGCAACCCGGGCTCGAGCTATACGACGAACATGCCGTTCTGCATCGCGGTCGCGGTCCGCGACATGCGGATGACCCCGGCCGAGGCGGTGTGGTCCGCGACTGCGGGTGGTGCCCGAGCCCTGCGGCGTACCGATGTCGGCCACCTCGCTCCAGGCGCGCGGGCCGACCTCGTCCTGCTCGATGCGCCGACCCACGTCCACCTGGCCTACCGTCCGGGTGTCCCTCTCGTCCGGTCGGTGTTCCGCGCCGGCGCACGCGTCCGCTGAGGCCGACGTCCCGATGAAGGAGAGCTCCATGTCCGCACCCAGCTCCGTGACCACCGTCGTGCTCGACGACCGCGGTGTCACCCTCGACGACGTCATCGCGGTCGCCCGCGGTGACGCCCGCGTCGAGTTCACCGACCGGTCGCTGCGCGGCATGGCGGTCACCCGGGCGCGCATCGACGAGCTGGCGGGCGCGGCCGAGCCGAAGTACGGCATCTCCACGGGGTTCGGCGCCCTGGCCACGCGACACATCTCCCCGGACCTGCGCGCCCAGCTGCAGCGCTCGCTCATCCGCTCGCACGCCGCGGGCATGGGCGCTCCCGTGGAGCGCGAGGTCGTGCGCGCGCTCATGTTCCTGCGCCTCAAGACGCTCGCGTCCGGCCGCACCGGCATCCGGCCGGTCGTCGCGGAGACGATGGCCGCGCTGCTCAACGCCGGGATCACGCCGGTCGTCCGCGAGTTCGGCTCGCTCGGCTGCAGCGGCGACCTCGCGCCGCTGGCGCACTGCGCCCTCGTGCTCATGGGGGAGGGCGACGTGTGGGGGGCCGACGGCGAGATCGCGGACTCCGGCCCCGTCCTGGCGGCGGCGGGGATCTCCCCGGTCGTGCTCCAGGAGAAGGAGGGCCTCGCCCTCATCAACGGCACCGACGGCATGCTCGGCATGCTCGTCATGGCGATCGCCGACCTCGAGCAGCTGTGCGACGTCGCCGACGTCACCGCGCGCGATGAGCGTCGAGGCCCTGCTCGGCACGGACCGCGTGTTCCTCCCCGAGCTGCACGAGCCGCTCCGGCCGCACCCGGGCCAGACGCGCAGCGCCGCGCGCATGCTCGCGAGCCTCGCCGGCTCGTCGATCGTCGCGTCCCACCTGGTCGAGGACACCCGCGTGCAGGACGCCTACTCGCTGCGCTGCGCCCCGCAGGTCGCCGGCGGGGTGCGCGACACGATCGCCCACGCCCGCCTCGTCGCGGGGCGCGAGCTCGCCGCGGCGGTCGACAACCCGGTCGTGCTGCCGGACGGGCGGGTCGAGTCCAACGGCAACTTCCACGGGGCCCCGGTGGCCTACGTCCTCGACTTCCTCGCGATCGTGTCGGCCGACCTCGGGTCCATCGCGGAGCGGCGTACCGACCGGCTGCTCGACCGGGCGCGCTCCCACGGCCTGCCGCCGTTCCTCGCCGACGACCCCGGCGTCGACAGCGGCCTCATGATCGCGCAGTACACCCAGGCCGCGCTGGTGTCGGAGAACAAGCGCCTCGCGGTGCCGTCGTCGGTCGACTCGATCCCGAGCTCGGCGATGCAGGAGGACCACGTCTCGATGGGGTGGTCGGGCGCCCGCAAGCTGCGCACGTCGGTCGACAACCTGCGCCGCATCCTCGCGGTGGAGCTCGTGGCCGCGGCCCGCGGGATCGAGCTGCGCGCCCCGCTGCAGCCGGCGCCCGCGACCGGGGCGGTGCTCCGGGCGCTGCGCGCCACCGTGCCCGGCCCGGGTACCGACCGCTACCTCGCGCCCGACCTCGCGGCGGCGTACGACTTCCTGCTCGAGGGCGGCGTCGAGCGCGCCTTCGCCGACGCGGGGATCGCCCTGCCGTGATGCGACGGCACCGTGGCCGGGCGGCCTGCCCGGCCGTCGGCGCCGACCCGTGCGGCCGTCAGTGGCTGATCGTCACGTCTCGGTGCTCGATCTGCGAGATGTCGCCGGAGGCGGCCTCGAGCAGGGCGTCCGCGAGGTGCCGGAGGGCGCGGGCCACGGCGACCTCGTCCCCGATCTCGGGGACGTTGCCGTCCTTGGGCGCCCGGTGCGCGCGCCCGCGAGCCTCGAGCGATGTCACGGCGCCCGCGTGGAGCACCGCGCGGGCGCTGGTGTCGGCGCCCTGCTCGAAGACCTGGATCTCGACGCTCCACGTCGTGACGTGCGGCATCGCGCCCTCGTCCGTCGTGGCGGCGGCCGGGGCCGGGGCCGGCTCCTTCTCGTCGCCGGCGTGCTGGACCCGTCCGTCGGAGCCGGGGAAGTAGAGCCCCTCCTGACCGGTGTCCGACCAGCGGACGACGTACGGCGGAGTGCCGTCGGGGTTGCGGAGCTCGACGATCAGGCAGTCGCGCACGACCCCGCCGACCTGCGGCGATACGACGACGATGCGATCACCGATCGATGCCTTCATGACGCACGCTCCTTCACGTCGCGCGAGGGTCACGAGTGAATGCGGGAACCCGCGAGGTGCCGTACGGCGGGGCCGCCTCCCTCGGTTTCACCGTACGCCGCGGGCCGCCCGCGAGTCTGCCCGACCGCGGGCCTCACCAGCGGTTGCGCGACTCCTCGGCCCACCCGACGATCCCGTCGACGACCACCCGCTCGCCGCCGAGACCGAGGACCCAGCCCTCGTAGCGCCCGAAGCACTGGTGCGTCTCGGAGGACACCACCAGCAGGTTCGTCCGGGCCGAGCGCTCGTGGAACGGGTGGAAGGCCACGTCGACCGTCTCGCCCTGGATCCGCCACGGCCGCAACCAGTCCGCGCGGTCGTACTCCCAGGCGAGCTCCTCGCTGATCTTGTGCAGCACGCCGTCGACGAGCAGCGCGTTCTCCGTCGACCCGGTCCCGTCGGTCCACGTCCCGCCGACCTGCAGGCTCACCTCGTGACCGTCGACGCGGCCGTGGGCCGCTCCCCAGTTCCAGGTGACCGAGTAGGGCCAGCGGCCCCGACCGTGGTCGAGCACGGCGAACGAGTCGCCCGCGTCGACGTCGTACGCCGTCCCGCGCACGGTGACGCGGCCGGTCGCGGGCCGGCCGACGTCCTTCACCGTGTACTGGAAGTACCGGTCGTTCCAGGGCACCACGACGGCGAGGCACTCACGGTCCGGCGGGCGCAGCACGACGACGTCGACGTCGACCTCGTCGGTCGCGGCGCGCAGCCGCGTCCCGTCCGCGGTCTCGTCGAGGTCGATGCGCAGACCGCCCGCGGCGACGTGCGCGCCACCCGTGCCGCACATCGACGGCAGGACCACGCCGTGGGCGAGCGGCACGACGGCGTCCCGGACGGTCTCCTCGCCCGAGGTCCGGTCGAGCACGAAGACGGACTGCACGCCGGCGTAGTCGATCGACGACACGGTGAGCCCCACCACGTGGGTCGGGGTGACGACTCCCCAGTACTCCCAGCGCTTGCCGCGGCCCCAGCCGCGGAGGTTCGGACGGTGCAGGGGACGACGGCTCCAGCCCACGCCCGCGCGGTTCAGCCGGCCGTCCGGCAGGCAGAGGTCGACGGGCTCGGTGATCTCGTGCTCGGTCTCCACGGCTCGACGCTAGGACGTCCGGCGGCGCGAGTCGCGGTGCCGGCGCGGGGCATGCCGGGTGGCCGCGGCCCGGCGTCGCCGGTCAGTCCGGTCGGACGTCGAGACCGAGCGCGCCGGCCAGGGCCACCGCCTGCTCGACGCCGATGACCGCACCGGTGAGCCGCACGGTGAGCGGGTCGACGGTGGCGAGGTCGGATCCGCGCAGGTCGGCGCGGGTGAGGTCCGCGCCGTGCAGCCACGCGCCGGTGAGGTCGACGCCGCTCAGCGTCATCCCCTCGCCGCGCACGTCGGTGAGGTCCGCCTCGCGCATCCGCGCGTCGTGGATGCGGACGTGGCGCAGGTCCCCGCCGGCCAGGGCGACGAACGACCAGTCGCCGCCGGAGACCTCGAGCGAGGTGAACGTGCACCGGTCGAACGTGCTGCCCACGAGCTTGCAGCGGACGAACGAGGTGTCGAAGAACGTGCACGCACGGAACGTGCAGTTGAGGAACGCGGCGTCGGTGTGCCGCGACGCGTTGAACCGCACGCCGCGGAAGACGCACCCGTCGAACACGGACGACTCGTCGACGACCTCGGTCAGGTCCACGTCGACGAACGCGACGCGCGTGTGCGTCTCCGAGCTGACGGCACGGCCGTACCAGTCCTCGTCGCGGACCTCCGAGTCGGTCGTGGGCGCCGAGCGCTCGGGACGCCGGTTCACACGTCCCACCAGATCGTCGCGGTCTCGCGGGCCGGTGGGTCGCCGGCGCGCTCGAGGAAGGCGGCGACGTCGGCCTCGCGGTCCGCGGGCAGGCACAGGCGGATCCGCATGAAGTGGGCCTGCTGCTCGGCGGTGAGCCTCGTGCGGGCGCTGGACGTGTCGTCCGTCCAGGTGTCGAGGGACGCGTCGATGCCGGCCTCGCCCACGACGGCCAGGCAGTCGGCGGCGGTCGGGCCGGTCGGGCGCTCGAGGTCCCAGAACTCGCGCCACAGCGGCGCCATGTGGGTGAGCGGGTGCGTCGTCGGCAGCTCGAGCACCACGCGTCGGGTCGCGTGCTCGGACAGCGCCCGGACGAACGGCGCGAGGTCGGCGACGTTGTAGGCCACGTGGTGGCACACGACGACGTCCGCGGACGGCGTGCGCGCCGCCGCCTCCGGCCAGTCGCCGAGCACGGTCTCGTGCGCCACGCCGCGGGTCCGCGCGGCCTCGGCGAACCGGTCCAGCATCGCCTGCTGCTGGTCGACACCGACGACGCGAGCGGCCGGCGGCACGAGCGCGAGCGCCGCCCGCCCGCCGCCGCAGCCGACGTCCAGCACCGTCCCGCCCTCGGGCACGACCTCGCGCGCACGCCGGTGCGAGGGGGAGTCTGGGACGTCCTCGGTCACCGTGAACATCTCCACGGGGTGGATCCACGGGGACTCGGGCGCGTCCGCGAGGATCTCGGGCGGGATCGCCCACGACGCGAGGTCGTCGCGCCAGCGATCGGCGGCGGTCGTCATCCCGCCACCGTAGCCATCCGTCGGCGGCACCGGCCGCTCAGACCCTGATCCGCTCGTTGGCCGGGTCGAACAGCGGGCGGAGCGACATCGTGCAGGGCCACTCCCGGTCGGCGATCTCGACCGTCCACTCGCCGGCCGCGATCCACGCGTTGTCGATCGGCTCGTCCGCCTCGATCATGGCGAGCCCGACCGCGCCGCCGAGGGTGAAGCCGTAGGACGCCGGCGCGCACGTAGCCGACGGGTACGCCGTCGCGCCGGATCACCTCGGCGTGGAACAGCAGCGGCTCGGGGTCGGACACGAGCACCTGGAGCAGGCGCCGGCGCAGCGGCCCCTCGGCCTTCTTCGCGAGCACGGCATCTCGGCCCAGGAAGCCGCCCGGCTTGTCGAGCGCGACGGCGAAGCCGAGGCCCGCCTCGAGCACGGAGTCGGTGTTGTCGATGTCGTGGCCGTAGTCGCGGTAG
The DNA here is from genome assembly GCA_963711805.1 of uncultured Actinomycetota bacterium. GTDB lineage: Bacteria > Actinomycetota > Actinomycetes > S36-B12 > CAIYMF01 > Longivirga. The sequence continues at coordinate 207,661 of CAVQFE010000003.1, forward strand.
CCCTTCTCCATGCGCAGGCTGGCCAGCGCCTTGGTGCCCGCGTGCCGCAGCCGGTACGCCGGTCCCGCGGCGACGATCCGGTCGTAGACGTGGACCGCCTGCTCGGCCGGCACGTAGAGCTCGTAGCCGAGCTCGCCGAGGTAGGTGATGCGGATGCAGAGCACCCGCGCGAACCCGAGGTCGATCTCCCGCGCGGTGCGGAACGGGAACGCCTCGTTCGACAGGTCGGCGGACGTGAGCGACTGCAGCAGCTCGCGCGACCGCGGCCCCTGGACGTTGATCTGCGCGTACGCGCCGGTGACGTCGGTGACGACCGCGTGGTGGCCCTCGAAGTGCCGCCGCATGTGCGTCTCGACGTGCCGGTGCGCGGTGTCCGAGGCGACGACCCAGAACCGCTCGTCGTCGAGCTTCGTGACGGTCAGGTCGGCCTCGAGCCGGCCGTGCTCGTCGAGCCACTGGGTGTAGGTGATGACGCCGGCGTCGCCGTCGACGTCGTTCGCCGAGATCCAGTTGAGCCGGCAGCCGGCGTCCCTGCCCTGGACGAGGAACTTCGACATGAAGGACATGTCCATGAGGATCACGTCGGTGCGTGCCGCGTGGTGCTCGGCGGCCCAGTGGTCGAACCAGTCCGGTCGTCCCCAGGTGAGCTCGCCCTGCACCGGCTCGGCACCCTCGGGTGCGTACCACCCCGGGTTCTCCCAGCCGCTGACGTCGCGGAAGAACGCGCGCTGCTCCTCGAGGCGGTGGTGCAGCGGCGAGAGCTTGGCGCCCGCGCGCCGTCTGCATCGACCGGTCCGGGTAGTGGCAGGCGTAGACCCGGCCCAGGCTCTCGACCGTGCGCGTCGCGCGGTACTCGGGGTTGCGCTGGTAGGCGTGCAGCCGGTCGATGTTGAAGCCGGTGATGTCGACGTCGGCGCTCCCGTCGACGATCCAGTGCGCGAGCGCCCGGCCCAGCCCGCCACCGGTGAGGATGCCGACCGAGTTGAGACCGGCGGCGACGAAGTAGTTGCGCAGCTCCGGCGCCTCGCCCACCACGGGCTGCAGGTCGGCGGTGAAGCTCTCCGGACCGCAGAAGAAGGTGCGGACCCCGACCTCGGCGGAGATCGGGACCCGGCTCATCGCCGCCTCGAGGTACGGGCCCATCCGGTCCCAGTCCGGCGGGAGCGCGCCGAAGGAGAAGGTGTCGGGGATGCGGTCGACGTGCCACGGCGCGCACACCGACTCGAAGAGCCCGACCATGAGGCCGCCGCCCTCCTCGCGGAAGTAGCCGAAGTTGGCCGGGTCCTCGAGGACCGGGAACGACCTCGAGATCCCCTCGAACTCCTCGGTGACGAGGTAGTAGTGCTCGGCCGCCTGGAGCGGGATGCTGACGCCGGCCTGCTCGCCGAGCTGACGCGCCCACATGCCCGCGCAGTTCACGACGTACTCGGCCTCGATGTCGCCGTACGGCGTCGTGACGCCGGTGACCGCGCCGCCGGCCTTCGTGACGCCCGTGACGGGGACGCCCTCGATCACGGTCGCGCCCTTGAGCCGTGCGCCCTTGGCCAGCGCCATGGTGACGTCCACCGGGTTGGCCCGGCCGTCCTCGGCGACGTAGAACCCGGCGAGCACGTCGTCGACCCGGGCGAGCGGGAACAGGTCGAGCACCTCGCGAGCCGAGATCTCCTGGACGTCGACGCCGCAGTAGCGGTTGAACGCCGAGACCCGCCGGTACTCCTCGAGCCGGCCCGCGTCGGTCGCGAGCTCGATGAAGCCGACGGGGGAGAAGCCGGTCGACTGCCCCGTCTCGGCCTCGAGCCGGGAGTAGAGGTCCCGGGTGTACTTGCGGAACTCGGTCGACGTCTCCGACGTGGAGCCGAACGTGACCATGAGCCCGGCCGCGTGCCAGGTGGTGCCCGAGGTCAGCCGGTCGCGCTCGAGGAGGACGACGTCGGTCCACCCCATGTCGGCGAGGTGGTAGGCGACGGACGTGCCGATGACGCCGCCGCCGATGACGACGACGCGGGCGCGGGACGGGAGGACCGGGTCAGGCATGGCCGCGAGCGTACGCCGTTGCTGACCGGTGAGTCAGCAGCCGGTGCCGGGTCGCCCGCGCGGGCCCGACCGGGTCCGCCGGTAACGAGCGACGGACCCGCCTCGTCCGGGGGGTGACGAGGGGGTCCGTCGGCGGTGGACCTCGGTGAGGGGGCGGGCCCGAGATCCGGCGGGAGCCCGGCTGGCTCCCGGTGTGGTGACGCACCAGTGCATCGGGCCGCGGCCTCACGCGAACCTCACGGCGGGATCCACGTCCGCTCCGGTTCGGCGGCTCGTCGGTGGGCGGCGGCGGCCGCGGTCAGACCGAGGGGAGGTCGGGATCGACCGGGGGGCGCCGGCCGGTCTCGGTCTCCCAGGTCGAGAGCTGCCGCTCGAGGGCCTTCATCAGCTCGATGACGTGCGTCGGAGGCATCCGGATCCGGGCGCTCACCACGAGGTCCTGCACCACGACCTGTTCGCCGTCGTGCTCGGTCATCTGGGCCGGGCCCCGGGCGGCGAGGAAGTCGATGACGAACGACTCCGGCGTGTGCCACACCGACGCGAAGTCGGCCGGCACCCCGACCACGTGCTCGGCGGGCAGCTCGATCTGGTGGGCCCGGGGGAGCGGCTGCGGCGTGTCCGTCATGCGGTGACGCTACCCCGGAGGCGAGCGGGCGGCGGACATCCGTGCCGCTGAACGTGGCGACCATGGTGCTTCCGGGCCAGTCATGGGTATGCTCGTCGCGGTTGCAGTACTTCGTTCGTACTGGGTTCCGACGCGGGCGACCGCTGAGTGACCTCGCAAGACACGTCCCCATGGGCAGGTCTGACACAACGACGGGAAGCAACCCGGACCGGGCAAAGTGCTCGGACCGCACCGTCCCCATGAGGAGACATGTCATGGCGCAGGGCACCGTCAAGTGGTTCAACGCGGAGAAGGGCTTCGGCTTCATCTCCCCCGACGGCAGTGACACGGACGTGTTCGTGCACTTCTCGGCCATCCAGGGCAGCGGCTACCGCTCGCTCGAGGAGAACCAGCGCGTGGAGTTCGAGATCGGTCAGGGCCAGAAGGGCCCGCAGGCGGAGAACGTCCGCGCCGTCTGATCTCGGCCTCGTCTCGAGACGCCCGCCCCTCCAGGGGCGGGCGTCTCGTCGTTCGGCCGGCGTACTGCGGAACCCGCGCGGTACGGCAGGCCGTCCGTGACAGCGTTTACGGCGCCTTCAGCAGGTGCCTGTGGTGGCGGTCACACGGGTCCGCAGCGTCTCGCGTCGGGGGTCCTCCGCAGCCTGTGCACTTGGTCACAAACTCCTCGGTAACCGCTGTCCTGGCTGGGCGTACGCCTGACGTGACGGCATCCTTGCGGCACGCTTCTCGTAGAGAAGGTCCCCCTACGTCTCGCGATAGGACAGCGCAGTCATGGCGACGCTCCCCGGCCTTGAGAACCCGCCCACCCGCAACAAGAAGCTGCTCGAGTGGGTCGAGGAGATCGCCGCGCTCACCCAGCCGACCCGCGTCGAGTGGGCCGACGGGTCGCAGGAGGAGTGGGACCGGCTGACCCAGCTGCTCGTCGACGAAGGCGTGTTCGTCCGCCTCAACGAGGAGAAGCGGCCCAACTCCTTCCTGGCGCGCTCCAACCCCAGCGACGTGGCGCGGGTCGAGGACCGGACCTTCATCTGCTCGCTGCGCGAGGAGGATGCCGGTCCGACGAACAACTGGGCCGACCCGGTCGCGATGCGCGAGACCCTCACCGAGCGGTTCGCCGGCTCCATGCGCGGCCGGACCATGTACGTCGTCCCGTTCTCGATGGGCCCGCTCGGCTCGCACATCGCCCAGCTCGGCGTCGAGATCACGGACTCGCCGTACGTCGTGGTCAACATGCGCATCATGACCCGCATGGGCCGGGCGGCGCTCGACCTCATCGGCGAGGACGGCGACTTCGTGCCGGCCCTGCACTCGGTCGGGCACCCGCTCGCCGAGGGCGAGGCGGACGTGGCCTGGCCGTGCAACGACGAGAAGTACATCGTGCACTTCCCCGAGACCCGCGAGATCTGGTCGTACGGTTCGGGTTACGGCGGCAACGCCCTGCTCGGCAAGAAGTGCTTCGCGCTGCGGATCGCCTCGGTGATGGCGCGGGACGAGGGCTGGCTGGCCGAGCACATGCTCATCCTCAAGCTCACCCACCCCAACGGTGACGTGCGGTACGTGTCCGCCGCGTTCCCGTCGATGTGCGGCAAGACCAACCTCGCGATGCTCGAGCCGTCGCTGCCGGGGTGGAAGGTCGAGACCGTCGGTGACGACATCTGCTGGATGCGCTTCGGCGCCGACGGCCGCCTCTACGCGATCAACCCCGAGGCCGGATTCTTCGGCGTCGCACCGGGCACGGGCATGGACACCAACGCCAACGCGATCCGGTCCCTCGACGCCAACTGCATCTACACCAACGTGGCGCTGACCGACGACGGCGACGTGTGGTGGGAGGGCCTGTCCGACGCGCCCGCGCACCTCGTCGACTGGAAGGGCGAGGACTGGACGCCGGAGTCCGGCCGCGTCGCCGCGCACCCCAACGCGCGGTTCACCGCGCCCGCAGCGCAGTGCCCGTCCATCGCCCCGAACTGGGAGGACCCGGCCGGCGTCCCGATCTCGGCGATCCTGTTCGGCGGTCGTCGGGCCACCAACGTCCCGCTGGTGAACGAGGCGCTCTCCTGGGAGCACGGCGTGTTCATGGGCGCGAGCATCGCCTCGGAGAAGACCGCGGCCGCGGAGGGCACCGTCGGCGAGCTGCGTCGCGACCCGTTCGCCATGCTGCCGTTCTGCGGGTACAACATGGCCGACTACTGGGGCCACTGGCTCGCCATGGGCCGGGCCACCGATCCGGAGAAGCTGCCGCGCATCTTCTCGGTCAACTGGTTCCGCAAGGACACCGACGGCGGCTTCATCTGGCCGGGCTACGGCGAGAACAGCCGGGTGCTGGCCTGGATCGTGGACCGGCTCGAGGGCATCGCGGGAGCGCACGACACCCCCGTCGGCCGCTTCCCGCTGGCTGGTGAGCTCGACGTCGACGGACTGGGTCTCGGCGAGGACGTGATGTCCGAGCTGTTCCACATCGAGCCGTCGTCGTGGCTGGCCGAGGCCGACCTGACCTATGACTACTTCGGCCAGTTCGGCGACAAGGTTCCCTCGGAGCTCTACGCCCAGCTCGACGCCCTCAAGACGCGCCTCCTCCAAGCCTGACGCCCCGCCCGCGTCGCTCCGCCCCGCCCCGCCCGCGCCGCCCCGCTCGCGCCGCCGTCAACTTCCTTGATCGTCCCTTAGGGACGATCAAGGAAGTTGAATTGCCCGCTCGCGTCCACAAGTCGTGATCTTGGCTGCGTGTCCGAGCGCTGTGGACGACGCGAGCGGCGCGGCATGCGCGTCGACCAGGCTCCGGGGCCATGCGCGGAGACTCGACCGCCCCTGCGGAGGCGATGGCCCAGCACGGCGTCTTCACCCTCGAGCAAGCAGTCCGGGCGGGCTATTCGCCGTACCGTGTGCGCCGGCTCGTGCACGACGGTCGCTGGGTCGTGGTGCTGGGCTCGGTCTACACCGTGCCGGCGACGCGGTTGTCCACCGCCTCGCTCGCGTGGGCGGCGGCGCTGGCGTCGGGGACCGAGACGATCGTGAGCCACTCGACGGCCGCACCGTTGTGGGACCTCGTCGTGCCGCCCGACCCCGAGGTCCACGTGATCGCACCGAGGGACTCGCGACTGCGGATCACCGGCGTACGCGCTCACCGGGTCGGGATCGAGGATCGCGAGATCACCCGAGTCGCAGGTGTCGTGTGTACGTCGCTGGAGCGTACGGCGATCGACTGCCTGCTGTGGCTGCCGGAGGAGTCCGGGCGCGCGTTGATGACCGACGCGCTGCAGCGGCGAGTTCTCGAGGTCGAAACGGTGCGCAGCGCACTCCGGCAGACTGGTCAGCGGCACGGGCTGGCACGAGCCTGGGCGGTGCTCGCCGACGTCTCGGCGGGAGCGCACTCCGAGGCGGAGGTGCTGGCTCACCGCATCCTGCGCAAGGCCGGGATCACCGGATGGTCCGCCAACGTCGAGGTCTTCGACGGCATCGGACTGATCGGCATCGTCGACGTCCTGTTCGGGTCCGCGCGGCTCGTCCTCGAGATCGACGGGCGCGCCCACCATTCGGACGAGGGCGCATTCCAGCGGGACCGTTCGCGGCAGAACCGCCTCGTGGCCGCCGGGTATCGCGTGATCCGGTTCACGTGGGACGACCTGGTACGGCGACCCGATGATGTCGCTCACGTCGTCCGGGCCATGCTCGCGGGGGACGCACCGCGGTCCGGCTTCGGTGTGGCGTGAGTCCGGACCGCTGATCGGCGTACAAGATCGCGACTTGTGGACAGAATCGGCTAGTTGAACTTCCTTGATCATCCCTAAGGGACGATCAAGGAAGTTGGCGGGGCGGGGGCCTTGGCCGCGCGGGGTGGGTCAGTCGCCGATGGTGGCGACCATGATGGCCTTGATGGTGTGCAGGCGGTTCTCCGCCTGGTCGAAGGCGATGTTGGCCTCGGACTCGAAGACCTCGTTCGTCACCTCGAGGCCCCCGGTCATACCGGTCTTCTCCGCGATGTCCTTGCCCACCACCGTGTTGGTGTCGTGGAACGCGGGCAGGCAGTGCATGAACTTCACGTTCCTGTTGCCGGTCGCCTTGAGCGCCTTGGCGTTCACCTGGTACGGCGTGAGCAGCTTGACCCGCTGGTCCCAGACCTCCTTGGCCTCACCCATCGAGACCCACACGTCGGTGTGGACGTAGTCGACACCCTTGAGCCCGGCGGCGACGTCCTCGGTGAGGGTCAGCCGCGCACCGGACCCGGCGGCGCGCTCCTTGGCGATCTTCTGGATCTCCTTGCTCGGCCAGAGCGCCTTCGGCGCCACGATCCGGACGTCGGCGCCCATGATCGCGCCCATCACGTACAGCGAGTGCCCCATGTTCGAGCGCGCGTCGCCGAGGTACGCGTAGCTGATCTCCTGCACCGGCCGACCGCGTCCGTGCTCGATCATGGTGAGGAAGTCCGCGAGCATCTGGGTCGGGTGCCACTCGTCGGTGAGCCCGTTGTAGACCGGGACGTCGGAGTACTCGGCCAGCGTCTCGACGGTGGCCTGCGCGCTGCCGCGGAACTCGATCGCGTCGTAGAACCGGGACAGCACCCGGGCGGTGTCGGCCGCCGACTCCTTGTGCCCGATCTGCGACGAGTTCGGGTCCAGGTAGGTCACCCGGGCGCCCTGGTCGTACGCACCGACCTCGAACGCGCAGCGGGTACGGGTCGACGTCTTCTCGAAGATGAGCGCGACGTTCTTGCCCCTCATCCGTGGGACCTCGGTCCCGGCGTACTTCGCCCGCTTGAGGTCACGGGCGAGGTCGAGCAGGAACTGCAGCTCGCGGGCCGTGAAGTCGATCTCCTTGAGGAAGTCGCGGTGGCGCAGGTTGAACGGCATGGGATGGGTCTCCAGGTCGGTAGGAGGTACGCCGTCGGCGTCAGGACACGGCGTCGCGCTCGACGGGACAGCTCATGCAGCGCGGACCGCCACGCCCACGCCCTAGCTCCGAGCCTACGATGGTGACGATCTCGATCCCGTTCTTGCGCAGGAACGTGTTGGTCGTCGTGTTGCGCTCGTAGCCGAAGATCACGCCTGGTGCGACGGCCAGGAAGTTGTTGCCGTCGTCCCACTGCTCGCGGGCGGCACCCATCTCGTCGATCGGCGTCTTGAGCTCGCGGATCCTGGTTACGCCGATGGCCTCGGCCACCACTGGGAACAGGGACTTGTTCTCGTGGATCTCGTAGGCGCCGCTGTCGTCCTTCTTGGTGAGCGTGTAGGACTTGAGCTCGGGCGGCAGGAACGGGTAGACGCTGAACGCGTCCCTGTCGATCATCGTCATCGCAGTGTCGAGGTGCATGAACGCACGGGTCCGCGGCAGCTCGACGACGATCACCTTGGTGATGTGGTTGCGCGGGTCGCTGAAGTAGCCGCGCACGAGCATGCCGATGCCCTGCGGCGTCGTGCGCTCACCCATGCCGATCATCACCGCGCCGTTGCCGATCACGAGGATGTCGCCGCCCTCGCAGGTGGCCGGCTGGTGGTGGTCGTCGTCGTTGCCGTAGTAGAAGTGCAGGCCGGCGTCGCGGAACAACGGGTGGAAGTTCCAGATGGCCCGGGAGTGGACGATCTCGCGCTGGCGCGCCGGCTTGGCCATGGGGTGCACCGAGAGTCCGTCGTAGACGAAGGCGGTGTTGTCGCGCTGGAACAGGTGGTTCGGCAGCGGGGTCAGGACGAAGTCGTAGTCGTCCAGGGAGTCCCAGAACAGCGACGCGCCGCGCGGCAGCTGGAGGTCGCGCTTGAGGATGCCGCCGATGAAGTAGTCGGCCATCGTGGCGCCGTCCACCCCCTCGGCGAGCTCCCGCAGCGGGGCGACGAGCTGCGGACCGACGGTGTGCTCGTTGGCGACGCGGTCGAGGACGAACTCACGGCCCTCCTCGGTCGACAGGACGTCGGCGAGGAGGTCGGCGAACAGGTGCACCTCGACGCCCTTGTCCTTGAGCTTCTGCGCGAAGGCGTCGTGCTCCTCGCGTGCCCGCTGCGCCCACATGACGTCGTCGAAGAGCAGCGCATCCACGTTCTGTGGTGTCAGGCGGGACAGCTCGAGACCCGGTCGATGGACGACCACCTGCCGAAGGACACCGACCTCGGAGTCGACGTGGAACGTCATGGCTCTCGCCTCTCGTGTCGGTCGCCGGTCACGGGCGGAACGCCGGGACCGGGGTGGGTTCGGTCATCCGCTTGCGCTGGGCGAGGTAGACCGGGATCCCGATGAGGAATGCGGCACCGGCCATGATGAACGGCGAGTACTCCTCGAACCACGTCTTGTCGTCACCCGTGTTGCGCGAGTAGATGATGAACAGGATCGAGAAGACCAGCGCCACGAGCGCGACGATGACGTCGCGCGCCAGGCGCGGCGTGTGCACGGGCTTGTTGTCGGCCAGCCGCCACTTGATCTGCGCCCCCGCCGAGAACGCGTAGGGGATGGCCGCCGTGATGCCGGACATGTAGACCAGGGTGTTGAACACCGTGTAGCCGCTGTTCCCCCAGTTCGCGATCACGACGGCGATCGACGCCAGCAGCGTGGACGCCACGATGCCGAAGACCGGGACGGCGCGCGCCGACAGGCGCCCGAAGGCGGCGGGGAAGAGCCCGTCCTGCGCCGCCGCGAGCGGCATCTCGGCGCAGATCATGGTCCAGCCGTTGAGCGCTCCGAAGCCGGAGACGATGACGCAGACGGCGACGACCCAGCCGGCCCACGTCCCGTTGGTCATGACGTCTGCGGCGGCCGAGTAGGGCGCCGCGCTCTCGCCGAGCACCGCGCTCGGCACCGTGCCGAACACGGCGACGAGCGACAGGAGGTAGACGGCGGCCGTCGCGAGCGTGCCGTAGATCGTGGACTTCGACACGTTCACGTCAGGGTTGCGCACCTTCGCCGCGGCGACCGCCGCGGTCTCGACGCCGAGGTAGGAGAACAGGCACAGGGCCATCGCGCCGAGGATCGCCTGCGCGTTGCTGTCGCCGCTCACGTTCATCGGGGAGAAGTTCGCGGTCGAGATGGCGAACAGGCCGAGCGTGGACATGAGCGCCAGCGGGATGAACTTGATGATGGACGTCCAGAGCTGGACCACGCCCATGCTCTTGACGCCGACGAGGTTGATGCCGGCCGGGATCCAGAGGCCGACGAAGGCGAACACGACCGGCCACACCAGGAGGTCCTGGCCGAGCACGGGCACCGTCGCGGCCAGCCACGTCGGATCCATGTCGTTCGCCTTGAGGTACCCCTCGATCACGTACTGGACGTAGAAGACCCAGCCGACCACGATCGCCGCGTTCCCGGCCCAGGCGGTGATCCAGTAGGACCACGCGTTGGCGAAGCCGGTGGGGTTGCCGAAGGCCGCCCGGGCGTACGCGTAGGGGCCACCATCGGCCGGCAGCCGCCGGGACATCGCGGCGAACATGTAGGCCAGCGCCAGCGCCCCGACGGTGGTGAGCACCATCGCCCAGATGCTGATGGGGCCGTAGGCCGCCAGCGATCCGGGGAGGTTGAAGATCCCCACCCCGATGATGCTGCCGACGATCAGTGCCGTGGCCTGGGGGAGACCGAGGCCACCCCGGTTGCTCTGCTGGTTCTGCTGGTCGGGCGTCGCGGAGGCGCTCGTCGTGTCGCTCATAGGTGTCTCCTCGAGCCGACGATGTGATGGCTCGATCATCGACCTCGGGGTACGCCGGTCGCGCGTCGATGACGGAACAGCGACGAATCAGCGGGCGCGCCGACCTCTGCCGGCGCACTCGCCGGCGATGGGCCGCGGGCACCGGGAACGCGAGGACCCCCGGGCTGCTCGCCCGGGGGTCCTCGTCGTCGGCTTGTGCGCGCCGGGAACTCAGTTCAGCTGCGCGTCGTGCGCGGCCCGGAGGCCCGCGCCCTTCTCCCGGCCGTACTCCGCGAGGGCGCTGCGGACGTAGATCCGCTCGCGCTCCTCCTCGGTGAGGCCGCCCCACACGCCGTAGGGCTCGCGGGCGCGGATCGCGTAGTCGGCGCACTCGCTGCGGACGCCGCACCTCGCGCAGACGGACTTCGCCGCCCGGTCACGACGGATCCGGGACAGGCCGCGTTCGTTCTGCGGATGGAAGAACAGCGCGGTGTCGGCCTCGCGACAGGCACCGTGCTCCTGCCACTCCCAGGTTGCGTCGAGCGGAACCTGCGCGAGCGGTTGCTGTGGCATGCGTCCTCCTCGGATCACAGACGCCCCGTAACCACCACATGGGTGTGATCCCGTGCACTTACCCCCAGTGGTCGAACCCTTACCGAAAGTCAGACTACGCCGCGGCGCGTCCCCCGGCGACACAATCTCCGCTTGGTCGGGTGATATCGCTCACCTCCAACTTCCTCCGGACCCGGCATGCTGGTCCGGTGACGATGGCCCGCCTCGACGTCCCGCCCGCCGTCCCCGTGCCCGGGCGGTTGCTGGTCGCCTCGCCCCTGCTCACCGACGCCACCTTCGCCCGCACGGTGCTGCTCCTGCTCGACCACGACGAGGACGGCAGCCTCGGTCTCGTCCTCAACCGGCCTTCACGCGTGCCCGTGGGCGCGGTCCTGCCCACCTGGGACGGCCGGACCACGGGGACGGACGTCCTGTTCACCGGAGGCCCGGTGGCCGACGACAACGCCCTGGCGCTGGGGCTGCTGCCCGGCCCGGTCGACGGGCCGGAGCCGGAGGGCTTCCGTCGCGTCGCGGGGCCGTTCGGGCTCGTCGACCTCGACATCGACCCGGCCGCCACGATGTCCGAGCTGGACGCCCTGCGGATCTACGCCGGGTACGCCGGGTGGGGCGCCGGCCAGCTCGACGACGAGCTCGCCGAGGGCGCCTGGTACGTCGTCGACGGCGGACCGCGGGACGTCTTCTCCGCCGAGCCGGAGGACCTGTGGCGCCAGGTGCTCCGCCGGCAGCCCGGCGAGCTGGCGTTCGTGGCCACGACGTCGACCGACCCGTCGCTCAACTGACGGCACCGGCGGGGCCACGCGCCGGGCCCGCGGTCGCCGTACGATCGGGGCATGACGACGCCGTCCGAGCCACTCACCATGCCGGAGCCCGACACGCTGACGGGCACGCTGGTCGAGGAGCGTCCCGACACCCGGCTCGACGACGGGGACCACGAGCGCTTCGCGCACTACGTGCCGAAGAACAAGATCGTCGAGTCGGCGGTCACGGGCACCCCCGTGATCGCGCTGTGCGGCAAGGTCTGGGTCCCCGGTCGCGACCCGCAGAAGTTCCCGGTCTGCCCGGACTGCAAGCGCATCCTCGACGAGCACTGGCCCGCCAAGGACGACGGAGCAGGGTCCTGACCGGTCCGGACCCGGCCGATCACGCCGGCACCCCGTCGGGCGGCGACCCCCGCGAGCACGACGACACCGGCCGGCGACCCCTCGTGGCGACGGGTTCGTCCGTGCACGAGATCGACGCGGAGCTGCTGCCCGACGCCACCGACGCCGCGAGCGCCGCCGATGGGCTGATGAGCCCGGCGTACCGCGCCTTCACCATCGGCGTCGTCGCGGTGATGACGATGTTCGCGTTCGAGGGCATCGGCGTCGCGTCGGCCATGCCGAACGTGGCGCGGGCGCTCGACGGCCTCGGGGCCTACGCGTGGGCGTTCAACGGCTACGTCGTCACCGGCCTCGTCGCCATGGTCGTCGCCGGGGAGTGGTGCGACCGCGCCGGACCGCGCTCGCCGCTGCTCCTCGGCGTCGCGCTGTTCGGGCTCGGGGCGCTCGTGGCGGGTGCCGCGTGGTCGATGCCGGTCCTCGTGCTCGCCCGCGGGGCCCAGGGCTCCGGCATGGGCCTGGCCATCGTCGCCGTGTACGTCGTCATCGGCCGGGCGTTCCCCGACCACCTGCGCCCGCGGGCCTTCGCGCTGCTGTCCGCCGCCTGGGTCCTGCCGGCCATCGTCGGGCCGCTCATCGCGGGGTTCCTCACCGACCACGTCTCCTGGCGCGCCGTGTTCTGGCTCGTGGTCCCGTTCGTCGTCCCGCCGATGGTGCTGCTCGTCCCGCGGGTGGCCGGTCTCGGCGGCTCGGTCGGTGACGGTCCGCCCCGGCGCGGCCGGATCCGCTCGGCCGTCGTCGCGGCCACCGGGCTCGCGCTCCTCCAGCAGGCCGGCACGCTCCGCGGGTGGGTCGGCGTCGCGCTCGCGACCGCGGGGACCGTGCTCCTGGTCCCGGCCCTGCGGCACCTGCTGCCCGCGGGCGCCCTGCGCTTCGCGCGGGGGTTGCCCACGGTGGTGATGATGCGCGGCCTCCTCGCCGGGGTGTTCTTCGCGGGGGAGGCGTTCGTGCCCCTGGCGCTGCAGACGGTGCGCGGCGCCACCACGGCGCAGGCGGGCGCCGTGCTGACGGTGGGGGCCATCGGCTGGGCGCTCGGCTCGCAGGCTCAGGGACGGCTCTACGGCCGACTCCCGCGGCACCGGCTCATCCGGATCGGGGCCGCGCTGGTGACGCTGTGCCTCGCGACGGTGCCGGTGTCGCTCGTGCCGTCGGTGCCGTTCTGGGTGGCGGTGGGGTCCTGGCTGGTGGGTGCGGCGGGGATGGGGATGTGCTTCGGCGCGATCGGGACCCTGACCCTCGAGCTGTCGGCTCCCGAGGACCAGGGCGCCAACGTGGCCGCCCTCCAGGTGTGCGACTCGGTGGGGTCGGTCGCGCTCGTCGGCGTCGCCGGTGCCATCTACGCGACGGCGCTGGCCGCCGGCTCGGTGTCGGCGTCGACGTTCACGACGATCTGGCTCACCATGGCCGCGGTCGCCGGTGCCGGCGCCGTGCTCGCCGGGCGGATCGCCCGCCCGCAGCCGGCCGCCTGATCCCGGCTCGGCGCCGACGGGACGCCGTCCGACCGGACCCGATAGCACGACGCCCACGTGCCACGCGTCACCGCCCACCCCGGCATGTCGTCCTCGCGGCTGTCCTAGAGTCGCCGACCTATGACCGCAGCCGCCGCCTCCTCCGGCCCGAGCCGACCGCGTGCCCCGGGGCGCCCAGTCGCGGCTGCGGGCCTGGCAGAGCGCGGCGCTGGAGGCCTACCGGGCGCACGAGCCGCGCGACTTCCTCACGGTCGCCACGCCGGGTGCCGGGAAGACGACGTACGCCCTCCGACTGGCCGCGGAGCTGCTCGACCGCCGGGTGGTCGAGCGCGTCGTCGTCGTCGCCCCGACCGAGCACCTCAAGACGCAGTGGGCCGAGGCCGCAGCGGCGACGGGCATCCTCCTCGACCCGGAGTTCTCCGGCGCGCGCGGCGCGACCGGCAGCGACTACGTCGGCATCGCGGTGACCTACGCCGGTGTCGCGGCGAGCTCGCTGCTCCATCGCCGTCGGGTCGAGGACCGCAGGACGCTCGTGATCCTCGACGAGGTGCACCACGCGGGCGACTCGCTGTCCTGGGGTGAGTCGGTGCGCGAGGCGTTCGAGCCGGCGACGCGTCGCCTGGCCCTCACCGGCACGCCGTTCCGCAGCGACGTCAACCCGATCCCGTTCGTGTCCTACGTCCCCGGACCGGACGGCGTGGGCCGCAGCGCCGCGGACCACGTCTACGGGTACGCCGACGCGCTGCGCGACCACGTGGTGCGCCCGGTGCTCTTCCTCGCCTACGGCGGACGGATGCGCTGGCGCACCCGGGCCGGTGACGAGGTCAGCGCCGTCCTGGGCGCCGACCAGGCCAAGGACGTCACGCAGCAGGCGTGGCGCACGGCGCTCGACCCCCAGGGCGAGTGGATCCCCCAGGTGCTCCGCGCGGCGAACCGCCGGCTCACCGAGGTGCGCCGGCACGTCCCCGACGCCGGCGGGCTCGTCATCGCGAGCGACCAGACCAAGGCGCGGGCCTACGCCAAGCAGCTCGAGGCCATCACCGGCCGCAAGCCGACCGTCGTCCTGTCCGACGACCCGAAGGCAGGCGCGAAGATCTCGGCGTTCTCGTCGAGCGACGACCGCTGGATGGTCGCGGTCCGCATGGTGAGCGAGGGCGTCGACGTACCCCGCCTCATGGTGGGGGTCTACGCGACGTCTACGTCGACGCCGCTCTTCTTCGCCCAGGCCGTCGGGCGCTTCGTGCGGGCCCGGCGGCGCGGCGAGACGGCGAGCATCTTCCTCCCGAGCGTGCCCGTGCTCCTCGGTCTCGCGGGCGAGCTCGAGGAGGAGCGCGACCACGTCCTCGGCCGCGCCGGGGCGGGCGACTGGACCGAGGAGGACGTCCTCGTGGCGCAGGCGCTCGCGCAGCGCGACACGGCGGACCTCCTGGTCGAGGAGCAGCTCGGCTTCGAGGCGCTCGAGAGCGAGGCGACCTTCGACCGCATCCTGTTCGACGGCGGGGAGTTCGCCACGGCGCCCGGCACGGTCGAGGAGGAGGAGTTCCTCGGCATCCCGGGGCTCCTCGACGCGGACCAGGTGACCGACCTGCTCCGGGCCCGCGGCCGGGGTGGACGCCGGGGCGGGGCAGCCGACGCGCCGGTCGTGGTCACCGTCGACGTGCCGGCGCTCAAGCGGGAGCTCAACGACTGCGTCAAGGCCTACGCCCGGCAGAGCGGCTCGACCCAGGCCGCGGTGCACGCCGAGCTGCGCCGCGTGAGCGGCGGCCCGGAGGTCGCGCGCGCCAGTGCCGCCGAGCTGCGCACGCGCATCGAGCGGGTCCGGGCCTGGGCGGTCGGCCGCCGCTAGCCGGCAGGCGGCCGCGGACACGGCGTGTCCCCACCCGCTCCTCAATGCCCCGCTGCGGCGGGCCCGGCTCCTACGCTGGGTGCGGAGCACGCCCGTCGGGTGGTGCCGGGGGAAGGAGTCCGCATGTCCGCGACCAACGAGACCATGGACGACACGGAGGCCATCGCCGCCGTGGGGCGGAGCTGGTGGCTCCTGCTGGCGGTCGGGGTCCTCACCGTCCTGCTGGGGCTGGCCTGCCTCATCTGGACCTCGGCGACGGTGACCGTGCTGGCCGTCATGTTCGGGCTCTACCTCCTCGTGAGCGGCGTCTTCCAGCTGGCGCAGTCCTTCTCGCGCGCGGCGCACCGCGCGCTGCTGGCGATCTCCGGGATCCTCTCCGTCGTCCTCGGGGTCTACATGTTCAAGGCGATCAACAACGACAACGAGGCGGCCCTGCTGGCGCTGTTCATCGGCATCGCCTGGCTGTTCCGCGGACTCACCGAGCTCATCGTCGGGCTGCAGAGCAAGGGCGTCGACGGGCGCGGCTGGCTCATCACCGGCGGCGTGCTCCTGATCGTGGGCGCGATCGTGATCTTCGTGTGGCCCAGCCTCGCGATCGGCACCATCGTGGTGATCACCGGGATCATGCTGATCGTGCTGGGCGTCAGCGAGATCGTGGGTGCGTTCCAGCTCCGGAAGCTCGCGACCGCCTGACGTCGGCCCACGCCGGGCGGCGCCGCAGGTTTCTCCGGCGGCGACCCGCCCGGCGGCTCCGGCCGTGTGGCGCGCGTCGTCGCGCCCGAGTCGGGCAGAGTGGGGCACTGTGGTGGCGGGACGGCCGCCCGGGCAGGTCCGCCCGGGTCCGGTCCACCCGGCGCTGCGGTCGACGCGGAGGTGACGTGATGGTCGCGGAGACCAGTCAGACCCTCGATCGCGGGCTCACCGTGCTCGAGCTGCTGTCCGACGCCTCGGACGGCCTCACCGTCACCGAGATCGCCGCCAAGCTGGGGGTCTCCCGGACGGTCGTCTACCGGCTCGTCGTCACGCTCGAGCAGCACGCCCTGCTGCGCCGCGGCGGCGACGGGCGCTGTCGCCTCGGCATGGCCGTGCTCGCGCTGGCTCGCCAGGTGCAGCCGGTGCTGCGCGAGGCGGCCATCCCGGCGCTACGGCGTCTCGCCGACTCCGTAGGCGCCACGGCGCACCTCACCGTCGTCGACGGCTCGGACGCGCTCGTCGTCGCCGTCGTCGAGCCCACACGATCGGACTTCCACGTCGCCTACCGGGTCGGCGCCCGGCATCCGCTCGAGCGCGGTGCCGCCGGCCGGGCCGTGCTCGCGGGCCGTGCGTCCGGCGGCCGGCCGTTCGACCCGGGCTGGGTCGTCTCCACCGGCGAGCTCCAGCCCGGTGCCTACGGCGTGGCGTCGCCGCTGCTCGGCGTCGCCGGGATCGAGGCGTCGGTGGGAGTCGTCGCGCTCACCGAGCTCGCGGTCGACGACGTCGGCCCGAAGGTGCTCCGCGCCTCGGGTGAGGTCGCCCGCGCGCTGCGCTGAACGCACGGCACGCCGCCGCGTCACTCGCAGCGGGTGACCGTCAGTAGCAGCCGGTCGCCGTCGCCGGCACGATCTCGACGGCTTGGCGCACCGCCGTCTTCGAGTACCTCGGGTCGACGGGGCGGTCGAGGAACGCGAACGCCCGGAGGCGGCCGTCGGTGCCGAGCGCGTAGCCGGCGAGGCCGACGGCGTCGAACAGGGTGCCCGTCTTGGCGAAGACCTTGGCCCGGGCACAGCGCGTCGGCCGGCTGGTGAACCGGCTCTTGAGCGTGCCGCTGACCGCGGCGACCGGGAGCATCCGCTTCAGCGGGGCGAGCTCGGGGTGCGTCGGCTGCTGGGCGATGCGCAGGAGCTGGACGAGCCCGCGTCCGGTGACGCGGTCGGAGCGTGAGACCCCGCTGCCGTCGTAGAGCCGCCAGCCGGTGACGTCGACGCCCAGCTTGCGCAGCTCGGCCATGGCCGTCACGCGACCGGCGTACCACGAGCTGCCCCGCCTCGCCGCGATCGCGTTGTTGCGGAACAGCATCTCGGCCACGTCGTTGTCCGAGACGAGCAGCATGCGGGAGAGTGCCGCGCCCGAGGTGTTCCCGGCGAAGCGGGCCACCTCGGTGGCGCCGGCGGGCGCGGTGAGCCGGCCGCCGTAGCGCGCGGTCATCGCGACGTCGGTGCGCCCGGCCGTCTGCGCCTTGAGCTCGGCGTCGAGCCGACCCGCGAAGTACGCGGCCGCGTCCTTGGCCGTGTCCCAGCCGTTGCGCAGGTCACGGACGAGCGGGCGCACCGGGGTCACGACGGACGGCTGGTAGTCCCGCGGCCAGCCCGTGGTGGACGTCGGCGCCGGGTAGAGCGTGTCGTCGACCCGGACCGTCACCTGGACCGCCCGCGGCGGGGCGGGAGCGATCGGCGCCGGGCTCGGTGTGGCGGTGGGCGTCGGAGTCGGCGTCGCGGTCGCGGTCGGCGTCGGCGGTGTCGGTGGGCGCCGGGGTCGTGGTGACCAGGGGTGTCGGCGTAGCGGTGGGGATCGGTGTCGGCGGCGGCGCGGGCGCCGGCGGCGGGGCGAGCGTCGGCAGGAGGGCGGTCGCCGTGGCCCGGGCGAGCCGGCTCAGCTGCGCGCTCGTGAGCAGCGGGTCGCCTCCTCCGACCAGGACGACCTCGCGGGCGTAGCGGCCGGTGACCACTCGCGTGGGGAACCGGGTGCTCGTGCCGAGGAGCCGGAGCGACGTCACCGCGGTGGCGAGCTTGGTGGTCGAGGCACCGCGCATGGGGCTGCGGTACCCCGTCTGCCAGAGCGACCTTGCCCGTCTCGACGTCCGTGACGATGCCGGTGTAGTAGCGGCCGAGGGCCTTGGAGCCGGCCACGCGTACCGGGAGGAGCTTGGTCATCCGGGCCTGCGCGGCGAGGGCCGCGCGGGACAGCGACGGCACCGCCGCGGGCACCGACGTCGTCACCGCGGCCGTCGCCGGGACCGGCGCCAGCATCGTCGCGACGAGCGCGGCGCCGGCGAGCAGGGCGAACGGTCGGGAGCGGGTCGGGACGGGCGGCCGGGTGCGCGAGGGGACGGGCGACATCCGACGACGGTACCCAAGGCGGTCGGGCAAAGTCTCCCCGTCCGCGCCCGCGCGCGCCGGATCCGTCAGACCTCGGACTGCCGGGCCGCCTCGGCGACGAGCGGGAGCACGCGATGGCCGACCTGGGTGGCCAGGGCGATCACGGTGGACGTGCGCCCCACGCCGTCGGCGGACACGACCTGGTCGATGACCCGCTGCAGGTCGGCGTTGGACCGCGCGACGACGCGGCAGAGCAGGTCGCCGCTGCCGGTGATCGTGTGCACCTCGAGCACCTCGGGGATGTCCGCGAGCCGGCGGCCGATCTCGTTGTGCCCGGTCTGCGCGATCTCCAGCGTGACGAAGGCGGTCACCGGGAAGCCGAGCGCCGAGGGGTCGACATCGGGACCCCAGCCGGTGACGACACCCCGCGCGGCGAGCTTGTCGAGCCGGGCCTGCACCGTGCCACGGGCCAGCCGGAGCCGGCGGCTCGCCTCGAGCACGCCGATGCGCGGCTCGGCGGCGAACAGGTCGAGGATCGCCGCGTCGATCCGGTCTACCGCGGGTGCGTCGGGCATCTCGACCACTTCCTCGCCGGATCACTGGGCGACCTGCCCATCGGATTCGGGGGCAGGGTAGCCGAACCTGACAGGTTGCGCGACGAGTCCTGGACGCCTTGCCCGACCCAGGTAAGCCTTGCCAGTCTTCGGCCATGACCCAGACCGCCGAGTCCTCGACCCCCGTCGCGCCCGCCGACCCGTTCCCGCTGCGCGGGATGGACGCCGTCGTCTTCGCCGTCGGCAACGCCAAGCAGGCCGCCCACTGGTACTCCACCGCGTTCGGCATGCGCGTCGTGGGCTACCGCGGCCCGGAGACGGGCGACCGCGACCACGCCGTCGTACGTGCTCGAGAGCGGGTCGGCGCGGTTCGTGCTCGTCGGTCCCGTGCACGCGGGTGCGCCGCTCGCCGCGCACATCGCCCGGCACGGCGACGGCGTGACCGACCTCGCGCTCGAGGTGCCCGACGTCCGTGCGGCGTACGCCTACGCCGTCGCCCACGGCGCCACCGGGCTCGAGGAGCCGCACGAGCTGACCGACGTCGACGGCACGGTCGTGCTGGCCGCGATCGCGACGTACGGCGAGACCCGGCACACGCTGGTCGACCGGTCGGCGTACTCCGGGGTGTACCTGCCGGGATTCGTCCGGCGCGCCCCGATGGTGGCACCGCCCGAGCGCCGGTTCTTCCAGGCGATCGACCACTGCGTGGGCAACGTCGAGCTCGGCCGCATGGACGAGTGGGTCGACTTCTACCACCGCGTCATGGGGTTCACGAACATGGCCGAGTTCGTCGGCGACGACATCGCGACGGACTACTCCGCCCTCATGAGCAAGGTGGTGGCGGACGGCTCGCGCAAGGTGAAGTTCCCGCTCAACGAGCCGGCGATCGCCCGCAAGAGGTCCCAGATCGACGAGTACCTGGAGTTCTACGGCGGACCCGGCGTCCAGCACGTCGCGCTGGCCACCGGCGACATCCTCGCCACCGTGGACGCCATGCGCGCGGCCGGCGTCGACTTCCTCGAGACTCCCGACTCGTACTACGACGACCCGGAGCTGCGCGCGCGGATCGGCGAGGTTCGGGTGCCGGTCGAGGAGCTCAAGCGGCGCCGCATCCTCGTCGACCGGGACGAGGACGGCTACCTGCTGCAGATCTTCACCAAGCCGGTGCAGGACCGGCCGACCGTGTTCTTCGAGCTCATCGAGCGACACGGCTCGCTCGGCTTCGGCAAGGGCAACTTCAAGGCGCTCTTCGAGGCCATCGAGCGCGAGCAGGACAGCCGCGGCAACCTCTAGCCACGGCCCGACTCGCGTCGGAGGGGCGGTGGCGGGGCGGGCGGGCTCGGCCTCGTAGGCTCCGGGCATGGCGATGGAGCCGGGCTGGTACCCCGACCCGTTCTCCAGCGGTGGCTACGTCCGGTGGTGGGACGGCCAGCGCTGGGGGGCCTCGACGTCGGTCGAGACCACTGCTCCGGCGCCGAGCGTCCCGGGAGCACCGGTCCCGATGCCCCCGCCTCCGCCGGCGCCCCTGCCGCCCGGGCCGATGGCACCGGGGTACGGCGCACCCGCCGGCGTCGCGCCGTTCCCGCTGGCCTCGTGGGGAGCCCGGGCGGTCGCCCGGATCATCGACTCGTTCATCACCGGGCTGATCGCCCTGCCGTTCGTGCTCTGGCTCGTCTGGCCCGCGGTCCAGCGCTTCCTCGACAGCGTCCCCGCCGACGGCTCGGCGCCCTCCGACGCCGCGATGACGGCGCTGCAGGGTGACCTGCTCGCGGTGTCGACGAGCATCACGGCGATCACGCTGCTCGTGTCCCTGCTCTACGAGGTGCCGCAGAACAAGGCGTGGGGACGCACGCTCGGGCAAGCGGGCGCTGGGCCTGCGGATCCGGCCGCTCGCGGCGGACACGCCGCTCGGCTGGGGCCAGGTGCTCGCCCGCTGGGCCTCCTTCGAGGCGTTCAGCATCGTCGCCGGTGGGCTGCTGCTGGTCGTGGACCTGCTCTGGCCGCTGTGGGACCGCCCGTGGCGCCAGGCGATCCACGACAAGATCGCCCGGACGATCGTCGTACCGACCCGCTGACCGGTCGGCGAGAACGGCGCGACGACCCGCGACCGGCGCGCCGTCGCGGGCAGCGAAACGCGCGCCCGTCGTGGCATCGTGCGCGCATGACGACCACTCCGTGGGTGCCCGGCCAGGCCGGCACGCTGTCCGACGGCCGCGACCGCTCGGCGTTCCCGGCGGACTTCCTGTGGGGGACCGCGACGGCGTCCTACCAGATCGAGGGGTCGCCGACCGCCGACGGCAAGGGCCCGTCGATCTGGGACACCTTCACCCACGAGCCGGGACGGATCGCCGGTGGCGAGAACGGCGACGTCGCGTGCGACCACTACGTGCGGATGCCCGAGGACGTCGCGCTCATGGCCGACCTCGGTGTCAACGCCTACCGGTTCTCGGTCTCGTGGCCGCGGGTCCGGCCCACCGGTTCCGGCGCGGTGCAGCCGCGCGGGCTCGACTTCTACGACCGCCTGGTCGACCAGCTCCTCGCGGCGGGCATCGCGCCGTCGCTCACGCTCTACCACTGGGACCTGCCGCAGGCGCTCGAGGACGCGGGCGGGTGGCTGAACCGGGACACGGCCTACCGCTTCGGCGAGTACGCCGGCATCGTGGCCGAGCGGCTCGGCGACCGCGTGCACACGTGGATCACCGTCAACGAGGCCGTCGTCGTGGCCACGTTCGGCTACGCCCTCGGGACGCACGCGCCCGGCCGTGCCCTCCTGTTCGACTCCTTCCCGGCCACTCATCACGTGCTGCTGGCGCACGGCCTCGCGACCGCGGCGGTCCGCGCCGCCGTGCCAGGTGCCCGTGTGGCGATCACGCACAACCTCTCGCCCGTGCACGCGGTGTCCGACAGCGACGAAGACCTGCGCGCGGCGGCGGCCATGGACGCGATCCAGAACCGCATGTACCTGGACCCGGTGCTGCTCGGGCGGTACCCCGACCCCGACGTCGTCGGAGCACCGATGGACCGTTCGTGCGTGCTCGACGGGGACCTCGACGTCATCAGCGCGCCGATCGACGTCCTCGGCGTCAACTACTACAACCCGACCCTGGTCGCCGCGCCCGGGGAGGGCAACCCGTTCCCGTTCGAGATCAGGGCCATGGAGGGCTACGAGACCACGGACATGGGCTGGCCGGTCGTGCCCGACGGCCTGCGCGAGCTGCTGGTCTCGACGAAGGCGCGCTACGGCGACGCGCTGCCGCCGGTGATGATCACCGAGAACGGCGCCGCGTTCCCCGACGTGCTCGTCGAGGTCTCGGACGACGACGTCGCCCACGTCGACGACCCGCGCCGCGTGGAGTACCTGCGGTCGCACATCGCCGCGGTGGCCGCGGCGCGCGACGCCGGCGTGGACGTCACGCGGCTACTTCGTCTGGTCGCTCATGGACAACTTCGAGTGGGCCGAGGGCTACGCGAAGCGGTTCGGGCTCATCTACGTCGACTACCCGACGCAGCGGCGCATCCCGAAGCTGTCGTACTCGTGGTACCGCGCGTTCCTCGGCGGGCGGGCGTGAGCGGCGGGGCGGAGCGGCGCGGACGGGAACGGCGCGGACGGGAACGGCGCGCACGGGAACGGCGCGGCACCGGCCACCACCCTGCCGTCGGCGCTGGGGGAGCCCACCGTCGCGGTCCGGCGCGGCTACATCACCGCGGTGGTGCTGGCGAACCTCGGCATCATGCTGGCGTTCTACACGCCGATCCAGAACCTGCTGCCGCGCCTGGCCGAGCACGTCTCGCCGGACGGCAAGGAGACCGCGCTCGCGTGGATCACCGGAGCGGGGGCGTTCGCGTCCATCATCTTCAACCCGCTCGCCGGAGCGCTCTCCGACCGCACGACCTCGCGGCTCGGCCGGCGCAAGCCGTGGGTGCTCTACGGCGCGCTCCTCGGTGCGCTCGGCATCCTCGCGCTGTCGATCCAGTCGACCGTTCTCGGGCTCGCGGTCGTCTGGGGCTTCTGCCAGGCCACGATCAACGGCGCCTACGCCGGTGTCACCGCCACGATCCCCGACCAGGTCCCGGTGCGGCAGCGCGGTTTCGTCTCCGGGTGGGTGGGGCTGGCCCAGATCGTGGGCATCGTCCTCGGCGTCGCGCTGGTCTCCTTCGCCGTCACCGATCTCACCCCCGGACTCGTGCTGACGGCCGTGCTGCTCGTCCTCCTCGTCCTGCCGTTCGTGCTGCGGCTGCGCGACATCCCGCTCGCCGTCGCGGAGCGCCCGCCGTTCGTGCTCGGCGCGTGGCTGCGCGGGTTCTGGGTGTCGCCCCGGCTCTACCCCGACTTCGGCTGGGCCTGGCTCACCCGCTTCCTCATGCAGCTCGGCAACGCCATGGCCACGCTGTACCTGCTGTTCTTCCTGCAGGACGCGGTGAAGTACGCCGAGCCCGAGCAGGGCCAGACGGTGCTCATCGCGCTGTACGCCGTAGGCAGCCTGCTCACGGCCGTCGTCGCCGGGCGGATGAGCGACCGGTCCGGACGGCGCAAGGTCTACGTCATCGTGTCGACGGTCGTGATGGCGGTGTCCGCGGTGATCCTCGCGTTCTTCCCCGTGTTCTCCGCCGCGATGGTCGCGGCGTTCATCCTCGGCCTCGGGTACGGCGTCTACCTCGCCGTCGACCAGGCGCTCGTGACGCAGGTGCTGCCCGCCGCGATCGACCGGGGTCGAGACCTGGGCGTCATCAACATCGCCAACGCCGCGCCGCAGGTGCTGGCACCTGTCATCGCCGCGCCGATCGTCACCGGCTCGACCGGGTACACCGGCCTCTACCTGCTCACGGCCGTCGTCACGCTGCTCTCCGCCGTCCTCGTCACCCGCATCCGGTCCGTGCCCTAGCCGTCACCCCCGCGCCGGGGTCGGAGCTCAGCCGAGGCGGTCGGTGAACGCGAGGATCCGCCGCCACGCGTCGTCGCACGCCGGCTTCCACTCGGCGAAGGCGCGGTCGAAGAACGAGTGCGGCGCGCCGTCGTAGACGTACATCTCGTGGTCCAGGCCCCGTGCGGTGAGCCGGGCGTCGAGCGCCTCGAACTCCGCCACCGGTGTGGCGTGGTCGCCGCCGCCGACGAGCAGCAGCAGCGGGGTGCGCATCTCGTCCTCGACGTCGGCGACCATCGACGGCCGTCCGTAGAAGCCGACGCAGCCGGCGAGGCCGATGTCGGTCGCGGACAGCCGCCACGAGTGCGAGCCGCCCATGCAGAAGCCGACCGAGAAGGTCGGCCCCCCGTTGAGCGAGCGGACGTGCTCGGCGCTCGCGCGGGCATCGTGCACGAACATCGCGGGAGTGAGCGTGGCCATCTCGGACTTCCAGTCGAAGCCGTCCGCGCGCCGACCTACCCCCTGGGTCCGGCCGAAGTAGTCGAAGGCCACGGCGTGGAAGCCGGCCTCCGCGAAGCGCACCGCCAGCGCCTCGTAGTAGGGGTGCAGACCGCGCACGTCGGGGAGGATCACCACGTTGCGCCCGTTGGGGTTCGCGGGGATCGCCTGGTACGCCGCGAACGCGTTGCCGTCGGCGGCGGTCAGCGTGACCAGCTCGTGGCTCGCGACCTCCCCGACGACCGGAGGACTGGGCGGGCGGCTGTCGTCGTCATGGCACATGACGCCGTTTCTACCCGACCGGCGGTGCTTCCGCCTCTCGTTCGGCGTGCCGCGCCGCCGGGCCCGCCCTCCGACCGCCACGATGGGCACCGACAGCGGGGAGGTGCGATGGCCGGCGTCGTCGGCGCGGACGTCGAACGGATGCGGTCCGCCCTGTTCATCGAGGCACCCTGGACCAGTCGCAGCTCGAGCCGGTTCTGGGCGCTGCTCGTCCTCGCCGCGATCATCGCGACCGCCGGGGTCGTGGCCGACTCCACGGCGACCGTCATCGGCGCGATGATCGTGGCGCCGCTGATGACACCGATCCTCGGCATCGCACTCTCGGTGGTGCTGGCCGACCGCAGCCACCTCGTGCGCAGCGTCCTGCTCGTGCTCGGCGGCGCGTTGCTCGTCGTCGCCGTCGCCTACCTCATCGGGTCGCTGTCGCACCCGATCGACGACTACCTCGCCAACTCCCAGGTCTCCGGCCGCATCAACCCGAAGCTCATCGACCTGGTGGCCGCGCTCGCCACGGGCACGGTCGGTGCCTTCGCGCTCGTCCGGTCCGACATCTCCGACACGCTCCCGGGTGTGGCCATCGCCATCTCGCTGGTGCCGCCGCTCGCGGTGGTGGGCCTGCTCCTGCAGGTCGGGCGGTACGGCGATGCCGCCCACGCCGCCCTGCTGTTCGGCACGAACGTGGCGGCCATCGTCGCCACCGGCACCGTCGTGCTCCTGCTCTACCGGGTGCGTGACGCCGCGGCCGGGGCCGGGCTCGACGTGGGGCGGGTCAGGGGGACGACCCTCGCGCTCATCGCCGGCCTGGTCGTCGCGGTGATGGTTCCCCTGACCGTGGCCAGCCGCGCCCTCGCCGCCGACGTGGCCCTGGCCGACCGGGCGAGACCCGTGGCCCAGTCCTGGGCCGCGGCGGCGGGATGGCAGATCACGTTCGTCGACGCCGCCAGCTCCGTGGTCACCGTGACGGCGCTCGGCCCGCCGCCCACGATCGACCCGGCAGTGCTCCGCCAGTCGCTCAACGCCCACGGCATGTCGGACGCCGGCCTCACGATCCGGCTCGTGGTGGGTGGCACGCGCTACTGCGCGGCCGGCGGCACCACGTGCTCGGCCGCGGCACCCGGGACCTGAGGCCCGGCCGGCGCCACGTCCGCCCTCAGCGATCGGGGAGTTCGGCGGGCGGCACGAGGTCGGTGGCGAGCCGCCCGTGCAGGTGCTCGTCGTGCCGCAGGCCGTCGCCGTAGACGTAGCTCTGTCGGACGGTGCCCTCGAGCAGGTAGCCGCAACGAACGGCGAGCCGGCACGACGCCTCGTTCTCGACGGCGTGGAACAGGTCGAGCCGGGCCAGCCCGAGCAGGTCGAACGCGAAGCGGCTGGCGGTGTCGACGGCGGCGGTGCCGACGCCGCGACCGCGGCCTGCGGGCGTGAGCCAGTAGCCCATCTCGCCGGTGCCCATCATCTGGTCGATCAGGTGGATCGAGACCTGGCCGACGAGCATGCCGTCCGGCCCGCGCACGACCCACGAGCAGTGCTCCCTCGTCCAGGTCGCGCGGTCCGCGACCCACGCCGTCGCCCGTTCCTCCACCGTCGCGTCGCGCCGTCGCCCGGCGTTCCACAGCGCGATGGCGGGGTCGGCGAACGCGGCGACGAGGGCGGGGACGTCGTCGGGCGTGGCGGTGTCGAGCGTGTAGGCACCGAGTCGCAGGGGTATCGGCAGCAGGGTGGAGTCGGCGGACACGTCGTCAGGGTACGGGCCGCGTCGCTCTCATGATCGCGATGCCGCCGGCGAGGCAGCGGCGCGACGCTAGTCTCCGGGTCTGGGACGGACGACGGAGGCATCGTGGAGATCAAGGAGCTCGGTCACCTCGTGCTGTACGTGCGCGACCTGAGGAGGTCGGTGCACTTCTACCGGGACGTGCTCGGCTGGCGGCCGATCCTCGGTGGCGACGACGACGCCCCGCTGCCCTTCCCCGCCGCGGCGTTCAACGCGCCGTCGAACCGGACGCACCACGAGCTGCTGCTCATCGAGGTCGGTCCGGACGCGGCCGCCCTGCCGGCGGGTCGACGGGTCGGTCTCTACCACTTCGGGCTCAAGGTCGGCGACAGCGACGACGAGCTGCGCGACGCGCTCGCCACGCTCGTGGCCAACGACGTGGAGATCCGCGGCGCGAGCGACCACACGGTGACGCACAGCCTCTACATCGCCGACCCCGACGGCAACGAGATCGAGCTGTTCATCGACGTCCCCGGCGTCGACTGGCGGGCCGACCCCAGCCTGATCGGAGCGCCGATCAAGCCGCTCGTGCTCTGAGCGCTTCCTTGATCGTCCCTTAGGGACGATCAAGGAAGTTCAACTGCACGATCTGTCCCTTAGGGACGATCTTGGACAAGGGCACCGTGGTGGATGAGCGACCGATGAGCGCGCCGCGGTCAGCGCGCGGGGAGGATGCGGCCCACGACGTCGCCGAGGCGGATCGTCGTACCGTCGGGTCCGGCGGCCTCGCCACCGATCGTGACGACGTCGCCGTCCTCGAGGAACGTCACGTCGCCGATGCCCGGCGACGGCCAGCGGTTCGCGGCCACCCCAGGACAGCTCGAGGAACGAGCCGCGCTGGTCCACCTCGGGACCGCTCACGGTGCCGCTCGCGAACAGGTCGCCGGTGCGGAGCGACGCGCCGTTGACGGTCAGGTGCGCGAGCTGCTGTCCCGGCGTCCAGTACATCTGCGCGAACGGCGGTCGCGAGACGACGACGGCGGCGGATCCGCCGCGGGCGAGCCCGAGCGAGAGCCGGAGGTCGAGCGCCCACGGGTCGTCGTCGAGCAGGTAGGGGAGCGGTGCGGGGTCCTGGACGACGGCCGGGACCCGCGCCGCAGCCAGCGCCGCGAGCGGCGTCACCCAGGCGGAGACGCTGGTGGCGAAGGACTTGCCGAGGAAGGGGCCGAGCGGGACGTACTCCCAGGCCTGGATGTCGCGGGCCGACCAGTCGTTGACGAGCACGACGCCGAACACGTGGTCGGCGAAGGCCGACGCGGGTACGGCGGTGCCCTGCTCCGACGGCGCTCCGACGACGAATCCGACCTCGACCTCGACGTCGAGCCGACGCGACGGGCCGAACGTCGGCGCGTCCTCGTGCGGTGCCTTGCGCTGCCCGTTCGGGCGGACGACGTCGGTGCCGGAGACGACGACCGTCCCGGCCCGGCCGTGGTAGCCGATCGGCAGGTGCTTCCAGTTCGGGGTCAGCGCGTCGCCGTCGGGCCGGAAGATCCGCCCGACGTTGGTGGCGTGCTGCTCGGACGAGTAGAAGTCGACGTAGTCGGCGACGTCCCACGGCAGGTGCAGCACGACGTCGTCGAGCGGCAGCAGCGCCTCGCGCGCCATGTCGGCGAACGCGTCGTCGGTCACGATCTCGACGAGCCGCCGGCGGACGGCCGCCCACTCCTCCGGCCCGCGCGAGAGCAGGCAGTTCAGCGACCCGGTGTCGAACACCGACCGCGCGTGGCGGACCACGCCGTCGAGCAGGCCGAGGTCGTGCAGGCGGGCCAGCGAGAGCGCGTGGTCCCCGATGCGCACCGCGAGCTCGCGGTGCCCGCCCTCGTGGGTGACCACGCCGTAGGGCAGGTGCTCGGCACCGAAACCGCTGCCGTCCGCTGCGGCGACCCACGACCTCATGCCGTCTCCTCCTCGAGCATGCCCAAGGCTCGCAGGTCGGTGACCGGGTCGCTGATCGAGCAGGAGCCGAACGACGTGAAGAGCCGTCGCACCTCGCGCGGGTCCGCCGCGGCCAGCACGGCGAGGAGCGGCGCGGCATCCCGCTCGGCGAGCAGCGCCGCGAGGTCCTCGGCCGGGCGCCCGTCGATCGCGGCGGCCGTGGCCGCGAGGACGTTGACGAAGCCGTGCTCCTCGAACCCCGTGTCGGGGTCGGTACGCCGCAGCGCGTGGTGCAGGCCGGCGGTGAGCTTGAACGCGACGTGGCGCCGGGTCGCCGCGCCGATGAGCTCGGCCAGCTCGCCGTCGGTCGGGTGGTGAGCCCGCGGTGGGACCGCCGGTGCGGAACTTCGCGCGCTCGGCGCCGTCCTCGGCGAGGACGTCGAGCGCGTCGCGCCAACCCGGGGCGCGCGGGACCTCGATCGCGGCGGCCAGGGCGAAGTCGAGGGTGTCGAGGGTGAGCCGCGCCGACTCGCCGAGCGGACCGTCGACGGGCAGGGCGATCTCGAGCCCGAGCAGCTCGACCCGGTCGTCGTCGAGCAGCACGGCGCGGGCCTCGGCGGCCTCGACGAGCCCGGTGTCGGCGACGAGCACGAGGTCGAGCGGCTCGCTCGACGGGGCGGCGTCGAGGGCGTCGAGCACCTCGCCGAGCCGGGAGACCGGGGCCAGGAACGGGCCGACCACGACGCCGTGGTCCGCGGCCCGGTGGCCGCGGTGCGCGGCGATCGCGGCGGGGACGGGGGCGTTGCCCGGCGGGAACACCGCGGCGTCGTCGACGAGGCCGACGGCGTAGGCGAGGGCTCGCCCGGGCTCGAGCCCGGCGCGCTGGGCGGGCGTCTGGGTTGACACGGAGGGCAGGCTAGCGGACCGTTCTGTCAGAGGACACGTCACTCCGAATATCGGATGACCGCGCACACACTCCGGAGGCCGCCATGCCGTACTACCGCAGCGTCGGCGACGTGCCGCGCAAGCGGCACACCCAGCACCGCAGGCCCGACGGCGGCCTGTACGCCGAGGAGCTGGTGGGCATCGAGGGCTTCAGCCACGACTCCGCGCTGCTCTACCACCGGCACCTGCCCACCGCGATCGTCGACGCCGTCGCGGTGCCGGACGGGGATCCCGGCCTGCGCGCGAACCTCCCGCTCCTGCCCGCGCACTTCCGGACGCACGCGGTCGGGACCGGTCCGGACGCCGTCACCGGTCGTCGCGTGCTGCTCGGCAACGGCGACGTGCGGCTCGCCTACGCCGCGGCCACCGAGCCGAGCCCGCTCTACCGCAACGCGGTCGGCGACGAGGTGCTCTACGTCGAGTCCGGGGCCGGCATCGTCGAGACGGTGTACGGCGTCCTCACCGTGAGCGAGGGCGACTACGTCGTGCTGCCCACGTCGACGACCTACCGCGTCCTGCCGAGTGGCCCGGACCCGTTGCGGCTGTTCGTGATCGAGGCGTCGGGGCATGTCGGTCCGCCGAGGCGCTACCTCTCGCCGCGCGGACAGTTCCTCGAGCACGCGCCGTACTGCGAGCGCGACGTCCGCGGCCCGGAGGCGACGATCCAGTACGACGGGACCGACGTCGACGTCCTCGTCCGGACGCGCCAGGGACTCACCCGCTACACCTACGCCGACCACCCGTTCGACGTCGTGGGCTGGGACGGCTGCAACTACCCGTGGGTCGTGTCGATCCACGACTTCGAGCCCATCACCGGGCGGCTGCACCAGCCGCCGCCGGTCCACCAGATGTTCGAGGGGCCGAACTTCGTGGTGTGCTCGTTCGTGCCGCGGCTGTTCGACTACCACCCGCTGTCGATCCCGGCTCCGTACAACCACGCGAACGTCGACAGCGACGAGGTGCTCTTCTACTGCGGCGGCGACTTCATGAGCCGCAAGGGCGCCGGCATCGAGCAGGGCTCGATCTCGCTGCACCCGGCCGGGTTCACCCACGGGCCGCAGCCCGGCAGCGTCGAGGCCTCGATCGGTGCGGCGGCGACCGAGGAGCTGGCCGTCATGGTCGACACGTTCCGCCCGCTCGAGGTGGCCGCGGCCGCGCGGGAGGCCGAGGACACGGCGTATCCCTGGACCTGGAGCGGACGCGGACCGCGCTGAGCGCGCGGATACCGGAGCGGGAAGCATCCGAAAACCGGACGAATCGGACGACTCGGCCACCCGGATGACCTCCTCGGCCCGGTCGTGAGGCAGGGTGGGACGCAGCAGGGACGGGGAACCCGCGGCGGTCCGACATCGTCGCCACCTCGTCCGGACACCGTCCGATGACGTCGCCCGCGTCGCCCGACCCCGGGGAGCCTCATGCTCACGCACCGCCGTACCACTGTCCGCCGCCACGCTCTCGCCTCCGTCGCCGCGCTCGCCGCGACCGCGATCGTCGGGGTGCTCGTGCCAGCGGTCTCGGAGGCGGCGACCGCGCCCACCCCGCGGCGCATCGTGTCCGGCTGGGGCTACTTCAGCTCCACCTCGTCCTCGGCGATGACCTCGTTGGCCGCCAACGCCGACCTGTTCACCGACGTGTCGCCGTTCTGGTACACCGCGAAGTGGAACGGGTCCGCGTCGTCGGTCGCCGCGGCGTCGTACGCCGCCAACAAGGCGTCGGTCCTGCCCGCCATGCGGGCGACCGGCGTGAAGGTGCTGCCGACGATCACCGACGGGATGCCGGCGCGGCGCATGGCCGCGGTGATGGCCAACCCCACGACGCGCGCGGCGTTCGTCGCGCAGATCGTCGCGACGGTGACCGCCAACGGGTTCGACGGGATCGACCTGGACTTCGAGGGCTTCGCCTTCAACGACGGATCGTCCACGTGGGGGACCACGAGACCGGCGTGGATCGCGTTCATCGCGTCCCTCTCGGCGTCTCTGCACGCCCGGGGCAAGCTGCTCTCCGTGACGGTGCCCGGCGGGCACCGCGACGTCGTCGGACTCCACCGGCTACTGGGTCTACGCCTGGTCGCAGATCGGCCCGGCCGTCGACCGGCTGAAGATCATGGCCTACGACTACTCGCCGTCGCGGCCGGGCCCGATCGGCCCCTACCCGTGGGTCCAGAAGGTCGTGGCCCAGGCCGTCACCCAGGTCGCGTCCGGGAAGATCCAGATCGGGGTGCCGGCCTACGGGCGTGACTGGAAGGTGTCGACGAGCGGGACCTGCCCGACCCTCGCCCCGGCCGGGGTGACGTCGGCCCAGTCGAGCAGCTTCTTCAGCAGCCTGTCCTGGGCGAACGGCCGCTACGCGTACACGTCCGGCGGCGCCGCGTCGTACATCGGCGGTCTGTTCTCCGCTGGCACGCCGGGCATCTCCTTCGCCCAGCGTCCCGTTGCCACCTGGGACGCGACGCAGAAGGAGTCGACCTTCCCCTACCGCGTCACCTTCGCCGGGCGCACCCAGCCGGCGACCGTGTCGACGACCGCGGTCGGCGGCGTGCTCGGCGGGACGACCGATCCTCGTCGCCGCACCGGCCGGGATCACCGCCGGAGCCACGGTGGCCGGCACCGGCATCGCGGCCGGCGCCACGGTGATCTCCGTCTCCGGCAACTCGGTCACACTGAGCCTCCCCAACACCGCGTCGGTCACCGGTCCGGTGACCTTCACCTCGACCGCGACGACGCCGGCCACCGGCAACATCGGTGAGGCCACGATCACGGTCGTCTCGCCCGCCGGAATCTCGGCCGGCGCGAGCGCGACAGGGACACGGGATCGCACCCGGTGCCCGCGTGGTCGCCGTCGTCGGCACCACGGTCACCCTGAGCCTGCCCGACAACGCCGCCGTCTCCGGTCCGGTCGTCGTTCACCACCACGACGGCCACGACGGCCGTCGGTGGCCTGGCCGCCGGCAGCACGGTTCTGCTGGCGTCCACGGCCGGAGTGCTCGCCGGGGGTGCCGTCACGGGGGCCGGCGTCGGCGCCGGCGCGACGGTGACCGCGGTCTCCGGCAACGTCGTCACCCTCAGCACGCCCAACGCCGGCAACGTCACCGGCACCGGTGAACGTCCGGCCCGCGCCGGTGTCGGCCTCCTGCGCCGTGTCCCGGGTCGGCTGGTACTCCGACGCGTCGTCCGCCGCCGCGCGGGCCACGCTCGTCGGGCAGTACCAGCTCGCCGGCATCGCCGAGTGGACGATCGGCGGCGAGGACCCCGCGCAGTGGTCGAAGCTGCGCAGCTACGCACGGACCATCGCGCCGACGCCGACCCGCGTCACGATCGCCGCCCCGGCGGTCATCACCTACGGCAGCCGCACCATGGTGCGGGTCACCGCCCTCACTGCCGGCGTCGCGGCCGCGGGAGCGCCGGTGACCCTGTTCTTCCGGGCCACCGGGGCGCGCGGCTGGACGAAGATCGCCACGGTGACGTCCTCGGCGACGGGTTCGGCGTACTTCAAGCCGCTCGTCAGCGCGCGGGGCACCTTCCGCGCCTACGTCAGCGGCACGTACGCCCGCGCGGTGGGCATCGGCGAGCGCGCCGTGGCGCTGCGCACGCTCGTGCGCGTCACCGCCCCGACCACGAAGGTGAAGGCAGGGACGAAGACGCTCGTCACCCTGCACCTGCTGCCCCGGCACAAGGGCCAGCTCGCCGTCCTGCAGGTCCTTCGGTCCGGCCGCTGGTCGACCCTCGGCTCGAGGACGACGGACGTCTGGGGCCGCGCGTTCTTCGTCGTCGTGCCCACGGGCAAGGCCGCGAAGAACAGCTACCGCGTGCTCACCGGCGGATGGACGGGCGCGGCGGCCACGAAGGCGTTCTTCTCGATCTACACGCGCTGACCGCGCGCCCGGCGTCTGCGTCCGCGTCAGGGGACGCAGACGTCGGGGAGCTCGAACCAGCGCAGGTGCTCGAAGTCGGCGCCGACCCGCTCCGGCGCGACGTCGGGCCCGGGCTCGGGCAGCGACTCCATGAGGTCGTGGGCGTAGGCGAGGTAGCCGGTCAGGTCCGACTCGGGCGCGCGGTCGTCGTGCCGGGGGTAGGTCAGTACGCCGTCGACGTAGCCGACCTGCGCGAGCCGCAGCGGCGGCTCGACCGCGCCGTCCTTGTGCCGCCAGCGACCGGACGCGAGGTCGAAGCGGTACTCCGGCACGAGCCGCCACCCGTGGTCCGCGACGAGGGCCACGGCCTGGACGACGTACTGGAAGACCTGCTCGCTGATGAAGTAGTTGAAGTTCACCCGCACCCAGCCGGGCTTGATGCCCTCGCAGCCGTGGGTGATCTCGCGCTCGAACTCGTGCGAACGCTCGATGTCGATGCCGA
Source organism: uncultured Actinomycetota bacterium (assembly GCA_963711805.1). Classification (GTDB taxonomy): domain Bacteria; phylum Actinomycetota; class Actinomycetes; order S36-B12; family CAIYMF01; genus Longivirga. Next base: position 241,175 of record CAVQFE010000003.1, read on the forward strand.
GCAGCCGGTGACCGTAGGGCCCGGCGCACGAGCAGCCGCCGCGGCTCTGGATGCCGAACAGGTCGTTGAGGATCGCGACGACGACGTTGTGGTGCAGGTAGCGGCCGTCGGGCCGGCGCACGGTGAACGACACGATGGACAGCCGCTCGGCCGCGACGTTGCCGAGGATCTCGATGTTGGGGTGGGCCTGCCACGCCTCGATCGCCCGGCGCAGGTAGTCGTGCTCGTGCGCGCGGATCACGTCGACGCCGACGTTGCGCTTGAGGTCGAACACGAGGCCCGCGCGGATCGACTCGACGATGGCCGGCGTGCCGGCCTCCTCCCGGTGGACCGGGTCGGAGAGGTAGACGTGCTCGGCCGGGTTGACGTAGGCGACCGAGCCCCCGCCGACCACGACGGGCACGGAGTTCGTGAGCAGGTCGCGCCGGATCGCGAGCACGCCGGGCGTGCCCGGGCCACCGACGAACTTGTGCGGCGACAGGACGACGACGTCCTTGTACGACGCCGGGTCGTCCGCCGACGCGGCCATGTCGATCTCGAGGTACGGCGCGGCCGCGGCGAAGTCCCAGACGGACAGGGCGCCGTGCCGGTGCAGCAGGCTCGCGATGCCCCGGGTGTCGGTCATGATCCCGGTGACGTTCGAGGCGGCGCTGAACGAGCCGATCTTCAACGGCCGGTCGGCGTGGGCCTCGAGCGCCGCCTCGAGCAGCTCGGCGTCGATGTGGCCGTCGGCGTCCTCGGGGATCTGCACGACGTCGGCGATCGACTCGCGCCAGGGCAGCTCGTTGCTGTGGTGCTCGTAGGGCCCGATGAACACCACCGGGCGCTCGGCGGCCGGGATCTGCGCGGAGAAGCCGCGCTCGCGGTCCAGGTCGGCCGGGATGCGCAGGTTGAGGATGCCGACGAGCTTGTCGATCGCCCCGGTGGTCCCGGACCCGGTGAAGATGACGACCGCGTCGTCGCCGCAGCCGAGGCTGTCGTGGATGATCGCGCGGGCGTCCTCGCGCAGGCGCGTGGTCTGCAGGCCCGTGCCGCTGCTCTCGGTGTGGGTGTTCGCGTAGCGGGGGAGCACCTCGTCGCGGACGAAGTCCTCGAGGAACCGCAGGGCGCGACCGGACGCGGTGTAGTCGGCGTAGGTCACCCGGCGCGGGCCGAACGGCCCGTGCATCAGCTGGTCGTCGCCGATGACCCCCTCGCGGATCGTCGCCAGCAGCGGCGGCTCGGGCAGGAAGGGGTCGCGCGGCGGGACGGGCAGCAGCTCCTCGGACACGCCTCGAGCGTACGACGCCCAGGCGCCCGAGGTCGCGGCCCGTGCGACGATGAGACCCGTGGGCATCGCACCGGTGGAGCTCGAGCGGCCGGAGGCCGACAGCGTCACGCTGCCCGAGAACCCGTGGATCACCATCGTCTGGAACGACCCGGTCAACCTGATGAGCTACGTGACGTACGTGTTCATGACCTACTTCGGCTACCCGAAGGAGAAGGCGCAGCGGCTCATGACCGACGTCCACACGAAGGGGCGGGCGGTCGTGTCCAACGGCAGTCGCGAGGAGATGGAGCGCGACGTCACCGCGATGCACTCCTACGGGCTGTGGGCCACGCTCCAGAAGGACGACTGACGTGGGGGAGCACGGCTTCCGGCGTACGGCACACGGCCGGGTCGTCCTGCGCGTGGACGACGACGGGAAGCTGCTCCTCGTCGCGCTCGTCCGCCAGATCATCGAGCTCGTGACGCCCGACGACCCGCCGTTCGGCGAGCCGGCCGACCCGCTCGCGGCGATGGTGGGCATCGACCCGTTCGCCCACCGCCCGGACGACCCGGCGCTGCGCCGGCTGTTCCCCGACGCCTACGCCGACGACGAGGACGCCGCGGCCGAGTTCCGCCGCTTCACCGAGCGGTCGCTGCGCGACACCAAGCTGGCCCACGCGCGCACCGTGCTCGACACGCTGGAGCGCTCCGGCGGCAAGGTGGTGCTCGCCGACGGCGAGGCGCAGGCGTGGCTCGGCACGCTGAACGACCTGCGGCTCACCCTCGCGTCGCGCATCGGGCTGGACGAGGACAACCACGAGGCGTTCTACGACCTCCCCGAGGAGCATCCCGCCTTCGCGCCTGTTCCACCTCTACGACTGGTTCACGTTCCTGCAGGAGACGCTCGTCCACGCCCTCACCGGGCTGCGCAGCGAGCCGCTCGACCCGGTCGACTGACCGAGGGGCGGCTCGGGTCGTCTCCTAGGCTGTCGCCCGTGCTCACCATCCGGCAGGACCTCGTCGACTCGATCGTGGCGCACGCGCGCGCCGACCACCCGGACGAGGCGTGCGGCGTCGTCGCCGGGCCGGCGGGCTCGGACCGCCCGGAGCGCTTCGTCCCGATGGTGAACGCCGCGCGGTCGCCGACGTTCTACGAGTTCGACTCGATGGACCTGCTGCGGCTGTACCGCGAGATGGACGACAGCGACGAGGTGCCGGTGGTCGTCTACCACTCGCACACGGCGACCGAGGCGTACCCGTCGCGCACCGACGTCAGCTACGCCTCCGAGCCCGAGGCGCACTACGTCCTCGTGTCGACCCGCGAGACCGGCTCCGAGGACGGCCCGTACGAGCTGCGGTCGTTCCGCATCGTCGACGGCGTCGTCACCGAGGAGGAGGTCACCGTCCGTGACGCGGCCGCGCCCGGCGCGGACCGCCGCGGACGCGGCGTCCCAGCATGCGGACCGGCGTACCACGGACCGGTTCGTCGGCGGGAATACCGCACCCTAGGCTCGTCCTTGCTCTTGCGGGGCCGGACACGGCCCCCGACAGTCACCGCACGACCTGCGCTCGCCGAGCCGACACGACGAGTGGAGATCGAAGCACCATGGCCATCGAGGTCCGCATCCCGACCATCCTGCGCACGTACACCGACGGTGCCCGTGCGGTCGAGGGCTCGGGCGACACGCTCCGCACGCTGCTCGACGACCTGGAGACGCGTCACCCCGGGATCCACGACCGGATCGTCGACGACGCCGGCCTGCGCCGCTTCGTCAACGTCTACCTCAACGACGAGGACGTGCGCTTCCTCGACGGGATCGACACCACGCTCGCCGACGGCGACGTCGTCACCGTCCTGCCGGCCGTCGCCGGGGGCTGACCGGCCCATGCGCCACGACTCGCTGCTCGCCTCCGTCGGCGGAACCCCGCTGGTGGGCCTGCCGCGGCTGTCGCCGTCCCCCGACGTCCGGCTCTGGGCGAAGCTCGAGGACCGCAACCCCACGGGCTCGATCAAGGACCGCGCCGCGCTCGCGATGGTCGAGGCGGCCGAGGCGGAGGGCCTGCTCCGTCCCGGGCGCACGATCCTCGAGCCCACGAGCGGCAACACCGGGATCTCGCTCGCGATGGCCGCGCGGCTCAAGGGCTACCGGCTGGTCTGCGTGATGCCCGAGAACACCTCGGTCGAGCGTCGGCAGCTGCTGCGGATGTGGGGCGCGGAGATCGTGTCGTCGCCCGCGGCCGGCGGGTCCAACGAGGCCGTGCGCGTGGCCAAGCAGCTCGCCGCCGAGCACCCCGACTGGGTGATGCTCTACCAGTACGGCAACCCGGCCAACGCCGGGGCGCACTACGACACCACGGGGCCGGAGCTGCTCGCCGACCTGCCCGACGATCACCCACTTCGTCGCCGGCCTCGGCACCACCGGCACGCTCATGGGCGTCGGGCGCTACCTGCGCGAGAAGGTTCCCGGGATCGAGATCGTCGCCGCGGAGCCGCGCTACGGCGAGCTCGTGTACGGACTGCGCAACATCGACGAGGGCTTCGTGCCCGAGCTGTACGACGCCTCCGTCCTCACCACCCGCTACTCCGTCGGCCCGCGCGACGCCGTACGCCGTACCCGCCAGCTGCTCGAGGAGGAGGGGATCTTCGCCGGCATCTCGACCGGGGCCATCCTCCACGCCGCGCTCGGCATCGCGGCCCGGGTGCTCAAGGCCGGCGGGACGGCCGACATCGCGTTCGTCGTCTGCGACGGCGGCTGGAAGTACCTCTCGACCGGCGCCTACGAGGGCACCCTCGACGACGCCGAGGACAGCCTCGACGGCCACCTCTGGGCCTGAGGCGTGACTGCGAGGCGGCGAGTGTTCGCAGGATGACAGACGTGGTGGAGGACACAGAGCAGGCGTGATCGGACCCGCGGCGCGGCGGCGTACCCGTACCCTCGGGGACCGTGACGGACGCGCCCATCGGCATCTTCGACTCCGGTGTCGGAGGACTCACGGTCGCCCGCGCCGTGCTCGACCAGCTGCCGCACGAGCCCGTGCTGTACGTCGGGGACACCGCGCGCGGGCCCTACGGCCCGCGGCCGATCCCCGAGGTCCGGGCCTTCGCGCTCGACGTCATGGACCACCTCGTCGAGCAGGGCGTGAAGATGCTCGTCATCGCGTGCAACTCGGCGAGCGCGGCCGTGCTGCGCGACGCGCGGGAGCGGTACGACGTACCCGTCGTCGAGGTCATCCAGCCCGCGGTACGCCGTGCCGCCCGGGTCACGCGCAACGGGCGCGTCGCCGTGATCGGCACGCGCGCCACCGTCACGAGCGGCGCCTACGGCGACGCCTTCGCCGCCGCGCCGGACATCACGCTCGTGCAGCAGGCCTGCCCGCGCTTCGTCGAGTTCGTCGAGGCCGGCATCACCGGCGGTCCGGAGCTGCAGCGGGTCGCGCACGAGTACCTCGACCCGGTCGTCGAGCGCGACGTCGACACCGTCGTCCTCGGGTGCACCCACTACCCGCTGCTCGCCGGCGTGATCTCCTACGTCGTCGGCGCGGACGTCACGCTCGTGAGCAGCGCCGACGAGACCGCGCAGGACGTGTACCGGACCCTCGTCGCCCACGGCCTCGAACGCGATCCCGCACTGGCGCCGCCCGTGCACCGCTTCCTCGCCACCGGCGACCCCGCCCCGTTCACCACCCTCGCCCGCCGCTTCCTCGGCCCCGAGGTCGTCGTCGTCGAGCACGCCACCGAGGTGATCGTCTGATGCGCCTGACCGTCGTCGGCTGCGCCGGCAGCTTCCCCGGCCCCGACTCGCCCGCCTCGTGCTACCTCGTGGAGCACGAGGGCCGACGCATCCTGCTCGACCTGGGCAACGGCGCGTTCGGCCCGCTCCAGCGCTACGCCGACGTGTACGACGTCGACGGAGTCGTGCTGACGCACCTCCACGCGGACCACTGCATGGACATGACGTCGTACTACGTGGCCCGGAAGTACCGCCCCGAGGGCCCCGCCCCGGTCATCCCGGTGCTCGGCCCGACGGGCGCCGCGGAGCGGATGGCGCGCGTGTACGACCTCCCGCCGGAGGACGGGATGAACGGCGAGTTCGACTTCGTCGACCACGTCGCGCGCACGGAGATCGGCCCGTTCCGCATCGTGACCGCGCGGGTGAACCATCCGGTCGAGGCGTACGCGATCCGGGTCGAGGCGGGCGGCCGCTCCCTGGTGTTCAGCGGCGACACGGGGGAGAGCGAGGCCCTCGTGGAGCTCTCCCGCGGCGCCGACCTCGCGCTCTTCGAGGCCTCGTTCCTCAGCCGCTACCCGGACCTCCCGCCCAACCTGCACCTCACCGCGGCGCAGGCCGGCGACCACGCGAAGCGCGCCGGGGTCGGCCGGCTCGTCCTCACCCACCTCGTGCCCTGGACGCCGCAGGAGGAGACCCTCGAGGAGGGCAGCCGGTCCTACGACGGTCACCTGACGCTGGCCACCGCCGGCCTCGTCGTCGACCTCTGACCCGCTCGACGAGCTCCGAGTCACCGGCGAACTGTCCGAAACCTGGCCGGCGAGTTCCAGCACTTGCGCCCGTGACTTGCGGGCGAGGGGGTCCGGTTAGGGTCGGGCGCATGACTCGTAGCGACGGACGTGCCGCCCATCAGCTCCGCCCGGTGTCCTTCCACCGCGGCTGGCTCGACCACGCCGAGGGGTCCTGCCTCGTCGAGTTCGGCCGCACCCGGGTGCTCTGCGCGGCGTCGTTCACGGCCGGCGTACCGCGCTGGCGCAAGGACTCCGGGCTCGGCTGGGTCACCGGCGAGTACGCGATGCTCCCGCGGGCGACCAACACCCGCAACGACCGCGAGTCCGTGCGCGGCAAGGTCGGCGGACGCACCCACGAGATCTCCCGCCTGGTCGGCCGCTCGCTGCGCGCGGCGGTCGACCTCTCGGCGCTCGGCGAGAACTCGATCGTCATCGACTGCGACGTCCTGCAGGCCGACGGCGGCACGCGCACGGCCGCGATCACCGGGGCCTACGTCGCACTGGCGGACGCCATCGAGTGGGCGCGCGGCAAGGGTCACGTCAAGCCCGACGCGAAGCCACTGGCGAACTCGGTGGCCGCGGTGAGCGTCGGCATCGTCGCCGGCGAGGCGCGCCTCGACCTGCACTACGACGACGACGTCGCCGCCGACACCGACATGAACGTGGTCATGACCGGCGACGGGCGCTACGTCGAGGTCCAGGGCACCGCGGAGGGCGAGCCGTTCGACCGTGCCCTCCTCGACGAGCTGCTCGAGCTCGCCGCGTCCGGCTGCGCCGAGCTCACCCGTCTCCAGCTCGCGGCGCTCGCGACCTCATGACGCGGGTCGTCCTCGCGTCGCGCAACGCGCACAAGATCGCGGAGATGTCCCGGATCCTCGACGACGCCGGGCTCCACGTCGAGGTGGTCGGCCTCGACGGGTTCGACGACGTGCCCGAGGTCCCGGAGACCGAGCCGACGTTCGCCGGCAACGCGCTGCTCAAGGCGCGCGCGGTGTGCCGGGCCACCGGGGTGCCGGCCGTCTCGGACGACTCCGGGCTGTGCGTCGACGCGCTCAACGGGATGCCCGGAGTGCTGTCGGCCCGGTGGTCCGGCGGTCTGGGCGACGTCGCCAACCTCGAGCTCGTGCTCGCGCAGCTGGCCGACACCCCGGACGACCGGCTCGGCGCGCAGTTCCGGTGCGCCGTCGCCTTGGTGCTGCCCGACGGCCGCGAGGCCGTCGTGGACGGCGAGATGCGCGGCCATCTGGTGCGGAGCCCGCGCGGCACGAACGGCTTCGGCTACGACCCGATCTTCGTCCCGGACGGGGAGTCGCGGACGAGCGCGGAGCTGTCCTCGGCCGAGAAGGACGCCATCAGCCACCGCGGCAATGCGCTGCGCGCGCTCGTCCCGGTCCTGCGCGAGCTTCTGCCCGAGCCCGCTGACCACTAGCTCGCGGCGGTCAGTCGTCGACGACGAGGTCGGCGTACTCGGGATGCTTCTCGATCCAGCTGTGGATGAAGGGGCAGGCGGGCGTGACGCCGAGCCCGTGGGCGCGGGCCTCGTCGAGCGCGGCGCGGGCGAGCGCGCCGCCGACGCCTCGCCCCTCGAACGCGGGGTCGACCTCGGCGTGGGTGAAGATCCGCCGCCCCGGCCGGTCGCGGTACGCCACGAAGCCCGCCACGGCGCCGTCCACGTGCGCCTCGATCCGCCAGAAGTCCCGGTTGTCCGCGATCACGACATCGCCCATGTCACGAGTCTGCTGGACGCGACGGTGTTCCCGCGCCTCCAGGCAACGGCGCTCCGCGCGGTCGCGTCGGCGCCCGGACGCCTAGGCTGGTGCGCGCGCGGACGTGGTGGAACTGGCAGACACGCAGGATTTAGGTTCCTGTGCTCTCGAGCGTGCGGGTTCAAGTCCCGCCGTCCGCACCAGCGAGAGGCGCGAGAAGCCTGCTCACGTTCGGGAGCACCTCCCGGTGCAGTACGGCGAAGCGGAGCGGCCCGAGGCCGAGGACCGGCCCCGAAGGGGTCGTCCGAGGCCGAGAGGGAGGCGCCGCAGGCGCCGACCAGGCCGCGAAGCGGAGCCGTCCCCGACGAGCCCGCGCGGGGCGCGGGCTCTTGGAGGGGCAGCAAGCAGGCGCCGACCAGGCCGCGAAGCGGAGCCGTCCCCGACGAGCCCGCGCGGGGCTCTTGGAGGGACAGGAAGCAGGCGACATCAACCCGTGACGCGGTGCCGCCCCACCACGAGGGCGAGCGCCGCGACCAGGCCCGAGGACGCCGGACACCAGCAGCGGGACGACGCCGCCGCCGGGTCCGAGCGTCCAGGTGAGGCCGGCCCACAGCCCCGCGACGAAGACCGCGCCGTTGGACAGCGACTGGAACACGCCCTGGGCCCGGCCGCGGTGCTCGTCGGGCACGAGCGTGGACACCCAGGCCTTCCCGACGCCGTCGGTGAAGGCCGGGAACAGCCCGTAGACGGCCATCAGCACGAAGACCCAGCCGCTGTGGCCGACGACCGCGAGCCCGGCGTACGCCGCGGCGAAGGCGAGCAGCCCTACGCCGTACACCGCGGGTCGCGGCCAGCGGTCGGACCAGGCACCGGCGGGATACGACCCGAGCGTGTAGACGAGGTTGAACACGACGTAGGCCAGCACGACCTGCGTCGTGGTGAAGCCGAGCTCGGACACGCGCAGCAGGAGCAGCGCGTCGGGGAAGTTCACCACCGCGATCCCGACGAGGACGATCACGACGCGCCAGAACTCCGGCGGCAGCGGGCTGCGGGGCACGACCGGCCGCGGGACCGGCACACCGTCCGCGTCGTGCGTCGGGTGCCTGCGCTCGCGCACGAACAGGGTGAGCAGGGTCGAGAGCACGGCCGGGACGACGGCCCACCACATGACCGAGCGCACGTCGCCGTCGAGCAGCGCGAGGCCCGCGAGCGCGACGAGCGGCCCGATGACGGCGCCGAAGGAGTCGCCCATCCGGTGGAACCCGAAGGCGCGGCCGTAGTCCTCCCGTCGTACCGACGCCGCGATCAGCGCGTCGCGCGGCGCGGCCCGCACGCCCTTGCCGAGCCGGTCGACGACGCGTCCGACGAGCACCATGGGCCAGGCGTACGACGCGGCCACCAGCACCTTGCCGACGGCGGCGAGGCCGTAGCCGGACGGTGATGAACGGGCGCCGGGAGCGGCCGTCGGACCAGCGACCGGCGACGTACTTCGAGACCCCGGCGGCCGCCTCCGCGGCGCCCTCGACGACGCCGAGCACCACCGGGGGAGCGGCGAGCACACCGGTGATGAACAGCGGCAGCAGCGGGTAGAGGAGCTCGCTCGCGGCGTCCTGGGTGAGCGACACGAGGGTGAGCACCACCAGGTTTCGGGTCAACCAGGCGCGGCGCACGGCGCGAGCCTCCCACGAGGGTGACGTCGCGGCGGGGAAGGGTCGCGCGCCGTGCGCCCGCCCCCGTCGTGCGTCCGCGCCCCGCAGCGGGCGACACTCGTCGTGGAGGCCCGCTCCGGCGGTGTTCAGGCCAGCCTTGCCTCGCTGGACGGATACCCCCAGGGGTATAGAATCGAGGCGTACGAGCGGACCTCCTAGGGAGTGGACATGCGGATCGTCGTGGTGGGTGGAGTGGCCGGCGGGATGTCGGCGGCGGCGCGGTTGCGCCGGCTCGACGAGACCGCCGAGATCGTCGTCCTCGAGCGCGGGCCCGACGTCTCGTTCGCCAACTGCGGCCTGCCCTACCACGTGAGCGGCGAGATCCGGAACCGCGCCGCCCTGCTGCTGCACACGCCGGCATCGCTGCGCGCCTCGCTCGACCTCGACGTGCGCACCCGGCACGAGGTCACCTCGATCGACCGGGACGCGCGCACGGTGACCGTGCGCGACCTCGAGGCGGGCACGGACGAGGTCATCGGCTACGACGCGCTCGTGCTCGCGACCGGCGCGGAGCCCATCGTGCCGCCGCTGCCCGGGCTCGACCGTCCGCGAGGTGCGCACGCTGCGCAACGTCCCCGACGCCGATGCCCTGCGCGCCATGCTCGACGCCGGCGCCCGGTCGGCCGTCGTCGTCGGTGCCGGGTTCATCGGGCTCGAGACCGTCGAGGCCTTCCGCCACCGCGGCCTCACCGTCACGCTCGTGGAGCTCGCGCCGCAGGTGCTGCCGGCCCTCGACGCCGACATGGCGAGCATGATCGAGGCCGAGCTGCGGGCCCACGACGTCGACGTCCGCACCGGGTCCGGGCTGGCCGCGGTCGAGGACTCCCGCTCGGGTCACGCGGTCGACGTCGTCCTGGCCGACGGCGAGCGCATCGGCGCCGACGTCGTGCTGCTCGGCGTCGGCGTACGTCCGTCGACCGCCCTGGCGCGCGCGGCCGGCCTCGAGCTCTCCCCGGCGGGCGCGGTCGTCGTCACGCCCTCGCAGCAGACGAGCGACCCGCACATCTGGGCCGTGGGCGACGCCATCCAGGTCACCGACTTCGTCACCGGCGCGCCCGGCGTCGTCCCGCTCGCCGGCCCGGCCAACCGGCAGGGGCGCACCGCCGCCGACGCCATCATGGGCCGCACCGTCGCGTCGAGCCCGGTCCTCGGTACGGCGATCGTGCGGGTCTTCGGCCTCACCGCCGCCGTCACCGGTCCGACGTCGCGCCGGCTCACCGCGGCCGGCGTCGAGCACCGCGTGGTCCACCTGCACCCGGGTCACCACGCGGGCTACTACCCCGGTGCCGAGTCCATCCACCTCGCGGTCCTCTTCACGCCGGACGGCCGGCTGCTCGGCGCGCAGGCCGTCGGCTCCGAGGGGGTCGACAAGCGCATCGACGTCCTGGCCACCGCGCTGCGCGCGGGCATGACCGTCGACGACCTCGCCGAGCTGGAGCTCGCCTACGCGCCGCCGTTCGGCAGCGCGAAGGACGCGATCAACATGGCCGGGTTCCTCGCCCAGAACGTGCTCGACGGCATGCTCACCACCTGGTCGGCCGCGGAGCTCGACTCCGTGCTCGACGGCTCGGTCCTGCTGCTCGACGTCCGGTCCGCGAAGGAGTTCGCGGTGGGGCACCTGCCCGGCTCGGTCAACGTGCCGCACACCCAGGTCCGCGACCGGATCGACGAGGTCGTGGCGGCGGCCGACGACCGTCCGGTGCGCGTCCTGTGCGCCAGCGGCTTCCGGTCCTACCTCGCCCACCGGGTGCTCACCGCGCACGGGCTGGACTCGGCGAGCCTCGACGGCGGCCTCACCACGCTGCGCGCCGCTCGCCCTGACGCGCCGATCGTGGTGGACTCTCTACGCGAGCCGGTCCTGGCCTCGCGATGAGCGTCCACCCGATCCCGCAGGAGCCCCCCATGCAGATGGACGAGGAGTCCGCCGCCTCGGTCGCGACCCGCCTGCGCCGCGCCCGCGGCCAGATCGAGGGCGTGCTGGCGATGATCGAGGCCGGGCGCGACTGCGAGGACATCGTCACGCAGCTCTCCGCGGCGTCGAAGGCGGTGGACCGCGCCGCGTTCACGATCGTGTCCTGCGGCCTGCAGGCGTGCATCGAGGCCGAGTCGAAGGGTGAGGAGCCGCCGCTCGACCGCGGCCGGCTCGAGAAGCTCTTCCTGTCCCTGGCCTGACCCGACCCGCAGTCGTCACCCGGTCGCCTCGCGCCGGGGCAGGAGCAGCGCCGCAGCCGTGAGGGTCAGCGTCAGCGCGACGATCGCGGCGACCTCGAACGCCCTGGCGTAGCCTGCCGTGGCCGCCACCGCGGCGGACGCGGTGCCGGGGAACGACCGTACGACACCCGCCGCGACGGTCGAGGCGAGCGCGAGGCCGGCGACCCCGCCGACCTGCTGTGTGGTGGTCAGGACGCCCGCGGCCACCCCGGTGTCCGGCGCGGGGATCCGGGCCATCACCAGGATCGACAGCGGGACCATCGTCAGTCCCATGCCGAGGGCGCACAGCAGCATCGGACCGAGCACGTCGGGCAGGTACGTCGTCGTCACCTCGATGCGCGACAGCAGGTGCAGGGCCAGCGCGCCGAGCAGGCCGCCCACGAGCGCCAGCCGCGCGGGCGGCACGCGGTGCACCAGGACCCGAGCCACGACCTGCGCGGTGAGCAGCACCGTGACGCTGAACGGCACGAACTGCAGGCCGGTCCGCACCGGGCTCTCGTGGAGCACCCCCTGCAGGAACTGGGAACCGACGAAGAACAGGACGAACATCGCGGCGCCCGCCATCGCGGCGAGGAGGAACGCGCCGGCGCGCGTGCGGTCGGTCACGACCCGGAGTGGGAGCAGCGGCTGCGGCGTACGTCGTTCCACCACGACGAACACGCCGAGCAGGAGTGCGGCGACCGCGAGCGACGACACGACGCGCGCGTCGGACCAGCCCTCGGTGCCGGCACGGGTGACGGCGTAGACGAGCAGGGTCAGACCGCCGGTCGCGGTCACGCTGCCGGCGACGTCCACGCGCGCCCGAGCGCCGCGCGGCGGGTCCGGCAGGACGCGTGGCGCGGACAGCAGGAGGACGAGCGCGATGGGCAGGTTGACGAAGAAGATCCAGCGCCACGAGACCCACTCGGTGAGCAGGCCGCCGAGGATCAGGCCGGTGACCGCCCCGACGGCGGACATCGCGGACCAGACCGCGAACGCGCGGGCCCGGGCCCGCGGCTGCGGGTAGGACACGGCGAGCAGCGCCAGGACGGCCGGGGCTGCCGCGGCCGCGCCGAGACCCTGGATCGCGCGGGTGGCCACGAGCATCGCGGCACTGGTGGACAGGCCACCGAGCAGGGACCCGAGGGCGAAGACGGCGACGCCGCCGACGAGCGTGCGGCGGCGGCCGACGAGGTCGCCGATCCGCCCGCCGAGCAGCAGCAGCCCGCCGAACGCGAGGTAGTAGGCGTTGACCACCCACTGCATCGCCTCGGGTGGGACGTCCAGCTCGCGCACCACGCTGGGCAGGGCGATGCTCACGATCGTGCCGTCCAGCAGGACCATCAGCTGGGCGAGGCAGAGGACCACGAGCGGTCCGGGGCCGAGCACGCGCTCGTCCGACGGGGGAGCGACGGGCGACCCGCTCGGGGCCGGGCGGTCGCCGGGCGTGGTCGTGGTGCTGGTCATGCGCTCTCCTCGGTGGGCGTCTCACGGACGCACCCACCGTGGCCGTCTCGACCTGCGGGGTCCCTGCAGCCGACTTGAGCCGCAGGTCAGCGGCGCCCGGGCGACGCTCGCGCGCCAGTCACCGCGCGGTCCGGTCAGACGCCGAGCTCCCGACGGAGCTTCGCGACGTGACCGGTCGCCTTCACGCCGTACATCGCCCGCTCGACGACCGCGTGGCCGGCGGCGTCGACGTCGACCACGAACGTCGAGCGGATCACGCCGACGACGGTCTTGCCGTAGAGGTTCTTCTCGCCGTAGGCGCCGTACGCCGCGAGCACCGTCCGCTCGGGGTCCGAGAGCAGGGGGAAGGTGAGCCCGTCGCGCTCGCGGAACCGCGCGAGCTTCTCGGGCCGGTCCGGGGACAGCCCGATCACGGTGATGCCGGCCGCGGCGAGGGAGTCCAGCGAGTCCCGGAAGTCGCAGGCCTGCGTCGTGCAGCCCGGCGTCATCGCCGCGGGGTAGACGTAGAGGACCACCCGCTCGCCGGCGTGGTCCCGCCAGGTGTGCACCCGGCCGGTGTCGTCCGGGAGGTCGAGCGGCGGCGCGGTGTCGCCGGCGGCGAGGCGCCGGCTCGGGGTCTCGGGCATCGTCAGGACCTCTTCCGGGTGCGGGACTCGCGGATCAGCGCGAGGCTAGTGCCCGGCGCCGGAGCCGGACGAGGGGGCGTCCGCGCAGGTCAGCGGGCGTTGTCGCTTCCCGGTCGCAGGTGCCAAGACTTCGCAGTAATCTCGCTCCATGTCCGTGCCGCCGACCGTCACGCCCGCCGAGCGGGCGCTCATCGACGAGGCCCTGCCGAGCCGCCGGATCTCCCTCGGCCGGACCGAGTGGACCGTCCTGTCCGCCATGACCGCCTTCGTGCTGCTGCTGCACGTCGTCGGCTGGGGCACTCTCATCGGGATCGTCGCCCCCCAGGGCCTCAGCGTCGGTACGTCGGGCGTGTTCGGCATCGGGCTCGGCGTCACGGCGTACACGCTGGGCATGCGCCACGCGTTCGACGCCGACCACATCGCCGCCATCGACAACACCACCCGCAAGCTGCTCACCGACGGGCAGAAGCCGGTGTCGGTCGGCTTCTGGTTCTCCCTCGGCCACTCGAGCGTGGTGTTCGGGCTGTGCTTCCTGCTGGCGATGGGCGTGAAGTCGCTCGTGGGTCAGGTCGAGGACGGGCACTCGGCGCTGCAGAACACCCTGGGCCTCGTGGGGACGAGCGTGTCCGGCACGTTCCTCATCCTCATCGGCATCCTCAACCTCGTGGTGCTGGTGAAGATCCTCCGGGTCTTCCAGGGGATGCGGCAGGGCGACTTCGACGAGGTGGAGCTCGACCACCACCTGTCGCAGCGCGGCTTCCTCAACCGCATCCTCGGCGGCGTCACGAAGGCGGTGCGCAAGCCGCGGCACATGTACCCCGTGGGGCTGCTGTTCGGGCTCGGCTTCGACACCGCCACGGAGGTCTCGCTGCTCGTGCTGGCCGGCGGTGCCGCGGCGTTCAGCCTGCCCTGGTACGCGATCCTCTGCCTGCCGGTGCTGTTCGCGGCGGGCATGAGCCTGCTCGACTCGATCGACGGCGTGTTCATGATCTTCGCCTACGGCTGGGCCTTCTCCCAGCCGGTGCGGAAGATCTACTACAACATCGTCATCACCGGGCTGTCGGTCGCCGTCGCGCTCGTCATCGGCGTCATCGAGATCGCCTCCATCGTCGTCCAGCGGCTCGGCATCACCGAGGGTCCGCTCGCGGCGATCGGCGGGATCGACCTCAACAGCGTCGGGTTCGTGATCGTCGGCGTGTTCGTGCTGACGTGGCTCGTGGCGATCGTGGTGTGGCACGTCGGGAGCATCGAGGAGAAGTGGTCCCAGAACCTCAAGCCGGTGCGCGCGGCCTACGGGTCCGAGTCCGCGACGACCGACGTGCTCGCTGCCGTCGAGCTGCCCGCGACCGTGCACGTCCACCAGGACGGCCGCATCCACGAGGACGGGCACGGCCACGCCGGCGCGACGCCGTCGGTCGTCGACGCCGTGACCGACCCCGCGAGCTCCTGAGCCGGTGCGTGCGAGCCGACGTCCCGGGGCCCGCGGATCGCTCGCTCGCGTCGCGGTCCGTCGAGGGCCCGGCGTAGGCTCACGCCCGTGACCGATGCCTCCGTGAGCGACAAGGCCGCAGCCGCGCAACCCGCCGTCGCCCCGACGACCGCCGCGCCGGCCGAGAAGCCGGCGCCGCCGCGGTCGATGGACGAGATCGAGGCCGAGCTCGACACCACGCGCGAGCGCCTCGCCGAGCGCATCGACGAGCTCCAGGAGTACGTGTCGCCGCGCAGCATCCTGCAGCGGCAGATGGACCGGGTCACGGGCGTGTTCGTCGACGAGTACGGCGGCATCAGGCCCGACCGGGTGCTCGTCGCCGCGGGCGTCGTCATCGCCGTCGTCGGTATCGGCATGCTGCGGCGCCGCCGCCGCCGCTGACTCCGCCTCCGCCGTCCGCGGCAGGGCGCCGTAGCCTCTCGACGTGGCCCACCCCGACACGACCCCGCTGCCCGACGGCTCCGTGCCGATCAAGCTGCTGCACGACCGCGTGCTCGTCCGGGTCGACGACGGCGAGGGCGACCGGCGGTCCACCGGAGGGATCCTCATCCCGGCCACGGCGCAGGTCGGGCGACGGCTGTCCTGGGCACGCGTCGTCGCCATCGGTCCCAACGTGCGCACGATCGAGGTCGGCGACCACGTGCTCTTCGACCCGGAGAGCCACCCCGAGGTCGAGCTGCACGGCACCGAGTACGTCCTGCTGCGCGAGCGCGACGTCCACGCCCTCGCCGCGGCCCGGGTGAGCGACGGTCACTCGGGCCTGTACCTGTAGCGGGCGCCCGGCTCCGGCTCGACGGACCGGCCCGGGTCAGGCGGTTCCGGTGGAGCCTGGAGGCGTGGCCCCGGAGGGGAGCCCGGGCGCGAGCTGCTGGTGCGCGGCCCGCAGCTGCGTGCGGTCGACGATCTGCACGGCCGTGTGCGCGCTGCCGTCCTCGGTCGCGAGGACCCCGACCTCGTCCCCGGTCTTCACCGCGGCGATGCCGTCGCGCTGCGCGTTGACCATGGTGGACGAGTCGACGGTGTAGGACCGGGTGAACCCGTCGCTGCTCCGCACCGTGATCGACGTCGAGGAGACGCCGGTGACGGTCCCCACCTGGGTGTCGACGGTCTGGTAGCCGCCGCCCTGCTTCGGCACGACGAACGATCCGTGGATCCCCATGCCGAGGCCGAGGCCCGGTCCGCCCCGTTCGCGTCCCGGCCCGCGACCCGCTCCGCCGTCGGGCGCGAGCCCGCCGCCCGCACCGCCGTACGGCGCTCCCTGTGCGCGGTCGGGCGAGCCGCCGGTCCCGCCGTAGCCCAGGGGGAGGGACCCGGCCGAGGGCGTCGCCGACGGGGTGGGGGTCGCGTTCGTGGCGTACGCCGTGCCCGCGATGCCCAGCGCGCCGATCCCGATCGCGGCGATGGCGATGCCCGTGCCGACGCGCGAGCGACGCGGCCCGGAGGAGATGACCTCGGACGTGTGCGGTGGCGCCGGCTCGAGACCTACGCGCTCGGGCGGGTTCCAGCCGGGGCGGTCCTGGGCGTCCATGCACGGTCCTTTCGAGCAGCCGGGAACCGGCGCGCATCGGGTCCCGACATCGTCCTCCGGGGGGCTATGAGCACGCTGAGACCCGCCTCCCGAGTTCCTGGCAACCGGTCCCGCGTGACGTCGACGGCCCTCGACCGGATGGCCCTCATGTGCGCAGAATGCGACCCGTGAGCGCAGCCGTCGACGACCCCGCCCAGCCGTCCGACTCGGCGATCGGCGTCGTCGACGCCGATCCACCACGACCGGCCGGATCGACCCGGAACAGGGTGGCGATCGTGCTGTCGGCACTCCTCGTCCTGGTCTCGGTGCTGGGCCTGGTCGTCGAGCGACACCAGCTGGCCGCCGCGACGACCGGGACGTCGGACGCGGGCGCGGCGCAGTCCCCGCCCCGCGCGACCGGCATCCCGCCGACGGTCCCCACGTCGATCGCGACGCTCATGGGGCTGTCACCGGTGCCCGCCACCGGCGCCCCGTCGTTCACGTTGGTGGACCAGAACGGCGCTTCGGTGTCCCTCGCCGCGCTCAGGGGTCATCCGGTGGTGCTGGAGTTCATGGACCCCGCCTGCGTCGACATCTGCCCCATCGTGTCCCAGGAGTTCGTCGACGCCTATCGCGACCTGGGAGCCGGCGGCAAGAGCGTCGTGTTCCTCGGCGTGAACGTGAACGCGTACCACACCGACGTGGCCGCGATGAAGACGTACTCCGACGCGCACAACCTGCGCAGCGTCGCCTCGTGGCACTTCCTGACCGGACCGGTGAGCGCGCTCCAGAAGGTGTGGCACGACTACGGCGTCGAGGTCAGCGCGCCGAGCCCGACCGCCGACGTGATCCACACGTCGGTCGTCTACTTCATCGACGCGTCCGGCCAGGAGCGCTACGTCGCCTTCCCGATGGCCGACCACGCCGCGGACGGCAGCTCCTACCTGCCCGCCGGCCAGACGGCCTCGTGGGGCAAGGGGATCGCGCTCGTGGCCGACTCCCTCCGCTGACGCCGTCGCGTCAGGTCCGTCCGGCGGGTACCGCCGTGGCCGTCGTCCGCGGCGCGCCGGCCCGGATCAGCCGCCACCAGGAGACCAGCATGATGGCGGCGAAGAACCACCACTGGACGACGTAGATCGCGTTCTGCACGTGCAGCTCGTCAGGGGCCTCGTTCCGCGGGGGAGGGACCGGAACCGGCTGCAGGGACAGCGGATCGGGCGGCGACTGCGCCGTCCGCACGAGGTAGCCGTCGCGGAGCGACCCGGCGGTCGCACCCGAGCCCGGCGTGCCCTGCTCGATCCTCCCGGTGACGCTGACCTGCCCGCCGGGTGGCTCGGCGAGCGACTGTCCCGATCCGGTGACCCAGCCCCGCACCACGAGCAGCCGGGTGGAGTCGGCGAGCACCAGCGGGGTCACCACCCAGTCCACGGCCTGGCCGTCGAGTCTGTGACCCGGCTCGAGCCGCTGCGCGGCGGCGTCGTAGGACCCCGTGGCCAGCACCTGACGCGCGACATCCGCGCCGGGCACGACGGACCCCGCGGGAACCAGCTGGTCCAGCGGGCACCGTCGTCGGTTCGGCGGAGTACCCGTCGACGGGTCGGTGGACCCGGCCGAACTGCCAGGCGCCGAGCAGGACGCACGCGGCGACGGCCACGAGCGCCGTCACGGTCAGCGCGACCAGCCGTCCGCGGGTCTCGGGCGTGGTCACGGCGACGAGGGTAGGGGCAGCGCCCGTCTCGCGGTAGCCTCCGCCGACCCGCCGCGCCGGGCACCATGGTGCCCGGGGTTACCCTCACCTCCGTGGACTAGCCAGGTTCCGGTGCGCCGTCGGTCGAGGTGGGTCCTCGCGCGCGCGGCCGTCGTGGCGCTCGCGCTGCCGCTCGTCGCGAGCTGCTCGGCCGTGTCCGCCTCGACGGGCACGACGTCGAGCGGCTCCGATGCGCTGACGACCGTGGGCGTGACGACGTGGCCGGCGGGATCGCGGCCCGAGGTGACGGACCTGACCGGAGTCACCCTCACCGGGAAGTCGTTGGCACTGTCGGACTTCCGGGGCCACGTCGTCGTGCTCAACGCATGGGCGTCGTGGTGCTACCCCTGTCGTGCCGAGATGCCCGGCCTCGCGAGCGTCGCACGCTCGACCGCGGGGCGCGGCGTGGTCTTCGTCGGCATCGACGAGCAGGACGAAGGATCCTCGGCGCGGGACTTCGTCTCGGCGCAGCACGTCCCGTTCGCGAGCGTCGTCGACTCCGACGGTCGCCTGCTGGCCGGTCTCAAGGTCGTCTCCCCCAACGCGATCCCGAGCACGCTCGTGCTGGACCCGAGCGGCCGGATCGCCGCGCGCATCATCGGCCCGGCCAAGACCGCCGAGCTCGTGTCGCTGCTCGACTCGCTGACGTCGACGTCCTGACGCGCGCCGCGCGGGCGAGCCCTCGCGCCGGTGACCGCGGACCGCCCGCCCCTCCAGGGTTTGGTAAAGGATCTTCCCCTTAGGTTCTCCTAACCCCTACGTTGCGCATGGCTCGCCGACGTTCCGCTCGGTCGTGCCGGAGTCAGGCACGGTCCGTACTGCGTCAATGTGCGACATCCAGCGCGAAGGGTCGGTCGGGAAGCGTGACGTCGGTAGCGGCAGTGGTGGTACCTGCGCGTCGGTCGCCGGCCGCGGTGCTGGGCGCCTACGTCGCCCTCACCAAGCCGCGCATCATCGAGCTCCTGCTCGTCACGACCGTTCCGGCCATGGTCCTTGCGGCGAACGGACTTCCGGCTGCCGGACTGTTCGTGGCGACCCTCGTGACCGGTGCTCTCGCGGCGGGGAGCGCGAACTCGCTGAACTGCTACCTCGACCGGGACATCGACGTCCTGATGGCGCGCACGTCCCGGCGTCCGCTGGCCAGCGGCCTCGTGTCGCCGACCGGCGCGCTCGTGTTCGGGCTGGTGCTGGGCGTCGCCGCAACTGTGGGCATGTGGCTGCTCGCCAACCCGCTCGCGGCCGCGCTCACGGTGGCGGCCATCGCGTTCTACGTCCTCGTCTACACGATGATCCTCAAGCGACGTACCGCCCAGAACATCGTCTGGGGCGGCGCCGCGGGCTGCATGCCGGTCCTGATCGGCTGGAGCGCGGTGACCGGTTCCCTCGCGTGGGCACCCGTCGTCCTGTTCGGGATCGTGTTCCTCTGGACGCCTCCGCACTTCTGGGCGCTGGCGCTGCGCTTCCGCAGCGACTACGCCGCCGCCCGGGTCCCGATGCTTCCCGTCGTCGCCACCGACGCCGCCGTCGCGCTCCGGATCTGGCTCTACTCGTGGGCGCTCGTGGCGACGTCGGTCGTGCTGTGGCCGGTCGCGCACCTCGGTGTCGTCTACGGCGTGTCGGCGGTGCTGCTCGGCGCTCTGTTCCTCCGTGAGGCGTACCTTCTCCGCAATCGTGTGCATCGCGGGGCCGCGCCGGCCCCCATGCGCCTGTTCCACTGGTCGATCACGTACCTGAGCCTGCTCTCCGCGGCGATCGTTGCCGACGTCCTCCTGAGGCCGTGGACATGACGCCGCTCCCGCTCTTCCAGGATCACCAACCTCAGGCCCTATCACCGGGAGGATCCGGGTGAACAAGTCCGGACGGATCGCCGTCGTCCTGTCGGCGCTCGTCGCCGTCGTGGCCGTCGTCGTCGGCACGCTCATCTATCTCGTGGCATATCCGCCGGAGGTGGCCGCGGCCACGACCAGTCCCGGCGAGGCAGACGTGACGTTGCAGACGGTGCCCGCCTACAACCAGGAGCCGGAGCCCACGTGGGTCTCCTACCTGGTGAAGGAGGGCGACTCCTGGGTGCACACGACCATGTTCCAGGTGCCGGCCCACTCGCTGGTGCACTTCACCGTGTACCAGTTCGACACCGGGAGCCCCCTGCGCAACCCGTTCATGAACCAGGTCGCCGGCACCGTGGGCGGGACCGAGAACATCGACGGCAAGGACGTCAGCATCTTCAACGCCAACGAGGGTGACGGCGTCGGGCACTCGTTCACCATCCCGGCACTGGGCATCTCGGCGGTGTTCCCGGGTGTGTCCGGGGACTCGCAGAACCAGTGCGACGTGGCCGCTCCCTGCCCGATGAGCTTCGACCACCACACGATCACGTTCACGATCCAGACCGGTGACCCGGGCACCTTCGCGTGGCAGTGCTTCGTCCCGTGCGCGCTGGGCTACCCGCTCGGTTTCGGCGGCCCGATGTCCACGCTCGGCTACATGAACGGCTTCATGAAGGTGGTGGCCTGATGTCGGCAGCGAGCGCTCCCGCCCCGCGGGCGGAGCGGACCGACCGGCAGCACGTGCGCCGTATCGGCCTGATCTGGCTGGTCGCCTGTGCCATCGCCATGCCGCTCGTGTACTTCGTCCTCGGCCCGCACCTTCCTCCGGGCAACGACTCGTACCAGGCGGCGTCGCAGCAGGAGGACAACGCCGTGCTGGCCGTCATCGCCACACCGGTGTTCCTCTTCATCTGGATCTACATCGGGTACGCCGTCAAGAACTGGCGGATCCCCGCTGACACGCCGATCGAGGAGATCGAGGACGGCCCGGCGATCCGCGGGCACCGCGGGTTCCAGGTCACCTGGATCGCCGTCACGACGCTCACGGTTCTCGGGCTGTTCGTCTTCGCGACGGTCGAGATGGCCGTCGACCAGGGCGCGGGGACCGGTTCCGGGTCCTCGCCGATCTGGACGCCGGCGGGGTACTCGACGAACCTCAAGGACAACAAGCTGCTGCAGGTCCAGGTCATCGGCCAGCAGTGGCGGTGGACCTACCGGTTCCCGCAGTACGGCGGGGTCGAGACCTCGGAGCTGGTGCTGCCGGCCGGCCAGGAGGTCCAGTTCAACGTGACCTCGCTGGACGTGATCCACTCGTTCTGGGCGGTGAACCTCGGCGTCAAGGCCGATGCGAACCCGGGTGTCAACAACATCGCCTTCGTCGAGACGAAGAACATCGGGCCGGTGGACATCCGGTGCGCCGAGCTGTGCGGCACCTACCACGGAGCGATGGCCCAGACCGGGCAGGTGATGGCACACCAGGACTTCGACACCTGGATCAACGGCCAGATCGCCCTGCACCAGGACCTCATCCCGCAGCTCCCCGCGTACGCCGACTTCTACATCCCGCAGACCGACGGCGGCTACTACGACCCGGGCCAGGACCCGCCGCCGGCGGTCGACACCGGCCTTCCGCCGTCGTCCGACAGCTCGGATTCCGGCACTCCGTCCCCGTCCCCCAGCAGCTCCTAGAAGGGCCGAGAGAACATGGCAACGGACATCGCGGTCGCCGGTCCTGACACCGGCGGGACGTCCGAGCTGCCCGCGGGGTCGCGGACGCCGCCCTGGTGGCGACGCCCGGGACTGCTCACCGGCGCAGTCGGAGCCGTCGTGGGGTACGCCGTCGGCACCTACCTGGGGACCTGGCTCGGCCAGGACAACCAGCAGGTCCAGGGCTGGCGCACAACGACTTCGCGGTCACCCTCGGCTACGTGGTCGGGACGGTGGGCTGGCTCGTCGGCATCGGTGCCCTCGGGTACCCGCTGCAGAAGCTGCTCGGCCACCAGCCGGAGGCGCAGCACGAGCACGATCGCAGTCTCGGCGAGGTACTTCCGCTACACGCTCGACCACAAGGTCGTCGGCGTCCAGTACCTCGTCGCGATGGTGTCCTACTTCCTCGTCGGAGGTCTGTTCGCCCTCGCCGTCCGGACCGAGCTGCTCTCGCCCACCCGGCACCTCTTCCCGCCGGGCAAGTACCTCGAGATCGTCGGCGAGCACGGCACGATGATGATGATGATGATGACGTCGGCCATCCTCGGACCGTTCGGCAACTACCTCGTACCGCTGATGATCGGGTCGCGCCGCATGGCGTTCCCGCGGCTCGAGGCGCTCTCCTTCTGGCTCACGCCGGCCGCGTTCCTCGTCCTGCTCTCTGGCCTGCTGATCGGCGGGTTCCCGACCGGCTGGACCGGCTACGCGCCGCTCTCGGTCGAGGCCACGCAGGGTCAGGACGCCTACCTCGTCGCCTTCGGGCTGATGGCGACCTCGATGATCGTCGGCGGGTTCAACATCGTCGTCACGATCGTCAACTACCGGGCGCCCGGGATGACCTGGACCCGCCTGCCGCTGTTCAGCTGGTCGATGCTGGTGACGGGCATGCTCATGTCGCTGGCCGCGCCCGTGCTCGTGCTCGGCTGCTACCTCTCACTCATGGACCGCACGGTCCAGACCGCGCTGTTCGACGTCGAGCACGGCGGGAGCTCCTACCTCTGGGAGAACATCTTCTGGTTCTTCGGGCACCCGGAGGTCTACATCCTGGCGCTGCCCGGCTTCGGCATCGCGGCCGAGCTGCTCCCGGTGTTCACCCGGAAGCCCGCGTTCGGCTACCGCATCGTGGTCGCGGGCATGGTCGGGGTGGGCCTGCTGAGCTTCTTCGTCTGGCAGCA
This sequence comes from uncultured Actinomycetota bacterium, assembly GCA_963711805.1. Lineage (GTDB taxonomy): Bacteria > Actinomycetota > Actinomycetes > S36-B12 > CAIYMF01 > Longivirga. Next base: position 264,092 of record CAVQFE010000003.1, read on the forward strand.
CCACCTGTTCGTCAGCGGCATCAACTCGGACATGCGCCCCGTTGTGATGCTGACGACCGAGATGATCTCGATCCCCACCGGGTTCATCTTCCTCGCGGCGATCGGGACGCTGTGGCGCGCCCGCATCCGGCTCACCGTCCCGATGCTGTTCATCCTCGGTGGCCTGTTCAACTTCCTGATCGGCGGCATCTCCGGGGTCTTCCTGTCCGACGTACCCACCGACGCCGTCGCCCACGGCTCGTTCTTCGTGATGTCGCACTTCCACTACACGATCATGGGCGGCTACATGTTCTTCTTCTTCGCCGGCCTGTACTACTGGCTGCCGAAGATGACCGGTCGTCTGCTGAACACGCGGCTCGGGCAGGTCCACTTCTGGACCCTGTTCGTCTTCTTCAACTCGACGTTCCTCCCGCTGTTCGCCATCGGTGAGCTCGGGATGCCGCGCCGGGTCTTCGAGTACGCCGACTCGCTGCAGGCACTCAACATGTGGGTGTCGATCTCCGCCTACCTGATCGGCGTCTCGATGCTGGTCTTCGTCTACAACTTCATCAAGAGCACGGTGATCGACCCGCCGAGCGTGATCCCGGACAACCCCTGGGGTTCTCGCGGGCTCGAGTGGTTCACGGCGACGCCCCCGGCCGTCGACAACTTCGAGCGGATCCCGACCGTGGTGTCCGGCCCCTACGAGTACGGGACGGGAGCCGGCCCCATGGCCGTCTTCGAGCCCGAGGCTCTGATGCAACCCGAAGGAGTGAGCTGAGGTGGCAGACACCATGGCGGGTGCCGGCGCGCGAGGGCCGGTCGACGCCGACGTCCACAACCGCGAGATCGAGCGCGAATCGGTCCGCGGTGCCTACTGGTCGGGCTCGCGGCTGTTCGTCGCCCTGTCCGCGATGCTGTACGCCAGCGGGACGTTCGCCTACTTCTACCTGCACGGGCTGGACTCGTCGGGCCTGTGGCGGACGGACGGGCAGCAGCCGTCCGACTACGTGAGCGTGCCCGTCCTCGTCCTCACCATCGGCGGGGCGGCGCTCTTCTGGTGGTACACGCGGCAGATGCTGGCTGGACGGGCGGAGTCGACCGACTGGCTGGTGGCGACGGGTGTGTCGGCGCCGGCCTTCCTGGTCCGCCGGCGTCATCCAGCTCGTCGGGATGACGCACACCACGTTCTTCCCCGGATCGTCCGGCTACGCATCCGTCTACGTCGCGATCATGCCGGTGTTCGCCGTCTACTGCCTCGGCACCGCCTACTGGCTCGAGACGCTCTTCGCGCGCGCACTGCGGGTCCGCTGGGTCGTCTCGGACGAGAAGCCCGGCCGGGACTCCATGGAGCGGACCATGTTCGTCGGTTCGGCGGTCGGCGCGAAGGCGTTCGTCGTGTTCGTCGCGCTGGTCTCGGTCCTCGTCTTCGTCCTGTTCTCGGTCCTCTCCTGAAGGCGGTCGACAGTGGATCTCATGGCTGATGTCAGCCCGTACGGCGATGCCCTCACCTTCGTGTTCCCGGTGGTGGCGTTCCTCGGCGTGCTGCTCTGGGGCTTCTTCAGCCGCAAGGCCCGCGGGCGGTGATCGGTGAGTCCTAGGCCGGTTCGCCGGCCCGGCTCATCCGACGAGCACGCCCGGGCGGACCGAGTCGAGCTCGAAGGAGACCGGCGCGGCCCCCAGGCTCGCCGCGGTCTGGTCGAACAGCTGCTGGGCGGCGGCCGCCTGGGCCTGCATGTCTGACAACCGCGCCCGCAGGTGGGCGAGCAGTGCCGGGTCGCCCGGCGAGGCGAGCAGCTTCTCGACGTCCTGGGCGACGTCGACCCCGTCCGAGAAGGACCACGAGTAGAGGCGTTGAGTCCCCTGGTCGAGTTGGTAGCGCGCCAGCGAGCGCGGCGGCGCGAGGCTGCCGAGGTCCTCGATCGCGCTGTTGCCCAAGGGCGTGCAGTCCAACGCGGTCTGGCTGGCGATGCCCGTCGCGGTGTCACGCTTGTTGGAGACGCCGGCGATGATCTGGTTGTACGCGCTGAGGGTCTGCTCGACCTCAAGGCTGCAGGACCGGACGTCGTCGTCGACCTGCGTGGCGTACGTCGCGAAGTCGGCTCTCAGGTCGCCCGCGTCCGCCTGGTGCGGCCAGTCCACGACGGCGGCCACTCCCAGCAGGACCACGGCCGCGCCGACGGCCGAAGCCCTGCGGTGTCCGGTGACCCAGGACGTCACTGTCGTCATGCGCGGTCGGCCTCCAGCCTCGCCTTGTCCGGACCCGTCGGGTCGTCGTCGGGGAAGGGTAACCCGGTCTGTGCGAGTTCAGAAGAGCGCCGGACCGATCGGATCGTTGGCGGCGGCAGATGAACGCGGTGCTCGACCACTGGTCCTTCGACCCGTTCCTGATCGGGGTCGCGCTCGTCGTCCTCGTGCACGCCCGCGGACTGTCGCGGATGCTGGCCGCCGTCTCCCGGGCGGGACGTCCGACGCGCCCCTGGGTCGTCCAGGCGGTGCTGTGGTGGACCGGTCTGCTGGTGCTGGTCCTCGCGGTCGTGTCACCGGTGGACTACTGGTCGGGCACGTACCTCACCGCCCACGTCGTCCAGCACCTGATGCTCGCGTTCGTCGCGCCCGCACTCGTCGTCCTGGGCGCGCCCTGGCTGCCGGTCCTGCGCGGCCTGCCGCGCCCGGTCGCCCGTGCCTACGGTCGGATGCTGCAGAGGCTGCACGCGGTCCGGCCAGGGGGACGGGGCTGGCGCACGGCCGCCGCTGTCGTGGCCGTCTGCGCCCGCCCGTGGACGTCGGTCGTGGCCTTCAACACGGTCATGGTGTTCTGGCACCTGCCCGGACCGTTCGACCTGGCCGAGGGCAACGACGTCCTGCACATCTGGGCCGTGCACGGTGCGTTCTTCGGCCTCGGGGTCGCGCTCTGGCTCCAGGTCTTCGAGTCCCGGCCGTTCCGTCCGGTCCTCCAGCCCGCGGGCCGATTGCTGGCACTGGTGACGACCAACGCCACCATGGTCCTCATCGCGATGACCCTCGTCATGTTCAGTCACGACCTCTACCCGTGGTACTCCCTCGTCGTGACGCCCGAGGTCCAGGCCGCGGACCAGCAGGTGGGTGGCGGCATTCTCTGGGTCTGCGGCGAGGTGACCTTCCTGCCGGCGATCCTCTACACGGTCGCTCGGTGGATGGACGACTCGGGCTCCCGCCCCGCGCCCGTCCCGCTGCGAGTCGGTGGCGTGCACCGCTGACGCTCTGCGACCCGCCGTCCTCGGTGCCGGACGCGATGACGGAGCGGCGCGGGACTTCCGCTCGGTGGGTGATCCGTGCCGGTGACGGTGGGTGACGGGTCGGTATCCCCCGAACTGGGCTCCGGACCCCCTACGCACTGGGGTTCCGTCACCTGAGGTCGGCGTGGACCCTCGTGACGGGGGCGGGGTGGTACCCGCAGAGACATTCGGTTGGGGGCGGTCATGGAGATCCGGCTCTTTGGAGCGACCGAGGTGGTCGTGGGGGAGCGACGCGTGTCGGCTAAGGAGATCCCTGGTGTCAAGCCACGGCAGATCCTCGAGGTCCTGGCACTGAACGTCGGACGCCCCGTCGCCAAGGACCAGCTGGCCGAGACCCTGTGGGAGGGAGCCCCGCCGACCTCGGTCATGGCGACCCTCGAGGGCTACATGTCCTTGCTCCGTAAGGCGATCGAGCCGGAGGCGTCGGCACGTGAGTCGGTGATTCGGACCTCGGCAGGCACCTACACGCTCGACGAGCGGCGGGCGGTCGTCGACGTCGCGGTCGTCACGCAGCTTGCGTCACGGCTGGCCCTCGGGCTGCCGGTGACGGACGAGGAGGTCAGCGCCGGCGTCGCGCTGCTGTCCGGCGAGCTGTTGGAGAGCGAGCGGTACGCGACCTGGGCAGAGGACGCCCGTGCCCAGGTGGCAGTCTCCGCGGCTTCCCTGCTGACCTCGGCCGCCCGCCGGGCGGCGGCCGCGGGCGAGCGTGAGCGCAGCTGCCTGCTCGCCCAACGGGCGGTGGACCTGGACCCGTTGGCCGAGGACGCCTGGCGGATCCGGATCGAGTGCTTGTGGCTGCGTGGTCGGGGAGGCGACGCCCTGAGCGTCTACGCACGGTTGAAGGACCTGCTGGCCGCCGAGCTGGGGGTGGCACCTGCGCCGGAGACGTGGGCGCTGGCCGACCGAATCCGCGAGGGTCTGAGCGGTTCGGCTGGTGGTGCCGCGAGGACCGGGGGTGGAGACAGAGTCGGCCATGACCGGCTGGCCGCCCGGCTGGTGCTGCGCACCGCCTCGGCCCTGGGCATCGAACCGGCCAGCGTCCGCCCAGCGCATCTGGAGTCGGCCATCCGCACTGTTGTGGCGGATCTGACCAGGCTCGGCCTGGTCGACGCTGCGCCCGCCCTGGCGCCGGTCAGCCGCCCGGTCTGAGCCGCCGACTGCGGCCATCGCAGGAGATGATCCGAACGACCTATGGGCGAACGCTGCTCCGTCCCCAACCATGGTTCCTGGCTTCACCCAAGAGCTGGGGGTACGGGGATGGTCTCCGGGGGGACGCGCGAGACGACGAGTGAGTTGCGCGTGCTCGTCGTGGATGACCACACGACCTTCGCAGAGCTGATGTCGATGGCGCTGGACGCCGAACCCGATCTCGCCTGCGTCGACCATGCCCGCAGCGCCGAGCAGGCGCTCGAGATGGACCGTCGCCACCAACCCGATGTCGTCGTGATGGACGTCAACATGCCCGGAGTCGACGGGGTTACCGCCACCCGGATGCTGATCGACGGCCGGCCGGACGTCTGCGTGGTGGTGCTGTCTGCCCAGGTGGGTCCCGCGTTGGTGGCGGCCGCGGTCGCGGCCGGGGCCAGCGCGGTGCTGCCCAAGGGCGGGGCGCTCAACGATCTGCTTGCGGCCATCCGTTCTGCGCGTCGGGGCCAGGTGATCCTCAGCCCGTCTGCGATCACCGCCGGCAACGGCTCGGCGGCCGGGGTCCCGGTCTCGCTGACCCCGCGTGAGCTTGCCGTGCTCGAGATGCTCGGTGACGGCCTCGACGCGCAGGGCATCGCGCGTCGGCTGGGTATCAGTCTCAACACCTGCCGCGGCTATGTGAAGGCCCTGCTGTTCAAGCTCAACGCGCACTCCCAGCTCGAGGCGGTGGCGGCCGCTCGCCGGCTCGGCCTCATCGGGGACCGTGGTTTCGGATAGCCGGGCCGCCCGCACCCGGCGTGGCGGCACGGTGTGGCGCGCGGTCCGCACCTTCATGTTGACGAGCGTGGTCACGCTGGTGCTGCTGATGGCGGCCGTCGTGGTGTTCGCTGACCGGGCCGCGAAGGCGGAGGCGGTCCGGGACGCCGAGGCGACGGCGACGAGCCTCACCCGCAACCTCGTGGTCCCCAACCTCGACGTAGGCGTGATGAGTGGCGACGCTGCGGCGCTGGCTCGGATCGACACTGCCATGCGTAACCGGATGGCCGATGGCTCGTTGCAACGGGTCAAGATCTGGAGCCCGGACGGGACCGTTCTCTACTCCGACGACGCCCGTCTTATCGGGCAGGTGTTCTCGCTGTCGGACGAGGATGCGAAGCTGCTGGGCACCTGGCAGAGCGAGGCCGGCGTCTCGGACCTGAGCAGCAGCGAGAATCTCTTCGAACGCAGCAACGAACGGCTGGTGGAGGTCTACGCGGGATTCGTCTCGTCGTGGGGCCAGCCGATGCTGTTCGAGGCGTACCTCTCCGCGGACCGGCTCGACCGGCAGGCGTCCTCGCTGTTCCGGACCATGACCCTGGTCACCATCGGAACCCTGCTGCTGTTCGGCGCGCTGGTGCTTCCGATGGCGGTGCGGCTGGCCCGCCGCATCGACGAGGGGCAGCGTGATCGGGAACTGCTGCTCCAACGGGCCGTCACGGCGTCGGACCTGGAACGACGCCGGATCGCTCAGGATCTGCACGACGGGGTGGTGCAGGACCTGGCCGGACTGGGATACGCGATGTCCGCGATGTCGATCCGTACGACCGACCCGGACTCGTCGGCCATGTTCTCCCACGCGGCCGCGATCGTCGGCGACGACGTCAACGCCTTGCGCATCCTGCTCACCGACATCCTCCCGCCGAACCTCGGGGAGTCTGGGCTGCGGCTGGCGGCCGAGGACCTGCTGGTGCCTCTGCGGCAGTCCGGTGTCGAGGCCGTCAACGCTGTACCGGCTGACCTGGACATCGGTGAGGAGGCCGCCAGGGCCGCTTACCGGGTGCTGCGCGAGTCGCTGCGCAACGTGGCCAAGCACTCGTCGGCCAGTCGGGTCGAGGTGCATGCCGAGCTGGCCGACGGCCGGGTCTGGCTGGAGGTCGTAGACGACGGGGTCGGGCTACCCGACGGCTCGCTGGCTCGGGCCGACGGGCACATCGGGCTGCAGGTGCTCGCCGACACGGTGGCCGATCTGGGTGGGTCCCTCAACGTCGCACCTGGGGTCTCCGGCGGCACAGTCGTGACGGCGTACCTCCCGTCGTCGACCTGACCCGCCCCAAGGTCTGCCCGGGGTCGACCCAACCGGGTACCAAGGGGACGTTGCGAGCCTTCGCTGTGGACCGAAGGCGCCCCCCCGGACCTCCGGGCGCCTCGGTCGCGGCCGTGGGTCCGTGCTGCTGCCCCCCACGCGGCACGGGCCCACGTGCACGTCCAGCGGGAGCCGTGGGAGGCCAGCCATGGCGCGGCACGAGGTTTCCCCAAGAACGGTGCGAGGTCGGTGCGTCACGGTGACCTACCTCTGGAAGGGGACCATCATGGGCATCAGACTCAGGCACGTTGCCACAGCCCTCGCCGTGACCGCATTGGCCGCTGCTCCACTCGCGGCGCAGGCGCTGACGATCGACGGGACCAAGACGCATCTGCAGGCCGTCGGCCCGGTGAGCGGGGACCACGGCTTTCCGACCTGGTACGAGGATCAGACTGGTCAGCGGCTCGAGCCGTGCCTCGACCCGCTGGACCCGTACTGCGGGATCGTGCCCGCGACCATGCCGGACCCGTCGCAGCCGGTCTCGTTCCCGGACAACTTCCCGGACGAGCTGTTCTACATGGCGGCCGGCTCGGGCCTGACGCTGCCGAACGGCGGGACCGCGACGCTGACCCTCGCACTCGAGGGCGCCTTCGCGAACGGTCCCGTCGCCCCCGGGGACCAGGTGGTGTTCGCCCGGATCCGGATCAAGATCACTGGTGCCGCACCTGGGACGACCTACACCATCCACCACCCGTACGGGACGGACACGCACACCGCGGACGACGGTGGCCGGTTCTTCGTCACCGAGGACATCGGCGTCGCGCCCGGCGTCTTCACCGGGGCACTGGCCGGGCGCATCGGCCCGTTCCTCAAGTGGGACACGGGGGCCCCAGCCGGCTACCTGGGAGACCCGGCAGTGCCGCACTCGGTCACGGGCTCACCGGTCACGGACGACGCCGGGACCGCCCAGAACTACTTCCGGATCACCGGGGCCGACGGTACGGACGTCCGCACGGACCAGTTCACCCTGTTGGGCAAGTTCTCGACGAACTCCGGCGTGACCGGGTCGGCCGCCACCTACGCGCGGACCGGTGCCGATGGCGGGTTCCTCGATGTGTATGCCACGTCTGACGCGGGCAGTTCGATCGTGCTCAAGGCGGACTCGGCGGCCGGCTACGGAACGACGGTGCTGCGCGGTGACGGCTCTGGTCGCTACTTCGCCCGGGTCTCCTTCATCGGCGCGGTCCCCGGCTCGGTGACCGTGGTCAACGCTGGGGATGTACCACCGGCGTCGAAGACCATCCCGGTCACCGACGTCGTCCGGGTGACGGCTGCCGACTACGACAGCGACACGCAGACGCTGCGGGTCGCGGCGACATCCAGCGACACCGCCACAGCACCCACCCTTACGGTGGTCGGAATCGGGGACCTGGTCGACGGAACGGCTGACTTCACCGGCGTGGGCGCAGTCCCCGCCGTCGTCCAGGTGACGTCGTCAGCCGGCGGCTCAGGCGGCATGGCGGTCTCCGCGATGGGCGCCGCGTTCCCCTTCCTGCCCGTCCAGGCCTATGCCGGGGCCGACCAGTCGGTGGCCCAAGGCGCCACGGTGACCCTGGATGCCTCCGGCTCGACCGGGGATCCGACCGGGTTCAGCTGGACCCAGGTGGCCGGACCGGGAGTGACCGTGGAAGGCGCGGGCACGTCACGGGCGACGTTCGTCGCACCGGCCGAGTCGGCCACGTTGACCTTCGAGGTGACCGTCGGGGGGCCCGGCGGGCCGAGCACTGACAGCGTCGACGTCACAGTGACCGACGTGCTGCCGCCAGTGGCCAGTGCCGGACCGGACCAGACCGTGCGACGCGGCACCCTGGTGCGGCTCGACGCGGCCGCTACGACCGGAGCGCGCACCTACGCGTGGACCCGAGTGGATGACCAGCCCGGGGATCCGACCATCATTCTGTCCGGGGCGAGCACGGCGACGCCGTCGTTCAGCTTCCCCCTGATGGTCACCCCGGACTCCAACCGGCCGGTCACCCTGCAGCTGACGGCGACCGGACCCGGCGGCACCGCGACCGACACCGTGGTCGTCACGCCGCAGCCTGAGACGTTGGTCGTCACCTCGGCCGCATTCCGCAGCGGCAAGAACGAGTGGCGGATCGACGGCACCAGCTCGGTCGCAGCGGGGCAGCGCATCACGGTCCACCTGGGCAGTGCGCTGACCCATCCCGTCATCGGCACGGCGCTCGTGGACGCGACCGGCGCGTTCCGGCTGCGCCTGTCCGGCGTGCCGGCGTCGGCCCGACCGCCGGCCAACGTCACCTCGACGCCCATCTCCGTCGAGTCGACCCTGGGCGGAACCCTTTCCGGTGCCACCGCGTTCAACGCCACCGTAGGCAGGTAGCCGGCGCAAGACACCCGTGGGCCCCACCGATCGTCGGTGGGGCCCACGGGCACCTCTCCGTCTGGACCGCTTAGGTCGCCGAGCTCGTCGGGAGGTGCTCGCGGGCCCACAGCGCCGCGCTGGTCCGGTCGGCGACTCCGATGCGGCGGAACACGTGGCCGAGGTGGACCTTGACCGTGCGCTCGCTGATGCCGAGGACCCGGCCGATCTGCTTGTTGGCTAGGCCCTGACTGACCAGGTCGAGGACCTGCCGCTCCCGGGCGCTCAGTTCGTCGAGGGGGGACGCCGTCGCCGCCGGCAGCAGGGCCCTGGCCACCCGAGGGTCGAGGGGGGCGTGTCCCTGAGCTGCGGCGCGCACCCCAGCCAGCAGTTCCCGCGGGTCGCAGTCCTTCAACAGGTAGCCCACGGCGCCAGCGGCGAGCGCCTCACCCACCCGCTGCTGGTCGGAGAACGAGGTGAGTACGACCACATGGGTCTGGGGCAAGACCGCCAGCAGCTGGCGGGTGGCGGCCACCCCGTCGAGCACCGGCATGGACAGGTCCATGAGGACGACGTCCGGCCCGAGCCCGGGCGCCAGCCGGACCGCCTGCTCGCCGTCGGCGGCCTGGCCGACAACCCGGAGGTCGTCGGTCGTCTCGAGCAATGAGACGAGCCCCGAGCGCACGAGGTGGTGGTCGTCGACCAGGAACACGGTGATCACATGGGCACCGTAAGCCGCCAGTGGGTTCCGTGGCCCGGGCTTGTCGCGACCTGCAGCAGCGCGCCTGCAGCCTCGGCCAGATCGGTGAGGACCCGAATCCCGAAATGGCCCTCCTGCGGAGCCGTGAGCACGGCGTCGAGGTCGAAGCCGACCCCGTCGTCGGTGATCTCGAGGACGACGGAACCGGAGTCCGGGCGCAGGGTCACCTGCACGTGGCCGGCCGCGGAGTGCCGGGCCACGTTGCGCAGGCACTCCTGGGCCACCCGGTACACCAGTCGCTCGCCATCGTCCCCCAGCCGCTGGTCGGCCTCGGCCTGCACGTCGAGGCGCACCTCGATCGAGCGGGACCGGATCGTCGCGGCGAGGTCGTCCAGCGCCGCTACCAGGCCGGCCGACTGCAGGCTTGCCGGGTAGATGTCGACCAGCAGCGAGCGTAGGCCGCTGATGCTGGCCCGGACGGTGGTAGCGGCGCTCCTCAGCCACCGGGCCAGCTCAGGCTGGTGGACGGATTCCGCCCGCTCTGCGGCGCCGGCGACGGCGAACGAGGTGGCGGCCAGCTCCTGCACCACGCCATCGTGCAGCGTGGCCGCGATCCGGCGTCGCTCCTCGGTCGAGGCGTCCACCGCATGGCGCAGCAGCGCCTCGCGGTGCGCCTGGGACCGCCGCAGCTGGTCGAGCAGCCGCCACAGCACGGGCATCAGCAGCAGGACGAGGAGCAACAGGCTGGTCAGGGTGATCCCCGCGAACCCGCGCCACAGCTCCCCGGTGCGCCCGGTGACCGAGGCGTAGGGGGAGTACGTCTCGAAGAGCAGCGCCTGTCCCGAGGGCGTCCAGACCGGTCGGTAGACCTCGAGCAGCTTGCCCTGACCCTGCTCGAAGCGGTTCTCTGGTCGCTCGAGGTCGGACACCTCGGCGCGGGTCGTGGGATCGACCAGGACCCGCCGCTCCTCCTCGTCCAGGGTGAACGTCTCACCCACGATCCGCGGTTCGTCGGAGTACAGCACCCGACCGTCCGGCGACCAGATCTTCACCCGCACGATGGAGGGGCCGAGCACGTGAGTGCGGACGGCCGCGTCGATGCCCGCCACCGCGGCCGGTGCGCCGCTCAGCAGGCCGTCGTCGAGAGCGGGCTGGACGACGGCGTCGGCGAGCAGGTCGGTTACCTGAGCCGCGTCGGTCACCGACTCGCGCTCGGCGAGCTTGCGGCTGGCCACCGAGCCGGCGACGGCGACGGCCAGCAGGACGATCGCGGCAGCGGCGATGACCTGGACCAGGACCCGGCCGGTGCGCACGGGTCGCTCGGCGCGTCCGGTCGACCGCCCGGTCGCCAAGGTCGCCCACTCCGGTCCGGCCCTGCCCTCGCTCGGGGTCACCCTTGAGGGTACGGCGTCCCCCACGGTGGCCCCGAGCGCGCGGCTGTGGCTCACGCTGGACCTCAGTCGTCGCTGCCGTGCGAACCGGACGACACGCTGTCCTCAGAACCGGACGAACCGGCGCCCGAGTCGTCACGGCCCGAGTGCCCGCTGGTGTCGCCGTGGTCGTCGGCGGACCGGCTGACCGTGGCGGTGGCGGTTACCGAAGCGGTGGCCGTGGCGGTGGATCGACCGCCGTGGTCGTCTCCGGGCTCGGCGTGGTTGCCGTGGTCGTCCGGCGAGCGGCTGGCGGACGGGGAGTGGCTGGAGGTCGCGGTTGCGGCAGCAGTGGCACGGCCGCCGTGGTCGTCTCCGGGCTCGGCGTGGTTGCCGTGGTCGTCAGTCGACGGACTCGCGGACGCGGAGCGACTCGGGCCTGGGGTGGCAGCGGCGGGGCCGCTGCGGTCGTCGCCCGGCTCGGGGTGGCCGCTCCGGTCGTTCGCGGTACTGGCCTGGGCGGGCACCGTGACCGGCACGCTCTCGGCGAAGGACTGGTTGCCGAGCAGACCGGTGAGGGCTGGGGCGGTCGCGACCACCGCAGCGGCCGAGAGGATCAGGATGCGTCGCATGGCTGGACTCCTTCTAGGGGGGATCGGCTGGTCTCCTTTGTCCACCCCCGTAGGTCGTGTCCGCCATCGGACCTTGGCACTAGTACCAGTCGCCCCGAGGAATCCCCAAGGTCGAAACGGCACTGTGTGCCCTGGCCGAACTGGGGTCATGACCAAGCGGACGACGCTCGTTGGCCGCAGTCAGGAGGAGTGATGACTCTGAGCCGACGTGACCTGCTGAAGATCGGACTCGTGGGAGCCGCCGCGGCCGTGCTGCCGCTCGAGCGGATCGCCCACACCTCGGGCAGCGTCAAGCAGATGTCCAGCAAGTCGTTGCCGAGGTACTTCTCCCTGCCGTTCCGGCGCCCGCCGGAGCTGGCACCCGTGGGAACCGTGGAGCTGATCCTGGCCGGTGGGCTCAAGGCGATGTACCCGCGGTACGACGTCGTGCAGCGGTTCGGGGTCGCCGAGATCCTGCCGGGATATCAGACTCCGGTGTTCGGCTACAACGGGGTGGTTCCGGGGCCGACGATCCACGCGTACCAGGGCACGCCGATCGTGGTGAACCAGGCCAACCTGCTGCACCAGCAGCCGACACCGCCGTACGACGGGGCGATGATGCCCTCGCCGTACTCCCCGGACCCGATGCAGCGCTGGACGTCCACGCACCTGCACGGGTCGGCCTCGCTGCCGCAGTACGACGGCTACGCCAGCGACATCACGCTGCCAGGGCAGGCCAAGTCCTACGTCTACCCGAACAGCCAGGAGGCGCGCACGCTCTGGTACCACGACCACGGCGTGCACCACACCGCGCAGAACGCATACAACGGACTGGCCGGGATCTACATCCTGCACGACCCCGTAGAGCGGCAACTGGGCATCCCCACGGGTGACTACGACGTCCCGGTCGTCTTCAAGGACGCCATGTTCGCCACCGACGGCTCGCTGATCTACGAGGACAACAGCGAGTCGGGCATCTACGGCGACGTCATCCTGGTCAACGGCGTGCCGTGGCCCGAGATGGTCGTGGAGCGCCGCAAGTACCGGTTCCGGTTCCTGAACGCGTCCGTGTCGCGGTCCTACACCTGGCAGCTCAGCGACGGCCGGGCGCCGGTGCCGATGACCGTCATCGCGACCGACGCCGGGTTCATGCCCAGACCGCAGGTGGTCACCAGCCTGCGTCAGGCGATGGCGGAGCGATATGAGGTCGTCATCGACTTCGCCAAGTATCCGGACAACGCATTGCTGGTCCTGCAGAACCTGCTACCGAAGAACAACATCAACTACGACGGCGTCAAGCAGGCCATGCGGTTCCGGGTCCGTGGGGACGCGACGAGCTCGGCCGGCAACTCGGTGCCCACGTACTGGGAGGACCTGGTCCGGCCGGCCGAGTGCATGACCTGGACCGAGGCAGGCCTGCGCACGCAGCAGGTCCCCAGGCGGACCTTCGAGTTCGTCCGGACCAACGGGCACTGGACGATCAACGGCGAGACCTGGGAGGACGTGGTCAGCAGTGGCTACACGCACTGCATGGCCGAGCCTGACCTGGGTGCCGTCGAGGTGTGGGAGCTGGTCAACACCTCCGGCGGTTGGTTCCACCCGGTGCACATCCATCTTGTCGACTTCCAGGTGCTCTCCCGCAACGGCAGCGCGGCCAACGTCCTGCCGCACGAGAAGGGACCCAAGGACGTCGTCTACCTCGCGGAGAACGAGACGATCAGGGTGGCCATGCGGTTCAGCGGGCCACCGGCGGGTCCGGGCTGGCCCGCCCCCAAGGGGCGCTACATGATGCACTGCCACAACCTCGTCCACGAGGACCACGACATGATGATGCAGTTCAGCGTGGGTGACCCCGACCACGACGTCGAGTTCGACCCGATCGAGGCTGCGCGGCCCTGGTCGATGGGCGACTGAGCGGTGGCCGTACCCGTGCTCAGCGCGCCGGCGAGGGCGGCCCCACGGCCCAGGTCGGCCCGGGTCGCGGTTGTGCTGCTCCTGCTGCTCGCCGGTTCCGTCGTCTGGGGGGCGGAGCCGATGCGGATCGTGTCGGACAGCATGGAGCCCACGCTGCAGACCGGTGACCACGTGCTCGTCGAGAAGGTCACCCGACACATTCGGGAGTGGCGCCGGGGCGACCTGGCCGCCTTCCTGCTGCCGGGAACGGGCGAGCTGGCGGTCAAGCGCGTCGTCGCGCTGGGCGGCGACCTGGTGGCGATAGAGGACGGTGTGCTCGCCGTCGATGGCCATCCGGTAGCGGAGCCGTACGCGGATCCGCAGGCGATCGACAGCGTCTACTTCGGGCCGGCTCGGGTTCCCTCGGGTGCGGTGTTCCTCCTGGGCGACAACCGACGCAACTCGTTGGACTCGAGGGTCTTCGGGTCGATCCAGGCGGACGAGCTGCAGGGTCGGGTGATCGCCGTCGTGTGGCCACCGACGCGATGGGCGGGCACGTGATCTCGAGGGGAGAGGCTGGGATGAACTCCATGTCGTCGCGCATCCGGTCGCTGCGCCGATGGGTCGCGCTGCTGGTCGTGGTGCCAGCCCTTCTGGTGCTGGGGGCTCCGCACGCGTCGGCGCACACCGAGCTGGAGCTGAGCGCACCGATGCCAGGCGCCGTGCTCGACTCTCCGCCGACGACGGTGCGGCTGGTGTTCAACGAGCCGATATCGACCCCGCTGGCATCCGTCGTCGTCTCCGGGCCGGACGGCGCCAACCACGCGCAGGGCCCACCGACTGTCACCGGAGCCGTTCTCGTGCAACGGCTCAGGCCGTTGCCGGTCGTGGGGACCTACCAGGTCGGCTACCGGGTCGTGTCCGACGACGGTCACCCGGTGATCGGCTCGCTGTCGTTCACGGTGACGTCAGTGGCCGGCCCCGCTCCCGCCTTGGTGTCCATACCGCAGCCGTCCCTTGCACCGGTCTTGGTGGCGCTCCCCGCTGCCACTGGGCGGGATGCAGTTCCGCTCCTGCTCGGCGCCACCGTCATGGTCGTGGCGACCGGTGCGATCCTGGCGGCCGTCGCGGTCACCCGCGCGCGGAGACGGATCGACCATGCGTGAGTCGCCGACGACAGTCGTGCCGGGTAACCGTCTGCGGTGGCCGCTCGTCGCGGTGCCCTTGGTCGCGGTGAGCGTCCTGGCGCTGGCCGCGGCGCTGCTCAGGGGTCGCCTCGGGTGGGTGCCGGCAGGCCTGCCGGACGCCGGGGCGCTCACCTGGTGGGCGTTGCCGGCGGCCAGGGTCGCGTTCGACCTTGCGGCCGTCGGCACGCTCGGGACACTCCTGGCCGCGGCCGTGCTCGTGCCGGCCGAGACGGGTCGGCTCTCGCCGCTGGCCCGAGGGCTCCTGCGGCGCGCAGGCTGGTGGGCAGCCGCCTGGTGCGCCGCCGCGCTGTCCGGATGGTGGCTGCTCCTGTCGAGCATCGTCGGAGTGCCGCTGACCGACGTCCTGTCCAGCGGTGCCGTGGGCGACTTCGGCTGGTCGGTCGGCGCGGCGCGGTCGGCGCTGCTCGCCGCCCTGGTCGCGGCCCTGGTCGCAGGCCTAGCCCGGTGCGTCCGTTCGGTGGCGACGGCCCGGTGGGTTCTCGTGCTGGCGGCCTCCGGCCTGCTCGCCGGGCTGCTCACCGGGCACGCGTCCGGGTCTGCCGCGCTGGCCCTGCACGTCGTCGGGGTGTCGCTGTGGACCGGGGGGCTGCTCGCGATCGTGCTGTACCTGCGCGGTGGCGGAGTCGTCCTGCGAAGTGCGTTGCCGCGGTTCAGCTCGCTGGCGCTCGGCTGCTTCCTCGTCGTCGGGCTCTCGGGCCTGTTGACGGCCTACGCGCGGCTGGGGCTCTCACGGGAGGCCTGGACCTCGACGTACGGGCGCGCGGTACTGGCCAAGGCCGTCGTCCTGCTGGTCCTCGGCGTGGTCGGCTGGCTGCACCGTAGCGTGACGGTCACGCAAGTCCTGGCCGGGCGGCCGAGGACCTTCCTGCGGCTGGCGATCGCCGAGCTGCTGCTCATGGGGTCGGCAGTCGGGCTGGCCGTGGCGCTGTCACGAACCGCTCCGCCGCTCACTTCGCGCGGCACGCACGACGGAGCGCGCGCGCTGCTCGGCTACGACGTCGTACCGCTCTCGTTGCGATCCCTGCTGACCGCGTGGCAGCCGGACGCCCTCGTGCTCTCGGCCGCGGCGCTGGCCACGGTCGGCTACCTTGCCGCGGTGCGGCGGGCGGGCCGAGGCGGGTCGCCTTGGCCCCTCGGCCGGACGCTGAGTGTGCTGGCCGGACTTGCCGTGGCGGTGGTCGCGCTGTGCGGCGGGCCGGCCGCGTACTCCCGTGCGCTGGTCAGCGTGCAGGTCGGCCAGTTGCTGGTGCTGCTGCTGGTCGTGCCCATCCTGCTGTCGTTGGGCCAGCCGATCCGGCTGGCCCAACGAGCTCGTGCCACAGCGGGGGACCCGGGCCCGGTGGTGCGTCTCTTGGCTGACCCGGTCAACGGACTGCTGTTCGTGGTCGGGCTGGTCGTCGTCCTCTACGCCAGCCCGCTGCTGGAGTCGTCGCTGCGATCGGCCTCGGCGCACCTGCTCGTCAACCTGCTTGCACTCACGGTCGGTTGCCTGTTCTGGTGGGCGTTGCTCGAGCGCGACAGGGTGCCGCAGCCGCGGCCCGGACGCGATCGGTTCCTGCTCGTCGGCGTGCTGCTGGCCTTGCTGCTGGCGTTCGGGTGGGGCGTGCGCACGGCGGGAGCGCCTCTCGGGGGGTCCTGGTTCACCGAGCTGGACTGGCCTTGGTCCGACCCGATGGCCGACCAACGAGCCGGCGCCGTCGTGGTGTGGGTCAGCGTGCTGTGGTGCGTTGTGCTCGTCCTGCTGGCCCAGCTGGCCGACGGGCTCACTGGCCGGGCGAACAGCTACGCGCCTCGTCTCGCACGTACCCGTCGTCGGACGCGACCGCGTGGCCGCCCTCGCCGCTCGGCGTACCCCACGAGCGCGACGACCAGCGCGACGCCTGAGCCACCGAGGGGCCAGCCAGCGGCGACGTCGCTGGGCCAGTGCACCCCCAGCCACACCTGGGACCAGCCGACGGCCAGGGCCAGTCCGGCGGCCGAGCACCACACGACCGCACGACCCCGTCGGGATCTCAGGTGAGCCGACACCGCCCAAGTGCGCGTGGCGGCCGCCACCGTTGCGGCCGTCGTATGCCCCGAGGGGAAGGCGGGGCAGGTGAAACAGCAGAGGCCCGGTCCGAAGACCGGGCCTCTGCACACGTACGCCGCGTAGGACTTGAACCTACAACCCGCGGATTAAGAGAGGGTCCGGACTCCGGTCACCACCATCCCCGAGGGTGCATCCGTGCAGGTCAAGCGCCCTGCGTGGACCTCGGCGGTAGCGGCCGAATCGGGCTGAATCGGTGCCAATGGCAACCAGAACGGCACCATCGATCTTGAGCCAGGTGCCAGCCAAACTCGATGACGGGCGGGAACTCCGCGATGTCGTCCACGTGGTTTCGCGGCGCCGAGTCACGCAGTGATGGGTCGCATCTCAGGCTAATGGGCATTGGACACTCCGGACGCGCCGACGACGCCGGCGTCGATCTGCTGTCCGACGGTGGTCGTGACGACGACCGAGATGCCGTTGGGAATCTGCCCGGCAAGGTCAGCGACCAGTTCCGCAGTGGACGGTAGGCCGCTCGGCGTCTTGACGCTCACGTAGACCGTGTTCGATGCGGCGAAGACGCTCTCAATGCTCGCGCCAGGCTGCTGCGCGATCCATGTGTCGGCCGTTGCCTGGACCCGCTGAGTCCACAGGTTGACCAGGTAGGTGCTCACCGTGTTGACCCCCATCGGCACCAGGACCACGACGAGCAGGAGTCCTACCGCGAGGTAGGCCCGACGGCGCGACAGCTCTTCCCCGTCCGCAGCGTCGGTTCCGTACCCGGCCGTCGTGAACACGAGACTCCCGGCGAGCACGAGCGCGACGAAGTTCGAGATGAACAGCACCAAGGCGCCGATCGCCAGCGCGACGGCACCTTGGCCGAGGCACACACCGACGACTGCGAGCGGTGGCACGAGCGAGATCGCGATCGCGACGCCGGGGAGCACCGCCGCGACATCGCGTCGGGCGAAGGCGACCGAACCCGCGAACCCCGTGGCCACGGCCGAGATCAGATCGACCAGACCCGGTGACGTTCGGCTGGCGATCTGGCTGTCGTTGAGCAGGTTCACGTCTCCGGGGATGAGCAGCGAGAATGCGACGCCGATGACGATCACCATCAGCGCGCCAGCCAGCGTGAACTTCGCCGCGCTCCGAGTCGCTGAGCTGCTGCGTCGCACGATGCCGAGGGCTACCCCCATGATCGGCGTGGACAGCGGTGCGATGATCATGGCGCCGATCACCGTGGCAGTGGAGTCCGACACGACTCCCGCAGTGGCGATGACTGCCGAGAGCACCAGCATGGTCCAGAAGGCCGACTTCTTGGACTGCGCGTCGCCGGCCGTCAGGTCGAGGTCAGCCGTCAGTTCTTCGAGGGTCCGCTTCTGACGGTCGGGAAGGACTCGTTCTGACAGGTTCAATGCCATCCGGAAAGCATGTCGCAGCGTCTAGCGGAAAGCAGGTCGCAGCCGTCGCCCGCGTCGGAGCATCCCTCTCCGGCTTCGGACCAGTGGTTGGCCGGGAAGCCGCGGTGTCGTAGCCACGACGTCGGTTCGGGTGCTCACTCCTCCGGAGCGGGATGCGTGGCCGGGGTCTTGTGGGTTCGGCACACAGGTCCTCGCTCGGCTGCGAGTATCAGCCATGGGACAGGGAGTCAGCGCGATCTTGACGTTTGCGGTCGGGGTTGCGATCAGTCCCGTGCCGATCATCGCGGTGATCCTCATGTTGTTCTCCCAGCGGGCGCGGGTGAACGGGCCGATGTTCTTGGTCGGCTGGGTGATTGCACTGGCCGCCGTGAGCGGCGCCTCCTACGTGATCGCACTCCAGGGCGAAGCCCCCACAAGCAGCACCACGGCGGACACCATCGCCTGGGGCAAGATCATCTTCGGCGTGTTGTTCCTCCTACTGGCGCTGCGGAACTGGCGCAGCCGCCCGGCGCCTGGCGCTGAAGCGGTAATGCCGACATGGATGGCCGGGATCGACAGCTTCGCGCCAGTCAAGGCGCTGGCCTTCGGTCTGCTCCTGGCCGGGGTGAACCCGAAGAACCTCATGCTCTCCTTGGCCGCCGGCTCATCGCTGGCGCTCCTGGGACTATCCACCAGCGACGCGATCTGGTCGCTCGTGATCTTCGTCGTCGTCGCGAGCCTGACCATCGGCATACCCGTCTTCTACTACCTCGTGGGCGGCGAGAAGGCCAAGACCCGACTCGACGAGCTCAAGGACTGGCTGGCGCTCCACAACAATGCAGTGATGGCGGTGCTCTTCCTGATCTTCGGGGTCGACTTGATCGCCAAGGGCTTGCCGCCGCTCACGTAGAGGCTTCGGGGCGCGCTGGTGGTCGCGCGACTGTGACGCTCGATCGGCGCGGGGCACGAGATTCACGGTCGAGGATCAAGATGAGCCTCGTGTGACGAAGGGCGACGAGACTACTGTCGCTTGGGTGATAGTGCGGACACCTCACGTCCCAGCTCCGCGGCACCCTCCTCATTCGCTGGGTGGTCCGGTGGTCACGCCCGACTCGAAGGTGCGTCCGCCCGCGCCCCGACGCGGTCAGGTCCCGCGCGAACGCGTGCTCCGCGACCTGCAGGAGAGCAACTCTGAGCTGGTGCTTGTGCTGGCACCCGCAGGGTTCGGGAAGACCATCCTCATGTCGCAGTGGGCGGCGAGCACCGGTCGGCCGGTGGCGTGGGCCACAGTCAATGGGCGCGACTCCGATCCGGTCGTGCTGATGTCCACCATCTTTGCCGCCCTCGTGGCCGGTGGAGTCAAGGTCGTGCCTCCGGCCGGCACCATGACGGCCGACGAGCCCGCCTACTCCCGCCGTGTGCTTCCGCAGTTCCAGCGGTCCCTCGAGCAGCTGGACGGACCGGTGACCGTCGTCGTGGACGACGTTCACGACATGGCAGGGGTACGCGCCGCTGTGGTGCTCGCCGCCGTGCTGGAGTCACTTCCCGCTGGCTCGCAGCTGGCGCTGGTCGGGCGCTCCCGACCTGACTTGCCCGTCGCGCTGTGGCGGAGCCAGGGCAGGGTCTACGAGCTCGGGTTCGAGGACCTGTCCTTCGATGCGGCCGAGATCAGAGCCCTGCTGGGCCAGCTCGCGGTCGTCGAGCCGACGGCCGGACTGGTCGACGAGATCCTGCGCGCGACCGCGGGCTGGCCAGTGGCGGCCTACCTTCAGGGTCTGGCGACCACATCCGGTCATCAACCGCCGGATCGACCGTCCGCAGCCTTGATGGACTATCTCGATGGTGTGGTCATGGCAGGAGCGGCTCCTGAGCTCGTCGAGTTCATGACTCGCTCCTCGATCCTCCCCACGCTCTCCGCGTCGTCCTGCGACTACGTACTGGCGATCACCGACTCCCGCTCCCTCTTGCGTGCGGCCGAGGGGGCAACGCTGCTGGTCAGCCGACTGGAAGGGGCGGACGGCTACTACCGTCTCCACCCGCTGCTGCGCGAGCGACTCGCGCAAGAGCTAGCCGCGTCCGACCCAGGCGTCGAGAAGACCTTGCACGCCCGGGCCGCTCGCTGGTGCGACGACCGGGGCTACGTTGAAGAAGCGATGGCCCACGGTGCGCTTTCCGGCGACCTGGACCTCTTCGGATCTCTTGTCTGGGCACGCGCACCCGGCGCCCTCATCGTCGGTCGTCACTCCTCGGTGCAGGGCTGGCTTGCCCTGGTCGACGAGTCAGCGGTGGCGCAGTCCCCAGCGCTGTCGATCACGGAAGCCTGCTCTGCGGTGCTTCGCGCGGATGGGGCCGCGGCCATTCGCTGGGCACAGGTCACCGCGGATCTCCTCGGTTCCGACTGGCAGGAACACCTGGACCGCTCTACGGTCGAGCCATCCCTGGCGCTACTACTCGCGCTGCCAGGCAGAGCCGGGTACCAGGCGTCGGCTGCGCTCGCCCAGGCTTCCCACACCTCGCTGCCGGCCACCCACCCGTTGCGGCCCCTCGCTCAGTTGATCCATGGCGCCTACCTTGTCCTCGACGGTGAGATCGACGAGGGCAGAGCTGTCATCGAGCACAGTCGAGATCTGGCCCAGTCCTTGAGGCTCGGGACCACGTGGGTCGGATCCACAACCATGCTCGCGGCGCTCGATGTCCAGGCGGAGAACTGGACTGCGGCTGAGGAATCCATCCGGATAGCAAGACGAGTCTGGCTCGAGTACGAGCTTGACGACTTCAGCACCACGGCATGGGTGTCCTCGGTCTCCGGGTTCCTCCACGCACGACACGGCGAGGAGCGCCAAGCGCGCGCCGACCTCCGCAGAGCCGAGGCGATACTGTCCGGCTTGCGCCCTCTCCTGCCATGGCTCCATGTGCTGATGCAGTCGATGGTGGCGCGCGCCTGGGCCCTCCTCGGGGACGCCGAAACGGCGGTCAGGGCGGGAGAAGCGGCCCGAACAGTCCGCCTGCAGCTACCCGAATCCACGTTCCTCGATGGTCTCGTCGGCAGCGCGCGGCAGGCAATCGGACGCTCCGAGGTCCTGGGTCGGCTGACGCCGGCGGAACTGAGGCTCTGGCCCCATATCCTCGAGCGATCGACCCTGCGCGAGATCGCAGTACAGCTGCAGCTGTCACCTGAAACGGTGAAGACCGAGGTCAGGTCCATCTACCGCAAGGCGGGCGTCAGCTCACGTCGTGAGCTCCAGGAGCTGGCCGAACTGCTGGGTGACGCAGCACGTCCCGGTGCGGGCTCTTCCCGCTAGGCGCGACCGGCCGCTGCTCGGTAGGAAGGGCATCGTCGCCAACTTCCCCCGCCAGGGGGGATGCCGGGACTCGCGAAATCCCGAAGAGTCGATCCCGGCAGCAACTGCTGTGACCTCGCTGTACGTCTAAGGAGGCGAGCACATGACCGCTGCTGTCGACGAGCTCGGTCCGGTCGACTGGATCGTCGTGGAGTTTCCCGGGACCCAGTTCAACGGCGAGATCGCACCGCACCTGGTGGACCTCGTCGATCGCGGCATCATCCGAGTGCTCGACCTGCTCGTACTGACGAAGGACGCCGACGGTGCCGTCGAGGGGTTCGAGCTGGCGGACCTGGACGACAGTGAGATCGGTCAGCTGCGGACCTACGAGGCCGAGCTGGCCATGCTGCTTACCGAGGACGACGTGGCGTCGATCGCCGAGGCGGTCGAACCGAGTAGTGCTGCGGCTGTCCTGGTCTTCGAGAACACGTGGGTGGCGCCGTTCGCTTCGGCAGTCCGTCACGCCGGCGGCCAGCTGGTGGCCAGTGGCCGGATCCCGATCCAGGCTCTGCTGGCCGCCATCGAGGTGGACTCGGAACACGACAGCGAGGAGATCTGAGATGCCGCTCGCCAGGAGGAGGGCTCGCCGGACCGGTGTGGTCGGTGCCCCCGTGGCACGTACGGCCACGACCGTTGCCACCGCCGCCGTCGTTGCTCACGGCGTGAACCGACGCACCGATCGGCGGGACGCCCGTCGCGAGCGGCGCAGTTGAGCGGCATCCGCTGGCTCGTCCTACAAGACGTCACAACATGACAGCAACTCGAGGAGTGGCCATGAATGAGCCTGATCGCAGCAAGCTCCCGATCCGGCGGAATGCCTTCGGTGGCACAGCGGCCCGCACTCTTCAGGGTTGCGAGCCGGACTGGGCACTGATCGACCATGTCCACCCACCGGCCGGTGCACCCAATGTGCTCGTCGTACTGATCGACGATGCGGGCTTCGGCAACCCCAGCACCTTCGGTGGTCCGATCGACACACCAAACTTCACACGGATAGCCGAGGGCGGGGTGCGGTACAACCGATTCCACGTCACTGCTCTGTGCTCCCCGACCCGAGCTGCCCTGCTGACCGGTCGCAACAGCCACACCGTCGGATTCGGTTCGGTGGGCGAGTTCTCGAACGGATTCCCCGGCTACACCGCTGTCCTCCCACGCGACTGCGCGCCGCTGCCCCGAGTCCTGCGCGACAACGGGTACAGCACGGCGGCGTTCGGCAAGTGGCACCTCACTCCCGACGGTCAACAGGGACCTGCCGGCCCGTTCGACCGGTGGCCGAACGGCTGGGGGTTCGACTACTTCTACGGATTCCTGGGCGGCGGGGCAAGCCAGTGGGACCCGTGCCTGGCAGAGAACCAGAAGATCATCGGAACGGATCCCGCCTTCTACGACGAGGACAACCCGTACTACCTGCCCGACGCCATGGCCGACAAGACGATCCAGTGGCTTCACGGAGTTCGCGCTCAGGACGCGACCAAGCCGTTCTTCGCATACTTCGCCACCGGGTGCAGCCACGCACCGCACCATGTGGCCGACAGCTGGGCTGCGAAGTACAAGGGGAAGTTCGACCAGGGCTGGGACCGGATGCGCGAGGAGGTCTTCGCGCGACAGCAGCAGCTCGGTGTTGTCCCCCCGGAGGCAGAGCTGACCCCACGGCACGAGGCGTTCCCCGCGTGGGATGACGTGCCGGAGCCGCTGAAGGCGTTCTACGCGCGGCAGATGGAGGTCTACGCCGGGTTCTCCGAGAACGCCGACTACAACGTTGGCCGCGTCATCGATGCGATCGAGGAGCTGGGCGAGCTCGACAACACCTTGATCTTCTGGATCTGGGGTGACAACGGCGCCAGCATGGAGGGGTCGCCCACCGGGACGTTCAACGAACTGACGATGCAGAACGGCATCCCGCTCAGTGACGAGATGCAGCTCCAGCTGGTCGAGCGCTACGGAGGGCTTGAGGCCTGGGGCGGGGACATGATGGACCCGCACTACTCGGCCGCGTGGGCTTGGGCCGGGAACACCCCGTTCCAGTGGGGCAAGCAGGTCGGCTCCCATCTGGGCGGCACCCGAAACCCGATGGTCGTGCACTGGCCGGATCGAATCACCGATGCGGGTGGGTTGCGGTCGCAGTTCACCCACGTGACCGACCTGGCGCCGACGATCCTCGACGTGTGTGGCATCCCCGCACCGGCCCAGGTCGACGGGATCGAGCAGGAACCCCTGCACGGTGCCACCTTCGCGGACTCGTTCACCAACGCGGCATCGCCGGAGCGGCACACCCAGCAGTACTTCGAGAGCGTGGGCAACCGGGCCATGTACAAGGACGGCTGGTGGCTCGCAATGCGCACGGAGCGAATCCCCTGGGTCCTCACGCCCGCCGCTCTGCAGCCGTACGCGCCAGGCGTGTGGAACCCGGACGACGACCCGGCCGAGCTGTACTACCTGCCGGACGACTTCAGCCAGGCGCACGACCTCGCCGCCCGGAATCCCGAGAAGGTCGCGGAGCTGCGCGAGCTGTTCTGGGCTGAGGCGGAGAAGTACAAGGTGCTGCCGCTGCTGGCGACGCTCGGGGTGTTCTTCGGGATCGCCCCGCCATTGCCGGAGGTGTCGACGTTCGAGTTCCGTGGCGACGTCGAGAATGTCCTGGCCGGCATGGTCCCGCGCATCTACAACCACTCCTATTCGATCAGTGCCGACCTCGTCATCCCCGAAGGCGGCGCCCAAGGCGTGATCGTGGCCGAAGCCGACCACCTGGGTGGCTTCTCGCTGTTCGTGGACGGCGGGCACCTGATTCACACCTACTCGATGATGGGTGTCTTCCTCTTCCGCCAGCAGTCCGACGAGCCGCTGCCGACTGGCGAGGTGACCGTCCGGATGGAGTTCGCGGCCGATGCGGCGAAACCGGCCACCGGTGGTCAGGTCACGTTGTTCGTCAACGACGAGCCGGCCGGTGGCGGGCGGATGGAGCACACCGTGCCGATCCGCTTCTCCGGCTACGCCGGGATGGACATCGGCCGCGACAACGGCGGGGTCGTCGACTTGAGCTACGCCGAACGCAAGCCGTTCGCGTTCAGCGGAACCGTCAAGAAGGTCGTGTTCGACGTCAAGCCCCACCTCGCTCCCGACGACGAGCACGCGGTGCATCTGGCCGCTCAGCACGGCCAGGCACTGCATGCCATCAACGCCTGAACCGATCGGACACTGGAGGGAGTCGAGACGATGGCGTTCGACGAGGAGACGATCGACGTGCTCATCGGCGGTTACCTGTCGAAGGACGCGGCCATGGAGGACTACGAGTCCGTCCTGGGGTGCGGTGGTTACCTGCACGGCGCGGTCGTCGTGACCAAGAGCCTGGAGGGCGAGCTCGAGGTCCAGCAGACCGACCACATGGTCCGAGAGGGGGCGGAGGGTCTCGGGGCTGTCGGCTTCGTCGTCGGTCTGTTCGCACCGCCGCTGCTCGCCGCGACCGTCGTCGGGGTCGCCCTCGGCGCCGGGTTGGGCAAGCTCGCCCACCGTCGGCTGGCGGACAAGCTGGAGGAGCAGGCCGGTGCGACCATCCCGCTCGGTGGTGCCGGACTGATCGTGGCCTACCCGCACTCCGCAGCCGACACCGTGGAACCCGCGGTCAGACGTGCCATCACCCGTGCGGTCGGCGAGGCCGAGGGCCACCACGTCCAAGCGCTCAAGGGCGCGATCGCCGACGCGCAGGCCAAGCTCGCTCAGTCTCAGCAGTGACCATGTCCCGGCGGTCACCGGCCCAGGGGGCCGGCGGTATGCGGGACGCTGACAGGAACACACGTTTCTAAGGACAGGAGAAGACCATGGGAATGATGCGTCGGCGTACTCGCCGCCGGACCGCGATGGTGGTGGGTGGTATGGCCTACGCCCGAGGGCGAAACCAGGGGCAGCAGGACATGCCGGGCGCCCAGGACTACCCACCAGAACCGGAGCAGCCGGCTCAGTACGCGCCCCCGGCCCCGCCGCCGCCCGCGCCGACCGAAGGGCCGTCCGACCTCGACCAGCTCACACAGCTCGGCGAGCTCCATGCGTCCGGCGTCCTGACCGACGACGAGTTTGCCGCACAGAAGGCCAAGATCCTCGGCTCTTGAACAGCCGCTCATCACTGACGCGAGAGGAAGATCCCATGGCGCAGAGCACGCGTAGCGAAGTCCTTCGACGAGCGCTCAAGGCGTGCATCGGCGGAGACGTCGACGCACTGCCGGAGCTGTTCACCAACGACACCAGCGTGTGGTCACCGAACATGCTGACCCGTTCGCTCGCCGACCTGTCCGAGGCCGTCGCCGATCGCGACGGCTCCTTGTCCGACGTCGACCTGCACATCGATGCCCTCGACGTCTTCGGCAACAAGGGCTTTGCCGAGTATCGCGTGAGCGCGGTGTTCTCCGGTCCCTTCGTGCTCGATGAAGATCGGACTATCGAGCCGAACGGGCAGACAATCCTGATCGGAGCCGCAGTCGTGGCGGACTTCGAGGGAGACAAGATCGCGGCGCTTCGCAACTACTTCGACGACGCCATGCTGATGGAGCAGATGCTCCTCGGTTGACTCATCCCGCACACCACGTCAGCCATGGACCACGCCATTCGCCTCGTCGTCGACGACGATCCAGACCTCGCCGACCTGGGGTTCCTGGAGGACCGGGTCACGGCCGCCGCTGCCGCCGCGGCCGGGCTCGGGCCGGGGCAGGATCTGGCCGTCTTCGTCCGGGACGATGCCGGAACCTTGATCGGCGGGATCAGCGGGATCACCTGGGGCGGGTACTGCGAGCTGCACGCCATGTGGGTCGACGAGTCCGTGCGCGGTCGCGGGCTCGCGCGGCGTCTGATGGCTGCTGCCGAGGAGGAGTCCCGTCACCGAGGTTGCAGGCAGGTGCTGTTCATGGCCTACGACCTGCTGGCACCCAACCTCTACGAACGTCTCGGCTACGAGACCATCGCCGTGGTGGAGGACTGTCCTGCCGGCAGCGCAGCAAGGTGGTATCGCAAGCGGTTGTGACGTGGCCGTCCAGCTCGGTGCGCCACAGCCGCCCAGGCGATGCCGGACTCAACAGCTGCAGATCACCCGTCGGGGGGGATGCGGCGCACCTCCGCGGGTCGCTTGAGTGGACGCGGTGAACAATCCGCACGCTTCTTGCCGAGGGAGTATCAGGTGTTCGACAACAACGGTTCGTTCCTGCTCGCCATGTTCGAGTTCTTCATCTTCTTCGCCTGGTTCATGTGCCTGTGGTGGATCTTTGGCGACCTGTTCCGCAGCCACGACCTCGGCGGATTCGCCAAGACGATCTGGGTGCTGTTCATAATCGTGGTTCCTATCCTCGGCATGCTCGTGTACCTGCTCGCGCGCGGGCACGGGATGACCGAACGAGCCGTCGAGTCGCAGAAGGAGATGCAGAAGGCACAGGCCGGATACGTCCAGTCGGTCGTCGCTGCTCAGCCAGGCGGGTCCGCCTCGGACCAGATAGCCAGTGCCAAGGGTCTGCTGGACTCCGGTGCCATCACCCCGGCCGAGTTCGACCAGCTCAAGGCCAAGGCCCTCGCCTCCTGACCGGGCTGGATTGACACGGTTCCCGAGTCGAGGAGAGCGTCGATGGTGGCCCTTGGGAAGTTGGCTCCGGAGTCGTTGCGCGGCTACAAACGTGCGTGGCTGACGGGTGACGTCGTTGCAGGCGTGACGCTGGCAGCGGTCGCGATACCGGAGACGATGGGGTACACCTCGATCGCGCAGACTCCGGTAGTCACCGGGCTGTACACGATCATCTTCCCCACCCTCGCATTCGCTCTCCTCGGGTCGTCTCGCTTGCTAGTCGTGGGAGCCGACTCAGCCACTGCAGCGATCATGGCCGCGGGGCTCGCCGGGCTGGGGATCGCCGGTCTGTCGCCGTACTCGCCGGAGTGGCTCGCCTTCGCCAGTCTCGTGGCGCTGGTGTGTGGCGGACTGCTGATCCTGGCGCGGCTGCTCAAGCTCGGCTTCCTCGGGGACTTCCTCAGCGCTTCGGTTCTCATCGGGTTCCTCACCGGCGTCGGTATCCAAGTCCTCACCGGCCAGATCCCGGGGATGCTCGGCATCCCCAAGGGCACGGGCAACTGGTTCCAGCAGCAGTGGTACACGATCACCCACGTCGCCGATGCGAACGGTCCGACGGTCGCCTACGCCGCCGCGACGCTCATCATTATCCTCGGCTGCAAGCGGTTCGCCCCCAAGGTGCCGGGTGCGGTCATCGCGGTGGTCCTCTCGATCGCGGTGTCCAACGCGCTGGACTCCAGCGCCAACGGAGTCGCTGTCATCGGCCCGGTCCAGGGCGGCTTCCCACCCATCGGACTCCCGCAAGGGATCACGTGGAGCGACATCCCAGCAGTCATGGGGATCGCTGTGTCGTGCTTCATCCTCATCATCGCCCAGAGCGCTGCCACGTCCCGCAGCTTCGCGATGAAGCACGAGCAGCGTGTTGACGTGAACCGCGACATCGTCGGACTGGCGGGTGCGAACATCGCGGCCGGTCTCAGTGGCACCTTCGTCGTCAACGGCAGCCCGACCAAGACCGAGATCCTCGACGAGCAGCACGGCAGGACCCAGCTCGCCAACATCACGATGTCGCTGGTCGTGCTCGTGGTCGTGCTCTTCCTCACCGGGTTCCTCACGAACATGCCGACAGCGGTGCTGGCCGCGATCGTCTTCCTCATCGGGCTCGGGCTCGTCGACCTCCTCGGGCTGCGACGCATCCGTGCCGCCCGGATGAGCGAGTTCCTCATCGCGTGCCTGACCGCACTAGTGGTCTTCGGGTGGGGCGTCGAGCAGGGCATCATCCTCGCGATCGTGGCCTCAATCCTCGAGCTGGTGCGCCGCGCCTACTCGCCCAAGGACTTCCTCCTCGGAGTCGACCAGGAGGGCAGGCGGACCTACCAGAAGGCCGTGCCGGGCACCGAGAGCCTCCCGGGCCTCCTCGTGTTCCGCTTCGACGCGGAGCTCTTCTACGCCAACGCAAGCCTCTTCGTCGACGACATTCAAGGACTCATGGAAGCCGCACCGAGCAAGGTGCGCTGGCTCGTCCTCGACTGCTCGGCGATGTCCGACGTGGACTACTCCGCCAGCCTCAACCTCGCCGGTCTCATAAAGTCCGTCCACGCGGGCGGGGCGGTCTTCGCCCTGGCCAATGTCGACCCCGGCCTGCTTGCCACGCTGACGAACTACGGCACCCTCGAGGACTTCGACAACTCTCACATCTTCGCCAGCGTCGCCGCGGGCATCGAGGCATTCGTCGCCGATTCCCCCGCGAGAACGTGAGGGTTGGGCCTTTCGACGTTTGCCTCGAAGGTTCCTGACGGGCTCGTCATGGTTGGCATCGACGTCGCGCCGACAACGGCCTTGGACCTGGGTCCGGCAGCGGCAACACCAAGGGCACGTCCGGACTGGGCTGACCCCACTCCGAACGCGCCCTGCTGTTGGCGCATGCGTGCTGAGTCAGGCCTCAGCCGCACCGGCCTGCACGGCCGCCTCATCCACGATCTCGTGGGCCGAGGAAGCCCCGCCGAGCTTTGTGAGCTTCGCCTGGACCGCTGCTGCCTGATCGACGTGCGCCAGGACACCGACCGCCGCTTTGCCGGAACTGAGGTCAGCGGCGATCCGCGACTTGTCCTCGTCGCTGAGCTTGAGACCCTTGTGGTGCAGGGACCCGCCCACGGCGCCTCCGGCAACCCCCACGCCACCACCAACGACGGCCGCTGCGGCACCGAATCCAAGGACTGCGGGTCCCAGGATCAGCAGGCATGCGCCGATGCCGACGCCAGCGGCCACGCTCGTCGCGCCGACCTTGTCCGTCGCCAGGTTCCCCGTCTGGTCGAGAACGAGGACTCCGATCGCGTCGCCGTTCGCCACACCGGACTCCTTGATGGCCAGTGAATCCCCGCGGAACAGTCCAGCACTGTGTCGATCGTGTCGGGCCCCGAGTCGCTTCCTACCGGTGCGTGGCCAGCAGGTCTTCGGCCATCATCAAGGTCGTTGAGGCGGTTGCAGACCTGCCGAGCGTCGGATCGTCCCGTGGGCGATCCTGCCGGAGCGTCAACCCCGGGGGCCGCTGACCACCTGGCAACGGACTCCGTCCGGCTCTCCCGGGATCCGGCGGCGGTAGTCGACCCGCAATCTCTGGCCGGGCTCGGTCCGTAGCTGTTCCGGGAGAACCCAGACGGAGGTTCCCCAGCTGGAAACCGGCCAGCGCCAGGGATCGAAGTTGTGTGCGATGTCGCCGTACAGGCCAGCCCGGAACGTGATGGCGACGGCGTTGACACCGTGCCGGTCGTCAACGACCAGGTCCGCGCTGGCCCCCAGGCTGGCTTGCTGGAAGCTTGATAGGTCGATCGAGGTCAGCGTCACGGGCGGTCCGACCTGGGCCCAGGCCGCCGCCACCTCACCCTCGGTGGGCACGTGGATCGGTCGGTGCGGCACGGCGTCGAGCAGCGGCTGGAAGTCGATGCCGTACAGCGCTTGCCACCGCTGGACCGCGCCAGCTCCGATGGCTCGCTGACGCATGTCAGCCTCTGGGATTCGTAGGGGTCGTGCCATCAAGGTCAGCGTGTGGGGGAGGAGCCGGGCGCCCGGTGCCAGCAGGCGACGACGAGCGTCCAGAGTGGTCTCGAGAATCTCCTCCTCGAGCGGCTCGCTACCGATGATCTCCGAGACCAGAAGGTCCGCCGGCTCGGGGAGAACGACCTGGCGGGACCAGCCGGGGATGAGTGTCACCCGATCGGCCACTCCGTTCACCGAGAAGACCTGTTCTGCCACAACAGCAATGTCGCTCGCCTCGATCGCATACACGCGCCGGGCACCGGCTCGCGCTGCCGCAACCGCGAGCACGCCACTGCCGGTGCCGATGTCCAGGACCACGTCGCCGGGGCGGACAGCGGCCGCGATCGCGGTCAGGTAGTCGCCGGTGCGGCGACTGTCGTGCAGCATCCGCGCGTGCTCGAGCGGATCCGCCCACCCGCTGTTCTGGCCGCGATCGGCCTCAGGGCGCACGAGCGCCGCTTCCTCAAGC
This sequence comes from uncultured Actinomycetota bacterium, assembly GCA_963711805.1. GTDB lineage: Bacteria > Actinomycetota > Actinomycetes > S36-B12 > CAIYMF01 > Longivirga. The sequence continues at coordinate 294,530 of CAVQFE010000003.1, forward strand.
AACAGATTCACGACACCCATGGTCTGTGCGAAGTCGCTCGAGCCCTGCTCCTGCGACTCCAGGCGCGCGATGGCAGCACCCAGAGGGACCGGTTGCGCGAAGAGCGCGACGATCGCGAACCCTCGTGGGCCGGCGTCGACGACGGTGCCCGTAGGGGAGTCGATCAGAAGGTGCCCAGTCGAGTCGAAGCGCATGCGGACATCCGGGGCGATCTGCAGGATCGTCTCGGGCGAGAGTTCAGCTTCGGACACGGCGGCAAACCACCCCCTCCGTGGTCCGAACAGCGTCCTGAGGACCGCAGCGCCCTGGGGCGCTCGGCGAGGACAGTACACGCGCCGGCCCGTCGCCGCGCGGCCTCGGTCCGTCTCCGTGGAGGTCCGGCGCGCCTGGTCAGAAGCGGTGATGCTGCCTGAGACCGACGTGCCTTTCACCCAGCAGGGGGGATGTCGTCCCGCGGGGCGACCAAGAGAGTGGGAAGCACCGACCCGGAGAGAGGGGCGAGCGATGGCGTCGAACAAGGTCGTGCATCTCACACTCGATGAACGCAGAGCTGTCGGGCAGTCAGCCAGGGACCGGACGCCGCCGTCGAGTAACAAGGGCTGGGCACCGGCGATGGACCGCCCCGATCCGGTCGCGCTGCTGCAGGAGCAGGACGCCACCCGGGAGGCGGATCTGGTCCCGGTCCGCCACGGCCGGATGATGGTATCCCCGTTCACCTTCTACCGCGGCGGCGCCAAGATCATGGCCGCCGATCTGAAGGACACGCCCAGGGCAGGACTCAATGTGCAGCTGTGCGGTGACGCTCACCTGTCCAACTTCGGATTCTACGCCTCGCCGGAGCGGCGCCTGCTGTTCGACGTCAACGACTTCGACGAGACCCTGCCGGGGCCTTTCGAGTACGACGTCAAGCGGATGGCGGCGAGCTTCACGGTCGCATCGCGGAACAACGGTCACACCAAGGCGGAGACGAAGGCCGCCGCGAGGGCCTCCGTGGCCGCATACCGCGAGGCGATGGCCGACTTCGCGCAGATGCGAACCATGGACATTTGGTACGCCCATCTCGCCGAAGAGGAAATCGCCGCCGCAGTCCGGTCCACGGCCAAGGTCAAGGCCGTCAAGAAGGACATCAAGCGCGGCGAGAGGAACATCGAGAAGGCTCGCACCCGGGACAGCCTGCAAGCGCTTTCCAAGCTGGCCGAGATCGTCGACGGGACCTACCGCATAGTCAGTCAACCGCCGATCGTGGTCCCGATGCGCGACCTGGCGGACACGTACGGCCTCTCGCCGGACGTCGTCGAAGCCGCCGTCCACGCACAGTTCAGGGCCTACCGCGAGACCTTGCGGGCTGATCGGCGGGACCTGCTCGAGCGCTTCCAGGTGGTCGACGTGGCCCGCAAGGTCGTCGGAGTCGGCAGCGTGGGCACGCGGGCGTTCATCGTGCTGCTCCAAGGTCGCGACGAGGGTGACCCGCTGTTCCTGCAGGTGAAGGAGGCCACCACGTCGGTCCTTGAGGACCACCTGCCGAAGAGCCGATACACCCAGCACGGCGAGCGCGTCGTCCAGGGCCAGCGCAGGATGCAAGCCGCCAGCGACGTCTTCCTGGGTTGGACGCGTGGGCGGGACACTTCGCGGTACTTCTACTGGCGCCAGCTGCGTGACATGAAGGGCTCCGCGCTCGTGGAGCTGTTGTCGCCGACCGCCCTTGAGTTCTACGCGGGGCTGTGCGGATGGACCCTGGCAAGAGCGCACGCCCGCTGCGGGGACCCAGTCGCCATCTCCGCCTACCTCGGCAACTCCGATGCGTTCGACCGAGCGATCGTCGACTTCGCCAAGCGGTACGCCGATCAGAACGAGCGCGATCACGGCGCGCTCATCAAGGGCATCGAAGCGGGTCGAGTATCTGCGGTTGGCGGTGTGTGAGAGGGACGGACGACGGCGTAAGGGGCGACCGTAGATCACGCGGGGCGGCGCATGACCCGCGCCACCAGCGGTCCAGACGGAGGAATCATGGTCAGAACTGAGATCGTCGGACGGGGGCAGCAGGTCGGACTCGTCATCGTATCCGGCGTCGTCCCGACGACCTTCACCCGAGCAGCTCGCACGGATCAAGAGCGCCGGCGAGCAACGCGAGCAGTTCCGCGAAACCATCTTCAGCTAGCCGGACATCAGGACACAGGCACCTGCGACGTACTCGGCTCACAACTGGGAGGAACCGACATGACAGACCGAACTCTGGACGAACTGGGACCCGTCGACTACCTCGTCGTCGAGTTCCCGGCCGGCGCGAGCAACTTCACCGGCGAGATGATGGCCGAACTCGTCACGCTGGTCGAGTCGGGCACCATCCGCGTCATCGACGTCCTCATCCTCACCAAGGGCGAGGATGGATCCGTCGAGGCGATGGAGCTATCCGATGTCGACGATCTCGGCCCGCTCCAGGCGATCGAAGCCGAGCTCGCGGAGCTGCTCGCCGCTGATGATGTCGAGCAGCTGGCTGCTGCTATGGATCCCGGCAGCACCGCCGGCGTGCTCATCTGGGAGAACCTGTGGGCCGCACCCTTCGCCTCCGCGGCGCGCCGGTCGGGAGGCCAGCTGATCGCGAACGGACGAATCCCGATCCAGGCGATCGTCGCCTCGGTCGAAGCAGATGCACTAGCACTGGAAGGAAGCTGACATGCCCTTGCGAGCCGCTCGAGTCGGACGTGTAGGGGTCATCGGCGCGCCGGTGGCCAAGGCGGCTGTGGTCACGGCCGCAGTGACTCCGGGCCCGTCCCCTGTCGCGAAGGCCGCCGTCGTCGGTGCGGCGGCATCACCCGGCCCGTCCCCGGTCGCCAAGACGGCTGTCGTAGCGGCCGCCGTCACCCCCGGGCGTGGTCGCCGGCGCTTCTGACCATCCGGAATGGACCAGGAAGCAGGAGCGTGCGCGCGGCCCAAGCCCGAACGACTCTGCCGCTCCTTGCGGGAGGGACAAGGGCCAGCGCCCATCCCTGGCGGGACCGTGTTGGTCACTCGACGTGACCGAGCCCACCGCTCCAGCGCGGTGAATCCGCTGCGGCGCGTAGGCCCCCCTGTCAGGCTGACCGAGCACGGGATCCGCGACCTGCACAAGGGCGCGATCGTCTGGAGAGGTGGCATCCATGGCGCACGAGTTCGCGGGCAAGATCGCCCTGGACATCCGGGACTCGGTGCCGGACTGGGAGCCGTTCCTGGCGCCGAAGGCGCCGAAGGGTGCCCCGAACGTGCTGTTCGTGGTCTGGGACGACGTCGGCTACGGGACGATGGACTGCTTCGGCGGTCCCGTCCACACGCCGGTGATGAGCCGGATCGCGGACTTGGGCGTGCGGTACTCGAACTTCCACACGACGGCGCTGTGCTCGCCGACCCGCGCCTCTCTGCTGACCGGTCGCAACGCGACGTCGAACGGAATGGCCACCATCGCGGAGTTCTCCTCGGGGTTCCCGGGCATCTCGACCCGGATCCCGTTCGAGAACGGGTTCATCTCCGAGGTCCTGGTCGAGAACGGCTACAACACCTACTGCGTCGGCAAGTGGCACCTCACCCCGGGTGAAGAGACCGGCATGGCGGCGTGGAAGAAGCGGTGGCCGCTCGGTCGGGGGTTCGAGCGGTTCTACGGGTTCCTCGGCGGCGAGTCCAGCGGCTGGTACCCGGACCTGATCCACGACAACCACCCGACCGAGCCGCCGGCGACCCCGGCGCAGGGGTATCACATCGCGAAGGACCTCTCGGACCAGGCGATCCGGTTCATCCAGGACGCGAAGGTCGTCGACCCCGAGAAGCCGTTCTTCCTCTACTTCTCCCTCGACGCCGCGCACGCGCCGCACCACGTGTTCGCGGAGTGGGCGGACAAGTACAAGGGCGTCTTCGACGACGGCTACGAGGCGATCCGTGACGGGATCCTGGCTCGGCAGAAGGAGCTCGGGCTGCTGCCCGAGGACACCGAGCTCTCGAGCATCAACCCGCACGGCGAGCCCGCCGTCACCGGGCCGGACGGGCAGCCCTGGCCGATGCTCGACACGGTGCGCCCGTGGGGGAGCCTCAGCGACGACGAGAAGCGGCTCTTCGCGCGGATGGCCGAGGTGTTCGCCGGATACGTGGAGTACACCGACGACCAGGTCGGCCGGGTCATCGACTTCCTGCAGGCGTCCGGCGAGCTCGACAACACGATCATCGTGGTCGTCTCGGACAACGGGGCCAGCGGCGAGGGCGGCCCGAACGGAACGTTCAACGAGTGGCGGTTCTTCAACGGCGCACCGACCCCGACGGAGCTGACGCTGCAGCACATCGACGAGCTCGGAGGCCCGGAGTCCTACAACCACTACAACACCGGCTGGGCGTGGGCGTTCGACACCCCGTTCCCGTACTGGAAGCGCTGGGCCGGCTATGAGGGCGGCATCGCTGACATGGCCATCGTGGCCTGGCCGGCGAAGATCGAGGCGTCGTCCGCACCTCGGGCGCAGTACGTCCACGCCGTCGACGTCGTCCCGACGATCTACGACCTCATCGGCATCACGCCGCCGGACACGCTCAACGGGTTCGAGCAGTCCGCCATCGAGGGGGAGAGCTTCGCCGCCTCGCTCACCGACCCGTCCGTGCCCGGCAAGAGCACGCAGTTCTACGCGATGCTCGGCCAGCGCGCGCTCTACGAGGACGGCTGGCTCGCCTGCACGCTGCACCCGCCGCTGTCGGGCTGGGGCAAGTTCGACACGGACGTCTGGGAGCTCTACCACGTCGAGGTCGACCGGTCCCAGTCCACGAACGTCGCCGACCAGCACCCGGATCGCCTCGAGACGATGAAGGCCCGCTGGTTCGAGCTCGCCGAGCAGTACCACGGTCTCCCGCTCGACGACCGCACCGCTCTCGAGCAGACGCTTGCGGAGCGACCGAGCGGCGCACCCAAGCGCGACCGCTACGTCTACTACCCGGACTGCGCATCGGTCCCGGAGCAGTCCGCGGTCTCCATCAGCGGCCGCTCGTACACGATCGCCGCGGGCGTGAAGGTCGTCTCGCCGGACGCGGAAGGTGTCCTGTTCGCGCACGGCGGCCTCGTCGGCGGGCACAGCCTCTACGTCCAGAACCGGCGGGTGACCTATGTCTTCAACTGGGTCGGGACGTACCTGCAGGCCGTCACCGCAGACCGCGACCTCGAACCGGGATCCCATGTCGTCACGGCCGAGTTCGTCGCGACCGGGCGCAATGAGGACCCGGCCATGCCTGGTGCGCGCGGCATGCTCACGCTGTACGTCGACGGCGACGTCGTCGGCAGCGACGAGATCGTCACCCAGCCCGGCCTGTTCTGCGCGGTCGGCGACGGTCTGTGCGTGGGCCGAGACGACGCCTCACCGGTAACCCCCGCCTACACCGCGCCCTACCGGTTCACCGGCGGCACGATCGACAAGGTCGTCGTCGACGTCTCCGGTGAGAGGTATGTCGACCACGAAGCCGAGGTCCGCGGCTGGTTCCTCCTCGACTGAGCCACTCGTGAGGACTGGTCGCGAGACGCCGATCGACGACTAGGAGGTCGCCTGTGATCACCGGCGTGACCCCTCGGGCGTTCCACGTCATGTCCAAGCCCACCGGGGCGATCTGCAACCTGGACTGCGAGTACTGCTTCTTCCTCTCGAAGGAGGAGCTCTACCCCGGCAGCGGGTTCCGGATGGACCCGACCGTGCACGACGCCTACATCAGCCAGCTGCTGGCCGCGCAGCGCGGCCTCGATGAGATCGTGGTCGCGTTCCAGGGCGGCGAACCGACCCTCATGGGGCTCGACTTCTTCCGTCGCACCCTCGAGCTGGAAGGTGCCTACGCAGCCCCGGGTCAACGGGTCCTCAACACGATCCAGACCAACGCAACGCTCCTCGACGACGAGTGGGCCGAGTTCTTCCGGGACAACCAGTTCCTCGTCGGCGTGTCCATCGACGGGCCACGGGAGATGCACGACGCCTACCGGGTCGACAAGGGCGGCAAGCCCACCTTCGACCGGGTGATTCGTGGCCTCGACGCACTCAAGCGCCACGACGTCGACTGGAACGCGATCACCACCGTGAACGCTGCGAACGGCGATCACGGCCGCGAGGTCTACACCTTCCTGCGCGACGAGCTGGGCGCCACCTTCGTCCAGCTCATCCCCATCGTGGAACGGGTCACCCCGAACTGCTGCCCCTCGCCGAGGCGGGGTGGGGCGGACGGCCCGGGCCGCGTCCGCTCTACCGTCAGGAGGGCGACCTCGTCACCCATCGCACCGTCGGCGCGCGGCAGTACGGACGGTTCCTCATCGACGTCTTCGAAGAGTGGGCGCGGCACGATGTGGGGGACGTGTTCGTGTCCATGTTCGACACCGCCCTCGCGCACTGGATGGGGATGGACCAGACCGGGCTCTGCGTGCACGCCCGCACCTGCGGGGACGCCGTGGCCCTGGAGCACAACGGCGACCTCTACTCCTGCGACCACTACGTCGAACCCGACTACCTGCTCGGCAACATCGCGCAAGGCCGTACCCTGCTGCAGCTCGTCGACTCCCCGCAGCAGCGTGCCTTCGGCTCGGCCAAGTCAGACACCCTCCCGGCGTACTGCCGCTCCTGCGACGTGCGGTTCGCCTGCAACGGCGGATGCCCCAAGGACCGGTTCCTCCACACCCCCGACGGCGACCCGGGACTGCACTACCTCTGCGAGGGCTACCAGCTCTTCTTCCGCCACGTCGACCAGCCCATGCAGGTGATGGCGAACCTGCTGCGCAACGGCCGCGACGCCACCGGCGTGCGTCAGTGGTACGCGACTGTCGACACCAACCGAGACCCAGCCGAGCCGTGCAGCTGCGCCGGTGGACGCTCCTGGAGCGAGTGCCACGGCCGCGCCCCATCCCGCTGACACCGCGACGCCAGCAAGCCTCACTCGTCTGGCACTGAGTGCCCGTCGCGGCGCGATTGCATCCACGGTGGCACCATTGATCTTGAAGCGTCCGTCGCGCACGAGCTGGCAGGGGACGTCACAGCCGGCGGCGAGTCGAGCATCACCGCAGGTCACAAGGCGAAGGCCCGGTCCGAGGACCGGGCCTTCGCACACGTACGCCGCGTAGGACTTGAACCTACAACCCGCGGATTAAGAGACGCGCTTGAGCCGTTTCAGGGCATGTTGGACTTTCCCGAGTAGGGCCGAAAGATGTTGGGGCACAACGGTTCTTGTGTTTCGATGGTGTGGCTCGTTTCGAGGGCTGGCCGCACGTCCGAACCCAGGATGAACCCAGTCGCGACCCCAACCGCCGCGGATTCGGGGGGTATCCAGGGGGCACTCCGTGCCTCGCCAGCCACGTCTTCGACAACGTCATCATCTACATCCTCTTCATCGTCATCCTGCTGCTCCCGCTCCTGCCGCTGGCCTTCGTCGTCCTCTTCTTGCTCCTTCTGCTGATTCAGCTGCCGTTGCCGGCGCCGTGGGCGCCGGGCGCGCGGGATGGGAGTTGGTTGACATCACCCCCGTTTCGTGAACTATCCTGTTTTCGGGATATTTTGCGAAACGGGGAGGTGGGTCGTGGAGCTATCTGTCGCGGAGGCTGCGCAGCGCCTCCAGCTCGACGAGAGCCGGGTTCGTCAGTTGGTGAACGCCGGCGATCTGCCAGCTCGACGGGCCGGCAAGGTCTGGCTGCTCGACGGGGACGCGGTCGCGGTGATGTCTCGGCGCGAACGCCCGCAGGGTCGCCCCCTGTCCGAGCGGCGCGCTTGGGCGCTGCTCGATCTGCTGGCAGGCGGGGATGCACCGTGGCTGGCCGCGCCTGCGCGAAGCCAGGTCCGGTCGGTTCTGCGTCGCATGGCGTCCCTCGGGGCGGATGAGTGGCGTGCCGCGCTTCGCAACCGTGGGCAGAGGGTTCCGGTTAGTGGGCACTCGGCCGCGGTCCGTCGCCTGGTCCAGGCGAGCGACGCGGTTCCCGCTGGCCCGCACGAGGCGTCCGCCCACGGCCTCGACCTGCTGGCGCTCAGCGCCCGTCCGGAGGTCTACCTCGACGTGAACGCCTGGGCGGACTTGTCCCGGGCGCTCCATCTGGATAAGGAGGCGTCGTCGAGCGCGTCTGCCGTGGTGCGTCTGGTCCACGAGGACGGCATCATCGACCGTCTGCGGGCCAACGAGCGTCTCCTTGCCCTCGCTATCGCCGCTGACTGCCTCGACGACGCGGACCCTCGCGCCAACCACGCGGGCATGGAGCTGCTGAGCAGCGCAGCCGCACAAGCGCTGGGGGCTCAGGCGTGACCGCGGTCATCAATCTGCCGTGGTTGGGCTCTCCCACCGACGAGCTCTGGGAGGAAATCCTCATCCTGTCCGCGAAGACCAAGCGGGTGCCGTGGATGCTCATCGGCGGGCAGATGATGCTTCTCCACACCCTCGAGCATGGCCGCGAGCTGTTGCAGGTCAGTCAGGACGGAGACGCCATCGCTGACATCCGCGCTCGACCGGACGCGCTGCTGGCCTTCGTTCGGGCATTGGAGAGCGAGGACTTCGAGTCTGACGGCATGAGTCCCGACGGTCGGGCTCACCGATACAAGCACAAGACGTTCGACCCACCGGTCCTGGTGGATGTACTCGCCCCGGACAACGTCGGTCCGCGCGCCAACCTCACGACGACACCACCCGGCAGGACAGTCGAGGTTCCGGGCGGCACCCAAGCCCTGCATCGGGTTGAGGAGGTCGAGGTGGTCTTGGCCAGCGGCAGCAGGGGACTCGTGCCCCGTCCCGATCTGCTCGGAGCCATCGTCATCAAGGCAGGTGCCACCACGCTGGCCGAACGTCGGGATCGACACTTCACCGACCTCGCCCTGCTGTGCTCCCTCGTCGCTGACCCGTTCGAGATGCGTGAGCAGATGGGAGACAGCGACAAGCGATGGCTTCGCCGCGCCGGAGAACTGGCAAAGGACGACCACTCCTCGTGGGCGCTCATCGACCCCGCGTACCGCGCTGACGGCCAGTCCGCGTTGAAGATCCTTCTTGCGGCAGACGACTGACCCGAGGGTCCACCTGGCCGACCTGGCGGGGCGAGTGATAACGGCATTCCTGACGGAGCTGTGCTTGTCAACGGTGTAGGCCGTGCTTGGGCGGGCCGGGGCGGGCGCTCGTGGGGCGCACTGAGCTAAGGGGCGGGGTCAACACGGAGCGCCCGGAGCCCCGTAGGGGCGAGGACGAACGGTGTTGACGCTGTCCCTGCTCGGTGCAGACTCGCCGAGCCTGCACCCGTCGATGTGGGTGGTGTGTCTCGCTCCAGTGATGGGTCATGGATGAGGGCACCTCGGTGGGGGTGCCAGGCATTCCTTCGCCCGCAACGGCTTGCGCCGTTGGAGTGCATGGAGCGGTGCGGCGGCAACGGTCGTGCGCGGGGTCAATCACATGAAGTCGACCGCGACCAACGAGGGTCGGGCCATGCCGATAGCGACCTCGCACGCACGCCGCGTTGGGGGCCGGTTCAACTCGCGACCGGCAGGGGTGCGTCCAGGCATCGGGCGTGCCCATCACGCATCGTGTAGTAGACGACCTTCATCATGTGGCGGGCTGCCGCGACGGTGGCGATGTGCTGGGCGCGCTTGCCGCGGCGGGCGATGATGTCGCGGCGTTTGCCGGCCAGGTAGGGCTCGCGGGCGCGTTGGCAGCCCTCGACCGCGGCCCACCGCAACAAGCGGGACCCTTGCTTGGACACGTGCCCGTAGCGGGTCTTCTTGTCCGAGGAATCGACCCGGGTGGTCAACCCGGTCCAGCAGGCCAGCTGGTCCGCGGTCGCGAACCGGTGCACGTCACCGATCTCCGCGACGAAGATCGCCGCCATCACCGGACCGACCCCGTTGATCGTGAGCAGCGCCCGATACTCCGGGTTGTCCTTGAGCCGGCGCACGGTCTCGACCTCGAGCGCGGCGATCTCCCCCGACAGCGTCGCCATGATCCGCCGCTGGGAAGCGACCCGTGAGCCATACGGCTCGGGCAGCACCAGTGCGTCGAGCATCTTCGAACCGACCGGGCCGAAGATGTCGGAGATCTCCGGGATCACCCCGCACTTGCCGAGCACCGCATGGATGCTCGCCTTCACCGCAGCCCGGTCGCCCACGAGCTTGTGCCGGTAGCGGACCAGCTCGCGCAGCTCCCGGATCTCCGGCGGTGCGATCCACGCGGTCGCCAACCGGCCCAGCCGCAGCAGATCCGCCAGCTCGGTGGCATCCAGCTTGTCGGTCTTCGCCCGCCGCCCCTGCATCGAGGCAACCCCACGCGGATGGGCCAACGTGACCTCGAACCCCGCCTCGATCAGGGCATCCACGGCCCAGTACCAGCCATAGGTGGCCTCGACCGCGACCGGCGCACCGACCCCAGCCTTCGCGACTTGCTCGACCAGGGCCGGGACCGAGTTCTCGATCCGGACACACTCGAGGACCTCGCCCTCACCATCCATCCGCACGATCACACTGCGACGACGATGCAGATCGATCCCGACATACTGACGCGACTTCTCGTAACGTTGGTTCACGGCGGCCTCTCTCTCACCGTGGGCTACATGACAATCCGAGGATCCTCGGATCACCCACCGAGCGGGAGGCCCGCCCCCGCTCCGTCATCGCATCACTTCGGCGCGCTACAACGGGCTAGGTCTCCAGTCCGTTCCGTCGCCATCTAGAAGATCATCGGGAGGCACGAGGCTTGACCCTGCGTGCGAGATCAGCGCCTTACCATCGGTCGACCACATGACCGAGGAGGCAGAGAAGTCCGGCCTCCAGGAGTGCGGTCCCCGGTGTCCTTCCTCCCGTTGACAGGCCGCACCCACGAGCCTTGGTCCTGGTTCGAAGCCCAGCCCGTCGCCGCACACCGCACTCATGCACACAGGATGCTCCCAACGCCTGCATCACTGGCCATCGGGCGAGGAAGAACGGCACCTATGGGCGGGCCGTGACGAAGTCGGAATCCGGAAATCCGATTCGCCGCATCTTGTCAGCGGTGAATACGACCATGACCTCGTCGCCGGGCACGAAGACGTTGTCGACGTCGGGCCACGAGGGCATCCCAGCAACCATCCAGACAGGTCCCTGCGCGAAGTCCAACCGAAGTGCCACCGGAACGGCTACGTCTCTTGCCTCCTCGAGCTGCACGCCGTCTGAGTTCCGGATGGACGGACCGAGGTGCAGGGTCTCCCAGAAGAACGACGTCTTCAGCACGGCTGAACCTGAGCGAGCTGCCCATTCGCGATGGTCTTGACCCCGCCAGCCTTCTGGGCCTTCGGGTCCCAGCGACAGGTGTCGGGCTATGGGCTCGTGGAAGGTCTCCACGCCATAAGGGAAGAAGGTGTTCGTCCAGAGGACGGAGACCGGGCCGTCACTCGTGACGAGTTCTACGCCCATGACGGCGAGGTGCCAGTCGTCGTACTCCCAGACGCGGGGCTCAGGCCCGAAGTTGTGGATGTCCCAGTAGGTGACCTCAAGCACGGTGTGACCGACCAGTGCGGCTGTCTTCGCTTCGAAGGAAGCCCGCGACTCCGTCAGGTCCGCATGCTCAGGCACCTGCTCATCCTGCCGGACGAAGCGATGCCTAATGCCGGATACTTCTCGTTCTGTCCCGTGGTCGACCATGCGGCTCACGGTGTCGTGCGCGGCGCCGCTGGCCACTTCCCACGCTGAGGCGCACTGGGCGCCGAGTGGTGGTTTGGCAATTCGTGCGGGTTTGCCCCATGCCGCGAGGGAGAAGGGTAAAGCGGGCCTCAGAACTTGTTCAACTCCGGGGCTTTCGGATCGGACCCCGCGCGCGACACGGAGTCCAGCCGGCCACTGGAGCCGGCTGGACTCGGTGCAAGGAGGCTCCGGACTACCGCGACGCGTGGGCCGGTGTGCTGATCACGGGCTCGGGCGTCGTAGCGACGACCGACGGCCGGAAGCCGCGCGCGATCATCCAGACCGCGAGCACCATCTCCTGGACGGCCATGGGCATGAACATCAGGACCTGCCCCGACGAGTTGGCGTCGATGACGCCGTACATCGCGAGCAGGTCGGCCGCCACGTAGAACGGGATCGCGACGAGGCCCCATACGGAGACCCAGCGCGGGACGATGCGCGAGCGGTAGAGCAGCGTGTAGAAGATGCCGGCACCGAGGCAGAACACCAGGGAGCCGATGGCGTTGTTGGTGCCGTCGAGCAGGAGGACGCCGACCTGGTCGGCCGCGGGCGATGCCGTGCTCCCTCCTGACGCCATGGCTTCCCCGGCCGGCAGGAGCAGCAGCCAGCTCATCGCGAGGAGGATCGGGCCGACCGTCTCGATCGCGCCACGGACGATCAGATAACCGAGCGCGAGCACCTCGTTCACCCGGCGGAGCACCGGGAACAGCACGATGGGGACGAACGCGAGGGACAGCCCCATGGTCAGCAGGAGCAGCGCACCGGTCACCACGGCGCTCGAGTTGTCCGCGGCGTAGGCCAACGGGTCCTGCGCGTCGCGGATGGGCGCGCTGACGACCAGGCTGAGAACGCCGGAGACGGTCCCGGTGATGTACAGGATCCCGGCTGCGGTCGCGGCGCCCTTGTGTTCGCGGATGCTACTCACGGCCGACACCCCCCGCTCGAGCTGGATGCCGCTCCGATTACGCCGATGCGCCGGGTAGACCTACTCATCACGAATCACCTCCGCCATTCCCCTCGTCGGATCGACAAGGCGTCCGACGACGACTCGCTTTCACGGTAGTAGCCCGTGGGTGCGGGACGCGCGGCGCAGGCCCAAGCGTCCTGATGCCGGTCAGCACCTGAGAAGGCCAGCGGTATCAGGGCAGTTCACAGCGACGGCTCGACCCAGCTCTCGCCCGTGGCCACGGAGAGGAGCTGGGTCGAAGGCCATCCCGGCCGGGTCGGTGGTCGGTTCGCGAGCAGGCCGTACCGGCAGCCACGCGCTGATCGGGATCGCGCCGATGCCTGGACGGTGACGACGATCCAGCCATCGCGGGCAGGCCAGCCGCCGAGATGGGGACCCTCACGGCGTAGGCCAGGATCGCCCGGATCACGGTGCGGCTCGGGGATACTTCCTTCGTGACGGGTGATGGAACGCCTTCGATGAAGTACGCGGTCGTGGAGCGCGAGCGCCGGTTCCTCCCGGGTCGGACCGTCGATCTCTCCCGCGCATCACGGGTGATCGAGATCGAGGACCCGACTATCTGACCGGGACCCGGCTGCGCGTGCGCTCGACGCGCGAGTCCGGCAAGGCCGCCGTGGTGAAGCTCGGGCAGAAGGTTCGCTTTGACCGGAACGTGTCGTCCGCGCTGGCGCACACCACGATGTACCTCGACGAGGGGGAGGCGGCTCTGCTGTCCGCGCTGCCGGCTGCCGTCCTCACCAAGACGAGACACCTGCTGTCGCTCTCCGGCGATCTCGAGGTCGCGGTCGACGTGTTCCACGGCAGGCTCCGCGGCCTCATCATGGCGGAGATCGACCTGGGCGCCAGCGGCACACTTGCGGAGCCGGTCCCCAGCTGGCTCGGGGTCGAGGTCACCGACGTCGAGGAGTTCACCGGACACGCGCTGGCGGGCATGGACGCCGAGGTAGTCGCACGTCTTCTTGCCACGTTCGGCCTATACGACACTCGGATCATGAGACTGCGTGGTGGGCGGCCGGTGGCTGCTGTCGCCGTGGGGTTCGCGCTCTGCGGCCTCGCCGGCTGCTCGGTCGGGACCCCGGCTGCCCGCACGACGGTGCCTGCGGCGGCCGCCAGCGGCTACCCCGCCGACGTGACCGCCGCGCTCTGCGGGGTGGGACTTCGTCCGGCCTTCGTCACGGCACCGCCGATCTGGCACGCCGACCGCAGCGTCAACGGATACGCCGTGACCTCGATCTCCCCAGCACCCCTCGACCGGGTCGCACCGGGCAGCGCGGTTCAGGTCCGCCTGGCCGTCAGCGTGAACGCGGGCGGCCCATGGCCCGAACCGCCGGCGACGTCCGTGGTGCCATCGGTGATCGGGATGGACGTCAACACGGCGCTGGCCACACTCACAGCTGACGGTGTCCTCGTCGACGTCACCACCGTCTCGCCCACCGGTGCCATGGTTGTGGCGACGCAAGCACCGGCTGCGGGTGAGACGGTGCAGCGCGGGTCGACCGTGACCCTGACCGTCGGGACTCTCAACAGTGACGGCTGCCCGACGTCGTAGTGAGCGCGACCGACGGGTCCTCCCCGAGCACGACTGCGGCGCTGGAAATGACGCCTCCGTTGTGGCCCATCTTCCTGTCGCTTCCGGACAGTCCTCGGACTCTGGAAGCGACATCTGGCTGGGCACGTACGGGACCTCGTCGGCGGGTGAAGGCGAGATCGTCGTCGTCAGGTTCCGAGCCAGACTCCGAGACTCGGTGCAGAATGGCGCCGGTGCCGGTCATTGTTGGTCCACTGGTCCGCCCTTGATGCGAGCAGCCGAATGCGACCTGGACGGAGTGCAGGATGAGCCGCGCAGAGCCTCCGCACGCAACCCGCGTCGAGCGCTGTGCTGCGGCAACGATCACTGCCGTGACAGCTGGGGTACTCGTCGTTGTTGGGGCTGCGATCGTTGGTGGCTTGCTGATGCTGGCTGTCGTGCGGCCCACCTATCAGGGTGAGTCGCTGGCGGCCCTGGCCGCTGCCGCGCCCGCCTGGATCGCCCCCGTGTCCTTGACGGTCGACGTCCTCATCGCTTGGCTGGTCGTCACACAGTTCGGCCGGCGTACGGTCGGGGATGCCGTGATGTCCTTGACCACCGTCGGTTCGGACGGCGTCCGAGCAAGGCGTTCGGGCGAACCTGGCTCGAACGGCCGTCCCCGCTGTGCTGGTGCTGGTGGGGGCGCTGGGTCACCGCCTGCCACTGGCCGTCGTCGTGATGGCGGCGATGTGGGTGCCCACGCTGGTCACCGACGAGGAACGGTCACTGTTCGATCGTGTTGCCCGGGTATGGGTTGTGTCGTTCAACGCCCGCCGCCAGCCCGGTCGACCCGATGAGTGCCGAGAAGTGGGCTCGGATCGGTCGTAGAGGGTGATGCGCGTCGGGTCAGCGCGTCGATCGGGGAACGTCAGCCCAAGATCGGGGGAAGTCGGTGGCTTCGGACTCCACAGTTGAGCGCGATGCGGTGACGGCGCCGGCGAAGCGGAGGCGCTCGCTGGGCGGCGATGCATTCATCGTCCTGGTCGAGTGCCTCGTTCTGATGCCAGTCCTCTTGCTCACCGCTTCGGTTCCCGTCGTACCGCTTGGCTTGGGAATCGTCTTGACCTTGTTGGCCGCGTGGTGGCCGGTTGGACGCGGGGAACGTGCCCAGGATCGTGACCGGCCTGATGGCGCTGCTTGCGTTCCTCGCTGCCGTCGTCGGGCTGCTGGCCTGACTCTTTGGGCCCGGCGCCATCCGCCGCTGTCCCCCTCCACGGGCGTCAGGTCTCGGACGGTGGCCCCGGTGGCCCGGGGGGAGTGATGACTCCGAGCTGGATCATGGCGGGCAGGTCCTCGCGGGTGGCCCAGTGCTCGGCAAGGCGGCCGTCCTCGACCCGGAACCAGTGGCTCTGGGCTGCCGAGAACCGTCGTCCGGTGGGTGGGATGACCCCGTTGAGCGGCCCCAGGTTCGTGCCCTCCGAGAGGACTCGAACGGCGACGAGGTCACCTTCTTCCACGATCGATTCGATGGTCATGTGGATGTCGGGGAACTGCGCGCGCAACCAGGCAGCAGTCTCGCGAAGGTGCGCGGGGCCGGCAACGGCACCGGGTGCGTCGCGGCCGAAGGGAGCCACCGCGTGCTCGACGTAGACCGGTGCCGCGATCTCGTCGGCGCAGGTCGGGTCGGCGTCGTTGAACAGCTGCTCGAAGAACCGACGTACGGGCTCCTTGACCGTCATCCGCTGCTCCACCGTGCGTCGTGACCCAACGAGGTCGAGCGTCCCAGCGGCCCCCTCTACTGGCAAGGACGTCTGGGAGGATGAGCCGGTGACTGCAGAGAGTGGAGCCGGCGGGCCGGGGCTGCGGGCGGACCTCGCGCGCTACTACGACCAGGACGCGGCCCGGCGCGTGGGGCGAGACGTGTCCGCGGAGCGGGTGCGCCGGCGCACTGAGTTCGTCGCGCTGCTGGCCGCCGAGGGCCGCACCCGGATCCTCGAGGTGGGCCTAGGCCCCGGGCGCGACGCGGTCGCGCTGCAGGCCGCGGGGCTGACGGTCGCCGGCGTCGACCTGTCGGGGGAGCACGTGCGTCTGGCGCGCGAGGCCGGCATCGACGCGCGCGTCGCTCCGGCCCAGGAGCTGCCGTACGCCGACGACTCGTTCGACGCGGTGTGGTGCATGAGCGTCCTCATGCACATGCCCGACGACGACCTGCGCGAGGCGCTCGCCGAGATGTCACGCGTGCTCGTGCCGGGCGGCGTTGCGGCGTACGGCATGTGGGGCGGCGACGACGTCGCAGGGGTGAACCCCGACGACACGATCGACCCGCCGCGCTACTTCAGCTGGCGCTCCGAGCGGACCGTGCGCGCGCTGATCGAGGAGTACGCCGTCGTCGAGGAGTTCGACACCTGGACGGCCGACGGCGACCTCACCTACCAGTGGTGCATCGCCCGCTTCTGATCCGCCCGCCGACCCGCGACGACTCGGCTGAGGGGACCGTGGACCAGGACCCTTCCGCTGTTGCCCACCTACCTGTCGATTCAGGGCCGGGTTCGAGCCCTGGAAGCGACATCTGGCTGGGCAGGAGCGGGGACCTCGTTCGGGCGGACGGCGGATGACCTCGGAGCGCGCGACGACCCGGCGTCAGGAGGCCGGGCTGGCGGCGATCCTGGCGAAGTACTTGCGGCGCAGCCACAACGAGACGTAGACGAGGGCGACGAGTGCCGGCACCTCGATGAGGGGACCGATGACGCCGGCGAGCGCCTGGCCGGAGGTGACGCCCCATACGCCGATGCTCACGGCGATGGCGAGCTCGAAGTTGTTGCCCGCCGCGGTGAACGCGAGGGTCGCCGTCTTCGGGTAGCTCATCCGGCTGCGGGCGCCGATGACGAACGAGACGCCCCACATGATGGCGAAGTAGACGAGCAGCGGGATCGCGATGCTGACGACGGCCAGCGGGTCCGACGTGATGGCGTCGCCCTGGAGCGCGAACATGACCACGATGGTGAACAGCAGGCCGTAGAGCGCGAACGGTGAGATGCGCGGGATGAAGGTCTGCTCGTACCAGTCGCGGCCCTTCGTGCGCAGGCCGATCCGCCGGGTGAGGTAGCCGGCGACGAGCGGGATGCCGAGGAAGATCAGCACGGCCTTGGTGATGTCCCAGGTGGAGAACTGCACGTCCTGGGTGTCCAGGCCGAGCCAGCCGGGAAGCATCTTGAGGTAGAAGGTGCCGAGCAGGGCGTACGCGAGGATCTGGAAGACCGAGTTCAGCGCCACCAGCAGCGCCGCGGCCTCGCGGTCGCCGCACGCGAGGTCGTTCCAGATGAGCACCATCGCGATGCAGCGGGCGAGGCCGATGACGATGAGCCCGGTGCGGAACTCGGGCTGGTCGGCCAGGAAGATCCAGGCGAGCGCGAACATGAGCGCCGGGCCGATGACCCAGTTGAGCAGCAGCGAGAGCCAGAGCAGCTTGCGGTCGCCGGTGACGTGGCTCATGTCCTCGTAGCGGACCTTCGCCAGCACCGGATACATCATGAGCAGCAGGCCCAGGGCGATCGGCAGCGACGTCTGCCCGACCTTGACGGCGTCCAGCGCGCTCTGCACGCCCGGGAACGCGCGACCGATGAGCAGGCCACCGGCCATCGCGAGCAGGATCCACACCGGCAGGAAGCGGTCCAGCCGGGACAGCCGGCCGATGACCGCGGACTCGTCGGGGTCGGCGTACGGCGTGGCGGCTGGGTTGCTCATGGTGTCGCCACCGGCTCAGGAGGCCGCGGCCGTGGCGTCGATGTCGGCGATGAGGCCCTCGATGCGGCGCCGGATCTCGTCGCGGATCGGCCGGACCGCCTCGACGCCCTGGCCGGCCGGGTCCTCGAGGACCCAGTCGAGGTAGGTCTTGCCGGGGAAGAACGGGCAGGCGTCGCCGCAGCCCATGGTGATGACGTAGTCCGAGGCCTGGACCGCCTCGGTGGTGAGGACCTTCGGCGTCTCGGCCGAGATGTCGATGCCCTCCTCGAGCAGCGCCTCGACCACCGCGGGGTTGACCGTGTCGGCCGGGGCCGAGCCGGCGGAGCGGACCTCGACCCGGTCACCGGCGAGGTGGGTGAGGTACGCCGCGGCCATCTGGGACCGACCGGCGTTGTGGACGCACACGAACAGGACGGACGGCTTGTCGCTCACGAGGCTCATTCTCCTTGCGGGGGGCTGGTCGGGCGAGGTCGGGGCGTCAGCAGCAGCTACCGCTCTGAGCTGGGGTGGCGGCGCCGACCGGGGCCGCGACGTCCAGCGGGGCGAAGCCGGCGGCCGGGGTGCAGCAGGCGCCGTCGCCCCCCATGCCGGCACCGACGGTCGCGCCGACGCCGGTGAGCAGCGGGAGGGACGCGGTGGCCGGGCGGGCGTCGGCCGGGTTGTCGTCCTTGACGGTGTAGATCTCCCACGGCGCGCCGGCCGGGTCGTGGACCCAGACCTTGTCCTGCAGGGCGTAGCAGCAGGTGGTGTCGCGCTCGTCGAAGGCGGCCAGGCCGGCCTCGCGCAGCCGGGCCGCTCCGGCCTCGACCTCCTCGACGCTCTCGACCTCGACGCCGAGGTGGTTCAGCGCGCCGGCGACGCCCGTGCCGCGGTCGGCGGCGGGGACCTCGATGAGCACGAGCTTGAGCGGCGGCTCGGCGATCGCGAAGTTGGCGTAGCCGGGGCGGCGCTTGTGCGGCTCGACGCCGAACATCGTGGAGTAGAAGGTGACCGACGACTCGAGGTCGGAGACGTTCAGGGCCAGCTGCACGCGCGACATGCTCATCACTCCTGAGGTATATTGATGGGGATCGATGGAGTGAGTCTGACGCCTAACATCGACGCCTGTCAATATAGCCGAGCGGAGGCACGAGCATGGCGACGTCCGTGACGATCCGGCGTACCGCCGAGGCCGCGGGGCCGGAGTGCTGCCCGACCGGGCTGGCCGAGCCGATGGACCGGGCCACGGCCGAGGACCTGGCGCAGCTGCTCAAGGCGGTGGCCGACCCCGCGCGGCTGCAGCTGCTGGCCATCATCAGGGCGAGCGACGTCGGGGAGTCGTGCGCCTGCGACCTGACCGAGCCGCTGGGCCTGTCCCAGCCGACGGTGAGCCACCACCTCAAGATCCTCACCGATGCCGGCCTGCTCACCCGCGAGAAGCGCGGCACCTGGGCCTGGTTCTCCGTCGTGCCCGAGCGCCTCGCCGAGATCGCCGCCGTCTTCCGCTGACCCGTACGCCGAGGCCCTTGCGCTGACCCGTACGCCGAAGTCTTCAAGCCCGACCCGTACGACGAAGTCTTCAAGCCCGACCCGTACGACGAAGGAGTCACCATGACCGTCCAGCACGACGACGAGGTACGCGCCGCGGTGCGCGAGCACTACGGGAAGGCCGCCGAGCAGGCCGGGAGCGGTTCGTCCTGCTGCGCCCAGCCGCTCGAGCTGTCGCCGCTGTTCGGCTCCGCGCTCTACGACATCGGCGAGCGCACCGAGCTCCCGGAGCAGGCCGTCCTGGCGTCGCTCGGGTGCGGCAACCCCACGGCCCTGGCCGCGCTCGAGCCGGGAGAGGTCGTCCTCGATCTCGGTTCCGGCGGCGGCATCGACGTACTGCTCTCGGCCCGTCGGGTCGGCCCGACCGGCAAGGCGTACGGCCTGGACATGACGCCGCAGATGCACGAGCTCGCGCAGCGCAACCAGGCCGAGGCCGGCGTCACCAACGCGGAGTTCCTCATCGGGTCGATCGAGGACGTGCCGCTGCCCGATGCCTCGGTGGACGTGATCATCTCCAACTGCGTCGTGAACCTCTCGCCGGACAAGCCCGCGGTGGTGCGCGAGGCGTTCCGCGTCCTGCGTCCCGGTGGCCGGCTGGCGATCTCCGACATCGTCACGCTGCGCCCGCTGCCGCAGGAGGTCGCCGACGTGACCAGCCTGTGGACCGGCTGCGTGTCCGGGGCCATGCCGGAGTCGATGCTGCGCGACGAGCTGGCCGCGGCCGGGTTCCTCGACGTCGACATCGAGCTGGTCAACGTCTACTCGCGGGCCGACCTCGAGGCGATGGCCGGGGACGTCGACCCTGCTCAGCTGCCGGCCGGGACCGACCCGGAGCTCGCCCTCGAGG
Organism: uncultured Actinomycetota bacterium; assembly: GCA_963711805.1. Taxonomy (GTDB): domain Bacteria; phylum Actinomycetota; class Actinomycetes; order S36-B12; family CAIYMF01; genus Longivirga. The sequence goes on from CAVQFE010000003.1 coordinate 314,764, forward strand.
CGCTCGACGGCGCCGTGGCCAGCGCCTTCATCCGGGCCCGGAAGCCCGCCTGACCCTCGGCGCGGATTGCGCTGCGGCACCGGCGCTTCCCTTCTCGGGGCGTGACGCCGGCCACTCGTTCGCACTCCTCCCGTACCGGCGCGCCGGCCGTTCTCGTACGGTGCCGCGGTGATCACGGTCGATGCCCTCGAGGCCCGCAGCTGGTTCGGATTCGGCGTAGCCGGCAACTTCGCCGGTCACCTCGCGCAGGCGGGGGAGGCCGCGGACTTCGTGAGCGTGGGCGGTGACGACAGCCGGCCCAAGGGGATCTTCCCGTTCTACGTGCCGGGCGGCGACACCTTCCTCGGCCGGTTCCCGCTCTCGTCCGACACGATCACGCTGCCCGAGTCCGACGAGCCGCTCAACCTCCAGATCGAGCCCGAGGCCGGCGTCGTATGCCGGGTCGGGTACGCCGCCGACGGCTCGGTCGAGTCGGTCACGCCATACGCGATCGGCGCGTTCAACGACTGCTCGATCCGGCGCCCGGGCGCGAAGAAGATCAGCGAGAAGAAGAACTGGGGTGCCAGCTCGAAGGGGCTCGCCGCGGCGATGTTCCCGGTGACCGACCTGCGGCCGGAGGGACCCACCGCCACGCTGCGGATCGCGAGCTTCCTGCGCCGCGGCGACGACACCCACGCGTACGGGCAGGACAGCCCGGTCACCGGCTACTCGTACTACGGCGACGAGCTGCTCGACTGGATCGTCGAGCGACTGGTCAACCAGACCGGTTCGCCGGAGACGCCGCTCGAGGACGTCGGACGCCTGCTGCGCGACGCCGGGTCCCCGACCACGGTGCTCGTCGGCATCGGCGCCACCCGCTACACCGAGATCGGCGAGACCCACTTCCTCGTCGACGGCGACGAGTCGGTCGTCATCGTCTACGACGCCTCGCTCAGCACTCCCGAGGAGATCGCCGACGCCGTGCGCGACCGGCGCGAGCACACCCTGCCGCGGGCCTCGGTCCTCTGCCAGACCGTCGCCGCCGCCTGAGTCGCTCGGCGCGGGACCTCTTCCGCCCGACGGAGGCCGACGGACTCCTGCGGCCGGGGCCGACTGAGACCAGCGGTGTCGGAGCCGACAGGGGACCAGAGGTGCGGAGCCGACGGGGACCAGCGGCGCGAGGCCGCATCGCCTCAGCGGCGGCGGTAGCCTCGAGAGGACGGCGCGCGCAGAGGCGTGACAGCTCGTTCCGGGTCGGGATCTGACACATGAGGGACAAGCTTCTGGCACAGGCAGCGCGTGAGTTCAGCCCTCGACAGCGCGGCCTGCTCCTCGTGTTCCTGGCACCCATCTTCCTGTTCCTGATTCCCAGCGTCTTCGTGCTGCTCGGGGCACGGCTGGACCAGTGGCTGCAGTGGTCGCCGATCCTCTCTCCGTGGTTCGGCCTGACCGTCGGGTGCCTGCTCATCGTGCCCAGCTGGCTGTTCGCCCTGTGGTCGGTCTACCGCCAGTTCACCATCGGGAGAGGCACGCCGGTGCCGCTCCTGGCGACGCAGCAGCTGGTCGTCGAGCCTCCCTACACGTACTGCCGCAATCCCATGGCCCTGGGGGCCATCGGCATGTACCTCGGCGTGGCCGTCGTCTTCCGCTCACTCGGCGCCATGGTTCTCGTGCTGCTCTTCGCCGGCGTGCTGCTGGCCTACATCAAGCGCGGCGAAGAGCGAGAGATGGAGCTCCGGTTCGGCCCGGAGTACCTCGCCTACAAGCAACGAACGCCGTTCCTGATCCCCCGCCTCCCGAACCGCTCGTAGAGCGGCCGGCGTGCCGGAACGATCGCCAGCAAGCCCCCATATGCCCGGAAACCGCCCGACAGAGCGTTTCGGTGCAGCAACTTTCCGCCCGTCGCACACGGAAGGCGAGCACCATCGGGACCATGAGCGACGACCTGCCGGATCCGTGGCGTGGGCCTGACGAGCCCCGTCCCCGACCGGCAGGCGCGGATCAGGGCGCTGGCGGCTCCGTCGCACGCGCGGTCGCGACGGTGGGTCTGGTCACGTCGCTCACCGGGCTCGTGTCGTTCGCCCTCTACTGGCTCGGCCCCCTGGACTGGGCCGAGCCGACGGGCGACCTCTCGGCTGGCCTCCTCGTCGCGGGGCTGGCCCTCGGGCTCGCCGGCCTCGTCCTGGCCCGCCGGAGGCGCGTGCCGGCGGGCCGAGCCGTCGCGGCGATCGCGGTTGCTGTCGCGCCGGTCGTGTTCGTGGTCGTGTTCTACGTCCTGTTCTGGGGCTCGATGTTCGTCGCGTCGTGGGCCTTGCACTCTGTCCCGTGACCAGGCGTCCGAGATGTGTGATGAGCGCCGCGTATGCCTTGCCCTCATCGCACATCTCGGTGGCCGCCGTCCGAGATGGGCGATGAGCGCGGCCTATACGTCCCTCTCGTCACACATCTCGGCGAGTCGGTGGCCGGGGCGGCGTCTGGCAATGAGTTGGACGCGGAGGCGCCGGCTCGCCAGGCTGCGCGTCATGACGAGCAGCGAGGTGTGGGACGAGGAGACGGCATCGGCGTACGACGAGGACTCGGCGGAGAAGTTCGCGCCGGAGGTCCTCGGACCCACGGTCGACTTCCTGGCCCGGCTCGCCGGCTCGGGCGCGGCGCTCGAGCTGGCCGTGGGCACGGGCCGGGTCGCGATCCCGCTGGCGCGCCGCGGGGTGCCGGTGACCGGCGTCGAGCTGTCGCCGGCGATGGTCGCGGTGCTGCGCCGCAAGATCGACGAGGCGGCCCTGCCCGTGGTCGTGGGCGACATGGCGACGACCGGTGTCGCCGGCCGGTTCTCGCTCGTGTACCTCGTGTGGAACAGCATCTCCAACCTGCGCACCCAGGACGAGCAGGTCGAGTGCTTCGCCAACGCCGCGCGGCACCTGGTGCCGGGCGGGCGCTTCGTCGTCGAGCTGTGGGTACCGCCGCTACGTCGCCTCCCTCCGGGACAGCTCGCCGCGCCGTTCGACGTACGCGACGGGCACCTCGGCTTCGACACGTACGACCTCGTCACGCAGGAGTGCACCTCGCACCACTACCGGCGGCGGCCGGACGGCAGCGTGAGCTACGGCTCGGGGCGGTTCCGCTACATCTGGGCCGCCGAGTGCGACCTGATGGCGCGGCTCGCCGGGCTGGAGCTGGAGGAGCGGTACGCCGACTGGGACGGGAGCCCGTTCACCTCGGACAGCGAGAGTCACATCTCCGTGTGGCGCAAGCCCTGAGCGTCGCCTACGCCGTCCGCCCCGGGAACCTGCGTGTCACTGGTCGGAGGGTTGCTACCCGGGGCCGGGAAACGACCCTCCGACCAGTGACACGCAGGAAGGAGGGAGGGGGTACGCCGGGTCAGAGGCGGTTGACGTGGGTCACGGTGAGGACGGCCTCGCCGGCCTCGTCGGAGGCGGGCAGGTCGACCTCGGCGGAGAAGCCCCAGTCGTGGTCGCCGGCCGGGTCGTCGAGGATCTGACGCACCAGCCACCGCTCGGGCTGCTCGTCGACGATCAGCCGCGCCGGGACCGCGGGCGTCCGGGCCGGTGCCGATCTCGTGGTGCTCGGCGAAGTACGGCTCGAGCGCGTCCCGCCACGCGTCGGCGTCCCAGCCGGCCGCGGAGTCCAGCTCTCCCAAGGCATCCCAGTCGCGTCGGGCGGCGAGCTCGACGCGGCGGAACAGCGCGTTGCGCACCAGCACCCGGAAGGCGCGGGCGTTCGCCGTGACCCGTGGCGGCCCGGTCGGGACCTGGACCGGACCGGCGTCGGAGCCGGAACCGCCGGCGCGCAGCTGCTCCCACTCGTCGAGCAGGCTGGAGTCGACCTGGCGCACGAGCTCGCCGAGCCACTCGATGATGTCGTCGAGCTCCTCGGTGCGCACGGCGTCCGGGAGCGTCTGGCGCAGCGTGCGGTACGCGTCGGCGAGGTAGCGCAGCACGAGCCCCTCGGACCGCGCGAGCTGGTAGAAGCCGACGTACTCCACGAAGTTCATCGCCCGCTCGAACATGTCGCGCACGACCGACTTCGGCCGCAGCTCGTGGTCGGCGACCCACGGGTGGCCCTGCCGGTAGATCTCGTACGCCGCGCCCAGCAGGTCCGCGAGCGGCCGTGGGTGCGTCACGTCCTGGAGCAGCTCCATGCGCTCGTCGTACTCGATGCCCTCGGCCTTCATCGCCGCGACCGCCTCGCCGCGCGCCTTGTTCCGCTGCGCGTAGAGGACCTGGCGCGGGTCGTCGAGGATCGACTCGACCACGGACACGACGTCGAGGGCGTACGTCGGTGACTCCCGGTCCAGCACCTCGAAGGCGGCCAGCGCGAACGGGGACAGCGGCTGGTTGAGCGCGAAGTCGTCCGGCAGGTCGACGGTGAGCCGGATCGTCCGCCCGTCCGGCTCGGGCGCAGGCGAGCCGCTCGACGACGCCGCCGGCCAGCAGCGCGCGGTAGATGGCGATGGCCCGGCGTACGTGCTGCCGTTGCGTCTTCGGGTCGTCGTGGTTCTCGGTCAGCAGCCGGCGCATCGCGGCGACCGGGTCGCCGGGCCGGGCGATGACGTTGAGCAGCGTGGAGTGGGTGACGGTGAACTGCGAGGTGAGCGTCTCCGGTTCCGAGCCGACGAGCCGGTCGTACGTCGGTTCGCCCCACGACACGAAGCCCTCGGGCGGCTTCTTGCGCACGACCTGTCGGCGCTTGCGCGGGTCGTCGCCGGCCTTGGCGAGCGCCTTCTCGTTCTCGACGACGTGCTCGGGCGCCTGCACGACGACCCCGCCGGCGTCGTCGAAGCCGGCCCGTCCGGCGCGGCCGGCGATCTGGTGGAACTCGCGCACCTTGAGGTGGCGGGTCCGCACGCCGTCGTACTTGCTCAGCCCGGTGAACACCACGGTGCGGATCGGCACGTTGATGCCGACGCCGAGGGTGTCGGTGCCGCAGATGACCTTGAGCAGCCCGGCCTGCGCGAGCGTCTCGACGAGCCGGCGGTACTTCGGCAGCATCCCGGCGTGGTGTACGCCGATGCCGTGACGGACCAGGCGGGACAGCGTCTTGCCGAACCCGGCGGTGAACCGGAAGTCGCCGATGAGCTCGGCGATCCGGTCCTTCTCGGCGCGGGTGCAGACGTTGATGCACATCAGCGCCTGAGCCCGCTCGATCGCGGCCTCCTGGGTGAAGTGCACGACGTAGATCGGCGCCTGGCCGCCGGCGAGCAGGTCCTCGATGGTCTCCTGCAGCGGGGTGAGGACGTAGGAGTAGTACAGCGGGACGGGCCGCTCGGCCGAGCTCACCAGCGCGGTCGGGCGCCCGGTGCGCTTCGTGAGGTCCTTCGTGAAGAAGCCGACGTCGCCGAGAGTGGCTGACATCAGCAGGAACTGCGCCTGGGGCAGCTCGAGCAGCGGCACCTGCCACGCCCAGCCGCGGTCGGGCTCGGCGTAGAAGTGGAACTCGTCCATGATCACGAGGCCGACGTCGGCGTCGCGGCCGGCGCGCAGCGCGATGTTGGCCAGCACCTCGGCGGTGCAGCAGATGATCGGGGCGTCGGGGTTCACGCTCGCGTCGCCGGTCAGCATGCCGACGTCCTCCGCGCCGAACGTGTCGCAGAGCGCGAAGAACTTCTCCGACACGAGCGCCTTGATCGGTGCGGTGTAGAAGCTACGCCGCCCGGTGGCGAGGGCGATGAAGTGCGCGGCGGTGGCCACGAGGCTCTTCCCGGAGCCGGTGGGCGTCGCGAGGATGACGTTCGCGCCGGTGACCAGCTCGAGCAGCGCGTCCTGCTGCGCCGGGTACATGGTCAGGCCCTGGCCCTGCGGTCCACGTCGTGAAGGCCTCGTAGAGCGCGTCCTCGTCCGGCGGGTCGGGGATCAGCTCGACGAGCGTGGGCGCGGCAGTCATGGGCACCCCATGGTGCCTGCTCCGCGCGAGATCGGGAAACGCGCGCGTCCTGCGCCCGGCCTCCTCCCTTTCCCGAGTTGCACCTCGAGCCGGCCGGTTCGGGGCCTGAACAGGTGGGTTGAACGTGCAACTCGAGCCCGGGTCGACGCGATGTCGCCCGCGTGGCGGGCGCATCGCACGATCCGGCTTCGGCGCGCGCCGTCGCTACCGTGAGGGACGTGGATGCGTCGCGGATGCCGCCCGCCGTGGGGCACGGGCTGGACGGCGTACGACGGCTGCTCGAGCTGGTGAACGCCTCGGTCGTGGGCCGCTACTGGGCGCGGCTGCGGGAGATCGAGTTCGCCGACCGGTCGGTCGCCCTCGCGGCCAAGGGGTTCGTGTCGCTGTTCCCCTTCCTGCTCGTCATCGTCGCGGTCTCACCGGTCGGGATCCGCACCGGCCTGCTCGAGGTCCTGGGCAGCCGGTTCGGCGTGTCCGGCGACGCCGGGCGTCTCGTGGTCTCGGCGGTGAACTCCGCGGACGCGATCCGGTCGTCCACCGGGGTGCTGGGCGTGCTCCTGACGTTCATGTTCGCCGCCTCGTTCACGACGTCCCTGCAGCGCGTCTACCTGCGGTCCTGGCGACGCCCGCACGCCGGGACGCTGCGGGACCGGCCGCGAGGGCTGGGGTGGCTCGCCGGCTTCGTCGCGTTCCTGCTCATCCTCGGCGTCGTCGGACGCCTCATCAGCGGCCCGCCCGGGACCGTGATCGCGCTGGTGCTGGGTCTCGTGGGCTCGACCCTCGGCTGGTGGTGGACCGCGCACGCCCTGCTGCGTGGACACGTGCGCTGGCGCGCGCTGCTGCCGACGGCGCTCGTGTCGGGCCTGGGCGGGAGCCTCTACTCGACGGCCGCGTCGCTGTGGATGCCGTACGTCCTGGAGAGCAACGTCTCGAAGTTCGGCACGTTCGGGGTGTCCCTCGCCTTCGTGACCTGGTTCACCGGGTTCGCGTTCCTGCTCGTCGGTGGCGCGGCGCTCGCGCCCTGCCTGGCCGAGGGCGACGACGCCCTCGGCCGATGGCTGCGCGGACCGACGGGCGGCGTCCTCGCGGCGTACGCCCCGGCGAGCCTGCCCGCGCCCGGGGCCTCGCCGTAGCAGGTTCGACGGGCTCGGGGCGCGGCGTTGGTCGAATTCGCGGGCGAGGGACCGTTCTCCGCGAGTCGCACCTCGAACCGACCGGTTCGGGCCTCAACACGTCGGTTCCAGGTGTAGCTCGCGGGTCTAGGGGTGGGCGCGAGCGGCGAGCTCGCGGGCCTCGTCGATGCCGCGCTGGGAGACCGAGCCGGCCTCGACGTCGGCCCAGGTGACCGGCGTCGCCGCTGTCGGCCGGGCTCGGCCGCGCAGCGACCAGGGCGCGATGGTGGTCTTCGCCGGGTTGTTCTGGCTCCAGTCGACGAGCACCCGACCCGGGCCTCAGGTCGCGCGACATCGACGACACCACCAGGTTCGGCAGGTGCCGTTCGAGGGCGGTGGCCAGGCTGCGGGCGTACTCCGACGGGGAGCCCGCCCGGGCGAGGACCTCGACCCCGCGCTCAGTCCGCGGCGGCAGCTCGGCGTAGAGCTGCATCCCCTTGGAGCCGCTGGTGACCGCCCACGCGTCGAGGCCGTGACCGGCGAGCATGTCCCGCGCCGCGAGCGCGACCTCGCTGCACTCGCGCAGTCCCGCGGGCGGCCCCGGGTCGAGGTCGACGACGAGCCGGTCCGGTTCGAGCGGTACGCCGGACCCGCGGTCGATCCGCCACTGCGGCGCGTGCAGCTCGAGCGCCCCCGACTGCGCGAGCCACACGAGCGTCGCCGAGTCGTCGACCAGCGGGTAGTCCAGGTCGCGCGCCCCGCGGCCGGACCGGCTGCCGGTGTGGTGCAGCGTCGTGCGGGGGATCCACTCCGGCGTGCCGCGCGGCAGGTTCTTCTCGAAGAACGGCTCGTGGTCGACGCCGTCCGGCCAGCGCTTGCGCGTCACCGGCCGGTCGCGCAGCTGCGGCAGGATCAGCGGCGCCACCGCGAGGTAGTACTGCAGCACGTCGGCCTTGGTGGTGCCGGTCTCCGGGTACAGCACCTTGTCGAGGTTGGTCACGCGTACGACGCGACCGCCGATCTCGAGCGATCCGCCGTTGTCCGCGGCCGGTGTCACGACCCCTCCCCGTCGACGACGTCGTCGCTCGTCAGGTCCGGGCGCAGGCGTACGACGGCGGGCTGGCGCAGCAGCCCGTTCGCGGTACGCCCGAGGTGCTCGACGTCGACGACGAGCAGCGGGTCGACCCAGCGCAGGACGTCGCCGGTCGCCTGCTCGGGCGCCGGATAGCCGTGGAACCGGCTGTCGTCGACGGCGATGTCGCCGAGCACCTCGACCACGGCCCTGCTGACGACGTCGGTCAGCCCGGAGCCGACGGCGCCCTCGTAGCGCAGCTTCCCGTCGTCGGTGGGCGTGCCGACGAGCAGCGAGGCCAGCCGGCCGGGGGACTCCGCCCTGGCCTTCCACCCGCCGATCACGAGCGAGCGGGTCCGCCGGTGCGGGACCTTCACCCAGTCCGGGCTGCGCACGCCCGGCTGGTAGCGCGAGTCGCGGCGCTTCGCGACGACGCCCTCGAGCCGCTGCTCCTCGGTCGTGGCGAACAGCGCGGCGCCGTCGTCGAACGCGTCCGGGACGACGACGCGCGGGCCCGGCGTCACCGCGTCCTCGAGGAGGCGACGGCGCTCGTCGTAGGGCAGCGCGATGACGTCGTCCGCGCCGAGCCGGAGCAGGTCGAACACGACGAAGGTGACCGGGCGCAGGCCGATCGCGTCGGCGCGGGTGCGCTGGATCCGCGGCGCGAGCAGCGCGAAGGACGGGTGCCCCGCGGCGTCGAACGCCACGATCTCGCCGTCGAGCACGGTGCCCGCGGGGAGGCCCTGAGCCGCGCCGGCGACCTCGGGGAAGCGGGGCGTGGCGTCGGTCCCGGAGCGGCTGGTGAGCCGGAACCGCCCGTGCGCGCAGGTGGCCAGGACGCGCATCCCGTCCCACTTCACCTCGTACGCCCACGAACGATCCTCCGCAACGGGGAGGCTCCCGGGGCTGGCCAGCATGGGCTGCACTGGTTCATCATGGTTGATCCGGCACCCTGCGGCACTCCGCGACGGGTGACTTCCCCCGGTGAGGAGCACGCCATGCGCGCGATGTGGAAGGGCGCTGTCGCCTTCGGGCTGGTCAACGTCCCCATCAAGCTGTACGCCGCGACCGAGGACCACGACGTCCGCTTCCACCAGGTGCACGCCGCGGACGGCGGCCGGGTGAAGATGCTGCGCACCTGCTCCGTGGACGGGAAGCCGGTGGAGTACAAGGAGCTCGCGAAGGCCTACGAGTCGGAGACCGGCCAGGTCGTGATCATGGAGGACGCCGACTTCGAGGGCCTGCCCGTCCCGGGGATGCGCGAGATCGAGGTGGTCGAGTTCGTCCCGAGCGACCAGGTGGATCCGGTCCTGTTCGACCGCAGCTACTACCTCGAGCCCGAGGCGCGGGCGCTCAAGCCGTACGTCCTGCTGCGCGAGGCGCTCGCCGCCACCGACCGCACCGCGCTCGTGCGGGTCGTGCTGCGGCAGAAGACGCAGCTCGGCGCGCTGCGGGTCCGCGGCGACGTCCTCGTGCTGCAGACGATGCTGTGGCCGGACGAGGTGCGCACGGCCGACTTCGACGTGCTCGACGCCGACGTCGACGTCCGCCCGCAGGAGCTGAGCATGGCGTCGTCGCTCATCGACAGCCTGTCCACGGACTTCGACGCGAGCGAGTTCCGCGACGAGTACCGTGAGGCGCTGCTTGCCGTCATCGACCAGAAGCTCGCCGGGGGACAGGGGATCCCGGCGGTCCAGGTCGTGGAGGCCGGCGACGGCGGGGACGGCATCGTCCTGGACCTGATGGCCGCGCTGCGCGAGTCGGTGAAGCGCACGCAGGAGGGGCGCCCGGACGAGGTCGTAGCCGAGACGGCTGCGGAGAAGGCGCCGCGCCGCGCGGCGGCCGCCCGGGCCAAGGAGCCGGCGCCGACCAAGACCGTGAGCAAGGCCCCCGCGAAGAAGGCCGCGACCGGCCGGGCGGTCAAGACCACCGCCGCGAAGACGGCGGCCTCGGCCACGCCGAAGAAGGCGGTGAAGACCGCCGCGGCGCCCGCGAAGACCTCCCGGCGCCAGACGGCCTGACGCGGTACGGCGTACTGGCGCTCCGACAGCGCCGGGCCGTTGACCCTGCGCGCCCGGCGTGCCTAGCCTGGAAGACACGGTGACCGCTAGTGCCGGGCAGCCGCCACGTACCCGTGCAGGGAGGTGGCCAGCATGAGAAGGGTTCCGTTCGTCAGGCACACGCTGGACTCGATCGCCTTCTGGGCCCAGTGGATCGCGTTGAGCCTCGGCGGGCCGCCGCGGCTCGACGACGAGCACGACCCGATCGAGAACCTCAAGCACCGCTACCACCGACCGCCGCCGCACCCCCGGAAGTTCCACGCGTCGCGCGGCTGGATCTCGCTGACCCACCTGCCGCGGTGACCGGCGACCCCGCCGACCCGCCCTGACGCCCACCGACAGGAGGCACGCCATGTTGGTCGTATCGGACATCCTGCGGCACAAGGGGACGTCGGTCGTCACGGTGGAGCCGTCGCTCACCGTCGAGGAGTTCCTGTCTGTCCTTGCGGCGCACCGCATCGGCGCCGCGGTCGTCTCGTCGGACGGCGTACACGTCCTGGGGATCGTCAGCGAGCGGGACATCGTGCTCGCGCTCGCGATCCACGGCGCCGGCACCCTCGCCCTGACCGTCGACGACGTGTGCACGCGCGAGGTGGAGACGGTGGATCCGAGCGCCCCGCTCGACCGCATCATGACGGTGATGACCGAGCGCCGCTTCCGGCACCTCCCCGTCGTCGTCGACGGCGCGCTGCGCGGCATCGTGAGCATCGGCGACGTGGTGAAGGCACGCGTCGGCGAGCTCGAGATGGAGCAGACCGCGCTGACGACGTACATCACCACCGGCCGCTGAGCCGGCTCCCGTCCCCGTCCCGCCCCCGAGCTACACCTCGAACCGGGCCGGTCCGAGGGGGCTCAACTGGTGGGTTCCAGGTGCAACTCGGGTCCGGTCCGGGTCAGCTCTTGAGCTCGGGGAACTGGTCGTCGCGCCACTCGGTCGTCGTGTCCCGCTCGCCGTCGGGCTGCTGCTCGCGGGCCCGCAGGTCGACCCGCCGGATCTTGCCCGAGATGGTCTTGGGCAGCTCGAAGAACTCGATCCGGCGCACCCGCTGGTACGGCGCGAGGTGCTCGCGCGCGTAGCGCGAGGATGGACAGCGCGGTCGCGGCGTCGGGCTCGTGCCCCGGCGCGAGGGCGATGTAGGCCTTCGGCACGGCGAGCCGTACGGCGTCCGGGCGCGGGAACCACGGCCGCCTCGGCGACCGCGGGGTGCTCGATGAGGACCGACTCCAGCTCGAACGGGCTGATCTTGTAGTCACTGGCCTTGAACACGTCGTCGGTGCGCCCGATGTAGGTGATGTAGCCGTCCGCGTCCCGCGAGGCGACGTCGCCGGTGTGGTAGTAGCCGCCGGCCATCGCCTCGGCGTTGCGGCCGGCGTCGCCCTGGTAGCCGGTCATGAGCGGCAGCGGCTGCGCCGCGAGGTCCAGGCAGATCTCGCCCTCCCCGACGCCGTCGACGCGCTCGCCGGTCACCGGGTCGACGAGCACGACCGGTACGCCCGGCAGCGGGCGGCCCATCGAACCGAGGCGTACGTCGGCCCCTGGCGTGTTGCCGACCTGCGCCGTCGTCTCGGTCTGGCCGAACCCGTCGCGGATCGTCAGCCCCCACGCGGCGCGCACCTGCTCGATCACCTCGGGGTTGAGCGGCTCGCCGGCGCTGACGACCTCGCGCAGCCCGCCCGGCCGCGGAGCCAGGTCGGCGTTGATCAGCATCCGCCACACCGTCGGCGGCGCGCAGAACGTCGGTGACGTCGCGTGTCGCTGAGCTGGTCGAGCAGAGCAGTGGGCTCGAAGCGCCGGTAGTTGTAGACCAGGACCGTCGCCTCCGCGATCCACGGGGCGAAGAAGCAGGACCACGCGTGCTTGGCCCAGCCGGGCGAGCTGATGTTCAGGTGGACGTCGCCCGGGCGCAGACACCGATCCAGTACATCGTCGACAGGTGCCCGACGGGATACGAGATCTGCGTGTGCTGCGACGAGCTTCGGCCGCGACGTGGTGCCGGAGGTGAAGTAGAGCAGCAGCGGGTCGTCCGGCGCGGTCCCCGGATGCGGGAGGGGCGAGTGGGCTACGCCGAACGCCGCGCGCAGGTCGGCCCATCCCTCGGCCGGCCCCACGCTGACCCGGGTGTAGTCGCCGGGCACCGCGTCGAACTTGGCCACGTCGGCGGCGTTGCAGACGACGTGCTTCGCGCCGCCGCGCCCGATGCGGTCGACCAGGTCGTCGGGTCCCACCGCCGTGGTGGTCGGCATGATGACGGCGCCGATCTTCATCACGGCGAGCATCGACTCCCAGAGCTCGATCTGGTTGCCCAGCATGAGGATCACGGGATCACCGCGTCGTACGCCGATCTCGGTCATCAGCCACGCGGCCAGCTGGTCGGACTCGGTCGACAGCTCCGCGAACGTGCGTGCGCTCGAGGTGCCGTCGTCCTCCACGATGGCCAGCGCCGTGGCGTCGTTCCCGCGGGCGATGACGTCGAACCAGTCCACCGCCCAGTTGAACGGACCCTCCAGCCGGGGCCAGCGGAACTCGGCGACCGCCCGTTCGTGCTCGCCGCGCAGCGCGAGCAGCTGGTCGCGGCTGGCCCGGAAGACGTCGGTCACGCTCATGCTGGGTCGCTCCTGGCTCTCCTGCGGCCGAGGCGAGGCCGGCCGAGGTGGGTTCGCGCGTCGTCGTGGACGCACACATGATCACCGGACGCGGGCGGTCGCGGTAGCCCTCGCCGGGGCGCTGCTCGCCCGGAGGTGCGCGCCGGTCGCCGAGCGGCAGGATCGACCGCATCCCGGTAGGCAACGTCGAGCGCCTCGGCGAGCGGCAGGAGCTACCGCGCTGCCGGCAGGCAACGTCGAGCGCCTCGGCGAGGGGAAGGGCCGAGGCGCTCGTCGCCTCGGTCGTCGTCGTCACTCGGCCCAGCGGTCGTGATCGGTCGGCGAACCCGGCGGCTCGCTACCGTGCGTCGGCGGAGTCGCCACACCAGGATGCGCCGCCGCGCGCGGGATTTCCAGACCCCGACCCCGGCCCTCCGGCGCGGGACCCGTGCCACCGGTCGTCCGACACCGTGCAACCGCGTACTGATCATTTCGGGTCGTCCGCATGGCTACGTCCGGGCGCAGAATCGAACGAGCCGCCGGCGCGGATGGTGGGCGGCACACGACGGCGGAGGTCTCGATGGCGCGGGTCGGCATCTACCTGAACTTCATGGGCGACACCGAGGAGGCGTTCGCCCGCTACCGGTCCGTCTTCGGCGGGGAGTACACGTCCCTCCAGCGGATGAGCGACGTACCGCCGATGCCGGACCAGCCGCCGCTCCCGGACAACGAGCGCGACAAGATCATGCACGTCGAGCTTCCGATCCTCGGCGGGATGGCGCTCATGGGGACCGACATGCTCGAGTCCATGGGGCACGCGCTGCGGGTCGGGAACAACGTGACGATCAGCCTCGAGCCCGACGACCTCGACGAGACGCGCCGCCTGTTCGACGCCCTGTCCGAGGGCGGCACGGACATCGCACCGCTGGAGAAGATGTTCTGGGGCGCCTACTGGGGAACCTGCTGCGACCGCTTCGGCGTGCGCTGGATGTTCAACTTCCCCGACCACGGCTGACCCGGCTCCGGATCACGACGTGGCGGCGGCGACCCGCTCCCGCGCGCAGTCCATCGCCACCGTCAGATCGAGCCCGTACGTCGGACCTCCGGTGACCCGGTAGCGCTCCAGCACGCCGCTCGCGCGGTCGAGCAGCCGTACGGCGCCCACGGTGTTGCCGCGCGCGGCGTGCGTCAGCGCGACGCAGACCTGGGCGAGCCCCTGCCACAGGTCGCGCTCGGCGTCGGGTGCCGCCTTCCAGCGGGCCTCGAGGACCTCGTGCGCAGCGAACGGGCGGCCGTCCCGGACCAGTCGCCGCGCCTCCTCGATCGCCTCGAGCGGCGGCAGAACCACCTCGGGGACCGGATCGACGCCGGGCGAGCCGTAGGGGAGCGGACGGCCGAGCTCGTCGCGCGGTCGCGCCTGCCGAGCGCGACCGGACTCGTCCCGATCACGGGACTCAGCCATGCGGTTCACGCGTCCCCGGCGTCATCGCCTGCGCAGCAAGGGGTTCCCGGCCCATGACCGCACGATACCGCTCGGGTCCCGTCGCGTCCGGTGCCGTGAACGAGCCGCTCGGCGTTGAACCGTCACGGCCGGCGGCTCGTTGTCATGAGTACGAGCAGGTCCGAGCTGGGAGGCAGGGATGAGAACACTTCAGGCACTGACCATGGGCGGCGCGCTGGCGGGGACCTTGGTCCTGGCCGGCTGCGGCCAGTCCGCCGCGCCGGCGTCGCCGGGCGCACCGGCGTCGAACTCGGGGCAGGTCGTGCAGACGGCGTCCTCGAGCTTCGGGACCTACCTTGCCGACTCGTCGGGGCGCGCCCTCTACGTGTTCGCCGCGGACACGCCGGGCCACTCGAACTGCACGGGATCGTGCCTGACGTACTGGCCGGCCGAACCCGCGCCGGCGACCCTACCCGCCAGCCCGGCCGGGATCACGGCGACCCTCGGTGTCCTCACCCGGCCGGACGGGACGAAGGAGCTCACGGTCGACGGGCTGCCGGCGTACACCTACGCGGCCGACACCAGTCCCGGCATGACGGCGGGTCAGGGGGTCAACGCGTCGGGCGGTCTCTGGTGGCTGATCAGCCCGGACGGGCACGCTCTCACCGCTGCAGCCAGCAAGTCGCCGACGACGAGCGGACACGGCTACTAGACCGGCAGCACGTGCGGTGATGCCGACCGTGATCCGCACGCGGAGGGGCTGCCCGGGGAGCTCCGGAGGGCACCGCACCACGCCGTACACCCTGGGTTGGCCCAACGTTCATCCATCGCAGGGGATTCTGGCGTTTGTCCAGGTGCGACGGGGAGGCACAGTGGTCCGATGAACATGCGACCTCGAGGTCGGCTCCCGAGACTCACGGTGCCCTGGGCCTTCGTCGCGCGACGGACCGGTCGAGGAGGCGTCGACGCGTTCGGCTCCTCGACGGAGTACACCGTCGGCGTCGAGGAGGAGTTCATGGTCCTTGACGCCGAGACGCTCGCCCTCGTGCCTCGTGGGGCGGAGATCGTCACCGCAGCGGACGATCCGAACAACATCAAGCAGGAGATCCGTCGCAGCATGGTGGAGACGTCGTCGCAGCCGGCCGCGACGATCGACGACCTGCACGATGACCTGCTCGGACTTCGTCGCACCGTCAGCGGCCTCGCGAGCGAGCACGGATGTCGCGTCGCGGCCGCGGGCTCCCACCCGTTCTCGTCGGCGGAGGAGCAGGAGATCACGGACACACCTCGCTATCGCTACGTCGCCGGGCTCAGCGGCTGGGTCGGACGACGGGCCACGGCCGTCTTCGGCACTCACGTCCACGTCGCGGTCGGGAGCGCTGAGAAGGCCATAGGAGTCATGGAAGCGCTGCTGCCGGACCTTCCAGCCCTGATCGCCCTGTCGGCGACGAGCCCGGTGTGGGAGGGCCGCGACACGGGCTTCGCGTCTGCGCGTCTGGCCGTGCGCGCGGAGCTGCCGCGTACCGGGTTGCCCCCGCGGTTCGAGTCGCCGGCCGAGTACCACGCCAGCCTCGATGCCCTTCGCCGCAGCGGTCTGGTGCCCGACCCGTCCTACCTGTGGTGGGACGTCCGGCTGCAGGCACGACTGGGAACACTTGAGATCCGCCTCCTCGACGCCCAGCCGTCGGTGACCGACACTGTCGCGCTCGCGGGCGTGGTCCAGGCACTGGTGCGCCACCACGGAGTGGCGTGGGATGCCGGCGTGCGCGCCCGACCACAGCGGATGGTCGTCGAGGAGAACCGCTGGCAGGCCGTGCGTCATGGCCTGTCGGCCGTCTTCGTCGGCCCCTTCGGCAAGACGGTGCCCGCGACCGTCGCCGTGGACGAGCTGCTCCGGCGGGTGAGTCGCGATGCTGCCGCGATGGGCGCCAGCTGGGCCCTCACGCACCTGCGTCACCTCGCGGAGAGGGGTGGGCGCGCGACGGAACTGCGAGAGACCCTCGTCCGCACCGACGATGCAGTGGCGGTGGCCCGTCACCTCGTCGAGCTGGGGCTCGACGACCTCGTCACGCGGATCACGCCGCGGCGCGACCTCGTCACCGGCTGAGAGGACGTTCTCCGCCTCAGGACCCGCGTGACCTCGGCACGGCGCGCCTCCCAGCTCCGAGGTCCGCGCCGCAAGGTTTGCGGGGCCTGGTCCGAGCGGGACGGGGGGCGCCCGGAGGTTCATGTGACGGAGGCACGCAGGCGCTGGCCGCCCGGTCGGACACTGGCTTCTCCTTTGGCTAGCGTTGAAGGATCGGGTTGCCTGGCGCTCGCTGCTGGTGGTTCGCCCGTCAGGGGGAGTCCGCGTCGGCCAGACCAAGCCCGTCGCCAACGACGCTTCGGTGGTCGTCGCCGATGGCCGCAGCGGCTCAGTCGCTCCATGACCCAGCCGTCAGGCTGCTGCCGACGCTCACCGTGGTCGGTCGATCGCCGAGTTGTAGGTCGACCCCGGCGGGGAGGACCCCGTCGTGGGACTCGAAATGCTCTGAGGAGAGCGTCATGACGAAGGTGGAGTGGAACAGCGAGCAAGGGTCGACGACGATGAGCCGGACCAAGGCGTCAGGCGCCGGAGGCAGCCCGGTGTACGCGCTGGGCCTCGTCGGGGCGCTCGTGTACTTCTGGCGCCGAGCCGAGGGTGGCCCTGGCCACCTCCGCGCCGTCGGCAAGGCCGTGGTGTGGCCGGCCTTCGTCGTACACGACGTGCTCGCCTACCTCGACCGCTGAGGGACGTGGCGTCCACCTGGTGAACTGCCCGGCATCGTCACGACCCGTGGGCCTCGGGCCGGATCGATCAGGGGAGACGTCCCAGGACTGTCGTCGCCTCGGAACTGAGTGCGCCGGTAGCGGGTGCCGAGCGGCCGAGGACGAGATCCTGGAACGCGAAGAAGACGGCACCCTTGAGGACGTAGATGCCGGAGATGGAGATCGTCTGCCCCGCGATCTTGGCGGTGGCGGTGGCGGTGGCGGCGCGATCACCGAGGCCGGAGAGCGCCGCGGTCTTCAGCGTCACGGGAGCACCTGCGGGGGCCCCCTGCTTCAGAGCGTCCTGGGCCTTGGCCTGCTCGGTGCTCCATGCGGCCTGGGCGGCGGCGGGGTCCGATGCTTGGGCAACCTCCACCGTGAGGACGTTCAACGTCTGGGCTCCGTAGACGCAACCCTTCCCACCGCCCCCGAACGCCTCCTCCTTGCCCGCTCCGAACGTCGCGGAGGCCAGCGCTGATGCCTCGGCGCGCGTGACGAGCTGGCACGGGTCGAGCGACGTCTGCGACACGGCCTGAGCGGTCGTCGCGGCCGGGGTGCTCGCGGCCGTCGTGCTCGCGGCCGCCGGGCGGCTCGTGGCCGTCGGCGTCGTCGCCGCGGACGTGGACGATGCGGTCGGCGACGAGCTGCACGCCGCGAGCACCAGGACGGTTGCACCGATCGCGAGGGTCTTCGGTGTGCGGGGCATGTCGGTCCTCCATCTCGGGACGTCGATCCGTGACGTGGTGCGCGATCGTGCGACGTTCTCGTCCAGGACCGGTCACCGACGTGGGCTCGCTACCCACACCCCCCGGTCGG
The DNA here is from genome assembly GCA_963711805.1 of uncultured Actinomycetota bacterium. Taxonomy (GTDB): domain Bacteria; phylum Actinomycetota; class Actinomycetes; order S36-B12; family CAIYMF01; genus Longivirga. The sequence goes on from CAVQFE010000003.1 coordinate 332,515, forward strand.
TCGACGGCCCGCGGACTCGACCCGATGCGGGTCACCCGGTCCGCGACCAGGCGGGAGGAGCCGGAGGACCTCCGAACGTGGAGCACGCTCGTCGGCCGGTCACCCAGATCCATACGACGCGAACGAGTGTGAGCCATGTACCGACCATGGTCGAGGGCCCGAAAGGACTACTTCGCGGACGCGACGGCGCGGATGCATCGTGACGGTTGCATGGGTCCAAGGGCAGCGGGGTGACCTCGAGCCCGCCTCACGCGCTGCCCGGCCAGGAACGGCGATCACCGGCGCGCGCCGTCCGGCCAGGTTCGATCACCGGCGCGCGCTGTCCGCTCGACCGGCATACTGCTCACATGCCGATCGTGAGCACTTTCCGTCGAGGCGCGTTGGTCGCGTCCCGACGACGTGTGCCGCGACGGCGACCCGGCTGCTGAGCCGTTCCCCCAGCGCTCGCTGGTGGCAGCCGGGTGCCCCGCTCGCCCGACGTGCCGACGTACCACCGGCTTCGACCGGAGCGAGACGTCGTTGCCGCCCACCCCTTCTCCTTCCCCGCCGAGGACCACTTCCGTGCATCCCCTTGAGGCAGAGCTCTCCAACCGGTTCACCCAGGCCCTGGCCACCGCGTTCGGCACGGACGCTTCCACCTTCGATCCTGAACTGCGTGCCGCCACCAGGCCGGAGTTCGGGCATTTCCAGACGAACCTGCCGTTACGGTTGGCGAAGCCCCTTCGGCTCGCCCCCCGCGCGATCGGTCAGGCGTTGATCGACGCCCTGGACGTGGCCGACCTGTGTGTGCAGCCGACCCTGGAGGGTCAGGGGTTCATCAACCTGACACTGCGGCCGGACGTGCTCGGGGCCAGGGTGAACGCGATGCTCGACGACGAGCGGCTCGGCGTCCCCGCGCCGGCTGTGGTGCAGCGGGTGGTCGTGGACTACTCCTCGCCGAACGTCGCGAAGGAGATGCACGTCGGCCACCTGCGGTCGACGGTGATCGGGGACGCCTTGGCACGTGTGCTGACGCTTGCCGGACATGACGTGATCCGTCAGAACCATCTCGGTGACTGGGGCACCCAGTTCGGGATGCTGATCGAGGCGCTGATCGACGACGGTCACGACGGCGGTGATCTCGACCTGGCAGCCCTCGACGCCCTCTACCGGTTTGCGCGTGCGCGGTTCGAGGGGGACCGGTCGTTCGCGGACCGGGCACGGAACCGGGTCGTCGATCTCCAGTCCGGGGACGAGGAGACCGTCGCGATCTGGCATCGGCTCGTCAGCGTGTCACTCGCATCGTTCGACGCGATGTACACCCGGATGGGCGCCCTGCTCACCGACGAGGACCTCGCCGGCGAGAGCACGTACAACGACGACCTGCCGACGGTGGTCGCGGGACTCGACGCGGCGGGGATGCTGAGGGAGTCCGACGGTGCCAGGTGCGTCTTCCCGCAGGGTTTCACCGGCCGGGACGGCGAGCCGCTCCCGATGATCGTCCGGAAGGCCGACGGCGGGTACGGCTACGACGCGACCGATCTCGCCGCGATCCGCCGCCGGGTCGACGACCTGCACGCTGACCGGCTCGTGTACGTCGTCGACGCCCGGCAGTCGCTGCACTTCGACCAGCTGTTCGCCGTCGCCCGGGAGGCAGGTTGGCTGCCCGCACGGGTCACGGCTCAGCACGTCGCGTTCGGGATGGTCCTCGGCGAGAACGGGCGCCCGTTCAAGACGCGCACCGGCGACACCGTCTCCCTGTCCTCGCTGCTCGACGAGGCCGTCGCGAAGGCAGCAGAAGCCCTCGACGACCGCGGCTCCGATCTGACCGGCGACGCCCGGACCGAGACCGCGCAGGCCGTCGGGATCGGAGCGGTGAAGTACGCCGACCTCGTCAACGACTTGGAACGCAACTACGTCTACGCCGTCGACCGGATGGTCGCGATGGAAGGGAACACCGGCCCCTATCTGCAGTACGCGCATGCGCGCCTGGCGACCCTGCTCGCCAAGGCCGACACCGTCGACGCAGTGGTAGGTGAGCTGACCCACCCGGCGGAACAGCGCCTCGCCCTGCTCCTCACCGGCTTCGGTGGGACGGTCGAGGACGTCGCAGACACGCTCGAACCCCACCGGCTCTGCGCCTACCTCTACCAGCTCGCCACCGCCCTGTCCGTCTTCTACGAGCAGTGCCCCGTCCTCAAGGCGGAACCCGCCGACCGGGCCACCCGACTCGCTCTCTGCGTCGCCACCCGCCGCACCCTGGAGACCGGGCTCGGTCTGCTCGGGATGAGCGCCCCGCAGCGGATGTAGCGCCGGAACGAGTCGGGGCCGCGACCCCGTCGCCCGGACAAACGCACGGTCCAGACGACCCCTAGAATCTCTCCCAAGCGGTCACGCTGCGAAGGGGATTCCTGGACCCTCACGTGCCCGTCCAGCCCTCGTAGGACGGGCGGAATCCCCGATTCAGGCCTCTCACCGCGCGGATGGCAGAGGCCAATACTCGATCAGAAGTGCCAAACCGGACATCCGGAAGTAGACGTCCGCAGCTCGATGACGAGTGCTCCAGGGTTCGGCCCGTGGCGCTTCGGGCAGCGTGCGACAACTACGTCAATGCGATCGCTCCAATGTCGTGGGTGGAGCTGTTGTTGGCGTTGTCGAATGCGGTGACCTTGATCGCCCAGGATCCAGGCTGGGAGTAGCGCGGGACGGTGAACGTGATCTGGTAAGTGCCGGAAAGGGGAGTGCCTGAGATCAGGACGCCGCCGGACGGACTACCGAGAATTGTTTGGTCGCTGGGGCCGCGTAGCCCAACGCTGAGCCACCTGACTCCGGACACGTCATCGGTGGCCGCCATCGTGACGGTGACGACCTGGTCGGACGGGGACGTGTCGATCGTCGGCGGCGCACTGAGCAACGACACTGACGGTGCGGTCGAATCTCCAACGCCGAGCTGGTTGATCGTTCCGATGTCGTGGGTGGCGTTGTTGTTGGCGTTGTCGGATGCGGTGACGCTGATGACCCAGGTTCCCGGCTGGGAGTACCGCGGGACGGTGAAGGTGACCTGGTAGGTGCCGGAAAGGGGCGTGCCTGAGGTCAGGGCCCCACCGGGCGGACTACTGAGGACTGCTTGGCCGCTCGGGCCGCGCAGCCCAACGCTGAGCCACCTGACTCCGGACACGTCATCGATGGCCGCCATCGTGACGGTGACGACCTGGTCGGACGCGGACGTATCGATGCTCGAGGGTGCACTGACCAATGACACCGACGGCGCGGTCGAATCTCCGAGTCCCAGCTGGTCGATGGTCCCAATGTCGTGGGTGGAACTGTTGTTGGCGTTGTCGGATGCGGTGACGCTGATGACCCAGGTTCCCGGCTGGGAGTAGCGCGGGACGGTGAAGGTGACCTGGTAGGTGCCGGAAGGGGGCGTGCCTGAGGTCAGGGCCCCACCGGGCGGACTACTGAGGACTGCTTGGCCGCTGGGGCCGCGGAGCAGGACGCTGAGCCACCTGACTCCGGACACGTCATCGGTGGCCGCCATCGTGACGGTGACGACCTGGTCGGACGCGGACGTATCGATGCTCGAGGGTGCACTGACCAATGACACCGACGGCGCGGTCGAATCGCAGTTGGGTGCCACGGTGTCGTCGCTGCTGTATGTGCACTTGTTGGCGCCTGTGCCACCGTCGAGGGTGTCGGACCCGGGACCGCCATCGAGGGTGTCGTTGCCGGCTTGGCCGAGCAGTGCGTCGTTGCCTGCTGCTCCCAGCAGCGTGTCGCCCGCGTCGCCGCCGATAAGCCTGTCCGAGCCAGCGCCGCCATTGAGCGTGTTCGCGCCCGCTGACCCGGTCAGTGTGTCGGCGCCCGAGCCACCGGTGAGGTTCTCGTTCGACGTGTCGATAAGGTCGGACTCTGCGGGCGCCACGGTCGTTGCCATGGTGCGCGCGGCGCTCATGATGCGCGCCGGGGTGCCGTCGTCCCGAACACCGTCTAGGTCCGCGGTAACCGGTGAAGAGTGGTCGGCGTAGCTGACCGGTGTCAACGCCGGGACCGCCCCGGAAGGTGTCGGCACCGGCGCCACCGAGCATGACGTCGTTACCGGCACCGCCCAGAAGCTGATCGCTTCCCGTGCCGCCGCTGAGCGTGTCGTTGCCGCCACCGCCCGACAGCGTGTCGTTGCCCGGTCCTCCGGTCAGGCGGTTCGCAACCACTGAGCCGGTGAGGCGGTCGGGGCCGGAGCCACCGATCAGGTTCTCGACGTCCGGGCCGATCAGGTCGTGCTCTCGGTAGCTGCCGTCGTCACGGACGCCATCGAGGTCCGCGGCAACAGGTGAAGAGTGGTCGGCGTAGCTGACCGTGTCAACGCCGGGACCGCCCCGGAAGGTGTCGGCACCGGCGCCACCGAGCATGACGTCGTTACCGGCACCGCCCAGAAGCTGATCGCTTCCCGTGCCGCCGCTGAGCGTGTCGTTGCCGCCACCGCCCGACAGCGTGTCGTTGCCCGGTCCTCCGGTCAGGCGGTTCGCAACCACTGAGCCGGTGAGGCGGTCGGGGCCGGAGCCACCGATCAGGTTCTCGACGTCCGGGCCGATCAGGTCGTGCTCTCGGTAGCTGCCGTCGTCACGGACGCCATCGAGGTCCGCGGTAACAGGAGCGGAGTGGTCGGCGTAGGAGACGGTGTCAACCCCCGCGCCGCCGCTCAGCGTGTCGGCACCTGCTCCGCCCACCAGGGTGTCGTCTCCGGGACCACCGAAGACCTTGTCCGAGCCGACGCCGGCGTAGATCACGTCGTTGCCGGCACCGCCGTCTATGACGTCGTTCCCGCCGAGGCCGTAGATGACGTCGTTCCCGCCGAGACCGCAGATGACGTCCGGACCTGATGTTCCCTTCAGCGTGTTCGGGCCGTTCGTCCCGGTGATCGTGCACCGGACGCCCGTGCTAGTGGTGGCCGCATGAGTCACCGTGGCAAGGGGGATCTGTATCGTCGCGGCCAACAGGACTGCGGTTGCCGTTAGGGCGGACCTCCTGAGTCCTACGTGGTACGGCACTGGCGTCCTCCGGGCGTCTGCGCGGTCCTGACCCCTCCGGGTCCATGCCACCGTGTCATCGCCCGTACCCCAGTTGCATCCGGGAGCCAATCGTCCTTGGAGGGACCGAGCCGCCTGGCTTGAGCGCTGAACCGTGATGGGCCGCGGACGCCTACCGTACGCGACGACGGGCGGGGGTGTGTGTTCGAGGCCGCGCGAACCGTCCATCCGTGAGTCGTCGTACCGATGACCGCATACCCGTGGTGGTTCCACAAGGTGCGTCTATCCCTTGGTACCTCCTGGGTGAAGACGAGGTCAGGCACGAGGCCAGGTCCGTCGAGGACTCGACATGGTCACGCGTCTTGATCCCCGCATGCGAATGTCAACGACGGACAGCGAACGAGATTCGCAGTATCGGCGACGGCGATCGGTGCCACCTGGGTCCGGTCAGGCGCGATCTTCGGACGGCCGGGCCACGGTGTCGCGGAGGGTCCACGCCGACTCTCATGTCAATGCGGCCGCCCTCTAGACTGCTCCCCAGGCTGGACGCAGGCCCTAGGCGAATCTCACGAAGGTCTTCCGCAGGCACGTGCGCACGTCCCGCCCTCGTAGCTCAGGGGATAGAGCATCGGTTTCCTAAACCGTGTGTCGCAGGTTCGAATCCTGCCGGGGGCACGTCTTCCAGGGACACGTCTGCCGACAGGGGCACGTCTGCACCGCAGGGCAGCACAAGATCGGTGCGCCTGCCCCACTCGGTAGCGCCGGACGGCGCGCGCCCAGGCACGATGGGGCCGGGCGGGGATCGCGTGAAGGGGGGCCGGCGAGACGCCGACCCCCCTTCACGCACGCGGTGTCGAGTCCTACGGGCGCACCGCGCTCACCCTGGTCGACCAGTTCGCCAGCGCCGTGCGAGTGCCACCGCAGGTGGTGTCGACCGAGTACTGCGCCACCGTGCAGGACTGCGCGACATACTCGTTCGCGATCCACACCGTCCCGTTCGGCGCCGACACCGCTGCCGAGTAGTCGCCCCAGCGCTCGACACCGTCGGTGACGAACGGGGCGTAGCCGGTGAAGCCGTCGGCCGGCCCCACCCCTGCGCCTGCCACCTGGAGCGGACCGAAGCCGGAGTGGCCCATCACGGCGTACGCCGCCGACGGGAAGTAGTCCCGACCGACGAGCGAGACCGCGAGGACCGCCCGACCGGAGGGGGTCACCCCGATCGAGGGGAAGAGCACGTTCTCGTGCTTCACCGACACGTAGCCCTGCGCCTCGATCCGCGCCGAGCCGGCCCGACCATGCTCGATCAGCGTCGACACCGACCCGGAACCACGCGATCCCGGCCTTCCGTGCACCGCCGGGCTGGGCCACCACGGTGTTGACGGCCGACCACAGGCTCCCGCGGACGTAGACGACCTGGTTCATCCGGTCGTCGTTGGTGTTCAGGGTGGTCATCGGCTGGTCGACCGCTCCGCCGTACAGTGCGGCAGCGCCGAGCTGGCCGAAGGGGTGGTCGCCGGGCTTCTGGTCGGCGACCGGAGGCTGGCCGTAGCTCTCACTGCGGAGCACCTGGCTGGTCAGCCTGAGCGCCGGGTGCGCGGAGTTGAGCGAGCTGGTGTTGCTGAGCGTCCAGACGGCGATGCGGTTGTCCACCGTCGCGTTGAAGTCCAGCGCCGAGAGCATGTACTCCGTGCCGTGGGCGGCCCGGGAGAAGCTGTCCGCTGTGGGCGAGGTCGCGGGTTGCAGCGAGTACGCCGGACCCTCGGCCAGCGGCAGGTTGTCGAACTGCTGCACCGCTGGAACGACACCGTTCTCCAGCGCCGTCTTCGACATCGCGTAGACCTGGGCCCCGTTGAAGCCCGGAAGGAAGTCGGGGAACTCGTTGGTCGTGACGTAGAAGCCGTAGTGGTCGGCACCGATGAGCGGCTGGTCCCCGAAGCACGGGCAGTCCGGGTGCGACGGAGTGCCACCGGTGCCGTCATCGGTCGCATTGAGCCAGAAGATGTTCCAGGCACCCAAGGGGTCACCGGACTTGCTCGCCGCGATGAGGGTGTAGGCGTTGGTGCTCGGCGCCGCGTCCTCCTCGAGGATGGTGAAGAAGAAGCGGCCCGTCTCGGTGTCGAAGTAGCACTTGGGGTCGCTCAGGAACTCTCCGGGGACGTTCGTGGTGCGGTCGATCTGAGCCGACAGCTTGAAGAAGGTGTTCAGGTCCACCACCGCGGACCGGGCGGCGCCCGTCGTCGAGTACACCTTCATGACGTCGTTGACCGACTCGAGCACGTTCCCGTTGCCCACGCACAGGCCCTGGTCCGGCGGTTCCAGGCTGTACTGGTTCCCGCCGTTCGCCGTGCGCTGGTCGTAGTGGTTCAACCCCTGGAAGCTCGCGACCATCGATGAGCCGGCCGACACGACGCGCGTCAGGCGCGGAGAGGGTACCGAGGCGGTGCCTCCAGCGCTGGCCGGCGCAGAGACCGTGCCACGGCTGTGCTCCTGATCGGCCGCGAACTCGTGGGTCGGGGAGAACGTCGACGAGGCGGCCGCCGTCGGCAGCGCCGACACCACGGAGACTCCACGGAACGACAACGGGCCGGACACGACCGCGGCTGCCGGGCTCGTGGCCCCGATGGCCATCAGCGACGACGCGGCAAGCCCGGCCGTGGCGAACAGGGCAACTGCTCTTCTCATGGAACCCCCAACGGATGGTGAGCGATCGGGGCCGCGAGCCGTGCCCCTGAGTGACGTCCGGGACGCTGCTACCGGTGATGACGCCTGTCAAGCGACTTGGCAGAGCCAAGACTGGCGGTCATCCGGTCGGCTGCCGCGGCGTCGGCCACGCTCGCCGGTCGGTGAGACGGCTCACTCGCGGCAGGTGCCGTCAAGGCGCGGAGACCGCGCGGCATGACTGTTGCTGCCACTCGATTCGCGGCCTGTGGCGCCCTAGTGCGGCGGCAGGGCGTAGGTGTCGTCCGGCACCAGGACCGTCGTCACCTGGGCGCTCGGGTGCCGGATCCGCCACAGTGCGCGCAGCACCATCCCGATGCCGAGTGCGAGGAAGATCAGGCGCCGCCCCGCGGCCCTGGGTCGAGTGATCGCCGAGGACCAGTCGACCGCCGGGGAGCTCCATCGCCTGCTCGGTCGAACCGACGGCGGGGGTGTCGGCGTAGGGGATGGTGACCGAGGAGGTCGCGCCGTCAGGGGCGACCAGGACCACCGTGTTGGTGCCCGCGACGCCGTTGTCGGTGACGGACACGACGCGGGCCGCGACCACCGGGGACGCCGACGCGACGAGGAACGCCGCACCCAGCACCAGGCAGATCGCGGCGAGCACCCAACGGAAGTGGTCCCAGACGCCGCGCTTGGACTCGTAGTACTCGCGAGTCTCGCCCTTGTACCCGAGCGTCCCTCGACCTATCTGGTGCTCCTTGAGCCCCATGTCCCGTCCCCGTTCCCTTGCCCGGACCGAAGATCTCGGCACAGATTCATGATGCACCCACCACGCCTCGACATGCCTCACATCGGCCGATGATCAGCCGTTGACGTGCTGATTCCACCCCAGGCGAGCGGCGATGTTGCGATCGAGAGCCTCCTGCTTGCCGCACCGCAAGCATGCGATCAACGGGAAGTCCGGCTCGCTCGCGATCGGGTGCCACGCGTGCAGCCCGATCCAGCATGCGAACGGCTTGGCCATGTCGCCCCCCTGTCGCCTCTCATCACACGTAGCCGACGAGATCCAAGGTAGCCCTGGGCCGACCGGGAAGGAAGCGGACTTCCGGCTTTGGCAGACCCGCCGTCGGGACCGGTCCATTGTGCGTAGACAATCGTCACCATGCGCAATCACGGCGTGGAGCACGGTGGGCGTGACGGGCGAACTCTCATACGCCGGACGCTGATCGCGCTCGCCGTGGTCGTCGCCGCGGCCGGGTGCGCCGGTGCCCACCGGCACGTCGGCGAGCCCGTCGAGCCGTCGACCCGTGGCCCGTACGTCGGCCGGCGCGAGCCCGAGGACGACTCACGCACCGGTGGCGGACCCCGAGGCGAACCCCACGTCCACGGCCCGGGTGAGCACGGTGGGGCTGAAGCCTGCCGCGGCGCTGCCGGGTGCCAAGCGGGCCTGCCGGAGCGGGAACCCGCTGGCCAACGTGTATCACCCCTACCGGCTCCAGGTCGTGGCGACCTGCGCCACGGTCGCCGGCGTCGTGGAGTCGATCAGGCACGAGGACGACGGCGACTTCCACATCGACCTCGCTCTTGATGCGCCGTACCGGCAGATGCTCGACGCGGCCAACCGCACGTACCAGCACGGCTGGCTCGTCCTCGAGCTCGTCCCCGCCGATCAGACGGGCTGCTCGGTTGGCCAGCCGCCTCGGCCCACCAGCGGCAGCTACGACTACGGGATCTGCACCGGCGCCGACGAGCGGCCGCCGAGCCTGGGTCAGCACATCTGGGTCACGGGTCCGTACGTCATCGACCACTGGCACAACTGGACCGAGATCCACCCGATCTGGGCCATGACCACGACCAGGCCGAGCGGCGCCGTGCAGCTGGCCAGGACCACGCCTGCACGCTCTCAGACGGCGGCCGCGACGCCGGGTTCGCGACTGACCTGTGCCGCGTCCATGACGAACGCGTCCCCGGCCCGGAGCTCGACGACGACCGTGGTCGTCAAGACGGGTACGGCGGGCGCTCAGGTGTCCGCCACGGCGCACTACAAGAGCACCAGCACTACGCACTCAGCGACGGCCGACAGCAGCGGTGTCGCCCAGGTCCCGTTCAGGATCGGACATGCGACAGTCGGCTACCGCGTGCAGGTCACCGTCGCAGTCTCCGCAGGGTCCGCGAGCGCCACGTGCTCGACCGCCTTCGTTCCCACGGCCTGAGACTGGAGCGGCCCGCGACCTGCCGGCCTCGCTGTCGACGTCCTCAGGGGGCGGAACGCGGTCGGGGAGAGTCGATCGCGCACACGTCGTGATCCGGTGAACGGCAGAGCATCCCGGGGGCTCGGGACGGAGCCGGACGACGGTTGGGGCACGATGTCGTCATGGAACGTCCCGCCGAGAGCATGACGCTGCGGTTCCTCGCGGCACCGACCGACCTGGGGTACTCCGGGAGCGTCGACGCGGGACGCGTGCTCGAGTGGATCGACAAGGCCGGCTACGCGCTCGCCGCCGCGTGGAGCGGCCGGTACTGCGTCACGGCGTACGTCGGGAACGTCCAGTTCGGCCGACCCGTCCGGGTCGGCCAGCTCGTCGAGGTGACCGCCCGGATCGTCCACACCGGGCGCAGCAGCATGCACATCGAGGTGCAGGTCCGCTCCGCCGACCCGCGCGGCGGCCCCCAGGCCGAGACGACGCGATGTCTGGTCATCTTCGTCGCCGTCGACGACGACGGGCGGTCCGTCGAGGTGCCCGCGTGGCGCCCGTCGACAGAGGTCGAGGAGGGCGCCGAGGCCAGCGCGATCCGCCGGATCGACCTGCGGGCGGCGATCGAGGCGGCCATGGCCGACCAGCGCTACACCGAGGACGGGACGGCGCCCCGCACCGTGCTCCGCTTCCTGGCCGCCCCCACCGACGTCAACTGGGGCGGCAAGGTGCACGGCGGGATCGTCATGCGCTGGATCGACGAGGCGGCCCACGTCGTCGCCACCCGGTGGTCGGGGAGCGCGCGCAACGTCGCGGTCTACTCGGGCGGGATCCGGTTCTACCGGCCGCTGTTCATCGGCGACCTCGTCGAGGTCGAGGCGCGGCTGCTGCACACCGGCACCTCGAGCATGCACATCGGCGTGCACGTGCGGTCGGGTGACCCGCGTCGGTCCGAGCTGCAGATGACGACGCACTGCCTGACCGTGTTCGTCCCGTTGGACGACGAGGGCAAGGCCGTCGAGTGCCCGTCCTGGGTGCCGCGCAGCGACGAGGATCGCGCCCTCGACGCGCACGCGGTCGACCTCGTCCGGCTGCGCGCGGCGGTGGACCGGTCCCGGCCGTGACCGCCTGAGCCGCGGGCGCCGATCGGGAATGCCGGTCCGGCGGCTCGCGTGGGCGCCGACGACGGGAGCAGGATCGCACCGACGGCGCGCGAGCGTCGCGCGCGAACGGAGGCCGTCGTGAGCACCCTGCCGGCTACGGGCACCGCACAGCCCGACCCGCACGTCACGCACGAGGTCGTCAACCAGCCGCCACCTCGCGTCGACGTCGACGAGGCCGGCGGCCGACGCCGCACTGCTCGAGGCGGTCCGGCGGCACGACGCAGCCTGGGCGGTCGAGGACCTGCACACGATCGGCCGGCTCGTCGGCAGCGCGTCGTTCCAGCAGGACGCAATGCTCGCCAACACCGTCACGCCGGTGCTCCGGACGGCGGACCGGTGGGGACACCGCGTCGACGAGGTCGACTACCACCCGGCGTACCACCGGATCATCGGCGCGGCGGTGGCCAGCGGCGCGCACACCTCAGCGTGGGCCGAGCCGCGTGCCGGGGCCAACGTCGCACGCGCCGCGGCCTTCCTGCTCTTCTCGCAGGTCGAACCAGGGCACGCGTGTCCCGTGTCGATGACGCACGCGGCCGTGCCGACCCTCGAGATGCAGTCGGACGTCGCCGTGGACTGGCTGCCGCGGCTGATGTCGCGGGACTACGACGGAGACCTGGGCGACGGCACGAAGCGCTCGGCCCTCGTCGGGATGGCGATGACCGAGAAGCAGGGCGGGTCCGACGTCCGCGCGAACACGACCGTCGCGGTTCCGGCGGGCACCGGCGGACCGGGGTCGGCGTACCGGCTCACCGGGCACAAGTGGTTCTGCTCGGCGCCGATGTCGGACGCGTTCCTCGTCCTCGCGCAGGCGTCGGGTCCCGGCGGCGAGGGACTGTCCTGCTTCCTCGTTCCTCGCGTGCTGCCGGACGGGACGCGCAACGTGTTCCGGCTCCAGCGGCTCAAGGACAAGCTCGGCAACCGGTCGAACGCCTCGGCCGAGGTCGAGCTGGACGGCACGGTCGGCGTCATGGTCGGCGATCCCGGACGCGGCGTCCGCACGATCATCGAGATGGTCAACCGCACGCGCCTCGACTGCGTGCTCGGGACGGCCGCGGGCATGCGGCAGTGCGTCGCCGAGGCGGCCTGGCACGCGCGGCACCGCAGCGCCTTCGGGCGGGTGCTCGTCGACCAGCCGGCGATGGCCGCGGTGCTCGCCGACCTCGCGCTGGAGTCGGAGGCAGCCGTCGCCACCGGGATGCGGCTCGCCCGGGCGCACGACGACGACGCCGGCGACGAGCACTTCCGCCGTCTCGCGACCGCCGTATCGAAGTACTGGATCTGCAAGCGCGGGCCGCACCACGCCTACGAGGCGATGGAGTGCCTGGGCGGCAACGGCTACACCGAGGACTTCCCGCTCGCGCGGCGCTATCGGGAGCAGCCCGTGCTGGCGGTGTGGGAGGGCTCGGGCAACGTCATCGCGCTCGACGTCCTCCGCGCGCTGCACCGCGGACCCGAGTCGTGGGGGGCGTTCGACGCCGAGGTCTCCCTCGCCCGGGGCGGCCACCCGCTGCTCGACGCGCACCTCGACCGGGTCGCGGACGACGTCCGCGCGATCCTCTCCGCCGAACCCGCGGACGCCGAGCGAGGCGTACGCCGGCTGGTCGAGGCGATGGCCCTGGCGCTGCAGTCCTCGCTCCTCGTGCGCTTCGCCCCGGCGGCCGTGAGCGACGCGTTCGTCGCCTCACGGCTGGGACCCGAGCGCGGTCACGAGTACGGCGCCCTCCCCGCCGGCGCCGACGTCGCGGGGATCCTCGCGCGCTGCTGACCCGGGGCGACGTGCCGAGGTCCGGGTCGGTCTGCGTCGACCGACCCGGACCTCGCGATCAGGCGACGTCGAACCGGTCGAGGTTCATCACCTTGTCCCACGCGGCGACGAAGTCGTGCACGAACTTCTGCTGCGCATCGTCACCGGCGTAGACCTCGGCGATCGCACGCAGCTGCGAGTTCGAGCCGAAGACTAGGTCGACGCGGCTGCCGGTCCACAGCTGCTCGCCGGTCCCTCGGGCCCGACCCTCGAACGTGTCCTCGGCCTCGGACGTCGCCTGCCAGGCCGTGCCCGGGTCGAGCAGGTGCACGAAGAAGTCGTTGGTCAGCGCCTCGCTCCGCCGGGTGAACACGCCGAGCCCGGACCCGTCGTAGTTGGCGCCCAGCACCCGCAGGCCGCCGACGAGCACGGTCATCTCGGGGGCGGTGAGGGTCAGGAGCTGGGCCCGGTCGACGAGCAGCCGCTCGGCGGGCCGGTCGTGCCCCTTGCCGGCGTAGTTGCGGAAGCCGTCCGCCGTCGGCTCGAGGACGGCGAAGGAGTCGACGTCGGTCTGCTCCTGCGCGGCGTCCGTGCGACCCGGCGTGAAGGGGACCGACACGTCGACGCCGGCGTTCGCCGCGGCGCGCTCGACGGCCGCGCAGCCGGCGAGGACGATGACGTCGGCGAGCGAGACCTGCGTCCCGGCGTGCGCGGCGTTGAACTCCTGCTGGATCCCCTCCAGGGTGCGCAGCACCGTCGCCAGCCCCGCGGGATTGTTGACGTCCCAGCCGTTCTGCGGCGCGAGGCGGATGCGCGCGCCGTTCGCGCCGCCGCGCTTGTCGGTGCCGCGGAAGGTGGACGCCGAGGCCCAGGCGGTCGAGACCAGCTGCGCGACGGACAGGCCCGACGCCAGGATGCCGGCCTTCAGTACGGCGACGTCCTCCGCCCCGACGAGCTCGTGCGTGACCGCGGGCACCGGGTCCTGCCAGATCAGCGTCTCGGTCGGGACCTCCGGTCCGAGGTACCGCGCGACCGGGCCCATGTCGCGGTGGGTCAGCTTGAACCAGGCGCGGGCGAACGCGTCGGCGAACTCCTGCGGGTTCTCGTGGAAGCGCCGCGAGATCGGCTCGTAGGCCGGATCCATCCGCAGCGCGAGGTCCGTCGTGAGCATCACCGGGGCGTGCCGCTTCGTCGGGTCGTGGGCGTCCGGCACGGCGACCGCTGCCGCGGGATCGGTCGGGATCCACTGGGACGCGCCGGCCGGGCTCTTGGTCAGCTGCCACTCGTAGCCGAACAGGGTGTCGAAGAAGCTGTTGTCCCAGGCCTTCGGCGTAGGGGTCCACGCGCCCTCGAGCCCGCTCGTGATCGCCGCGCCGCCGGAGCCCGTGCCGTAGGTGTTCCGCCAGCCGAGACCCTGCTCGGCGAGCGGGGCGGCCTCCGGCTCGCGACCGACGTACTGGTTCGGGTCGGCCGCGCCGTGCGTCTTGCCGAAGGTGTGACCGCCGGCGATGAGCGCGACGGTCTCCTCGTCGTTCATCGCCATCCGGGCGAACGTCTCGCGGATGTCGCGTGCCGCGGCGACCGGATCCGGGTTGCCGTTGGGGCCTTCCGGGTTCACGTAGATGAGGCCCATCTGCACGGCGCCGAACGGGTTCGCGAGCTCCCGGTCGCCGCTGTAGCGGGCGTCGCCGAGCCACTGCGCCTCGGAGCCCCAGTCGACCTCCTCCGGCTCCCACACGTCCGCCCGGCCGCCGCCGAAGCCGAACGTGGTGAACCCCATCGACTCGAGCGCGCAGTTGCCCGCGAGGATCAGCAGGTCGGCCCACGAGATCTTCGCGCCGTACTTCTGCTTGACCGGCCAGAGCAACCGGCGTGCCTTGTCCAGGTTCGCGTTGTCCGGCCAGCTGTTGAGCGGGGCGAAGCGCTGCTGCCCGGAGCCGGCACCGCCGCGTCCGTCACTGATGCGGTACGTGCCCGCGCTGTGCCACGCCATCCGGATGAACAGCGGCCCGTAGTGGCCGTAGTCGGCCGGCCACCAGTCCTGCGACGTCGTCATGACCGTGTCGATGTCGCGCTTCACCGCCGCGAGGTCGAGGGTCGCGAACTCCGCGGCGTAGTCGAAGTCGGCGCCCATGGGGTCGCCCGCGGGGTGGTTGCGGTGCAGGGCGTTCACGTTCAGCTGGTCCGGCCACCAGTCACGGTTCGACGTTCCACCGCTCGAGTGGACGACCGGGCACGTGCTCTCGCTGTCCATGGTGTTGTCTCCTTCGGCTGCTGCGCTGGTGTCAGGCACGGGAATCCTTCTGGGGTCAAGCGGTCTCGGGAACGCGCGCGGTCGAGCAGTTGGGGCACAGACCCCAGTAGACGACCTCGGCCTCGTCGATGGAGTAGCCGTGGTCGTCGGAGGCAATCAGGCACGGCGTGTAGCCGACGGCGCAGTCGACGTCGGCGATCGAGCCGCATGACCGGCACACGACGTGATGGTGGTTGTCGCCGACCCGGGACTCGTAGCGGGCCACCGAA
Organism: uncultured Actinomycetota bacterium; assembly: GCA_963711805.1. Classification (GTDB taxonomy): domain Bacteria; phylum Actinomycetota; class Actinomycetes; order S36-B12; family CAIYMF01; genus Longivirga. Next base: position 347,804 of record CAVQFE010000003.1, read on the forward strand.
CCGGACGGCTCGATCCGTCGTACCAGCCCCGCGGCGGTCAGCGCGCGGAGCACGTCGTAGACCGCCTGCGTCGAGACGTCGCCGAGGTCGTCGCGGACGACGCCGATGATCGACTCGGTGTCGGCGTGCGGGTGCTGCTGCACCGCGGTCAGCACGGCCACCCGGGGTCGCGTGACGCGCAGCGCGGCTCCGCGCAGCAGGTGCTCGACGTCCGTCCTGGTGGGCACCCGTCGAGTATGGTGCCATTTTCTGGAATGAGTCAAGAATATCTCGAAGGTCGCCCGACACCGGCCGTCCGCCGCGCGGCACCGGGGTTCGTGGGCGCGCGGGAGCCGCCTTCGCTAGCCTCGGGACCGCGCCGGGCCGCTGACGTCCCTGCGCGGTCATCCACCGACGGCTCAGCACCTAGCGGCGCAGCCCATCCCACCGGAGCGCAACCGTGTCCCTGCCTCTCCCTGCGCCGCGCGTCCTCGCCGACAGCGTGGCCCGCTCGCGTGCCTTCGACATCAGCCTCGTCATCGCCGGCGCGATGTTCATCGGGCTCGCGGCGCAGGTCAGCATCCACCTGCCCGGCAACCCGGTGCCGATCACCGGTCAGACCTTCGCCGTGCTCCTGGTGGCCGCGGGTTCCGGGCTCGCCCGCGGCGTGGCGGCGACGCTGCTCTACGCCGCGCTCGGTCTCGTCGGCGTCCCCTGGTTCGCCGACGGCTCCTCGGGTCTCGTCACCGCCACGTTCGGCTACATCCTCGGCTTCGTCGCGGCGGCCGCGATCGTCGGCCGGCTGGCCCAGCGCGGCTGGACCCGGACGCCGTGGCGCACCGCCGCGGCCATGGTCATCGGCGACCTCGCGATCTACGCCATCGGTGTCCCGTGGCTCAAGGCGGCCGTCGGCGTCTCCTGGAGCACCGCGGTGAGCCTCGGCATGACGCCGTTCCTCGTCGGCGACCTGCTCAAGGCGGTCCTCGCGGCGGGCCTGTTCACCGCTGCCTGGGCGGTCGTCGACCGCCGCCGCTCCGCTCGGTAGCACGACCCCCGCGGTACGCCGGCTGCGTCGGCTCGTTCGGCCACGGCGTACGCCGAGCCGGGCCAGTATGGAACCTCCAGCCGCCGGCACCAGGAGGTCGTCATGAGCGTGTACCGGGTTATCGACGTCATCGGCACCAGTCCGTCCTCCTGGGAGGAGGCGGCCGCCGAGGCGATCAGCACGGCGGCGGGGTCGTTGCGCGATCTCCGGGTCGCCGAGGTGACGAAGCAGGACGTCGTGGTCGGTGACGGCGGAGACCTCGTGTACCGGACGAAGATCCAGCTCTCCTTCAAGTACGAGGAGGACTGAGCGGTCAGGTCCCCGCGGGGTCCGCGTCCGGCGGTTGCCGGCGACGCACGTCGAGCGCGTCGACCGGGCCGTCGCCCGCGCCCACCTCGGTGAGCCCGTTCCGCACCGCCTCGGACGCGACGACGGCGGCCCGGCGCGCGGCCGTCTCGAGGTCGTCGCCGCGGGCCAGGCACGCCGCCAGCGCGGCCGAGTGGGTGCAGCCGGCACCGTGCGTCGCGGCGACGTCGTACCTCGGCACCGGGATCTCGACGTGCCGCGCTGCGGCGAACAGGTGGTCCACCGGCCGTGCGCCGTGGCCACCGGTGACCAGAGCGGCCGCGGCGCCCAGGCGCACGAGCGCCTCGGCGAGCTCGGCGCGGTCCTCGGAGCCGATGCCGGTCAGCGCCTGGGCCTCGAGCAGGTTCGGCGTCACCACGGTCGCGAGCGGGAACAGCCGCGCCGTCATCGTCTCGACGGCGTCCGGGCGCAGCAGCGCCGCCCCGGAGCTCGCGAGCATCACCGGGTCGACGACGAGCGGGAGCCCCCGCCCGTGCAGGGTGTCCGCGACGGCCGAGATCAGCCCGGCGGAGAAGAGCATCCCGGTCTTGGCGGCACCCGGTCGGATGTCGTCGAGCACCGCGCGGAGCTGGGCCACGACGACGTCCGCGGGGCACTCGTGGATCGCCGTCACCTCGTGCGTGTTCTGAGCGGTGATCGCCGCCACGACGGTCGCGCCGTGGACGCCACAACGGGCGAAAGCCTTGATGTCGGCCTGGATCCCGGCTCCGCCGCCGGAGTCGGACGACGCGATGGTCAGGGCGCGGGCGACGGGCACGGACGTCACTCTACGTCGCGCCCCTTGCGCCCTCACCGTGCGCTGATAGCGTTCCGACGTCCTGCGCGGGAGCCCGGAACCACCGGGCTGAGAGGGCGGCTGGTGCCGTCGACCGCTCGAACCTGATCCGGTTAGTACCGGCGAAGGGAGCCGGCCCTGATGTCTGCCTTCCGTGCCGCGGTCCGTCGCGTCCCCGACCTGCTCACGCCCGGGGACACCGAGGCGGCCCTGACCCTGAACGAGGCCGCGCCGCGCTCGCTGGGGCTGCTCGACCAGCTGGGCTTCTGGGGGAACCTCGGGGTCAGCCTGCTGGGCATCGGCGGTGCGATCGCGATCGTCGCGCCGGCCGGCGTACCGACGCTCCCGCTGCCCGCAGCGGTGCTCGCCGCCGTCGTCGGCACGACGCTCGGGGCGCTCGTGCTCGGCTCCTCCCTCGTCGTGGGGGCGCGCACCGGCGCGCCCACGATGGTGCTGATGCGGGCCGTCGTCGGGGGGCGCGCGTCGGTCCTGCCCACCGTGCTCAACGTGGCGCAGTGCGTGGGCTGGGGCACCTTCGAGCTGGTGATCATCGCCCAGGCGTTGCAGGCGCTCACCGGCGACGCGATCCCGCGTGCGGCGTGCGTCGTCGCCGCCGGGGCCGTGACGACGGCGCTCACCCTCCGCCCGCTCGGCGCGATCCGCGTCCTGCGCCGCTACGTGTCGGTCCTGGTCGTGATCGCCGTCGTCGTGCTCGGTGTCGGGCTGCTCCGCTCGCCGCTGCCCGACACCACCGGCTCGTGGATCGGGTTCTGGGCGGCGACCGATGCCGCGCTCGCCGTGGCGGTGAGCTGGGTGCCGCTCGGCTCGGACTACTCGCGGCACTCGCGCACCGCCCGGGACGCCTTCCTCGGCGGCTCGCTCGGCCTCGGCGTGACGCAGGTGGCCTGCTACCTGCTCGGCATCCTCGCGCTGGGGGCCGCCGGGAACGACCCGAACGGGGTGTTCCCGGTGCTGCTCGCCCTGCCGCTCGGCACGGCGGCGTTCGCCGTGCTCGTCCTGCGCGAGGGCGACCAGAGCTTCGCCAACGTCTACTCGACCGCGGTCTCCGTGCAGAACCTCCGCCCCGGCTGGGACCGCCGGGTCCTGTCGGTGCTCATCGGCGCGATCACGACGCTGGCCGCGCTCACCCTGGACGTGACCCAGTTCGTCAACTTCCTCTACCTGATCGGCGCGGTGTTCGTCCCGCTCAGCGCCGTGCTGCTCGTCGCGTGGTGGCGCCGGTCGCCCGGCTCGTGGGACCTGGATCCCGCCGGCCCCTGGCCGTCCGGGGCTGCAGGCCGCGTGGCTGCTCGGCTTCGTCGCCTACCAGCTGGTGAACCCGGGTGCCATCCCCGGCTGGTCGGACGCGTGGTCCGCGCTCGCCAGTGCGCGTCGGCGTCGCGGGTCACCCGTGGCTGAGCGCGTCGGTGGTGTCCTTCCTCGTGGCCGCCGCGGTCGCCGTCGCGGCGACGCGGATCCGGCCCGGCGTCCGGGTCGCGTGAGACGACGAGGTCGCGGCGTTCAGCCGCCGGCCGGCCGGACCATCCCGTCCATGAGCCCGTCGTACGGCGAGGACGCCTGCGCCCGCTCGCGCCGCGGGATGCGACCCGCGAGGTAGGCGTCGCGGCCGGCCGTGACCGCGAGACGCATCGCCCGCGCCATCCGCACGGGGTCCGCGGCCCGGGTGACCGCGGAGGCGACGAGCACGGCGTCGCAGCCCAGCTCCATCGCCTCGACGGCGTCACCGACGGATCCGACGCCCGCGTCGAGGATCACCGGCACGGAGGACTCCTCGACGATGAGGGCGATGTTGTGCGGGTTGAGGATGCCCAGGCCCGAGCCGATGGGGGAGCCGCCCGGCATCACCGCCGCGCACCCGACGCCCTGCAGGTGCCGGGCCAGGACCGGGTCGTCGTTGGTGTAGGGGAGCACGACGAACCCGTCGTCGACGAGCAGCTCCGCGGCGGCGAGCAGCTCGACCGGGTCCGGCAGCAGGGTCCGGTCGTCGGCGACGACCTCGAGCTTCACCCAGTCGGTGTCCAGCGCCTCGCGCGCCAGCCGGGCGGTGAGCAGCGCCTCGCCGGCGGTCCGGCAGCCGGCCGTGTTCGGCAGCAGCCGTACGCCGGCGGCCCGGGCGACGTCGAGCACCGACCCGGTCGCGTCGGGTGACACGCGGCGGATGGACACGGTCGTCCACTCGGTGCCCGACGTCACGAGCACGGCGTCCAGCCCGTCGAGGCTCGGTGCACCGCCGGTGCCGACGATGAGCCGCGAGGTGAAGGCCTCGCCCGCGAGGACGAGCGGGTCGGCGTAGTCGCTGGTCATGCTCACCCGCCCTGCTTCGCGGTCACGACGTCGACGACGTCACCGGTGCGCAGCACGATCGCGTCCCAGCGCGCCCGCGGTGCGACCTCGCCGTTGAGCGCCACCGCGATGCCCGACGTCGTGGGGGTCAGCTCGGCGACGACCTCGGCGAGCGTGCGGGTCGCGGGCAGCCGGACCTCGGTCCCGTTGAGCACGACCGCGGACGGGGGTTCGGTCATCGTGGTCCTCCCAGGAACCGGTCGGGGGTGAAGGGCTTCCAGTACGCCGCGAGGTCGCGCCCGGCGACGAGATCGGCGACGGCGTCGGCCGTCACGGGTGAGAGCAGGACGCCGTTGCGGTAGTGGCCGGTGGCGACGACGAGCCCCTCGACGTCGTCCACCCGGCCGACGATCGGCCCGTTGTCCGGCGTGCCCGGTCGCAGCCCGGCTCGGGCCTCGAGCAGCTCCAGCTCGTCGAGGACGGGCAGCGCCTCGCAGGCGTCGCGCAGCAGCTCGCGCACGGCGCCGGCGGTGACCGTCAGGTCGTCGCCCTTCTCCTCGACGGTCGCGCCGACCACGATCTCCCCGGTCTCGCGGGGCACGACGTAGACGTCGCGGCCGCGGACGAGCGCGCGGACCGTGCGGGTGAGCAGCCGGTGCCCCGCCGGACCCAGCGGTGCGCTGCCGAGCCGGAGGATCTGCCCCTTCACCGGACGGACCGGGAGCCGGAGCCGCTCGTCGAGGCCGGGCAGCAGGCCCGAACGACTGCCCGCCGCGACCACGACGACATCGCCCGCCACGGTCGTGCCGTCGACCACCACGCCCAGCACGCGCCCGCGGTCGACGACGACTCGCTCGACCGTTCCGGCGACCGTCCGGGTGCCGTGGGCGAGCGCCGCCGCGTGCAGCGCCGTCCAGTAGCGGCGGTTGTCGACCGAGAGGTCGTCCGCGGCGAGGACCCCGCCGCGGACCGACGGCGACAGGTACGGCTCGAGCCGCCGCGCCTGGGAACCGGTGAGCCGCTCGACCGGGAGCCCCCACGAGGCGCGGAACTCGGTGAGCCGGTCCAGCGCGCGGCGGTCGTCGTGGTCCAGCGCGACGTTGAGCGTGCCGTCGCGGCGCAGTCCGATGTCGTGCTGCCCGTCGTCGGCCAGCTCCCGCTCGACGTCCGGCCAGCGCCGGACCGCCGCGAGGCTGAGGGCCAGCAGCGCGTCCTCGCCGAACGTGGCCTCGCTGATCGGCGCGAGCATCCCGGCGGCGGCCCAGCTCGCGCCGTGCCCGGCGTCCGGGTCGACGACGACGACGTCGTGGCCGTCGCGACCCAGCCGCCACGCGACGGCCATCCCGATGACCCCGCCGCCGACGACGACCGTCGTGGTCACGGCGTGGCTCCGGCCGGTCGACCGGCGCGCTGGTCAGCTCTGCACGGCAACGGTGTCGCGCTCCCTCCGCCGGCATGGTCCGGATCAGGTTCAACGGTCGAGGGCGGCGTACGCCCTCCTCTCAGCCCATCGGGCTCCCGTGCTGCGTCCGACCCTACGCCTGGTTAGATCCCTCGCATGGCCGACGCCGCAGTCCCTGTCCGGGAACGACTCGCGGACGCCCGCGTCTACCTGTGCACCGACTCGCGCCGCGAGCGGGGCGACCTCGCGGACTTCCTCGACGACGTGCTGTCCCACGGCGTCGACGTCGTGCAGCTCAGGGAGAAGGGGCTCGAGGCCGCCGACGAGATCGAGGCGCTCTCGGTGTTCGCCGACGCCTGCCGGCGGCACGGCGCGCTGCTCGCGGTCAACGACCGCGCGGACGTCGCGCGGGCCGTCGGCGCCGACGTCCTGCACCTCGGCCAGCGCGACCTGCCGCCCGCGGTCGCGCGGGCCGTCGTCGGGCCCGACGTCGTGATCGGGCTCAGCACGCACAGCCTCGCGCAGGCCACCGCCGCGCTCGACGACCCGGACGTCGGCTACCTCTGCATCGGGCCGACGTGGCCCACCCCGACCAAGCCGGGCCGGCCCGCCGCCGGCCTGTCCGCGACCGGGGACGTGGCCGCGCTCGTCGCGCGCTCCGAGGCCGGGCGCCCGTGGTTCGCGATCGGCGGCATCGACGAGTCGAACCTCGACGAGGTCCTCGACGCCGGAGCTCGCCGCGTCGTCGTCGTACGGGCCATCACGGACGCCCCCGACCCCGGGCAGGCCGCGGCGCGGTTGTCCGCGCGGGTGCGGGCCCGGTCGTAGAGGGGGACGTGACGGGTACGCCGATGCGCTGAGTGTCGGAGGCGCGGTCGCGGGCAGCCGGCACCGACCGGCGTCGGTGCCCGCCGAGGGGCAGACTCGAGGCGTGGTCCCTATCCGGGTGGCCCAGGGGCTGACCAGCGCAGAGGCCGCGGAGCGGCTGGCGCGGGACGGCCCGAACGAGCTTCCCCAGCGCAAGCCGCCGCCGCCCTGGATCCTGCTGGTGCGGCAGATGACGCACTTCTTCGCGCTCATGCTCTGGGTGGCCGTCGTCCTGGCCGCGGTCGCGGAGCTGCCGCAGCTCTCGGTCGCCATCGCGATCGTCATCCTGCTCAACGGCACGTTCGCGTTCGTCCAGGAGTACCGCGCGAGCCGTACGGCGCAGAGCCTGCAGCAGCTGCTCCCGGTGAACTCCACGGTCGTGCGGGACGGTCACCCGGTGACGCTCCCGGCGACGCAGCTCGTCGTCGGGGACCTCGTGCTCCTCGAGGCGGGCGACCGCATCTGCGCGGACGGCGTGGTCGTCGCGTCGGGCGACCTCGCCGTGGACGAGTCGACGCTCACCGGTGAGAGCAAGCCGGTCCGGCACGACGTCGCGGACCGGGTCTTCGCCGGCACGTTCGTGACCGAGGGCGAGGCGCGCATCGAGGTCGCGGCCGCGGGCGCCCGGACCCGGCTCGCCGCGATCGCGGCGCTCTCGCGGCAGGAGCACCGGCCGCCGAGCCCGCTCGCCGTCCGGCTGGCCCGGGTGGTGCGGCTCATCGCGATGACCGCCGTGGGCGTCGCCGTCGTGTTCTTCGGCATCGCCGTCCTCCTGGGGCTCCCGCCGCGCGACGGGTTCCTGTTCGGCGTCGGTGTCGCCGTCGCCCTCGTCCCCGAGGGGCTGCTGCCGACGGTCACCCTCTCGCTGGCACTCGGGGCCCGGCGGATGTCCGAGCGGCACGCGCTCGTCCGGTCGCTGGAGAGCGTGGAGACGCTGGGGTCCACGACGTACCTCTGCACCGACAAGACCGGGACGCTCACGACGAACGAGATGGCGGTCGTCCGGGTGTGGACGCCGACCGCGTCGTGCGACATCGACGTCGTGGGCTACGACGCCGACGTCCCGCTCGGCGACGTGCCGGAGGTCGTGCACCGGCTCGCCGTGGTGGCGACGCAGGCGTCGACCGGCCGCGTGGTCCGCCGGGACGGCGTCTGGCAGCCGCACGGCGACCCGATGGAGGCGGCGCTGCACGTGCTCGCGCTGCGCAGCGGCGACGACTCCGCGCTGCTCGACGTACCCCCGACGCGTCGGTGGCCGTTCGGCCCGCGGCGCCGCCGGATGTCGGCGCTCGTCGGCACGGACCTCGTCGTGGTGAAGGGCGCGATCGACACCGTGCTGTCGCGCTGCGTCTCGGTGCCCACGGGCGCGGCCGAGGCGGCCGCGGACTACGCGCGCGCCGGGCTGCGCGTCCTGGCGATCGCGTCGCGGCCGGCCCGTCCGACGGACCGCACGGCCGCCGCCGACGAGGTCGAGCGCGACCTCGTGCTCGAGGGCGTCGTCGGTCTGCAGGACCCACCGCGCGAGGGCGCGGCCGAGGCGGTGAGCGCCCTGCGCCGGGCCGAGCGTCAAGATCGCGATGGTGACCGGTGACCACCCGGCGACCGCCCGCTCGATCGCCGAGCAGGTGGGGCTGCTGCCTGCCGGGATCGGTCGTCGTCGAGGCCGCGGACCTCCCGGCCGGGCAGACCGAGCTCGGGGAGTTCCTCGACCACGACGGCATGGTGATCGCGCGCGCGACGCCGGAGGACAAGCTGCGCATCGCCGAGGCGCTCCAGGCGCGGGGGCACGTGGTGGCCATGACGGGCGACGGCGTCAACGACGGTCCGGCGCTGAGCCGCGCGGACATCGGGATCGCGCTCGGGCGCAGCGGGACCGACGTGGCCCGCGAGACCGCGGACCTGGTGCTGCTCGACGACCACCTCGCCACCGTCGTGGTCGCCGTGGAGTTCGGTCGCACCACGTTCATGAACATCCGCAAGTTCCTCGCCTACCACCTCACCGACAACGTGGCGGAGCTGACGCCGTTCGTCGTGTGGGCGCTGTCCGGCGGCTCGTTCCCGCTCGCCCTCGCCGTCCTGCAGGTCCTCGCCCTCGACATCGGGACCGACCTGCTGCCCGCGATCGCCCTGGGCACCGAGCCGCCGAGCGAGCGCGCGCTCGACGGGCCCCTGCACACCGACCGGCTCATCGACCGCCGGCTCATGACCCGGGTGTTCGGCGTGCTCGGCCCGACCGAGGCGGTCGGCGAGATGGTCGCCTTCACCGCGGTCCTGCTCGCCGGCGGCTGGGCCTGGGGGATGGAGCCCGACGCGGCCCTGCTCGCCACGGCGTCCGGCGCGGCCTTCGCGGCGGTCGTGCTCGGCCAGCTCGCCAACGCGTTCGCGTGCCGCAGCGCCACGCGGTGGGTGGGACGGCTGTCACTCACGTCCAACCGGCTCCTGCTGGTCGCCGTGGGCGTCGAGCTCGCGCTGCTCGTCTTCTTCGTCGGGTTCCCGCCGGTGGCCGAGCTGCTCGGCGGGTCCTGGCCGTCGCCGCTCGGGTGGGCGCTCGCCGCCGCGACGGCGCCGCTCGTGGTGCTGGCCGATGCGACGCACAAGGCCGTCCGGGCCCGTGGCCGGACCGTCCCGACCCGCTCGGGCGGAGCGGCGGCGTGAGCGGTCCGGCGCCGGGCGGTGCCGCGTATGGCTGCCGACCTCGGGTCGACGAACAGCGCTGTGGGCGGGTCGGCCATCGGTGCGCCGGGGTCAAACGGGTCTAGCTGAGGCCCCCGCCGCCATAGTCGTTGCCCCGGTCGCCGCCGATACCCCGGTTGCGAGTGCTGATGCGGTTGTTCCCGATGCCGTCCGACATGTTGCGCCAGATCGCGTAACCCGCGACAGCAAGCATGAAGGCGATTCCGATGACTGCACCCACGGTGGACCTCCTAGAGCGGAGTCCATGCGCGTGTGCCGCTGATGCGACGGAGCGATCGGACATCCCACACCTGAACCAGATTGTGACAGACGCCAGAGAAGCCGGGGCTGATTGCCGGATCTGCCCGGCGGGCCGTGAGCATCTCCGCACATCGCGCTCTCGGCTCGGAGTCGTCAGGAACGACAGTCGACGTAGACAACCTGGTCGGCTGAGTTGCCGTCCGGGAAGTCGACATGGGCTACACCGAAGGTGACAGCCGGCAGTGATCTCATCGTCCCAAGACAGTCTGGCCAGCCATCCTCGTGGTAGGAGTTGTTGGCGTCGATCCACGCCATGCTCTCGCTGAATCCATAGGCCATGCCGTCGGCCGTCATCGTGACGACGTGATCTCCGACCTGCGCGGGTCCCGTGATGACCCCGGTGCCGCTCCGGTGGCTCCCGAGGACGTAGCCGACGAACACGAGCAGGATCCCGAAGGCCACGGGTAGAGCGACGCGACCTCTCCCGGACCCCGCGCCCCCTCCGGTCGAACCCGCCGAGCCAAGTTCAGGCGACATGTCCGGCCCCTTCCCCCTTCTGATGACACACATCTTGCCCCTGTGAGGCTGTCACCGATGTAGAACGGCAACTACGCGCGGCCAATGGCTTGGACGTGCCACTCTGACGCCACCGGCAGCCCCGCCGGGGGCCGGGCAAGCGTGTTGTCGTTGCCTAAGTCGGACCGTTACCGTGTGTGCCGCCACGCGACACAGCTCCCCGGCCAGGCACGACCGGTGCGGCGTCGCTTCCGGAGGGGGAACGGTGACACCGCCAGAGCCCGGGGTCGACGACGACTTCGACTTCCTGACGCCGGTCGAGACCTTCGGCCAGGGCAACCCTGACGCCCCGCGGCGCAATGGGTGGCTGATGGTGGCAGGCGCGGTGGCGCTCGTGGGTGTCACGGTGTGGGCGGTCACGTCGGGGTCGGCGCAGAACGCGGGGCCCGCACCCAGTCCCTCGCCGTCTGCCCCCGAGCAGTCGGCGCCCGCGCAGCAGGTGGCGCCCGTCCAGACCCTGCCGCTCGCCGACAAGGGGCAACCCTACGTTCGGGCGGACGACACGGCCCGACGCGCCGTCGTGGTCGTGCCGCTGACCAACACCGACGTCGCGCCGATCACTCTCACGGGCGTGGACGTGTCCGGCGGCGCACCGGGGGTCTCGGCGGGCCTGATGACGATGGCTCAGGCGTCGCCCTTGATCCTGTCGGCCTCGGCCCCGACAGCACTCTCCGACCCGTCCGCGCCGAGACTCGTACCCGCGCCGATCCCGTTGGGACAAGGGTTGTCGGCGGCCCTCGTCCTCATCGTCTCGCCCGACTGCGGCTCCGCAGTCTCCAACGCGAGCCCGATCGTGACCGTCCACGGGACCACGACGATCGAAGGTTCAGCGGCAGCCGCGGACTTCGTGTGGTCGCCAGTCGCAGACCCGAACAGCTCGAGCCGCGACCTGGCTCACTGATGCCGACGCAGCGGTGTGCCACCCGGTCACCATCCCCCCGGCAGCCACCACATCCGTCTCGCACCTGGTCGACGGGTTGCGCATGACGACAGCGGGTCCCACCCGCCTTCCCAGCGGCACGATGTTCGTCGTGACCCTCACCGCGACCAACACGACGAGCACGACGTTCCACGGCACCATCGGCGTCATGGCAGCGACGCACGTGAAGGGGAACGGATTCCCATTCTTCGTCACGACCGATCAGATCGACACCCGAGCCGACCTGATCGGGATGGGCATCGGCGGTGCGGCGATGAAGGGCGTCACGGCCTTCTCCACAGGCGCTGAGCTCAAGGACCAGTCTCTCGCCGCCGGCGCGACCACGACCTTGCGCTTCTACCTGGATGCCACGGTCGACCCGGTCATCGTCGGTCCCGTCCGGGGCTGGGTCCCCGCGGTACAGCGCGATGGAAGCGGCGCAACGCAGATGGCGGACCCGGATGGCTTTCCGATACTCACCCTGCCCCACTAGCGCGACCAGGGCACCGCGCTCGGACGCCGACCATCAGGCGCGATCGGGCTGGGGCCGGCCGGCGGCCTGAGTCATCACCCGGAACCGGCTGAGGGAACAGGTGGCGCTGCCCGAGCATTCGCCCCCTCGGGCCGTCCCACAGCCTGTACGACACCGCCGAGCCCTGAAGGTTGCCAGACGCCGCGGAGGCGGACGTACCACCGGGTGGCGTCACGGCGAATCACCCGACGTCGCGAATGTGCGGCTGACTCTGAGGGGCCGACCAGGTGAGCGAGATCAGACACTTCGCGCTCACGAGAGTCTCGGGCAGGCGGAAGTGGATAGCCTGTTGCCAGACGACAGAGTCGGCTCAGCTCAGTGCCCGGAGGGGGAACCCGTGCTGATCTACATCGCATTTCTCCTCGCGCCCGTCCTGCTCGCAGGCGCATTCGTGGCGCGGGCACGGCGCGGCAACCCCGGCGATCTCGACAGCCCGCAGGACGACAGGCGCACAGACGCGAAGTTTCGCGATCCCTACAGCGGTCAGGGCAACGGACACATCTAGAGCGGTCGGTTCGCCCCGCCACCGGCCTGCGGGTGACTGCCTGCGCTCTATCGCCGGGATTTGTCTTCGGGCATTGGTGGACGTCGACCTTCGTCGCTGCCGCTCTGCTCTGACCCGCAATGCTGCTGGGGCGGTCGCGCTGACCTAGATCGGTCGGTAGGAGATCCACCCGGTGTCCTCGGGTGGCCCTGGGAGCGGCCACAGTTCGAACGCCTGCTCTGCCCAGCCGATGGCCGGGGCGAGGTCGATCGTCGTCCGTGTCTCAGGGATGCCCCGGGCAGACCATTCGACGTAGAAGTCAACCGGTTCACCAGGCGGCAACGGCCACAGCCACGCGTTCCACCTCCACTCCAGACCGCCTCCACCGCCGCCCGCCATGTCGAGGTGGAAGTCGTCCGATGCGGGATCGCGGCCGCGACCATGCATGTGCTCTGCTTCGACTCGTCGTCCGTCAGCCCACTGGATCCCCAGACGGAGCCCGCTGAGCGGCTCAGGCCGGTGCCTGCGGCCCGGCCAGTACTCGACGTCTGTGTGCTCGGGGTGTACGAGAACGCAGACCTCGAATGCGATTCCCTGGGGGTAGGACCCGCTGAGACCGAGGAAGACCATCGTCGAGTCCGACCGGGCGAGCACTGCACCGGATGGACCCACCCCCGGGACCCAGTGCTGGGGTCGCTGACCCGGGACGCTGAAGAACGAAGGACCGGACTCGATTTCGGGTTCCGGTTCGGGTTCCGGTAGCGGAGCAAAGAAGGGCATGTCGCAATCCTGACCCACAAGAGCCTTAAGCGACGGGCATTCGGCGCAATGCCATCCATCGGACGGCAGAGCACCGCCTCTCGCACAGCCGGCCCGGGAGGCGCGGCGGCTTGAAGAAGCGCTGACTACGGGCCAATGATTGCTCGGGTGAACGGTTCCCTGGACTGGCTGCCTCCTGACGAGGTCCAGCAAGCGTCCTGCGCCTGGACGGATGCCAAGTCTTGGTCGGCAACGCTCGGACTCGTCGTCATCGTCTTCGTCGTCGGGCCGCTCGCCAGCTCGGCTATGCCGTCGCGGGCCATCGGAATCGTGATCGGCGTCATCACCGCGCTCTACCTTTGGCGCGTCGTCCGGACTCGGGTCACGGTCGACACCGACGGCTTGGGCATTCGCGGCATTGCAGTGGCGAGGCGGTTGACCTGGAGCGACGTCGTCGCCGTCGAAACCACGGATGGACCGTCGCGGTTGGCGGTCGTCAGTTGGCGATCGCGTGCCGACAGCCGGCTCACGCGACGGTCTACGACGTCGACTGTCATCCGCCTCCGCGACGGCACGACTCTTCGGCCGCTTGCTCTGACTCGCAGCTATCCGTCCCGAGCCGCCGAGCACGTGACCCGTCTGGCACAGCGCTTCACGGGCCAAGTCTGACCACCTGGCGGTACCGCGCCGCCAGTGGGCACCGCTGCGGCCGCACTCAGCGTTGCGTACGGACGGCCGCGCCCAGACGCCTGGCAACGCGCAGACCTGCCGCAAGGCGAGGGGTAGCACCAGCCCCTCGAGCGCCACGCCCTTCAACGGCACCTCGCGTGACCCGGAGCGGCACGCTAGCGGTACCTCGATTGGGTCAGCAGTGACCCTGCGACCGCGCGATCCTCGGGTCGGCGAGCCAGGCGGGTAGTTCGTCCAGCGATCTGATCACGTCCACATCGGGACCGCCGGTTCCGTACCCCGTTGCGATCCAGCCAGAGACCGGAGAGACCGGCTGCGTTCGCTGCGCGGGCGTCCAGATCGAGTTGGTCGCCGACGTAGACCACGTCGGCTCCGACCGCACCAAGCCGCTCCAGTGAACCCCGAAAGGCTCGAGGATCAGGTTTGGTGAACCCGAGGTCGGAAGATGCCATCGTCAGCTCTACGTATGGGTCAAGGCCGATCGCACGCACCTTGGCCACCTTCTCCGCCAACTCTCCGTTGGAGAGCACAGCGACCCTGTACGTCACGCTCACAGCCGCAACGCATCGGAGCACGTCGGGGAAGGCCTTCCAGGACGCCTCGTAGCGGGCGCGGTACTCCTCGAACACGAGGTCGATCGCCTCATCATCCAGGGACTCCCGGTCGTCGCCGACCGTGGCCAGGAGCCGCCTGACCCGGGCCCGTCGTTGCCCCTGAACCGTCAGCCTTCCGGCCCGGTAGTCGGCGAAGGCGTCCTCGGTGATCTGGTGCCACACCGACGCGACGGCTCCGCCAGCGACGCGAGCCGGCCAACCCTCGGCCGCGATCCAGTCCCGGATCGCCACTTCCTCGGCCCGATCGTGATCGAGCAGCGTGCCATCAAGGTCGAATAGGACGACAGGTGCCCGACTCGTCACCACGACATCCTGCCCGATGCAGGAGGAGCGTCACTACCGGTGAGGCCGTCACCATCCGTGTGGGCACATCGGCGCGCCCAGCGGTGTCACGGTGGCGGCAACCGGGGCTATCGGGGTCGATCGGAGATGCGTCAGGCCGATAGTGACTGCCCGGCTTGCTCCGACGTGGGGTCCAACGGCCCCGAGCCCGGACGACCAGTCGAGCCGTGCGATGGGCCGAGAGACTTCCAAGCAGCGGGGATCAGTCCAACGAAAGCACAGACAGCCGAGAAGGATGCGGCGACGATGAAGTCCATCAGGATTCCCCAGGCCATCGGTGTCACGCCTGTGTCAGTCGAGACAATGGTGTCGGCGCGCTGAAAGCGGTTCGCGGCGACGGCGAACCAGAAGAGCGCCAGCAACTCCCAGACGACAAGCCAGGAATGTGTCCTGCTCCAGCGACGCAACATGCTCGTCTCCATTCCTGGCGTAGGCGCAGTCGGCCGATCCCCGGCCCTCGGAAGCATGGCACCGGACGCGACGCGATGAGAGGCCAACGGCCGGACAGGGCGAGCGACTGCCGGTCTCTTGCGCGGGTCGCGGATGACATTCCCGAGTCTGTTCACGCCGCGACGCTCAGGCTGTCGAACGTGTGCTGAAGGCCAACATCCGCGACGGAGGTCACCCGCCCGTCGAGTCGGATCAGAATGGCGGCGGGTCGGGTGGTGGTGGTGCGGGTTCGGCGGGTGGCGGGTCGGGGTCGTCGAGGACCGGGCGGGGTGGGACGTGGATGGTCTGGCCCCACGCGGTGCGCCAGGTGTAGGAGCCGTCCGCGTTGGAGTCGGTGATGTCGGCGTATCCGGCTGTCTTGAGCTGGTGGCAGGTCACGCAGTGCGCGCCGGTGTTGGCGGCGCTGCTCTCCCCGACCGGCCACTCCTCGGCGTGGTCGAGCTGCAGCCTCGACTCGGCGTGCACGCCGCAGTAGGGGGTGCGGCAGCCGCCGTCGCGGGCGAAGACGAACCGGCGGAGCTTCTCGGGCAGGTACTGGGTGCGGCCGAAGTCGATCAGGTGCCCGTCGACCGGGTCGGTGACCAGCCGCCGCCACCACGACCCGAACCTGGCGACCTCCCGGCCGATCTCGCCCGGCACCGGCTGCCCGTCGAGCAGGGCGATGCGGTCGGCCTCGCCGCGCAGCGTGTCCAGGTCGATCACCAGGTTGACCACGACGTCGACCTCGGGCCGGTCCCAGGTCAGCGACCCGTCCTCGTGGTGCTGGCCGAGGACCCGGGCGGCGAACGCGTCGGCCCGACAGGCATCCGCGGTCGCGTCGTCCTCGTCGTCGACCCCGCCGGCCGCCGCGACATCCGCAGCGTCACCCGCGGTGTCGGCCGCGGCGGCGCGGCGGTGCAGCTGCAGGGCCCGGCCGTCGGCGCGGACCTCCGCCATCATCGCCTCGACGACCGGCCACTCATGGGTCATCGCGAAGTAGCCCATGCCGTCCTCGAGCTGACGCACCCACACCCGCCGCGACTCCCGCGCCCGGCGCAGCCGCCCGGCGGCGTCGCGGTCGAGCAGCGCGATCGCCTTCGCCACCTCGCCACCGAACTGCCCCGGCGTCAGCCGCGTCGCCTTGCCCAGCACCCGGCGCTCGATCTCGGCGAGCACGGCCGGGTCGGTGACCACCCGGGTCCGCTCCACCAGCACCGCGCAGTGCGCCTCGGAGACCTCCCCGGCGCGCAGCGCCGCGGCGAAGCCGGGGAACGTCGTGGCCAGCGCCCGGGACGTCTCGATCAGCCGGCCCGCCGCATAGGTCGAGGTGCGCCGCGCGGTGGCGACCTCGTGCTCGACGTGCGACCTCCGGCAGGTACGCCTCGGTGCTGGTCTCCCCGGCCAGCGCGACCACGGCCTCCGCCCGCCGCGACGCCACCAGCGCCGCGACCCGGTCGCACCGCTGCAGGTAGTCCACCCGGGCGTGCGGGCTCGGCAGCGACCGCGGGTCGATCGACGCCAACGCCATCAGGTCGGCCTCGTGCGCCGGACCCGACATCCGCGCCAGCAGCTCTACGTCACTGGCCAGGTCGGCCAACAGGTCATCCCACAGCGGGTCGATCGGGTCGACCTCGAACCCCGCCGCGGCCCACTCCGCCAGCAGAGCCGCGTCCTCCGCACGGTCGAGCGCGGCCAGCTGCTCGGCGTAGGCGACCTCCTCCGCGGTCGCGTACTGCGGCACCCCGGTCAGGTCGTCGCGCGGGTCGCCCGGGACCGGCTCGAGGCTCGGACCCGGGTCGCTGCGCATGGCTCCATTCTCGTACACACGTCCTAGTCGTGTCAAGCCAAATGGAGAGGAATTCTGTTGCAGCACATGGTTTCTCGGGCGATTGAGCCAGCAACTTCCACAGTGCGATCCGGAGTGCGTCCCGGCGGTCTCCCGGGGTCGGGGCTGCTCAGCCGGGCCGACGCGCCGGTGCGTCGAGGACACCGCGTGGGCGCCTCGGCCGACCCGGTCGCGACGCAGGGCGCGTCAGTGCGAGGCGGGCGTCCCGGCGCCGCCGGGAGACCCGGTCGCGACGCAGGGCGCGTCAGTGCGAGGCGGGCGTCCCGGCGTCGCCGGGGGACAGAGCGGTCGGGTCCTGCTCGACGGTCTCGACGAGACGCCGCACGAGCGACTCACGGACACGGCGGTACGCCGCCTCGTCGGAGAACGCCCCGTCCTCGAACTTGACGTCGAGCTGGGCGAGCTCCTCGGCGAGCACCTCTGCCCTGCTGCGGTCGTCGACCGGAGCCGGCGTCGTACCGGGAGTCGAGGCGCTCGCCGCGGACGTGGCCGGTGCCAGGGCCGCGGACGGCCCCGGTGCTTGTCCCGACGACGCGGCCGGGCTCCCCGAGGCCTTCGCGGCCCCAGCGACCCCCACGGCCTTCGTGCCCTTCGCGGGCTTCGCATCCTTCGCGGGCTTAGCGGCCTTCATGCCCTCCGCGGTCGACGGCCGGGCGGGCCTCGGCGCGGACGGGGCGGGCGGGGCGGACGGCGGCGGGGACGCACGACGTCCGCGGAGGAACACCCACACCCCGAGGGCCAGCGCGCCGACGACGACCGCCAGGACGACGATCCACCACGGCACGCTGCTCGACGAGGCCGCTGCCGCCGGCGTTGTGAGCGCCACCGTGACGGTGTCACCGGCCTTGAGCGCGGTGGCCTTGTAGACCTTGTACGTGATGCCGCGGTCGGTGCTGGTCCCCTCGCTCGACAGCTGGGCCGAGGACACCGTCGTGCCCTCGGGGACGAGCATGGTGAACGTGTCGGTGGGGAACTGCGCCCGCAGGGCGAGCGAGGCGGCGACGGGCGCCTCGTAGCGCAGGGTGCCACTGCTGCCGCCGGGGGTGATCGGCCGGGTGTGCGCCCAGGCGCCGTCTGTGACCGCGCTGCAGCAGACCTCGAACCGTCCGAGGTACTGGAAGTGGTCCGCGCCAGGGGCCACCGGGAGCAGCACGGCCGCCTTGGCGGGCGGGGTGGTGCCGCTCACCGCGACCGTCCCGGTGTAGGCGGCCGAGCCCAGGTTGGTGAAGGCGACGTCCTGCTGCACCGCGATGCGGTCGCCCGTGACGTCGAGCCAGACGGTCCAGGCCGTGGTCTTCACCTTCGCCGCGCTCTCGGTCGAGGCGAAGACCGGGAGCCGCACGGTCGTGCCCTGCCCGGCGGGAACGGTGACCGTGTCCGTCGAGAACGTCGTGCCCTGGTACGGCGCCGAGATCGTGTAGATCCAGTCGCCCCCGGCCAGGTTGCGGAAGGTGAACGTCCCGTCGGCCTTCGAGATCACCGTGCGGGTGATGGCGTCGCCCGACGTGGGTACGCCGGTCAGCGTGACGGTCACGCCGGCCGGCGGCCGCCGCCGGCCCCGGCACGACGAGCGTGCCGCTCACCGCGGACGTCCCGCCACCGCTGTCGGCCGTGCGGACGGCCGCGGGCGTGACGGCCTCGGCCGTCGCGGTCCCGAGCAGGGCGCCGCCGAGGCAGAGGGCGAGCACGACCGCGGACGCCGCGAACGAGCGTCGCGCGCCGTCGCCCGGAGCCCACCGCATCGCGATCCCTCCCGCTACGCGCTGACCTTGGCGCCGCACGAGCGGCAGAAGACGTCGCCGTCCTCGATCCTGCCGTCGCAGCCAGGGCAGTGCCTCCCCCGGAGTGCGGCCTTGCGGGCGGCGATGGCCGCCTCGACGGTGGCGCGCACGTCGGTGCCGCCAGTGGGCGCCGTGGCCGACGTCGTGACCGTCTCGGCGGTGACCGGTTGCGGGCGCGGTGCGGGCGTGACCCGCTGCGCCACCGCGACCGGCACGGGAACGGCCCCGTCCGCCGCCACCGGCTCGACGGACGCCAGCAGGAACGGGCGCAGGACGAGGAACAGCATCGCGACGAGGAGGACGAACGCCGCCACCAGGTACATGCTCATGTCAGACCCCTACCAGCTCGTGGTCGTGATCGTGCGGCGTCTCGAGCGGCATCGGTGGTGCGCCGAGCCGGCGCGGCAGCGCGAAGAGCAGGCCGCCGATCGCCATGACGAGTCCGCCCATCCAGATCCAGAGGACGGCCGGGTTGGTGAACACGTTGAGCGTCACGGTCTTCGTGCTGAGGTCGGCCGCCTCGAGGACGACGTAGATGTCCTCGGTCGGACGGACGTGGATGCCCACCTCCGCGTGGGTCTGTCCGTCGGTGAACTGGTTCTGCTCGGTGGTGATGACGCCCATCGTGCCGCCGTCGCGGCCGAGGAGGTCGACCGTGCCGACGAACGTCGTACGGTCGCCGACCTGTCCGGCCTCGATGCTGACCAGCTTCACCGTCTGGCCGGCCACGCTCGCGGTCTCGCCCGACTTGAGCGTCACGCGGCCCTCCTGCTGGAGGTTCGCGTTGAGCGTGATCGCGCCGAGCATGACGATGAGGCCGATGTGGGCGACGTAGGGGCCGGACGCGCGGAGCGCGGCGAGCAGACGGCTGTCGGCGCTGCTGCCCCACGCGGAGCCGACGCGCATCGACAGCTTGCGCACGACCGTGATGAGGGCGAGGACGGCGATCGTCAGCACGAGGGCGACGCCCGGGTTCTGCCAGCCGCTCAGGGCGTAGAGGCCCACGAAGAGCACCGCCGCGATGACGCCGCGCACGATCCCCTCGCGCCGGCGGTCCTCGACCGCCTGCCCCGGGAGGAGCGGGGAGAGCGCGAAGATGGCCAGCACGGCGACGCCGAGCGGCGTGCAGACGACGCGGAAGAACTCCGGCGTCACCGAGATCTCCTGGTTGCGCAGCACCCGCAGGAACAGCGGGTACATCGTCCCCCAGAGGACCGCGACGGTGAGGCCGACCATGAGGATCGCCAGCGCGCGCTGCCCGAACCAGCCGTGCCCGAGGGCGTCGGACTTCGGGGCTCGCAGCATCGGCAGCCGCCAGACGAGCAGCCCGCCGGACACGAGCAGGATCAGGAAGATCGCGCCGCCCATGATCGGGCCGAGCCCCGACTCGCCGAACGCGTGCACCGAGGAGATGACGCCGGAGCGGGTGAGGAACGTGCCGAACAGGCAGAGGATGAACGTGGTGATGACCATGACGAAGCCGAGCACGCGCAGGCGTCCGGTCCGCCAGTGCGTCATCGTCGTGTGCAGCAGCGCGGTGCCGGTGAGCCAGGGGAGCAGGCTCGCGTTCTCGACCGGGTCCCAGCCCCAGTAGCCGCCCCAACCGAGCTCGGCGTAGGCCCAGCGGGCGCCGAGGATGATGCCGGCGGTCAGGGCGATCCAGGACCACACGTTCCAGCGCTGCGCCACCTTGACCCACGGGCCGTTCTTCGGGCCGGCGACGAGCGCCGAGATGGTCAGCGCGAACGGGACCGTGTAGAGGATGTATCCGGCGTACAGGGCCAGCGGGTGGATGATCTGCAGCGGGTTCTGCAGCAGCGGGTTGAGCCCCTGACCGTCCGCGACCGGGGTCGGCAGCAGGGTGAACGGGTTCTCCACGAAGGTGACGAGCCCGGCGAACAGACCGGTGACGACGCAGAACGTGGTGACGGCGTACGGCGCGACACCCCAGCCCTTGCGGCGGTTCTGCACCGTGATGACCACGGCGAGGATCGCGGACAGCCACGTCCAGAGCAGCAGCGACCCGCCCTGCCCGGCCCACATCGCGGCGAGTCGGTAGGGCACGTCCAGGGCCTTGTTCGTGTACTCCGCCACGTACTGCACCGAGAAGTCGCCCGTCACCAGGAGGGTGAGGAGCGAGACGCCGGCGACGGTCACCGCGAGCGCCATCGCGTACGCCGCACCCTCGGCGCTGCGGACGAAGTCCTCGCGCTTGCGGGTCGCGCCGACGATCGACGCGACCACTCCCCAGAGGGCAGAGGCCAGCGCCAGGACGATGGCGTAGCTACCGAGCTCAGACATGGCGGGTCACCCGTTCTTGCTAGTTCTGGACGTCGGTCTGCGACTCGAGGGCGGTCCGGAGGGTCCGGCGCCGGACGTGCAGCGAGACGGTGTAGCCGATGTACAGGACCGCGGCCAGGCCGTAGCCCACGAACAGGTTCACGTTGTTGCTGATCATGACTCGATCTCCTCAAGCTGGGTCGCGAGGCGGGCGACGTCGAGGCGCAGCCGCATCAGGTAGACGTAGACCAGGGAGAAGGCCGCGAGGCCGACCATGAGCGCGACGAGCATCGCGGTCGGCATGTGCGGGCCACCGCTGGTCACCACGACCTGCTGCGGGTGCAGCGTGCGCCACCAGTTCACCGACAGGTAGATGATCGGCACGTCGATGAACGCGATGATGCCGATGACGGCCGAGAACCGCGCGCGGCGCGCAGGGTCCGGGACATAGGCGCGGACGGCCAGGTAGCCGAGGTAGAGCAGCCACAGGACGAGGAACGAGGTGAGCCGCGGCTCCCAGGTCCAGTACACGCCCCAGATCGCGTGCCCCCACATCATCCCCGTGGCGAGGACGACGGTGGTGAACAGCGTCCCGATCTCGGCGGAGGACGCCGCGATGGTGTCCCACTTCTCGTTGCGGCTGGAGAGGTACGCGATGCTCGCGGCGAACGTCACGCCGAAGCCGAGGAAGCAGATCCAGGCCGACGGGACGTGGATGTAGAAGATCCGCTGCATCGCGCCCTGCAGCTCGTCCTCGGGGGCGAAGACGAACGCGAAGTAGGCGAACGCCGCGAGCGAGACCAGCGTGACGATGGCCAGCGGTGACACGCGGTGCCTGGCCGGAGCGGGCCTTACGTCGGTGACGACGGGTCCACCGGATCGTGCTGCGGGCTTGCTCTCGATGGTCATGAATCCTCCACTACGAACGAGAACGTCGCGATCGCGGCGAGTCCGACGACGAGGTCGAAACCGGCCAGGAGTGCGTACCACTGGATCATGTTCACGCTGCCCGAGGCGTCGCCGCCGAGGGCCAGCCGCGTCGTCTCGACGGCTGCGATCATGAGTGGGATGACGACCGGCATCACGATCAGTGGCAGCAGCGACTCACCCATGCGGCTGCCGACCGCGATACCCGAGAACAGCGTGGCGACGATGGTGAGACCCAGCGTCGCGAGCAGGACGACGACCACGAGCGACCCGACGTCGAGGGCGCCCTGCGACTCACCGGTCATGAGCACCAGGAACATCGGGACGATGAACACCTCGATGAGGCCCATCGTCACGAGGCCGGCGACCAGCTTGCCGAGGAAGATCGACTCGCGCGGGGCCGGTGACAGCAGCAGTCCCTCGATCGCGCGGTCCTGCGACTCGCGGGCCATGCTCCGGCCGACGCCGAGCAGGACGGCGAAGAGCAGGCTGATCCAGAGGATTCCTGTTGCCATGCTGCCGGTGTTGCCGGTCTGCACCGTCGTGAAGCTCGCGGTGATGAGCACCGTGATCGCGAACAGGCCCGAGGACATGAGCACGTCGCGGCTGCGCAGCTCCACCCGTAGGTCCTTGGCCGTGATCATCCCGGCGGAGCGGACTCGCCCCGGGGGCGGCACGAGCACCGGACGCGCGGTGAGCGCCGCCGCGTGCGGCTCGTCGAGGCCCGGGCGCTCGGGGAGCCCTGGGCGGTGGGCCGGCAGGTGACCGGCGGAACCGGCGCCACGGTCGGTGGCGACGCCGACGAGCTCCGCCTCGAACTCCTCCGCGAACACCGTGGCGGCCTCGATCGGCTCGTCGACCGCGATGCCGCCGTCGCCGATGACCACGAGGCGGGTCGGGCCCTCGAGCGCTCGGGACATCTCGTGGACGGTCATGACGATCGTGCGGCCCTCGGCGTGCAGCGCGCGGAGCAGCGTCACGAGGCGCGCGGCCGACTCCTCGTCCAGGCCGGTGAACGGCTCGTCGAGGAGGAGGACGTCGGGGCCGTGCATGAGGGCGCGGGCCAACGTGAGCCGCTGCTTGTTGCCGCGGGACAGGACGCCCGCGGGCCGGTCCAGCACGCGACGCAGGTCGAGTACGTCGGCCAGCTCCTCGATCCGCGCCTCGGGGTCGGCGACGCCGAACAGACGCGCGTGGAACATCAGGTTCTGCCGCCCGGTGAGGTCGCCGTAGAGCAGGCCGTCGTGGGAGACGAAGCCGAGCATGCGGCGTAGCCCGGGACCTGCCTTGCGCAGGTCGACGCCGGCCAGCGTGACGGCTCCGGTCGTCGGCGTCGCCAGTCCGGCGACGAGGCGCAGCAGGGTCGTCTTGCCCGCGCCGTTCGCGCCCATGAGGGCGACGAAGGAACCCGCGTCGATGTCCAGGTCGACGTGGCGCAGCACCTTGTGCCGGCCGAACGTCTTGCCGACGTCGACGAGCCGGAGGTCACTGGGACGAGGCACCGTTACCACTTCCGGCCTGGAACTTCGACGGGCACTTCGCCAGGAGCGTGGTGGCGTCGAAGACTCCGTCGGTGCCGAGCGCGCCCTCGGCGACGAGCTGGGTGCCGGGCTGCGACGCGGTGCTGATCGCCGTGGTGGCGGAACCCTGGTAGACCACGGGGATCCGCGTGGTGCCGTCGGTGAGCGTGAACTTCGTGCTGCCCGGCGTCGTCGCGACGCTGTCGGCGACCAGGGTGCCGGCCAGGCGGACGTGCTGTCCGGGGGCGGCGGCGACCTCGGTCGGGGTCTTGTAGAAGACGACCGACTTCCCGAGCATCGACGTCGCGGCGAACGCGATGCCGATCACCAGGATCGAGCCGACGACGATCCACAGCCAGGTCCGGCTCTTGCGCTCGAGCGCCACGGGCTCCTCGTCGACCTGGGGGGTCGGAACGAGCTGTGCCATGGGGACCTCCTGCGGTGTTGCTCACGTTCGTCCGTCACCACGAATTCTTCGCGGTGACGGGGTGCGCAACCATCCGTCGGAGGGCACGTTTGCGGTAGATGGCCGCTGCCCGCAGGGGGTACCTGGTGCCGATGGATATATGCCCTCCTGTACCCAGCGGGCCCCGCACGCGACCGACCCCGCACTCGTGGGGGAGAGGTGCGGGGTCGGGCGCGGGCGGTCTGCGACGGGCGCTCAGCCCGCGGCGACCGCCTTGCGGATGAGGCTGTTGAGGGTGACTGCGTCGATGGCGGAGATGTACTTCGCCACGATGCGGCCCTTCGAGTCGAGGAAGAAGGTCTCCGGCAGGCCGGTGACGTTGTACTGGGCGGTGATCTTCTCGTCCGGGTCCTGCACGCTGGCGTAGCCGAGACCGTAGGTCTGGTAGTACGTGTTGGCCCCGGCCGTGGTGTCGTGCGAGTCGACGCCGACGAAGACGACGCCCTTGGCGCGCCACGTCTTCTCGACGTCCGCGACGATCTGGGCCTCCTCCTTGCAGGTGCTGCACCACGACGCCCAGAAGTTCACGACGACGGTCTTCCCGCGCAGGCTGGACAGGGCCAGGGTGCCGCTGCCGTCGACGAGCGTGCCGGCGAACTCCGGCGCCATGTCGCCGACCGGGTCCGCCGCCAGCTGCGGGCCGGTGACCGAGGCCGCGGCCGTCTGGTTGCGCGGCGCCAGCGCGAAGCCGATGAGCAGCACGACGGCGAGGACGACGATGCCGAGGCCGAGGAGCGCCCCCTTGCGGCTGGTCGGGACGACCTCCGCCTCGTCGACGTCGAGGACGTCGACGTCGACCTGGCCGGTCGACAGCACGTCGGTGCGCGCGTCCGAGGTGCCGGGGCTGTGCTGCTCGCTCATGACGTCACCGTCGTCTTCGTCGGGTCGGCGGGGATGTTCAGGACGTCCCCGGTGTGGCAGGTGGCGCAGAACACGGGCTGGTGGCAGTAGGCGCAGGCCTTGCCGCCGGAGACCCGGATCGACGCCGCGTGGTTGTAGAGCATCTCGTCGTGCGTGACCTTGATCGCGCCGGTGGTGTGGCAGTCCTCGCAGTACTGGCGCTGGTGGCACGTACCGCACTCGGTGCCCGCGGGCTCGACCGAGCCGGCGGGGAGCTTCTTGGCCGCGGCGTTGCGCTCGCTGGCGATCGCGGCGGCGGCGTCCTTGTGGCTGAACGTCCAGAGCTTCTCCTTGTGCGACACGGGCTCCCCGCCGAGCAGCAGTCCGGTGATGGACGGGCCGACCTGGGGGAACGTGTGGCACGTGGAGCACGAGGACGGGATGGTCTCGCCGGAGACCTTGCCGTCGACGACCTTGAAGTGGGCGCCGTCGTGGCAGCGGAAGCAGCCGGGCGCCGACTGGTGGCCCAGGTTGTTCGGGTACGTCGCGGCCTGGACCTTCATCTCCGGCGTCGCGAGCTCGGCGTAGATCGACTCGATCTCGGTGATCGCGTCGTCGATGCGCGTCGGAAGCTTCGTCGCGACGAGCGGGTAGGACGTCTCGTACGTCGCGCGCAGACCCTCGATGGCGGTGTTGGCGGCGTCGGTCGACGCGTAGTCGGCCTCGAGCAGCGAGACGGCGTTCTTCTTGATGTAGGGGAGCGCGGGGCTGATCTTCCCGGAGGACATCGCGACGTCCACGGCCTGTGCCGGCGTGGGCTGGCCGTGGCCGGCCCGGTTGTGGCAGTCGAGGCAGTCCATCGTGCGGACCCGCTCGGTGGTCTCGAGGGCGGTGATGTCGGGCGTCACGTTGCTGGACAGGCCGATCTTCGCGGCCGAGATGTAGTCCGTGGTCGTGCCGTCCTCGTTCGTGACCTTCACCGAGTCGATGGTCTGCGAGCGGGGGTCCGCGCTGGTGAACGTGACGTTCTGCTGCACGTGCCAGTGCACGCCGCGCGGGTTCGCACTCTCGACGGCGCTGTCCGCCGTGCCGTCCGACGTCGTCAGGCCGACCGGGCGGAGGACGACGGCCACGATCGCGCGGGTGTTGCTCTTGTCCTGCGCGTACGTCGGGCGCAGCACGAGCTTCACCGGTCCGCCGTTGGCGGTGATCGAGTCCAGCGAGTGGCAGCGCAGGCAGGTGTCCTGCACCGGCGGGAGGTCGGCGTGGTCGGGTGCCGGGATCGGCTTGGGGTAGGTGTTGGTGACGAGCTGGAAGAGCTGCTTGGAGCCGGCCGCCTTCGCCTTGATCCAGCCGGCCGCTCCCGGCTCGACGTGGCACTCCGCGCAGGCCAGCTCGGAGTGGGAGGAGCTCTGGTAGGCCTTCATCTCCGGCGCCATCGTGTGGCACAGGCCGCAGAACGTGGCCGTCTCGGTGAAGCCGACGGCCATGACGCCGCCGACCGTGACGATGGAGCCGAACCCGGCGACCAGGAAGAACGTGACCAGCATGCCGCGCCGGCTGCGGATCGGGGGGTAGGGGATCTTCGCCAGCAGGCGGCGAAGACGGGCGAACCGAACCCGCGGAGCTGCCTCCGCGGGCTCGGTCGTCTCGTTGACCTGGTCGGACATGGTTCTCGTTCAGCTCCCGCTGGATGCCGATGGTGCCGGGCTCGCGCTGGACAGGCTGGAGAGGTGGGTCTGGACGGTCTTGGCGAGGTCGGACTTCGGGTCGATGGCGATGACCGCCTGCCATTCCTTCTTCGCCGCCGCCGTGTCGGGCTTGTCGCTGCTGAGGTAGAGGAAGCCGAGGTCGTAGTGGGCTTCGGCGTTCTTCGGGTTGAGCGCGATGGCCTTGAGCCAGGACGTCTTCGCGCTCGCCTGGTCGACCTGGTTGAACTGCGCCGCGCCGAGGGCGACCCAGGCGCTGTCGTTCTTCGGCTCGAGGGCCACGACCTTCTTGCTGAACAGCGCGGAGTTCTTGTAGTCGCCGCCCTGGAAGTAGATGTTGGCGAGCTCGCCCAGCGATGCCGCGTCCTTGGGGTTCGCGGAGATCTTCTGCATGAGCGCGCCGACCCTGGCCTGGTCGATCGCCGGCGCCGTGCTCGAGCCCGTCGGGTCCGGGGCGCCGTCGATGCCGGGTACGCCGGACGACGTCATGCTGTGCACCCCGAACGCGGCACCTGCCGCGAGGACCAGGATGCCGACCACCCAGACGAGCTTGGACGGCCTGCGGCGCACCGTGACCGCGGCGGCCGGCGCGGCCACCTCGGTGACCGGGTCCATGTCGGCGAGCAGGGAGGTGACGGCCTCGACGTCGGCCAGCTGCTCCTGCGCCCACTCGCGCTGCCCCTCGGGCGCGTGGTCGAGCAGCGCCTTGGCGGCGCGGTGCGCGGCCGCGACGTCGGCGTCGGTGGCGTCGGCCGGGAGACCCAGCCGTCCGAGCAGCTCCGCGCGCAGGTCGGCGCCGTCGACGGTGGTGGTTCCTGAACCCTGGCGAGGCTCCATGGTGGCCCCATCTCCCTCTGCGTCGCGCTCGTGGTCGGTCATCACTCATCGTCGTTCTGGCCGGGCCGGCAAACCATCCGTCGCACGGCATGTTTGGGGTAGAGCCGCGGTGCCGGGAAGGCGTGGCGAGTGCCGAACGGCATATGCCCGCCTGTACCCAGGGGGACCTGCGCGCTCATGGCTTGCCGGTCGGGATGTAGGCCTCGGCGGTGTGCTCCTGGCCGTGGCAGGTCAGCGTGCACGACCCGGTGCCGGGCGTGGCGGACGTCCAGGTGGGCGTCGCGCTGGCGCCGGCGCCCGTGACGTTCGGCGCGAAGGCGACGAGGCCACTGTTCTGGGCCGGGTCGGTGGCCGTCGAGTGCGGCCGGAAGTGGCACTCGGCGCACAGGGCGTTGCCCTGGCCGGCGCCGGGCGTGTCGATCGTGCCCGTGATGCCCGACGTGCTTCCGCCGATCTGTGCGCTGTGCAGCTGGTGCAGCGAGAAGTTGGTGGCCGTCCGGTCGGACGGAGATGAACGGCGTGTCGGTGTGGCACAGGAAGCACAGCGCGAAGTTGGCCTCGTCGAACGGGGCATCGACGGCGTTGAACGTGCGGTCCTCGTAGTTCTGCACGAGGATCCCGCGGTAGCTCGAGGAGTGCGGTGGCAGGCTCGAGCCCGCCGCCGTGGGGGTGCCGGCCGGGTCGGCGATCGCGCTGGAGTGGCAGCTCGTGCAGCGCACGGTGCTCGTCGTGTCGAACTTCCAGAGCTTGAACTTCGAGCCGCCGTCGAGGCTCGCGGCCATCGCGGGGGTGGAGTTCCGGCCCGCGGCCTCGACCGGGTGGTAGGAGATGTTGGCGGGGTTGAACTCCACGCCGGCGTCGAGCATGTCCATCGACGGCTTGCCGAGGACGTTCGGCAGCAGCTTCGTGTATCCGGAGTGGCACTTGAGGCAGAGCTGGTACTCCGCGGTCATCGACGCCGTGCGGCCGTTGACGAACAGGTAGGCGGGAGCGTCGCCGGGGGCCGCACCGTTCGTCACCCGTACGCCGGACGTGCCGAGGATCGCGCCCGAGGCCGTCCACGGGTCGGTGATCGGCGTGCTGACGCTCGTGACGGCCGAGGCGTTGTGCGGGTCGTGGCAGTCGGTGCACTCGGAGTGCCGGTCGAACACACCGGCGAACTCCTCGTCCGAGCCCAGCGTGTGCGTCGTCGCGGCGGTGACGTCGTGCTGGTAGTACGACCGGGTCGTCGGGTCGTTGGCGGTCGCCTTGGTGAAGTCCGCGGCGACGTCGAGCGTGGACCCGGTGCCGTCGTGGCAGGTGAGGCACAGCGTGGTGGTCGGCGACTTGAGGCTGGCCGTGGCCGCGGTGCGCAGCAGCATCGGCCCCTGGCCGGTGTGGGCGCGGTGGCAGCCGGCGCACTGGGTGACGTTGCCCCACGAGGTGGCGGTGACGCCGGCCGCGACCGACGTCTTCACGTGCGGGCTGACGTCCGCCCGGGCCACGCCGGACGAGACGGCCAGGACCGCACCGGCACCGGCGAGCACGAGGACCACCGTCCGCGCCATGCGGACGATCGGGCTCGGGAGCGTGGTGCTCCTGGCGGACACGGGACGCCTCCTGGGGCCGGGGGGTGCCCCAGGGGTTCCGTCGCGAGCTGGTCGCCGCGGAACCCCCAGGGCTGTGGTGCCTTCTCTTACTTGTTGTGGCACATCTGGCAGACGCCACGGTTGCTGATGCGCAGCAGGCTGCTGTCCTCAGCGGTGGCGGTGCCCGGGTAGTTCACGTTGTTCGCCACGTCGGTGGGGTCGGACTTGACCGCCGTGGCGTTCGAGCCGTGGGCGACGTGGCACTGGATGCAGTTGGCCGCGTTGACCTGGTTGGGGTAACCGGCGTTGGCGACGTTGCTGTTCGTGACCGCGTTGCCACGGTGGCGGTACGTGAACACGGGATCGCTCGTCGCGTTCGCGTACGTGCCGCTGCGACCGGTCTGGTACCGGGTGTGGCACTGGGTGCACCACGCGGCGATGCTTCCGATGAAGGCCTTGACGTTGGTCGTGGTGCCGACGGTGATGTTCGGCGTCGTCTCGTCGTTGACCTTCCAGTAGTCGGTCGTGGTGTAGACCCGGGCGAGAGCCGGATCCGCGTCCTTGATCGCCTGACCTGCGTTCGTGGCCCTGGCGGCAGCCGGCACGGTGACCGCTCCGTCGGGGGCCGTGACCGCGTACGTGAACGACGTGTACGTCGCGAGTCGCCAGAACCGGGAAGGTGCCGTCGAACGGCGCACCCATCCCGGTGATGGTGACGGTGTTGCCCACGCCGAGGTAGTGCTCCACGGCGGTGGTCACCGTCGCGACATTGCGTTGCCACGACGACGCTGGAGATCGTCATCGCGGCGTTCGACACGCCACCGGGCACCGTGTTGAGCAGCCGGTAGTTGCCGTTGCCGTGCGGGTCGTGGCACGAACCGCACTCGAGCGGGCTGGTCAGCGCGACCGAGCCGGCTCCGTTGAGGGTGTAGCCCCAGGCCCCGGTGGCCCCCATGCCGTGCGACGACGTCGTCGTCACGGGGGTGGTGAGGGTCGGGATCTTGCCCTCTTGCAGCGAGACGCTGTTCCGCGCGGTGTTGTAGTAGTACAGCGCCGTCGGGTCGTCCGCCTTGATCGCCGACTTGGCGAACCCGCCGCCACGCAGTGCCGCACCGCTACTGGTGCTGATGCCGTTCATGACGTCGAGCGCCGAACCCGTGCCCGCGTGGCAGGTCGAGCACAGCGACTCCTGATCGGTCTTGAGCAGCATGGCGCCCTGCGCGGTGTGCGCACGGTGACAACCGGCGCACCTGGCGACCCCGCCCCATGTGGTGGCGGTCTCACCAGCTGCCGCAGAGCTCTTCTGGTGGGGACTGTTGATGTTGTCGGCGTATGCCGGACTGGCACCGACGACCAACGCAGCAGCAGTTCCTGCGACGAGGAAAGCTAGCCGCTTCACGGTCCCACCCCCTTCCTGACTTGGCCTAGAAACGTGCTGGCTTCTTCGTCGCCCACCTGGGGCGTGTGGTTCGACCTGCGCTCACCTCCCGGCTGCTCGCGCCACATACCTTGTGGACGTCGTCAGTAGCTCCACACCTGGACGCGGTTGTTCACCCGGTCGGTGACGTAGACCTTCGAGCGGGTGTCGACGGTGATGCCGTTCGGGTACTCGAACTGCCCGTCGCCGATGCCCTCGACGCCGAACGTCCCGACGAACGTCGCCTTCCCGGGCTGGTCGGCCGGCCGGTACATGTTCACGACCTGGTTCACGGTGTCGACGACGAGCAGGCGGCCGGAGTCGTCGAACGCGACGCCGCGCGGCATCCCGATGTCGCCCTCGGCCACGCCCGGGTCCGGCGACGACGCTGGGCTTGCCGTCGCGGTCGAACACGAGCACCCGGCCGTTGTTGCTGTCGGCGACCACGAGGTTGCCGTCGGGGGTCGACGGTCATGGCGTTGGGGTAGTTGAGCGGGTCGGCTCCGGTCGCGGTGACCGTCAGCGTGCGGGTGACGTTGCCGTCGCCGTCGATCGCCAGGATCCGCTGGCCGCCCTTCGCCCGGACGTCCGCGACGTAGACCGTGCCGTCGGGGGCGAACGCGATGCCCAACGGCTCCCAGGTGGCCTTGAGGGCCGCCGGCTGCAGGGTCCGGATGTACGCGCCCTCGCCGGAGTAGACGTAGACGGCCTTGGCCGCCCGGTCGCTGACGAGGACGTCGCCGTTGGTGGGGTCGATCGCGACGTAGGACGGCGTGTGCAGGACGGCGCTGCCCTTCACGGCGGGCGGCTTCAGCTCGCCGACCTTGGTGCCGTCGCGGTCGAGCACGAGGACCGGGACGTCGACGCCCTGCTGCGAGACGTAGATCCGTGCTGCCGTCGGGCGTGACGGCGACACCGAGCGGGGCCACCACGTTGTCGAGGCTGTAGGCGTAGTGCGGCGTGGTCTCGACCACGACGCCGGGGATCGCCGAGAGCGGCTTGCGGGTGATGAGGTACCACGCGAAGAGCGCACCGAGCAGGAGCAGCAGGACGCCGAGCAGGGCCAGCAGCAGGAGGCGGCGCTTGCGCTTCCGCTCGTCCTCCGCGCCGACCGCGGGGTCGGTCACCTCCGGCGCCTCCGCGGTCATCATGCCCGCGAGCGGGGTCGTGCCCTCGTTGTCAGTCATGTCGCTCACGTCACTTCGCTGTGTCGGTCGAGGACTTGGGGTCCGGCGAGACGCCGAGGCGGGACAGCCCGGCCATGGCGTTCACGTTCGTGGGGTCCTTGGCGAGGGCCTTGCGGTACCAGCCGATCGCGCCGGAGTTGTCCGCCGCCGTCTCGGCGATGAGGCCGAGGCCGGCCATCGAGTCCGCGGCCGCGGGACCGGTGGTGAGCGCCTGCAGTGTCGTGGTGGCCTCGGTGTGCTTGCCCCGGCAGAACTGCGCCATGCCCTGCGCGTACGACGCCATGGCGGTCTTGCCGAGCTTCCCCCACGCCGTGGCGAGACCCTCGTAGGGCTCGCACCAGCCGGTGGGCACGAAGGTCAGCGCCCGCAGGTAGGCGTTCGCGGCGTCGGCCTGCTTGCCCTGGGCCGCGAGGGCGGAGCCGAGCAGGTAGAGCGCGTCGGAGTCGGTCGAGTTGACGACGCAGTGCCGCCTGCGCTTCGGCGACCGCGGCGTCCGGGTGCCCCTGGCGCAGCTGGACCGTCGCGAGGAAGTAGTGCGCGGCGCCGATGCGCTGGTCGATCCGGGCGAACTCGCCGCCGGCGGACGACTTCACGATGGCGTTGAAGTCCGCGGCGGCCTGGTCGAGCTGACCGGCGTCCAGCGACATCTCGCCCCGGCCGAGCAGCGCGTCGAGGTTGTTCTTGTCGACCCTGAGCACCTCGGCGTACTGCGCGAGGGCGTCGTCGGTCGCGGCCCGCCGCGTGGTAGGCCTGCGCGAGGGCGAGCCGGGCCGGCAGGTTCTTGGGCGCCTTCTCCACCGCCTGCTCGGCGGCGGTCGTCTGGCGCTCGAGCACGGACGGCCCGGTGCTGACCCGCTGCGTCAGCGTGTAGAACACGGCGAACACCACGAGCAGCGTCACGAACAGGATCGAGCCCCACTTGAGGAGCCGCCCGAGGGTCTGGTCCGAGACCCTCGGCGTCTGGGCAGTCACGGTCATGGTCGTCATCCGTCCTCTACGTATACGAGTCCACGACCATCGTGGTCAGGGCGGCCGCGCCGGCCCATCCGTCGTGAGGTAGAGACCGGGTACATCTCTGCACGCGCGGCACATGACTCCGCGACCGCGGATGTGACCTGGGTCTCAGGACGCGTGCGGGTGTTGCGCACGCACGCCGGCGACGGCGTGCACGATCGCCTCGAGCGCGGGCGGCTCGCCCTGCTCCGGCACCGGCGGGCCGGTCGTGACGGCGGCGCTCACGTCGATGAGGACGGCACCCGGCGCCCGCCGGGAGAGGTCGGTGAGGTCGACGCCGGCAGCGCGCTCGAAGATGACGACGCGCGGGTGCCCGGCGAGCGCCGACGTCACGGCGTTCCGGTCATCGGCGGGCACGGCCTGGACCGCGACACCCGTCTCGCCGGTGACGTACGCCGCGATGCCCTCGCCGAGGAGGGCGTGCACGTAGAGCAGCACGACGGGGTACGTCGGGTCACCAGGCACCGGGCCGCTCCTCCCGTGTGTGTCGACGTCGAGCGGGACACCTCCACGGTAGGACGCAGGTCACAACCAGTGATATCCGCGCAACGGCACAACTTTGCCGGGGGGTGGTGTGTACCCACCCGTACCTACCGGCCCGAGCTCAGCCCTGGTCGGGTGCGTGCCCGAGGCCCTGGCGGACGATGTACGACGCCGCCTGGATCCGGTTGTCGAGGTGCAGCTTCTCGAGGGCGTTGTGCACGTGGTTCTTCACGGTGCCCTCGGTGATCGAGAGCCGGCGCCCGATCTGCTTGTTGCTCAGCCCCTCGGCCACGAGCTGGAGGATCTCGAGCTCGCGCTGGGTGATCGGGGGACCCTGCGTGGCGGTCGGCGCCTCGACTGCGGTCCAGTTGCCGCTGCGCACCTCCGAGAGCAGCAGTCCGGCCACGCCGGGGGAGATCGGCGTCTCGCCGCGCATGACCGAGCGGAGCATGTCGTAGAGCTGGTCCGGGCCGCAGGTCCTTGAGCAGGTAGCCGCTCGCGCCGTTGCGCACGGCGTCGAACAGGTGCTCCTCGGAGTCGGACACGGTGAGCATCACGATGCGGATCCCCGGGAGCTGCTCGGTGAGCAGCCGGGTCGCCTCGACGCCGTCCATCACCGGCATCTCGACGTCCATGACGATGAGGTCCGGCATGAGCTCGTGCGCCCGCTCGACCGCGATCAGGCCGTTCTCCGCCTCGCCCACGACGGTGAAGTCGTCCTGCGCGTTGACGAGCGACGCGATGGCGGTCCGGAACAGCGGCTGGTCGTCGACGAGCAGGACGCGCACCACGTCACCCTGCGGCATGCGCGGCCTCCGTGGTGGGACGGGACTGGGACGTGCTCGGGACTGCCGCGACCACCCGGGTGCCGCGACCCGGCTCCGAGTCGATGGTGAGAGTACCCCCGAGCAGCTCCATCCGTTCGCGCATGGAGTGCAGGCCGAAGCCGTCGCGGGTGAACGGCTGCGTGGCGACGTCGAACCCGCGGCCGTCGTCCTCGACGACGAAGGTCGTGAGCACGAGGTCGTCGCGGACCCGGACGACGGCCTTCGAGGCGCCGGAGTGCTTGCGCACGTTGGTGAGCGCCTCCTGCACCACGCGGAGGATCTGCACCTGGAAGCGCGACGGCAGGACGATCTCCTCGGCGCCCTCGGCGTCCAGCGTCGTGGGGATCCCGCTCTGCCGTTCGTAGGTCTCGAGGTAGGCGTGCAGGCTCTCCATGAGCGCGCGGTCGACCCGGCTGGACTCGCGCAGGCCGAGGATGCTCTCCCGGACGTCGCTGTAGGCCTCGCGGCACATGTCGGCGAGGTCGGCTACCTCGTCGTGGACGTCGGCGAGGACCCGTACCGTCGGCTGGGCCTCCAGGGCGCGCAGCCGCAGGTGGGTCACGCCGAGGACCTGGGCCATGCCGTCGTGCATCTCGCGCGCGATCCGCTCCCGCTCCGCGATCGTGGCCGTGTTGCGCAGCTGCTCGAACAGCTGGGCGTTCGCGATCGCGATGGAGGCGAGCTCGGCCATCGTGGCGAGGAAGCGCCGGTCGCCGTCGTCGAACGGCGGGTCCTCGTGCCGGGCGAGCCACACGTCGCCGAAGCTGCTCTCCGGACCGCGCACCGCGACGGTCACCGAGTGCCGCACCTGCGGCAGCGACCGCACGGGACACACGAGGGCGCCCTCGTGCGCGTCGTGCAGGTGCCCCGGGTCGGGCGTGATGCACACCGAACCGTCGCCGAGCGACGTGGTCCGGGAGAGCTCACCGTCGCCCTGCAGCGACCGGGCCGTCGCCGCGTTGAGGGTGAGCACGGCCTCGTCGCTGCCGAGCAGCTCGCGGGCGTGGCTCATCACCGCCGCCAGCGTGTCCGGCAGGGCGTTCTGGTTCGAGATCTGCAGCAGTACGTCGTAGAACGCGTGGCCCTCGAGCATCCCTCGGTTGAGGCCGGCGAGCAGCTCGGCGGTCTGGATCGCGCCGGCCAGCTGCTGGCCGATGGTCTCGAGGGTCTGGTGCGGCAGCGCGTCGCGCGGGTCGATGCGCGGACCGAAGCGCAGCCGCAGGGTGCCCAGGGTGGTCGCACCGGTGGTGAGCGGGACCTCGATGGCGTCGCCGCCCGGCGTCACCGTGGTGATGCCGTCGGTGCTCGTGCGGCGCTTGATGGTGCGCCGCTCGCTGGGCCAGCGGGTGTCCCGCCGCGAGGTGACGATGCTCGCCTCGACGGCACCACTCGCGGCCAGGACGCTGTCGAGCGCTGCGTCGAGCAGCTCGTCGAGGTCGAGGTTGCCGCGGACCGCGCTCGACACCGCGTTGGCCGCGGCGAGCTCGCGGTTGCGCCGGGTGAGCTGGCGCTGGGTGCGGTCGACGAGGCGCAGGACGAACGTCGAGAACAGCACGATCCCGATCGACGCGACCAGGACGAGGGCGAATCCGAGCGCGCGGCCGCGGCTGTCCTGGTCCACCGCGATCTGGCGCAGGACCTCCATGGCCACGATGAAGACGATCGGCAGGCCGATGGTGAGCACGCGCAGCATGCGGAAGTCGGGCGTGTCCTTGGCCGCGCGGTCGATGAGACGGGCCGCCGTGGAACGAGGCGCACCGACGGTCTCGGGGTCCGCATCCACGGTGACACCTCCTCGACCACGACCACGAGAACCGCGCTGCGGGTCCTTCGCAGCATAGATCCCCGGAGTGCGGACGATCCCGCAGGTGAGCGGCCCAGTTCTGCGAGGACGCTCACGCCGCCCCGGCTGGACACCGGGCGTACGCGGGTCCACGAGGGTCGGAGCGCGCGACGGCGTGGGCGGTCCTGGCCCCGGCGTACGCCGTACGCTGCCGGGGTGACGTCGACATCGGAGGCAGCGGCCGCGCTCGGCGCACGGCTCGACGACCTCGTGCGTCTCGACGCGAGCCTGCTCGTGGAGATGCGCCGCGACCTGCACGCCCACCCCGAGCTGAGCGGCAAGGAGACCGAGACCACCGCGTGGCTCGGCCAGCACCTGCGCGACCTCGGGCTCGCGCCGGTGCGCCTCGACGTCGGCACCGGACTCGTGTGCGACGTGCCGGTCGGTGGGGCCGTCGCCGGCGACGGGTCGCCGGTCGTCGCCCTCCGGGCCGACATCGACGCCCTCGCGATGCAGGACGGCAAGCAGGTGGGCTACCGGTCGCAGCACGACGGCGCCGCGCACGCGTGCGGGCACGACGTCCACACCACCGTCGTCGTGGGTGCCGCGCGCGCCCTCCAGGCGCTCGCCGCCGACGTGCCGCAGCCCGGCGTCGTGCGGCTGGTCTTCGAACCGTCCGAGGAGACCGTCCCGGGCGGTGCGGTCGACGTCATCGCCGAGGGCTGGCTCGACGGCGTCTCGGCGATCTTCGGGCTGCACTGCGACCCCAAGGTCGACGTCGGCCGGCTCGGCTGCCGGCCCGGCGCGCTCACGTCCGCCGCCGACCAGATCGAGGTGCGGGTCGGCGGCCCGGGCGGGCACACCGCCCGTCCGGAGCTCACCGTCGACCTCGTCGGCGTGCTGGGCTCGCTCGTGACCGGCCTGCAGGCCGAGATCGACCGGCTCACCGACGGTCCCGGCGACCTGCGGGTGGTGTTCGGCGCGGTGCACGCGGGCGACGCCCCCAACGTCGTGCCCGCCGACGGTGCGCTGCACGGGTCGCTGCGCACCCGGGACCGCGAGGTGTGGCTGCGTGCGCCCGACCTGGTCCGGCGGGCGCTGGGCGCGCTGCTGCACCAGACCGGAGCCACCTGGGAGATCGACCACCGGCGCGGCGTCCCGCCGGTGCACAACGACGTCGCGATGAACGACCTGCTCGCCGCCGCGGCGCAGGCGGGTCCTCGGCGCGGACGGCGTCGTCGACACGGACCAGTCGCTCGGGGGCGACTCGTTCGCCTGGTACCTCGAGCACGTCCCGGGCTCCTACGCGCGGCTCGGCGTCCACGACCCCGCGTCGTCCGCGCCGCGCCTCGACCTGCACGCGAGCACGTTCGACGTGGACGAGCGGGCGATCGGTGTCGGCGTACGGGTCCTCGTCACCGCGGCGCTCGACGCGCTGGCCCACGCCGCCCGCTGACGGCCGCGGGACGCGGGTCGCTCAGACCGGGTCCCACGTGTGCACCGGCGCGTTGGTGTGCATGCGTACGACGTACTCCTGGGTCATCCGGCGCAGGGCCTCCTCGCGGTCGAGGCCGGACGCCTCGAACCGGCGCACGGCGTCGACCTGCCAGGTCGCGCCGTTGCGCCCGGTGACGCAGCGCCCCTCGATGACGCCGAGCAGCCGCTCCCGCACGGCGTCGTCGACGCCCCACTCGCGCAGGCCGTCGTGGGCCATCGGCAGCAGGCGGCGCAGCACGAGCTCGGTCACCGGCACCTCGCCGACCCGCGGCCAGAAGACCGACGAGTCGATGCCCTGCATGGCCGCGGCGTCGAAGTTCTCCTCGGCCGTCGCGAACGACATCTGGCTCCACACCGGCCGGTCCTCCCCGGCCAGGGTGCGCAGCGCGCCGAAGTACAGCGCGCCGTTGGCGAGCATGTCGACCACCGTGGGCCCGGCGGGAAGCACGCGGTTCTCCACCCGCAGGTGGGGCTGGCCGCCCGTCACGTCGTAGACCGGTCGGTTCCACCGCCACACGGTCCCGTTGTGCAGGCGCAGCTCGTGCAGGCTCGGTACGCCGCCGGCCTGGAACACCGCCACCGGGTCCTCGTCGTCGAGCACGGGAAGCAGCGGCGGGAAGTAGGAGATGTTCTCCTCGAACAGGTCGAACACGCTGGTGATCCAGCGCTCTCCGAACCACACCCTCGGGCGCACGCCCTGCGCCTTGAGCTCGGCGGGGCGGGTGTCGGCGGACTGGGTGAACAGCGCGATGCGGGTCTCGCTCCAGAGGTGGCGGCCGAGGAAGTACGGCGAGTTCGCGCCGAGCCCGACCTGGACGGCGGCCAGGCACTGGGCGGCGTTCCAGTTCCGCGCGAAGTCGTCCGGGCCCACCTGCAGGTGGAACTGCAGGCTCGTGCAGGCGGCCTCGGGGATGATCGAGTCGGACGTGCGGGTGAGCTGTTCGGGGCCGCCGCGGATGTCGATCTCCAGGTCCTCGCCGCGGGCCAGGAGCACCTGCTGGTCGAGCAGCGCGTACCGCGGGTTGGTGCTCAGCGACTCGGGCGTCATGTGCCGGTCGAACAGCGTCGGCAGGATCCCGATCATCACCATGTGCGCGCCGACCTCGTTCGCGACCCGCTCGGCCGCGTTGAGCTGGTCGCGCACCTCCGTCTCGTAGACGGCCACCGCGTCGCCGCGCAGCCGCCGCGGCGGCACGTTGATCTCGAGGTTGAACCGGCCGAGCTCCTGGACGAACGCGGGGTCGTCGAGCCGGTCGAGCACCTCGTTGTTGCGCATGGCCGGGTTGCCGTCCGCGTCGACCAGGTTGAGCTCGACCTCCATCCCGGTCAGCGGCGTCTCGAAGTCGAACCGTGACTCGGCGAGCATGCGGGCGAGGACGTCGACGCAGCGGTGCACCTTCTCCCGGTACCGCTGCCGGTCCTCACGCGTGAAGACGCGGGTCGCGAAGTCCTCCCCCATGCCGACCAGGGTGGCGCACGGCGTCGTGCCGTGTGCCGGAACCGCCGAAGGCGGTCCGACCACCGGTTCTCCGGTGCGCCCGTCGGCCGGCGCCGCCGGTGGCACAGTGGACCCGTGCACCCGGACGTCGTCCCCGTCGAGGTCGTCACGCCCCGCGAGGTGCCGCTCGGCGGTCCGCGGGCGATGACCGTACGCCGGACCCTCCCGCAACGCGGCCGGTCGCTGGTCGGGGCCTGGTGCTTCGTGGACCACTACGGGCCGGACGACGTGAGCCGGACCGGGGGCATGCTCGTGCCGCCGCACCCGCACACCGGCCTGCAGACCGTGAGCTGGCTGTTCACCGGCGAGATCGAGCACCGCGACAGCGGCGGCGCGCACGCCCTGGTGCGCCCGGGCGAGGTCAACCTGATGACCGCCGGTCGCGGCGTCGCGCACTCGGAGGTGTCGACGGGCGCGACCCGGATCCTGCACGGCGTACAGCTCTGGGTCGCGCTGCCCGACGACGCGCGGGACGTGGGGCGCGGCTTCGAGCGCCACGTGACGACCCCGACCCACCGCGACGGCGCCACGCTGCGGGTGTTCCTCGGCTCGCTGGCGGGGGTGACCTCCCCGGTCCGCACGTTCTCGCCGATCGTCGGCGCCGAGATCCTCCTGCCGCCGCACGGTCGCCTCGAGCTCGACGTCGACCCGGCGTACGAGCACGGGCTCCTCGTCGACACCGGGTCGGTGGCGTCGGGCGGCTCGGTGCTCGTGCGCGGGGAGCTCGGCTACACCGGCACCGGGGCGGAGCGGCTCGTCCTCGAGGAGCTCGACGGCACCGGCGCGCGGCTCGTGCTCCTCGGCGGGGCGCCGTTCGGCGAGGAGATCGTCATGTGGTGGAACTTCGTCGCCCGGACGCACGACGAGATCGTGGCGATGCGCGACGAGTGGAACGCGCGCGGCGAGCGCTTCGGCGAGGTCGAGGGATACGCCGGCGACCCGTCCTGGCTCCCCGCGCCCGACCTCCCGCACGTGCGGCTGCGCCCGCGGGTCAACGCGCCGAACGCCGTGACCGCCTGAGACACCTGCAGATACGGCGGCGGCCCGGCCGGCTCACAAGGAGCCGACCGGGCCGTTCCTCCGACGCGACGGGGGTCGCGTCGCGCCAGACCTGTGGGGCTACGCGGTCCGACGCCCGTGCTTCTTGTAGTAGTCCTTCCACACCAGCCGGTGCAGCGGGGATCCACCGGGGCAGGTCCGCGAAGGACCGGGATGTACGGCGTGAACAGGAACGTGCCCAGCAGCAGCACGAGGATCGCGGCGATGATCACGTCGGCGTTGTCGGTCAGCGTGCGGGTGATCCCGGTCGCGTCGTCGGGCGCGTTGAACGCCGGGAGCTGGTACCAGACCGACGCGAACGCGAGCCACTGCTGACCGGGCCAGCTGCCGGCCTCGTTCATCATTCCCCAGGTGTTGCCCTGGAGGTTGTCCGCGGTGGCCTTGTCGTCCAGGTAGGCACCGTCGCCGAGCATGAGCAGCTGCTTGGTCTGGTCGGTCTGGAAGAACTGCCCCTGACCGGTCATCGCGTTGTCGTACGCACCCGAGCTGGCCATGGCGACGATCCCGGCGGCGAGCTTCGGCACCGGGCCGTAGTCGCCCGCGGGCGACGCTTCGTCGGGTCGCCGGCGGCGCCCGCCTCGTCGTTGAGGGCGGTGTCGTAGTCGCCCGCCCACTTCGCCTGCTGGTCCGCGGTGGCACCGGTCCACTGCTGCAGCGCGGCGGTGACGTCGTTCGGCTCGACCTGGCTCTGCAGCGGTCCGATGACCATGTCCTTCGCGTTGTCGACCGGGTGCGTGACGCCGCCCCACTTCTGCAGGAAGAGCGGTCCGAGGCAGACGCCGTCGCTCGCGTTGTTGTACGGCGGCCCGTAGCCCGGCGGTACCGCTGGTCCCCGCGAGCTGCTGACACCGCGGTGGCGTAGAGGTTGTTGGAGCGTCGCTCGCGCCCAGCCCTTGAACGTCAGCGCCGGGATCGTCCGGCGAGCTGAAGAGCGCCGAGAGCGCCGACCACGAGGACGGTGACGACGAGCGAGCGCGATGCCGCCCTCCTTGAAGATGTCGTAGTGCCGGTTCGGCCCGGTCCAGGGACGGGCGTAGAAGGCCTCGCGGGCCTTGCGGTCGGCGTTCATGCCGACACCTCCGTGCTGGTCGTCGCGGCGTCGTGGTCGATCGCGTCGATCGGTGGCACGACCCCGCGCTTGCGCACGAGCAGCACGTGCATCGCCACGATGATGACGAGGACGAGCGGCAGCGGGGCGACGTGGAAGGTGACCATCTGGCCGAGGTTCGTGACGTTGAAGACCGAGCCGACGCCGATGGCGTTCATGACGTCCTTGGCCTCGAACGCGATCCACTGGGCGTTGAAGTTCGTCGTGATGACGTAGCCGGTGAACGCCGACGCCGACCGCGGTGAGGAAGGCGAGCACGCCGGTCGCCCAGGTGAGCGCGCGCTTGCCGCGCCAGGCCGCCATCCAGTACTTGCCCCAGAGGTGGACGACCATGAAGAGGAAGAACAGCTGGACGCTCCAGTAGTGCAGGCTGTTCACGAACTTGCCGAGCGACGACTGGTGGAACCACTGCACGCCGCCGAGGGTCAGCACGACCCCCGAGGCGATCGCGATGATCATCGCGACGAGCGTGAGCATCCCGAAGACGTAGATCCACGACGCGACGTACGACGGCTGGGTCTCCGGGAGCATCTTCTCCGGGCGGAAGCGTGCGCATCCACCGCTGCCGGGCCGAGCCGGTCCAGGTCGTGGGTGTGAAGTCGGCGCCCGCGGGCGCCTTGGTGCCGTGGCTCATGACTCGTCCTCGCCCTTCGGGAAGGGCAGCACGAGCGCCAGGACGAACAACGCCATCATGATCACGATCATGATGAGGTTGGGGATGCTGACCGAGATCCAGTCCCAGATCTGCCAATAGGACGCGGGTTGAGTCGAGCGATATTCCGAGCAGTTCCATGACCCCTCCAGTGCGACGCGCTCACGCGCGTCCTCACTGCGGACACTCTCCTGCGGCGGGACGGGTGTCCCGACGGTCGAGTAAAGGAATGGTCAGGCAATCCTTCACATTTGCTGAGTAAGGACACCCTCAGCGCCGGTGCGTGGGACACGCCGTCCCGCGGAGCGGGTCCTCGCCATCGAGGGAGCCTCGGTGCACCGCCATCGGCGTGATCCGCGCGAGGATCGCATGATCTGCTGGGGCCGGACGGCTCGAGTCTCGCCGGGGACGGGTCGATGCTGGTGAGGACGGGACGCCGGTCGAGGAGAGCGGATGCTGGGCGACGACTTCGCCGAGGTGCTCGCGGGCGCCCTCGCGGGGGACGAGCACGCCTTCGCGCGGCTCTGCCGCGAGGTCCATCCGCCGCTGCTGCGGTACCTGCGGGCCATGTCCCCCGAGCTCGCCGAGGACGCGGCGTCGGAGAGCTGGCTCGAGGTCTCCCGCGCGCTGGACGGCTTCACCGGCCCCGAGGCCGCGTTCCGCGCCTGGTTGTTCGCCATCGCCCGGCGCAAGGTCATCGACCGGATCCGCTACGAGACGCGTCGGCCGAGCGCCTCGTGGGAGGACCTCGACGCGATCGCCCCGCGGCTGCGCGACGTCGCCGACGAGGTCGTCGAGGAGGACGAGACGCGGCGGGCGCTCGCGCTCGTGCGCGGCCTGCCCGTCGACCAGTCCGAGGCCGTCCTGCTCCGGGTGGTGGCCGGTCTCGACTATGCCGAGGTGGCCGAGGTGATGGGTCGCTCGACCGGTGCGGTCCGGGTGCTCGTGCACCGCGGGCTCAAGCGGCTGCAGGCCAGCGTCGTCGACGCCGGTTCGGGTGGAGTATCGCCATGACCTGGGACGACGTTTCCCCAGGTGGGACCCCGCGCGACCGCGGGGTCTCCGGCGACGACCTCGTGGTGGACGACCGCCTCGACGGCCGGCGTCGGGCCGAGACGGAGGACGAGATGACGCTGGACCGGCTGCTGGGCGCGCTGCGCGCGCCGGGCACGGCCGACGAGCTGCGCGGCCTCGACGCCGCGACGGCTGCGTTCGTCCGGGCCCGGGCGGAGGCCGCCGCCGCGCCAGTCCTCGTCACCGTCGGCGGCCGGACCCGACGGTCGGTCGCCGCCGGGTCGCCGTCGCCGCGATGCTCGCGACCGTGTCGATGGGGGCCGCTGCCGCGGCGGCCTACACCGGAAGCCTGCCCCGCCCGCTGCAGGAGGCGGCGCACGCCGTCCTCGGCGCGCCCGGCTCCCGAGCCGACGACGCCGGGTCCGCCGGTGCCGACCGTGCGCCGGCCACCGCCGCGTCCACGGCGTCGGGGCCGGCCGGGTCCGCCCTCGGTGTGGGTCCCTCGGTCACCGCGGGGGCACCCGAGCTGTTCGGTCTGTGCACCGCGTTCCGCGACCGGGGCCCGAGCGCCGCCGCGACCGGGTCGGTCGCCTACCGCAACCTGCTGGCCGCGGCCACCGCCGCAGGCAAGGACATCGCCACCTACTGCGCCGGCGTGCTGCCCGGCGGGTCGCACGGCCCCTCGGTCGCGCCGAGCGGCAAGCCCACCGCGCACCCCACGCCGAGCCGGAAGCCCACCGCGCACCCCACGCCGAGCCGCAAACCCACCGACATCCCGAGGGCGTCCAAGGCACCGCGCTCGTCGGCCGCGAAGACGTCCGCGCCCGGCCACTGACCTCTCCTCGCCGGGCCTGATCCGGGTGGCGCCCAGCGGTTCGGGCCGGTCTTCGCACCCCGCGGACGCGCGACGCCGTCGCCCAGGACACGGCGGCGTCGCGCCCGCGCGCTCACTCGGAGTCGGTGACGTCCGCGACGGTCGCCCCGACCGCAGTCAGGAGCGCGACCGCGTCGACGGCGATCGCGACGTCGTGGACGCCGCTCCCGAGCGTGACCTCGCCGCGCGACGCGAGCACGACGTCGGCGACGACGGGCCACGACCGGGTCGAGCCGAGCGGCGTGATCGTGCCCCGGCGGAAGCCGGTGGCCGCGAACGCCTCGTCGGCCGGCGGCATCGACATGCGCGAGACGGCGAGCAGCGCGCGCAGCTTGGGCCAGGAGATCTGCCGGCCCCCGGGGACGAGGACGAACAGGTAGTCGTCCGCGCCGCGCCGCACGACCAGCGTCTTCACGACGTCGACGACGTCCACCCCGCGGGCGGCGGCCGCCTCCGCGAGCGAGTGGACGGGCGCCGTGTGCTCGATGACGCGGTAGTCGAGCCCGGCAGACTCGAGGGCCGCGACGACCGAGGGTGCGGGCGCGTTCATGCCGCGATCCAACCAGAGCGGCGAGGGCCTGCCGCCGTCCGGCCGCGTCGGTCCGCTCAGCCGCAGGCGTCGACGGCGTCGAGCGCGGCGTCGAGCGCGTCGGCGAGCCGGGCGCGCAGCGGGGCGGCTCGTTCGACGAGCTCGCGCTGGCGGCGTACGTACTCGGCCCGGCCCTCCGGCGTCTCGACCGCAACCGGCTCGTGGCCGAGGGCGCGCAGGTCGTACGGCGCGGCCTCCATGTCCAGGCGGCGCGCGTCGCGGGCGAGCGCGAACGTGTCGGCGACGAGATCGCTGCCCACGAGCCGGGCGTACTTCGCCGACCACTTGTAGAGGTCCATCGTGGCGTGCAGGCAGCCGGGCTGGTCCAGCTCGGGCTGGGTCTCCCGGGTCGGGGCGAGCTCGTTGAGTGCCACCGCCTCCGCGGTGAAGAAGCGGAACGCGTCGTAGTGGGTGCACCGCAGGCCCTGCTGGTCCACCACGCCCCGGATGTCCTCGGGGGACAGCCGGAGCGCCCACGAGTCGTGCCGAACCTCGTGCGGCTCGAGGCCGTAGACCATCGCCCACTCGTGCAGGCCGAAGCAGCCGAGCCGCGCCGGACGGGCCGCGCTGCGCCGGACGAGCCCCGCGACCCAGGCGAGTCCCGTCGCGCCGGTGCGCGACGTGCGCCGGGTCGACCGTGCGCACGCCGTCGAAGACCTCGCGGTACGCCGGGTCCGCCGCGAGCTCGGGCGCCCCGGCAAGCGCGACGCCGAGCCCCGGGTGCCACCGGCGCAGCTGTGCACGGG
Organism: uncultured Actinomycetota bacterium; assembly: GCA_963711805.1. Classification (GTDB taxonomy): domain Bacteria; phylum Actinomycetota; class Actinomycetes; order S36-B12; family CAIYMF01; genus Longivirga. Next base: position 392,343 of record CAVQFE010000003.1, read on the forward strand.
CGCGTGGGGTAGTACTCGAAGAGGAAGTCGTCGACCGGGTGGCGCTCGCCGCGGGCCGCACGCTCGAGGCGCCCCGCCGTCCAGGCGTCGACCCGGTGCGCGTGCGCCTCGGCGCGGGGTCGCCACTGCTCCTCGTCGAGCGACGACGAGCGCTGGAGGGGCGGACGGCACCCGCACATTGTCCGGCACGCCGCGACCGGCGCGCCTCCGGTCCGCGGCCCGATCGACGGCCTCTGCGGCGCTCAGTGGCCCTCGGCCGCCGGTCGCCGCGCGGGGCGACGTCGGCGTCCGCGGACCGCATCCGCCGAGAGGCCCAGCTCGGCCGCGGCCGCCTCGAGCCAGAGACCGGTGAGCCGCTCCTCGGGGACGTCGGGGTCGCGGAGCGACACCTGGACCGCGAGCCCGTCCATGAGCGCGGCGAGCCGGACCGCCGTGGCCTGCGGGTCGGCGCAGGTGAAGGTGCCCTCGGCAACGCCGGCGTCGATCACCTCGCGGAGGGTCTGACGCCACCGCGCGTCGAGGGCGCGGCGCAGCGCCCGGGTCTGCCCGTCGCGCAGCGCACGCACCCACACCTCCATCCAGAGCGCCCAGTTGCCGACCGCGGGACCGGTGTCGGACCCGAGCTCGCCGATGAGCCGCAACCGTTCCAGGGCCGTCGCCCGTGGCGGGAGCATCCGCTCCAGGTCGTCGTAGAAGTCGTCCTCGACCGAACCGACCGCCTCGGCGAGCGCCCCGTCGAGGGTCTTGAAGTGGTAGACCACGAGCGCCGGCGAGGTGCCGGCGGCGGCCGCGATGTCGGCGATGCGGGTCCCGGCGAACCCCTTCTCCTTGAGCACCTCGACGGCCGCGGCGAGGATGCGGCGGCGGCGCTCCTCCGGGTCCTTCGCGGCGAGCGACGAGCGTCCGGTCATCGTGGTCCTCCGACGGGTGGGCCTGACGGGCGCGGCGGGCCGACGCGCACCCGCATCCTCGCGCAGCCACGCCCGCGGGCGTGGAACGAGGGAGCGGTGCCCGTGATTGGTGCGGCCGAGCCGCACGGGGGACGATGGTCGCGTGACCGAGCACCCGTCGACGCCCAAGCCGCTCGAGCTCGGCGTCGACCTCGACCTCGTGCCCGAGCAGACCGCGGACGACACCGACGCCGGCTGGGGTTCCGAGTCGCGCGCCGAGCGCGAGCCCGGTGCCGTGCTACGCCGCTACCTCGACGAGAAGCCCCCGCACCACGGCGACTGACGTCGCCGCGCGCGAGGGCTTCGCGTGGTGGGTCAGGCGCCGGCGTCCCGGGTCCTGAGCGAGTCGCGGATCTCGCGCAGCAGCGTGATCTCCTCGGCCGTCTCCTCCGCCTCCGGCGTGACGTGGCGCTGGCGGTACTTGTTCATCGGGACGACGAAGACGAAGTAGACGACGAGCGCCGTCAGCAGGAACGTGATGATCGCCGAGAGCATCGCCCCCCAGCCGATCCCGACCCCGGTGATGGCGCCCGTCTTCGGGTCGACGACGCAGGTCCCGCCACCGTCGGGCGACTTGAGGCACCACACGTAGGCGCTGAGGCTCTTCGTCCCGAAGACGCCGAGCAGCGGGTTGATGAAGTTGACCACGAACGAGTTGACGAGCGCGGTGAACGCGGCGCCGATGACGACACCGACGGCGAGGTCGATGACGCTGCCACGTGCCACGAACTCGCGGAATCCCTTGAGCACAGCGGTACCTCCGAGTGGGGGTGTCGCGATCGACCCTAGTGCCGTCCGGGCGGGCCGCGCGATGCTCCGACGCCTAGCCGGCGCGCAGGACGACCGAGAGGCGCGATCCCACCGCGGCGGCCGCGATGTCGAGCGCCTGGGCCGACGTCGTCGCGAGGACGAGGACCGGCGCGGGGGCCGCGGACGACGACCCGAGCAGGCCGGACCCCGCCGACCCCGACGGGGTGCCGACGGTGAGGACCCGGACGTGCGCCGCCACGACGACGGCCGAGGCCGCGGTCCCTCCGTCGCCACCGCGGGCCGCCACGACGTCGACGAGATCGCCGGCCCGGACGCTCGCGAGGGTCGCCTCGTCGGACAGCCGCACGGGGGTCGCCACGACGTCGCGTCCCGAGCGAGTCGAGCAGCGTGCGGCCGACGACGTCGCGCTCGCGCACGGTCTCGCCGGCCCGGACCGGGAAGGCCACCAGGCGACCCTTCACCGCGCGCGGGTCCGTGACGGAGTCGGTCGGCAGCAGGTCAGCGGGCGCGGGCGGACACAGCGAGGTCGTCGTCGGTCAGCGTGGTCCCCGGGGCGAGGTCGTGGCGGGCCGTCGCGACGAGCGCGGTCTCGGCTGCGGGCGGGCGCAGCGCGGTCGTCGTCGACCAGACGACGAAGCCCGCGAGCAGGGCCGCGGCGAGCCGGCGGTGGCGCAGGAAGCGCCGTTGCCAGGCGGGCGGCCGGCCCGGGATCGCGGGCCCGCGACGCGGCGCGGGCGACGCGGTGCGGGACGGGGTCGGGGTGCCGGTTCGGGGCAGCAGGCGCACCCCGGCACGCTAGGCGCCGGCGGGGGCGGACCGTGCGGCCCGTCCACAGGGGTCAGGCGGCGGAACCGGAGGTGCCGGAGGAGGCGGACGACGGGGCCGAGCCCGACGAGCCGGCCGAGGGGGTGCTGGTGGACGCCGCGGAGTCGGACTTGCCGGCCGAGGAGGACTCCGAGGCGCTCGAACCCGAGCTCGCGGGCACGGTGGAGGACGAGCCGGAGCGGCTGTCGGTCCGGTAGAAGCCGGAGCCCTTGAAGACGATCCCGACCGCGTTGTAGAGCTTGCGCAGCCGGCCGCCGCAGGCGGGGCACTCGGTGAGCGCGTCGTCGGTGAACGACTGGACGACCTCCAGCGGCTCGCCGCAGGCGGTGCACGAGTACTGGTAGGTGGGCACGGCGTACTCCTTGCGCGGGGTGGTCGCGTTGGCACTCGGGGCTGTCGAGTGCCAATGATGCCAAATCCGCCGGGCGCCGGCCACCCGCGGGTGACCGCGGTGGTCCGCGGAGCGGGTGGTGACGAGCGGCACACCGGTCCGCGGTGATGTTCATCTCCCCGCAACGCCACGAGAACCGGATGGAGACGCGCCCCGGCGACGTTGGTACCGACGAAGGAGGTGATCGACATGACGGCAGCGACCGACTTCTCGCCGGAGACGGTGGAGGAGCTGTACGCGCTGTGGGACCGACTGCGCGCGGACGCGATCAGCGCGAGCGACCGCCAGGAGATCGACGAGATCTTCGCCCGCCAGCTTCCCTGACCTCTGTAGCTGTGCACGAGCGACGACGGCGCGGGTACGCCGCCCCCTAGGGTCGAACCTCCACACGTGGAGGTGACGATGACGGTCGAGGCCATCGGGCTCGGCAAGTCCTACGGACGTACCCGCGCCGTCGACGAGGTGTCCTTCGAGCTGCGACCCGGTGTCGTGACCGGGTTCCTGGGACCGAACGGCGCCGGCAAGTCGACGACGATGCGGCTGATGCTCGGCCTCGACCGCGGCGAGGGCACCACGCTGTGGCAGGGGCGACCGCTCGTCGAGCGCGAGCAGGTGTCCCGCACCGTGGGGGCGCACCTCGACGCGAAGTTCTTCCATCCGTCGCGCAGCGCCCGCAACCACCTGCGGATGCTGGCGACGGAGGCGTCGGTGCCCGCGGCGCGGATCGACGAGGTGATCCGGCTCGTGGGGCTCGACGGCGTCGCCGGCAAGCGACCCTCCGGCTTCTCGCTGGGCATGGGGCAGCGGCTCGGCCTCGCGGGGGCCATCCTCGCGCGGCCGCGGGTGCTGCTCCTCGACGAGCCCGCGAACGGCCTCGACCCGCAGTCGATCCAGTGGCTGCGCGACTTCCTCCGGCACTACGCGGCCGAGGGCAACGTCGTGTTCGTCTCGAGCCACCTGCTCTCCGAGATGCAGCTGATGGCCGAGCACCTCGTGGTGATCGCCGCGGGTCGGATGGTCGCGGACGAGACGCTCGACGCGTTCGTCGCGCGGAGCACGCGCAACGACGTGCTCGTGCGCTGCGCGGACCCGGAGGCGCTCGCCGTCGCGCTATCGGCCGAGGGGATCGCCACGGCGCGGGAGGGCGTCGACGGTCTCGTCGTCACCACCGTCGACACCGACCGGGTCGGCGACGTGGCGTTCCGTGCGGGCGTCGCGGTCCGCGAGCTCACCCGGCGTACGGCGTCGCTCGAGGAGGCCTTCCTCGAGCTCACGAGCGACCGGCAGCAGTTCCGGACCGGGGACGTGGCGTGAGGGCGGCGCTGCGCTACGAGTGGGTCCGGATCTCGACGGTGCGCTCGACCCGGATCCTGCTCGGCGCGCTCGTCGTGGCGACGGCCGGCCTGGGCTGGCTGGTGGCCAACCCGCACTACCTCGCCTACGACGAGACCGGGAACCCGCTCGGCCCGCCGGTCATCGACTGGTGGAGCGCCTTCGGGGCGCCGCTGACCGTCACCGTCGTGCTCACCTCCGTCGTCGCGGCGCAGGCCGTCGGGCAGGAGTACCGGTTCGGGCTGATCCGCATCACGCTCACGGCCTTCCCCAGACGGGGCAGGATCCTCGCCGCCAAGCTGCTCGTCGTGTCTGCCGCGTGCGTCGTCTTCGCGCTCGCCTCCTTCCTCGGCAGCGCGATCGGCCTCACCATCAGGGGGTATCCGAACCCGCCGGCGTCCGCGCCGGCACCTCAGGACCTCTACCTGCTCAAGGGTGTGGTCCTCGTGCTGCTGTGGGGGCTGTCGTCGTTCGCCCTCGCCGGCGTCACGCGGCAGACCTCGGTGGGGATCGCGGTGCCCGTGATCTCGGGAGTCGTCGTCGAGACGCTGCTGATCGGTCTGCTCAGCGACCGCGCGCAGTGGCTGTCCCACGTCCTGCCGTGGAGCACGGCGGCCCGGTGGGCCCGCCCGCCGGCGAGCGACGGTCCGCCGACCGGCTGGGCTGCCCTCGCCGTGTTCGCGGCCTGGGTCGTGGCGCTGCTGGTCGTCCAGGTATGGGCCTGGCTGCGGCGCGACGCCTGAGCGGTTGCGGCGGACCGCGTACCCTCGCACTCGCGGGTGCGGGACCGCCCCGACTGCGGGCGCCGGACGGGACGGGAGGGGACATGTCGGACCAGCCGCACGGGCGGCTGCCGGTCGACCCCGACCTGCCGGCGCTCCCGACCGTCGCCGCCTCGCCCCGGACGACCGCGCCGTCCGGCGTCGCGCCGCTGGGACGTCGCCCTCGTGATCGGCGCCGGTGGCGCCCTCGGCGCCGCCGCGCGATGGGGGCTCAACGAGCTGTGGCCGACCGAGCCGGGACAGATCCCGTGGTCGACGTTCGTGGAGAACGTCTCCGGCAGCCTCGTCCTCGGCGCCCTCATGGTCGTCCTGCTCGACGTCCGGCGGCCGACCCGCTACGCCCGGCCCTTCCTCGGGATCGGCGTCCTCGGCGGCTACACCACCTTCTCGACGTACGCCGCCGACACCGGTGCGCTGCTCCGGGGAGGTCACTCCCCGATCGCCGTCACCTACCTGTTCGGGACCCTGGTGCTCGCCCTGGTCGGCTGCTGGGCCGGCATCACCCTCGCCCGGATCGCCACCGGGTTCAACGGATCACGACGGAGGACGTCATGACGCTTCGTGGCTCGGCAACGCGGCTCACGATCTTCATCGGCGAGACCGACCAGTGGCACCACCACCCGCTGTACACCGAGATCGTGCACCGGGCGCACCGCGCGGGGCTGGCCGGCGCGAGCGTGATGCGGGGCATCGAGGGCTTCGGCAAGTCCTCGCACGTGCACACGACCCGCATCCTGAGCCTGAGCCAGGACCTCCCCGTGGCGGTCGTCATCGTCGACGCCGACGACAAGATCCGTGCGTTCCTCCCCGAGCTCGACGAGCTCGTCGCCGAGGGGCTCGTGATCCTCGACCCGGTCGAGGTCGTGCGCTACGTCGGCCGACCCGTGGGGGAGCAGGCTTGACCCTCGTCCTCGTCATGCTCGGTGCGGCCGTCGGGGCGCCGAGCCGGTGGCTGCTCGACCAGGCCGTCCATGCCCGCTACGGCGGTGCGCTCCCGCTCGGCACCCTCGTGATCAACGTGAGCGGGTCGGCGTTCCTCGGCGCGATCCTCGGCGCCGCCGGCGTCGGCGCCGTGCCGAGCGCCGTCGTGGCGCTCGCGGGTGCCGGCTTCTGCGGAGGCTTCACGACGTACAGCACGTTCGCGTTCGAGACGGTGCGGCTGATCGAGGACGGGTCCGGTGCGGAGGCGGCGCTCAACGTCACGCTGAGCCTCGTGCTCGGCCTGCTGGCCGCGCTCGGGGGGTTCTGGCTCGCCGAGACCCTGCTGGGCTGAGCGCCGGTCCTGCTCCGGCGCCACGACGGCCGCGTTCGACACCGGATCCGCCGCCCGCGCGCCCTAGCCTGTGCGGGTGCGCACACTCGGCAAGGTCCTCGGGATCGTCGGCATCGTGCTCCTCGTCCTCGTCGTGGTGGTGGCGTCCTACGGCGCGTGGACGGTGCGGCGCTCGTTCCCGCAGACGAGCGGCGAGCTCGACCTCGCTGGTCTGAAGAGCACCGTCGACGTGCTGCGTGACGAGCGCGGCGTCCCGCAGCTCTACGCGGACACCCCCGACGACCTGTTCTTCGCCCAGGGCTACGTGCAGGCCCAGGACCGCTTCTACGAGATGGACTTCCGCCGTCACATCACGTCCGGGCGCCTCTCGGAGATGTTCGGCGAGTCGCAGCTCGAGACGGACAAGTTCCTGCGCGTCTCGGGCTGGTACCGCGTCGCGCAGGAGGAGCTCCCGCTGCTCTCGGCGGAGACGCGGCGCAACCTCGACAACTACACGAGGGGCGTCAACGCCTACCTCGCCGACCACTCCGGCGCCGCCGTGTCCCTCGAGTACGCCGTTCTCGCGCTGGACAACCCGTCGTACACGATCGAGCCGTGGACGCCGGTCGATTCCGTCGCGTGGCTCAAGGCCATGGCCTGGGACCTGCGCGGAAACATGCAGGAGGAGATCGAGCGGTCGATCGAGAGCTCGGTCTTCGGCAAGGCGCGAACCGCCCAGCTGTTCCCGCCGTACCCCTACCTGCGGCACCGCCCGATCGTGGAGCAGGGCGCGGTCGTCGCCGGGGTGTGGGACCAGACGGCGTCACCCGGGCAGGCGCAGGTCGCCTCGCGGACCCCGACCACGCCCGCGGCCGCGCTGCCGGCGCTGCAGCGCACCGGCAGCTCCGTCGCGGCGCTGGACTCCCTGCTCGGCCCGAGCGGGTCCGGGATCGGGTCGAACTCCTGGGTCGTGAGCGGTGCCCGGACGACGACCGGCAAGCCGTTGCTCGCCAACGACCCGCACCTCGCGCCGAGCATGCCGAGCATCTGGTACCAGATGGGCCTGCACTGCCGCACGGTGTCGGCCGCGTGCCCGTACGACGTCGCCGGCTTCACCTTCTCCGGCGTGCCCGGCGTGATCATCGGGCACAACCAGACGATCGGGTGGGGCTTCACCAACCTCGGCCCGGACGTCTCGGACCTCTATCTCGAGAAGGTCGTCGGCGACAGCTACGTCGTCGGCACGACGACGAAGCCCCTCACGACGCGCACCGAGGTGATCAAGGTCGCCGGGAAGCCGGACGTCACCATCACCGTGCGCGCGACCGAGCACGGCCCGCTCGTGTCCGACGCGTCGGACGAGCTGACGACGGTCGGGAAGGACGCGCCCAGCGGCGCGGCCGCCCCGCCGCGGGGCGACGGGTACGCCGTGGCGCTGCGCTGGACCGCGCTCACGCCGGCCCGCACCATGGATGCGCTCACCGACCTCGATCTCGCGCAGAACTGGGACCAGTTCCGGGCGGCGGCAGCGGAGTTCACCGTGCCGGCGCAGAACATGATCTTCGCCTCGGTCGACGGCACGATCGGCTACCAGACCCCGGGCCGGATCCCGATCCGGCAGGGCTACGACGGGACCTACCCGGCGCAGGGCTGGGACCCGAAGCAGACGTGGTCCGGGTACATCCCGTTCGACGCGCTGCCGAACGTCAAGAACCCCGACGACGGCTGGGTGGTGACCGCGAACAACGCCTCGGTGTACCAGGACTACCCGTACTTCATCACCAATGACTGGTCCTACGGCGCGCGCAGCCAGCGCATCACCGATCTCGTCGAGCTCGCGACGTCCGGCACCAACAAGATCTCCGCCGACCGGATGCGGGCGATCCAGTTCGACTCGTGGAACGAGAACGCCGCGTTCCTCGTGCCCCGGCTCAAGGACGAGAAGGTCTCCGGGGCGACTGCTGACGCCGTGAAGCTGTTGTCCACGTGGGACTTCACCCAGCCTGCGGACTCCGCGCCGGCGGCGTACTTCAACGCGTTCTGGAGCCACCTGCTGCTCGACACGTTCGGTGACGAGATCCCGAAGGACTACTGGCCGGACGGTGGCGACCGGTGGTTCACCGTCGTGCGCAACCTCTGGAACAGCCCCACGGACAAATGGTGGGACGACGTCCGGACCACGGACAAGGTCGAGACCCGCGACGACGCGGTCGTCCGGGCGCTCGACGAGGCCACGACCGAGCTCACCGGTCTGCAGGGCGCCGACCCGTCCGGCTGGAACTGGGGCGAGCTGCACACGCTGACGGTGACCAACCAGACGCTCGGCAAGTCCGGCATCGGCCTGGTCGAGCGGCTGTTCAACCGCGGCCCGATCACGACCTCGGGCGGCGGTTCGATCGTCAACGCGACCGGGTGGAACCCGGCGGACGGCTACACGGTCACGTGGATCCCGTCGATGCGGATGGTGCTCGACTTCGCGAACCTCGACAACAGCACGTGGGTCCACCTGACCGGCGCGAGCGGCCACGCGTACAACGCGCACTACGTCGACCAGCTCGACGCATGGCAGACGGGCACGACCTACCCCTTCCCCTTCTCCGCCGCGGCCGTCAACGCCGCCACCAAGGACCACCTGGTCCTCAAGCCCGCCGCCCCCTAGCCCGAAGGCCCCAAGCGCCGTCCCCTCGGGTCCGCGGGGACCGGCCAGCGCTGAGCACGTCGCTGCCAGCGTGGTGAAGGGCGCCGGCCAGGGGTCCGCGGGGATCGGCCACGGGCTGGGGCCGGACGCGTCCAGCGTGGTGACGCCGGTTGGTCGACGGTTCGGCATTCCGTCACCGTCGCTGGGCCGGCATCCGCTCGGGTCTGTCGCCGTCCGTCGAGACGCTCGGGCGCGGGTCGGTCGACGGCCCGGTATGACGTCACCGTCGGTGATCTTGGATCGCGGAAAGTAGTTGTCCCCAGGGCGGTTTCGGGGCCAGGGACTGTCAGACCCCCTGGGTAGGTTCGAGCCATGAGCTCGACCACGACCCGCCCGCCGCGGACCCCGGGTGCGCTGGTCGCGGACGCCGTCGCGGACCTCGACGCAGTGGTCGCCCGGCTCGCGGAGCTGACCGCGGAGGGTGCGCTGGTCGAGGTTGCCGGGTGCGGCGCTGATCGGGCTGACCGAGAAGCTGCACCGGGCGCTGGATCGCGGGACCGCGGTGGCGACGGTGGCGACCGGGGTGGTGCACGCCTCGGGCGCCCTCGAGCCGGCCGGGTTCGCGTCGACGAAGTCGTGGCTGACTCCAGCGGTGCGGCAGGTCCGAGACCGAGGCCAAGGTCCTGCTCGCGTCCTCGACGGCGCTGCGCGCCGACTTCCCGGCGACCGAGCGGGCGTGGCTGGCCGGGGAGGTGCCCGCCGGTGCGGTGCGCGAGATCACCCGCGGGATCACCCTCGCGGTGAAGGCGCTGCCGGTCGCGGAACGTGCCGACCAAGGCGGCGCGAGGCGGAGGCGGTGCTGCTCGACCTGGCCCGCCGGGCCCCGGTCGCCGACGTCGCCCTGACGCGCGCGGTACCTGCGGTTCGTGGCCGACCCGGACGGGGTCCGCCAGGCCCAGCTCGACGCCTACGACGACCAGCAGGTCACCATCACCCCGGTCGGGGTCGGGTACCGGCTGTCCGGGTACCTGACCGCGGAGACCGCCGCGGCGCTGTCCACCGCGCTGGACGCGGTGGTGGACGGCTGGCACCGCACCGGGTCCCTGGCACCCGAGGACCAGCCCGGCGGGCACCCGGCCCTGGACGCCCAGCGGCGCAAGGCCCGCCGCCCGCACCTGCTCGCCCTCGCCCTCGGCCACCTCGCCGCCCGCGCCCTGGACGCCGGCGCGCTGGGCACCCGGCACGGGGTCCGCCCCCACCTCACCCTCACCGCGGACCTCGACCAGCTGCTCGCCGGCCTCGGCGGCCGCCTCCTGGTCCCCGGCCACGACCAGCCGGTGCTGCTGCCCGACCAGTCGCTGCGCCGGATCCTCTGCGACACCGACCTGCACCCGGTGATCACCACCCGACCGAACCCGGGCACCGGCACCGACCACTGCGGCCCGAGCCGCGGACGCGGCCACGACGCTGACGGCACCGCCGATCACGGATCCGTCGTCGCGGACGGCTCCGACAGCTGCGACGCCACGGCCACTGCGACCGGCCGGAACGGCAGCGCCGAGCACGCCGACGACGAGTTCGTCGACGCGAACCTGGCCGGTGAGGCGAGCGGCGCTGCGTGGCGGGACGTGCTGACCGATCGGCTCACCGCGCAGGCCCGCTCCGTGCTCTACCTCGGTCGCACCCAGCGCACCGTCCCCCCGCGGCTGCGCCGCGCCCTCGAGGTCCGCGACGGGCACTGCGCGTTCCCCGACTGCCGCGTCGACGTCTCCCGTACCCACGCCCACCACACGCTTCCGTGGGAGGACGGCGGCGCGACCGACATCTCGAACACCGTGCTGCTCTGCGTGCGCCACCACCACGCGGTGCACGAGGGCGGCTGGTCGATCGCGCCGACCGACGGCGTCGACCCGCACACCACCGGCTGCTGGACCTTCACCCCACCACGAACCCGGCCCTGACGCGTACGACGTACGGTCAGGGCGCACCACCCGTCACGAACGCTCCTCTTCTCGGACCGAGCGATGACGTCTTCTCGGACCGAGCGATGACGTTGCCACGTGGCAGGGGCGCGGCTGATCGCAGGACCTCGCCGCGACGGCGCGCGGCGTTGCGGGCGTACTGACAGGGCAAACGACGGGGTGCCGAAGCACAGCGGCCGAGGCGGAGCAGTCGAGGCGGACCTGCCGAGGCGGACCTGCCGAGACGAAGCTGCCGAGGGGAGTGGCCGGGCGGCGGCGCGAGATGGGCACCCTCGACGTGGGTACCCTCGACGGACACGACGAGACGCTCACGCGGCACCGACGAGCGGCGCCGGCACGCAGGGCCGACACACAGCTCCGACGGTCAGCACCGACAGGCTCCGGCCACGAGGTGCGGCCACCACGTGCGGCTACGACGTGCGAGCGACGACGAGCGACGACGAGAGCGGGTGAGGGCACGGTGGGGAGCGGGCACGGGCACGACCACGGCCTCGCCGACGTCGCGGTCACGCACCGACGTCCGCTGGCGTGGGTGCTCGGCATCTCGACCGTCATCCTCGCGGCCGAGGTGACCGGCGCGCTCATGTCCGGGAGCCTCGCGCTGCTCGCCGACGCCGGGCACATGCTCACCGACGTCGCCGGGCTGTCCCTGGCGCTCGTGGCCGCGACCCTCGCCCTGCGGCCGGCGACGCCGGAGCGCACGTGGGGCTACCGACGGGCCGAGGTCCTCGCCGCCGCGACGCAGGCCGGGCTGCTGCTCGCGGTGGGGCTGTTCGTGATCGTCGAGGGCGTACGCCGGCTGGTCGAGCCACCGCAGGTGGAGTCGGGCCTCATGGCCGTGTTCGCCGTGGTGGCGCTGCTCGGGAACGCCGTGTCGATCCTGCTGCTGAGCCGGATCTCGAGCGGGAACCTCAACACCCGCGCGGCTTTCCTGGAGGTGGTCAACGACGCGCTGGGAGCTCTCGCGGTCCTGGTCGCCGCGCTGCTCATCTCCGCGTTCGGCTGGCTGCGCGCCGACGCCGTCACGTCCATCGCCATCGGGCTGCTCATCCTGCCGCGCACCCTGCGGCTGCTGCGCGAGTCGGTCGACGTGCTGCTGGAGGCGACACCGCGCGGCGTAGACCTCACGGCCGTGCGCACGCACATCCTCGGCGTACCGCACGTCCTCGCGGTGCACGACCTGCACGCCTCGCGGGTGTCGAGCGACCTGCCGGTCGTCACCGCGCACGTCGTCGTGGGCGACGAGTGCTTCCACGACGGACACATCCCACCGCTGCTCGACGAGCTGCAGGCATGTCTCGCCGACCACTTCGACGTCGCGCACTCGACGTTCCAGTTCGAGCCGTCGCGGCACGGCGGCCACGAGTCGGGCCGGCACGACTGAGAACCCGACGGCGACCCGCAGCAGGGCGGCATAGCCTGCTCGCATGACGCATCCGGTCCGGGCCGCGATCGAGGCACGCGACCTCGACGCACTTGCCGCCCTGTTCGCCGACGACATCGTCTTCGCGAGCCCCGTCGCGTTCCATCCCTACGTCGGGCGCGACACGGTCGTCGAGGTCCTGCGCAACGTGATGGAGGTCTTCACCGACTTCGTCTACGTCGACGAGCTCGACGGGGACGGGACGCACGCGCTGGTGTTCTCCGCGGGTGTCGGCGGCCGTGCGGTCCTCGGGCTGGACCACCTGCGCTACGACGACGCGGGTCTGGTCTCGGAGTTCACCGTCATGGTGCGCCCGCTCTCCGGCCTGATCGCGCTCGCCGAGGCGATGGGCCCGCGGGTCGCCCACCTCGCGAAGGGCTGAGGCGGCAACGCATGCCGCCGGCACCGGCGTCCGTCGTCGACCGGCTTCGGTCCGCCGGTTGCGTGTTCGCCGAGGACGAGGCGGCGCTGCTGGTCCGGGCGGCACGGAGTCCGGACGAGCTCGAGTCGATGGTCGGGCAGCGGGTGTCCGGACGGCCGCTCGAGCACGTGGTCGGCTGGGCCGAACTGTGCGGGGTGCGCGTGGTCGTGTCCGACGGCGTGTTCGTGCCGCGGCGGCGCAGCGAGCTCCTCGTGCGCGCGGCGGCCGAGGTGGCGACGGAGCGCGGTGTACGACCAGTCGTCCTCGACCTGTGCTGCGGCTGCGGGGCGGTCGGCGTCGTCGTGGCCGCCCTCGTCGGTGACGTCGAGCTGCACGCGGCCGAGCTCGATCCCGTGTCGGCGGCCTGCGCCCGGCGCAACCTCGGGCCGGTCGGCGGCGTGGTGCACGAGGGCGACCTGTACGACGCGCTGCCGGCGACGCTGCGCGGTCGCGTCGACGTCCTCGTCGTGAACGCGCCGTACGTCCCCACCGCCGACATCGCGTTCCTGCCTGCGGAGGCACGGGAGTTCGAGCCACGGGTGGCCCTCGACGGCGGCGCCGACGGGGTCGACGTCCAGCGCCGGGTGGCCGCGGGGGCGACGGAGTGGCTCGCGCCCGGCGGCCACCTCCTCATCGAGACGAGCGAGCGGCAGGCCCCGCTGACCGTGGCCGCCGTCGCGGGCGCGGCGCTCGCCACGCGGGTCCGCACGGACGACGACCTGGGTGCGACGGTCGTGATCGGGACCGCGGCAGCCTGACGCCCGGGTCAGAGGGGTCAAGGGACGGCGTCGGGGCGTCGATCCTTCCCTCATGGGTCTGCGCACGCTGGTCGTCGTCGCACTGGCTGCCTGGCTCGGGTGGCTGCTGGTGCGCGGCGTGCTGCGCCGTGCCGTGCCGTGGGTCGGGATCGCCCTCGTCGCCGTGCCGCTCGTCGCGCTGTTCTGGACCGAGCGGCAGTGGGTGGTCGCGGAGCAGCACTTCACCGCTATCGCCCGGTCGATCGCGCCGGGCAGCGCCGGCGTCCACTGCCAGCGGCTGGGGGAGGCGTTCACCTACGCCGGGGCGGACCTCGGCCGGGTCGCGTACGCCGAGGACGGATCGGCCGACGGACCCGCGATGGTGACCTACGAGACGTGCCAGCACCTCAGCGACTACTGGCGATCGAGCGCGGCGGAGAAGGACGCCCCGCCGATCGAGCAGGTCATCGCCGTGCACGTCCTCACCCACGAGTCGCGGCACCTGGCCGGCGACCGCTCCGAGGCCGTGGCCGAGTGCCGGGCGATGCAGAGCGACGCCGACGTCGCGGAGCGGCTGGGCGCGACACCGGCCCAGGCCCGGGCCCTCGCCACCACCTACGCGACGACCGTGTATCCCCGGATGCCGGCGGACTACCGCTCGGACTCCTGCCGTCGGGACGGTGCTCTGGACCTCACGCCGCACGACGGCACCTGGCCCTGACCTCGAACGCTCGACGGCGTCCGGCCCGACCACGGGCGTACGACGGCGTCCGAGCCTGACCTCGAGCGCCAGGGGCGCCGATGGAATCAGCGCAGGACGACATAGCCCGACGGCGTGAGGATCGCGTCGACCCGTCGGTCGTGCGGACCGGTGGGTACGGCGTCCACGACGTCGTCGTCGTGCACCACCGCGACGAGCAGCGGTCGCTGCGCCGGCTCGACGTCGTCCAGCCCGGCGAACAGCCGGTCGTAGTAGCCGCCCGCCTTGCCGATCCGGTTGCCCTCGGGGTCGACCGCGAGGGCCGGGGTGAGCACCACCCGGCAGCCGAGGGCGACGAGGCCGCTCATCCCGGTGGCGACCACGGGGCCGGTCGGCTCGGGCACTCCCGGCGAGACCGACCCGTCGGCGACGGCGCCGGTGTCCCAGGCCCAGTCGAGCCCGCCGTCGGCGCGGATCACCGGGAGCAGCACCCGGACCCCGGACAGCCGGAACAGGTCGCGCATCCGCGCGGTGCGCGGCTCGGTCCCGAACGACGCGTACACGGCGACGACCCCGCTGCCCGGGTCCGCGGCGAGCGCGGCGATCTCGGGGATCGAACCGACGCGTACGGCGAGGCCCGCGTCGACCTCGGCACGGTCGTCGTCGGACCGGGCTCGGCGTCGCGCCCTGGCGTCGGCGCGGACGGTGGTCTTGCGCTCGTCGAGGTCGGGCGGCGGCGTCACGCCTCCCATCATCGCGTGCACCCCGTGGGCGCGCGCACCCCGTAGGGTCGGCACGTGCGCAGCGTCGAGGAACACCTCCAGTCGGTCCTGGCCGGCATCGAACCGCTGCAGCCGCTCGACGTGACCCTCGTCGAGGCTCGGGGGTGCGTCCTCGCCGAGGACGTCACCGCGCCGTGGCCGCTCCCACCCTTCGACAACGCGAGCACCGACGGCTACGCCGTGAAGGCCGCCGACCTCCTCACCGCCAGCGACGGCAAGCCGGTCGTCCTGCGGGTGATCGACGACGTCCCGGCGGGATACCGCGCCAGCGTCGAGCTGCGTGAGTCCACCGCGATCCGGGTCATGACCGGCGCGCCGCTGCCCGAGGGCGCCGAGGCCGTGGTCCCGCTGAGCTGGACCGACGGAGGGATGCCGGAGGTACGCGTCACGCGCAGCGTGCCCCGGGGGTCCCACGTCCGTCGGCGGGGTGACGACGTAGGACTCGGCGACGTCGTCGCCACGGCCGGCACGGTCCTGAGCCCGCGCGACATCGCGCTGCTCGCCGCGGTCGGGCGCGGCCGTGTGCTGGTGCACCCGCAGCCGCGCGTCGTCGTCATCTCGACCGGCAGCGAGCTCGTCGAGCCCGGCGCCCCGCTCTCGCCCGGGCTCATCACCGACTCCAACGGCGTCACGATCGCCGCCGCGGTGCAGGAGGCGGGGGCCATCGCGTACCGCGTCGGCCCGCTGCCCGACGACGCGTCGACGCTGCTCGCGGCGCTCGAGGACCAGCTCGTGCGGGCCGACCTCATCGTGACGACCGGAGGCGTGAGCGCCGGTGCCTACGACACGGTGAAGGCCGTGCTCTCCCGGCTCGGCACGGTGGAGTTCACGACCGTCGCCATGCAGCCGGGGATGCCGCAGGGCCACGGCACGCTCGGTCCCGAGGACACCCCGATCTTCACGCTGCCGGGGAACCCGGTGTCGGCGTACGTCTCCTTCGAGATCTTCGTCCGCCCGGTGATCCGGCGGATGCTCGGCCACCAGCAGGTCTACCGGCCGGTGGTGCGCGCCGTGCTCGTCGACCCGCTCCAGTCGCCCGCGGGTCGGCGGCAGTTCGCCCGCGGCAACCTGCAGGTCGAGGACGGCCGCTACGTCGTACGTCCGGCCGGCGGTCAGGGCTCGCACATGCTCGGGGCGTTGGCCCGGGCCAACGCCCTCGTGGTCGTCCCCGAGGACGTCACCGAGGTCAAGCCCGGCACGGCCGTCGCCGTCCTCCGACTCGACGAGGTCTGATCGCCATGTCCGACAAGGGATTCACTCATCTCGACAACGCGGGTGCCGCGCGCATGGTCGACGTCAGCGCCAAGGACGTCTCGGTCCGCACCGCGACGGCGACCGGGCGGGTGCTCGTCTCGTCCGACGTGGTGGCGTTGCTGCGCGGGGGCGGCGTACCCAAGGGCGACGCGATCGCGGTCGCGCGTATCGCCGGGATCCAGGCGGCCAAGCGGACGCCGGATCTCGTGCCGCTGTGCCATCCCATCGCGATCCACGGCGTCACGGTCGACCTCGAGGTGCGCGACGACGCGGTGGCGATCAGTGCCACCGTCCGCACCGCCGACCGCACGGGCGTCGAGATGGAGGCGCTCACCTGCGTCGCCGTCGCGGGACTCGCGCTCATCGACATGGTGAAGGCAGTGGACCCGGCCGCGACGATCACGGACGTGCGTGTCGAGGAGAAGACCGGTGGCAAGACCGGGCTGTGGCGCCGCGACGGGTCGACGTGATGCGCGCCCTCGTCGTCACGGTGTCCACCCGCGCGGCCGCGGGCGTCTACCCCGACCGCTCCGGGCCGGTGATCGTCGACGCGCTGGCGACCCTCGGCTTCGCGGTCGACGGTCCGACGGTGGTCCCCGACGGCTCGGGGATCGAGAGCGTGCTGTCCTCCGCGGTCCACGAGGGCTACGACGTCGTCCTCACCACCGGCGGCACCGGCCTCTCGCCCACCGACGTCACACCGGAGCACACCCGGGCGATCGTCCGGCGTGAGGTCCCCGGCATCGCCGACGCAGTCCGCCGCGCGGGTCTCGACGCCGGGATCCCGACGGCGGCCCTGTCCCGCGGGGTCGCGGGCATCGCCGGCAGCACGCTCATCGTCAACCTCCCCGGCTCGCCCGGCGGCGTGCGCGACGGCCTGTCGGTCCTGGCCCCGCTGCTGGTGCACGCGGTGGAGCAGATCCACGGTGGTGGTGACCACGGGGTGACGTCGTGACCGAGGGCTGGCCGGTGACCCTCGTCGAGGGCTCCGTCGCGCTGCGCCCGCTCCGCCAGCGCGACTCCCGCGAGTGGCGCGCGGTCCGATCGCGCAACGCCGAGTGGCTGCGGCCGTGGGAGGCCACCAGCCCGGAGCCGGCGGCCGACGCGCCCCCGACGTACTCCGCGATGGTCCGTCGGTTGCGCACCGAGGGTCGCGAGGGTCGCACGATGCCGTTCGTCATCACCTTCGGCGGCGACCTCGTCGGCCAGCTCACGGTCGGCGGGATCGCGTGGGGCTCGCTGCGGTCCGCGCACATCGGCTACTGGATCGACCAGCGCGTCGCCGGTCGCGGCATCATGCCGACCGCTGTCGCGATGGCCACCGACCACTGCTTCGCGGTCGGGCTGCACCGGGTGGAGATCAACATCCGGCCGGAGAACGTCGCGTCGCGTCGGGTGGTCGAGAAGCTCGGCTTCCGGTCCGAAGGGATCCGGCTGCGCTACCTGCACATCGACGGCGACTGGCGCGACCACCTGACGTTCGCCCTCACCGCCGACGAGGTGCCGGGAGGTCTCGTGCGGCGCTGGGTCGCCGCGCAGGAGCAGCGACGCTGACCCTCCGTGCCGCAGCCGCTGGTCGACGCGGGTATTCCCCCTGCGCCGCAAGGACTCTCCGTGGTGGGGTCCATCGCGTTGAGGCTTGCCCCCATGCGATCCGCGCAACGACGACGGTGTGAGTCGCGACACGCCCACAGTGCGTGTCGGGCGCGGTGCGCGGTGATCCCGCGTGCGGCCTCTAGCCTCGGAGCGTGTCCAGCGGATCCGCTCTCCTCTACGCCGTGTTCGTCGGCATGTGGGCGCTCGTGCTCGTGCCGATGTGGCTCCGCCGGCACGACGAGGCACAGGTGTCGCGATCCGCGGACCGTTTCGCCCGAGCGATGGGCACGCTGCGGCGCAACGACGCGGGGACCATCGGCGGGACGGGTCAGCGCGAGGTCGTCATGCCGGGCCGTCCCAGCTCGGTACGCCGGACGCAGGTCGTCGTCACCGGTCCGCGCGGCACGGTGACCGCCGCCGCCGCTGCCGCCGGGCGCCGGCGCCGCGTCCTCGGGGCCCTGGGCGTCCTGCTCGCGCTCTGGTCCGTCCTCGTGCTTGCGCACACCGTGCCGCGCTGGACCCTCGCCGTCCCGGTGCTCCTCGTGGGCGGGTACCTCGCGGCGGCGCGGCGGCAGGTGGCCCTCGCCGCCGAGCTCCGGCGGCGCCAGGTCCGCCGCGTCACGCTCGCCGAGGCCGCCCGGGCCGCCGACGCCCGCTACGGCGCCGGCGAGAGCCGGGCCCGGGTCGGCGGCCGCGCGGAGGCCGCGGCACCGGTGACCGAGCGGCGGCCGGTCGCGTTCGCGAGCGGCGTGGAGGTTCCCGCCCCCCAGGCCGCGGTGAACGACTCCTGGCACGCGGTGCCCACGACGCTCCCGACGTACGTCACCGCGCCGCGAGCCACGAAGACCCCCCGTGTCATCGACCTCACGACGCCCGGGTCGTGGTCCGGGGCCGCGATGGTCGAGCAGGCGCGCGGCACCCTCGCCGCCGAGCCGGCGGCCGAGGGGCAGATGCGCGTCGCGACCTTCGAGATCGCCGTGCCGCGCGATCCGGCCGTCCGGGCCGGCGTCCTGGTCGAGCCGGCGACGTACGCCGACCGCTTCGTCGACGACGACGTCGAGGTCGCCGCGCTGGCCGCCGGGGACGACCTCGACGAGCTGCTCGCCGACCCACGCACCGGCGTCCACGGTGCCACCTGGCGCCGGGCCGCCAACGGCTGACCGGGCGCCCCACCGGTCGCGACCGACGTCCGAACCGGGTTTGGGACCACCGTGCACGGCTTGCTACCCTGTGCGCACCGCAAGGGGCTGTAGCGCAGCTGGTAGCGCACCTCGTTCGCATCGAGGGGGTCAGGGGTTCGAGTCCCCTCAGCTCCACAACGAACAAGGGCCGGGGGTGATCCCCCGGCCCTTGTTCGTTGTTGCCGTTGACGCGTGGGGACTCGGGAGGAGCAGCCCCGGTGGGGCTGCGACGGCTCCCCTCAGCTCCACAACGAACAAGGGCCGGGGGTGATCCCCCGGCCCTTGTTCGTTGTTGCCGTTGACGCGGGGGACTCGACGAACAAGGGCCGGGGGTGATCCCCCGGCCCTTGTTCCATCGTTGTTGCCGGTGACGCGTGGGGACTCGGGAGGAGCAGCCCCGGTGGGGCTGCGACGGCTCCCCTCAGCTCCACAACGAGCAAGGGCCGGGGGTGATCCCCCGGCCCTTGCTCGTTGTTGCGACACGACGGGGTGCGGCGCGTCAGGTGACGTCGACGGTGATGGTGTGCAGGCCGCTCGCGGCGCCCGGGAAGACGGGGCGTACGGCGTCGTCCTGGGGCGCTGCCGTCGACGTCGCGCATCCGTACCCGCAGCTGGTGCGTGCCGCCGGTCGCCGGCCAGGTCCAGGACCAGAGCCGCCAGGCGTCGATGCCGATCGGCGCCGCGAGGGTGGCCGGTCGCCACGGTCCGCCGTCGACGCTCACCTCGACCGCGCCGACCCCGCTGTGCTGGTGCCAGGCGCGGCCGCCGACGGCGACCGGGCCGGCGGCGACGCTCGCGCCGTCACGGGGGACGTCGATGCGCGAGGCGGCCGCGATCCGGCCGTCCGGCGCCCAGCCGCGCGCGAGCCAGAACGGGACGTCCTCGGCGAGCGTCGTGAGCCGGATCTCCTCGAGCCACTTGGTCGCGGACACGTAGCCGTACAGGCCGGGGACGACGAGGCGGACCGGGAAGCCGTGCCGGATCGGCAGCGGCTCTCCGTTCATGGCGTACGCCACCATCGCGTCGCGACCGTCGTCGAGCACCGAGCGCGGGAAGCCCGTGGTGAAGCCGTCGACCGAGACGCCGACGACGAGCTCCGCGTCGGGGTGGACACCGGCCGTGGCGAGGAGGTCGGTGAGGCGCACGCCCTGCCACCGCGCGGTGCCCACGAGGTCGCCGCCGACCTCGTTGCTCACGCAGGTGAGCGCGACGTAGCGCTCGATGCTCGGCAGGGCGAGGAGCTGTTCGTAGGTGAACGTGAGCGGCCGGTCGACCCGACCCGTGACGCGCAGCCGCCAGGAGGTGAGGTCTACGGCGGGAGGCATGAGCGCGACGTCGATCTGGTAGAAGTCCGCGTTCGGCGTGATGGCCGGCGCGATGCCGGGGACGTCCGGGGTGATGCCGGCGGGGAGGACGGGCGCCGGGTTCGTCGGCGCGGGCAGGCGAAGCGCCGCGCGCACGGCGTCGACCGCCGCGGTGGAGCCGCGTCGCGCGATCGCGACGACGCCGAGACCGATCGCGCTCGCGACGCCGACGACCACCGCGGCCCGCAGCACCGCGCGGCGGTCCAGGAGCGGGCCGGGGGCGTCCGCGCGCGGCACGGCGGGCGCGAGCCGGTGCCAGACGAGGACCGCCACGCCGGTGCCGACGGCGACGGCGAGCGCGAGGCCGGCGGCGTCCGCGGTCGAGCCGTCCCACGCCACCAGCCAGCCGAGGGCTCCGCCGGCGACGAGGAGGGCGGGGGCCAGCGAGCCGCGTCCGGCACCGAGCCGGCCGATCACCGCGCCGCCGCCGACGACGGCCAGCACGATGCCGACCACGAGCAGCGGCTTGTCGAGCGTGCCGACGGCTCCGATGAGCGCCTCGCGCGGCCCGTCCGGCATCACCGCGACGACGCGGTCCGCGACGGACGTCACGGGGCTCGGCTGCCCGGGGACCACCAGCGCGACGAGCTCGGCCGCGACCAGCCCGGCGGCGGCGGCGAGCGCACCGGCGAACGTGGCACGCCTGCGGTCGGCGCCGCCGGAGGCGTCGGTGGCGGGTGGTGAGGTCGTCGGGGTCACGGTGCTCCGTCGTCGGTGGTCCGCGCCCCAGCATCTCCCGGGGCTCGCGGCTGCGCGATACCAGTGGACCGCGGCGCGGGTCCGGCGCCGAGCGCACGGGTCTTACGGAAGCCTCACGGCCTGACCGGATCCGCCGGGCCGGCCGGTCCGGCCTGCCTAGGCTGGGCGCATGACCCGCGTCCTCGTCGTCGACGACGACAGCACCGTGGCCGAGGTCGTCCTCGGCTACCTGCGCCGCGAGGGCTTCGAGGCCGCGCACGCCGCGGACGGCCTCGCGGCGCTCGCCGTGGCCGCCGCCGCGCCGCCGGACCTCGTGGTCCTCGACCTCATGCTCCCGGGCATCGACGGCCTCGAGGTGTGCCGGCGGCTGCGCGCCGACCGGCCCGACCTGCCGGTCGTGATGCTCACGGCGCGGGGCGAGGAGGAGGACCGCATCGCCGGGCTCGAGGTGGGCGCGGACGACTACGTGGTCAAGCCGTTCAGCCCGCGCGAGCTGGCGCTGCGTGTCCGATCGGTGCTGCGCCGCGCCGAGCCACGGACGACGCCGGGGGTCGCCGACATGGTGGTCGACGGCGACCTGCGCGTCGACACGGTCGCCCGCACCGTGACGCGGGACGGCTCCGACGTCGCGCTGACGACGCGTGAGTTCGACCTGCTCGCGTTCCTCATGTCCCACCCGGGGCGGGCGCTGCGGCGCGACGACCTCATGCGCGAGGTGTGGGGGTGGGACTTCGGCGACCAGTCCACCGTCACGGTGCACGTCCGCCGGGTGCGGGAGAAGATCGAGGCCGACCCGGCGAACCCGGTACGGCTGGTCACCGTGTGGGGCGTGGGCTACCGCTGGGACCCGGCCCCGGAGTCGAGCGGTGACGTCCTGCGGCGCACGTACGCCGACCCCGCGCCATGACGGTCGACTGGGGGCTCGCGCTCCAGGCGGCGGTCACCGCCGCGGTCGTCGGTCTCCTCGGTGCGCTCGTGGTCATCGCCGTGGCCCGCCGGTCGCCCGCGCTCGCGGCCCTGCTGACCCCCGTCACGGTCGTGCTCGCGGTCGCCTCGGGCACGCTGGCCGGGGCGCGCTCGATGGCGCTCGAGGGCGCGGACCTCACCGTGGTGTGGACCGTGCTGCTCGCGACCGTGCCGGTCGCGCTCGCCGTCGGCGTGGTGCTCGCGCGGCGTACCACGGCCCTGCAGCGCGACGCGGAGCGCGAGGCGATGGCCCGCCAGCGCGACGCCGAGGTCGAGGCGCGACGGCGCGAGATGGTGGCGTGGGTGTCGCACGACCTGCGCACGCCGCTGGCGGGGATCCGGGCGATGGCCGAGGCGCTCGAGGACGGCGTCGCGCCCGAGCCGTCGGCGTACCACCGGCGGATCCGCGAGGAGGTGGACCGCCTCGCGGCGATGGTCGACGACCTGCTCGCGCTCTCCCGGCTGCAGTCCGGGCAGTGGGAGCTCAACCTCGAGCCGGTGCGGCTGCGCGACCTCGTGTCGGACTCGATCGCGGGCGCCTCGGCGCTGGCCGAGCAGCGCGGCATACGGCTCACCGGTGAGTGCGCCGATGGCGTCACGGCGTACGCCGACGAGCCGGTGCTCTCGCGCGCGCTGACGAACCTCGTGGTGAACGCGGTGCGCTACACGCCGCCGGACGGGACGGTGCACGTCGAGGCGCGCGCCGACGCGGACGCGACGACCGTGCGGGTGAGCGACACCTGCGGCGGCATCCCGGACGCGGACCTGCCGCGGGTCTTCGACGCGGGCTGGCGCGGTGAGGCGGCCCGCACGCCGGGCGCGGCGTCCGGCGCCGGGCTCGGGCTCGCCGTCGTGCGCGGGCTGGTGGACGCGCTCGGAGGCTCGGTCGGCGTCGCGAACCGCGACGCGGGCTGCGTCTTCGAGATCCGGCTGCCGACGACGGTGGCCGTCCCGCTGCCGCTCGCGGGCGGCTGAGCGGCTACGCGGGGAGCGGGTCCGTGGTGATCTCGGCACCGACGGCCGAGCCGGCGAGCCAGGCCGGCCAGGTCGTGTTCCAGTCGGAGGCGCCGGGGTCCCCGTGCTGGACGAGGTCGGTGATCGGCCGCCCGGTGTTGAGGACCCGCACGATGTCGCCGTACTGCGCGAGGTCGAAGTAGGTCTTCGCCCGGTCGATCGTCAGGTGGATGCAGCCGTGCGAGCTGTCGACGAGACCCTGCTTGGCGACCGACCACGGAGCCGCGTGGATGAACGTGCCCGACCACGACAGTCGCGTCGCCCACTGCACCTGCAGGTCGTAGTAGTCCTTGCTGGTCTTGTCGCAGGTGATCTTCGCCGTGCACGAGGTCATCTCGCGCAGCGGGTCCTTCTCCAGCACGATGTAGTTGCCGGTGCGGGTGACGAACTCCGGGCGCCCGAGGCTCGTCGGCCAGGTGTAGAGGACCTTCCCGTTGACCTTGAAGGTGAACGTCTTGGTCTTGTCGTCCACGATGGTCTCGTGCGCGTCGCCGATCGAGAAGGTCGACGTCGCGTTGCGGGTGCCGTAGCGGGTGCTGCTGGCCTGTACGCCGTCGAGCGCGAGGGTGACCTGGACCTTGGTGTGCGTCGGCCACGGGTTCTGCGGGCGGAAGTGCACCTCGGCGGCGCTGACCCAGTGCCAGGCCCCGACCACCGGTGTCGTGGACGCGACGGTGAGGGCGTTCTCGACGGCCTGCTTGCGGGTCACGTTGTGGTCGAAGCGGATCACGATGGGGGCGTTGACCCCCACCACCGCTCCGGTGCCGGGGAGGATCCCGAACCGGATCTTCGCGGACTCGGGCTGCGCGGTGATCCGGACGGCGCCGGCGAGGTTCGTGGTGGTGCTGCCGTCGGTGCTCACGGCGGCGATGCGGTAGACCGCGCCCGGGACCGGCCGCTCGGTGCTGACCCACTTGCCGGAGGTCGGGTCGACGGTGCCGGGGAGGGCGAGCCGCGACGACTTGTCGGTCACCACGACGGTGGCCAGCGTCCCGGACGACACAGCCACCTCGAGCGGCACGTCCCACGGGGCCGGACTGGTCAGCGCGAGGGTGGGCACCGGCTTGGGCGCGACGGACGCGCCGGTGGCGGACAGCCCTCCGGGCCCGGCGTGCACCTGGAGACCGGCGCAGCCGGAGAGCATCGCGCTCGCGGCGACGGACGCCGCGAGCAGGACGATCGTGGGGAGGCGTCGGGGCTGCACGGTCCTGGCTCTCGGGTGGGCTCGGGTCTCCACGGTAGGTCACGTCCCCTCGTTCGACCACACCGGTCGCGTCGGCCGTTGGGACGATCTGCCGTCCCGATCCGTTCCCGCGCCTCGCGCGCGACGGTCTAGACCCACGTGGGGAACCACATCCGGATCTGCCAGGAGGCGTACGGGATGACCTCGCCGGACCACACGGGGTAGAAGAACCACGAGGCGGCGAGCGCCAGCAGCACCAGCGAGCCGACGACCGTGGCCCCGATGGTCCGGCGACGCGCGGGGGCGTCGGTCGGGCCCAGGATCGTGCCGAGCGTCATGGCCAGCACGATGCAGACGAAGGGCACGAAGGCCACGGCGTAGAAGGTGAAGATCGTGCGGCCCTGGAAGCCGAGCCAGGGCAGCCAGCCGGCGAGGACGGCGAGGACGACCGCTCCGGAGCGCCAGTCGCGCCGGGCGAACCAGCGCCAGGACTGGTGCACGAGGGCAAACGTCGCGGTCCACCAGATGATCGGGTTGCCCAGCGCGAGCACCTCGGTGGAGCACTTGTCGACGGTGCAGCCGTCCACGCCGAGCGTGCGCGTCTCGTAGAAGAAGCTCGTCGGGCGCGCCTGCACCATCCAGCTCCACGCGTTGCTCTGGTAGGCGTGCGGCGAGGTGAGGTGCGTGTGGAAGTTGAGCATCTCCGCGTGGTAGTGCAGCAGCGAACGCAGCGCGCCGGGCACCCACGACCACGTCGCCGACGCCGGGTTCGTGTCCGCCCAGTGCCGGTCGTAGCCGCCGTCGGTGACCAGCCAGCCGGTCCACGAGACGAGGTAGACGGCGAAGGCCGTCCCCACCATGGCGAACGCGGCCAGGATGCCCTCGAGCGCCGCGCCGAGCCACGCCTGCGACGGGCGTACGCCGACGACCTTGCGCATGCCGACGTCCCACAGGACGGTCATGAGGCCGAAGGCGAGCAGGAACCACACGCCGGACCACTTCGTGGCGCAGGCCATGCCGAGCGCGAAGCCCGCGACCCATCGCCACGGCCGCAGCCCGGTCCAGGGACCGAGGCCGGCGCCGAGCGTGACCATCGCGGCACGGTCGTCGGCGTAGGTCAGCACCGAACGGGCGAGGCGCCGCCGGGTGCGGTCCCGGTCGAGCAGCAGGGCGGCGAACCCGACGACCACCCACAGCGTGAGCGTGTTGTCGAGCAGGGCGGTGCGCGACATCGAGATGGCCATGCCGTCGATGGCGAGCAGGAACCCGGCGAGGGCGCCGATGAGCGTGGAGCGGGTGAGCCGCCGCGCCACGCGCACCGTGAGGAGCACGGTGAGCGTGCCGACCAGCGCCATCATGAAGCGCCAGCCGAACGGCGTGAGACCGAAGGCGTACTCGCCGAGCGCGATCGTCCACTTGCCCACGGGCGGGTGGACGACGAACTCCGGCCCGGTGCCGAAGACGTCGATGGTGCGCCAGTTGCCGTCGCTGGCGAGGATCTTGTCGTTGGCGCCCTCGACCAGCGACTGCTCGAAGCCGTTGCGGAGCAGCGAGAGGGCGTCCTTCATGTAGTACGTCTCGTCGAAGACGACGGCGTGCGGACGCCCGAGGTCGGCGAAGCGCAGCCAACCGGCGAGCAGGGTGATGCCGAGGGTGACGAGCCACGAGGTCGCGCGATCGGTCGGCATGGGGGGCGCGAGGCGCAGGGCGACGGCGGACTCCCGAGGCCCTCGGGACCGCCCGGCGCGCGCCGGCCGGTGCTCGAGGGTCGCCGTCACCCGCACAGCATAAGGACGTGGCACCCTGATGCCCGTGGACGACGGGACTCGTGGCGTGCTCGTCGTGGCGGGGACGCCGATCGGGGACCCCGCGGACGCGTCCCCGCGCCTCCGCGCCGAGCTGTCGGGGGCCGACGTCGTCGCGGCCGAGGACACCCGGCGCACCCGCCGGCTCGCCGACGACCTCGGCATCACGATGCGCGGACGGCTCGTCTCCTACTACGACGCGGTCGAGCGCCGCCGGCTGCCCGAGCTCGTCGCCGCCCTCGAGGCGGGGCAGCGCGTGGTGCTCGTCACCGACGCCGGGCATGCCGAGCGTCAGCGACCCGGGCTACCGGCTCGTGGTCGCGGCCGTCGCCGCGGGCGTCGCGGTCACGGCCGTGCCCGGGCCGAGCGCGGTCCTCACCGCCCTCGCGCTCTCGGCCCTGCCGGTGGACCGGTTCGCCTTCGAGGGCTTCCCGCCGCGGCGCGCGGGCGAACGGGCCCGGGCCCTGGCGGCGCTCGCGGCCGACCCGCGCACGCTCGTCTTCTTCGAGGCACCGCACCGCATCGGCGAGACCCTGGCCGCGATGGCCGTCGCGTTCGGCGCGGACCGGCCGGCGGCCGTGTGCCGCGAGCTCACCAAGACCTACGAGGAGGTGCGGCGCGGCCCGCTCGGCGAGCTGGCCGACTGGGCGGCCGAAGGGCTGCGCGGCGAGATCACCCTGGTCGTCCAGGGCGCCCCGGCGGGAGCGGCGCCGGTCGTGACGGCCGAGGGTGGCGACCCGCGCAAGGCGGCGCTGGCGGCGGTGGCCGCGGCGTACGGCCTGGACCGCAAGGCCGTCTACGACGCCCTGGTGTCCGCCCGGAAGGCGTCCGTGTCCGGCCCGGCCGATACGTCGAGGGGTCCGCTGCCGCCGCGCCCCTAGGATTGGTGCGTGTCCGACACCAAGGCCTTCTACGTCACGACGCCGATCTACTACGTCAACGACGCCCCGCACATCGGGCACGCCTACACCACGACGGCCGGCGACGTCCTCACCCGGTGGCACCGGCAGCGCGGCGAGCGCGTCTGGTTCCTCACCGGCGTCGACGAGCACGGGCAGAAGGTGATGCGGACCGCCGAGGAGCACGAGGTCGCGCCGCAGGAGTGGGCCGACCGTCTCGTCGGCACCGCCTGGATCCCGGTCCTCGAGACGATCGACGCCGCCAACGACGACTTCATCCGCACCACCGAGGTGCGGCACAAGGAGCGGGTGCAGCGCTTCCTCACCGGGCTCAAGGACCGCGGCGAGATCTACGAGGGTCAGTACGACGGCCCCTACTGCGTCGCGTGCGAGGAGTTCAAGCTCCCCGGCGACCTGCTCGACGGCGAGGGCGAGTACGCCGGGCAGAAGGTGTGCCCGATCCACGGCCGTCCGGTCGAGACGGTGAGCGAGACCAACTGGTTCTTCCGCCTGTCCGCCTACGCCGAGCGGCTGCTGGCCCACTACGAGGCGAACCCGCTCGCCGTGCAGCCGCAGTCGGCGTACAACGAGGTCGTCTCGTTCCTCCGCGGCGGGCTGCAGGACCTCTCGATCTCGCGCTCGACGTTCGACTGGGGCATCCCGGTGCCGTGGGACCCGAGCCAGGTCGTGTACGTCTGGTTCGACGCGCTGCTCAACTACGCGACCGCGGTCGGCCTCGGCGACGAGCCCGACACGCCGGGCGGCCGGCAGTTCGCCGCGACCTGGCCGGCCGACGTCCACCTCGTCGGCAAGGACATCCTGCGGTTCCACGCCGTCATCTGGCCGGCGATGCTCATGGCCGCCGAGCTCGACCTGCCGCGGCAGGTCTTCGCCCACGGCTGGCTGCTCGTGGGCGGCGAGAAGATGAGCAAGACGAAGCTCACCGGGATCGCGCCGAACCAGATCATCGACCACTTCGGGTCCGACGCGTTCCGCTACTACTTCCTGCGCTCGATCCAGTTCGGCTCCGACGGCTCGTTCTCCTGGGAGGACATGAGCGCGCGCTACACCGCCGAGCTCGCGAACGGCCTGGGCAACCTGGCCTCGCGCGCCGCGGCGATGGTGGCGAAGTACTGCGAGGGCGTCCTGCCCGAGGCCGCGGCGTACACCGACGCCGAGGTCGCGCTGCAGACGCTGCTCGCGGAGACGGCGACGACCGCCGACGACGCGATCCTGCGGCTGGACTTCGCCGGCGGCATCGGCGCGGTCAAGCAGTTCGTCGACGCGGTGAACCTCTACGTCACCGAGCAGGCGCCGTGGGTGCTCGCGAAGGACGAGGCGGACGCCGCGCGCCTGCACACCGTGCTCTACACGGTGTGCGAGAGCCTGCGCGCGATCGCCGTCCTGCACCACGCCGTGATGCCGAAGGCCACGACCTCGCTGTGGGAGCAGCTGGGGGCCGACCTCGCGCTCGGTCGCCTCGTCGACCAGCCGGTCACCGACGCCGGACGCTGGGGCCAGCTCCCGGTGGGCACGCGGGTGACCAAGGGCGCCAACCTCTTCCCGCGGCTCGAGGAGCCGGCGTCCTGATGCGCGGGACGAGCTGATGACCGGGACCGACGAGCCGGTGCGCTCGCGCGCGGCCACGCAGGAGTCCGGTCACTCCCGGGAGCTGCGCCGCCCGCCGCTCCCCGACCCGCTGCGCACGCCCGTGGTCGACACGCACTGCCATCTCGACATCGTCGACGGCGACGCGAGCACGGACTGGCTCGGGGTCGACGAGGCCGTCGCGCGGGCGACGTCCGTCGGTGTGACGCGCATCGTGCAGGTCGGCTGCGACCTGCCGAGCGCGCGCTGGTCGGTCGCGGTGGCGGCCGACCACCCCTCCGTCGTCGCGACGGTGTCGCTGCACCCCAACGAGGCGCCGCGCATCCTCGAGCGCGAGGGCCGAGCGGCGCTGGACGCGGCGTACGCCGAGATCGCCGAGCTCGCGGCGCTGCCGCAGGTCCGCGGCGTCGGCGAGACCGGGCTCGACTTCTTCCGCACCGGCGAGGACGGCCGCGCCGTGCAGGAGGAGTCGTTCCGCCGGCACATCGCGCTGGCGAAGGAGCTCGGCAAGGCGCTGGTGATCCACGACCGCGACGCGCACGACGACGTCATCCGCGTGCTCGAGAGCGAGGGGGCGCCCGAGCGCGTCGTGTTCCACTGCTACTCGGGCGATGCCGCGATGGCGCGCTACTGCACCGATCGCGGCTGGTACCTCTCGTTCGCGGGCACCGTCACCTTCAAGAACGCCCCTGCGCTGCGCGAGTCCGTGGCCGTCGCGCCGCTCGACCTGCTGCTCGTCGAGACGGACGCGCCGTACCTCACGCCCACGCCCTACCGCGGCCGGCCGAACGCGTCGTACCTCGTGCCGCTCACCGTCCGGGCGATGGCCGAGAGCGCGGGTACCGACGAGGACGTGATGGCCGCGGCGCTCTGGGACAACGCCCAGCGCGTGTTCGGCCCGTGGTAGGCGCCGACCCGCAGCCCCCGCCGGGCGACGGCCTGCTCGGCGCCGGCGACGTGCGCGCACTCGCCGAGCGGCTCGGCGTACGCCCGACGAAGCAGCGCGGCCAGAACTTCGTCATCGACGGGAACACCGTGCGGCGCATCGTCCGTACGGCGGAGCTGCGCCCGGACGACGTCGTCGTCGAGGTCGGCCCGGGCCTCGGGAGCCTCACCCTCGCGCTGCTGCCCGCACGTGGCGCGGGTCGTCGCGGTCGAGATCGACGAGGTGCTCGCCGAGCGCCCTCCCGGACGACCGTGGCGTCCCGGCTGCCGGACCTCGCCGACCGGCTCGAGGTCGTGCGTGCGGACGCGCTCGCCCTGACGTCGCTGCCCGGACCCGAGCCCACCGCGCTCGTGGCGAACCTGCCCTACAACGTCTCGGTCCCGGTGCTCCTGCACCTGCTCGAGCTGTTTCCCTCGATCCGCCGCGTGCTCGTGATGGTGCAGCTCGAGGTGGCCGACCGGCTCGCCGCCGGACCGGGGAGCAAGGTCTACGGCGTCCCCTCGGTCAAGGCGCGGTGGTACGGCGACGTCGCCCGCGCCGGCGTCGTCGGGCGCACCGTGTTCTGGCCCGCGCCGAACGTCGACAGCGGCCTGGTGGCCATCACCCGCACCGCGCCGCCGGCGACGACGGCGTCCCGCGCCGAGGTGTTCGCGGTGGTCGACGCCGCGTTCGCCCAGCGGCGCAAGACGCTGCGGGCGGCGCTGGCCGGCTGGGCCGGGTCGGCCGCGCTCGCCGAGGCGGCCCTGCGCGCCGCCGGCGTCGACCCGTCGGCCCGCGGCGAGATGCTCACCGTGGCGGACTTCGCCCGGATCGCCGAGGCCCGCGCCGCAGGGGTGTGACCACGAGGCGGACGCAGTGGACCGCGCCAGCCGAGCTCCAGTCCCTCTGCCGTGTGCGGGCGCAGGACGCCGTGCACGTCGTACCCGCGCGCCCCGTAGGGTCGGGGCGTGCTGGCGTCGGTCACCGTGCGAGCCCCCGCGAAGGTCAACCTCGCGCTCGGGGTCGGTCCGCTGCGCGCCGACGGCTACCACGGTCTCGCCACGGTCTTCCACGCCGTGGGTCTCTACGACGACCTCGTCGCCACGCCGCTGCCCGCCGGCTCCGGCCTGCAGCTCGTGGTCGAGGGCGCCGGCGCCGACCAGGTGCCGCGCGACGCCACGAACCTCGCCGCGCGGGCGCTCACCGCGCTCGAGCCGTACGGCGCGCCGCGCGACGTGTCCCTGACCATCCGCAAGGGCATCCCGGTCGCCGGGGGGATGGCCGGCGGCAGCGCCGACGCGGCGGGCACGCTCGTGGCCGTCGACGCGCTGTTCGGGCTCGGCCTCAGCCGCGACCGCCTCCTCGAGGTCGCGGCCACGCTCGGCAGCGACGTACCGTTCGTCCTGCACGGCGGCACGGTGGTCGGCTCCGACACCGGGACCCGCCTGACTCCCGCTCTCGTGCGCGGCACCTACCACTGGGTCTTCGTGCTCGCCGAGGTCGGCCTCTCGACCCCGCTCGTCTACGGCGAGTTCGACCGGCTGCACGCCGGCGCCGGACCGGTCCCCGAGCCGACCGTGCCCCCCGAGCTCATGGCCGCGCTCCGCGCCGGTGACGCCGCCGCGCTGGGCAAGTCGCTGCACAACGACCTGCAGGCCGCGGCGTTGTCCCTGCGCCCTAACCTCGCGCAGGTGCTGAGCATCGGCGAGGAGTACGGGGCGCTCGGCGGCCTCGTGTCCGGGAGCGGCCCCACCTGCGCGTTCCTCGCCCGCGACGACGAGCACGCGGTCGACCTGGCCGTCGCGTTCACGGCGTCCGGCGTGTGCCGCACGGTCAAGCGCGCGATCGGCCCGGTGCCCGGGGCCCGCGTGGTCGACCAGCGGGCCGAGGTCTGATGCCGCCGGTCACCTACGTCGCGCTCGAGAACGTCGGCAAGGCGCTCGGGACGCGCACGCTGCTGTCCGGCGTCACCCTCGGCGTGACCGAGGGCGCTCGCGTCGGCGTCGTGGGGCGCAACGGCGGCGGCAAGACCACCCTCGTCCGGGTCCTCGTCGGCGCCGAGCCGGTCGACTCGGGACGGGTGATCCGCTACGGCGGCCTGACGATCGGCCTCCTCGGCCAGACCGACGACCTCGACCCGGCGGCGACCCTGCGCGACGTCGTCGTGGGCGAGCGTCCGGAGCACGAGTGGGCCGGCGACGCCCGGGTGCGCGACGTCCTCGACGGGCTGCTCGGCGGAGCCGGCCTGCGCGGGGAACGCGCGCCCGGTCCGGCCGGGTCCCCGCGGACCGCGGGGGAGTTCACCCAGGGGCTCGAGACGGTCGTGGGCACGATGTCCGGCGGGGAGCGGCGTCGCGCCGCGCTCGCCCACCTGCTCGTGGCGGACCCCGACCTCCTCGTGCTCGACGAGCCGACGAACCACCTCGACGTCGAGGCGGTGGCGTGGCTGGCCGCGCACCTCGCGCCCCGTCGCGGGGCGCTCGTCGCCGTCACGCACGACCGGTGGTTCCTCGACGAGGTCGCGACCGAGACGTGGGAGGTCGTCGACGGCCGGGTCGAGCGCTACGACGGCGGGTACGCCGCCTACGTGCTCGCCAAGGCGGAGCGGGCGCGGCAGGCGGCGTCGAGCGAGGAGCGCCGGCAGAACCTGCTGCGCAAGGAGCTCGCGTGGCTGCGTCGCGGCGCGCCGGCTCGCACGAGCAAGCCGCGGTTCCGGATCGACGCCGCCAACGCCCTGATCGCCGACGAGCCGCCGCCGCGCGACCGGCTCGCACTCGAGAAGTTCGCGACCGCGCGACTCGGCAAGCAGGTCTACGACCTCGAGGACGTCACGCTCGCGCCGGCCCCCGGCGCCGACCCCGTCGTCACGGCGCAGACCTGGCGCCTCGGTCCCGGCGACCGGGTCGGGCTGCTCGGCCCGAACGGCGCCGGCAAGACGACGATCCTGCGGCTGCTCCGCGCTGCGCACGACGGCGTGCTCGACACGTCCGCGGCACCCGACGTACGCCACGGCTCGGTCCGGGTGGGCCAGACGGTGCAGGTGGCGTACCTCTCCCAGACCCTGACCGAGATCGACCCGGCGGAGCGCGTGCTGGAGTCGCTGCAGCGCCAGGCGAGGTACGTCGACCTGGGCAAGGGACGCACGCTCACCGCGCAGCAGCTGCTGGAGAACTTCGGGTTCACCGGCGACCGGCTCGTCACCCGCCTCGGCGACCTGTCCGGCGGCGAGCGCCGCCGGCTGCAGCTGCTGCGGCTGCTGGTCGACGGCCCGAACGTGCTGCTCCTCGACGAGCCGACCAACGACCTCGACGTCGAGATGCTCACCGTCCTCGAGGACCTGCTCGACACCTGGCCCGGCACGCTCGTCGTGGTGAGCCACGACCGGTACTTCCTCGAGCGGACCACCGACACGGTCTACGCGCTGCTCGGCGACGGCACGATCCGGCACCTGCCGAACGGCGTGGACGAGTACCTCGACCGCCGTCGGGCCGCCGTCGCGGCCGCGGCTCCCGGCGTACGCTCCCTCGTGGCCGCCGCATCGGGGGGCGGTTCGAACGCGGAGAACCGCTCGGCCGCAGGGGATTCGAGGCTCACCGGTGGTGACGCGCGTGCCGCGCGCAAGGAGCTCACCAGGATCGAACGGCGGACCGAGAAGCTGCGCGGCGAGGAGGACCGGCTGCACGCCCTGCTCGCCGACGCCGCGACCGACCACGAGCGCGTGCTCGCGCTCGACGCCGAGCTGCGCGCGGTGGTCGCCGAGCGGGAGCGGCTCGAGGAGCAGTGGCTCGAGCTGGCCGCGGCCCTGGAGTGACCGCCGTCGGTCGACGGCGTTGTCCTTGGAGTGAGCGCCGTCCGCCGACGGCGCGCTCATGGAGTGAGCGCTGTCCGCCGACCGCGCGCCCTGGAGTGAGCGCCGTCAGTCGACGGAGTTGCCCGGCGATCGCGGTCGGCCGACAGCGCGCCCTGGAGTGAGCGCCGTCAGTCGACGGCGTTGTCGAACGGCAGGGTGAGGCGGCGTAGCAGGTCCGCGAGCAGGTCCCGGTCGGCCGCCGGGAGCGCCGAGAGGATGTCCCGCTCGTGCGCGAGCAGGTCGGTGAGTCCGGCGTCGACGCGGGCTGCGCCCGTCGGTGGTGAGCACGACCTGGACGCCCGCGTCCGTCGTGCGGGTCGGGCACCCGCGCGACGAGCCCCTTCGCCTCGAGCCGGTCGATGCGGTTGGTCATCGTGCCGCTCGTCACGAGGGTGACCTGCAGGAGCCGGCCGGGGGAGAGGGTGTACGGCTCGCCCTCGCGGCGCAGCGCCGCCAGGACGTCGAACTCCCACGGCTCGAGGTCGTGCGCGGCGAACGCCTCGCGCCGCGCCAGGTCGAGGTGACGGGCGAGCCGGCTCACCCGGGAGAGCACCTCGAGCGGCGCCACGTCGAGGTCCGGGCGCTCCCGGCGCCAGGCGTCGACGAGGGCGTCGACCTCGTCGACCGCCCGACCCACGCCGCTCCCGTCCATGGGACGAGCCTAGCGAGGATGTCTCGACGTCGAGATACCCAGCCGGTCGGGAACCCCCGGTCGAGCCCGTCGACATCTCACTGAGGGTGGCCCTGGTTGCTTCTTGGTGGTCAAACTCCGCCCTCATCGACGGAGTCTCGATCCCGGGCATGAGGGCGGAGTTTGGTGCTCTCTTAGCAACCAGGGCCACCTCAGTGACGACGGGCGGGGAGCTCCCAGCGGATCTCGCCGTCGTGGACGACGGCTCGTCGGGGCGAGGCCGAGGCGTCGGGCCACGGCCTCCGACCCGGCGTTGCCCGGCGCGATGTGCGCGTGGACCAGGGTCACGTCGTCCCCGGTGGCGGACGCCGGTCCGCGTACCGCGTCGCGCACGGCCGTCGCGGCCTCGGTCGCGTACCCCCGGCCCTGCCACGGGACGCCGATCACCCACGCCAGCTCCGCGCTCGCGGCGCCGTCGTACGGCGTGTCCGCCGTGTCCACGCTGGCGGTCGACGTGCCTGCGGTGGCCCCGACGGTGGCCTGCACTACGCCGACGGCCCGGCCGGACGTCCGCTCGCGGACGATCCACGAGTGCCACACCTCGCGGCCGTCCGGCGAGCGGCCGGCGGCCTGGCGCGCGTAGCGCCGGCGCAGCTCGTCGACCGTGGGCGACGACTCGTCGTCGTAGAACGTGTACAGCCGACGGTCGGCGAGCAGCTCGACCATCTCGTCCGCGTGCGCCGGGGAGACCGGTTCGAGGTCGAGCCGGTCGGTGCGCAGCGGGGGCGTGGTCAGGACGCCGAGCCGCGCTCGGTCGACGAGCCGCGGCTTCTTCTCGAGCCCGACGATGCCGTTCCACGCGAGGTTGACGACGTGCGCGACGACCTCGTCCTTCTTGGGCTTGCGGACGTCGAGCCACCACTGCCCGGTGAGCGCCACCATGCCGACGAGCATGTTGGCGTACATCGGCGCGAACTTCGACGGGAAGCCGGACCGGTCGAACTCGCGCGCCAGCCGCTCGTCGACCTGGCTCGCGACGTCGCGGAGCAGGCTGGCGAAGTTGCCGGTGTTCTGCGCCACCGGCGAGTCGCGCACCAGCACGCGGAAGCCGTCGCTGCGCTCCTCGATGTAGTCGAAGAGGGCGCGCGCCGCCTGCTCGAGCAGGGCGCGGGGGTTGTCGGCCGTGAGCGAGTCGCTCACCATCCCGAGCAGGATGTTCATCTCGCGGTCGACGATGACGGCGTAGAGGCCGTCCTTGCTGCCGAAGTGCTCGTAGACGACGGGCTTGGAGACGCTCGCCTTCGCCGCGATCTCCTCGATGGTGACGGCCTCGAAGCCCTTCTCGGCGAAGAGCTTTCGGCCGACGTCGACGAGCTGCTCGCGACGCTCGCGACCGCTCATCCGGACCCGCCGCGGCGCGCCCGCGGTCGGTCCGGGCCCGGCGCGGGGGCTCGGTGGCCACCGTCGAGTCGGTCGGCGGCGCGGTCTCGTCGTCGATCGGCTCCGGGTCACGGTCGTCATGATGCCGTGGACCCGGACGCCGGCGTACGCCGGACCGGCCCGGTCACGAGACCTTGCGCGACAGGCGCGTGTTCTCGGGGTCGACGAGACGAGCGCGGAGACGCTCGGCCCGCGGCCAGCGGACGTCGCTCGCCCAGCCGCGCCCCTCGAAGAGCTCGATGAGGCGGGCGCTCGTGTCGATCTGCCCGCGCAGCACGCCGTGCCGGGCGCAGGTCGGGTCGCGTGGTGCAGGTTGTGCCACGACTCGCCGCCGGAGAGCAGGGCCAGCCAGGCGACGTTGCCGGAGCGGTCGCGGGTGCGGAACGGGTGCTTGCCCCAGCACGTGGCAGACCGAGTTGATCGACCAGGTGACGTGGTGCACGAGGGCGATCCGGACGAGCGACGGCCCAGAAGAACGCGGTGAGCGCGCCCGTGCCACGACCAGGTGAGCAGGCCGCCGAGCACGGCGGGCGCAGCAGCGAGATCGCGACCCAGCAGCGGGAACAGCCGCGAGATGCGCACGATGTCCGGTCCTTGAGCAGGTCGGGGGCGTACTTCCCGATGGGCGTCTGCTCGACGTCGAACAGCCAGCCGGTGTGCGCGTACAGGACAGCCCTTGGCCAGCGCCGCCGGTGGAGCTCGCCGTAGCGCCACGGCGAGTGCGGGTCGCCCTCGGGGTCGCTGAACGCGTGGTGCTTGCGGTGGTCGGCGACCCAGCGGACGACCGGACCCTCGATCGCGAGGCTGCCGGCGACGGCGAGGGCGATCTTCAGCGGCCGGGCTGGCCTTGAACGAGCCGTGGGTGAAGTGCGCGGTGGAAGCCGACCGTGATCCCGTGCGCCGCGACGGCGTAGAACAGCACGCGCGAGGGCGACGTCGAGCCAGCTCGAGCCCCCACCCCCAGGCGAACGGCACGGCGACGGCGACGGCGAGGAGCGGGACGGCGACGACGGCGCCCACGGTGAGCCGCTGGGCGAGGGTCTGCCGGTCGGCGCCGGTGACCACCGGGGCGCTGCCGTCGGCGCCGGGCGGCGGCGTAGGCCTGACCGGTGAGCGCCTGCTCCTCGGCCAGGTCGCCGGCGCTGAGCCGGACGTCGGGGGTAGTGGTCACGGGGGTCCTCGGGTCGACGGCAGCCGCGCTGACCGACGGCTACGAAACCGTAACCTACGCCACCGTAGGCTTGTCAACGGTGCGTCCGGTGGGGCGCCGGGTGCGCCTATCGCGCTCTGGGGCACCCATCGGGAGGCGGGGTCGGGGAGCCCTAGGCTGGCGCGGCGACCAGTCCCGGGTTGCTCTGCTGGCAGGGGCGACCGCACTTTGAATGCGGGTACGACGCAGGTTCGATTCCTGCCCCGGGAGCTCTGTGACGGCCGCGCGGGCCATGAGCCGACGTCCCGGGAGCTCAGTGGCGGCCGCGCGGGCCTGAGCAGCGGCGTCCCGCCGAGCTCGATCAGTGGCGACCGCGCGGGCCGATGAGCGGCGCCCCGGCGGGGCGCGGCGGCCGGCAGGTATCGTGAGCGTGCCTCGCCCGCCGCCACCCGGAGAGCAGCCGCCCTCGTGAGCAGCCCGCGCCCGTCCGCCGTCGTCGTCCTCGCCGCCGGTGAGGGCACGCGGATGAAGTCGGCGACCCCGAAGGTGCTGCACCGAGCTCGGCGGGCGCACCCTCGCTCGGTCACGTGCTGGCGGCCGTCGCCGAGCCTCGAGCCCGAGCACCTCGTCGTCGTCGTCGGCCACGGGCGCGAGCAGGTCGCGCGACCACCTCGCGCGAGATCGCACCCGGACGCCCTGACCGTCGTCCAGGACGAGCAGAACGGCACCGGCCACGCGGTGCGGGTGGCCTCGACGGGCTGGCCGCGCCGGCGTGACCCTCGACGGGACCGGCCCGGTCCTCGTGGTCGCCGGCGACGCGCCGCTGCTGCACCGCGCGACACGCTGCGCCGCTGGTCGACGGCACGCGGCGGAGTCGGCCGCGTCGACCGTGCTCACCGCCGACGTCGCCGACCCCACCGGCTACGGCCGCGTCCTGCGCGACGCGGCGACCGGCCACGTCGCCGGCATCGTCGAGCAGAAGGACGCCGACGAGCGCGCAGCGCGCCATCCGCGAGATCAACTCCGGCATCTACGCCTTCGACGCCGGCCGCGCTGCGCGACGCGCTCGGCCGGCTCACCACCGACAACGCGCAGGGCGAGGAGTACCTGACCGACGTCCTCGGGCTGCTCGTCGCCGCCGGCCTGCCGGTCGCCGCGGTGCGCGGCCGACGACGCCGACGAGATCCTCGGCGTCAACGACCGGGTGCAGCTGGCCGCACTGCGCGCGCGCTGCTGCGCGACCGCGTCAACGCGCGCTGGATGCGCGCCGGCGTCACCGATCGTCGACCCGGCGACCACCTGGATCGACGTCGACGTCGACCCTCGAGCGCGACTGCGTGATCGAGCGCAACACCGAGCTGCACGGCGCGCACGACGCGTCGCGGCGGCGCCGTCGTCGGCCCCGACACCACGCTCACCGACGTCGTCGGTCGCACGAGGGCGCGACCGTCGTGCGCACCCAGGGCTCCGGCGCGGAGATCGGCCCGGGCGCCACCGTCGGCCCGTTCACCTACCTGCGCCCCGGCACCCGGCTCGGCCGCGCGAGGCCAAGCTCGGCACCTACGTCGAGACCAAGAACGCCGTGGTCGGCGCCGGCTCGAAGGTGCCGCACCTGTCCTACGTCGGCGACGCGACGATCGGCGAGCGGCTCCAACATCGGCGCGGCCACGGTCTTCGTCAACTACGACGGCGTCGCGCAAGCACCGCACCGTCGTCGGCGACCACGTGCGCATCGGCAGCGACACCATGCTCGTCGCGCCGGTCACGGTCGGCGACGGCGCCTACACCGCGGCCGGGCTCGGTCATCACCGAGGACGTCCCGCCCGGCGCGCTCGGCCGTCGGCCGCGCCCGGCAGCGCAACGTCGAGGGCTGGGTCGCGCGCAGGCGCGCCGGCACCCGCGCCGCGCAGAGGCGGCCGCGGCCGCGCACAGGACCTCCGGTACGGCGACCGCCGACCGTGACGTCGGCCCCGTCCGAGGAGCAGCAGCCAGTGACCGGCATCGTCCAGACCAGCCAGAAGCGGCTCGTGCTCTTCGCGGGCCGGTCGCACCCGGAGCTCGCGCAGGACGTCGCCAAGGAGCTCGGCGTCGACCTCGTCGACACCCAGGCGCTACGACTTCGCCAACGGCGAGATCTTCGTCCGGTTCGAGGAGTCGGTGCGCGGCTGCGACGCCTTCGTGCTGCAGAGCCACACCGCGCCGATCAACAAGTGGATCATGGAGCAGCTGATCATGGTCGACGCGCTCAAGCGCGCGCTCGGCCAAGCGGATCACCGTGGTCGTGCCGTTCTACCGCTACGCCCGGCAGGACAAGAAGCACCGCGGCCGCGAGCCGATCTCGGCGCGGCTCGTCGCCGACCTGTTCCAGACCGCCGGCGCCGACCGGCTGATGGCCGTGGACCTGCACACCGCGCAGATCCAGGGCTTCTTCGACGGCCCGGTCGACCACCTCTTCGCGCTGCCGCTGCTGGCGGAGTACGTCGCGGAGACCGTCGAGGACCGCAGCCTCATCACCGTCGTCTCGCCCGACGCCGGCCGGGTGCGGGTCGCCGAGCGCTGGACCGACCGGCTCGGCGCCCCGCTGGCGATCATCCACAAGCGCCGCGACCCCGACGTCCCCAACGAGGCGAAGGTGCAGGAGGTCGTCGGTGAGGTCGAGGGGCGGATCTGCGTCCTCGTCGACGACATGATCGACACCGGCGGGACGATCGTGAAGGCGGCGGAGGCGCTGTTCGACAACGGCGCGGCGGACGTCATCGTCGCCGCGACGCACGCCGTCCTGTCCGGCCCGGCGGTCGAGCGCTTCAAGAACAGCCGGATCAGCGAGGTCGTGGTCACCAACACGCTGCCGATCCCCGACGAGCGTCGCTTCGACAAGCTCACCGTGCTCTCGATCGCACCGCTGATCGCCCGGGCGATCCGGGAGGTCTTCGACGACGGCTCGGTGACCTCGATGTTCGAGGGCGACCGGGTCTAGCCGCCAACCGCCGCCGGTTTGGGCGATCCCCGTACCCCGCACTAGACTCGGCAGGCTCCCCGGCGAGGGTGCGCTACGGGTCTCCCGAGATCCTGGCGCGTCGTGATCGACGCGGACCGCGCGGTTGCTGCGCGCCCGCATCGTCACTGCCGAGGCGCCGACCGCCCCGCCGCGAGGCGCGGCACCCCCATCCGTTCCGGTGGTGAGTTGCATCGCCACCGGTCTCGCACCACCGTCGCGTCCTCTCACGCGCGCGGCGGCACGAACGACGTAGGAGTAGTTGTGGCTCAGGTCAGCATCACCGCGGAACCCCGCTCGGACTTCGGCAAGGGCGCCGCGCGCCGCACCCGCCGCGAGGGCCGCGTGCCCGCGGTCATCTACGGCCGCGGCAGCGAGCCGCGGCACGTGTCGCTGCCCGACCACGACCTCACCCTCGCGCTGCGCCACCCGGGCCTCGTGCTCGAGGTGAGCCTCGAGGGCAAGACCCTGCTCGTCGCCCCGCGCGACGTCCAGCGCGACCCGGTGAAGCGCGTCCTCGAGCACGTCGACCTCGTGCTCATCACCGCGGCCGAGGCCGAGGAGCGGGTCGAGGCCGGCCTGGCCGCCGAGGCCGCCGCCGAGGCCGCGCACGAGGCCGAGCTCGAGGCCGCCCTGCACGCCCCGGAGATGGACCTCGAGATCCACAACGAGGACGAGGCCGAGCCGGCCGCCGAGGAAGAGGCCTGAGCCGTACGCCGAACCGCACCCGAACGTCCGACGGACCTCGTCCCCTGTGGGGGACGGGGTCCGTCGCCTTCCCGGCCGACCGCACCCGCCGAGGCGGGCGGGGTGTAGGAGCCTGGGGGTTCTTCCAGCGTCAGATGAACAACAGCTGGGCCCCTGCGGTCAGCTCGATGAAGTCCGAGGCGTTGATGATGTCCTCGACGCCCTCGTAGAGGTCGTCCTTCGTCACCTTGTTCATGTCGGCGCTCATGCGGCACGCCCAGAGCCGCCCGCCGCTCGCGACGATGTGCTCGAGGAACTCCGGCACCTCGGGGACGCCGAGGTCGGCGATCTGCTTCTTGAGCATCTTGGTGGCCATCGGCTGCATGCCCGGCATCGGCGCGAGCGCCTGCGGGATGCGGACGTCGCCCATCGGCATGTGCATGGCGGTGTTGCCGCTGGGGCTGAACTTGAGGTCGTCCATGCGCGACTTGATGATCATGTCGAAGCCCCAGAACGTGAAGAACAGGTGCACCTTCGACGCCCTCGCCGAGAGCGGCGTTGGCCAGGATCAGCCCGGGGTAGGCCATGTCCAGGTTGCCCTTGGAGCAGATGATCGCGAGGGTGCGGCCCGGAGTCCTCCTCGTCGTCGTCGAACTTGGGGATGATCGCTTCCTGAACGTCGGTCATGCGTGCCACGTCCTTCTGGGTCTGGTCTGCGGATCGGTGGGAGGGAGGCGCGCGTCGCTCACACGCAGCCGGCGGGCTTCGGCAGTCCGGCGATGTAGGCCATCTTCTTGGCCGGCTTCTTGGGGAACAGCGCGAACAGCCCCTTGGTGTCGAAGCCGCCCACGGTCGAGACCCGGCGCAGCGTCGGGGTGTGTCCCTCGGACTTGAAGTCGTCGCGCAGGAATCGGATGGCCTTCCAGCTCTCGTCGGTCATCTCGACACCGATCGCGGTGGCGAGGGACTTGGCGAGCTCCTCGTCCCACTCGTCGTACACGGTCATGAAGCCTTCGTCGTCGACGTGGATCTCGTGGCCGTCGATGGTCGTGACTGGCATTGCGTGCTCCTCGTGAGGTCGATTCGGGGTGGGGCGGGCGTCAGGACTCGGGAACGTCCTTGCCGGCCATGGACATCGCGGCGCTGATGGGCATCGGACGCCCGGGCATCAGCACGTTCCAGTAGGCCCAGCGGAACGCGAGCTTGCCCATGTGGTTGACCTTGGTCTCCTTGAGCAGGCTCATCGGGCCCACGCCGGGGACCGGGAACTTGCCCGGCAGCGGCTCGGTGTCGTAGTTGAAGTCGATGAGCATGGCCTTGCCGTAGCCGGTCTCGACGAAGCAGTTGGCGTGCCCGTCGAACGACCCGGAGAGCGGCTTCCCGGCGATGTGCTCGAGGAAGTTGTCGACGAAGACGTCGATCTGGAAGTGCGCGACCGAGCCGGCCTTGGAGGCGGGCACGTCGCTCGCGTCACCGAGGGCCCAGATGTCGTCGTGCGCCTTGGACAGCAGCGTGTGCTTGTCCACCGGGACGAGGTTGAGCTCGTTGCCGAGGCCCGACCGGGCGACGAAGTCGGCACCCATGTTGAGCGGGATGGTCACGAGCAGGTCGTAGGGGATCTCGCGCTCGTCGTACGAGACGAGCATCTTCTCCGCGGTGTCGACCCGCTCGATCATGTAGTCGGGCTCGAGGGCGATCTTGCGCTCGTCCAGCAGGTGGCCGAAGCGCTCGGAGCAGATCGGCTTGGTGAAGGCCGAGGACAGCGGGGTCACGTAGGTGATCTCCACCTGGTCGCGCATGCCGCGCTGGGTGAAGAACGACTCGGCGAGGAACACGAACTCCAGCGGTGCCACCGGGCACTTGATCGGCATCTCGACGACCTCGACGACGAGCCTGCCGCCCTTCCAGGTCGCGAACTTCTTGGCGAGGGCGGTCGCGCCCTCGAGGGTGTAGAAGTCGAAGACGTCGGTGTACCAGGACTCGGGGTCGTCCATCCCTGGCGTCTGGTCGGGTCGCGGCGTGACGCCGGTCGCGATGACGAGCTGGTCGTACGGCAGCACGGTGCCGTTGGTCAGGCTCACGGTGCGGGCCTCGGCGTCGACCCGGTCGATGTCGCCGTAGACGATCGGCACGTCGTCCGAGACGTACTTGCGCCGCGACTTGGTGACCTCGTCGGGCTGGTAGACGCCGAACGGGATGAACAGGTAGCCCGGCTGGTAGTCGTGCTTGTCGTGCCGGTCCACGACGGTGATCTGCCACTCGACCTTGTCGAGCTTCTTGCGCAGCTTGTTCGCGGCCATCGTTCCGGCGGTCCCACCGCCGAGGATCACGAGGTTCTTCATCTCAACTCCTTGGTGCGGCCTGCCGCCGGATCCTCGGGACGGGTTGCCCCGTGACCTCCGCCGCCTGCCGTACCTGGGTGGCTCCTACGGCTCCATACGTCCCTCGCGCAGAGGCGTTTCGGGGTCAATGTGAGAGAGATGTGACGCGCCAGACAGATACCCCCTGGGGGGTATATGCCGATCGATACAGGTCCGACCCGGCACGGTGTGCCGGCCGGTCCGGCGGGTGCCGCGCCGCTCCGTGCCGTCGCCGTACGGGAGGATCACCCCGTGAGCACCGACACCGCGCCCTGGCTCGTCGTCGGCCTGGGGAACCCCGGCCCCGACTACGCCGGCACCCGGCACAACGTCGGATTCCTCGTCGTGGAGGAGCTCGCCGCCCGCACGCGGGGCAGGTTCGCGAAGCACAAGCGCGCGCACGCGCAGGTGGCCGAGGAGCGGGTGCAGGGCCACCGCGCCGTGCTGGCCAAGCCGTCGTCGTACATGAACGAGTCGGGCGGTCCGGTGAAGGGCCTGCTCGACTTCTACAAGGTGCCGACGGACCGGCTCGTGGTGGTGCACGACGAGCTCGACATCCCGTTCGCGTCGCTGCGGCTCAAGCTCGGCGGCGGCGACAACGGGCACAACGGGCTGCGGTCGATCCGGCGGTCCACCGGGCTCGGGGGAGTTCTACCGCGGTCCGCGTCGGCATCGGCCGGCCGCCGGGACGGCAGGACCCGGCCGACTTCGTGCTCAAGCCGTGGGCCTCGGCCGAGCGGACCGAGCTGCCGCTGCTCGTGTCCGACGCCGCCGACGCCGTCGAGCTCCTCCTGCACGAGGGGCTCGAGCGCGCCCAGAACCGGTACCACGCGTGACGGCGGCGCGATGAGCACCGAGCGGCAATACGCCGGACCCACGGGCGACGCCGAGCTGTCGCGCGACCTCGCGCGCGCGGCCGGCGACCTGCTGGTCGAGGTCCGCGACGCGTTCGGCGCGATCGAGGCGGGCGACCTCCCGCGGGTGCGCGAGCTGGGCCGCGACCGCCGACCGTGCCGCGCACGAGCTCGTCGAAGCACGGCTGCGCGGCCGCGCGGCCGGACGACGTGCTCCTGTCCGAGGAGGGCGTCGAGGACCCGGCCCGGCTCGTGGCGGACCGGGTCTGGATCGTCGACCCGCTCGACGGCACCTGGGAGTACGGCCAGGGCCGCGCCGACTTCGCCGTCCACGTGGCGCTCTGGACCCGGACGGCCGACGGCGGCGTGCTGTCCGCCGCCACGGTCGAGCTGCCGGCCCAGGGCACGACGTACTCCGTCCTCGACCCGGTGCCGACGCCGGCGCCCGTGCCGCGCGACCGTCCGGTGCGCGTGGTCGTGTCGCGGTCCCGCCGGCCGGCCGGGCTCGACGACGTGGTCGCCCGGCTGGCCGGCCTGCTCGGCGACGAGGGGCTGACCGAGCAGGGCGTCGAGGTGCTCGAGGTCGGCTCGGTCGGTGCGAAGGCCGGCGAGCTGTTCGCCGGACGCGCGGAGGTCTACCTGCACGACCGCGGCTTCAGCGACTGGGACCTCGCCGCGCCGCTCGCCGTCGCGCGGCACCGGGGCCTCTGGTGCACGTCGCCGGACGGCACCGAGCTCGTGTTCAACCGCCCGTCGCTGGTCCAGCCCGGGATCGTCATGGCCGCACCGGCCGTCGCGAGCGCCGTACGCCGGGCCCTGCGCCTGCCCTGAGCGGCACGCCGTGCCGTGCGGCAGACTGCGCGGATGACCACGACCACACCGTCGCGCCGCGTCCTCGTCACCGGTGGCTCCCGCGGCATCGGTGCCGCCGTCTGTCGCGCGTTCGCCGACCTCGGTGACGCCGTCGCCGTGCACTGCGGCGTCAACCGCGCGGCGGCCGAGGCGCTCGTCGCCGACCTCCCGGGCGCG
Source organism: uncultured Actinomycetota bacterium (assembly GCA_963711805.1). Classification (GTDB taxonomy): domain Bacteria; phylum Actinomycetota; class Actinomycetes; order S36-B12; family CAIYMF01; genus Longivirga. Next base: position 436,819 of record CAVQFE010000003.1, read on the forward strand.
GGCCACGTCGTCGTCCAGGCCGACCTGCGCGACGCCGACGAGGTGAGGGCGATGGTCGACGCCGCGGCGGCGGCGCTCGGCGGGATCGACGTCCTCGTCAACAACGCCGGAGTCTTCTTCGCGCACCGGATCGACGAGGTGAGCTACGCCGAGTGGCAGCAGGCGTGGGCGGACACGCTCGGCGTCAACCTGGTCGGCGCGGCGAACGTGACGTGGTGCGCCGTCCAGCACATGCCGCGCGACGGCTCGGCGCGCATCGTCAACGTCGGGTCGCGCGGGGCGTTCCGCGGCGAGCCGAACAGTCCCGCGTACGGCGCGAGCAAGGCGGCCGTGGCCGCGTTCGGGCAGTCGCTCGCGAAGGCGCTGGGTTCCTCGGGGATCTCCGTGACGACCGTGGCACCGGGGTTCGTCGAGACCGACATGGCCGCGGAGTCGCTCGAGGGCGAGGGCGGCGTCGCGCGCCGCGCCGAGAGCCCGTTCGGCCGGGTCGCCACGCCGGAGGAGGTGGCCGGCGCCGTGGTCTACCTCGCCTCCGCGCCGGCGCAGTGGGCGTCCGGCGCGATCCTCGACCTCAACGGCGCGTCGTACCTGCGCATGTAGGACCGAGCGTGGTGGAGCCCCCCGCCGCGAGGCGGAGGGCTCCGGATTGGCGTGGTGTCAGCTCAGGTCCGCCCGGGGCCGGCGCGTGCCGATGGCCAGCATCGACAGGCCGAGCAGCAGGGCGAGCGCGCCCGCGGCCGCGAGGATCGCGGTCGGTGCGCCCGTCTTCGGCAGCGCCGCCGTCGTCTCGGCGACCGCGGCGGTCTCCGCCGCAGCCGTCGTCTCCGTCGGCGTCGTGGTGCCCGCCGGCGTCACCGTCTCCGTCGGCGCCTCGGCGGCGCAGATCTCCGCGGCCGCGACGTTCAACGCGTAGGACCACGTGGTGGTCGACAGGGTGTAGCCGGCCTGTGCCTGCGCGGTGACGGTCCCGGACTCCGGCCCCATGTAGTCGCCGGCGGCGACGGCCGTGCCGTCGAGCAGGTAGGTCACTCCCGTCGTCGACGGGATGGTGTACGTGCCCTGGACCTCACAGAGGGTCGACGGGACGACCGTGGGGTTCACCGGGGTGACGACCACCACCACGGTCGCCGGGCAGGCGGCTGCGGCGGGGACGCTCAGGGCGTAGGACCAGTCGGCCGGGGTCAGCGTGTAGCCCTCGCCCGCCTGGGCGGTGACGGTTCCGGACGCCGGGCCCGCGTGGGTGCCGGCGGCGATCGGCGCGCCGTCGAGCAGGTAGCTGACGCCCGTCGTCGTCGGGATCGTGTAGCTGCCCTGGACGTCACACTTCGAGGACAGGACGACCGTCGGGTTCACCGGCGTGACCTGGGTCGGGCAGACGGCTGCCGCCGGGAGGTCCAGTGGGAAGGACCAGGTCGGGTCGGACAGCAGGTAGCCCGGCTTCGCCTGGGCGGTGATGGTCGCCGTCTTCGGTCCGTCGTACGTGCCGGCGGCGATCGGCGTGCCGTCGAGCAGGTAGACGACGCCCTTCGTCGCGGGGATGGTGTACGTGCCCTGGACGTCACAGGTGGTCGACGGCGTCACCGTCGGCGCGACCGGCGTCACCGTGAGGATCTGGCACCCGTTCGCGATGACGTCGAGCGCGTCGGTGTTCATGCCGGCGTAGTGCTGCGGGGTGCCGTTCTTGTCGACCCAGTCGAACGCCGGGATGATGTCACCCCACCTGATACCGGCGTCCCTGAGCGACGGGTTCCAGACCGGTCCGTCGTGGCCCCGTGCCCTTGACGATCGAGGAGCTGCATCGACCGTGATCGGGCCTCGGGCCGTATGGCTTGCTGTCGCTACCCGTCCGTGGCAGATGGACACCTTCGGCGTGCCGCTACCGCCGCCACCTCCACCTCCTCCACCGCCACCACCTCCGCCGGGGCCGTTGCCGGCGTCGGCGGGTCCCACGGCGCCGAGGACCGCGAGCACGGGAAGCACGGCGATCAACCCGACGACGGTGCGACGCCGGGCGCTCGGGGCGCGGGCGGAGCGGTCGCTGCGGCGGGAGCCGAAGATGGTCATGGTGGCGCTCCCTTCCTCCAGGGCACCGCCCTGGATCCCGGGTCGCGCGCTCGTGCCCGCGACTACCGGGCCGAGACGGAGTCGGTGGCACTGACTCCCCAAGCACGTCCATGGTGACGCTCCGCGACCGGCTGTTGCAGGTCGAGGGGGTGGATATCGGTCAAAGGGACCAGTCCCGCCAGGACGAAAGCCACCGGATCGTCACGCTCCGCAGCCAAGAGGCGATGGGGCGACCCGCCCGGCCCAGAGCGGAGGGGACGCTGGACCGCGGTCAGGGGGAGGGCAGGAACGCGCAGAACTCGTTGCCCTCGGGGTCGGCGAGGACCCACCAGTCGATGTCGTCCGGACCGGCGCCGCGAGCCCGGAGCAGCGTCGCCCCGGCGTCGAGCAGGGCCTGCGGCCCGTCGGCGCCGACGACGACGTCCCAGTGCATCCGGTTCTTCGCGGTCTTCGGCTCGGGCACGGGGGCGAAGACCCAGAACAGCCACGGGAACCCGACCGCGCCCTCGACCCACCAGAACGGGCCGCCGCGGGTGCGCGCGGTGCCGCCGGTGCGCGCGGCCCACCACGTCGCCTGGGCCTCGGGATCGGCGGTGTCGACGACGAGCTCGTACGGCGTCGGCCGGTCGACCTCGGGCAGCCCGTACTCCGGCGGCGCCGGCGCCATCGCGCAGAACTCGTTGCCGTCCGGGTCGGTCAGCACCCACCAGTGCTGGTCGCCGGCCGGCTCGCGCACGAGCCTGGCGCCCACGGCGAGCAGCGGACCGACGTCCGCCGAGGGCAGCCGCAGGTCCAGGTGGACCCTCGTCTTGACCGAGCGCGGCTCCGGGACGGGGTCGACCCAGATCCCCAGCGACTCGGGCCCGCCCGCGGGCGGGACGACCCGCCAACCGCCGCCGTCCGCGGCCGCGACGGTGCGCCCCAGGACGCGACCCCAGAAGGCCGCGAGGACGCCGGCGTCTGCGGCATCGAGACAGAGGTCCTTGAACACGGCGTCGGGTGCCATGACGACATCCTGGCGCGGACCACCGACAGGCGGAACGGGCGGCGTACGACCGGGTCGCGGCCGGCGGCCCGGACCGGCGCCCGGCCGAGCCGTCACCGGCACCGACGTAGACTCGGGCACGGCACCGGCCGACCCCCGCCCTCGTTCGAGGTGCGGGGCTGCCGTCGTGCTGCCGGCCGTCCCACCAGCACCGAGAGGCACCATGTCACCGACCCTGCGCGGGCTCGTCGACGCCGTCGTCCCCGAGGCCGGGATCGTCGAAGCCGTCCGCCGCGCCCGGCGCACCGGCACGGCGTCGGCCACCGAGGCGCTCGACGTCACCGCGCCCTCGGCGCTCTACCCGCTCGTCGCGGCGGCCGTCGCGGCGGCCGGCGAACGCCCGCTGCTCCTCGTGACGGCGACCGCGCGCGAGGCGGAGGACCTGACGGCCGCCCTCGCCGACCTGATGGCCGAGCACACGGTCGCGGAGTTCCCGGCCTGGGAGACGCTGCCGCACGAGCGGCTCTCGCCCTCGAGCGACACCGTCGGCCGTCGGCTCGCCGTGCTGCGACGTCTCGCCCACCCGGAGGACGCCGAGCACGGCGCCGTACGCGTCGTCGTGGCGCCGATCCGCGCCGTGCTCCAGCCCGTAGTGCCGCGGCCTCGGCGACCTCGAGCCGGTGGCCGTGCGGCAGGGCGACGAGATCGCCATGGACGACCTCGTCCGTCGGCTCGCGGGTGCGGCGTACACGCGGACCGACCTGGTCGACAAGCGCGGCCAGTTCGCCGTGCGCGGCGGCATCCTCGACGTGTTCCCGCCCACCGAGGAGCACCCGGTGCGCCTCGAGTTCTGGGGCGACACGGTCGAGGAGATCCGCTACTTCAAGGTCGTCGACCAGCGCTCGCTCGAGGTCGCCGACGCCGGGCTCTGGGCCCCGCCGTGCCGCGAGCTGCTGCTCACCGACGAGGTCCGCGCGCGAGCCCGCGCGCTGTCCACGCAGCACCCCGAGCTGCTCGACCTGCTCGACCGGCTGGCCGACGGGACGGCCGTGGAGGGCATGGAGGCGCTCGCGCCGGTGCTCGCCGACGGCATGGAGCTGCTCGTCGACCTGCTGCCGGCGGGCGCGGTCGTGCTCGTCTGCGACCCGGAGCGGGTGCGGACCCGGGCGCACGACCTCGTCGCGACGAGCGAGGAGTTCCTCGAGGCGTCGTGGCACAACGCGGCCGCGGGCAACGTGACCCCGATCGACCTGCGGGCGGCGGCGTACCGCTCCGTGGGCGACGTCCGGGGGGCGGCCCTCGCCCGCGGGATCCCGTGGTGGGCGGTCTCGCCCTTCGGCGGCGACGTCTCCGGGGACGACGTCGACGCCGCGACGCTGGACCCGGACGCGATCGACCGGCTGACCGTCGACGTCCGCGCGGCCGAGAGCTATCGCGGCGAGACGGCGCGGGCGTTCGCGCAGGCCGGCGAGTGGCTGCGCGACGGCTGGTCGGTCGTGCTCGTCACGGCCGGCCACGGGACGGCCGAGCGGGTCGCGGAGTCCGCGCGCGGGGAGGGGCTCGCGGTCCGTCTCGTCGACGGGCTCGACGTAGCGCCCGACCCCGGCGTCGTCACCGTCGTCACCGGCGGGCTCGAGCACGGCTTCGTCGCGCCGTCGCTGCGCCTCGCCGTGCTCACCGAGACCGATCTCGTCGGTCAGCGGTCCACCACGCGCGACACCCGGCGGATGCCGACACGACGTCGGCAGACGATCGACCCGTTGCAGCTCAAGGCCGGCGACTACGTCGTGCACGAGCAGCACGGCGTCGGCCGGTACGTCGAGATGGTGCAGCGGACGGTCGCCGGCGCGACGCGCGAGTACCTCGTCGTCGAGTACGCGCCCGCGAAGCGCGGCCAGCCCGGCGACCGGCTCTACGTCCCGACCGACCAGCTCGACCAGGTGACGCGCTACGTCGGCGGCGAGGCGCCCAGCCTGCACCGCCTCGGCGGTGCCGACTGGACGAAGACGAAGGCCCGCGCCCGCAAGGCCGTGCGCCAGATCGCCGGCGAGCTGATCCGGCTGTACGCCGCGCGGATGGCGAGCCGCGGTCACGCCTTCGGCACCGACACGGTCTGGCAGCGCGAGCTCGAGGACGCGTTCCCCTACAACGAGACGCCGGACCAGCTGTCGTGCATCGACGAGGTCAAGGCCGACATGGAGAACGTGGTCCCGATGGACCGGCTCATCTGCGGCGACGTCGGCTACGGCAAGACCGAGATCGCCGTGCGCGCGGCCTTCAAGGCGGTGCAGGACGGCAAGCAGGTCGCGATCCTCGTGCCGACCACCCTGCTCGTGCAGCAGCACATGTCGACGTTCTCCGAGCGTTACGCCGCGTTCCCGGTGCGGGTCGCCGCGCTGTCCCGGTTCCAGACCGACAAGGAGGCGAAGGCGGTCATCGAGGGGATCACCGCCGGCACGATCGACGTCGTCATCGGCACGCACCGGCTGTTCAGCACCGAGGTCCGGTTCAAGGACCTCGGCCTCGTCATCGTCGACGAGGAGCAGCGGTTCGGCGTCGAGCACAAGGAGCACCTCAAGGCGATGCGCATGGACGTGGACTTCCTCACGATGTCCGCCACCCCGATCCCGCGCACGCTCGAGATGGCCGTCACGGGCATCCGCGAGATGTCGACGATCCAGACGCCGCCGGAGGAGCGGCACCCGGTGCTGACGTTCGTCGGGCCGTACGACGACAAGCAGGTCGCCGCCGCGATCCGCCGCGAGCTCCTGCGCGACGGCCAGGTGTTCTTCGTGCACAACCGGGTCGAGTCGATCGACCGCGTCGCGGCGAAGCTGCGCGAGCTCGTGCCCGAGGCGCGCGTGCAGACGGCGCACGGCCAGATGAACGAGCACACCCTCGAGCGGGTCATCGTCGACTTCTGGGAGAAGGAGTTCGACGTCCTCGTGTCGACCACGATCGTGGAGAGCGGCCTCGACATCCCGAACGCGAACACCCTCATCCTCGACCGCGCCGACATGTTCGGGCTCTCGCAGCTGCACCAGCTGCGCGGCCGGGTCGGTCGCGGCCGGGAGCGGGGCTACGCCTACTTCCTCTACCCGCCCGAGAAGCCGCTCACCGAGACGGCGCACGACCGGCTCGCCACCATCGCGGCGAACACCGACCTCGGCTCCGGCATGGCCGTGGCGATGAAGGACCTCGAGATCCGCGGCGCGGGCAACCTGCTCGGCGGCGAGCAGAGCGGGCACATCGCCGACGTGGGCTTCGACCTCTACGTGCGGCTCGTGGGCGAGGCCGTCGCGGAGTACCGCCACGACGGGGCGGACGTCGAGGAGCTCGCCGACATCAAGGTCGAGGTCCCCATCGACGCGCACATCCCGCACGAGTTCGTCGCGGAGGAGCGGCTGCGCCTCGAGGCCTACAAGCGGCTCGCGGCCGCCACGACCGAGGAGGACGTGGACGGCGTGGTGGAGGAGCTCGTCGACCGCTACGGACAGCTCCCCCCGCCCGTGCTCAACCTGCTCGCCGTGGCGCGGTTCCGGATCCACGCGCGGAGGGCCGGCGTGACCGAGGTCGTGGCGCAGGGGAACTTCATCCGACTCACACCCGTCGAACTGCCGGACTCCCGGGCGATGCGGCTGGCCCGGCTCTACCCGGGAAGCCTCGTCAAGCCGGCGACCCGTACGATCCTGGTGCCGCGCCCCATGACCGCCCGCGTGGGCGGCCAGCCGGTCCGCGACACCGCCGTCCTCGACTGGCTGCGCGACCTCGTCGACGCCGTCCTGCTCGAGCCGGTCAGTGCCCGATGACCCGAAAGGCCCGCCCCGTGAGCACCACCCGCCTGCGTCGTACCGCGCTCGCCGTAGCCCTCGCCGCTCTCGCCCTCACCGGCTGCTCGAGCCAGGCCGGCGCCGCGTCGGTGGTGGGCGACCAGGTCGTCACCGACTCCGACGTCGCGAACGTGGTCGACCAGGTGCAGACCCAGCTCGCCGCGATCCCGGGCTCGACGTTCGACGACAAGGCCGCGACCACGGCCGTGCTCACGATGCAGACCCGTCACCTCATCCTCGACGCCGTCGCGCAGAAGGAGGGCATCACGGTCTCGCAGGGCGAGATCGACGCCTTCCTCAAGAACATCGTCGACACCCAGTTCAACGGCAAGGCTCAGTCGCTCTACGACAACCTGGTGATCCAGGCGGAGGTCCCGGTCGACCAGGTGTCCTCGGCCGCGCGCGACCAGATGATCTACGACGCGCTCCTCGCGAAGATCGCGAGCGGCGTCACCGACGCCACGGCGAGGTCCACGGCGTTCAACAACTACATGACGACGTTCGTCGCCAACATCGGCGTCGAGGTGGCACCGCGCTACGGCACCTGGTCGGTGTTCTCGCTCGGCCCGGTGCCGGACGACCTGTCGTTCGTGCCGTCCCCCTCGCCCTCGGCGACCGCCGGCCAGACCGCGCCGCAGCCGAGCCCCTCGTCGAGCTGAGCCACGCCGTGCCGGGTCGGCTCGTCCTGCTGGCGACGTCGCCCCGGGTCGTCCCGGGCCTGCTGTCCTTCGAGGCGTGGGCCGTACTGGGAGCGGCGGACAGCGTCCTGGTCGCGGATCGCGCGCACCCGCTCGTCACTGCCCTCGAGACGGCCGGGATCGACGCCGGGACGCCGACATCGGCGACCACGCCGCTCGACCTGGCCCGCGTCCTGCTGGCGGGCGCCGCCGACGGCACGACCGTGTGGGTCGCGTCGCCCGACGGCGACCCCGGGCTGGCCGACGCGCTCGTCGCGCTGCAGGACGGGCTCGGCGACCTCGCGCCCGGACGTCGACGTGGTGCTCGGGTCGTGGGACCTCCCCGGAGCGCGGTTGCTCGACCTGGTCGCGGTGATGGACCGGCTGCGGTCGCCCGGCGGGTGCCCGTGGGACGCGGAGCAGACCCACGAGTCGCTCGTGGAGTACCTCGTCGAGGAGGCCTACGAGACGGTCGAGGCGATCGAGGCCGGCGACGACACGGAGCTGCGCGAGGAGCTCGGCGACCTCCTGCTGCAGGTGGCGTTCCACGCGCGCATCGCCCAGGAGCACGACGACCCGTGGACCATCGACGACGTCGCCGACGGGATCACCGCGAAGCTGGTGAGCCGGCACCCGCACGTGTTCGCCGGTCACGAGGCGCGCACGGCCGACGAGGTCGAGGCGAGCTGGACCGAGCTCAAGCGGCAGGAGAAGGGGCGCGCGTCGGTCACCGACGGCATCCCGAGGTCGCTGCCGGCCCTCGTGCTCGCCGCGAAGCTGCTGCGCCGGTCCGCGCGGGTCGAGGACGTCGAATGGATCGCACCCGAGGTGCAGGACGCCGCGGACCGCGCCTACGACGCCGCCGACGGAGCCGTCGGCGACCTGCTCCTCGCCCTCGTGGCGCGGATGTCGGGCACCGACGAGGACCCCGAGCAAGAGCTCCGCGCCGCCCTACGCCGCCACCGCACCAGAATCCGCTCAGCCGAAGGCCTCCCCGCCGACACGGTGACCCCGAGCGACTGATCGCTCCGAGCCCTGATGCGGTCCGCCGAAGCGGAGCGGCCCGAGGCCGCGGAGCGAGGTGCAGTACGCCAAAGCGGAGCGGCCCGAGGCCGGAGTCCGGCCCCCGAAGGGGGTCGGCGAGGCCGAGAGGGAGGCGCCGCAGGCGCCGACCAGGCCGCGCAGCGGAGGCGGCCCCGACGAAGTCGCGCGTGAGCGCGACTTCTTGGAGGGGCAGGCAACACGAGGCGGCCCCGACGCGAGCGCCCGTGAGGGCGCGAGCTTGGAGGGGAAAGACAGATAGCGTCCGGCGGTGAGCGACTCCTGGGACTTCGGCCACCCGACCCTGCGCGGCGAGGATGCCGAGCAGAACTTCGCGGCGCTCGCCGACGCGATCATCGACCACTGGCTCGCCCGCGACCCGGTCACCGCGACGGCTCTGGGCGACCACCGGTTCGACCATCGGCTCCCCGACCTCAGCGACGAGGGGGTCGAGGAGAGCCTCGCGATGCTCGATCACGCGCTCGGCGCGATCGACCAGGTCGACGACCTGGCGCTGGGTACGGGCGCGGCGGTCGACCTGGAGATCCTGCGCTCGCACGTCTCGGCCGAGCGCTTCCTGCTCGAGACCCTGGCGCCGCACACGTGGAACCCGCTCGTCGCCAACCCCGGGACGGCGCTGCACGTCCTGCTCGCCCGCGACTTCGCCCCCGTCGAGCAGCGACTGGAGTCCCTGGCCGGGCGGCTCGCCGCGATCCCCGAGCTGCTCGAGACGGCACGGCGGTCGCTCACCTCCATGCCGCGCGTCCACGTCGAGACCGCCATCGGCCAGTTCCGCGGCACCCAGGAGATGCTGCGTGGGCAGGTCGACGACGCGCTCGAGCAGGCGCCCGGGCTGCGCCTGCGGATCGACCCGCTGCGTGCCGAGGCGCAGGGCGCGCTCGACGCGCACATCGGCTGGCTGCAGGACCTGCTCGAGTCCGACGTCGCCACGCGGGACCCGCGCCTCGGGCCGGAGAAGTTCGCGGCGAAGCTGTGGGCCACCCTCGACGCGCACCTCACGCCCGACGACCTGCTGCACCGGGCCGAGAACGACCTCGCGCGCATCGAGGGCGAGATCGCCCGGGCCGCGGCCGACTACCTCGGCGAGGCGGTGCCGCCCCCGGACGACGCGGCGCCGCTCGTACGCCGTGCGCTCGAGGCCGTCGCCGCGAGCGGCCCGATCGACGACGCGACCGTCATGCCGCACTGCCGCGCGGCGTACGACTCCACCCGCGCGTTCGTGATCGAGCACGAGCTCGTCACCGTCCCCGACATCCCGGTCGAGATCGTCGAGATGCCCGAGATCCACCGGGGCATCGCGGTCGCGTACTGCGACCCGCCCGGGCCGCTCGAGACCGCGCCGCTGCCGACGTTCTTCGCCGTGTCACCGACCCCCGCGGGCTGGGACGAGGAGCGGGTGGCCTCGTTCTACCGCGAGTACAACGCGCACATGCTGCACGACATGGCGATCCACGAGGCGATGCCGGGCCACGTCCTGCAGCTGGGGCACCACAACCTCGCCCGCCTCGGCACCCGGGTGCGCTCCACGTTCCGCAGCGGCCCGTTCGCCGAGGGCTGGGCGGTCTACGCCGAGCAGCTCATGGCCGAGCACGGGTACGTCCCGAGCGGTACGCCGTCCGCGGAGCGGGACCGAGCCGCGCTCGCGATCCGCTTGCAGCAGCTGAAGATGCAGCTGCGCACGACCATCAACGCGATCCTCGACGTGCGGGTGCACACCCGCGGCATGACCGAGGACGAGGCGCTCCGACTGATGCGGGTGCGCGGTCACCAGGAGGAGGGCGAGGCCGTCGGCAAGTGGCGTCGAGCGCTGCTCACGTCGACGCAGCTCTCGACGTACTACGTCGGCTTCATCGCGATCGACGACGTCGTGCGGGACCTGCGGGCCGCCAACCCCGGCTGGAGCGAGAAGCAGGTGCACGACGCCGTCCTCGCCCACGGCACCCCGCCCCCACGGCACCTCCCCGCCCTCCTCAACCCCTGACCCCCTCTTTCCGCATGAAGGTGCCCCAGGCCGCGATAGGCGCACCTGCGGCGCCCCATCGACGCACCTCGGGTACCTCATCGACGCACCATCGGGCGCCTCATCGACGCGCCCGATGGCCCGATCGCGGCCGGGCGCGCCACCCGGCGGGCCAGGATGACTGCATGCGACTCGTCGACGTCCCGCACCCGCAGACCGCCGTGGCCGAGGCCGCCCTCGAGGTGGCCACGGCGTACTCGTCCACGGCACTGCTGCATCACTGCCGGCGGTCCTACGTCTGGGCCGCGGCGTACGCCGTGCAGCACGGGATCGAGTTCGACGCCGAGCTGCTCTGGGTCTCGGCGATGCTGCACGACATCGGGCTGACCGCGTCGTTCGACAACCACGCCGTCCCGTTCGAGCAGGCCGGCGGCCACGTCGCCTGGGTGTTCGGCGCCGGTGCCGGCTGGCCCGTCCACCGCCGGCAGCGGGCCGCCGAGGTGATCGTGCGGCACATGTGGGACGCCGTCGACGTCGTCGAGGATCCCGAGGGCCACCTGCTCGAGATCGCGACCGGACTGGACATCTCCGGGCGGAACCCGCAGTGGTGGGAGCCGGACCTGCGAGCCGAGGTGGTCGACCGCTTCCCGCGGCTGGGTCTCGGTCCGGAGTTCACCGCGTGCTTCGCCGCCGAGGCGGCGCGCAAGCCGGAGAGCTTCGCCGCGCGGGCGATGGCGAACGGGATCGCCGACCGCATCGCCGCGAACGTCCTCGACGGCGTTCCCCGGTCCCTGACGCGTGGTTGCCGCCAGGAGTCGGCCGCCACGCGGTCGACGGTCGCCGACGGTGCCAGTGTTCTACGGGGCGGAACGGCGCGAGCTGTGGCTCGACGTTGCACCGTGTGATCACGAATCGCGGAAAGTAGTTGTCCCCAGGGCGGTTTCGGGCCGTGGCACTGTCAGACCCCCTGAGTAGGTTCGGGCCATGAGCTCGACCACGACCCGCCCGCCGCGCAGTCCCGGTGCGCTGGTCGCGGACGCGGTCGCGGAGCTCGACGACAGTGGTCGCCCGGCTCGCGGAGCTGACCGCGGAGGGGGCGCTGGTCGAGGTTCCGGCGGCGGCGCTGATCGGACTGACCGAGACGCTGCACCGGGCGCGTGGATCGCGGGGCACGCGGTGGCGACGGTGGCGACCGGGGTGGTGCACGCCTCGGGCGCCCTCGAGCCGGCCGGGCTCGCGTCGACGAAGTCGTGGCTGCTCCAGCGGTGCCGCAGGTCCGAGACCGAGGCCAAGGTCCTCCTCGCGTCCTCGGCCTCCTTGCGCGCCGACTTCCCCGCGACCGAGCGGGCGTGGCTCGCCGGGGAGGTGCCCGCCGGTGCGGTGCGGGAGATCACCCGCGGGATCACCCTCGCGGTGCGGGCCCTGCCGGTCGCGGTGCGTGCCACCAAGGCGGGCGAGGCGGAGGCGGTGCTGCTCGACCTGGCCCGCCGGGCCCCGGTCGCCGACGTCGCCCTGTCCGCCCGCTACCTGCGGTTCGTGGCCGACCCGGACGGAGTCCGCCAGGCCCAGCTGGACGCCTACGACGACCAGCAGGTCACCATCACCCCGGTCGGGGTCGGGTACCGGCTCTCCGGGTACCTGACCGCGGAGACCGCCGCCGCGCTGTCCACCGCGCTGGACGCGGTGGTGGACGGCTGGCACCGCAGCGGATCCCTGGCACCCGAGGACCAGCCCGGCGGGCACCCGGCGCTGGACGGGCAGCGGCGCAAGGCCCGCCGCCCGCACCTGCTCGCCCTCGCCCTGGGCCACCTCGCCACCCAGCGCGCTCGACGCCGGACTGCTCGGCACCCGCCACGGGGTCCGCCCCCACCTCACCCTCACCGCGGACCTCGACCAGCTGCTCGCCGGCCTCGGCGGCCGACTCCTGGTCCCCGGCAACGAACAACCCGCGCTGCTGCCCGACCAGTCCCTACGCCGGATCCTCTGCGACTGCGATGTGCACCCCGTGATCACCACCCGACCCGACCCGCGCACCGGCACCTGCACCGGCAGCGGCACCGACGGCAAGGTGGTCGCCGAGACGAACGTGACCGGCGAGGCGAGTGGCGCGGCGTGGCGGGACGTGCTGACCGGCCGGCTCACCGCGCAGGCCCGCAGCGTGCTCTACCTCGGCCGGACCCGGCGCACCGTCCCGCCGCGGCTGCGCCGCGCCCTCGAGGTCCGCGACGGGCACTGCGCGTTCCCCGACTGCCGCGTCGACGTCTCCCGCACCCACGCCCACCACACGCTTCCGTGGGAGGACGGCGGCGCGACCGACATCTCGAACACCGTGCTGCTCTGCGTGCGCCACCACCACGCGGTGCACGAGGGCGGCTGGTCGATCGCGCCGACCGACGGCATCGACCCGCACACCACCGGCTGCTGGACCTTCACCCCACCACGAACCCGGCCCTGACGGCAGGGCGCACCGACCTCTCACCCCGTACCGCAGGCACATCACCGGCGGGTCGCCGAGCATGCCTCGTCAGCTCGTCAGCGTGTCCGGCAGTTCACTCCGCGTCGACTGAACCGCTGACCGAAGGCGAAGCCCGAAAGACCGTCATCCGCCATCGACGGCGAGACCGAGTCGGATGCGTGCCGCGGCCAGGTGCGGGTTGGTACGTCGCTCCTCGGGCACCACGAGCAGCGTGGAGCGCAACGCCCGCGCGGTCAGCGCGGCCTGAACGTCGGTGGTCGGCAGGCCGGGCAGCGCGAACATCCGCCGGGCCCAGCGCGGCATGAGCGCGAAGCCGGTGAGCGCGAACAGCGTCCACGCGGGACGTGCCGGGGTGAGCAGCGCGACCTTGGGCGGCATCGGAGGCCACAGCAGCCCACGGACGGCATCGCGGGTCTCGGGGGTGACGGACAGGACGGGCCGCATCGACGTGACGTACTCGCGGAGCTCGGCGACGGTGAGCGGGACGTCGTCGACGATGCAGCCGACGAGCCGCGCGGCGACGACCTGCTCGGCGACGTAGCGGTCCGCCTCGTCGTCGCTCAGCGGGGCGCCGGAACGGCGATGCGCGTCCAGCCAGGAGTCGACGGCTCCGCAGTGGACCCACAGCAGCCAGTCGGGACGGTCCAGCCCGAGCGCTCCGTGGATACGGCGTACCCGCGCGGCGGAAGCCTCGGCCTCGGCGACCGTGCCGTAGGTGATCGCGTTGACGTAGCGACCGGTGCGGGACAGCCGGCCCCACGCGTCGTTCCGCGCGTCGGTCACCCGGGCGAACCCGAGCATGACCTCGGGATGCAGGGACTGGAAGGCGAGTGCCCGGATGCCCCCGACGATCGACGCGGGGTCGTGATGGATCCGCCACGACATGCTCTCGGGGCCGAAGAAGCCGGGGTCTGGCGTCGACCGGTCCAGGGTCTCCATCGGCGTGAACCCGCTGCGGATCCCGGTCCGCGGGACCTCCGTGCCGGTCTGACCTGCGGGGACGGCGTCGCTCGCGGAGGACGACGGGAGCCGGTGCAGTGTCATGGTGGAACAAGGGTGCGCCTCGAACCGCTCGCGCGCACGCCGATGACTCCTCGTACCGCGACCGACGGATAGGCTCGCCACGGATCCGTACCCGCACCAGACTCCGGAGTGCCCCGTGGCCAGCATCGACGCCGTCATCGCCCGCGAGATCCTCGACTCCCGGGGCAACCCCACGGTCGAGGTCGAGGTGGGTCTCGACGACGGCACGGTGGCCCGCGCGGCGGTGCCGTCCGGTGCCTCCACCGGTGCCTTCGAGGCGGTCGAGCTGCGCGACGGCGGCGAGCGCTACCAGGGCAAGGGCGTGGAGCGCGCCGTCCTCGCGGTCGAGGACGAGATCGCGCCGGAGGTCCTCGGCTTCGACGCCGCCGAGCAGCGGCTCATCGACCAGGTGATGATCGACCTCGACGGTACGCCGAACAAGGAGCGCCTCGGCGCCAACGCGATCCTCGGCGTCTCGCTCGCCGTGGCGAAGGCCGCCGCCGACTCGGCCGGCCTCCCGCTGTTCCGCTACGTCGGCGGCCCGAACAGCCACGTGCTGCCCGTGCCGATGATGAACATCCTCAACGGCGGTTCGCACGCGGACACCGACGTCGACATCCAGGAGTTCATGATCGCGCCGATCGGCGCGGAGAGCTTCCGCGAGGCGCTGCGCTGGGGCGCGGAGGTCTACCACGCGCTCAAGGCCGTCCTCAAGAAGGAGGGGCTCGCGACGGGCCTCGGCGACGAGGGCGGCTTCGCGCCGAACCTCCCGAGCAACCGCGCCGCGCTCGACCTCATCGCGAAGGCGATCGACTCCGCGGGCTACACCCTCGGGACCGACATCGCCCTCGCGCTCGACGTCGCCGCGAGCGAGTTCTACGCCGACGGCGTCTACACCTTCGAGAAGACGACGAAGACGGCCGAGGAGATGTCGGCGTACTACGCCTCCTTGGTCGCCGACTACCCGCTCGTGTCGCTCGAGGACCCGCTCAACGAGGACGACTGGGCCGGCTGGAAGACCCTCACCGACGCGATCGGCGCCCAGGTGCAGATCGTCGGCGACGACCTGTTCGTCACGAACCCCGAGCGACTGCAGCGGGGGATCGACGCCGGCACCGCGAACGCCCTGCTGGTCAAGGTCAACCAGATCGGCACGCTCACCGAGACCCTCGACGCGGTCTCGATGGCCCACCGCAACGGCTACCGCTGCATGATGAGCCACCGGTCCGGCGAGACCGAGGACGTCACGATCGCCGACCTCGCCGTCGCGACCGACTGCGGCCAGATCAAGACCGGGGCCCCGGCGCGCTCCGAGCGCGTCGCGAAGTACAACCAGCTGATGCGCATCGAGGAAGAGCTCGACGACGCGGCGCGCTACGCGGGTCGCGCCGCCTTCCCGCGTTTCCGCGGCTGAGGCGGCACACTTCCGAACGTGGGACGGCAGGTATGAGCGGACCGTCGCAGCGTGCTGCGGAGCGCCAGTCGGCGCGCCGTGGCAGCTCCACGCGCCCGGCCGGTCCGACCACGACCCGTCCCGCCGGTCCGCACCACGGCACGGCGTACGCCGACCGCGCGGGCGACCGCGACCACGAAGGGCCGGGCGCGCACGCTGTTGGGCGCCGCCGCGGCCGTGCGCGACCGTCCCAGCCTCACCGGGCGAGCCGTCGTGCTCGCGGGTGTCGTGGCGCTGCTGGTGTTCACCCTGGCCGTCCCCACCCGGGAGCTGCTGCACCAGCGCGCGGAGATCAGCGCGCTGCAGGCCGACAACGCCGCGACCCAGGGCCGCGTCGACGAGCTCACCGTGCGCCAGGAGCGGCTGCAGGACCCGGCGTACGTCACGTCGCTGATCCGCGAGCGACTGCACTACGTCCTTCCCGGTGAGGTCGGCTACGTCGTGCTGGACCCGTCGGAGGCGCCGGCGCCGAGCGCGAAGAAGTCGTCCGCCGCCACGACGGCGTGGTACGCCACGCTCTGGTCGTCGGTCCGGACGGCCGACCACGCGGGCGCGCCGGCCGCCGGTCCCGCGCCGATCGTGGTGCCGCCGAACGCGCCGCGATGACCGCGGTCCCTGCGCAGCGCGACCTCGACGCCGTCGCGCGTCAGCTCGGCCGTGAGCCGCGCGGCGTCCACGCGGTCGCGCACCGCTGCTCGTGCGGGGACCCCGACGTCGTGGCCACGGAGCCACGCCTGCCCGACGGCACGCCGTTCCCGACCCTCTACTACCTCACCTGCCCGCGGGCGGCCGGGCTCATCGGCACGCTCGAGGCGGGCGGTGTCATGCGAGAGATGCAGGAGCGGCTCGCGACCGACCCCGAGCTCGCCGCCGCGTACGTCGCCGCGCACGAGGCGTACCTGGCGAGCCGCGAGGAGATCGGTCACGTCGCGGAGATCTCCGGGATCTCCGCCGGCGGCATGCCGTCGCGGGTGAAGTGCCTGCACGTGCTCGTCGGGCACGCCCTCGCCGCCGGTCCGGGAGTGAACCCGTTCGGCGACGAGGCGCTCGCGATGCTGCCCGACTGGGGCGCCACCGGACCGTGCACCCGTGAGGAGACGTCATGACGACCCGCGTCGCCGCGATCGACTGCGGCACGAACTCGCTGCGCCTGCTGGTCGCCGACGTCGGCAGCGGGTCGGCCGGTCTCGTCGACCTGCACCGGCAGATGGAGATCGTCCGGCTCGGCGAGGGCGTGGACCGCACCGGCCGGCTCGCTCCCGAGGCGCTCGCCCGCACCTTCGCCGTGTGCGACCGGTACGCCGACACGATCCGTGACCTCGGCGCGGAACACGTGCGGTTCGTCGCGACGTCGGCCTCGCGCGACGCGGAGAACCGCGACGAGTTCGTGCAGGGCGTGCTCTCGCGGATCGGCGTGGAGCCCGAGGTGGTGACCGGCGACGAGGAGGCGCGGCTGTCCTTCGCCGGTGCGACGCGCGGGCTCACGGGTGCCCGGCCGCCGTACCTCGTCGTCGACATCGGCGGCGGCTCGACCGAGTTCGTCCTCGGCACCACCGAGCCGGTCGCCGCCCTCAGCGTCGACATCGGCTGCGTCCGGCTCACCGAGCGGCACCTGCACGCCGACCCGCCGCCGCGCGACCAGGTCGACGCCCTCGTCGCGGACGTCGACGCCGCGATCGACCGGGCCGCGGAGGTGGTCCCGCTCGGCGAGGCGCGCACGCTGGTCGGGCTGGCCGGCTCGGTCACGACGCTCACCGCCGTCGCGCTCGGGCAGCAGGAGTACGACGCCGCCGCGGTCCACGGCACGCGCCTGAGGGCGGTCGACGTGGCCGAGTGGTCCGACCGCCTGCTCGCGATGACGCACGACGAGCGCAGCCGGATCCGCGTGATCCATCCCGGTCGGGTCGACGTCCTCAACGCGGGGGTCCTCGTGCTACGCCGGATCCTCGACCGCACCGGCCTGCCCGAGGTGCTGGTGTCGGAGCACGACATCCTCGACGGCATCGCGTTCTCCGTCGCGGAGCGCACCGGCTGACACCGGGCGCGGAGGCAGCCGCCCGCCGGAGGCGGAGCCCCACGGTCCGTGCGAGGGTTCTGCCATGACGTCCCTTCACCCCGTCGCCCTGACCATGCTGGACGGCCGCGAGACGACGTTCGGCGAGTTCGCCGGTCGCGCGGTCCTCGTCGTCAACGTCGCCAGCCGGTGCGGCCTCACGCCGCAGTACGCCGGCCTCGAGACCCTCGCCGAGACCTACGCCGAGCGCGGCCTCACCGTCCTGGGGGCGCCGTGCAACCAGTTCGCCGGGCAGGAGCCGGGCTCGAACGAGGAGATCGCCGAGTTCTGCTCGATGACCTACGGCGTGACGTTCCCGCTCACCGACAAGCTCGACGTCAACGGCGCGGACCGCCACCCGCTCTTCCACGAGCTCGAGCGCGCCATCGACTCCGAGGGCTACTCGGGCGACGTGCGGTGGAACTTCGAGAAGTGGGTCGTCGACCCGGACGGCCGGGTGACCGCACGCTTCCTGCCCGCGACGCAGCCCGACGACCCGGCCGTCGTCGCCGCGATCGAGGCCGTCCTGCCGGCCTGAGCCCCGACGGGCCGCCCGCGCGCGCAAGAATTGCCTCGAGTCATCGCCCTCGTAGCCCAACTGGCAGAGGCACGCTGCTTAAACCAGCGACAGTGCAGGTTCGAACCCTGCCGGGGGCACAAGCGATTGAGGCGAGAGCAGTACGAGCTCGCTCGTACTGCCGAGCCGATTGAGCTTGTCGGACGAGAGGGCAGGCGCCCTCTCGGGAGCACTGCCGGGAGCACTGCGGGGAGGAGCAAGCCTCGACTGCCCGCCAGACGTCAGGAGCGCTGCCCTCGCGTCGGCGCACGGCGTCCAGCGCCGACGACGCCCGCGCCCAGAGCGGGTCGCGCAGCCGGCGGGCCCACGCGTACTCCGAGGCGAGCACGACGAGGCCGAGCAGGATCGCCGCAACTCCCGGACCGGGCAGCACGAGCATGACGACACCGGCGGCCACGAGGGCGAGCGCCGACCAGCAGCACGACGAGCTTGAGCGCCAGGTGCGTCGACCGCCGCCGGCGCGCCCAGTCGCGCACGCGCAACGGGGCCGCGGCGGCGGCCGTGGTCTCAGGGGGCACCGACGAGACCCGCCTGCTGCGACCGGACCTCGACGACCCGGCACTGCCAGTCGCCCTGCGGGCCGTGGACGGTGACCACCTCGCCGGCACCGGCGTCCATGACGGCGAGCGACACCGGCGAGGTGACCGAGACCCGCTCGTCGTCCAGGAACGCCTCGGCCGGGTGCACCGGGCGGATCCACTCGCACTCGCCACCGGGGAGCTCGATCCGCACCCGGCTGCCCCAGCGCACCGTGACCGAGTCGGCCGGCTGGAGGGTGATCGCTACGCCGAGCACCCGGTCGAGGCGCTCCGCCTCCGCGGTCAGCCGCTCGAACTCCGCCACGTCGCGCTCGTCGCGGTCCCGTCTGGCCAGCAGCGGTCGCAGGCGAGGAATGGCCACGTCGCGCAGGGTCTCGAGGCGCTGCTCGAGCAGGTCGCGACCGTCGGGGGTCAGGGCGACGACCGCGGTCGTCGCCTCGGCCGTCGCCCGGCCGTCGACGACACGTCGCGAGCTCGCGCGACGGGCGGGGATGGATGTGGTCATGGCGTACCTCCGGATGTGGTTCGGGCGGCGGTCGGGGCAACGGCGGGGTCGGGCACGGTGACGGGCACCGGGTCCGGCGGTGGAGCGGCGGGAGGGAGGTGGATCGCAGGCCGTGTCGCGCGCAGGCTGGCGACGACCGACACGGCGATGACGGTGACCACGACGCCGAGCGAGAGCAGCGTCGGGACCTTCCAGAGGTCGACGACGAGCATCTTCACGCCGACCCACACGAGGACGATCGCGAGGCCGAGCTTGAGGTGCACGAAGCGGTCGACGAGGTCCGCGAGCAGGAAGTAGAGGGCTCGGAGCCCGAGGATCGCGAACGCGTTGCTGGTGAACACCAGGAACGGTTCCTGCGTGACGGCGAAGACGGCCGGGATGGAGTCGACGGCGAACACGATGTCGCTGACCTCGACGAGGACGAGCACGACGAGCAGCGGCGTCGCGAGCAGCCGCCCGTCGACGCGCGTCCAGAACCGGCCTCCGTGCAGCTCGGGTGTGGTGGGCACCAGCCGCCGGACCAGCCGCACGGCGCGGCTGTTCGCCGGGTCGGGGTGCTGGTGCCGGGTGCGCGCCATGCGCCACCCGGTGAGCACGAGGAACACGCCGAACGCGTAGAGGATCCATGCCGCGTTCGCGATGAGGGCCGAGCCCGCCGCGATGAAGGCACCGCGGAGCACGAGGGCCCCGAGCACGCCGTAGAAGAGCACCCGGTGCTGGTGCTCGCGGGGGACGGCGAAGTAGCTGAAGATGATGGCGAAGACGAAGACGTTGTCGACGGCGAGGGTCTTCTCGACGACGTAGCCGGCGAGGTACTGGGACCCGAGGTCGGCGCCGTAGCGCCACCAGACGAACGCCCCGAACGTCAGCCCGAGCCCCACCCAGACCGCGCTCCAGACCGCCGCCTCGCGTGCGGACACGACGTGGGCGCTGCGGTGGGCGACGAGGTCGACGACGAGCATCGCCACGATGACGGCGAGGACGGCGACCCAGCCCCAGAGGGGGACGGACACGGACAGCACCTCCGACTCGGGGCGCGTGGCGCCCGCTGACGTCGAAGGTCTCCCGCCGCCGCGCCCACCGGGCGCGACCCGCGGTGCCGGACCGGGGCCGCGAGGCCCGAGGTCGTGATGACGACACCGCAGCGAAGGGGTACTCCCCGTTCGATTACCGCATCAGTCTCACCGACCGGGTCTCACCCGTCAACCGCGCGTCCCGTCCGTCGTACGTCGTGCGCAGCGGCCGATCCGGGTTACCGTGGAGAGGTGACCCGGCCCGTAGGGGGCCGGGCCGCGACGTCCAGGAGGACATCGATGGAGTCCCGCAACCCCATCCTGCGCCGCGCCACGGAGACCGCCACGGGTGAGCGGTCCGGGGCCGGATTCGCTTACGACGAGGGCAGGTCGGCGTACGCCGAGGCCACCGGTACCTCCGCCGCCGGCGCCGCGACGCCGTCCGCCGCGGACCTGCGCTCGATCTACGACACGAAGGGCCCGGGCACCGGGCTGCTCACGATGGACGACGTCGTGGTGAAGACGGGGATCTCGTTCGTGGTCCTCCTCGTCGGCGCCGTGGTGGGCTGGAGACCTCGCGCCCTCGATGCCGTGGCTGTTGTGGGCCACGATGCTCGTGGGCCTCGGCCTCGGTCTCGCGAACTCGTTCATGCGTGCGGTCAACCCCGTGCTGGTGCTCGCCTACGCGCTCGTCGAGGGCGTGTTCCTCGGCGGGATCTCCTACGCCTTCAACACGATGGCGCAGTCGTACGGCTACCAGGGCATCGTCCAGCAGGCCGTCATCGGGACGCTCGTGGCGTTCGGCACGATGCTCGTGCTCTACAAGACCGGCGTGATCAAGGTCGGTGCCCGCTTCCGCAAGATGATGATGGTGGCGCTCGTGAGCTACCTCGCCATCGGCGTCGTCAGCCTCGTCGCCGCGCTGTTCGGCGCGGGCGGCGGCTGGGGCTTCTACGGCATGGGGGCCCTCGGCATCGTGCTCTGCCTCGTCGGGGTCGGCCTCGCGGCGTTCAGCCTCGTGCTCGACTTCGACGCGATCGCGCAGGCGGTCGCGCACGGCGCGCCCGAGCGCGAGTCCTGGCGCATGGCGTTCGGCCTGCTGGCCACGCTCATCTGGCTCTACCTCGAGCTGCTGCGGCTGCTCGCGATCATCGCGTCCAGCAGCCGCTGACGACGCGAGCGACCCCGGTCGCGCGCGAGGCCCCCGCACCTGCTCGGTGCGGGGGCCTCGTCCGTGCTGGGCTCGGGTCAGCCGAGCTTGCGGTGCGCCCGGGCCATGTCCGCCTCGTGCACGATCGCCGTCGCGAAGCCGTGGGAGAGACCGTGCTCGTCGCGCAGCCAGTTGACCTTCTCGTCGAACCGGGAGAACGCGGGACCGTCCTCGAGCGCGCGCATCCATGCCTTGAGGTCACGGCCGGTCGCGTCGGGGAGTCGCTCGACGAGCTGCTGGTGGGTCTGCTCGGAGTGGCGGATCATCGGCGTCTCCCTGGGTGCTCGGGTCAGGCGGTGCGAGCCCACCGTAGCCCCGGGTGGCCCGTGCATGGCAGGTCAACCCGTCGATTCGGGGGAACTTCCCTAGGCTCTCGCACCGTGGACGAGCCGAGCACTCCCGCGGACCGGCTGACGGCCGACCTGCGCCGTACCGTCGACCGGTTGCGCACCCTCGGCCTCGCCCGGATGGCGGCCTCCTTCTCGCCGGAACCGACCCGGGCCGACGCGGCCCGCGACGTCGCCCAGCGCCTCGCCGACCTCGCCGCGGAGCTCGAGGGCGGACCGCACCGGACCCTGCCCCGGCTCGCCGACAGCGCGGTCGGCGACCAGGTGGCGGTGTGCGGGAACGACGTGCTCGCGGCCGCCGCCGGCGCCGCGCCGGGTCCTGATGTCGATGCCGCGGTCGTGGCCGCGGCCGACCTGCTGCTCGACCTGCGTCGCCGGATCTGAGGCGTACGCCGGTCAGGCCGAGGGCAACGCGGGTCGGGACTCCTCGGCCGTGATACCCACGGCCGCAAGGACTTCCGGCAGCAGTGCATGCGCGCATGCGGCGTAGCCCGCGGCGGACGGGTGGAACCGGTCCGCGGAGAAGAAGCGACCCGGCTCGGCGTCGAACGCCTCGGCGAGGATCTGCGCCAGCGGCACCGGACGGCCACCGGCGCCGCGCACCACGATGTACTGGGCCGCGGCGAGCTCGCGCGACATCCGGCGGGCGAGCTGCCGCAGCGGCGGTGCGAACGGACGCACCGTACCGAGGTCCGGACACGTCCCGACGACGACCTCCGTGCCCGCGGCGCGCAGCCGGCTCACGGCGTCGCCGAGGTGTCGGACCGAGTCCTGCGGCCGGACGAGGTGCGTGACGTCGTTGGCCCCGATCATGATCATCGCGACGTGCGGGCGCACGACCAGGACGCGGTCGACCTGCAGCTCGAGGTCGGCGCTGCGGGCACCGACGACGGCGACGTTGGTGAGGACGACGGTGCGGTCCGCGGCCGCCGCGAGCTCGGTGGCCAGGATCGCGCCGGGGGTGCTCGCGGGGTCGTCGGCGCCGAGCCCCGCGGCCCCCGAGTCGCCGAGGACGGCGAGGCGGAGCGAGGTCCCGCGCGTCCGGTCGGCGGAGGGCGCGTAGCGACCGTCGGCGTAGGGCGGGACGGTCCGCCGCGGGCCGATCGCCCGCCGGGCGAGACGGGCCTGGATCGCCACGACGCCGATCGCCGCGCCGGCGAGCGCCGTGCCCACGCCGAGCAGCCCACCGCCGCCCTTCACCGCGCTGAGGGCGATGCGGCGGACCCGCTCGTCGCGGACCGGCAGCGTGGTGAGGTCCGGGTCCATCGCCCCATCATCGTCCCGGACGCGCCCGGTCGCACCGAGGTTCGGTGTGGTGGTCGGTCCCGTTAGGGTCGCCGCATGCAGGTCTTCGACAACGTGGTGGAGCTCATCGGCAACACGCCGCTCGTGCGGCTCCACGCCGTCACCGCCCACCTCGGCCCCGACGCCCCGACCGTGCTCGCCAAGGTCGAGTACCTCAACCCCGGTGGCTCGGTGAAGGACCGGATCGCCACGCGCATGATCGAGGCCGCGGAGGCCTCCGGCGAGCTCCAGCCGGGCGGCACGATCGTCGAGCCGACGAGCGGCAACACCGGCGTGGGCCTCGCGCTCGTGGCACAGCTCAAGGGTTACCGGTGCGTCTTCGTGTGCCCCGACAAGGTGAGCGCCGACAAGCAGAACGTGCTCCGCGCCTACGGCGCCGAGGTCGTGGTGTGCCCGACCGCGGTCGACCCGGAGGACCCGCGGTCCTACTACTCGGTCTCCGACCGGCTCGTCCGCGAGATCCCCGGGGCCTGGAAGCCCGACCAGTACTCGAACCCGAACAACGCCCGCTCGCACTACGAGACCACGGGCCCGGAGCTGTGGGCCCAGACGGACGGCACGATCACCCACTTCGTCGCCGGTGTCGGGACGGGCGGCACGATCAGCGGGACGGGCCGCTTCCTCAAGGAGGTCAGCGGCGGACGGGTCCGCGTGATCGGTGCCGACCCGGTCGGCTCGGTCTACAGCGGTGGCACCGGACGGCCGTACCTCGTCGAGGGTGTCGGCGAGGACTTCTGGCCGGCGGCGTACGACCCCGACGTGTGCGACGAGATCGTGGCCGTCTCCGACCGCGACTCGTTCCTCGTCACCCGTCGCCTCGCCCGCGAGGAGGGCCTGCTCGTCGGCGGCTCGTGCGGCATGGCGGTGCAGGCCGCCCTGGAGGTCGCGGCGCGCGCCTCGAAGGACGACGTCATCGTCGTGCTCCTGCCGGACGGCGGTCGCGGCTACCTCTCCAAGGTCTTCAACGACGAGTGGATGGCCGACTACGGGTTCCTGCAGACGTCGACCGGACCGCACGGTCGGCGACGTCCTGCGGATGAAGTCCGGCGACCTGCCGCAGCTCGTGCACACGCACCCGCAGGAGACCGTCCGCGAGGCGATCGACATCCTGCGCCACTACGGCGTGTCGCAGATGCCGGTCGTCCGCGCCGAGCCGCCGGTCAAGGCGGCGGAGGTGGTCGGCTCGGTCGTCGACCGTGACCTGCTCGACGCGCTGTTCGCCGGCCGCGCCGAGCTCTCCGACCCGGTCGAGCGGCACATGAGCGCGCAGCTGCCGATGATCGGGGCGGGCGAGCCGGTCGCGGCGGCGGTCACCGCGCTCGAGTCGGCGGACGCGGCCATCGTCGTGGACGACGGCCTGCCGACCGGCGTCCTCACCCGCCAGGACCTGCTCGGCTACCTCGCGCACTGAGCCCGCCGCGTCGCGCGAACGACCGTCCGGCGCCGTCCCGCGGGACTAGCCTGCCCGCATGCTTCGGTACTTCGCCTACGGCGCCAACATCGACCCGGCACGCATGGCCGCGCGGGTCCCGGAGGCCGTCGTCGTCGGCCCGGGACGCGTCGAGGGGTACGGCCTCGAGTTCACGATCCGGGACCGCGAGTGGGGCGGCGGCGTCCTCAACGCGCGGGAGGACCCCGGGGCGACCCTCTGGGGACTGCTCTACGAGGGACCGGACGAGGCCTTCGCGGTGCTCGACACCTTCCAGGGCGACACCGCCCTGCTCGAGAAGGCCTCGGTCACGGTCATCACCGACCAGGGCCCGGTCGAGGCGATCACGTACCACGTGATCCCGATCGCGAACTACGTGCGGGCCACGGACCGGTACCTCTCGCACCTCACCCGGGCCATGCGCGCCCAGGGGCTGCCGCCGGAGGCCGTGCAGGCCGTGCTCGACGCCGACCGCGACGCCGGGGAGAGCCAGGGGCCGAGCATCGTGTCGTGAGTCCGGTGCCGCGGGCACGGTGAGACTCGGCACACCCGCGCGCCGCGAGTCGCCTGCGGCGGCCGCCTTACGATCGAGGGGACTCGAGAGGGGATCGGCCATGGGGGAGAGTGCCAGGACCACACGCGAGAAGGCGGCTGCCGCGCGCGCGGAGTCGATGCGGGTGGAGAAGGCGCGGCAGCGCCGGGTCAACCTCCTCATCGGCGGCGCCCTGCTCGTCGTCATCGGCCTCATCGTGGGCGGGGTCGTCTTCGCGTCGAACCAGAACGCGGCGAGCTCGGGACTCACCCTCCCCGCCGCCGACCCCAACGCGGCCCTCCCGACCACCGTGCTGCCGTCGACCGCGGACCAGCCGTACGGCGTCCCCTACGGCACGGCGGCGCCCACGAAGTCGACGGTCCAGGTCTGGGAGGACTTCCAGTGCCCGGTCTGCGCCCAGTTCGAGGCGGCGCAGGGGGCCGCGATGCAGCAGCTCGCGGCCGACGGCAAGATCTATCTCGTGTACCGCCCCGCCTCGTTCCTCGACCGGTCCCTGCCGCAGTCCGACCTGTCGTCGGCGCGTGCAGTGAGCGCCTGGGGCTGTGCCATCGACGCCGGCGTCGGCGCCGAGTACCACGGTCTGGTGTTCGCGAACCAGCCGGCGAAGGAGGGCGACGGCTACACCGACGCGCAGCTGCTGGGCTTCGGCACCGACGCCGGCCTCAGCGGCGCGGCGTACGACACGTTCGCCGGCTGCGTCAACGCCCACACGTACCTCGGCTGGGCGGCGAACTCGGCCCAGGCGTTCCACGACGACGGCGTCGCGCAGACCCCGACCGTGCTCCTCGACGGAACCGAGATCCCGTCCGACCAGCTCGCGAACGCGGCCGCGTACATCGACCAGAACCGCAAGAAGTAGCGGCTCCCGATGACCGGTGACGATGTCGCGGGCGAGCGCGACCTCCCGGCCGGACGGTTCACGACGTGGCTCGGCGAGATCGGGCGGGCGGTCCACGGCGAGGGCGAGGCGGACGTGCCGTGCG
Organism: uncultured Actinomycetota bacterium; assembly: GCA_963711805.1. GTDB lineage: Bacteria > Actinomycetota > Actinomycetes > S36-B12 > CAIYMF01 > Longivirga. The sequence continues at coordinate 462,863 of CAVQFE010000003.1, forward strand.
GATCGTGCACGGCGTGCTGCGAGGGGTCCTACTTCGTCCACGTCGGTCCCGACGAGGCCGAGGCGCTGGCGCACATCCCCGCCGAGCTGCTGTTCCCGGCACCCGGCATGCCGTCGGGCCACCGGCTCATGGGCTACGACGAACGCGGGCGCTGCCCCATGCTCGTCGACGGCCGCTGCTCGATCTACGCCTACCGGCCGCGCACCTGTCGCGTCTACGACTGCCGGGTGTTCGCCGCCGCCGACGTCGTCGACGACGACCCGACCAAGCAGCGCATCGCCCGGCAGGCGCGCCGTTGGCGCTTCGCCGAGCCGGACCCGTCGGACGTCGCCCTGCACGACGCGGTGCGCGCCGCCGCGGCGTACCTCGCGGAGCGGGCGAAGGACCTGCCGGCCGACGTCGTGCCGGTGACGGCGACGCGCCGCGCCGTCCTCGCCGTCGCGGTCCACGACGCGTTCCTGGTCGACGGCCACGTGCGCACCGACGTCGATCCCGACGAGGTCGCCGCGGCGGTCGTCGCGTTCGAGGGCCGCAGTGCCGCTGAGGATTCCACCTGAGTTCCCTGAGCGCACGATGGGCCGCGCTCAACGGCGCTTACGGTGGTCCGGTCAGGTCGTCTCGCGGAAACCCGGTGCCAGCGTGTCGTTGCGGCCCTCTGTCGTCGCCGCGACGCTGCTGGCCCTGGCACTGAGCGCCTGCTCGGCCGGCCCGGCCGCGCGGGCCGTCGGGTCCGCCCGGTCGTCGACGCCGGCCACGGCCGGTGCCGTCCGCCCGGCCATCCGGCACTCCGGCCCGCCGGCCGGCGACGTCTGGACCGGCGTCCCCACGTCGTCGCTCGGGGCGACACCGGCGTACACCGCCCATCCCGACGCCATGACCTGGCTGCTCTGGATGGACCCGGCACTGCTGCGCTTCCGGTTCGTCCCGGGCCGCAGGTGGCCCGAGGGCAGCCCGGTCCGGGCCGTCGACCGCCGTCCCAGCACGTGGGTGCCGGACCTGGTGGCGGCGTTCAACGGCGGGTTCAAGCTCTCCGACCACGTCGGCGGCTACTTCTACGCCGGCCGCACCGTCGTCCCGCTGCGCGACGGGCTCGCGTCGCTCGTCGTGGGGCTGGACGGCTCGATGCGGGTGGTCGTCTGGGGTCGCGACCTGCGCAGCACCGCGGGGCTGCTCGTCGTCCGCCAGAACCTGCCGCCGCTCGTCGACCACGGACGCTCGATGACGCGGAGCACCGACGGCGTCACCACGTGGGGCCTGCCCTACCACCACATCCCGCGGACGAACCGGTCCGCGCTCGGCCAGCTCCCGGACGGCTCGTTCGTCTACGTCTACCTGCACGACGCGCTCGCCTCGGAGCTCGCCGCCGCGCTGGTGCGCCTCGGCGCGGTGACCGGCATCGCGCTGGACATGAACACCGGGTGGCCGGCGGCGCTGGTGTTCCGGCACTCGGGCAACCACGTCGTCGGGACCCGGCTCAGCCCCGTGATGCACCAGTACCTGAACGCCTACTACTCCCGACCCGAGAAGGACTTCATCGCCGTGGAGGCACGCTCATGAGCTCGGTCTCGCCCGAGCGGACCAGGGTCGCGACGCGCGACCTCGGCGTCCGGCAGAACGCCCGTCTCACCGCTCTCACCGGCTCGGTGCTGCTCGTCCTGCTGTTCGTGGAGGGCGTCACCGTCCTGCAGGTGGGCTCGCTCATCGTGCCGCACATCGTGATCGGCGTCGCGCTGCTCGCACCGGTCCTGCTCAAGCTGGCCACGACCGGCTGGAAGATCATCCGGTACTACACGCGGTCACCGGAGTACGTGCGCGAGGGTCCGCCGCCGCTGCTGCGCCGGCTGCTGGCACCCGTCGTGATGGTGACCACCGTGGGCCTGCTGGGCACCGGCGTGGTGCTCATGCTCGAGGGTCCCAGCGCGTCGTTCCGCTGGACGTTCCTGCACAAGGCCTTCTTCGTGCTGTGGTTCGGCGCGATGACGCTGCACGTCCTCATCCACGTCGCCCGCACCGCACGGGCCGTGACGGTCGAGTACGTGTCGCGACGCCCGGACGCTCTGCCGGGTCGCGGCGCTCGACTGCTCGCGCTGCTCGGGATGGCCGTCCTGGCCGTCGGCCTCGCCTCGTGGGCGGCCGGTCACACCGCCGCGTGGACCGCGCTGTTCCACGGCTGAGGCCTCGGTCGCAGTCCGAGCGTGGGGGGAGTGAGCGGCGGACCGGACGAGGGGACTGCGGGATCCGGTCGCTGGTAGCGGTGTCGCGCGGCGACGCCCGGACAGGCGACGAGCATGCCCCGCGGGAGAGGATCGGACGTGATCGTGGGGAGGTCCGAGGAGCGCGGCGCCTTGTGGGCGCTGCTGGACGCCGCTGGCTCGGGGCAAGCGGGCAGCCTCCTGGTCGTCGGCGAGGCCGGCATCGGCAAGACCGTCCTGCTCGGCGCGGCAGCCGAGGAGGCCTCGCGTCGCGAGTTCGCGGTCATCGAGGTGACCGGAGTACCGGACGAGAAGGACATCCCGGGAGCCGCCCTGTCGTTGCTGGCTGCGCGGCTGGAAGAGATCGGCGTGGCCGACGACGCCGTCGATCCGGTGCGCGCGGCCTCCTCGCCCGGGGCTTCGACGTCGATGCTGCTCCGCGCGTTGACGGCAGCGGCCGAGTCCCGGCCGTTGCTGCTGCTGGCGGACGACGTGCACTGGTGGGACGACCTGTCGATGAACGCGCTCATGTTCGCCGTACGCCGGTTCGCGGTCGATCCGGTCGCGGTCCTCGCGGCCGGTCGGCTCGAGGCGCTGGGGAACAGGGGGCTCGCGGCTCTGCCCCGCCTGGAGGTCGGACCACTGCCCCGCGAGCTCGCCGGTGCGCTCGCCAGGTCGGTGGCAACGGACACGGCCGAGTCCGTCGCCCGGAGCCTGTGGTCGTCGCTCGGCGGCAACACGCTGGCTGTCGTCGAGACGGCGGTCCGTCTCACCGACGAGGAGCGCAGCGGGCGGGCCCGCGCACGGGACGAGCTGCCCGTCGGACCCGGAGTCGTCGAGCGTTGGGCCGGGCAGGTGCACGCGCTCCCTCCCCGCACGCAGCTCGCCCTGGACGTCCTGGCAGTCGTGACCGCCGACGAGACCCTCGGCGATGCCTTGTCCGCCGCGGACGTGGTGATCGACGACCTGCTGCCCGCCGAGGCGGACGGACTCGTCGTCGCGACCGGTCTCCGTTGGCGGTTCCGGCACCCCCTGGTCCGTCACGCAGTCGTGGCGGCGGCGTCGCCTGCGACGATGCGACTGGCCCACGCTGCCGCCGCAAGGGCGCTCGTCGGCACGCTCACTACGCCTCAGCAGGTGTTGCGCCGTGTCCGGCACCGGGCTGCGGCCGCTCTGATCCCGGACCCGGTCCTCGCCCGGGAGCTCGTCGCCGAGGCGCAGCTGCTGAGTGAGATGGGTGCGCGGCGGGCGGCGTCCGCTGCCTTCGAGCTGGCCGCATCGTCGTCCCCGGACCCGGCTTCGGCGGCCGAGTGCCTGGCACGGGCGTCGTCGCTGGCGCTCGACGACTTCGACGACGACGACGCACTGCGTCTCGGACGTGCGGGCCTTGCCCTGGATCCGCCGGCGCACGTCCGTGGTTCGCTCCTTCGCGTCACCGGGTTGGCGCTCGCGCGGATCGAGAGCGTCGTCGAGGGGTGCCGGCTGTTGAACGAGAGCCTGGATCTCCTCGAGGGCGACGATCGGCGGCGAGCCCTGTGCGACCTGCTCTTCTCCCTCGACCTGGGGTTGGAGCGGGCCGCGCGCGCGCCGGGCATCATCGCGGACCTGGCGCCGGTCGCGCGCCTGTCCTCGCTCGACCAGCTGCTCGTCGCTCACACCGAAACACACGTACATCCGGGGCTGGACGCCCGACGCCTGCTCCTGGATGCCCTCGACAGGATGACCGACGAGACCATCGTCGAGTCCGGCCGAGCGGTCGAGACCGTCACGAACGCAGCCATGGACGTCGGGTTCGAGGTGTCGGGGGCGTTGCTGCACCGGACCATCGCGACGCTGACGGCGTCGGAGGATCCACGACGGCGCCTCGACGGTGTCGGTGTGGATCTCCTCCTCTCCTTCTGGGAAGGCCGCTGGGAGGACCTGGCCGACGCCATCGACGAGACGCGCGAGCTCTCCGACGCCCTCGGCCGCGTCGACCTCTACGGCGACGCGATGCACGTGCAGCTGCTCGGCAGGCGCGCGCAGGCAGACGACTTCGTCGTGTGTCACGACCGTGCGCGGGAGCTCATGACGGAAGCGGGCATGGACTCCTGGGTGCGTGCCCTTCCCGGGGAGCAGGCCATGCTCGCTCTCGCGCTCGGGCGGGACGACGATGCGCTGGACCTGCTCAGGGGCGAGTTCCAGGCGTTGGATGAGCGCATCGGTGCGCACACCATCTACGCGGACCACATCGTCTCGTTGACCGAGTGCCTCGCGGACGGTGGGCGATTCGACGAGGCACGCGTGATCGGCTCGCGGCTGCGCGAGCTGATCGGGCCCGCGCCGTGCGCGCTCGGCGAGGGTTTCCTCGCGCGCGCCGAGGCGGCAGTGGCCTCGGACGACGAGGTCCACGAGCTGCTCTGCCGCGCCGAGGAACGGACCGAGACCGGCGTACACGTATTCGAGCTGGCGATGACCCGGCTCCGTCACGCGCGTTGGTTGCGCCGCCATCGTCGGAGGCGCGAAGCCACCGACCGGCTGGTCCCGGCGCTCGAGACGTTCGACCGGCTCGGGTGCACCACCTGGGCCGAGCAGTGCCGTTCGGAGCTGCGAGCCGTGGGGGTCGACGTCGTGCGCCACGATCGTTACGACGCGCGAGCGCTGCTCACGGCGCAGGAGCGTCGGGTGGCCGACGCGGCGGCAGCCGGCTTGACCAACGACGAGGCGGGCCGACGGCTCTTCTTGTCGCCGCGGACTGTGGAGGTCCATCTCACGCACGTCTACCGCAAGCTCGGCGTCCGAGGACGGACCGAGCTCGCCGCGCTGAGCGCGGCCGATGGATTCCCGGTACGCCCGTTCCCCTGATCCGCACCCGTTTCCGGGTCCGCGGGTTAGGGGGTTCCTCGGATTTGCGGTACCTCCGCCCGAGCGACGCTGGAGTCGCAGGAGAAAGACAGGGAACGATCGAGGAGGATGCCATGAGCACCACAGTCCCGACCAGCCACGCAACTCACACCGCATTCGAGAAGACCGCACTGGCACTGGCGCTCGTCGCCCTCGTCATCGCCGTCGCCGGTCTCGTCGGCACCGTCACCCACCTGTTCACCAGCGGGACGACCAGCGGAACGGCGAGCGCGGCCGGCGTCGTCGCTACCGCTCCGGCACTGCTCTCCGACAACTCGGTCAAGGTCCGCGGCGGTGCCGTCCTGCCGCTGGAGACCGTGACCGACGCCGATCTGCCGGCCTACGTGACGCCGTTGTCGGCGGACTTCCAGGACCAGGTGACCGGTCACCTGCAGCGTGGACCCGTGAGCTGACGAAGCGCACGGATGCCGCCCGCACGAGGGTCCCTACCCAGGGACCCTCGCCGTGCGTCTGGATGCGTGTTCGGGCCGTCCCGGGAGACGCCGTGCTTCGCCTGCGCACCCGCCCCGACCCGCGGATACTTCGAGGATGAGCGACTGCTGCGGACGCGACGGCTACGACGACACGTTCGGGTCCTCGTTCTCCCGCCACGTCGCCCGGCGGTACCGCAGGCGCGGCCTGGACCGGACCGCGACGCGGATGGTCGAGTTCATCGCCGAGCAGGGCGTGAGCGGCGCCAGCGTGCTGGAGATCGGCGGCGGCGTAGGCGGCATCCAGGTGGAGCTGTTACGCCGCGGCGCCGTACGCACCACCAACCTCGAGCTGGTCGACTCCTACGAGTCCGACGCGCAGGCGTTGGCCGCCGCCGCCGGCGTCGCCGATCGGATCACCCGCCGCCACGTGGACGTCGCGATCAGCCCGGAGCTGGTCGAGCCGCACGACATCGTCGTCCTCCACCGCGTCGTGTGCTGCTACGCCGACTACGAACGGCTGCTGAACGCGGCCGCCGACCACGCGACCAGGCTGCTGGTCTTCAGCCATCCGCCACGGAACCTGATCAGCCGGGCCATGTTCGGCGGCGAGAACGCGATCCGTCGTCTGCAGCGGAACCCGTTCCGCACCTTCGTCCACGACCCGGCCGCGCTCGTGTCCGCGGCGGAACGAGGAGGTCTCCGAGCGCGGTACCGGCATCGGGGGCTCGGCTGGCACGTCGTCGGCCTCACCGCCGGGAGACGTGACGACGCGGGCAGCCCCGCGGTCGGCGCCGTGTGGCAAACAGGCCGACCGGATCCGGGCCGCTCGTCAACCGAGCGCTAGCACCTCGCGGGCAACCTCAGCGCGGCTCGAGGACGACCACGGGGGTCTCGGTGGAACGCAGTGCGGCGTAGGCGTCCTGCTGAGGATCGATCGCGACCCAGAGCTGCCATAGCCGATCACGCTCCGCACCTTCCGCGCGGCGTGCTCGCACGGGGCGCGACTGCTGTCCGGACAGCCGAACGACGGCCTCGGGATGAGCCTGCAGGTTGAGCCACCAGGAGGGATCGCCCTCGTCCCAACCGTTCATCGCGAGCGTCACGAGGTCGGGGCCGTCCTCGAGGTAGCCGAGGATGACGCTGCGCTCTCGCCCGGACTTCCGCCCGACGGTCGTCAGGTGCAACGCGCCCCAGCCGCGCTTGCTCGCCGTGGTCCACAGGAAGCGCCCGCCGCTCAGCCGGTACAGCGCGCGGTGCGTGCGCCAGAACGCGTGCACGAACCACGGTGGTGGCATACGTGGCGGTCGGGTTGCCGTGGTGCTCATCAGGGACTCCTTCCCGGTGCAGCGCTTCATCGCGCCGCGCTGACGGCGTGCGCCCACTGCGATGGCCTGCTGGCGGTCGGGGGCCTCACGTGGTCGGCCGAGTTAGAGCCGCAGGCGATTCGCCAGGAATGCGCCGCTCTGGGCGCACACCTCAGGCTACGACCGTCGCCACATCGAAGCAGCCCACGCAGAAGGTCATCCATCAACGACCGGGAGGCGTATGGCTGCGAGCGCGAATGCCGGTCGACACCAGCAGAAGCGAACGCGAGCCGGTCCCATGTGCACGTGCCTATGCGTAGATCAACCGCAGTCGTTGCATGCCGGAACGCCGCTCGAGAACGGAGCGGACTCGAAGACCCTTCTCTTCCATACCGTCATAACCGTGCCGAAGTTGAACGGGTTCGGCTGTGGCAGATCGCGACGTCAAGGAATCCGCAGGACCTGCGAGCGGAAGTTCGTCGTTGCGGTTGGTGGTGTGCGAGGCCACACTGAACGCTTCTGGCGCACATGCATGGCCCGGTGGACCGAGACGCCAGGCGTGAGTAGTGGGCATCCACGGGGGACGCTCTCAATGAGGAGTTCGCATGAAGAGCCTGAGGTGCCTGTTCGGACTTCACGACAATCAGAAGCGGACGAACGACGGCGGTGACGCCTACCTCGTGTGCAGCCGTTGCGGCAAGGAGTCGTTCCCCTCGGGAATCGCGGGTGGCGGCGCCGTCCCCTACTGAAGCGCCCGCACTGTCACAACGGCGGGAGCGCGCCACCCAGAATGCTGCCGGATCGCAGGGAGACCGCTACCTGGCCTTGCTCGGCTTGACCTTGGCGATGCGTCGAGCGAGGGAGTAGCTCGGACTCTTCATGATGCCGTCGAGCTTCTTCTTGGTGGCCGCGAGGTCCGAGCGGCTCGTGGCGAGCTCGACCTTGAGCGCCTCGACCTCGGACGCGGACTCCTGGGCGGCGGTCAGCTGCGCGCGCACGGCGAGCCCTTCGATGACGCGCTCGGCGACGATGCGCTTGAGCGCCCCGTCGTCCGGCACGATCGGGGCCCGACCCGACAGGTACGACGCCAGAGGTGCGAGGCCGTCGGTGCGGGCGCCGACGACTGCCACGCCGAAACGGGCGTGCTCCACAGGGATGGCGTCGACCGCCTGCACCCCGGACGCGGAGAGCGCCTCGACGACGACCCCGACGGGGAGGTTGAGCGGCGTCACTGGGAGGAACGCCACGACGTCCGCCCCGTCGGGAACCTCGGACAGCAGCGCACCGAGCGAGGCGGCATCCACCTCGTCCGGAGCCACGAGCACGACGCCCCCGGCGGGCGTCGAGCCCACGCTGCCCTCCGCACCGTCGGGCAGGCGCAGCCCGTCGACTGCCCCCCCAGTGGCGTCGACCGGCGTACGACCGGTCGACACCGCGGCCACAATCTCGAAGACGCGCATCAGCCCACCCTGGTGAAGATGTGGAAGCCGGCCGGGGTCGACCTGAAGCCATAGACCTGGAAGCCGTCGCGGCGGAAGCCGCGGTCGAGCAGGAGCCCGTCGTACCGGGACGAGGCCCGCGTGCGCTGGTAATTGCTCCACAGGCGGTCCTGCTCGCCGCCATGGTCGGCGAGCAGGAGCAGCCCGCCCCACGCGACGAGCGAGGAGAGGTTGCGGACCGAGGCCTCCCAGACGTCGTCGTCCATGATGTGGAAGAGCACGTCAACGCTGTAGACGACGTCGTAGAGGTACGGCGGGTGCCAGGCGTCGAGCGTGGACTCCGCGTAGCGCTCGCGGTCCGAAGCGTCGGCGCGGCACAGCTCGATCGCGTGCTGCGAGGAGTCGATGCCATCCACGCGGTGACCGAACTCGGCCATCTGCCGGGAGAACACGCCCTTGCCGCAGCCCGCGTCCAGGATCCGCTTGGGCGCGGCCACCGATGAGGCGTCGCCGATGAGGTCGATCAGGCGACCCGTACGCAGCGCGTAGAAGACCTCGTTGCCTGCGTGGTCGAAGGACATGTCGCCACCGGAGAGGAGCACGTCGGCGGACTGATGGCGGCGGTCCCAGAAGTCGATCGCCTCGGGCAGGTCCAGCACCTTATCGACCAACGTGGCCTCCTCGGATGGGCGCGCCGCCGGACAGGCGAACGCCTCACTCTAACCGCGGCCGGCGGTCGAGACCGCTGGGAGATCCCGAGGTCCGCGCCGACGAGCTTGACCAGGTCGACGAGGTCCATGCTTACGATCTCCACCCGAAGCAGAGAGCCGGTTCGTTCTTTCGACTGGCGGGCGCGTCGCCTCGCCTAGGGGATGTCTGCGAGCCGGGGGAGCGGGACTCCCGTCTCGGAGTGACAGTCGTAGCCGCCGGGATTGGTACGTCGCAGATACTGCTGGTGGTACGCCTCGGCGTAGAAGAACGGGAGACCCTCGGCCGAGTGCAGCTCGGTGGTGATCGGGTCGAAGCCGCGGCCCACGAGCACCTTCTCGTACGCCTCCTTCGTGCGCTGGGCGAGCTCGGCCTGCTCCTCCGTCGTGACGTAGAGCGCGGAGCGGTACTGCGTGCCGACGTCGTTGCCCTGGCGGTATCCCTGGGTCGGGTCGTGGTTCTCCCAGAACACCTTGAGCAGGTCGTACGTCGACACCTTCGCGGGGTCGTAGACGACGAGGACGTTCTCGGCGTGCCCGGTACGTCCGGTGCAGACCTCGTCGTACGTCGGGTTCGGGGTGATGCCGCCCTGGTAGCCGACGGCGGTCGTCCAGACGCCCGGCACCCGCCAGAAGCGCTTCTCCGCGCCCCAGAAGCAGCCGAGCCCGACGTAGAGCGTCTCGAGGCCCACGGGGAACGGTCCCTCGAGCGGCGTGCCGAGCACGGCGTGGGTCGTCGGGACGGTGAAGGGGCGGACGTCGCGGCCGGGGAGCGCGTCGTCGGGCGTGACCATGCGGGTCTTGGAGCCGAACAGGGACGAGAACATGGGGACCAGCCTCTCGGTGCGTGGCGGGCCCGGCAACCGCGGACCCGCACCGGGCACAACCACCGGCCGGCGGGCGGCGTTCCCCACCACTTCTTACGGCGCGGTGACGGCGCCCGCGTCCCCCGTACGGCTCAACTCGCGCGCGGAACTGCCGATGCCAGGTCCAGGGACGACGGCGTGAGGGGTTCGACGATGAGCACGAGCGTGCCAGGCGCGCGCGACGGCCTGGAGGCCGAGCGCGCCACCGGCCTGCCCGCCAGCCACCGCCACCGGCGTACGCCGTTGCGCTGGGCCGTCCCGGCGACGCTCGCGGCCGCCCTCGTCGTGCTCAGCGCCGCCAGCGTGCTCGGCGTCAAGGCGCAGTCGACGGCGAACGAGGCGCAGACCCAGCAGGACGTCACCCTGACCGCGTCGGCCCGCGAGGCCGCCGCTCGTGCCTCCCGGGAGGTCGACGTCGTCCGGCTCGCCGCCCTGCTGGCCGGGCGGGACCCCGTGCTCGCCTCGGTCGTGACCTCGGGGGGCGCACCGACCGCCGCGCAGATCGCCCAGGCCCGCCGGCCGCTCGAGGCCCTGACCGAGCTGCGCCCCGGCCTGATCGCCATCGCGCGGCTGCGCAACGCCGGTGGACGTGAGGTGCTCCGGGTCGCGGACGCGTCGTCGCAGGCCGCCGGCGTCAGCGAGACCGTCGGTCTGTCGCCCGGCGCGGCCGGAGCGCCGTGGGTGGCCGAGGCCCTACGGCTCGGACCCGCGACGGCTCTCACGACCGACGCCCATGCCGGTGTCTCCCTCGCCGGCGACGTCGTCACGACCGTGATCGCCGTAGGCCCGGCCCACGCTCCGGTGGGCGTCCTCGAGATCGACTCGCCGGTCGCGCAGCTGCACGACACGGCCTCGGCCGACATCGCCGGGGCGGTGTCGTTCGCCGCGCCCGGCGACGCCGAGACCGCGCTCGGCATCAGCCTGGCGTCGGCGAGCGGCGGCCTGGTGTCGCACGACGGCATCGTGACGGCCTGGCAGCGTACGTCGTACGACTCGGGGCTCCCGGGGAAGGTCGACCTCGACTGGATCGTCGGGGTGAGCCAGCCGGGTGTGGCGTCGGGCTTCGCCGCCCAGGGCTTCCTGACCTGGCTGCTCGTGGCCCTCGGGCTCGTGCTCCTCGCCGCCGGCCTCGTGGGTGCGGTGCTGTGGGTCCGCGAGGTCCGGGCCCGCCGGCGCGCGGAGATCGTGAACGCGCGCGAGCTCGAGCTGCGGCTGCGGGACATGTCCGACGCGTTGTCCCGCGTCGCGCAGGGCGACCTCGCTGCCGAGCTGCCGGTCGACCAGTTCGACGAGGGCGACCTGCGCGAGATGGCGTCGTCGTTCGACTCGACCCTCGGTCGGCTGCGCGACCTCGTGGCCCAGGCCCAGCAGTACGGCACCGCGCTCGCCCAGGCCAGCGTCGAGCTGCGTGCCGGAGCGGCGCAGCAGGCCACCGCGGCGTCCGAGCAGAGCAGCGTCGTCGCCGAGACGACCGCGACGATCGAGGAGCTCGCCGCGACCGCGGCGCAGATCGCCCAGACGTCGGAACAGGTCGCGCGGGCGGCAGGTGAGACGCTGCGGCTCACCGAGGAGGGGCGGCGCGCGGTCGCGTCGTCGGTCGACGCGATGGACCTCGTCGCGACGCGCGTCGAGGTGATCACCGAGCGCGCGGAGAGCCTCGGCGACACCGGCCGCGAGATCGGCCGCATCCTCGACGTGATCGACGACCTCTCCGAACGGACGAACATGCTCGCGCTCAACGCCGCGATCGAGGCGGCCCGGGCGGGCGAGCACGGCCAGGGCTTCGCGGTCGTGGCGGCCGAGGTCCGCCGTCTCGCCGAGCGGGCCCGCGCCTCCACGACCCAGATCCAGGGCCTGGTGACGCGCATCGCCACCGAGTCCGGCGCGACCGCGCTGGTCGCCGAGGAGGGTCAGCGCGAGGTCGACCGGGCCCGGGTCGTGGCGCACGAGGTGGCTCGCGCGCTCGACCGGATCGCCGGCATGGTCGACGAGACCACGACGGCGACGCGCGAGATCTCCATCGCCACGCAGCAGCAGCGTTCGGCGTCGGACCAGGTCGTGCTCGCCATGGGCCAGGTGTCCGACGCGTCGCGGCAGTACGCCGTCGGCTCGCGCCAGGCGGAGGCGTCGGCGAAGGACCTCGCGATGCTCGCCGAGTCGATGCGCGGCACGATCGACACGTTCAACGTCGCGCCCACCGGTCACGCGCACGAGTGGACGGCGTACGACGCCGAGCATCCGACGGACGCAGCGGCGGACGCGTCGTCGGCGGCGGGGATCGCCCGAGCCGGCCAGCTCGTCTGAGTCACATCCGCGCCAGGTCGACCAGGAGGTCGGCCGTCTCGAGCAGGACCGGGTCGTGGCTCGCGACGACCACGGCGCAGCCGCGGCGCGCGGCGGCGACGAGGGCCCGTGCCACCGTCTCGGCACCCGCCTCGTCGAGCTGGCTCGTGGGCTCGTCGAGCACGGCGACCACGGGCTCCACGACGAGCGCCCGTGCCACGGCGACCCGCTGACGTTCCCCACCGGACAGCGACGACACCGGTCGGTGACCCAGCGGGGTGAGCCCGAGACCGTCGCACAGCGCGTCCACCAGCGCGTCGTCGGGCGGCAGCCCGCGCGCCGTGCGGGCGAGTTCGAGGTTGTCGCGCACGTGCAGCGTCTCCACCAGCGAGCCGCCCTGGGCGGCGACGGTCACGCCCGACCGGCGTACGGCAGCTCGCCCGTCGCGGTCGAGCTCGGCGAGCCGACGACCCAGCAGCGTGACGTCGCCCGAGTCGACCGGGGCCAGCCCGGTGAGGGCTCGCAGCAGCGTCGACTTCCCCGAGCCCGAGCGTCCCGAGACGACCGCCAGTGTGCCGCCGCGCAGCTCGAGGGTGATGCCGTCGAGCACGGCGGTCCCGCCGAACCCCACCCGGACGTCGTCGAGGGTGGCCACGACGTCGCCCCGATCGGCGTCGGCGGCCGGTGCGGGAGCCGCGGCCGTCGGCCGGTCCGAGGCCTGGCCCGTGCCGCGCAGCAGGACGCCGTCGGCAGTGGTGACGGCGACGGCCCCGGCCAGCGCGCCGTGGCGTTGCCGGAGCGCGTCCGGCAGCCGTACCCAGCCACGGTCGTCGACGACCAGGGTCTCGGAGTGCGGCGTCGCGGGGTCCCACTGCTCGGACAGGCGACCGTCGCGGATCCGCACGACGCGGTCCGCGATGCGTGCGGCCCGGGGGTCGTGGGTGACGAGCACCAGGGTCGCGGCGAGGTCGCGGACCGCCGTCGCCAGTACGTCGTAGACCTCGTCGGCGGCACGCGCGTCGAGCTCACCGGTCGGCTCGTCGGCGAGGACCACGCCGGGCCGGTGCGCCAGCGCCGCGGCGACCGCGACCCGCTGGGCCTCGCCGCCGGACAGCGTCTCGGGCCGACGACCACCGAGGTGCTCGAGCCCGAGACGGGACAACGCCTCGCGTGCGGAGGCACGCGCCTCCGCACGTCCGCGCCCGGCGACCCGCAGCTGCAGGGCCACGTTGTCGACGACGTCGAGCTCTGGACGCAGCGAACGGCGGGCCCGCTGGTCGACGAGCCCCAGGCGGTCGCGGCGCAGGGCAGTGCGCGTCGCGTCGTCGGCCCCGGCGAGGTCTACGCCGACGACGCGCACCGAGCCGGCGCTCGGCGCCACCTCGGCAGCGAGCACGGCGAGGAGCGTCGACTTGCCGGATCCGTTGGGGCCGTGGACGACCAGGCGTTCGCCGACCGGCACCCGCAACGACATGCCACGCAGCGCGGCGACCGAGCCGGTCGGGGCGTCGTAGAGGCAGAACAGGTCGTGGACGTCCACGGCCGGCCCACCGGGCGCGCTCATCGCATGTCCTGGTCGGGTCGCGCCGGCCAGGCCGCGCGCAGCATCCGGCCGGTCGCGACCGCGCAGGCCGCCAGCGCCACCGCGAGCCCGGCGAGGAGGACGGCCGCGGTCCACGCCGGACCCACGGACGGGAGCAGCGGCGGGGTGGGCGAGGTGCCGCCGGCCGAGAGCGCGACGAGGGTCGACACCGAGCGGGTGAGCACGAGTCCCGCCGCGGTGCCGGCCAGGAGCGCCGGGACCGCGGCGGCGACCGCCCGCCACCACAGGCTGCGACGCAGCGTCGAGGTGGCAACACCGTCCGCCTCGTGCGCGAGGAGCTGACCGGCGTCGTCCTGCCGTTCGCCCGTCACGAGCAGCACCAGCGAGACGATCGCGACCAGCAGCGACACCGCGGCCGCGACGAGCAGCAGCCATCCCGCGCCCTGGCCCACGGCATCGGACTCGAGGGCCGCCCGCCGCTGCTCCTGGGTGACCACGGCCGCTCGGTCCCACGGCGGTGCGGCGAGGACGGTCGCCAGGGCATCGGGCGAGCTCGCATGACTCGGCCCAGATCTCGTGCGGCGCACCGGAACCGGGCGATACGTCGTCCAGCGCGGCAGCGAGCGCCACCCGGTCCGCGACGAGGAAGCGCGGTCCCGCGGTCGGGAACCGCGGCAGGGTGCCCACGACCTGGGCCGCGACGGCGTCGCCACCGCCGAGGTCCAGCCGCAGCGTGGACCCGCGGGACGCGGTCTCGGCGTCGGTGACCACCCGGACCGGCGGCCGGTCGGCGAGTCCCGGGCGTACCACCACGAGCGGACCGGTCAGCTCGTAGCTCAGGGACAGCGACGATGCGGTCGCGGTCACGCCGGCCGTGCGCGAGGACCAGGCGGGCCAGCTCGTCGTGGCACCGACCGGCGGGCCGAGCACCAGCCGGCCGGCCAGGAACGCGGCGACCGTGCCGCCCTCGCCGACGCGGTGCTGTCGGCGCGTCGCGTCGGCCGAGTTCTCCCGCATCGTCAGCCCCACGAGCGTCAGCCCACTGCCGAGGTCGGGCAGGGCGCCGGTCAGGACACCGTCGCGCTGGACCAGGGATACGCCTTGCTCGCGCCCGTCGGGAGCGGCGACCCATGCCGTGATCTCGACGTCGCCCGTCTCGTTGCGGGTCCACGAGACGACGGGGATCGTGAGGGTCCGCGTGCCCTGGGCGAGCGCGATGCCGGATGGCGGCGCCGCCGAGGCCAGGGCGGCAGCGATCGACGACGGCGACGACGCGCCCACCGTCCGGTCCCAGCGGGCGAGCAGCGGCAGCACGTCGTCGTCGACGCCGAGGACCTGGACCGCGTCACCGCTCGTGGCCGAGGTGCGCACGCCGGCCACCGTGCGCAGGACGGCGTGCTCCGGCCCCGGCAGCGGCGCGCGCGCCTGCAGCGCGAGCGGGTCGTCGCCCTGGGGACCGACGGTGATCCGGGCGTCCGTGGGCACGTCGAACGCGGCGGTGTCGGCGCTGCCGCTCTGCAGGGTGGCGCGGTACGAGCCGGCGAACACGACCGACCCCACCGCGGCCGTCACGAACCCCACCGTGACGACGGTGCGCAGGGGGCGGCGTACACCGCTCGCCGCGGCGAGCCTTGCGGCGACCGCAGGCGCCGGCAGTCGGCGGCTCACGAACGAGGCGACGGGCACCCAGAGCCGGGCGGCGACCAGCGCTGCCGCGGTGAGCGAGAGGACCGGCAGCGCGATCGCGAGCGGGTCGCCTCCCACGCTGGCGACACCCACGGCGCCGCGGGCCGCGACGAGGACCGCGGTCGCCGTCGTCGCGACCGCGAGCAGCTCCACGACGTGCCAGGCCGTGCGCTCCTGGCCCGCCGGCCAGACGAGCACGGTCGTCGTCAGCACGACGCCGGTCACCGTGAGCAGCACGAGCGCGGGCAGCGCGTCCAGCACGGACGACGTCGCGAGCTCCGCGGGCGGCGGGTGCAACGGCTGTGCGCCGGCCGCGAGCCAGGCGGCGAGCCAGCCCGACGCCGTGCCCAGCACCGCTCCGGCGACGACCGCCGCGCCGGCGCCGAGCGCGGCGAACACGAGGACCGACGCAGAAGACGCGCCACGCCGGCGGAGCAGCGCCGCCACCTCCCGGTGCTCCCGGCGCAGTCCCACGGCGGCCACGAGGACGAAGCCGAGCACGAGCACGGCGGTCGCACCGCCGAGCAGCGCGAACCTGCTCCGGGACGCCGCGGCGCGCGCGTCGGCGCTCAGCAGCGCGTCGTCCGGCACGGACAGGACGAGCGCCCGGATCTCCAGCGCGAGGTCGTCTGACACCTGCCGCGACAGGTCCGCGTACGCCGGGACCCCGAGCGACGCGATGTGCCCGGGATCGAGCGCCGCGACCCACCCGCTGCCGCGCGGGAACTGCTCGAGCGCGCTGAGCCGTTGCAGCGCATCGGGATCCGAACCGAGCAGGACGACCGCTCCGGGACCCGGGTCGAACGTGCCGGGCAGCAGCAGCGGGTCGGTGCGCACGCCCGTCCCGACGACGACGATGCCGAGTGACGACTCGAGCCGGGGCGGCGAGGTCGCCCCGGTGAGCAGGACCTCGCAGCGCTGCGGCGTGCAGGACCGGGGGAGCCGGCCGCCGGTGAGCCGGATCTGCTGTGCGAGGTCGTCCGACGCGCCGAGCCGGTACGTGTCGCCCACCCCGTCGGCGAGCTCACCGAAGAGCATCTCGTGGTGGACCGGCCGGCCGGTGAGCCGTGCCGAGGCCCGACCGCACGAGGGCGTCGTCGTGCTGTTGCGCCGCGGGATCGGCGGTGCCGCCGTAGGACGCGATGACCGTGCGCTGACCGGCGGGGAGCTGCTCGACCACGTTCGAGAGGGTGCGCACCGCGACGAGGCCACCGATCGCCGCCGACACCACCGGGAGCGCGAGGGCGACGGCGACGCCGACCACGAGCAGGACCCAGCGCCCCGGCCGGTGCCGGAACCGCGCCCAGGTGAGCTGCCCGACCGCCCCCACCAGGCCTCCGACCCGAGTAACCGTTCGATACGCTGATCTGGTTATCGTATAGATCGGCGCCTGTCGGCGGGAGAGGTCGTGGCGAACCATCGCGTGTCAGGCCACCTCGTCCCGGACGCGGTGGCGGGCCACGTGGCGCTCGAGATCGCGAACACGAGGGCCGGCTGGGGCGGGCCGAGCCCGCGCGAGTACCTCGTGTCCTACGACGCTCTCGCGGTCTGGGCCGGCGACGTCGGCCTGCTGTCGACGTACGAGACGCGCCGGCTGCGCGCCGCCGCCGCGGCCGCCCCGGCGCAGGCGCGGCTGGTGCTCGACGAGACGCTGTCGCTCCGCGAGTCGTGGTACTCGGTCGCGACGTCGCCCTGGCGGGACCGGCCGTTCCCGCGCACCGACCTCGACGTGATCGGTGACTCGGTGGCGCGGGCCACCGACGTTTCGCGGCTGGTGCCTCGGGACGGACCGCGGGTGCTCCCCGACGGCGGCGACCTGTCCTCGGCCGGCCTGCGGCTGCCGGTGAACCGGGTGGCACTGGCGGCGTACGACGTCCTCTCCTCCGGCGACGTCGCGCACGTGGGCCGGTGCGCGGGCCACGGCTGCGGGTGGCTGTTCTTCGACCCGACGCACCGTCGGCACTGGTGCATCATGGCGATCTGCGGGAACCGGGCGAAGGCGAGGGCGTTCGCCGAGCGGCGTCGGGCCGAGCGGCTCGGGGCTACCCTGTCCCGGTGAGCAACGACGCCGGTTTCGAGACCCTCGCCATCCACGCCGGACAGGCGCCCGACCCGACCACCGGCGCGGTGGTCCCGCCGATCTACCAGGTCTCGACGTACGCCCAGGACGGCGTCGGCGGGCTGCG
Organism: uncultured Actinomycetota bacterium; assembly: GCA_963711805.1. GTDB lineage: Bacteria > Actinomycetota > Actinomycetes > S36-B12 > CAIYMF01 > Longivirga. The sequence continues at coordinate 480,386 of CAVQFE010000003.1, forward strand.
CAACGGCTACGAGTACTCGCGCTCGGGCAACCCGACGCGGACCGCGCTCCAGGAGTGCCTGGCCGCGCTCGAGGACCCGACGGGGGCGGCCGCGGGTACGACGCGAGGCATGGCGTTCGCGTCCGGTCTCGCGGCCGAGGACACGCTGCTGCGCACCGTGCTCGAGCCGGGCTCGCACGTCGTCATCCCGGACGACGCGTACGGCGGGACGTTCCGGCTCTTCGCGAAGGTGCTGGAGCGCTGGGGCGTCGACCACACCGCCGCGCGCCTCACCGACGTCGACGCGGTGGCCGCCGCCGTGCAACCCGGTCGTACCCGCATCGTCTGGGTCGAGACGCCGACGAACCCGTTGCTGCGCGTCTCGGACATCGCCGCGCTGGCCGAGGTGGCGCACGCAGCCGGCGCGCTCCTCGTCGTCGACAACACCTTCGCCTCGCCGTACCTCCAGCAGCCGCTGCTGCTCGGCGCGGACGTCGTGGTGCACTCGACGACGAAGTACCTCGGCGGCCACAGCGACGTCGTCGGTGGTGCGCTCGTGGCCTCGGACCCGGACCTGGCGGAGCGGCTGGCCTACCACCAGAACGCGATGGGCGCCGTCGCCGGCCCGTTCGACTCGTGGCTCACGCTGCGCGGGATCAAGACCCTGGCCGTCCGCATGGACCGGCACTGCGCGAACGCCAAGGCGGTCGTCGACGTGCTGCGCGAGCACCCGAAGGTGGTCGAGGTCTTCTACCCGGGGCTCGAGAGCAACGACGGCCACCACGTCGCGGTCAAGCAGATGCGCGACTTCGGCGGCATGGTCAGCTTCCGTGTCGCCGGCGGCGAGGCCGCCGCGCTCGAGGTGTGCGACCGGGCGCGGGTCTTCACGCTGGGCGAGTCGCTCGGCGGCGTCGAGTCGCTCATCGAGCACCCCGGACGCATGACGCACGCCTCCGTCGCGGGCTCGCCGCTCGAGGTGCCCGCCGACCTCGTGCGCCTGTCGGTCGGCATCGAGTCCGTCGGCGACCTCGTCGCCGACGTGGTGCGGGCCCTGGGGTGACCCCGGAGTACGTCGTCTGCGTCGACACCGGCTCCACGTACACGAAGGCCGCCGCCGTGGCGGTGTCCGGGGCGGACACCGGGCGGCTGCTGGCGACCTCGGCCGTCCCGACCACGGTGGGTCCGGGGCTCGACGTCCTCACCGGCCTCGACGCCTCCGTCGCGCGCGTGGTCGCGGCGGCGGGCGGCGAGCCGTCGGACGTCCGGGTCTGCTCGTCCGCGGGCGGCGGGCTGCGGCTCGCGGTCGTCGGCTACGAGCGCGTCGTGACGGCGGAAGCCGGTGCGCGCGTGGGGCTCTCGGCCGGAGCCCGCGTCGTGCACGTGTCGAGCGGACCGCTGGACCGCGCCGGTCTCGCGGCCCTGGCCGCCGCGCGGCCCGACGTCGTGCTGCGTCGTCGGCGGCACGGACGGCGGGGACGCGCAGGTGCTGCTGCACAACGCGGCTCGCCTCGCGGCGTCCGGCCCCCGGGTGCCGTACGTCGTCGCCGGGAACGTCGACGTCCGCGACGAGGTCGTCGCGCTGTTCGACCGTCGGCGGCGCACCGTCGTCGCCTGCGCCAACGTCCTCCCGCGGATCGGCGTACTCGACCCGCACCCGGCGAGGGCGGCGATCCGCGACGTGTTCGTGCACCACGTGATCGGGGGCAAGGGACTGACCAGGGGGCCGCGCTTCGAGCGACTCGTGCGCGGTGCCACGCCGGACCTCGTGCTGGCCGGAGTCGAGCTGCTCGCCGACTCCGGCGTGGGCGACGTGCTCCTGGTCGACGTCGGCGGGGCCACCACCGACGTCTACTCGGCGCTCACGCCCGACGCCGAGGAGGCCGCCCTGCACCGCGAGGTCGTCGAGGTGATGTGGCGCGGTCGCACGGTGGAGGGCGACCTCGGGATGCGCTGGAGCGCCACCGGTGTCGCCGACGCCGCGCTCGCCGAGCGGCTGATCGCGCCGGGTGCCGAGCCGGACGCCATCGCCGACGCGGCGCGGGTGCGGCACGACGACCCGTCCTGGCTGCCGGTCACCGCCGACGACCGCGCGACGGACGCGCAGATCGCCCGGCTCGCCCTCACGGTCGCGCTGCGCAGGCACGCCCGCCCCGCGGACACGGTCGACGGCCGCACCCCGGGACGCGACCTGTCGGCGGTCCGGGTCGTGGTCGCGAGCGGCGGGGTCTTCCGCCATGCCGACGCCGCCGCGCTGCGCGGCATGCTCGACCCGGTGGTCACCGACCTGGCCGGCGGGTGGAAGGTGCCGCGCGCCGCGCGTCTCACGATCGACCGGAACTACGTCGTGGCCGCCGCGGGACTGCTCGCCGAGGACCACGGCGACGCCGCCGGTGCGCTCCTCGGCGACGCGCTGGTCCCGGTCGGCTGACCTGGAGCAGCACGCGCGACGCGGGTCGGGGAGCGGCATAGTGGAGCCGTCGACGTCGACCCTAGGAGCTGTCATGGCACAGGAGTGGTCGCTCACCGGTCCGGTCCCGCAGTCGCCTCCCCGCGGCCGGGGCGCGATCGTCTCGGGGATCGTCCTGCTCGTCGTAGGCGGTGTGCTGGTGGTCGCGGGGATCATCGGCTTCGCGGTCACCGCCTCGGGCCTGGTCTCGGGCCTCGGGTCACCGCGCACGACGCCCGCGACCTTCGCGCAGACGTTCGACGCGGGCACGACGTACGCCGTCTACGAGCGGGCGACGTCCGGCTCGGGCACCAGCGGCGACCCCTACCTCGGGCAACGTCGAGCCCGGTGACGTCACGGTCACCGCCCCGGACGGATCGTCGGTCCTGGTGACCGCGTCCCCGGGCTTCGCCCAGACGCTGTCCGGCTCGAGCGGCACCTACGTCGTCGTCGCCACGTTCGACCCGCCGGTCACGGCCACCTACCAGGTCGCCATCTCCACCGAGGGGTCGACCGTCGTCGTCGCGCCCTCGTTGACCGCCATCGCCCGGACGCTGCCGTGGATCGCCGTCGGCGGTCTCGGGGTGCTGCTGGGGCTCGTCGGGATCGTCGTGCTCATCGTCGGCGTCGTACGCCGGTCCTCGTCGCGTCAGCCCGCCGTCGCCGTGGCGGGTCAGGGCGCTCCCTACGCCGCGCCGGGCTACGCGACGCCGGGCTACGCAGCCCCGGGCTACGCCGCGCCCGGGTATCCGGCCCCGACCGAGGGTGCGCCGCCCACCGGGTCCGCCGCGCCCGCGGAGGGCGCCCCGACCACGGACCAGCCGGCTGCGGCGGCGGCGAGCGCGCCGGCCACGGACTACCCGGCTCCGGCGCAGAGCGCGCCCCCGACGGGATACCCCACGCCCAGCGCCCGCACTGCCGCCGCGGGGCTGGTACCCGGATCCCGAGCGTCCGGGCGGCCAGCGCTACTGGGACGGCGCCGGCTGGACCGAGCACCGCGCCTGAGCGCCGGCGCCGCCGCCGGCGCCGACGAGCGACGGACGCCTCACGGCACGGCGCGGATCACGGCAGGGCCCAGTCGATCTCGCCCGCCGACGCGGCGGCGAGCAGGGCGTTGACCCGGCTGAACGGCCGGGAGCCGAAGAAGCCGCCGGACGCGGACAGCGGGCTCGGGTGCACGCTCGCGACGATCGGCGTCGCCCCGAGCATCGGCGCGAGGCTCTGCGCGTCCCGTCCCCACAGGACTGCGACCAGCGGGCGGTCCCGGGCCACGAGCGCCTCGATCGCCTGCTGCGTCACGGTCTCCCAGCCCTTGCCGCGGTGCGAGCCCGGTCGGCCCGGCGACACGGTGAGCACCCTGTTGAGCAGGAGCACCCCGCGGTCGGCCCAGGGCGAGAGGTCGCCGGTCGTCGGCATGGGTACGCCGACGTCGTCCACGAGCTCGCGGAAGATGTTCTGCAGGCTGCGCGGGATCGGCCGGACCTCGGGTCGGACCGAGAACGACAGGCCCATCGCGTGGCCCGGTGTCGGGTACGGGTCCTGCCCCACCACGAGGACACGGACGTCGTCGAACGGGCGCGCCATCGACCGCAGGACGTCCTCGCCGGCCGGGAGGTAGCCGCGTCCGGCGGCGACCTCGGCGCGCAGGAACTCGCCCATGCGGGCGACCACGTCGGCGACCGGCTCGAGTGCCCGCGCCCATCCGGGATCGACGAGGTCGCTCAGCGGTCGGGCGGGCACGCGGTCATCCTGCCGCGTCGGCCACCTTGGTCGTGAGCAGGGTGAGGAACACGGGCAGCGGCTGCGGGGCGTCGCCCGGCTCCGTGCCGCGGCCCAGCAGCAGCCGGTAGAGCCCGTCGTCGCCGCGCTGCAGCACGTCGTCGCCCCGCGGGTTGATCTCGATGGCGGTGTGCTCGTCGAGCCGGTCGATCCGCAGGCCGGCGCGGATCGCGCCGTTCACGATGTCGCCGACGGAGTGCGCGTAGCACGTCGTGGTGGACTCGATCGCCGCGTCCGGGTCGGCGTAGGTCCCCGTCCCCGTGTAGCTGAGGCCCGTGCCGCCGCCGTACGGGAAGTCGACGACCAGCTCGGGCGTGCGCGCCTCGACCATCTGGTACGCCGGATGGATCTCGACCATCGCGAGCCGGCCGCCGGGTCGCAGCGCCAGCGCCACCTGGCGCATCCACAGGTCGAGGTCGTCGATCCAGCAGATCGCGCCCACCGTCACGTACACGAGGTCGAAACGGCCGTGCAGCGACTCGGGCAGCGCCCGGGAGTCGGTCTCCACCGTCTCGACGGGCACGCCGACCCGCTCGGCGAGCTCGCGCACGCGGCGCAGCGCCGTGGGGGAGAAGTCGGCGCAGGTGACCCGCGCGCCGGCCCGCGCCATGACCACGCCGTCGGCGCCGAGATGGCTCTGCAGGTAGAGGACGTCGAGGTCGCGTACGCCGGCGAGCGGGTCGTCGACGGTCGCACCGGTGGCCAGCGCGACCGCGCGCTCCTCGAGCTTCGTCATGAGCGAGCCACCGGCGACGACCACGTCGAGGTGGTAGTGCAGGTCGCGGTCGGTCGTGCCGTGGTGGGTCGCCGCCTGCTCCCAGTAGTCGAGGTTGCCGGCGAGCTCGTCCGGGGTGCCGCTCATGAGCCGGCAGTCTGCCCTGCGTCGTCGTCCGCCGTCGCGTCGGTTGCGAGCGGGGCGACCCGGCGGGTCTCCGGCATGACGAGCGCCATCGCGAAGGACGCCACCGAGACCAGCGCGCCGACGGCGAAGCCGGTCGAGTAGGAACCCGTCGCGGTGACGATCGCCCCGCCGATGAGCGGCCCGGTGATCGCCCCGAAGTCGGAGCTCATCTGGTAGGTCGCGACGAGCTTGCCGCTGCGCCGCCCGCCGCCGACGTCGGCGACGATGGCGGCCGGCGCCGAGCTGAGGAACGCGGCGCCGGCGCCGAGCACCGCCATCGACGCGAGGAAGGACGCGGGCGCGTGGGTGAGCGCCAGGCCGACCAGGCCGAGGACGGTCAGGCCGGTGCCGATCACGAGCGGAAGCCGTCGTCCGCCCAGGTCGGACATGCGGCCGGCGGGCCAGAGCAGGGCACCGGTGACGACGGCGGTGACGACGAGCCCCGTGCCGGTCAGCCGCGGCGTCTGGCCGAGGCTGTTGACGACGAGCAGCGGCACGAGCGCGGAGCGCAGGCCGAACGCGGCGAACCCGCTGGAGAAGTTGGCGGTCAGCGCGGTGACGTAGGGCCGCGACCGCAGCGCGGTCCGCACCGCGCCCCAGCCGGGCTCCTCGGTGACGACGTCCTTCTCGCGCAGCCGGGTGCCGGCGAGCATGGTGCCGGAGACGATCGCCGCGGCGCCGAGCGTCGCGGCGTAGACGAAGAACGGGGTGCGCACCGACTGCGTGGCGACCACGCCGCCGATCGCCGGGCCGGTGATGCCGCCGAGCAGGAACCCGCTCTGGTAGGCGCCCGCGGCCCGCGCCCGCACGTCGGGCGAGACCACGCGGATCAGCAGCCCGAAGCTCGACACGGTGAACATCGCCGAGCCGAAGCCCCCGACCCCGCGCAGCAGCAGGAGCTGCGGGTACGACGTCGACAGCCCGGCCAGCAGGCTCGACAGCGCGACGATGACGAGGCCCGTCGTGAGCACCACCCGCTCGCCGACGGCGTCGACGAACCGGCCCGCGGGCAGCGCGCTGACGAGCCGGACCAGGGCGAAGACGCTGACGACGGCGCTGGCCCAGAACGCGGACACGCCGAAGGACTCGGCGAACACGGGGATGGCCGGCGCGACGATGCCGAAGCCGAGCGCCACGCAGAACGCCACGAGGGCGAGCACGAACACCTCGCGCGGCAGCCGCGTCTTAGTCGCGGCGGCGGCCGCGGGCTCGTGCTGGCGCGGCTCGGGGAGCGCGTCGGCCGGGAGGTGCGGCCCGTCGGGGGTGCCGGTGTCGGTCATGCGGAGGTCGCCGGCATTCTCACGGCCGACATCCTCTCAGAGGGCGTGTCCGTGATCGGACCGCACCAATGTCCGGTCGGCGCGGCCAGCTCACAGCGCCGCCTCCCTGCCCGAATCCACGGAAACCGCTGCCCTTTCCGCGTTTTCGGGCAGGGAAGCCAGTCCGAGCCCGCAAAGTCGGCCGCGCCGATGTGCCTCCATCGCCTCCTCACGATCAACCCGACACTGTCAATGCGTGACTCGGCAGACTGGCACTGCCCCTCGCACCATCGCCGCTCGCTCGGCGACGTGGCTGAGCCACTCGGTTCCTCCGGGCAACGGCGTGGTCGCGCCGCCCGCGCCACCAGGCACAACGGTGAGCACGACGAGCTTGCTCCCGGACAGCGTCGAGACCGAAGCCCGCCCGGTCATCGACGCCGGTCGCAGCGCGACGGAGGCGTCACCGGTCCCGGAGAACCCACCCTCTCAGCCGTCGAGGCCCCGTAGTCACGCGGAACGGCGCCGCCCCCCGCGTCGCTTGAGGTAGTCGCTCACGACGTAGTCGCCGAGGCGGTCGCCCTCGGGCGCGAGCACGCGACCGCCGTTGCGCCGCGCGACGTCGTCGAGGAACTTGGCCAGCCGCGGGTCGTCACCGAGCCGGAAGAACGACAGCGGGACGCCGCGCCGCGTCATCTTGTCCACCTCGGCGAGGGTCAGCGCGATCGTGTCCGCGCCCGGCGGCCAGGAGAACCACCACTCGCCGTCGCGGTCGAGGTGCGCCGTGGGCTCGCCGTCGGTGACGACGAGGACGACCGGCTCGGCGTCCGGGTGCTTGTCGAGGAAGCGGCCGGCGAGCATGAGCGCGTGCTGGAGGTTCGTCCCCTGCACCTCGTTCGCGTCGAGGTCGGGCAGCTCGTGCGGCCTGATCCGCCGGGCGAGGTTCGCGAAGGCGATGATCTCCACGGCGTCGAGCGGGAACTGCGTCGTCGCGAGCGCGTGCAGCGCCATCGCCGTCGTCTTCGCCGTACGCCAGGTGTCGTTCATGACCATCGAGAACGACTGGTCGACGAGGAGCGCGACCGCGGCCCGGGTGCGCCGCTCGGTCTCGCGGATCTCGAAGTCCTCGGGCCGCAGCAGCGAGCCGTCGGGGTCGACCATCCGTCGGCGTACGGCGTTGGACACGGTCTTCACGACGTCGAGCGGCTGCTCGTCGCCGAAGCGCCACTCGCGGGTCGTGCCGGTGAGCTCGCCCGCGGCGCCGGCGTCGTGCACGTCGTGGTCGCCACGGCCGCCGGTCTCGAGCGAGGCGAAGACACGGCGCAGCGCCGTCTGCCCGATCCGGCGGATCGCCTTGGCGGTGAGCTCGATCTGGCCGCCGGACCTCGTGAGGTAGCCCTGGCGTTCGAGCTCGCGCTCGACCTCCTGCAGCCGGCGCAGGTCGTCGACGGCCTGCCGTCCGAGCGCGCGGGCGACGGCGTCCTCGTCGACGTCCTCGAGCGCGGCTCCGGGGTAGTCCTGGGCGAGCGCGTCCGCGAGCGCGTCGAGGTCGGCGAGGTCGGCCAGCGCCTCGGTGGCGTCGCCGAGGCCGAGCGGCTCGTCGCCGCGCAGGCGCTGGCGTCCGGACCAGGCGAGGTCGGGCCGCATCGCGCGCAGGTTGTCGCCGAGCCGGCCCATCTCCGACGCGAGGTCGAGGTCGCCGAGCGCCTGCGCCATGAGCTCGGAGAGCTCCTGGCGCTGCTCCGGCGACATCGACTCGAGCATCCGCGCCATCGCCGCGGCCTGCCGCGCGAGCTGGTCCAGCAGCTCCTCCAGCGACTCGCGGCCGGTCGGGGAAGAACTCGCCGTGCTTGGCCATGAAGTCGGCGAAGTCCTGCTCGGTGTCCTCGCCGCGCTGGTGCTTCTCGAGCAGGGCGTTGAGGTCGCCCATCATGTCCTTGAGCGCCTGCCGCGACTCCGAGCCGGCCGGGTCCTCCAGCGCCTGCTTCATCCCGCGGAACTGCTGGTCGAGCACCTCGCGGCGCAGCATGTCGCGCAGCTCGTCGTACGCCGCCCGGGCCTCGGGCGAGCGCCAGTCGTAGTCGGACAGCTCGCGCACCGCCGCCGCGGTCCGGTCCGGGAGGGCGTCGAGCTGCGCCTCGCGGAACCGGGCGTCGTCGGAGGGGTCGGGGAACAGCGCCTCCTTCTCGGCGTCCACCGCGCGCTCGAGCAGCTCGCGGGCCCGGTCGAGCGTGCCGTCCATGCGTCCGGAGCGCTCGAGCGAGCGGCGCCGCTGCTGCACCCGGCGCATGAGGTCGTCGAGCCCGCGCACGCCGTCGGCGCCGCGCCGCATGAGGTCGCGCAGGGCGTCGCGCACCCCGGCGCCGTCCAGCACGCGCTCGCCGAGCTCGTCGACCGCGCGGCCGGCGTCGTACGGCGGCGCCAGCGGGTCCGGGCCGTCGGCGTACGCGCCGTAGCGGACCTGGCTCATCCCTGCCCCTTCGCCACGCGTCACGCCCCGCCGTAGACCGAGCGACCGCCGCCGGGCACCTCGTCCTTGGAGATGCGCCGGGTGAGATAGAGCCCCTCGAGGGCGGTCTCCACGCAGGAGGCCGACGACGCCGGGCGACTCGGCCGGAGCGCCGTCGTCGCCCTCGAGCGCCGTGACCAGGCGGCCGAGGCCCTCGAGCGGACCGACGCGGCGCAGCACCTCCTCGCTCGTGACGAGGTCGCCGACCTCGACGGTGCTGCCCTCGTCGAACCGCGCGACGAGCGCGGAGAGGTCCACGCCGCCGAGCCGGCCGCGGAACGTCTCGGCCACGGCGCGGCGCAGGAGGTGCTGCAGGACGTCGTCCTCGCGGCCCTCCTCGCTCACCTCGAACTCGACCTTGCCGCGCAGGGTCGGGACGACCGCCGGCAGGTCCCCGACGCGGGCGACGGCGGACGTCTCGCCGGTGATCGCCGAGCGGCGCAGGGCGGACGCCGCGAGCGACTCGGCCGCGGCGACGCCGAAGCGCGCCGAGACGCCCGAGCGGGCGTCCACCGCGGTGGACTCGCGCACGAGCCGGGTGAACCGCGCGACGACCTCGAGCAGGTGCGCGGGGACGAGCGCGCGCAGGTCCGCCTCCTGGCGGACGAGGTCGATCTCGTCGGCGAGCCGGAGCGGGTAGTGCGTGCGGATCTCGGCGCCGAACCGGTCCTTGAGCGGCGTGATGATCCGTCCGCGGTTGGTGTAGTCCTCGGGGTTCGCGCTCGCCACGAGCAGGAGGTCGAGCGGCAGGCGCAGCGCGTAGCCGCGGACCTGGATGTCGCGCTCCTCGAGCACGTTGAGCAGCGACACCTGGATCCGCTCGGCGAGGTCGGGGAGCTCGTTGATCGCGAAGATGCCGCGGTTCGTCCGCGGCACGAGGCCGTAGTGCACGGTCTCCGGGTCGCCGAGCGTGCGACCCTCGGCGACCTTCACCGGGTCGACGTCGCCGATGAGGTCGCCGACGCTCGTGTCCGGCGTCGCGAGCTTCTCGCCGTACCGCTCGCTGCGGTGCAGCCAGCCGACCGGGGTCGCGTCCCCGTGCTGGGACACGAGGCGCCGGGCCCACACCGTCACGGGTTCGTACGGGTGCTCGTTGAGCTCGCTGCCCTCGATCACCGGCGTCCACTCGTCGAGCAGCCCGACGAGGGTGCGCAGCAGGCGGGTCTTGCCCTGGCCGCGCTCGCCGAGCAGGACGAGGTCGTGCCCGGCGAGCAGGGCGCGCTCGAGCTGCGGGCGCACGGTGTCCTCGAAGCCGACGACGCCGGGGAACGGGTCGGCGCCCGCGGCCAGGGCGGTGAGGAGGTTGTCGCGCAGCTCGTCCTTGACGCCGCGCAGCTCGTGCCCGGCGGCGCGCAGGGCGCCGAGCGTGCGCGGCAGGTCGGCCGGGGCGTCTGGGGTGAGGTGGGAGGTCACCGCTCGACGGTACGTCGGGTCCGCCTCGCGCGCGATCCCGTCACGCTCTCCGCGGAACCGGGAATGCGGACCGTGCGGTGTGCTCCGTCCCGACGTGGGCGGTCACGCTCCGGGTACGAGCGCACCGGTGGTCCACCCGGACGGCGTAACGCCGAAAAGGTCCGCTCACGCTCCGCTGCGTCACGATGGAGGCATGACGGCCGGCTCGCTCATCGGTGACGGTCTCGCCCTCGGCGACGACCTCCCGGACGCCGTCGACCGCGCCGTCGCGTCGGCCCTCGAGCCGCTCGGCACGACCCGCCCCGACCTCGCGTGCGTCTTCGTGTCGGGTGCCGCGCCGGACGACGCCGAGGCCGCACTGTCCCGCGCCGCCGAGGCGCTCGGCGCCCGAAACGTCCTCGGCTGCACGGCGTACGGCGTCATCGCCGGGGGGCACGGGGTCGAGGGCGCACCCGGCGTCAGCGTGTGGGCGGCGAGCCTGCCGTCGGTCGAGGTGCGGGCGTTCCACCTCGAGGTGCTGCGCACGTCGGACGCGATCGCGGTCCTGGGCATGCCCGAGCGCCGGCCCGAGGACGTCGTCGGCGTCGTCCTCGCCGACCCCTGGTCGTTCCCCGCGGACGGCTTCGTCGCGCACTCGCACGACGCGCTGCGCGGCCTGCCGCTGGTCGGTGGGCTGGCGAGCGGCGCGCCCGCGGCCGGCGAGACCCGGCTGCTCGTCGACGGACGCGTCCACGACCGGGGCGCCGTCGGGGTCGTGCTCGGCGGCGACCTCGCCGTCCACACCCTCGTGTCGACCGGCTGCCGACCGATCGGTCGGCCGATGACGGTCACCAGGGCCGAGGGCGCGACGCTCCTCGAGCTCGCCGGGCGGCCGGCGCTCCAGCAGGCGAAGGACGCGGTGTCGACGCTGCCCGCGGCGGACCAGCCGACCGCGCTGCGCGGCCTGCACCTGGGCGTCGTCGTCGACGAGTACGTCGACGAGCACGTGGCCGGGGACTTCGTCGTGCGCGGGATCTCCGGGGCGGACCACGCGGCCGGGTCGATCTCGGTCGCCGAGGCCGTCGCGGTCGGGTCGACCGTGCAGTTCCTGCTGCGCGACCCCGTCGCCGCGCACGACGAGCTCGCCGAGGTCCTCGGCGCGTTCCGGCGTCGCCTCGGCCTCGCGCCGCTCGCGGGCGCGCTGATCTTCTCGGACGACTCGCGCGGGCGGTCGATGTTCGCCTCGCCCGACCACGACGTCGCCGCCGTCCGGTCCGCGCTGGGCCTCACCAGCGTGGCCGGCTTCTTCGCCGCCGCCGAGATCGGCCCGCTCGGCGGCCGGAACCAGGTGCACGGCCTCACCGCGACCGTCCTCGCCTTCGGCACCTGACCACGGCTCGCCTGCATACCCCCACCTCCGAGTCGCCGGCGCAGGAGGGGAGAGTCGGCCCGTCTTCGACCGGTGCCGCCGGTGACTCGGAGCCGCGAGGGCGGGAGGTCCGTGCCTGACGCCCGCGGGTGTGGTCGGATCGCCGGGTGACGACCGTCCTTGCCCTCGACGTCGGGGGCACGAAGATGGCCGCGGGACTGGTGGGTCCCGACGGCGACGTGCGGGCCCACGCGCGGGTGGCGACCCCGCCGGACGGTGACGCCGAGACGCTGTGGACCACCGTCGTCGGGCTGCTCGACGACCTCCTCGCGCGGACTGGGGCGACGTACGACGCCGTCGGGATCGGTTGCGGCGGGCCGATGGTGTGGCCGCAGGGCCTCGTCTCGCCGCTCAACATCCACGGGTGGCGCGGCTTCCCGCTGCTCGACCGGGTGCGCGACCGCTACGCCGACGGGCGTCCCGTCGCGATCCACAACGACGCGGTCGCGCTCGCGGTCGCCGAGCACCGCTGGGGAGCCGGCCGCGGGCACGACAACGTCCTCGGCATGGTGGTGTCGACCGGCGTGGGCGGCGGACTCGTCCTCGGCGGCCGGCGCATCGACGGAGCGAGCGGCAACGCCGGGCACGTCGGTCACGTCGTCGTCGACCCGGACGGTCCGGCCTGCCCGTGCGGCGGTCGCGGCTGCGTCGAGGCGATCGCGCGTGGCCCCGCGATCGCGGCGTACGCCGTGTCCCTCGGCTGGACCGGCGCGGAGACCGGCATCGCCGTGGCGGCCGGGGCGCGGGCCGGTGATGCCGCGTGCCTCGCTGCCTTCGAGCGGGCCGGTCGGGCGGTCGGCGTCGGCATCGCGTCGGCGGCGGCGCTGCTCGACCTCGAGGTGGTCTCGATCGGCGGTGGCGTCTCGCTCGCCGGCGAGCCGTTCTTCGCGACCGCTGCGCGCGGCGTTCGCCGAGCACGGCGGGATGGACTTCGTCCGCCGCTGCCGCGTGGTGCCGACCGGCACCGGACCGCTCGCCGGCCTCGCCGGCGCCGCCGCCCTCGTCCTCGCTCCGGACGTGTCGGCGGCGTGACCGACATGCCGGCGGCGTAACCGCTCAGCCGGCGCAGGCAACAGGTCAGCCGGCGACGCAACCGGTCAGGCCCGCGACGTCACTGGTCATCGGGTTGCTTCCGGGGCTGGGTAACAACCCGATGACCAGTGACACGCGGGGCGAACGGTGGTCAGAGGAGCAGCAGGGGGTGGTGGCCGAGGTCGGGGTACGGGTCGGTGACGAGCCGGCCGTGCACGTGGTCGTCGTGGCGCAGGCCGTTGCCGTCGACGTACGACGACCGCAGCACGCCCTCGAGGCGGTAGCCCGCGGCGAGCGCTACGCGGCACGAGGCCTCGTTCGCGACGGTGTGCTCGAGGGCTCACGCGGGCGAGCCCGAGCTCGGCGAAGCCCCAGCGCGTGACGGCGTCGACCACGACCCGCGCGATCCCGCGACCGCGCGCCCACGGTGCGACGCGGTAGCCGATGCGCGCCGTGCCGGTCCTGCCGGTCGATCCCGTAGAGCGAGCAGTTCGCGAGCAGGCGTCCCGTCACCGCGTCCGCGGCGTGCCAGGTGGCGTGCCGGCCGTCCGACCAGTCCGCGCCGCGTCGGCACCACGCCCGCGCCGAGTCCAGGTCGACGACGTCCGGCACCGCGTTCCACAGTGCGACGTCCGGGTCGGTGCACAGCTCCAGCGCGTCCTCCGCGTCCTCGTCGGCGGGGCGCCGGAGCACGAGGTCGTCGACGGAGAACTCCATGCGGTCAGGCTAGGTCGGCGCCGGGTCGTTCGCGCAGCGTCATCGGCAGCCCGTGCTTCGGCCGCAGAGTCACCGCGGCCTGCGTCCGCACCACCGAGCCCGGCACGAGCTCCGGTCGCCAGCGTCCCGCGAGCGCGGCGAGCACGAGCACGGCCTCGGTCCAGGCGAACTGCTCGCCGATGCAGCGCCGGTTCCCGAAGCCGAACGGGATCCACGCCCCGCGCGGAACCCCGGGCGCGGACTCGTCGAAGCGTCCGTCGGCGTCGAGCCAGCGCTCGGGGACGAAGCTCGTCGCCCGGTCCCACAGCGCGGGGTCGCGGTGCATGATCCACGGCGAGCCGAGCACGATCGAGCCGGAGGGGACGTCCCACCCGCCGATGCGCAGGTCGGTGAGCAGCCGCCGCCCCATGATCCAGGCGGGGGGATAGAGCCGGATCGTCTCGGCGACGACGGCGTAGGTCCACGGCAGGTCGGGGAGGTCGGCGTACGTCGGAGGGCGTCGGGTCCCTCCCTCGCCGAGCACTCCCGCGAGCTCGGCGCGCAGCCGGTCGGCGACCGACGGGTTCGAGGAGAGCAGCCACCACGCCCAGGACAGGGCCATCGCGGTGGTCTCGTGCCCGGCGAGCACGAAGGTCATGACCTCGTCGCGCAGCTGGTCGTCGGTCATCGACGCGCCGAACCGCGCCGCGGACTCGTCGTCGCGCGCGCGGATCATCCAGGTCAGCAGGTCGTCGCGCGCGACGTCGGCCGCGATGTCGGCGCGGTGCTCGTCGATGATGCGCTGCACGACGTCGTCGAGGTCCTCGACCCGGGACAGCAGGTGGCGCCCCTTCGGCAGGGCGCGCACGAGCCGCTCGCTGCCGAGCGCGGAGAGCTGGCCGAAGCCCGAGAGCAGCTCGGCCAGGGTGTCGGCGAACGTGCGGGCGTCGCCGGTGAGGTCGGTGCCGAACAGCGTGCGGCCGACGATCGCGAGCGTCAGCGAGGTCATCTCCTCGACCATGTCGACCGCGGCACCGTCGACCCAGCGCGACTCGTGGCGCTGCGCCTCGGTGACCATCTGCGCGGCGTACGACGCGATCCGCTCGCGGTGGAACGCGGGCTGCGCGAGCCGCCGCTGGCGCAGGTGGAACTCGCCCTCGCTGGTGAGCAGCCCGTTGCCGAGCAGCGGGCGGGCGGCCTGGAGGCCGCGACCCTTCATGACGTCGCGGGCATGGGTGAGGAAGACGTCGACGAGGACCTCGGGATCGCTCACGAGGTAGACGTGCTCGCCGGCCAGCCGGTAGTGCGCCACCGGCCCGTGCGCCCGCGCGACCGCCTCGAAGATCTCGTTCGGCGACCGGGTGCCGCGCAGCATCTCGAGCGTGACGCGCAGCCCGGGCGGCCCGCTGGGGCGCTGCACCCGACCGAGGCGCGTAGGCGCCGGGACCGGCGCGTCCGGCCGCGGGGCCCGTCGCGCCGCGGCTCGCGCCACGGCCTCGCGGCTGCTCCGGTTCCGCACGGTGCTCACGCTCCCAGTTCTACGCCTCGGCCCACCGGTGTCGGCGCCCGGGACGGCTCACGGGGACCGGTCGACTGCGCGTCACGCCCCGCGGCGCGAGTCGATCCGACACACTTCGGGGGTGGTCGACACGGTGACGGTCTCAGATGTCCAGGCGGCTCGCGCGCTGCTCCGCGGGGTGGCGAAGGAGACGCCGATGCGCTCGGCGCGCTGGCTCGCCGAGCGGGTGGGCGGACCGGTCGACCTCAAGTGCGAGAACCTCCAGCGGGCCGGGTCGTTCAAGATCCGCGGCGCCTACACCCGGCTCGCCCGGCTGACCGACGAGGAGCGCGCCCGCGGCGTCGTGGCCGCCAGCGCCGGCAACCACGCGCAGGGCGTGGCGCTCGCCGCGAAGATGCTCGGCGTCGCGGCCACGGTGTTCATGCCCACGGGCGCGCCGATCCCCAAGGTGCAGGCCACCCGCGGGTACGGCGCCGAGATCCGGTTCGTCGGTACGACGATCGACGAGTGCCTCGTCGCGGCCCGGGCCTTCGAGGCCGAGACCGGGGCCGTCCTCATCCACCCGTTCGACCACACCGACATCGTGGCGGGGCAGGGCACCGTCGGGCTCGAGATCCTCGAGCAGCGGCCTGACGTGCGGACGATCGTGGTCTGCACCGGCGGGGGAGGGCTGCTCGCCGGGATCGCCGTAGCGGTCAAGGCCGTGCGACCAGACGTGCGCATCGTCGGCGTGCAGGCGGCCGGTGCCGCGGCGTACCCGACGTCGCTGGCGGAGGGTCACCCGGTGGCGCTCGCGTCGATGTCGACGATGGCCGACGGGATCGCGGTCGGCCGCCCGGGCGACGTGCCCTTCGCGCTCGTGCAGGAGCTGGTCGACGAGGTGCGCGTCGTCGACGACGCCGTGATCGCCCGGGCCCTCGTCCTGACCCTCGAGCGGGGCAAGCTCGTCGTCGAGCCGGCCGGCGCGGCGGGGCTCGCCGCCGTGCTGGACGACCCGGTGTCCTTCGAGCCGCCGGTCGTCGTGGTCGTGTCCGGCGGCAACGTCGACCCGCTGCTCCTGCTCCGCGTCGTACGGCACGGCCTGGCGGCCGGCGGCCGATACAGCACCCTGCGGGTGCGGATGCCGGACCGCCCCGGCTCCCTCGCCGGGCTGCTCGCCGCGCTGGCCGAGGCCGACGCGAACGTGGTCGAGGTCGAGCACGCGCGGACCGACCCGCGGCTGCGGCTCGACGAGGTCGAGATCGAGGTGCAGGTGGAGACCCGGGGCCACGAGCACCGGGACGCCGTGCTCCACGACCTCGCCGAACGGGGCTACCACGTCGTCATGCGCTGATTCTCGAGGCGAGATTTGGAAAGTAACCTTGCGTGATACGCAAAGTCCGGTTTACAGTTCACTCATGAACGACACCACACCCTCTGGCACGACCGACTCCACGGGCGACGCTCCCACCGCGAGCAGCGCCGCTCCCGACCCGCTGCGCGACCTGCTGATCCGGGTGGCCGCCGGCGAGGTCGACCCCGCCGACGCCGCCCGCCTGCTCGACGAGGACGGCGCCCCCACGCTCGACCGCACGGAGTACGCCGACACCGTCGTCGCGACGCGCTCCGGCGCGGTCGCGGCCGTCTCGTTGCTCGCCGGCGGCGTGAAGCTCGTCGTGGTCGCCGACCCCACGGTCGCCACCGCCGTGGCCGACGGCCCGCACTCGGTCCGGCACGACGGCGCCACACTTGTCATCGAGGCGCCGAGCGGCGAGGGCTACCAGGTGCAGGACAAGCCGCGCTTCCTCGGCTGGGTGCCCACGGTGTGGACCGGCGGACGGGGCGAGCGCGTCACCGTGCGGGTCAACCCCGACCTCCCGATCGCCGTCCAGGCGACGGCCTGCAGCGTCGACGTGTCCGGCGTCCACGCCGATCTCACCGTCACGGCCGACGCGTCGTCGGTGAAGGTGCGCGAGCACCGCGGCGCGCTGCACGGCTCGGCCCGGATGAGCAGCGTCAGCGTCGTCGGCGCCATCACCGGCGCGAGCTCGTACCTCGTGCGAGTTCGGCAGCCTCAACCTGCGCCTCACCGCGGGGTCCGACGTCGTCGTCGCCGCGGTGTCCGAGATGGGCTCGCTCAAGATCGGCGACGTCCAGGTGACGCCGGGGGAGGGCGGGATGCGCAGCCGCGGCACCACCGGCAGCGGCACGCACCCGTTCGACGTCACGGTGCGCATGGGCTCGGCCTCGGTGGTGGCGGCATGACGCCGCGTCACTCCGGCGAGCTGCACCGCCCGCCGCGCGAGTGCCCGGTCTGCGCGTCCGGGCTCGTCGTCACCGGCTGCGGCTGCCCGGAGTGCGGCACCGGCATCACCGGCGAGTTCCGGATGTGCCCGTACTGCGGGCTGACCGACGACGAGACCGAGATGCTGCGGGTCTTCCTGGTCAGCCGGGGCAACATGCGCGAGCTCGAGAAGCACCTCGGCGTCTCGTACCCGACCACGCGGCAGCGCTACGCCGACCTGCTCGCCAAGCTCGGCTTCGAGGACCCCGCGGCCGCGGGCCGCAAGGCCGATCGCGACAAGGTCCTGGCCGACCTGGCCGCCGGCCGGCTCACCGTCGACGAGGCCCAGGAACTGTTGAGCGCTGGTTCCTAGCCCCTCCAAGAGCCCGCGCCCTGCGCGGGCTGGTCGGGCACGGCTCGCGTTCCTGGCCCTCCAAGCGCCACCCCTGCCGGGGCGGCGCGTCGGGCCCGGCTCCGCTTCGCGGCCTGGTCGGCGACCTGCGGTCGCCTCCCGCTCGGCCCGCGCGGACCCCCTGTGGGGCCGCACCCGGGCCTCGGGCCGCTCCGCTTCGCCGTACTGCTGTGTTTCTGGCCCTCCAAGCGCCACCCCTGCCGGGGCGGCGCGTCGGGCACGGCTCCGCTTCGCGGCCTGGTCGGCGCCTTCGGCGCCTCCCGCTCGGCCTCGCCGACCCCCTTCGGGGGCCGGCTCCGGCCTCGGGCCGCTCCGCTTCGCCGTACTGCTCGCGGTGCGGGACGCCGCTCCTGGGCGTTGCGCCGGGGGCGAAACACGTTCGCTCTGCTCGTACTCGACAGGAAGGCTCCACACATGACCTCACCGGCCGCGCAGGCGGCGATCCAGGCGGAGGGACTCGTCAAGCACTTCGGCGACGTCCGGGCCGTCGACGGGCTCGACCTCACGGTGCCGTTCGGCACCGTCGTCGGGCTGCTCGGCCCGAACGGCGCGGGCAAGACCACCACGGTGCGCATCCTCACGACGTTGCTCAAGCCGGACGCCGGACGGGCCACCGTCGCGGGGCTCGACGTCGCGCGGCACCCCGACGGCGTACGGCGGGTCATCGGCCTCACCGGTCAGTACGCCGCGGTCGACGAGTACCTCACCGGTCGGGAGAACCTCGACATGGTCGGGCGGCTGTACCACCTGCCGCCGGCCTATGTGCGGCAGCGGGCGGAGGAGCTGCTCGAGCGGTTCGAGCTGTCCGAGGCCGCCGACCGCCCGGCGAAGACGTACAGCGGCGGGATGCGGCGCCGGCTCGACCTGTCGGCGAGCCTCGTGGGCCGGCCGCAGATCCTCTTCCTCGACGAGCCCACGACCGGTCTCGACCCGCGCTCGCGGCTGCAGATGTGGGAGGTGATCGCCGACCTCGTCGCCGACGGCACCACGGTCCTGCTCACCACGCAGTACCTCGAGGAGGCCGACCAGCTCGCCCAGGACATCGTCGTCATCGACCGCGGCACGGTCATCGCGCACGGCACGAGCGACGCGCTCAAGACCCAGGTCGGCGGCGACCGTCTCGAGATCGTCGTCCACGCCGGCTCCGACCTCGGCGCCGCGGTCGCGGCGCTGCGCAAGGTGTCCGACGGCGATGCGTCCGTCGACGCCGTCACGCGCCGTGTCACCGCACCGGTCTCGGGCGGGTCGACGGTCCTCGTCGACGCCGTCCGCGTCCTCGACGACGCCGGGGTCGCGATCGACGACCTCGCGCTCCGCCGCCCGACGCTCGACGACGTGTTCCTCACCCTCACCGGGCACGGGGCCGAGGACGACGCCCCCACGCCCGCCACCAAGGGCCGCGGTCGCGGCCGGAAGGAGGCCTGACGCCATGGCGGTCCTGCCCCCGACGACGCACGCCGCACCGGTCATGAACCGACCGCCGTTCGGCTGGCTCGTCCACGACGGCCTCGTCGTCACCCGGCGCAACCTCATCCAGACGCTGCGCGTGCCCGAGTCGGTGTTCTTCTCGCTCGTGCAGCCGGTGATCTTCGTGCTGATGTTCGCCTACGTCTTCGGCGGCGCGATCCCCGTCGGTCCCGGGGAGGGCGCCGACGCCTACCGCGAGTACCTCGTGCCGGGCATCTTCGGGCAGACGGTCGCCTTCGCCGCGGCGGCCTCGACCGTCGGTCTCGCCGAGGACATGCACAAGGGCATCGTCGACCGCTTCCGGTCGCTGCCGATGGCGGCGTCCGCGGTGCTCTTCGGCCGGACCGCCGCCGACGCCACGAGACAGGTGCTCGTGCTGTTCGTGCTGTCCGTCACCGGCTACGTCGTCGGCTGGCGGATCCACAACGGCGTCGTCATGGCGATCGAGGCGTACCTCCTCCTGCTGCTCTTCGCCTACACGGTGTCGTGGGTCGGCTCCTGGATCGGGCTGCACATGCCGAACCCGGAGACCGCCAACACCGCGGGTCTCATCTGGCTGTTCCCGCTCACGTTCCTGTCCAACGCGTTCGTCCCGCTCGCCGGCATGCCGCCGGTGATCCAGACGATCGCGGAGTGGAACCCGCTGTCCTCGCTCGTCCTGTCCTGCCGGGAGCTGTTCGGCAACCCGACCGGGATCCCTTCGGACGCCTGGCCGCTGCAGCACTCCGGAGGTCTACACGGTCCTGTCGTGCCTCGTGGTCATCGCGGTCTTCGCGCCGCTGGCGGTGCGGCACTACCGCCGGACGAGGTTGATTGGCCCTCCAAGAAGCCGCGCTCGCGCGCGACTGCGTCGGGCACGGCTCCGCTTCGCGGCCTGGTCGGCGACCGTCGGTCGCCTCCCGCTCGGCCGGCGCGGACCCCTCGCGGGGCCCACGCCGGCCTCGGGCCGCTCCGCTTCGCCGTAGGCTGCGGAGCCGATCCGTGCCGGCACGCGGCACGCGCGAGCGTGGCTGCCTAAGGGGCAGGAATGCTCCTCAACCGGTGTAGGGCTCGGCGGAGACGATCTCGACCTCGAGCTTCTTGCCCGACGGGGTCTCGTACTCGACGGTCTGCCCGACGGTCCGGCCGAGCACGGCGGCACCGAGCGGTGACGTGGGGGAGTAGACGTCGATCGACGCCGTCGCGGCCTCCTCGCGGCTGCCCAGCAGGAAGGTCTCGGTGTCGCCGAACGCCGGGAAGCGCACGGTCACGACCTGGCCGTGCCCGACCTGGCCGTCGGCCGCCTCGGGGGCGCCGATCTTCGCGATCTCGAGCAGGTGGCGCAGCACCTTCACCCGCGCCTCGTTCTTGCCCTGCTCCTCCTTGGCCGCGTGGTAACCGCCGTTCTCCTTGAGGTCGCCCTCCTCGCGCGCCGCCTCGATGCGCTTGACGATCTGCTCCCGGCGCGGGCCGGAGCGCTCGGCCAGCTCCTCCTGGAGCCGGTCGTATGCCTCCTGGGTCAGCCAGGTCTCGGTCGTTGCGGGATCAGCCACGGAAGTCGTCACCTTCGGTCGGTTCGTCGGGCGCGGGCCGGTCGTGCCCCGCAGCTCCCAGGGTAAGCGCGGACGGGCCCGCGGCGGTCACGTGCCGTCGATCGTGGGCGCCTGCGCCGGGTTCGTGGTCCCGGGCACGAACTGCGGCGGGTCGACCCGCGGGCCGTCGCCGGGCGCGCAGCCGAGGACCTCGGCCGTCGTCGCCAGCGCGGACGTCGCGAGCGGGTACGTCGCCCGCACGTCGGCGCGGCCGGGGGTCACCGTCACGGTGGCGTAGCCGACGTCGGCGTGCGAGGAGCCCTGGGCACGCACGACGCAGATCGTGGCGACGCCCGTGTCGCGGCGTACCTCGAACGTGACGTCGACGCGGTGGTCGTCGACCACGGTGAAGCCGACGAGGTTCGCCTGAGCACCAGGAGTGGCCATCCGCCAGGTGATGACGCCGATCACGGCGAGGAACACGACGACCACCGTGACGACCACGCCGATCAGGGTGCGGGAGGTGCGTCCGACGCCGTAGCGGGCCGCCATGGCCGGGGTCAGAGTCGGGGTCGGCACGGCTCACCTCCGGGCGTACGTCGGGCGCTCCCGCGGACACGGTGGCGTGCGCGGTCGGGCGGGTCTGGGACACTTCAGTGTCTCCCACGACAACCCTGGAGCCGATCGTGACCCTCCCCACCGCCGCGGACCTGCCGCGCCCCGGTGAGCCGCTGCGTCTCATGGCCGTGCACGCCCATCCGGACGACGAGTCCAGCAAGGGCGCGGCGACGATGGCCCGCTACGTCACCGAGGGCGTGGAGGTCCTCGTCGTCACCTGCACCGGCGGCGAGCGGGGCGACGTGCTCAACCCGCGGCTGGCGCACGACCCGGCCGTGCTCGCCGACATCGCGACCGTGCGCCGCGCGGAGATGGCCGAGGCGGCGCGGATCCTCGGCGTGCGGCAGACCTGGCTCGGCTTCGCCGACTCCGGCCTGCCGGAGCCGGACGAGAACGGCGTCACGCCGCCGCTGCCCGAGGGCTGCTTCGCGCTGGTGCCGCTCGAGGAGTCGGGCGAGCGCCTCGTCCGGCTCGTCCGCGACTTCCGGCCGCACGTGATGACGACGTACGACGAGAACGGCGGCTATCCGCATCCCGACCACATCCGCACCCACGAGGTCTCGATGCGGGCGTTCGAGGCCGCCGGCGACCCCGGCCAGTTCCCCGGCACGGGCGCACCGTGGCAGCCGAGCAAGCTCTACTACCACCTGACGTTCCACAAGCTGCGCCTGATCGCGCTGCACGAGGCGTCGCTCGCGGAGGGCCTGGAGTCGCCGTACGCCGACTGGCTGGCGGGCTGGGAGGACAAGCCCGGGGACGCCGAGCGACTCACCACGCGCGTGCCCTGCGGCGACTACTTCGACCGGCGCGACGCCGCGCTCCGGGCGCACGCCACGCAGGTCGACCCGGACGGTCGCTGGTTCCACCTCCCGACCGACACGCAGCGTCGGGTGTGGCCCACCGAGGACTACCAGCTCGCCCGGTCCCTCGTCCCCGACGTCCGCGGCGAGGACGGCTTCGAGGACGACCTGTTCGCCGGCCTGCGCGTCCCCGCGCAGGCGTCCACCAGCTGATCGAGGTCTCCCCGTGTCGTTCCACGCCCACGTCGTCCTGCCGCTCGCGGGGACGCCGTCGCCGTCGCCCAGCCCGTCGCTGTCGCAGTCGACGCCGACCAGCCCCCTGCCGGGCGAGAACGACTCGTCCTGGCTCGGGCCGGGGTTCCTCGGGTTCCTCTCCCTCGTGTTCCTCGCGGTCGCCGTGTTCGTCATCTGGAAGAGCCTCAACAAGCAGCTCACCCGGGTCACCTTCGACGAGGACGCCGTGAACCCCACCGACCCCGAAGCGACGCCGGCCGCGAAGGCGGAGGCCGACGTCAGTGCCGGCGCCGACGCGGACGCCGCCGACGACCGCACCCCGTCCGAGTAACACCTCGAACCGACCTGTTCGAACGAACTCGAACAGGTCGGTTCGAGGTGTAGCTCGCGGCCCGTACCGGTCAGTCGGAGTCGGCGCGGCGCAGCCGCTTGATCGTGCCGCGGTGCCGCTTGTCCTCGACGCGGCGACGACGTGCGGCCGCGGACGGCCGGGTCGCCACCCGCGACCGCGGCGGCGCGGCGATCGCCGCCGCGAGTGCGTCGGTGAGCTTCCGCTCGGCCGAGAGCCGGTTCTGCCACTGGCTGCGCTGCTCGGAGGCCGAGACGGTGAGCACGCCGTCGACGAGCCGGTCGGCGAGCCTGGTCAGCGCGCGCTCGCGCAGCAGCGGGGAGAGTGCCGACGTCGCTGCTACGTCGAGGCTCAGCTCCACCCGCGAGTCGGTCGTGTTCACCCCCTGGCCGCCGGGGCCGGACGACCTCGAGAAGCGCCAGAGCAGCTCGGCCTCGGGGACGACGACCGAGCCGCGGACGCGCAGGGGACCGGGCACGGCCCCAGCATGACGGCTGCCGGGCGACGACGACGAGCGCGTTGCCCGGTCGTCAGGCGGGGGCGAGGCGCGCCGGCTCGCCGCTGTCCACCGGCGCACGGGTCCGCCCGCGCATCGCGCACCAGCCGAGACCCACCAGCGCCCACAGGGTGTAGCCGTTGCCGACGACCTGCTCCCAGCCGGACCAGCCGAGGTCGGACGCGCCCCGCTCGTGGGGCAGGTACACGAGCGCCGTGACGCTGAGGACCACGAAGGTGGCCGCGAGGACGCGGCCGCCGCGGCTGGTCCGCCACATCGCCACCGCGGGCACGAGGGCCCACACCCAGTGGTGCGTCCACGAGATCGGCGACGCGAGCAGCATCCCGAGCACGACGGCGCCGAGGGCCAGGACCTCCTGCCCGGCCGCGTGCAGGCGCCGGGCGACGACGAGCGAGCCCACCGCGACCACCAGCGCCGGCACGAGCCAGGCCCGACCCGGCAGCGGCTCGTGCAGCAGGCGGGTCAGCGCGGCGGCGAGCGACTGGTTGTTCGTGAACGCGATGCCACCGGCGCGGTCCGGCTCCCACAGCGCCCGCCCCCAGAAGGTCGCGGCCGTGCCCGGTACGACGAGGAACGCGAGGGCCACCGTCGCCGCGAAGGCGAGCAGCGCCCGGCCGGCGTCGCGCAGGCGACCGACCGCAGCGAGGTAGCCGATCAGCAGGAGCGGCGTCACCTTGATACCGGCCGCGATCCCGGTGAGGAGCCCCGTGACCCGACGCCGCGCCCCGGGACGAGCACCGGCGCCGAGCAGGTCCTCGACGACGAGCCACAGGAGTACGACGTTGACCTGGCCGTAGCCGAGCGTCGAGGTCAGCGGCTCGGCGAGCAGGGCCACGCAGAGGGCGACGAGGGCGTCCCGCCGCTCGACGTCGGACCGAGACCCGGTCGCGCGCACGAGGAGCAGGCAGACGCGCGCGAGCAGCACGAGGGACAGCACGATCCACGCCCGCGCGAGGACGTCGAGCGGCACCCACGCCAACGGCGAGAAGAGCATCGCGGCGAACGGCGGATAGGTGAACGGCAACGCGTGGTCGGCACCCGGTCCGCTGTACGTCGCCGCGTAGAGCGCCCCGTCGGTCCAGACGACGCCGCCGCCCCAGCGGTACACCGCGAGGTCGCCGAACCGGCCGGGCACCGCCACGACCAGGCGGACGGCGAGGACGAGCGCGGCGACCAGCCACACCCGTTCGTCGGCGAGGAGCCGCCGAGCCCATGCCGTCACGCGGTCATTGTGGCGTGGCCGACCACCTCCGGGTCCGGCACCGGGGTCGCCGTGGAGCGGCGGTTACCGTGGACCCGTGCTCCGGATGCTGGCGACGCGCAAGTGGGTCGGGCTCACGCTCGCCATGCTCGCCCTCATCGTGGCCTTCGGGTTCCTCTCGCACTGGCAGTGGCAGCGCGCCCAGCGCGACCGGGTCGAGGCGGCGCCCGTGCCCGCGTCGGAGGTCTTCGCGCCGGGCGTCCCGCTCGCGACCTCGTCGTACGGCGCGACCGTGACCGCGACGGGTGTCTACGACGCGGAGCACCAGGTTCTCGTGGTGCACGGCAACGGGACCTACTGGGTCGTGACGCCGCTGCGCGCGTCGTCCGGGGAGGCCCTGCCCGTCGCGCGGGCCACCGTGACCAGCCCCGACGACCCGGTGGTCGACGACGTCACGCCCGGGACGGTGAGCGTCACCGGGATCGCCCAGCCGTACGAGGGCGATCCGGGTACGGCGTCGGGTCTTCCGGCCGGTCAGGCCGAGCGGCTCACCGCCTCGGGTCTCGCCCTGCCGTACCCCGCGGCGGGCGGCTGGGTCGCGCTCGTCTCGCAGACGCCCGCGCCGGCCGTGGCGTTCACGCCCGTGCAGCCGCCGCTGACGGCCGACTCGAGCGCCTCGATCCGGCTGCAGAACGCGTCGTACGCCTTCCAGTGGTTGCTGTTCGCGGGCTTCGTCGTCTTCTTCTGGTGGCGCATGCTGCGCGACGACCTGCGCGGCGCGGGCGCCGACGAGCCCCGGCCCGAGACCGCACCGGTGCGTGATGTGTACTGACGTGACACCGTCCCGAGCACGAGAGGTCTACTGACGTGGCCGCTGCCCCCACCGCCGAGTCCGTCCGAGGCGCGCTGCTGCGCTACCGGGTCATGGCGTTCGTCGTCGGCGTGACGCTGCTCGTGTTCTGCGTCGCGATCGTGCTCAAGTACGTGACGAAGTCCATCGAGAGCGACTCGACCGTCGCGATCGTGCACGGCTGGCTGTTCATGATCTACGTGCTGCTCGGTCTCGACCTCGGCTTCCGGATGCGCTGGTCGTTCGGCCGCCTGCTGCTGATGACCGTGAGCGGCATGATCCCGTTCCTGTCGTTCTACGCCGAGCACAAGGTGACCGGCTGGGTCCGCGCCGAGCTGGGCTCGCCCGCCACCGAGGGTGGAGCGCCCTCCGAGCCGACCGTCGCCTGAGGCCGCGGGCCGGTCGGCCCGGCCCGGCCGGTGTCGGGCGCCCCGGTCGCACTTGCGTCGACCGCCCGCACCCGCGGCCCTAGTAGCGTGCGCGGGTGGCCTCCGTCGAGTCGTCCCTCACCGACCGGGCGATGTCGGCGAGCGTCCGAGCGGGGCTCGTGTGGGCGTTCGTCGGCGTCCTGCTGTTCTCCTTCTCGGTGCCGATGACCAAGGTCGCCGTCGGCGGCTTCAGCCCGTACCTGACGGCCATGGGCCGCGCGGTCATCGCCGGCGTGCTCGCCGCGGTGCTCCTCCTCGTCCGCCGCGTCCCGCTCCCCGAGCGGGTCCACCTCACCCCGATCGCGTTCACGATGGTCGGCGCGGTGTTCGGCTGGCCGATCCTGCTCGCCCTCGCGCTCGAACGGACGACGTCGGCGCACGTGGCGGTGATCGCGGCGTTCATGCCGCTGACCACCGCGCTGTTCGCGGTGCTGCGCACGCACGAGCGGGTCAGCCGGCAGTTCTGGCTCGCCGCGGTGACCGGCTCGTTCGCCCTCGTCGTCTTCGCGCTCACCCGAGGTGGCGCCGAGGGAGCGGACCCCGTCGCCGACCTGCTGGTCGTGGGCGCGGTGCTCATGTCGTCGTGGTGCTACGTCGAGGGCGCGTCCGTCACCAAGGTCATGCCGGGATGGCAGGTCATCTCCTGGGTGGTCGTCCTGGCGCTGCCCCTCACCCTGCCGGCCTCGGCGGTGATCTGGGTGCGCACGAGCGCCGACTACTCGCCGACCGCGATGGAGTGGGCGTGCCTCATCGGGCTCGGGGTGTCGTCGATGTACCTCGGCTTCTTCGCCTGGTACCGCGGGCTCGCGCTCGCCGGCATCGCGCACGGCAGCCAGGTGCAGCAGCTGCAGGCGCTGCTCACGCTGCTGTGGTCGGCGCTGCTGCTCGGCGAGACGGTGACCGTCGGCACGGTGCTCGCGGCGCTCGCCGTGATCGCCTGCGTCGTCTGGGCGCAGCGCGCCCGCGGGACGGGCGCCTCCGTCGTCGCCCCCGAGGAGTAGCGCGCTCAACCGGCCCGGCGGCAGGCATCGACGAACGCGGTCACGAGCGGGTGCACCGGCCCGCCGTCGAGCACCGTCATCTGCGGCTGGAACAGCGTTCCGACGTAGAACGGGTGGCCGGGCAGGCTCGACCGCCTCCACTCCGGCGTCCGGCGCGTACGCCGACAGCACCAGGCCCGCGGCCTCGAGGTCGCCCTGCCGCGCGGGGTTCACGCCGTAGCCGCAGTAGTGGAACCCGGGGAACGGCTCGACCCCGCAGATCCCCGCCATCCGCGTCCCGGGCACGCACGTCACCTGACGCACCTCACCGACGAGGCGGCACTCCAGGGCGGCCACCACGACGTCGGTCGCGCCCGGCTCGGTCTCCTCGTGCGCCGCGCCGGCGATCCCGGCCACGTCGCGCGCGAACTCCACCACCATGTGCTGGAAGCCACCGCAGGTGCCGAGCGTCGGCAGGCCGCGCTCGCGACGGCGCGCCAGGATCGCGAGGACCGCAGCCTCGTCGGCGTAGGGCGTCCCCGGTCCGACCCAGAGGCCGTCGACGGAGTCGAGGTCGACGGCGTCGGCGGCGTCGGTGCCGCACCAACGCAGCTCCACGTCGGGGGCGAGCCGCGCGGCGAGCTCGTCGAGCGCACGATGGGTCACCACGGCGGGGTTGCGGTCGCCGAGAAGCACGACAGAGATCACGCCCGAACGCTAGCCGTTCGGAAGCCGCACCCGGCACGGGGATCTGCGCGATGCTGTCGGGAGGTCCCGGCAGCGAGGAGCACACGATGAGTTCCATCACCCCGTTCTTCTGGTTCGCGTCCGGCGCCGAGGAGGCCGTCGAGTTCTACGTCGGACTCTTCGAGGACTCCCGCATCACCGGGGTGTCGCGCTACGAGCCGAACACGCCCGGAGAGGAAGGGACCGTGATGACGGTCGACTTCGAGCTGCGCGGGCACCCGTTCGTCGCGCTCAACGGCGGGCCGATGTACGAGCTGACGCCGGCCGTCTCGTTCATGGTGCCGTGCGAGACGCAGGACGACATCGACCGGTTCTGGTCCGCCTTCGAGGACGGCGGGACGCCGAGCCAGTGCGGGTGGATCACCGACCGCTTCGGCGTGACCTGGCAGGTCCTCCCGGCCCACCTGGGGGACTGGATCGGCGGCCCGGACGAGGCGGGCCGGAACCGCGCGATGCAGGCGATGCTCGCGATGGTGAAGCTCGACATCCCGGCCCTGCAGAGCGCGTACGACGGCTGAGCCGCCGGCTGCCCCGCCGCGACCGGTCCCGGGTGCGGCCCCAGGGTCAGGGCGCCTCGAGCAGCAGGGACACGCCCTGGCCGACACCGACGCACAGGGTCACCAGGGCGCGCCGGGCACCGCGGTCGGCGAGCTCGATCGCCGCGGTGAGCGCCAACCGCGCGCCCGAGGCGCCCAGCGGGTGACCCAGCGCGATGGCGCCGCCGTTCGGGTTCACGTGCTCCGCGTCGTCGGGGAGCCCGAGACCACGAAGGACGGCCAGGGACTGGGCGGCGAAGGCCTCGTTCAGCTCGACCACGTCGATGTCACCGAGCGCGAGCCCGGTGCGCTCCAGCAGCCGCCGGGTGGCCGGAACCGGCCCGAGTCCCATGGTGCGCGGCTCGACCCCCGCGGCGACGCCCGCAGTCACGCGGGCCAGCGGGCGCAGGCCGTAGCGCGCCACCGCGCGCTCCGAGGCCACGAGCAGGGCCGCGGCCCCGTCGTTGATCCCGGAGGAGTTGCCCGCGGTGACGCTGCCGCCCGGGAACAGGGGGGTGAGGGCGGCCAGCTTCTCGGCCGACGTGTCCCGGGGGTGCTCGTCGAGCTCGACGACGACCGGCTCGCCCCCGCGTGTGGCCGGCAGGGGAACGCCGACGATCTCGCGGGCGAGGCGTCCGCGGCGGACGGCGGCGGCGGTGCGCTGCTGGGACCGAAGCGCGAACGCGTCCTGGTCCGCCCGGCTGACACCGAGCTCGTCGGCGACGATCTGCGCCGTCTCCGGCATCGAGTGCGTGCCGTACGCCGACTGCATGCGCGGGTTCACGAAGCGCCACCCGATCGTGGTGTCGTGCACCTCGGACGTGCGCGACCACGCGGCGGAGGCCTTCGGGCTGACGAACGGCGCGCGGGTCATGCTCTCGACGCCGCCCGCGATGATGAGGTCCGCGTCGCCGGACCGCACCGACCTGGCGGCCGACAGGACGGCGTCCAGCCCCGAGGCGCAGAGCCGGTTGACCGTGACCCCGGGCACTCGCGCGGGCAGACCCGCGAGCAGCGCGGCCATTCGCGCGACGTTCCGGTTGTCCTCACCCGCCTGGTTCGCGCAGCCGAGCACGACATCGTCGAGGGCGTCCCAGTCGACTCCGGGAAGGGATGCGGTCAGGGCCGAGATCGTATGCGCGGCAAGGTCGTCCGGTCGCACCGACGCCAGGGCTCCGCCGTACCTGCCGAACGGGGTACGCACCCCGGCCACGAGGTACGCGACGCTCACGGCACCCTCCGGTCGTCGAGCGTGGTCACGGTGCCCCCTGGTGCGGCGATGCAGCGGTGGTGAGGGCAGTTCCCTCGTGAGCGACTGTAGGTGCGCAGCGCGGCCGCGCGTACGCCAGACTGCTCGAGTTCCCGAGTGGTGGGGTGGTGTGATGAACCGAGCGGTGCAGGTGGTCGCGACGAGCGGTCCCGACGGCGTGCTGGTGCAGGACGTGGCCGAGCCGGTGGCGGCACCGGGCGAGGTCCTCGTCGACGTCCACGCGATCGGCGTCTCCTTCCCCGACCTGTTGCTGAGCAGGGGGCAGTACCAGCTGCGGCCGGACCTCCCGTTCACCCTCGGCGCGGACTGCGCCGGCACGGTGATCGACGGCTCGCTCGAACCCGGACGGCGCGTCGCTGCCTTCCTCCCCCACGGAGCCGCCGCCGAGCGGGTGGCCGTCCCGGCGTCGTGGGTCTTCCCGCTCCCCGACGCGATCACGTTCGTGCAGGGCGCCGCCCTCCCGCTGAACTACCTGACCGCCCACTTCGCCCTCGCCGTCCGCGGTCAGCTGCGTCCCGGCGAGACCGTCCTCGTCCACGGGGGAGCGGGCGGAGTCGGCACCGCCTGCGTGCAGGTCGCTCGTGGGCTCGGGGCACGCACGATCGCCGTCGTGAGCACGGAGGAGAAGCGCGAGGTCGCGCTGTCGGCGGGCGCCGACCACGCCGTGCTCGTCGAGGGTTTCCGGTTCGAGGTGGCGACCCTCACCGGCGGGACCGGGGTCGACGTGGTCGTCGACGTCGTGGGCGGGGATGTCGTCACCGACTCGCTGCGGTCGTTGGCACCGCTCGGGCGGTTGCTCGTCGTCGGCTTCGCAGCGGGCCAAGGCATCCCCGAGATCAAGGTGAACCGGTTGCTGCTCAACAACATCGACGTGCGGGGCGTCGGTTGGGGTGCGTACGCCCTGCCGCGCCCGGGCTTCATGGCCGACCAGTGGGCGGAGCTCGTGCCGATGATGGACGGCGGCGTCGTCTCGCCCGTGGTCGGCGCCACGTACGCCATGGCGGACTTCGCCCAGGCCCTCGCCGACATGGACGCGAGGCGCACTCTGGGCAAGTCCGTAGTCCTCGTCCGCGAATGACCCCTCCCAACTTCCTTGATCGTCCCTTAGGGACGATCAAGGAAGTTGAACTGCGCGATCTGTCCCGAAGTCGTGATCTTGATCGCCCCTCGCCGATTCCGCCGCGCGCGTGGACGCCGCCCGCCGCGCGTCGTCGTCGCCGCGCGTCGCCCTCGTCCGCCGCGCGCCGTCCGCCGCCCGTCGTCGCGCGTCGTCCGCCGCACGTCATCCTCGTCCGTCCTGCGACCGTCCGTCGTCGGAGCCGAGCGGGGTCGTACGCGGCGAGTCATGCGTCCTCGGCTCGGGGCACGCCGAGTCCGACACGCCGAGGCACACTTGACCAGAACTCGTGTCGCACATCGACTCTCGTCGCCGCTCACAGGGGCGCCGCCGCAGTGCGTGCCCCATCCGTCTCGACGGGCAGGCACGTCGGCGTCATGACGACCAAGGCTTCCCAGCCGACTTCGTGTCAGTACGTTGGGGA
The DNA here is from genome assembly GCA_963711805.1 of uncultured Actinomycetota bacterium. GTDB lineage: Bacteria > Actinomycetota > Actinomycetes > S36-B12 > CAIYMF01 > Longivirga. The sequence goes on from CAVQFE010000003.1 coordinate 511,048, forward strand.
ACCAGACCGCTTCGGCGCCTGAAGGAAGGACGACGGCTCCTGTGGTGTAACGCTGGTGGGGCCAGCCGCCAATGAGAGGTATGAACAGTCCACCGGAGATCGGCCGCATCGCGACCGACCCTGACGCGTTCGAGGAGTTCTATCGCGAACACCTCGAATCGGTACAACGCTGCGTTGCACGCCGTGTCGCCGACCCCTTCCTGGCCGCCGACCTGACCGCGGAGGTCTTCCTCGCCGCGATCGACTCCGTTGCCTCCTATCGCCCCGACAGGGGCATGCCCGGAGCCTGGTTGGCTGGAGTGGCCCGGAACGTGATTGCGGGTGAGTTCCGTCGCCAGGCCCGTGATCGCGAGGTCGTGCGACGACTCTCCGGTCGGCGCCTATTGGACGCTGACGCGTTGGCGCACATCGAGGAACGCATCGACGCCGAACGCGAGACCCGACGCCTCTACGACGCCTTGGCATCCCTGCCGCCCCGCGACCGCGCCCTCCTGGAACTCGTCGCCGTCGACGGTCTGACCGTCACCGAAGCCGCCGGCGTGCTGGGGGTGAAGCCAGGCACCGCGCGGGTCCGGCTGCACCGCAGTAGGGCCCGGGTTCAGTCCCTGTTCCATTCCTACCTTCAAGAGGTCATCTCATGAAGCTCGACACCTTCGAACAGTCCCTGCTCACCGAACTGCGCCACGAGGTCGCCGTCCGCGCATCCGCCGATGTGTCAACTCGTTCGCCCCGTGACGCTCGTCGCTGGGCATGGGCCGCCGTCCCCGTGGCGGCTGCCGCAGCGGTAGTGGCAAGTCTGATTCTGCCTGCGTCTCCGGCGGCGTATGCCGTGGACATCGCCCCCAACGGTGACGTCGTGGTCACACGTCCACGCTCAGGCAGATGCCACCGGGTTGGAAGCCGCGCTAAAGGCCGACGGTGTCACCGCAGTGCGTCACCTACGCGCCTGGCTTGAGCCAGTCCGGCGGCCATGGGCCCACCGCTTCCGGCGATCGTGCGGCCTGCATGATCACCTTGCACAAGGTCGATGGCGGACTCACCTTCACCCTCGGCGTCAGCCAGGTCACCTCGGGTGCGGTCCTCAACATCACGACCAGCGGTTCGAGCCCCGACGATGTCAGTTCGCCGGTCGCGGTCGCCTGGACCGGCGGCGGCTGCTGAACCAGCGCCGCTAGGCAGGTCCTCCGCTCTGGGACCTGCCTAGTCGGGCCGAGCCGGACCCCGTCTTCGCAGGCTCGGACGTAGTGGCTGAGGACGGTGGTGATCGCGGCGCATGGGTGCCGCCCGGTGCCGCGGATCGGGGGCGTTCCGCGTGTCGGTTCGTGTGTCAGGCTGGACGTCCACGCGGTCGAACGGACGCCGTGCGACGGGCATAGGAGGCTCGCGTGCCCAACCGTCTCGCAGGCGCGACATCGCCGTACCTGCTGCAGCACAAGGACAACCCGGTCGACTGGCAGGAGTGGGGACCGGAGGCGTTCGACGAGGCGCGGCGCAGCGCGACGTGCCCGGTCCTGCTGAGCGTCGGGTACGCCGCGTGCCACTGGTGCCACGTCATGGCCCACGAGTCGTTCGAGGACGAGGCCCTCGCGGCGTACCTGAACGGGCACTACGTCGCGGTGAAGGTGGACCGCGAGGAGCGGCCCGACGTCGACGCCGTCTACATGGCCGCGACGCAGGCGCTGACCGGCCACGGCGGCTGGCCCATGACGGTGTTCCTCGACCATGAGGGCCGACCGTTCTACGCCGGCACCTACTACCCTCCCGAGCCGCGCCACGGCATGCCGTCGTTCGGCCAGGTGCTGGGTGCCGTCCACGACGCGTGGGCCGGCGACCGCAGCCGGCTCACCGCCGCCGCCGAGCGCATCACGGGCGCGCTCGGCGAGCGGTCGGCCGTGGGCGACACCGAGCCGCTCGACACCGCGACCGTGACGGCCGCCCTCGACTCCGCGGTGTCCGACCTCGCGTCGCAGTACGACGGCACCCGCGGCGGCTTCGGCGGCGCCCCGAAGTTCCCGCCGTCGATGGTGCTCGAGCTCCTGCTGCGCCATCACGCGCGCACCCGTGACCCGCGCGCCCTCGCGATGGTCGAGGGCACGTGCGGCGCGATGGCCCGCGGCGGCATGTACGACCAGCTCGCCGGCGGCTTCGCGCGCTACTCCGTCGACGCCGACTGGGTCGTGCCGCACTTCGAGAAGATGCTCTACGACAACGCCCTGCTGCTCCGCTGCTACGCGCACTGGTGGCGGGCCACGGGCGACCCCCTCGCCGAGCGGATCACCCGCGAGGTCGCCGGATTCCTGTTGAGCGACATGCGATCCCCGCAGGGCGGGTTCGTCTCGGCGCTCGACGCCGACACCGAGGGCGAGGAGGGGCGCACCTACGTGTGGACGCCGGCGCAGCTCGTCGACGTCCTCGGCGCCGACGACGCGGCCTGGGCCGCCGAGCTGCTGCACGTGACGGCGAGCCGGCACGTTCGAGCACGGCACGTCGGTCCTCCAGCTGCGCCGGGACCCCGACGACGCAACGCGATGGGACGGTGTACGCCGACGCCTGCTCGCGGCGCGGTCGCGGCGGGCGCAGCCGGGCCGCGACGACAAGGTCGTCGCGGCGTGGAACGGCCTCGCGATCGGCGCGCTCGCGGAGGCGGGGGCGCTGCTCGACGAGCCGGCGTGGGTCGATGCGGCGCTCGCCGCGGCCGAGCTGCTGCACGCGCTGCACCGCGACGAGGCAGGTCGACTGCTGCGCACCTCGCGGAACGGTCGGGCGGGTCGCAACGCCGCCGTGCTCGACGACATCGCCTGCGTCGCGGAGGGCTTCCTGGTGCTGCACCAGGTGACCTCCGCCGACGTGTGGCTCGAGCGGGCCGGCGTCCTGCTCGACGACCTGCTCCTTCGGTTCCGCGACGCCGCGTCCGGAGGGTTCTTCGACACCGCGGAGGACGCCGAGCGACTCGTCCTGCGCCCGCAGGACCCGACCGACAACGCCAGCCCGTCCGGGTGGTCGGCCGCGACCGGGGCGCTGCTCACGTTCGCCGCCCTGACCGGCTCCGAGCGGTACCGCACCGCGGCGGAGGAGTCGCTGCCGGTCCTGGTGTCGCTGGCCGCCCGGCACGCCCGGTTCGCCGGGTGGGGTGCCGCCGTGGCCGAGGCCTGGCTGGACGGGCCGCGCGAGGTCGCCGTCGTCGGAGCGCCGGATGACCCGGCCACCGTGGCGCTGCGCCGCGCCGCTCTGCTCGGCACCGCCCCGGGGGCCGTCGTCGTCACCGGTCCCCCGGGCTCGACGCACCCGCTGCTGGCGGGCCGCGGGCTGGTGGGCGGCGCGCCGGCGGCGTACGTCTGCCGGCACTTCACCTGCGACGCCCCGGTGACGGACCCGCACCGGCTCGCCGCGGCGCTGGGTGTCCGACCCGACGGCCGAGGCGGCCTTCCGCCCTCAGCGGACGCCGATGACGCAAGCGCGTAATCATGTAAGCATGAGCGTTATGAGTACAACAGAGGAGATCCGGGGCTGGCTCATCGGCCGGCTGCCCGAGGACTGGTTCGACGGCGCCCCCGAGGTGACCGTGGACCGGGAGGAGATCACCGTCGTCGGCGCCCTGCGCGGGCCCGACCTCCCCGCCGACGTGTCCGACGTCGAGCGGGCCGCCGCGATCCGTGGCCGGGTCCGTGGCTTCCGCGAGGACACCCGCGAGCGCCGGATCGACATCGCCCGCGAGCTCGAGCACCGCACGGGGCGGAAGGTGGCGTGGGGTGTCTCGGTGGGCGAGGACCGCGTGCTGTTCACGACGCTGTCCGTCCCCGTCATGACCCGGCTGCGCCAGCCCGAGCGGCACGTCCTGGACACGCTCGTCGACGCGGGCGTGGCCCGGTCGCGCTCCGAGGCGCTCGCCTGGTGCGTGCGCCTCGTGGGGCGGAACAGCGACGAGTGGCTGGCCCAGCTGCGTTCCGCGATGGAGGAGGTCGAGCGGGTCCGCGCGACGGGACCCGAGGCCTGACCGAGGCTCGACGTGCTCGCGGCCGCGCGTAGTTTCGGGGGGCGCGGCCGCGAGCGCGACCGGCGTGGGCTACCGGGCGCCGTAGAGGACGAGGCTGACCGCGATGTACTGCGTGATGAAGCCGGCCAGCGTGAGCGCGTGGAAGATCTCGTGGAACCCGAACCAGGTCGGCGACGGGTTGGGCCGCTTGAGCGCGTAGACCACGCCGCCGGCGGAGTAGAACAGCCCGCCGGCCGCGAGCAGGATCACGACGGCCGGGCCGCCCGCCGCCCAGAACGCCGGGAGGTAGAACACGGCGACCCAGCCGAGCGCGATGTAGATCGGCGTGTAGAGCCAGCGCGGCGCACCGACCCAGAAGACCCGGAACAGCACGCCGGCGAGCGCTCCGCTCCACACCAGGATGAGCAGCGTCCGCGCCTGGTCCGGTGGCAGCAGCACCACCGCGAAGGGCGTGTACGAGCCGGCGATGATGAGGAAGATGTTCGAGTGGTCGAACCGCTTGAGCAGCAGCGTCGTGCGCGGGCTCCAGTTGAAGCGGTGGTACACCGCGCTCGTCCCGAACAGCATGATCGCCGTCAGGCTGTAGAGGGCCGCGGCCCAGCGGTACTGCGGCGGCGAGAGCGCCACGAGGACGATGCCGCAGACGACCGTGACCGGGGCCATGCCCGCGTGCAGCCAGCCGCGCAGGTGCGGCTTGGCGGGGACGGCGGGCGGCTCGTGGCTGCGGACGCCCGACGACTGAGCGCCGGCTGCTGACTCCATCACGTACGCAAGCGTAACTTACGCGAGCGTAGGTTTCACCCCTCGGCCGTGGGACCTCCACCACACGCCGGGCGACGGGATGCGGGACAGGGCTCGGCGGGCGCGGGTAATCTCGCTGGCACCAGCGGTCGTCCGGCCGGAGGGTCGCGTTCGAGAGGTGCGCCGCGGTGGGTGTGTCCGACCTCGTCTACGGCGTCTACGAGCGCCGGCTCAAGGCGTCCCTCGATCCCGAGCGCATCCCTCGGCACGTCGGCGTCATCCTCGACGGCAACCGGCGCTGGGCCGCGGAGCAGGGCAACTCCACCGACGCCGGGCACCGGGCCGGCGCCGCGCAAGATCGAGGACTTCCTCGGCTGGTGCGAGGAGTCCGGGCGTCGAGGTCGTCACCCTGTGGCTGCTCTCGACCGACAACCTCGCCCGCCCGACGGCCGAGCTCGAGCCGCTCCTGCGCATCATCGAGAGCACGGTGGAGTCGCTGGCCGCGAACGGCACCTGGCGGGTCCACCCGGTCGGCGCGCTCGACCTGCTGCCGGCGCACACCGCCGGCGGTGCTCAAGAAGGCGGAGGCCGACACCACCGAGCGGACCGGCCTGCTCGTCAACGTCGCCGTCGGGTACGGCGGGCGCCGCGAGGTGGTCGACGCCGTGCGCGCCCTGCTCTCCGACGCCGCGGCCAAGGGCAGGTCGCTCGACGACCTCGCGGCCGCGATCGACGTCGAGCACATCGCCGAGCACCTCTACACCGCGGGCCAGCCCGACCCCGACCTCGTCATCCGCACCTCGGGCGAGCAGCGGCTCTCCGGCTTCCTGCTCTGGCAGTCCGCGCACTCGGAGTTCTACTTCTGCGAGGCCTACTGGCCGGACTTCCGCAAGGTCGACTTCCTCCGCGCACTGCGGTCCTACGCCGCGCGCGGCCGCCGCTTCGGCGTCTGACTGCGCGTCGCCGGACCCCGCGCCGGCGTTGCGCGCCGGTCCTCGGCGTCCGGCGGCGCCGTCGCCCGAGGTTCACCCGACCGACACCCGCGGTCTCGGCGTGGCGCGACGGGATGAGGTGAGGGCGGGCTTACGGTCGAACACATTCGGGCCACCGCCCGGGCGGCCCGCTCTCGGGGAGGCCCTTGTGCCCGCTGCGCGCCGTCGCTCGTCGACCGCCTCGTCCACCGACATCCGCACCTACGTGCTCGACACGTCGGTCCTGCTCTCGGACCCGCACGCGCTGCTGCGGTTCGACGAGCACGAGGTCGTGATCCCGGTGGTCGTGGTCGTGGAGCTCGAGGCCAAACGGTCGCATCCGGAGCTCGGCTACTTCGCGCGCCAGGCACTGCGCCTGCTCGACGACCTGCGGGTCGTGCACGGTCGCCTCGACGACCCGATGCCGGTGGGCGAGGCCGGCGGCACGCTGCGCGTCGAGCTCAACCACACCGACACCTCGGTCCTGCCCAGCGGCTTCCAGCTGGGCGACAACGACACCCGCATCCTCGCGGTGGCGCGCAACCTGGCCGCCGAGGGCCGCGACGTCGTGCTCGTGAGCAAGGACCTGCCGATGCGCGTCAAGGCGTCGTCCGTGGGCCTGACCGCGGAGGAGTACCGCGCGGAGCTCGTGGTCGAGAGCGGCTGGACCGGGATGACCGAGCTCGACGTCGCGGGCACCGTCGTGGACCAGCTCTACGAGCAGGACCGTATCGACCTCGACGCGGCCCGCGACCTGCCGTGCCACACCGGCATCGTCCTCGTCTCCGAGCGCGGCAGCGCGCTCGCCCGCGTGACAGCCGACAAGCAGATCCGCCTGGTACGAGGCGATCGCGAGGCCTTCGGCCTGCACGGCCGCAGCGCCGAGCAGCGCGTCGCGCTCGATCTCCTGCTCGACAACGAGGTCGGCATCGTGTCCCTCGGCGGACGAGCCGGCACCGGCAAGTCGGCGCTCGCGCTGTGCGCCGGCCTCGAGGCCGTCCTCGAGCGCCGTCAGCACCGCAAGGTCGTCGTGTTCCGTCCGCTGTACGCCGTCGGAGGGCAGGAGCTCGGCTACCTCCCGGGGAGCGAGAGCGAGAAGATGTCGCCCTGGGGCCAGGCCGTGTTCGACACCCTCGGCGCGCTGACGACGCAGGAGGTGGTCGAGGAGATCGTCGACCGCGGAATGCTGGAAGTCCTTCCGCTGACTCACATCCGGGGCCGGTCGCTGCACGACTCGTTCGTCATCGTCGACGAGGCGCAGTCGCTCGAGCGCAACGTGCTGCTCACCGTCCTGTCGCGCATCGGCCGTGACTCGCGGGTGGTGCTCACCCACGACGTCGCGCAGCGCGACAACCTGCGCGTCGGTCGGCACGACGGCATCGTCGCCGTCACCGAGAAGCTCAAGGGGCACCCGCTGTTCGCCCACGTGACCCTCACCCGAAGCGAGCGCAGCCCGATCGCGGCGCTCGTCACCGAGATGCTCGAGGACCTGCAGGTCTGAGGGCCGTCGCCGTAAGACCGTGCACGCCAGGCGATTCCGGCATCGTGCTGCGTCCGTTGACGCGTGCCGTCGCCGCTCGCGCTGCTGCGCAGCGAGTCGCGCCGTCGGTCGTACGCCGACATCGCGCGGACCTCGTGCGCCGCGGCGCCACAGCCTCGCCGCCTCGCTCATAGGACCCGTGATCGCCTGGGGCGCAAGGGATTACCCGCTCGGCTGGGCTCGCCATCGGTGCGACGGCCCGGGACGCGGGCTTCTGGCGGTCGATCCGGGACCGTGCGGGATGCCTCGTCGGGTACCCGCTCGGACCAGAGCGGCTCCGGTGTGTGGCACCGTGATCACCGACGGTGAGCCTGGACCGGGACCGGTTATCCACAGGCGGTTCCGCTTGGGTGTTGGCCACCTCACAGAAAATGTCCGAATTGTGAGTAAACGACGCTTATGGCCTGTGGACAAGGCCTCGATGCCAGGGTGAGCACCCGGGGTTGAGGTCGACCGATCGGGGCTCGAGGCGGCAGGGTTGTCCCTGTCAAGATCCCGCGTTCGGGGTCGGACCTGCCCGCGGCTCCCGGTCCTCTGGACCTCGTGAGGGAGCAGCACGTCACGCGGGCCGAGCGTCGGCTCAAGCCCTCGGTCGTCGTCCGATCACGCACGCCGCCCTGCCGGACCTCCTGTCCGCGGGGCCAGCTGTCCAGCATGCGCCCGGTACTCCTCCGGTGGGCGGTGCGGGACCGGAGCCAGGGATCCGGCCGCGGAGACGTACCGGAACGTCGCCGCCGGACGAAGGATCACTGTGAGCAGCACAGCACCGGCGAACCCGCTCCGGCGGCGTGTCGTCGTGGTGGTGGCGAGCACCGTCGCGGTGGGTACGATCTCCGCGGTCGCCCCGACTCCCGCCATCGTGTCCGCGTCAGCCGCCACCTCCACGGCTGTGACCGCCGCCGGTCAGGTGGCCGCCGTCGGGACCGCATCTGTGGTCGGCACCGCGGCCGTCACGCCGACGGTTCGGACGGCACCCGCCAAGGTCAGGACCGCGACCACCACCCGCGTCGCCACGGTCGCTCCGTTCCGCTTCGGGACGGTTGGCTACAACCAATGGTGGGCGAAGCGCCTCATGGCCACGCGTTACCGATGGACGTCGAACGCGCAGTTCGGCTGCCTCGTGACGCTGTGGAACCACGAGAGCCACTGGAACCATCGCGCGCACAACGGCCGCACCGGCGCGCACGGCATCCCGCAGGCGATGCCCGGGTCGAAGATGCGCACGGCCGGTTCGGACTGGCGCACGAACCCCGTGACGCAGATCGCCTGGGGCCTCAGCTATGTCAAGCGTCGGTACAGCACACCGTGTGGTGCGCTGTCGCACTTCAACCGCCGCGGCTGGTACTGAGCACGCGTCGCACGACGAAGGCCCCGCCCGGTCCTCCGGGTGGGGCCTTCGCACGTGCGGAGCGCTGAACGATCAGCTCGGGGGACCGACGGGGATCGTCGTCGCCACGGGACGCAGCGTGTCGGCGAAGAAGTCCTCGCCCTTGTCGTCGACGACGACGAACGCCGGGAAGTCCTCGACCTCGATGCGCCAGACCGCCTCCATCCCGTTCTCCGGGAAGTCGATGACCTCGACGCGCTTGATGCAGTCCTGGGCGAGCCGCGCCGCCGGTCCGCCGATCGAACCGAGGTAGAACCCACCGTTCTCCCGGCACGCGTCGGTGACCGCCTTGCTGCGATTTCCCTTCGCCAGCATGACGAGTGAGCCACCCGCCTTCTGGAACTGGTCGACGTAGGCGTCCATCCGCCCGGCCGTCGTAGGTCCGAACGAGCCGGATGCCATCCCCTCCGGCGTCTTCGCCGGACCGGCGTAGTAGACGGCGTGGTCGCGGAGGTAGGACGGCATCGGCTGGCCGGCGTCGAGCAGCTCCTTGATGCGGGCGTGCGCGATGTCGCGCGCCACGACGAGCGGACCGGACAGCGACAACCTGGTCCGCACCGGGTGCTTGGCGAGCTCGGCGCGGATCTCGTCCATCGGGCGGGAGAGGTCGATGCGCACGACGTCGTCGTCCAGGTGCTCGTCGGTGACCTCGGGCAGGTAGTGCGCCGGGTCGGTCTCGAGCTGCTCGAGGAAGACGCCCTCGGGGGTGATCTTGGCGAGCGCCTGGCGGTCGGCCGAGCAGGACACGGCGATGGCGACGGGGCACGACGCACCGTGCCGCGGGAGCCGGACCACGCGCACGTCGTGGCAGAAGTACTTGCCGCCGAACTGCGCACCGATGCCGAACTCCCGAGTCATCTGCAGGACCTCGGCCTCCATCTCGAGGTCGCGGAACGCGTGTCCCGCAGGCGATCCCGAGGTCGGCAGCCCGTCGAGGTAGCGGGCGCTCGCGTACTTCGCGGTCTTCAGCGCGTACTCGGCGGACGTGCCGCCGACGACGATCGCCAGGTGGTACGGCGGACAGGCCGACGTGCCGATCGCGCGCAGCTTCTCGTCGAGGAAGCGGCGCATCGCGACCGGGTTGAGCACCGCCTTGGTCTCCTGGAAGAGCAGCGACTTGTTCGCCGAGCCGCCGCCCTTGGCCATGAACAGGAACTTGTACGACGTCTCGTGGCCGGGCGCGGTGTCGGCGTAGAGCTCGATCTGCGCCGGCAGGTTCGAGCCGGTGTTGCGCTCGTCCCACATCGTCAGCGGGGCCATCTGCGAGTAGCGCAGGTTGAGCGTGGTGTAGGCGTCGTAGACGCCCTGGCTGATCGCGCGCTCGTCGTCGCCCGCGGTGAGGACCTGCTGGCCGCGCTTGCCCATGACGATCGCGGTGCCCGTGTCCTGGCACATCGGCAGGACGCCGCCCGCGGAGATGTTCACGTTCTTGAGCAGGTCGAGCGCGACGAAGCGGTCGTTCGGGCTGGCCTCCGGGTCGTCGAGGATGGCCCGCAGCTGCGCCAGGTGCCCGGGGCGCAGCAGGTGCTGGATGTCGCGGATCGCGGTCGCCGTGAGCAGCCGCAGCGCCTCCGGCTCGACCTGCAGGAAGGTCCGCCCGGCGGCCTCGACCGTGGACACCCCCTCGGTGGTGAGCAGCCGGTACGGCGTCTCGTCCGGGCCGAGCGGGAGCAGGTCGGAGTACTCGAAGTCGGGCATGCCGCGAGCCTACGACCGCGCGCGCCCGGGTTCTCGGTGACGGTGGTCACGTGCCGGCGGGGCGAGCCACCCGCTTCAGTCGATGAGGCGCCGGCGCAGGACTCGCACGGCGAGCACCGCCATCGCCGCGGCGAACACGGTGAGGGCCACGACGTGGCCGAGGTCGGCGAGCGGGTCCCAGCCGAAGACGGCGTCGCGCACCAGCTCGACGCAGTGGTAGAGCGGGTTGAGCCGGGCCAGGTCCTGGACCCATGACGGGAAGCCCGTGATGGGGAAGAAGACGCCGGACAGCAGCAGGAGCGGCGTGACAAGGGCGCTCTGGACGTAGCTGAACGAGTCGATGCTCGGCACGATGCCGGAGAACCACTGGCCCATGAGCGCGAAGCCGAGACCGGTGAGCATCCCGATGAAGGGGACCGCCAGCATGCCCCAGGACGGGGGCAGCCCGAAGACCATGGCGACGAGGAGTGGCGCGCAGCCGTAGACCCCCGACTTCACCGCGATCCACGCGGCCTCGGCGAGGAACAGCTCCGGGACGTCGACCGGCGTCGCGAGGATGCCGTCGTAGGTCTTCATGTAGGCGCGCTTCACGTACGTGTCGAACATGCCGGCGAACACCGACGAGAACAGCACGGCGGAGGCGACGACGCCGGTGCCGATGTACTGGACGTACGGGATGCCCTGCACGGACGTCACCAGGGCGCCGAAGCCGAAGCCGAAGGCGACGAGGTTGATCGTCGGCTCGACGATGCTGCCGAACGTGGTGGAGCGCCACACCCGCCGGAACAGCGTCGTCTCGCGGGTGAACACGCCCGCGAAGGCGGTCGGCTCCACCGCCCGTAGCCGGTCCTCGGGTGCCCGGGTCAGCGTCATCACTCCTCCAGTCGCTCGCCGGTCAGCAGGACGAACACGTCCTCGAGGTTGGCGGCTCGCCGGACGCCCTCACCGAGCCGCTCGACGACGTGCGGCGGCAGCGACTCGGCCCGGAGCACCGAGACGGACGGTCCGGTACGGCGGGTGCGCAGGCCCAACGGGCGCACGGCATCCTCGACCCGCTGGAGCCGGTCCGGCGGACCGTAGAACTCGAGCGCCTCGACGCCGGCGTGCGCGGCGACGAGCGTCCCGGGCGCCCCGCGCGCGACGACCCGACCGTGCGACATGACGGCGACGTCGTCGCACAGCCGCTCGGCCTCCTCGATGTAGTGCGTCGACATGAGCACCGAGACGCCCGACGCGCGCAGCCGGTCGACGAGGGTCCAGATGTCGCCGCGGACCTGCGGGTCGAGACCGACGGTCGGCTCGTCGAGCAGCACGAGGTCGGGGGCGTGCACGAGGGCGCGGGCGATGAGCAGGCGTCGCCGCATGCCGCCGGAGAGGGTCGAGACGCGCGAGTCGGCCCGGTCGACGAGCTGCGCCGTCTCGAGCGCCTCGTCGACGGCCCGGTCCCGTACGGCGCGCCGGACCCGGAGCAGCGTCGCCCACACGGCCACGTTCTGGCGGACGGTGAGCTCCTCGTCGAGGTTCTCCCGCTGGGGGACCACCCCCATCCGGGCCCGGGCCTGCTTGGACTGCCGCGGTACCTCGTACCCGAGGACGCGGATCTCGCCCGCGTCGGCGATCGCCTGGCCGGTGAGCATCCGCATCGTCGTGGACTTCCCGGCGCCGTTGGGCCCGAGCAGGCCGAGGCACGTGCCGGGGCGGACGTCGAGGTCGACGTCGTCGACGGCCCGGATCTCGCCGAACGTCTTGACGACGCCGCGCAGGGACAGCGCTGCGGTCGGGTCGGAGGACGCGGGCGGGGAGGCCACCCGGCCACGCTAGCCATGGCGTCCAACGGATTCCCGCGCCGCGCCGCTTGGGCCCGACCGGCTCCCTGCCGCCGAGGTGTAACGGCGCGCCCCAGGCGGGCGTTCTGCTGACGTGCCGTTCCGCCGTGGGGGCGGGACGGCACGTCCCGTCTCCCTGGCCCCCGGAGCGTCGGGCTCGGGCGCCGCGCGGGCCCCCGGGCGCCGGGAACCCACGGTCCCGGACACCGAGCGGATAGCCTCGGCCCGTGAGCGAGCCCGTCCCGGACCCGGTGGCCGATGCGCTACGGCTGCGGGCGTCCGACGCCGACCGGGAGCGTGTCGCGGGACTGCTGCGCGAGGCCTACGTCGAGGGCCGGATCACCCCGGTCGAGCACGAGGAGCGGCTCGCCGAGACGTACCGCGCCACCACCTACGCCGACCTCGCCGCAGTGCTGCGTGAGCTGCCCGTGCCTCCGGGCGCCCTCGCCGTGCCCGGTGCCGGTCAGGTGGTGGCGGTCACGCCCGCGCCCGGGCCCGCCTGGCCCGACTCGACGGCCGTGGTCGTCGTCGACCCGTCCCGCGCGGCACAGGGCCAGGGCAACGCCGTGGCCATCATGTCCGGCGTCGAGCGCAAGGGCCGTTGGGTAGCAGCCCCGGCGATCACGACGGTCGCCGTCATGGGCGGCGTCGAGCTGGACTTCACCGAGGCCGTGCTCACGGCGGCGGAGACCACCCTGACGGTCTTCTGCCTCATGGGCGGCATCCAGGTCACCGTGCCCGAGGGCATCGACGTCCGGGTCGACGCGGTCGCGCTGCTCGGCGGGCACTCCGGTCCTAAGACGACACCACCCCCCGGTGCCCCGGTGCTGCGCATCACCGGGCTCATCGTGATGGGCGGCCTCGACGTCGCTCCGCCCAAGTGACCCGCCGGGGGATCGGCTGACGGGCGGGCGACCCGCGGTCAGCTGTGACCGTCGAAGTCGATCGAGGCGTAGGTCCGCAGCTTGGCGAGTCCCTGCTCGCTCTTCACCTCGCGGATCGTCCCGCTCTTGCTCCGCATGACGATCGAGTGCGTGGTCGCGGTGTCGCCGCGGAAGCGCACTCCCTCGAGCATCTCGCCGTCGGTGACGCCGGTGGCGACGAAGAAGACGTTGTCGCCGGTGACGAGGTCGTCGGTGAGCAGGACCCGGTCGAGGTCGTGTCCGGCGTCGAGGGCACGGCGTCGCTCGGCCTCGTCCGTCGGCCACAGCCGACCCTGGATGACGCCGCCGAGGCACTTGATCGCGCACGCGGTGATGACGCCCTCGGGGGTCCCGCCGATGCCGATGAGCAGGTCGATCCCCGTGCCCTCGCGGGCCGCCATGACGGCGCCGGCGACGTCCCCGTCGGTGATGAACTTGATGCGTGCCCCGGCCCGGCGGATGTCGGCGACCAGCTCCTCGTGCCGCGGCCGGTCGAGGATGACGACCGTGAGGTCCTCGATCCGCTCGGCCTTCGCCCGGGCGATCTTGGCGAGGTTGTCCGCGATGGGGGCGTTGATGTCGACGACGTCGGCCGCCGCCGGACCGGTGACGAGCTTCTCCATGTAGAACACGGCCGACGGGTCGAACATCGTGCCGCGCTCGGACACCGCGAGGACCGACAGCGCGTTGGGCATGCCCTTGGCGCACAGAGGTGGTTCCGTCGATGGGGTCGACCGCGACGTCGACCTCCGGGCCGGTGCCGTCGCCGATGTGCTCGCCGTTGAACAGCATCGGGGCGTCGTCCTTCTCGCCCTCGCCGATCACGACGACGCCGTGCATGGAGACCGACTGCACCAGCGAGCGCATCGCGTTGACCGCCGCGCCGTCCGCGCCGTTCTTGTCGCCGAACCCGACCCAGCGGGCCGCCGCCATCGCGGCCGCCTCGGTGACCCGCACGAGCTCGAGGGCGAGGTTGCGGTCGGGCGTCTCGGAGTTCGCTGCGGTCTCGGTGCTCATGCGGCTCGCTCCCGGATCGTGGGTGTAGCACCGCACTGTAGCCAGCGACCCGAGCCCGGCGGGCGCCGGGAGCCGGGTGCCCGCGCCTCCCGCGGGTGGGCTACCCGGCCGCGTCGGCGGTGGCTACCGTCGGGTCATGACCCAGTTCCGAGCGACCGAGGCGGCGGCGCTGCTCGGCGTCAGCGACGACACGATCCGCCGGTGGATCGACGCGGGCCGGCTCCCGGCGGTGCGTGACGGCGCGGGCCGGTGGGTGCTGAGCGGTCGTGACCTCGCCGAGTTCGCGCGGGAGAACGCCGTAGCACCGCAGATCGAGTCCGACGTGCGCAGCTCGTCGCGCAACCGCATGCCCGGTCTCGTGACGCGGGTCGTGCGCGACGGTGTCATGGCGCAGGTCGAGATCCAGGCCGGGCCGTTCCGGCTCGTCAGCCTGATGACCCGCGAGGCCGCCGACGAGCTCGGGCTCGAGCCGGGCGTGCTCGCCGTGGCGTCGGTGAAGTCGACGAACGTCGTCGTCGAGACCACCCGCCGCACCCGCTGAGTACCGGCCCGGCGCGGCGGGTCCGGGCCAGGTCGCCCACAATGTCCGGGTGGACGCCGACCCGACGACCGACGCCGTGACCGCTGCCGCCGAGCCGGCCGGCCCAGTGGACGCGCCGGTCGAGGGTGGGCGGTCGGCCGACCTCGACGTCCCGGACGACTGGTCCGAGCGCACCGACGACGACCCCGCCGCCGTCGCGGCCATGCGCGAGGAACGCGCGAATCGGCGTATGCGCCAGACGATCCGCGACATGCTCATCTCGATGCTCGTGGTGGGCGGTGCGGTCGTCCTGCTGGTGGCTCCCTGGGACCGGAGCCAGCCCGACCCGGTTCGGGTCGTCGACCCGACGTCGGTGGTGACCGGTGCCCGCGCCACCGAGCCGTGGCCGGTCCTGGCGCCGAGCGGGGTGCCCGCGACCTGGCGCTGCACGGTCGCGCGCATCCTCACCGCCGGTGACGGTCAGGACGTCGTGCACCTGGCCTACCTCACGCCCACCACGACCTCGGTCGTGCTCGACCAGTCGGCGACCCGGCAGCTCTCGTTCGTGTCGGAGCAGACGGTCGGGGGCCTGGCGGCCGGCTCGGCGGTCATCGGCGGTGTGACGTGGCAGAAGCTCGAGTCGCCGGACGGCACCCGACGGTCCTACGTGCGCGAGGCCGACGGCGCCACCTACGTCGTGTCGGGTGGCGCGAGCTGGGCCGATCTGACGACGTTCACCGCGTCCCTCGTCCCGGGCTGAGCCACCGGCGGATCAGCCGCCGTCGACCACCGGGGTGCCCCGCGCCGCGTCCAGCCGGGTGCGGGCGGCGTCGAGCCACTCCTGGCAGATCGTGGCGAGGGTCTCTCCGCGCTCCCACAGCGCGAGCGACTCCTCGAGCGTCGTACCACCGGCCTCGAGCCGGCGCACGACGTCGGTGAGCTCGTCGCGCGCCTGCTCGAACGTCGGCCGCGCGGGGGAGTCCGTCATGAGGGCAGCCTAGGGGCGCCCGGCGCGGACGACGCCGGCCACGGTCACGGTTCGCGCCGGGCCCGGAACTCGCCGGCGCTGACCCGGACCCGTACGACGGCACCGCTGTCGACGTCGTCGGCCGCCCGCACGACCGCGCCGTCCTCGGTCTGCACGACGGCGTACCCCCGGTCCAGGGTCGCGGCGGGCGAGAGCGCGCGCACCCGAGCCCGCACGTGTACGACGTCGTCGGATGCGCGGGCGAGCCGGCCGTCGAGGGCGCGGCGCGAGCGCTCCAGCAGCGAACGGACGTCGGCCTCGCGCGAGCTCACGAGCACGGTCGGATCGGCGAGGACGGGTCGGTGCCTCGCGGCGTCGAGCCAGGCGGTCTCGCGGTCGAGCCGGGTGCGCAGCGCGCGAGTGCCCCGCTCGCGCAGGTCGCGTACCCCGCGCATCTCCTCGACCATGTCGGGCACGACGCGACGTGCCGCGTCCGTGGGGGTCGAGGCCCGCACGTCGGCCACGAGGTCGAGGATGGGGGCGTCCTTCTCGTGGCCGATCGCCGACACCACGGGGGTCAGGCACGCCGCGACGGCGCGCACGAGACCCTCGTCGGAGAACGGGAGGAGGTCCTCGACCGACCCGCCGCCGCGGGTCACCACGATGACGTCGACGTGCGGCAGAGCGTCGAGCTCGCGGATCGCGGCGGTCACCTCGCTCACCGCCTTCACGCCCTGCACCGCCACCTCGCGCGTCTCGAAGACGACGCCGGGCCAGCGGCGCCGCGCGTTCTCGACGACGTCGCGCTCCGCGTCCGAGCCCCGACCGCACACCAGGCCGACGGCGCGGGGCAGGAACGGGAGGGGCCGCTTGCGTCCGGGGTCGAAGAGGCCCTCCGCGGCCAGGAGGCTCTTGCGCTGCTCGAGCGCCGCGAGGAGCGCGCCGAGCCCGACGGGCCGGATCTCGGCGGCGCGGAACGAGAGGGTGCCGCGGCCGGCGTAGTACTCCGCCTTGGCGTGCACCACGACGCGCTGCCCCTCGGTGAGCGGCGGCACGCACGCCTCGAGCACCTGCGGGAGGCAGCTGACCGTGACGGACATGTCCGCCTCGGTGTCGCGCAGCGTGAGGAAGACCATCCGGGCACCCGGGCGCCGGGTGAGCTGCGCGACCTGCCCCTCGATCCAGATCGCGCCGAGCCGGGCGATCCAGCCCTCGACCGCACGCGCGACCGTGCGGACCGCCACCGGGTGGTCGGCGGAGGAGTCGATGGGCACAGCCGGAGCCTAGGCCTCGGCCGACGAGGGGCCGGCACTCCGCACCCCGCCTACGATGGGCGGGTGAGCGACACCGAGAGCAGCGCCCCCGTGACGGACCCCGCGCGCGCCGGCAGGAAGGTGCTGCTCGCCGCGCCCCGTGGCTACTGCGCCGGGGTCGACCGGGCGGTCGTGACCGTGGAGAAGGCCCTCGACCTGTACGGGCCGCCGGTCTACGTGCGCAAGCAGATCGTGCACAACAAGCACGTCGTCCACTCGCTCGAGGAGCGCGGCGCGATCTTCGTCGAGGAGACCGACGAGGTCCCCGAGGGTGCCCTCGTGGTCTTCAGCGCCCACGGCGTGGCCCCGTCGGTCCACGCCGAGGCGGCGGCGCGCAACCTGCGGACCATCGACGCGACCTGCCCGCTGGTCACGAAGGTCCACCAGGAGGCCCGACGCTTCGCCGAGGAGGGCTACCGCATCCTGCTCATCGGGCACGAGGGCCACGAGGAGGTCGTCGGCACCGCCGGCGAGGCGCCGGAGGCGATCACCCTCGTCGACGGGCCGTCGCACGCCGACGAGGTCGAGTTCGGTCCGGACGAGAAGTTCGTGTGGCTCTCGCAGACCACCCTCTCGGTCGACGAGACGATCGAGACGGTCGACCGGCTGCGCACCCGGTTGCCGCTGCTCGTGAGCCCGCCCAGCGACGACATCTGCTACGCCACGCAGAACCGTCAGCTGGCGGTCAAGGACATCGCGCCGCGCTGCGACGTGCTCGTCGTCGTCGGCAGCGGCAACTCGTCGAACTCGGTGCGGCTCGTGGAGGTGGGGCTCGAGGCGGGCGCTCGCGCGGCGTTCCGCGTCGACTCGGCCGCCGAGCTCGACGACGCGTGGTTCGCCGACGCGACGACCGTCGGGCTCACGAGCGGCGCGTCGGTGCCCGAGGAGCTCGTGCACGGCGTCCTCGACTGGCTCGCCGAGCGCGGGTGGGGCGACGTCGAGGAGGTCCTCTCGGCCGAGGAGCACCTCGTGTTCGCACTGCCGCCCGAGCTGCGTCGTGACCTCAGGGCGTCGGCCGGTCGCTGAGCCGGCGGCGTACGGCGGGCCGGTCCGGCGGTCCGTCGGGTACGTCGGTCAGGCGCGGCGACGCCGGACGAGCACGATGACGAGGCACACGGCCGTGGTGCCCAGGATCCACGGCGCGTCGGTCGCGAGCGTCCGGAAGAGGCTGAAGCCCTCGCGGATGAGCAGGCTGCCCGACTTGTCGAGGGTGAGCTGGCCGGCGGTGAGCGCCGCGGCGAGGAACGCCAGAGGCGGTACGACGACGGCCGCCCAGATGTCCGCGCGACGGACCACGACCGCGGCGTAGACCGACGACGCCAGCAGCGCCAGCCCGGTCATCCACCCGATCTCGTGGCGGACCAGCGCCTCGGCGAACGCGACGAGGACGGTGACCGCGCCGACCACCACCACGACCCCGGAGTAGGTGAGGCCGGACTCGCCCGACGGCTCCTTCGCGGGGCGCTCGGCGGCGACCTCCACCCGACGGCCCGGGCTGTGCGCGGGGTCGATCGCCGGGATGGCGTCCAGGGTCGCCGGACCCTCGGCGCCGGCGGAGCGGTAGAGCCGTCCGGTGTCGACGCGCCCTGCGGGAGCGGAGGAGACCGCGGGGTCGACGGTGCCGTCCCACGGCCGGGCGACCGGCGGCACCGAGACCGGTCCGTCGGGCGCGACGACGACGGGTGCGGCCTGTGCGGCGCCGGCAGCGGAGACCGTGACGGCTCCTGCGGCTGATCGCGCGACCGACCCAGGTGGGACGCCCGTGCCGGCGGGGGCCACCACGACGGGCCGCTGGCTCTGCCGGCACGGCCGCGGGTGCCGCCGGGTCCGCGTCGTCCTCCCTGGCCGCCTCGTCCGCCCGGTCCGCGTCGTCGTCCGCATCCGCGTCGTCGGCCGGCTCGAACCCGGCGACGAGGTGGGCGGCCTCGGCCGACTCGTGGTCGAGATCGTGGGCCGCGCGGTCGACCGCGTCGTCGGCGGCCGGGAGCACCTGTGGTGCCGCAGCGACCGACCCGTCGGCGGGCCGGTCCGCCGCGGGCTCGGCCGGTGCCTCCGTCGGCGCGCCCGGGGAGTCGGGGTCCTCGAAGAGGTCGCCGAAGGACGGCGCGCCGGGGGCGTGGTCGCTGCTCACGATGGCTAACCGTACGTGACCCCGGGGTCGTTCCCGACGATCGGCCGGACGACGGGGAGATCGACGATTCCGCCGTCCTCGGTCGCCACCAGCTCGGCCGCGGTGAGCGGGCGCGTGGCGGTGGTCACCAGTCGGGGCGTGGGCAGGCCCGCGTCCGCGTCGTCGACCGCCTCGACGACGCCCAAGCGTGGCGAGCCGGCGGGCGCTCACGAGCACCCGCGACTCCAGGGAGCCGACCGTGCTGTTGTACTGCCCGACCGCGCCGTCGAGTGCGGCGCCGAGCCGGCCGAGGTGCCCGCCGAGGACGGCGATGCGCGAATGGAGCTCCCGGGCGAGGCGGTGCACCTCGCGGACGTTGCGGGTCGCGGAGTCCTGGCGCCAGGTGTGCGCGATCGTGCGGAGCAGGGCGAGCAGCGTCGTCGGCGTGGCGATGACGACGTCGCGGGCGAAGGCGTACTCGAGCAGGTCCGGACGCACGTCGAGCGCCGCGGACAGGAAGGACTCCGCGGGCAGGAAGAGGACGACGAACGACGGGGACTCGTAGCGGTTCCAGTACTCCTTGCTCGAGAGCCGGTCGACGTGCGCCATCACCTCACCGGCGTGACGGGCGAGCAGGACGCGGGCGGTGGCGTCGTCGGTGGCCTCGGCCGCGTCGAGGTAGGACGACAGCGGGACCTTGGCGTCGACGACGACGTCGCGCTCGCCGGCGAGATGGACGACGAGATCGGGCCGGAGCAGGTCGCCGTCGTCACCGCGACTGCTCGACTGCTCGTCGAAGTGGACGTGGGGCAGCAGCCCCGAGGACTCGACGAGGCGGCGCAGCTGCACCTCGCCCCAGCGTCCGCGCACCTCGGAGCGGCGCAGCGCGGTGACGAGGCGACCGGTCTGGTCGCGCAGGGCGTCGGTGCCGAGCGCCGTGAGCCGGATCTGCTCGCGGAGCTGGGCGTGGGCGGCGGCCCGCTCGCGCTCGGCGCGGGACAGGTCGTCGGAGACCCGGGCCAGGGTCTCGTTGACCGGCCGGACGAGGGCGTCGACGGCCGCCCGCTCGGCCGCGAGACCGGCCGGGGCCGGGGCTGGGCGGGTGCTGCGCAGCACCACGAGCACCGTTCCCGCGCCCACCGCCACACCGAGCAGAAGGCCGAGCACCAGCGCAAGAAGATCGCTCATGCCCGAACCCTCCCAACCACCACCGACACCCCCGGCTCGGGGAGTCGGCGCCCGGAGTGCGCATGACCGAACGCCTGGTTGACGTTGACGTAGCGTCAACCTCTACCGTCGGATCATGAGCTGGTCGATCGTCGAGGTCGCGCGGCGGGCGGGGGTCTCCTCGCGCACGCTGCGCCACTACGACGACGTGGGGCTGGTGCCACCGGCGTACGTCGGGAGCAACGGCTACCGCTACTACGAGGACGAGCAGCTGCTGCGCCTGCAGGAGGTGCTCGTGCTCCGCGAGCTCGGGCTCTCGCTGGACGCGATCCGTCACGTCCTCGAGGGCACGGCGGACCGCACCGCCGTCCTGCGCGAGCACCACGCGGCGCTCCTCGCCGAGCGCGACCGGCTCGACCGTCTCGCCGGGACGGTGGCCCGCACGATCGACCGGAAGGACGGGGACACCATGGGGCCGGAGGAGCTGTTCGAGGGTTTCGACGCCGAGCGGCAGCGCGGCTACGAGGCCGACCTGATCGAGCGCTACGGCGAGCAGGTCCGCGACAAGATCGACGAGTCCTGGCGCCGGATCGGCGCGATGACCAAGGTCGACGCGGACCGGATCCAGGCCGAGCTCGCCGAGCGCGACCAGGAGTACGCCGCACTGCTCGACGCCGGCGTCGCGCCCGACGACCCGCGCACGCAGCGGGTCACGGCCGGGCACTACGCGTGGGTGTGCCAGTTCTGGACACCGTCGGCCGAGGCGTTCGCCGGCCTGGGAGACATGTACGTCGACCATCCCGACTTCCACGCGCGCTACGAGGCGATCCGGCCGGGTCTGGCCGAGTTCGTCCGCGACGCGATGGCGGTCTACGCCGTCGAGAGCCTGACCTGACGGCCGGCACGGGTGGGGAGTCCGGCCTCGCCCGTGCCGCGTCCCGCTCGGACGGCCGGGCCCTCGCCTCGCGCCGACCGGTCGACGGCCCGGTCGGGGGCACCCGGCACGGCACCTAGACTCGTGCCCCGTGGCTCTCACCATCGGAATCGTCGGTCTCCCGAACGTCGGGAAGTCGACGCTCTTCAACGCCCTGACCAAGAACGACGTGCTCGCGGCGAACTACCCGTTCGCCACGATCGAGCCGAACGTCGGCGTCGTCGGGGTTCCCGACCCGCGGCTCGCGGTGCTCGCCGGGATCTTCGGCTCCGAGCGCCAGCTGCCGGCGTCGGTGTCCTTCGTCGACATCGCGGGGATCGTCAAGGGCGCGAGCGAGGGCGCGGGTCTCGGCAACAAGTTCCTCGCGCACATCCGCGAGAGCGACGCCATCTGCCAGGTGATCCGGGTGTTCACCGATCCCGACGTCGTCCACGTCGAGGGCCAGATCGACCCCAAGGACGACATCGAGACGGTCAACACCGAGCTCATCCTCGCGGACCTGCAGACGCTCGAGAAGGCGCTGCCCCGGCTGGAGAAGGAGGCACGGCTCAACAAGGACCGCGCGGAGAACCTCGAGGCCGCGAGGAAGGCGTACGACGTGCTCTCGGCCGGCACCACGATCTTCGCCGCCGGACTCGAGGTGGCTCCGCTGCGCGAGCTGTTCCTGCTCACGGCGAAGCCGTTCCTCTACGTCTTCAACGTCGACGTCGACGAGCTCGCGAACGACGAGCTCAAGGCCGAGCTGCGCGCGCTGGTCGCGCCCGCGGAAGCGGTCTTCCTCGACGCGAAGACCGAGTCGGACCTCACCGAGCTCGACGACGCCGAGGCGCTCGAGCTGCTCGAGTCGATCGGCCTGCACGAGTCGGGTCTGACCACCCTCGCGCGCGTCGCCTTCGACACCCTCGGGCTGCAGACCTACCTCACCGCGGGCCCCAAGGAGTCGCGGGCGTGGACGATCCGCAAGGGCGCCACGGCGCCCGAGGCCGCCGGCGTGATCCACACCGACTTCCAGAAGGGCTTCATCAAGGCCGAGGTGATCTCCTTCGCCGACCTGGTCGCCTGCGGCTCGGTCGTCGAGGCCCGCGCGAAGGGGAAGTCGCGCATGGAGGGCAAGGAGTACGTCATGCACGACGGCGACGTCGTCGAGTTCCGCTTCAACGTCTGACCGTCTCCGCCCGTACCGCCGACCTGCGGGTACGCCGGTCCAAGATCGCCAAGTGCGCACCCTGCTCGAGCAATCGCGCCGACGCTCGACGCGCTGTAGCGTCTCGGCTCCTCGGCGGCGGGCCGGCGGCCACTCTGACCAGCAGCTGGTGCGCCGGGACGCGAGGGACGGCAAGGTGGCTCGTGACGGAGACAGCGCCTGTCGGCAGCAGTGGGAGGTAGACATGGGATACGACAAGGGCCCGTCGTTGGCGGGCGCCCGCATCGAGGACGCCGACTTCTCCGGCGCTCGCCTGCACGCCCCGAACTTCGAGGGCGCCAAGATCACGGACGCGTGGTTCCTCGGCGCCGACATCTCGGGAGACCTCGAAGGGCTGCGACTGAACGGCATCGAGGTGGCGCCCTTGGTCACGGCAGAGCTCGAGCGGCTGTTCCCGGAACGGGCGAAGCTGCGCGCCAGCGAGCCGGCGGGCTGACGGAGGCATGGGACCTGATCGAGGACACCTGGCAGGTGACGCTCGCTCGAGCCGGAGCACTGCCCGAGCGGTCTCTCTCCGAGCGGGTCGACGACGAGTGGAGCTTCGTCGAGACGCTCCGCCACCTCGTCCTGGCCACCGACTGCTGGTTACGGCGAATGGTCAAGGGCATGGACCGGCCGTACCACCCGTGGGGCCTGGCGGGCTCGTGGCTGAACGATCCGGCGGGCTGGGGCATCGATCCCGCCGCGACCCCGACGCTCGACGAGATCGTCGAAGTTCGTCGTGAGCGGATGGACGAGGTGAGGCGGACGATCTCGGCCGTCACGGTCGAGGAGCTCGGACGAGTCTGCCTCCCCCCGGCGACGCCGGGACACCCCAACGTGCCTCACACGGTTCTCGAGTGCCTCCACGTGATCCTCGAGGAGGAGTGGGAACACCACCGATATGCCGTACGCGACCTCGAGCTGCTCGAGACCGGGTCATCCTGAAACCCCTTCCGCTCCAAGGTGTAGCGAAACTACGTGCTCGGCACTGTGCGAGCGCGTCGTGGCCTTGCTGGTCGAGGCTCGGTTGCTGATCCGCCCCGGTCGAAAGGGGATTGCCTGCGCCATCGGTGTCGTTTAGCGTCGTCGGGACCGTGTGTGACACGGGCGTCGCGTGGTGGGCGACGTCGCCGAGGGCTCCGAGGGGGACTCATGGGCCGGATCTCGCAGTGGGCTGTCCGTCGACCGTGGTTCGGGCTGGGCGCGTGGCTCCTGCTGGTCCTCGCGATCTGGGCCTTCGGCACCAAGTTCAGCGGCGACTACAACGACAACTTCAGCCTGCCCGACTCGGAGTCGAAGACGGCCACCGACCTGCTGACCGGGCTCTCCGCGGGTGCGGGGACCGGGACCGGTCTCACCGGTCAGGTGGTGTGGAAGACGGACTCGGGCAAGGTCACGGACGCGGCCAACGCCGCCGTGATGACGAAGCTCCTCACCCAGGTGTCGACGACGCCGGGCGTCGCATGCGTGACCACGCCGCTGTCCGCGCCGCTGGGTTCCGGTTGCCCGGCACAGCAGCCCCCGTCGGGTGGGCAGGGGCAGAGCCCGGCGCAGCAGCAGCTCTCCCCGGCGCGCCCAGGGGGCGCTGGCGCACTTCGGTGAGGCCGGCGTCAGTCCGAGCGGCGCGGTCGGCTACGCCACCGTGCTCTACACCGGCAAGCAGTTCAGCGACGTCAACACCGACGGGCTGACGAAGTCGCTCAACCTGGTCAAGGCGCAGAACGGCCACGACGGACTGACCGTCGGGGCCAACGGCATCTTCGCCTTCGTCCAGGGGGAACCACCCTCCTCGGAGAGCATCGGCGTGGGCGTCGCGCTCGTGATCCTGCTGTTCGCGTTCGGCTCGATCCTCGGCGCGTTCCTGCCGATCGTGTCCGCGGCGGTGTCCGTGTCGATCAGCACGGGCCTCGTGCTCCCCATCGTGGCCAACTTCTTCGACGTCGCGACGTTCGCGCCGTTCCTGGCCTCGATGATCGGTCTCGGCGTCGGCATCGACTACTCGCTGTTCGTCATCAACCGGCACCGCGAGGCGATGCGTCACGGCCGTGACCCCCAGTCCGCGGCGCTGGAGTCGGTGCGCACGTCGGGCCGTGCCGTGCAGTTCGCCGCGGCGACGGTGATCATCGCGCTGCTCGGACTGTTCGTGATGCGCATCCAGTTCTTCAACGGCATCGCCGTGTCCGCAGCGATCACGGTGCTCATGGTGATGATCGGCGCCCTGCTCCTGCTGCCGGCGGTGCTGTCGCTGCTCGGCACCTGGGCCTTCGTCGGGCGGATGGTCTGGGTCACCGACGGTGAGGCCATCCCGCGGCAGCGAGCGACCGGGATCCTGCACGGCGTAGGCCGGTTCTTCCGTTACGTCGGCTGGGTGCTCTACCTCCCGGTGACGATCATCGGCTGGCTCTGGCGCCGGTTCGTGCAGGGCGGCAAGGCGCCCGAGCTCCACCACCCCAGCGCGTTCGCGCGCTACGGCAACTGGCTGCAGCAGCGGCCGTGGCTCACCGCGGTGGCGGCTCTCGTCGTCATGCTGATCTTCGCCTTCCCCGTCCACTCGCTTCGGCAGGGCTTCTCCGACGACTCCGGCGCACCGGTCGGGAGTCCGGCTCGGATCGCCTACGACCTCACCGCCGAAGGCTTCGGCCCCGGGGTCAACGGACCGTTCTTCATGGCCGTGGTGCCGGCGAAGGCGGGGGACCAGGCCGCCGTCGACACGCTGGTCCAGGCCTTCAACAAGGACCCGGGCGTCGCGCTGGCCGTCGCGGCACCCGTCGCGGCGGACGCCACCGTGGCACCGGTGCAGCTGTTCCCGAAGACGGCGCCGCAGGACCAGGCGACCACCGACCTGCTGTTCCACCTGCGCGACGACGTGATCCCCGCCGCCACCCAGCAGTCGGGGGCGCGCGTCTACGTCGGTGGGTTCCAGGCGGTCACGGCCGACTTCACCAAGGTGCTCACCGACGCCCTCCCGTGGTTCCTGCTCATCGTCGTCGGGCTCGGCTTCGTGGCCCTGGTGTTCCTCTTCCGCTCGATCCTGGTCCCGGCCGCCGGGGTGCTCTCCAGCCTGCTCTCGCTGGCGGCGTCGCTGGGCATCACGGTGGCGGTCTTCCAGTGGGGCTGGCTGGCGGGCCTCATCGACCTGCAGAACACGGGACCGATCTTCCCGTTCCTGCCGATCATGGTGTTCGCCATCCTGTTCGGGCTGTCCTGCGACTACCAGGTGTTCCTCGTGAGCCGGATGCACGAGGAGTGGGTCAACACCGCCGACAACCGCAAGGCGATACGTCGCGGACTGGCCGGTTCGGGACGAGTGGTGGCGATGGCCGCGGCCATCATGACGAGCGTGTTCGCCGCCTTCCTCACCAACAACGACCCGACGGTGAAGCTGTTCGCCGTGTCGCTGTCCACGGCGGTGCTGCTCGACGCCTTCGTCGTACGGCTCGTCCTCATCCCGTCGCTGATGACCATCTTCGGCACGGCCAACTGGTGGATGCCGGGCTGGCTGGCCCGCGTCCTCCCGCACGTCAGCGTGGAGTCCGAGCAGGACATCGAGGCCGGATCGACCGAGATCGAGGACATCGTCGACGTGGGAGAGGAGCGTGCCCCGGTGTGAGGAGTACGTCGTCCGCTCCGAGCGCGCGCCATCGGGGCGCCGGCCCGTCCGGGGATCCCCAGGGGCGAGCCCGCACGACCAGACCGGCATCTGCTCGATCCACCGCAACGGGAGGTACTTCGTGACATCGGTCCGGGTCCTGGTGGGCACGCGCAAGGGCGCATTCGTCCTGACCGCCGACGGCTCGCGGTCCGCCTGGGAGGTGAGCGGCCCGCACTTCCCGGGCTGGGAGGTCTACCACGTGAAGGGATCACCGGCCGACCCCCAGCGCATCTGGGCGTCCCAGACCAGCGGGTGGTTCGGTCAGGTGATGCAGCGCTCGGACGACGGGGGAGCCACCTGGGCGCCCGTCGGCAACCGGTTCGCCTACGAGGGCGACCCCGGGACCCACCTGTTCTACGACGGGACGCCGCGTCCGTTCACGTTCACCCGTGTCTGGCACGTGGAGCCGTCGCCTACCGACCCGGATCTCGTCTACGCCGGGGTCGAGGACGCGGCGCTGTTCCGCAGCACCGACGGCGGCGGGGAGTGGGAGGAGCTGCCGGCCCTTCGACAGCACCGAACGGCGCCGAGCTGGCAGCCCGGCGCGGGCGGGATGTGTCTCCACACGATCACGCTGGATGCGACGCGACCCGGGCGCATGTACGCGGCCATCTCGGCCGCGGGCGCCTTCCGGTCCGACGACGCCGGGGACAGCTGGACGCCGATCAACCAGGGTCTGCGGTCGGAGGGGATCCCCGATCCGAACGCCGAGGTCGGGCACTGCGTCCACCGGCTCGCGATGCACCCCGCTCGACCCGACACGCTGTTCATGCAGAAGCACTGGGACGTCATGCGGACCGACGACGCCGGCGGGACATGGCGCGAGATCAGCGGCAACCTCCCTACCGACTTCGGCTTCGCCATCGACGTCCACGCCCACGAGCCCGACACCGTGTACGTCGTACCCATCACCAGCGACTCGCACCACTTCCCCCTCGACGGCCGCCTTCAGGTGTGGCGCAGCCGTTCCGGGGGTGACGAGTGGCAGCCGCTCACGAGCGGTCTTCCGCAACGGGACTGCTACGTCAACGTGCTGCGCGATGCCATGGCGGTCGACGACCTCGACTCCTGCGGGGTCTACTTCGGCACCACCGGTGGCCAGGTCTACGCGTCCGCCGACGCCGGGGAGACCTGGTCGGCGATCGTGCACGACCTCCCCGCCGTCCTGTCCGTGGAGGTCCAGACCCTGCCATGACGAGCGGCCCCGAGGTGACGGGACGGACGAGCACGGTCCGCGTGGTGCTCCCCGTCCACCTGCGCGTGCTGGCGCAGGTCGAACGCGAGGTGACGGTGCCGGTGTCCGGACCGGTCAGCGCGGGCACCGTCCTCGACGCGCTCGAGGCGCGGTATCCGATGCTGCGCGGCACGATCAGGGATCACGACACGCTCCGGCGTCGACCCTTCGTGCGCTACTTCGCCTGCGAACGGGACCTCTCCCACGACCCGCCCGACGACCCGCTGCCCGCGCAGGTGGCGCAAGGAGTGGAGCCGCTCCTCATCGTCGGTGCGATGGCCGGGGGCTGACGCCTCTTCGTCACCCGCGGATGATCGCCGTCGACGGGCTGAACTCCTGGTGGTGGTAGCCCGAGGCGTCGAGGATGGCGACGGTGGACTCGGGCACCTCGACGAAGGTGCCCGGGAGGTCGGTGAACGGCTCGCTCACCACGACGTGGGCGTCGTCGCTGAAGAGCCGGAGCCGTTCTGCGTCGGGGTAGAGCTGGTGCAGCGTGGCGACGTCGACCGAGTGGAACAGCGAGCGGCTGCGACCCTGCGTCGAGTAGCGGAACGCCCAGATCGTGCGCCCGTCCGTGACCGCCACGGTGCCCTGCCAGGGGAACGTCACGCCGTGTGCCCGCCCGACCGTCTCGACCCGCTCGACGGCCCGACGCATGGCGTCGACCGGGTCGTCGCGCAGACCGAGGGTGAGCGCGAGGTGGAACAGCACCTCGGAGTCGGTCGTGCCCTGGATGCAGGGGTAGAGCTCCGGGTCGACGGACAGCACGAGGTCGCGCTTGACCCGGCCGAACTCGGAGATCGACCCGTTGTGCATGAACAGCCAGTTCTCGTAGCGGAACGGATGGCAGTTCGTCTGCTGGACGGGGGGTCCGGCCGCGGCCCGGACGTGGCAGAAGAACAGCGGTGACTCGATCGCCCGTGGTGAGCTCGCGCAGGTTCCGGTCGTGCCAAGCGGGCTCGACGCTGTGGAATACGCCGGGCGGGCGATCGCCGTCGCCCTCGGGGTACCAGCCGAAGCCGAAACCGTCCCCGTTCACCGGTTCGGCGCCGAGGGGGGAGTCGAGGGACTGGGCGATGATCGAGTGCTGCGGATGCAGGATCAGCTCGCTCGTCCGGAGCGGGGCTCCGCGGTACGCCAGCCAACGGCACATGTCACACCTCGTCAGGTTGTACGGGGGCCGGGAGGACCCACGGCATGCGGGCGGGCCGCGCGCGAGCGTTCCGTCACGTCGACGGATCCGTCGGCGTCGTGGTCGTCCGGCAGACCGGGTCCCGTCCCGCCCGCCTCGGTCAGCTCGACGCGGTCCCGCATGACCGCGACCGGGTCGCCGGTGCGGGCGAGGACCTCGCGGTCGCGCATCGCGGGCCCCCCGGCGTCGGCGAGGTCGGACAGGTGCCCGAGCGCCCAGCCGGTCTCCAGCTCCCGCGCGTCCTCGGCCACCCGGTCGAGCAGCTCCGCGACCGCCTCGCGTGCCGGGGTCACGGTGCCGTCGGTGTGCGCGAACCGGGCGCCCATGCCCTGCCAGATCGCCTGCCAGCGGTTCTCGGCGACGAGGAAGCGGTGCGGCTCCACCCGCTCGCCGTCGTCCCACCGACGGCCGTGGTGCCGTACGAGCGACTGCACGAGCCCGGCGAGGGCGACCGTGTCGGTCAGGCGGGGCTGCCCGTCGAGCAGGCGCACCTCCAGGGTGCCGAGGCGTTCCTGGCTCCGTACGTCCCACCAGATGTGCGATGCGTCCGGCACGGCCCCGCTGCGGTGCAGGACCTCGAGGCAGGCGCGATAGTCGGCGAACGAGGAGAACCGCGGTGGCAGGCCGGACCGTGGCACGGACGCCCACAGCGCCAGCCGGGTCGAGGCCAGACCGGTGTCGACGCCGTCCCAGACCGGGCTCGAGGACCCGAGCGCGACCAGGGTGGGGAGGTCGGCCAGCAGCGCCTCCGTCACCCCCATCGCCTTGTCCGCGCTGGAGACGGCCACGTGGACATGGGTCCCGAGCACGACGGACCACCGTGCCGGGAAGCCGCTCTCCGCGATGACGTACCGGTACCGCGCCGTGTCGGTCACCGGCTGTTCCTGAGCCGCGGAGAAGGCGTGCGTGCCGCCGCCCGCCACGCGGACTCCCTCGGCGGCCGCCGTGCGGCGTACCTGCCGACGCAGGGCGCCGAGGTCGGCGTACAGCTCGCGCGTCGTCCGGCACGGCTGGGACGAGACCTCGAGCATGCACTGCCGGATCTCCGGCTTGATGTTGTCCGGGTCCGCGGTGACTCTCAGCAGGCCAGGGGCCGCCGGTACCAGGGCCATCGTCTCGTCGTCGACGAGCATGAACTCCTCTTCGACCCCCACGGTGTACTCGGGGCCGTGTCCGAACGCGCCGTACCGGGGCAGCGCCGCGCTGATCTCGCCGGCGCTCTCCCCGCTCGTCGTCAGCCCCGGAAGCACACGGTCAGTGGACCACCCGAGCCACGCGCGATGCACCCCGGGCAGGCGGTCCGCCGCCCCCCGGGATGCTCGTCGCGCGCCCCGGCTCAGCCGACGGGAACCGGCGGGATCGTGGCGAGGCCGGCGGCGAACCGGGCCTCGCTCGTCTCCTCGTCGACCATGCGACCGTTGAGGTAGTCGTCGTAGGCGGACAGGTCGAAGTGACCGTGGCCGGACAGGGCGGTGAGCACCACGGTCTCCTCGCCGGTCTCCTTGGCCTCGAGCGCCGTGCGCACCGCGAGCGCGAGCGCGTGCGCCGACTCGGGCGCGGGGACGATGCCCTCGGTGCGGGCGAACTGCACCGCCGCGCTGAAGCACTCGGTCTGCGGCAGCGCCTCGGCCTCCATGAGCCCGAGCTCGTACACGTGCGAGATGAGCGGCGCCATTCCGTGGTAGCGCAGCCCCCCGGCGTGGATCGGGTCCGGGATGAAGTCGTGCCCGAGGGTGTGCATCTTCATGAGGGGGGTCATCCCCGCGGTGTCGCCGAAGTCGTAGGCGTAGACACCGTGGGTCAGTGACGGGCAGGAGGCAGGCTCCGCGGCGATGATGCGCGGCGACATGGATCCGGCCATCTTCTCGCGCAGGAACGGGAAGGACAGGCCGGCGAAGTTGGAGCCGCCGCCGGTGCACCCGACGATGTGCGTCGGGGAGTCACCGGCCTTCGCCAGCTGCAGCAGCGCCTCCTCGCCGATGATCGTCTGGTGCATGAGCACGTGGTTGAGCACGCTGCCCAGCGCGTAGCGGACCTCCGGGTCCTGCGCGGCGACCTCCACCGCCTCGGAGATGGCGATGCCGAGCGACCCGCTGTGGTTCGCCGGGTCGGCGCCGAGGCGTCGCCCGGCCTCGGTCAGCGCCGACGGGGAGCGGTGCACGACGCCACCGAAGGCCTCGATCATGAGCCGGCGGTAGGGCTTGCTGTCGTACGACGACCCGACCTGCCACACCTCGCACTCGAGGCCGTACAGCGCGCAGGCGAACGCGAGGGCCGTGCCCCACTGGCCGGCGCCTGTCTCCGTGGTCAGCTTCTTCACGCCGGCCTGCTTGTTGTAGTACGCCTGCGGCACGGCCGTGTTGGGCTTGTGCGAGCCGGCGGGCGAGACGCCCTCGTACTTGTAGTAGATGCGTGCCGGGGTGCCGAGCGCCTGCTCGAGGCGGTGCGCGCGGAACAGCGGCGACGGCCGCCACTGCCGGTACACGTCGAGGACCCCGCCCGGGATGTCGACGTACCGCTCCTGCGACACCTCCTGGAGGATCAGCTCCATCGGGAACAGCGGGGCGAAGTCCTCCGGCCCGGCCGGCTGCAGGGTGCCGGGGTGCAGCGCCGGCGGGGGCGGGCTGGGCAGGTCCGGGACGATGTTGTACCAACGCGTCGGCATCTCGTCCTCGCCGAGCTCGTACTTGTGCCGGCGCACCGTGTCGTCCATCTGCCGTCGTCCCTTCTCGCCCCAGGTGCGGAGCCTCGCGCCGGCGCGGGGTCGCCGGATCGTCCGAACCTAACGGGGGGTCCACCCCGTGGGGCGGCGATTCGCGACTCGGCGAGCCGCGAGCCGGATCACCGGGCGTCGACCGCGTCGTCGGCCGCGGCGTCGGACCGCCGGTCGGACCGCTGCGTGGGCGCGGGCACGACGAGGCGGGCGACGCCCGCGTCGAGGTCGACGTGGCTGCGCGGCGGCGCGGCGTCGCCCTCCTCGTCCCGCTTGAGCTCCATGTACTCGTCGTGCTCGAGCTTGTGCTTCGTGCTCGGTGCCAGCGCGAGCCCGAGCGTGTCGAAGCCGACCTGGGCCACGTGCTGCCTCGGCGCGCGCTCGCCCCGCTTCCGCCGGCGCCGCACGAGCACCGCCTCGATCGCGGCGGCGACGATCAGGAGGACGACGAGGGCCGGGAGCGTCATGGCCGCGAGATAGGACATCAGCTCGCTCCGAGGGCCGTGGCGATGTCGTGGATCCGGTGCGCCAGCTCGACGTCGAGCTGCGTGACCCCGCCGGCGGAGTGCGTCGTGAGGGTCAGGTGCAGCGTCCGCCACCGGATGTCGATGTCCGGATGGTGGTCCATCGCCTCGGCGACGACCGCCGTCTCGTCGACGGCGCGGACGGCGGTGGGGAAGTCCGGGAACGAGTAGCTGCGCCGGACCGCCGTGGCGTCGCCGGTCCACCCGGGCAGTTCGGCGAGCTGCCGGGCGATCTCCTCGGACTCGAGCGGTCGGCTCATGCCTCCAGGATCGCACCGTCGGCGCGCCGCGGTCGAACCGCGGCGGGTCCGGGCCGGGGCCGTCGGGCACCATGTGCGCGTGGGGGCGATGGGAGAGCCGACGGCGGTGACGCTTGCGGCCGCGGCCCTCGGCTGGCTGCTCCTCGGCGTCCTGCCCGGCTGGCTCGTCGTCTCCGCCGTCACGCCCGAGCGCTCGGCGCTCGATCGGCTCGCGGTCGCGCCCGCCGTCTCTCTCGGGCTCGCCTACCCGGCCGCGGCCTGGGCCAACCGCCTCGGCATCGCGGTGGCGCTGCCGGCGGCCCTCGCCGCACTCGTCCTGGCCTCCACGGTGAGCGCGACGGTGCTCCTGCGACGGCGACGGGCCGGCGAGCCGGGTCCGTTGCTGGACCGGACGACGCTGACCGCCGTCCGCGTCCCGGTCCTCCTCGTGGTGCTGCTGTGGCTCACCGCGATGGCGACGTCGGTCGCCGGGTGGGGCCTCGTCGCGCCGAACTCCGACGGCAACTCGCACGGGCTCGCGGTCGTGGCGCTGCTGCAGCACGGCGAGGTGCTCGGCTCCGGTGGATACCCGCTCGGCGTGCACGTGGTGGCGGCCCTCGTCGGGTCCGCGACCTCGGTGCCCTCCGCCCTCGTCGTCCCACTGACTCTGCTCGGCTCGGTCTGGGCGGTCCTCGGCGTCGCCGCGCTCGCCGGCCGCGTGTCGCCCTCGCTGGTTCCCTGGGTGGCGTTCGCGGCCTGCGCGGTGCCGTACTTCCCCTTCGGCCAGGTCAACTGGGGGCCTGTCCCGCTCGTGCTCGCGGTCGCACTCGTGCCCGGCGTGGCGCTGGCCGTGCTGGACGCCGTCGGTCGTGGTCCACTCGCGGTCGCCGCGATGTCGGTGGCGGGACTGCTCGCGGCGCACGTCACCGAGGCGCTCGTCGCGGGCCTCCTCGTGCTGCTGGTCCTGGTCCTGACCCGTACCGCGCTGGTGCCTCGGCTCGCCCGTGCGACGGCGGTCGGCCTGGGCGCGCTGCTGCTCACCGCGCCCCTCGTCGCCGAGCTGCTGGCCGGCGGAGCGTCGCGGCCGACGGACACGGGTGTCGGCGCGCCGGAGGCGGGGACGGCACTCGGCGTCGGCTCTCGTGACGAGCGTCGTTCCAGCCGTGGCTCCCGGCGGTGTGGTCGCTCCGATGCTCTGGGTCGTCGCCGTTCTCGCGGCTGGCGGTGCTCGTCGCCGTGTCGGTGGTGGGCGCCAGACGCGCGTGGCCCGAGGCCGCACGGCCGGGCGGTCGTCCTTCTCGTCGTCCTGCTCGTCGGCCTGGCGGTGCTCGCTCGGGTGACGAGCGGTGGACTCCTGACCAGTCCGTGGTACGGCAACGGCGACCGGCTGGTCGCCCAGGCGTCCGCACTGCTGCCCGTCCTCCTGGGGGCCGGGTTCGAACGCCTGCTGCTCCGGTACCGCCACGGCGGTGCCGCGACGGTGGCCGCGGTCGTGGTGGGGCTGTGCGCGTTCGCGGCCGTGGTGCAGGGGGTGGCCGTCGCCCAGCAGGGGCTCGGCCGGTTCTCCGTCGTGACGCCGGACGACCGGCTCGCGTTCGCCTGGCTCGCGAGCCACGTGCAGCCCGGCGAGCACGTCCTCAACGACCACCGCGACGGCTCGGTGTGGATGGTCGAGGAGACGTCGGGGGTGGACCAGCCGCTGTTCGGCGGCAAGCCGGGAGGCGGCTTCGAGGCATATCCGGAGTGGGCCGACCGCGTCTACCTGCGCGACCACGTGGCGGACTACGCCACCGACGCGCGGGTGCGCTCGATCGCCGCCCGTTGGGACGTGAGGTACGTGTTCTCCGGGGAGCGCACCTTCGCCGACGCGCCACGGCTCGTCGACGTGGACGCGCTCGCCGCGGCCCCGGGGGTGGTCGAGGTGTTCCGCAGCGGGGACGCGCGCGTGTTCCAGCTGCCGCGTCCCTGAGTCGGCGAACGGTCTGGCAGGGTCGGCGGCGTGACCGAGCCGGATCCCACCCACGTGCGTCCCGACGGGCGCCGCGTGGTCGTCGCGGCGGCGCTCGAGCGTCGCGGTCGGCTGCTCGCCGCGCGGCGTACTCGCCCGGCGTCCCTGGCCGGACGCTGGGAGCTGCCCGGCGGCAAGGTCGAGCCGGGGGAGGACCCGGCCGCGGCGCTCGTCCGCGAGCTGCGCGAGGAGCTCGCGGTCGACACGGTCGTCGTGGGCCGGGTCCACGGCCCGCTCGACGGCGACTGGCCGCTGGACCCGACGTCGGTGCTGCGGGTCCTGCGCGTGCGGGTCGAGCGTGGCGACCCCGACCCGGACCCCGCGGTCGCGCACGACGAGGTCCGGTGGCTGTCGCCGCGCGAGGTCACGAGCCTCGACTGGCTCGACGCCGACGGCGCTCCCGCGTCGGCCGCGTCGACCCGGCTCGACACCTGGGTGGACTTCCCGTCCGGGGCGCTCGAGGGCGCGGGCGTGGTGACGGCGGTGCGTCCGCTGCCCGACGGCCGAGTCGCCGTCGTGGTCGACCGGACGCCGTTCCACCCGCTCGACCACGGCTGGCCGGACCAGGAGGGCGACACCGGCCTGCTCGCCGGCCGCCCCGTCCTCGACAGCCTCACCGGGGCGCTCGACGACGACGGCCGGCTGCTCGTGGACGCCGAGGTCGACGTGCGTCGCGGTGATCCCGGCCGCACCTGGGTGGTGGCCCACGTGCTCGCGGAGCGGGACGCGCCGGCCGTCGGCAGCTCCGTCCCGCTGTCGGTCGACGTCGTCCGGCGTACGGCGTTCTCCCGCGGACACTCCGCGTGCCACCTCGCCGCGCTCGCGCTCAACGAGGTGACGGCGCGGTTCTGGTCGAAGGAGCCGCCCCGTCGCGACTCGCGCGGGCGGCCCTTCCTCGACCAGATCGCCATCCAGGTGTCCCGCATCCGCCTGGACGCGGCGTACGACGCCTACCGGTGCGGGAAGTCGTTGCGCAAGGCGGGATTCGACGCGTCGGGGTTCCTCGCGGAGCGCACCGCGGTCGCCGAGGAGGCCAACGTCCTGCTCGCGGACTGGGTCGCCCGGGGCGCGGTGAGCCGGATCGACAGCGACGGCGACCCGACGCTCACCGCCCACCGCCGGTGGTTCTGCGAGGTACCGGGCGGTCCGGCGGTGATCCCGTGCGGCGGGACCCACGTCTCCGACATCGGTCTCCTCGGCGCGGTCCGCGTCGACTACCGGCCGACCGAGAGGGCTTCGAGGTGCTCACCCGCGTGGGGTGAACCACGAGCGACCACCGCTCGTGCGGTCGGACGGACCTGCCCCGAGCCGTAGAATGGATGCACTCCCCGCTCTCGACTCCGAAGGTCCTCCCATGCCTGCCCACGGTTCTGCCGTCCGTCACGACCTGCGCAACGTCGCGATCATCGCGCACGTCGACCACGGCAAGACCACGCTCGTCGACGCCATGCTCTGGCAGTCCGGGGCGTTCACCGCGCACCAGGCCGACGAGGGGTCGGTCAAGGAGCGGGTGATGGACTCGATGGACCTCGAGCGCGAGAAGGGCATCACGATCCTCGCGAAGAACACCACCGTCCGGTACGTCGGGGAGGGCGCCCCCGAGGGCGGCGTGCTGTTCAACATCATCGACACCCCCGGTCACGCCGACTTCGGCGGCGAGGTCGAACGTGGACTCGAGATGGTCGACGCCGTGCTCCTCCTCGTCGACGCGAGCGAGGGCCCGCTCCCGCAGACCCGGTTCGTCCTGCGCAAGGCGTTGCAGAAGCGCCTGCCGGTGATCCTGCTCGTCAACAAGGTGGACCGTCCCGACGCGCGGATCGCCGAGGTGGTCGACGAGACCTACGAGCTGTTCTTCGACCTCGACGCCACTGAGGAGCAGATCGACTTCCCGGTCGTGTACGCGTCGGCCAAGGCCGGTCGCGCGTCGCTGAACCGCCCCGTCGACGGCGGGATGCCCGACAGCGAGAACCTCGTACCGCTCTTCAAGACGCTGCTCGAGACCGTCCCGGCCCCGTCGTACGACCCGGAGACCCCGCTCCAGGCGCACGTGACGAACCTCGACTCCTCGCCGTACCTCGGCCGGCTCGCCCTGTGCCGCGTGCACTCGGGGACGATCCGCAAGGGCCAGCAGGTGGCGTGGGCCCGCCAGGACGGCACCATCGAGCGGGCAAAGGTGGCCGAGCTGCTCACGACCGTCGCGCTCGAGCGCGTGCCGGCGGAGAGCGCCGGACCCGGCGAGATCGTCGCCATCGCGGGCATCCCGGAGATCACGATCGGCGAGACGCTCACCGACGTCGACGACCCGCGGCCGCTCCCGCTCATCACGGTCGACGAGCCGTCGATCTCGATGACGATCGGTATCAACACGTCTCCACTGGCGGGGCAGAGCGGCTCGAAGCTCACCGCGCGCCTCGTGAAGAACCGGCTCGACGCGGAGCTCGTCGGCAACGTCTCGATCCGCGTGCTCCCCACCGAGCGTCCGGACACGTGGGAGGTCCAGGGCCGTGGCGAGCTGCAGCTCGCGATCCTCGTCGAGATCATGCGTCGCGAGGGCTTCGAGCTCACGGTGGGCAAGCCGCAGGTCGTCACCCGCGTCGTCGACGGCAAGGTCCACGAGCCGATGGAGTACCTCTCCGTCGACATCCCCGAGGACTACCTCGGTGTCGTGACCCAGCTGATGGCCCTGCGCAAGGGGCGGATGGAGCACATGGTCAACCACGGCACCGGCTGGGTGCGCATGGAGTACGTCGTGCCCGCCCGGGGCCTCATCGGCTTCCGCACCGAGTTCCTCACCGAGACGCGCGGCACTGGTCTCCTGCACCACGTCTTCCACAAGTACGAGCCCTGGCACGGCGAGCTGCGCACCCGCCCCACCGGTTCACTGGTGGCCGACCGTCGCGGCCCCACGACCGGCTTCGCACTGGCCAACCTCCAGGAGCGTGGGACCCTGTTCGTCGGTCCCGGCACCGAGGTGTACGAGGGCATGATCATCGGCGAGAACTCCCGGTCGGACGACATGGACGTCAACCCGACCAAGGAGAAGAAGCTGACGAACATGCGCCAGTCCTCCGGTGACGTCCTCGTGCCGCTGATCCCGCACAAGCAGATGTCGATGGAGCAGGCGCTCGAGTTCTGCCGCGAGGACGAGTGCATGGAGGTCACCCCGGCCACCGTGCGCATCCGCAAGGTGAACCTGGACCAGACCGAGCGCGGCCGGGCCGCCGCCCGGGCGAAGAAGTCGAGCTAGGCCGAGCCGCCTGGGGAGGTACGGCCGGGCCGGTTCCCGGCCTCTCCCCGGCGGCGCGACGACCGGTCCGTCCCGGTCGGCGGAGAGCGCGACCCGCTCGGCGCCGTCACGGGCCGACGGCGCTCCGGTGTCGGATAGGTCCCGATTCGCCCCGGCGCGGTCACGATCCGGTCACGGGCGGGGGTGGCGCTTCTGTGCCTGGGATGAATGACATAGGTTTCGGACGCCGGTGCCCGAGGATGCACCGGTGACCGTCCGGTCGACCCCGGGCGGACCCCCCGATCCTCGCTCACAACAGCTGAAGGTCAGAAGGATTTCCTGATGCCCGCCGAGTTCGCGATCCTCTCGGAGGAGACCCCTCCCGAGGCCGCTGAAGGCCTCGAGGAGGCCCAGTCGGCCATCGCCGGTCGTTCGCCGGCCCAGATCGCGTGGTCGCGACTGCGACGCGACAAGGTCGCCCTGGCCGGCGCCGTGATGATCATCCTGTTCGTGCTCGTCGCGATCTTCGCCCCGCTGCTGTGCAAGATCTTCAACGTCGACCCGACGACGCTCTACACCGACCAGCTCGACGACTTCGGCTTCCCGATCGGGCCGTGGGGCGGCGCGTCCTGGCAGCACCCGCTGGGCATCGAGCCCTCGGTCGGCCGCGACGTCTTCGCCCGCACCGTCTACGGCGCCCGGTCGTCGTTGACCATCGCGCTGCTGGCCACGCTGCTCGCGGTCTCGCTCGGCACGGTGCTCGGCACCCTGGCCGGGTTCCGCGGCGGCTGGTTCGACACCGCGATCAGCCGCAGCATGGACGTCCTGCTCGCCTTCCCGGTGCTCATCTTCTCGATCGCGTTCCTCGTCGTGGTCGGCCAGACGCCGGCCTACCAGGACAGCCTCGCGCTCCAGGTGCTCTTCCTGGTGTTCGTCATCGGCTTCTTCGGCTTCCCCTACATCGGCCGCATCGTCCGTGGCCAGGTGCTCTCGCTGCGCGAGAAGGAGTTCGTCGACGCCGCCCACAGCATCGGGGCGACCAACAGCCGCATCCTGTTCAAGGAGCTGCTGCCCAACCTGCTGCCGATCATCCTGGTCTACTCCACCCTCATCATCCCGTCGAACATCCTCGCCGAGGCGGCGCTGTCGTTCCTCGGCGTCGGCCTGCAGGCGCCCACCCCGTCCTGGGGCCAGATGATGAGCGACGCGATCGCCTCGTTCCAGATCGACCCGTTCTACATGGCGGTGCCAGGGACGGCGATCTTCTTGTGCGTGCTGGCCTTCAACCTGTTCGGCGACGGCCTGCGCGACGCGTTCGACCCCCGAGGGTCCGGATGATCCGACACCGGTCCGCACGGTCCGCAGCGGATCACATCGAGTTTCCCCGGCACAGGCCGGGGAATGTCCGGGGATCGCCGAATCGACGGCGACCACCCAGAGAAGAAGGTGGAGTTTTCCATGGCAATCACACGACGCGCGACGTCGATCGCGGCGGTCGGCGCTGTTGCCGCCCTCGCGCTCGCTGCCTGCGGTGGCAGCGGCGGCGGCACCAGCAGCTCGTCCGCAGCATCCGGCGGGGCCCCCACGTACAACGGCGCCGTAGACGGCGTGGTGCAGCCTTCGGACAAGACCGGCGGCACGCTCAAGCTCATCGAGCAGAGTGACGTCGACTCCTACGACCCGGCTCGTACGTACTACGCGCTACAGCTGGGACATCCAGCGCCTGTTCACCCGCAGCCTCATGGGCTTCTCGCCCCTGCCGGGTACGAAGGGCACTGCGGTCGTCCCCGACCTCGCCCAGGCGGCCGGCGTGTCCAACGCGGACAAGACGGTGTGGACCTACAAGCTCAAGTCGGGGCTGAAGTTCTCCGACGGCACGCCGATCACGTCCAAGGACGTCAAGTACGCCATCGAGCGGCTCTTCGCCACCGACATCATCAACGGTGGTCCGTCGTCGTACTACCTGTCGCTGCTCACCCCGCCGTCGGGCTACAAGGGCCCCTACGCGGACCCGACCGGTGACCTCAGCACGGTGAAGACCCCGGACGACTCCACCATCGAGTTCGACCTGACGAAGTCCTTCGCGGACTTCGACTACCTCATGGCGCTCCCGACCTCGGCGCCGGTGCCGAAGGCGAAGGACACCAAGGCCGACTACGGCAAGATGCCCGTCTCGTCCGGCCCGTACATGTTCCAGTCGTTCACTCCGAACAAGGAGACCGTCTGGGTCCGCAACCCGAACTGGGACCAGTCGACCGACACGATCCGCAAGCCCCTGGTCGACTCGGTGACGCTCACGGTCGTGTCGAACCAGGCCGACGGTGACAAGCGAGTGACCTCGGGCGCTGTCGACATGTGGGCCGACGGCGGTCTCATGGCGGCCTCGCGACCGGCCATCCTCAACGACCCGACGAAGAAGGCCAACGCCGACAACCCGGTCACCGGCTTCACCCGTTACATCGTGGTGAACCAGACCGTGCCGCCGCTGGACAACAAGGCGTGCCGCGAGGCGATCTTCTACGCGTTCAACAAGGCCGACTACATCAAGATCCGTGGCGGCTCGACCGGTGGTGACGTCGCCAACACGATGACCCCGCCGCTCATCCCGGGCTACGACTCGACCTTCAACCCGTACCCGAACGGCTCCGACAACACTGGTGACCTCACCAAGGCCAAGGAGAAGCTGCACCGAGTGTGGGCAGCCGAACGGGTTCTCCACGGCGTTCGCGTACGCCACCTCCGCGGTGGGCTCGCAGCTGTTCGCCTCGGTCCAGGCCAACCTGGCCCGCGTCGGCATCACCCTCAAGGGCGCCCCGGCGGACAGCTCGGCCTACTACTCCACGTGGATCGGTTCGCCGAAGAACATGAAGGCCAAGGGCATCGGCCTCGCCATCGCCGGTTGGGGTGCTGACTTCCCGACGCCGTACGGCTTCTGGCAGTCGATCGCCAACGGGAACGCCATCGTCGACCCGGGCAACTCGAACTACCCGAGCCTGAACGACCCGGTCGTCAACCAGGCGCTCGGCGACCTGACCAAGTCCGACCCGTCGCAGACCGCGACGCTCGGCAAGACGGTCGACCAGGGGGTCATGGCTGACGCCGTGTACCTTCCGGTGGAGTTCGACAAGATGTTCTCCTACCGCAACCCGCGTCTCACCAACGTCTACCTCAACGGTGGCGTGGGCAACTACTACGACTACGTGAACATCGGTACCAACGACGGCAAGTGACGTAGTCACTGCTCGATTCACCATCTGCAACTGAGCGTGTGGCCGGCGGGACCAGTCCCGCCGGCCACACCCTGCGGAGGAGCGCATGTTCCGCTATATCGTCCGACGGCTGATCGGCGCTGTCTTCGTCGTCTTCATCATCAGCCTGGTGACCTTCAGCCTCCAGTTCCTCGCCATCCACGTGGGTGGCGGCAGCCCCGCCTACCTCTTCCTGGGGAAGGCGCCGTCCGCCGAGCAGGTGGCCGCCTTCGAGAAGCAGTGGGGTCTCGACCAGAGCTTCGTGCACCAGTACGTCGACTACGTCAAGGGCATCTTCACCGGGCGCACGCTCGGTGACGGGACCGCGGGCAGCGAACGTGAGTGCCCGGCGCCCTGCCTCGGCTACTCGTTCCAGTACCAGGCGCCGGTGACCCAGCTGATCAAGGACGCCTTCCCGGTGACGCTGTCGCTCGCGGTGGGCGCTGCGATCCTCTGGCTCGTGACGGGCGTCTCGATCGGCGTGCTGTCCGCGCTCAAGAAGGGCTCGCTCGCCGACCGTTCGGCCATGGTCTTCGCCCTGGCCGGCGTCTCGCTGCCGGTCTACTTCACCGGTCTGATCCTGCTCTACGTGTTCGTCTACACGCTGCACTGGCTCCCACCACCGAGCTACGTGAACTTCACGACCGACCCGGCGGCGTGGGCCCAGAACCTCATCCTCCCGTGGATCACGATCGCGTTCGGGACGGCTGCGCTCTACGCGCGGTTCACGCGGGCGAACATGCTGGAGACGCTGAACGAGGACTACATCCGCACGGCCGTGTCCAAGGGCCTGCCGCACCGGACGGTCATCCGCAAGCACGCCATGCGTTCCGCCCTCACCCCGGTCGTGACGATCTTCGGCATGGACCTCGGGTTCCTGCTCGGCGGAGCGATCCTCACCGAGAAGACGTTCAGCCTCCCCGGGCTGGGCTACCTCACCGTGAACGCCATCGCCCGGCAGGACCTCCAGGTCGTGCTCGGGATCACCATCGTCGCGGCCATCTTCATCGTGATGGCCAACCTGGTCGTCGACGTCGTCTACGGCCTGGTCGACCCCCGAGTCCGCTTCAACTGACCGAGCGAGGACTGACACCGCCGTGACTGCAGCGCTCGATGCCGCGACCCCCGAGGTCCAGGGGCCGCCGACGAAGTTCCTCGAGGTGCGCGACCTCTCCGTGCACTTCCCCACCGACGACGGTCTCGTCCGGTCGGTCGACGGTCTCTCCTTCGGTGTCGAGCGTGGTCGCACGCTCGGCATCGTCGGGGAGTCCGGCTCCGGCAAGTCGGTGACCAGCCAGGCGATCATGGGCCTGCACAACCGGACCAGGGCCAAGCTCGCGGGCCAGATCTGGCTCGACGGGGAGGACGTCCTCGCGCTGGACCAGGACGAGATGCGCCGGCTGCGCGGGCAGAAGGTCGCGATGATCTTCCAGGACCCGCTCTCCTCGCTGCACCCGTTCTACAAGATCGGCGACCAGATCGTCGAGGCCTACCGGGTGCACAACAAGGTCTCCAAGGCCGAGGCGCGCAAGCGGGCGGTCGAGATGCTCGACCGCGTGGGGATCCCCAACGCGGCCAAGCGGTTCGAGGACTACCCGCACCAGTTCTCCGGCGGCATGCGCCAGCGCGCGATGATCGCCATGGCACTGATCTGCGACCCGCAGCTCATCATCGCCGACGAGCCGACGACCGCCCTCGACGTGACGGTCCAGGCCCAGATCCTCGAGCTGATGCTCGACCTGCAGCGCGAGTTCAACTCGGCGATCATCATCATCACCCACGACCTCGGCGTCGTCGCCGAGATCGCCGACGACGTGGTCGTGATGTACGGCGGCCGCTGCGTCGAGCAGGGCGAGGTGCACGAGGTGTTCTACGGCGCCGAGATGCCGTACACCTGGGGCCTCCTGCAGTCGATGCCCCGGATGGACCGCGCGCGCAAGACCCGCCTCGACCCGATCCACGGCACCCCGCCGTCGCTCATCAACCTGCCCAAGGGGTGCGTCTTCTCGCCCCGGTGCCAGTTCAAGGACCACGTCGGCGCGGCCTGCACCACGGCGCGCCCCGACCTCCTGGAGAGCACCCCCAACCACCGGGTGCGCTGCCACATCCCCGCCGAGGAGCGCCGCAGCATCTGGACCGAGGAGATCCGTCCCGCCCTCTAGGACGGACCGACCACGAGAACTGTCGAGGAGACGCACGTGACGACGCAGA
The DNA here is from genome assembly GCA_963711805.1 of uncultured Actinomycetota bacterium. Lineage (GTDB taxonomy): Bacteria > Actinomycetota > Actinomycetes > S36-B12 > CAIYMF01 > Longivirga. Next base: position 553,589 of record CAVQFE010000003.1, read on the forward strand.
CCCAGGACCTGGTGCCCGCCGCCGCTGCCCGCAACGACGCGCTGCTGCGCGTCTCGGGGCTGAAGAAGTACTTCCCGATCACCCAGGGCATCCTGTTCCGGCGGCACATCGGCGACGTCAAGGCGGTCGACGGCATCTCCTTCGACGTGGCCGAGGGCGAGACGCTGGGGCTCGTCGGCGAGTCGGGCTGCGGCAAGTCGACCGCCGGTCGCACGATCACCCGGCTCCTGGACCCCACCGAGGGCACCATCGAGTTCGACGGTCGCGACATCAGCCGCATCTCGCAGTCGGACATGCGCCCGCTGCGCAGCGAGATCCAGATGATCTTCCAGGACCCCTACTCCTCGCTCAACCCGCGGCACACGATCAGCACCATCGTGGGCGCGCCGTTCCGGATCCAGGGCACCGCGACCGACAAGAGCGTCAAGACCGAGGTGCAGGCGCTCCTCGAGCGGGTGGGCCTCAACCCCGAGCACTACAACCGCTACCCGCACGAGTTCTCCGGCGGCCAGCGCCAGCGCATCGGCATCGCCCGGGCGATCGCGCTGCGCCCCAGCCTCATCGTGTGCGACGAGCCGGTGTCGGCGCTCGACGTCTCCATCCAGGCGCAGGTCATCAACCTGCTCGAGGACCTGCAGAACGAGTTCGGGCTCACCTACGTCTTCATCGCGCACGACCTGTCGGTGGTCCGGCACATCTCCGACCGGGTCGCGGTCATGTACCTCGGCAAGATCATGGAGCTGACGGGCTGCGACCGGCTGTACGCCGAGCCGCAGCACCCCTACACGCACGCGCTCCTGTCGGCCGTGCCGATCCCCGACCCGGAGGTCGAGGCGAACCGCGAGCGGATCCTGCTCCAGGGCGACCTGCCCAGCCCGAGCGACCCGCCCCCCGGCTGCGTCTTCAACACCCGGTGCTGGAAGGTGCAGGACCGGTGCCGGACCGAGGTGCCCGAGCTCCGTCGAGATCGAGCCGGACCACTTCATCGCGTGCCACTTCCCGGAGAAGCGGGAAGCGATCGTGCCCGGAGCGGCCGCCCCGGCGACGTCGCACGCCGACCACGCGCACCACCCGGGGCGACCGACAGCGCGGACGCACCCGGCGCCCTCCCGGCGTAGCCCGCCGACCGGCGTCCTCGCGGCGTAGCCCACGGAGGGCGACGTCGCGGCGTAGCCGCCGGCCCGGATCGCGAGCGGCCGGATCTTCGTGGCGGGTCTCCGGTCAGGCGCCGAGCGTCCGGCGCAGGAACGCGAGCTCGAGCAGCAGCTTGTTCTCGGCGACCTCCTCCTGCGGCGTCATGTGCGTGACGCCGGACAGCGGCAGGACCTCGTGCGGACGGCCGGCCACCGTGAGCGCGCCGGAGAGCCGCAGCGTGTGCGCGACGACGACGTTGTCGTCGGTGAGCCCGTGGATCAGCAGGAGCGGGCGGGAGAGCCGCGGCGCGAGCCCGACCAGCGAGCAGGCGTCGTACGGCCCCGGATCCTGGACGGGGTCACCGAGGTACCGCTCGGTGTAGGCGGTGTCGTACAGCCGCCACTCGGTGACCGGCGCGCCGGCCACGGCGGCGTGGAACACGTCCGGCCGCCGCAGCACCGCGAGCGCAGCGAGGTAGCCGCCGAAGGACCAGCCGCGGATCCCCACCCGGTCGGTGTCGACGTCGTCCGGCCAGGCCTCGGCCACGGCGGCGAGGGCGGCCACCTGGTCCTCGAGGACCGGGGTGGCCAGGTCGCGCCGGAGCGCGCGGTCCCATGCGGGCCCGCGTCCGGGAGTTCCGCGGCCGTCGGCGACGACGACGGCGAAGCCCTGGTCGGCCAGCCACTGGTCCTCGCCGAACGCCCCGGCCGCGCCGACCACCTCCGGGTGGCCCGGGCCGCCGTAGGGGCTCAGGACGACCGGCAGGCGCGCGGAGCCCGGGACGTGATGGGTCGGGAACAGCACGGCGGTGCGCAGCCGGGTCGGTCCGGCCTCGAGGAGCGTGACGCGCGGGGTGACGACCGGGCGCTCGGCATGGCTCGTGATGGGGTGCTCCCGCTCGCCCGCCACCAGCGCGTACGTGACCTCGGTCGTGTCGAGCGAGCGGGAGCACGAGGACACCCGTGCCGCCGGCGGCCCGCGCCAGGTGCCAGCCCGTCGCCGGGCTCCGCGGGGCGACGGAGCCGTCCCAGCCGATCCGCACCACGACGGCGTCGACCGGGTCGGGCGCGACCGTCGCCACCACGCCGTCCTCGTCGACGCTCGACCACGCCGCGCACCTGCAGCCCGGCCGGACCGAGCCAGGCGCCACCGACGTGCAGGCGGTAGGTGTCGGTGTCGTGGTCGGCGCGCACGGTGAGCAGCCGTCCGTCGGGCGTCCACCGGGTGGCGCCGTGCCAGGCGTCGACCCAGGCGTCGTCGTGGATCGCGTCGACGAGTCGCGTGGCCCCGGTCGCCGCGTCGAGGGCGAGCACCTGCTGGTCGCGCTGGTCGCGCGTCATGACGACGAGCAGGGCGTCGCCGTGCTCGGTCCAGGACACGTCGACGAGGTAGGGGTACGCCGTGGAGTCCCACGCGACCGGCGTCGTCGTCCCGTCGAGGCGGACGACGGACAGTGACACGTGCGCGTTCGCCGTACCTGCCGCGGGATAGCGGTGCGCGCGGGGCGCGCGCTCGGGGTGCACCGGGTCGGCGATCCACCACTCCTGCACCGGGGACTCGTCGACGCGCTCGACGAGGAGGGCGTCCGAAGCGGGCGACCACCAGAAGCCCGACTGGCGGTCCAGCTCCTCGGCCGCGACGAAGTCGGCGAGACCGCAGGTCTCGAGCTCGCCGGCCGGCTCGGCCAGCGCCCGGTCGCCGGCGCCGTCGATGCCGACCGAGCCGCAGCGAGCGGCCCGACACGTAGGCCACGTGCCTGCCGTCGGGGGAGACCCGCGGGTCGACGACGGGACCGGGCACATCGAACGGGCGCACGGCCGACGAGCCGGTCGAGGGGAACGGCGTACAGCCCGCCGGACAGCGCGAACGACGCGACGGTCACGTCGTGGTCGGTCGAGTACCCGACGATCCCGCTGCTGCCCTCGCGCATGCGCTCGCGACGCGCCCGCTCCTCCGCCGAGAGCTCCTCGGGACCCTCGTGCAGAACCGTCGGGTCCGCGAGCAGCGTCTCGGCGCCGGTGACGGCGTCGATCTCCCACAGCCGGCCGACCGGGTCGGTCCCCGACGAGGAGCGCACGAAGACGACGCGCCCGCCGTCGGGCGAGACGGTGAACCCGCGAGGCGCTCCGGCCGTGAACCGGTGGGTGCGGGCGGACTGACGCGGGTAGGACTCGTGTTCCATGGGCCGAGTCTGTCAGCCCGCACCAGCGGAGTGCGGACCGGCTCCGGCCCGGGCCCGAGTCGTGCGGATGTCGCGTCGTCGACCTCGGGCTACGCTCCCGGGATGACCACTCCCACGGCCGACCGCAGGCTGCTGCTCGTCCACGCCCACCCGGACGACGAGACGATCGCCACCGGCGCCACGATGGCGAAGTACGCCGCCGAGGGGGCCCACGTGACCCTCGTGACGTGCACGCTGGGCGAGGAGGGCGAGATCGTCCTCGAGGACCACGCGCACCACGCCGCGGACCGCAACGACACCCTCGGCCAGCACCGCGCGGTCGAGCTGGCCGATGCGATGGTCGCGCTCGGGCGTCACCGACCACCGGCTGCTCGGGCAGCCGGGCAAGTACCGCGACTCCGGGATGATGGGCACCCCGGACAACGACGACCCCGCCTGCTTCTGGCGCGCGGACCTCCTCGCCGCCGCCACCGACCTCGTCGGAGTCGTGCGCGAGGTGCGGCCGCAGGTCCTCGTCACCTACGACGACTTCGGCGGCTACGGGCACCCGGACCACATCCAGGCGCACCGCGTCGCGATGTACGCCGTGATGCCTGGCCGCCGCGCCGTCGTTCCGGCCCGACCTCGGCGAGGCGTGGGACATCGCGAAGATCTACTGGGCCGCCTTCCCGAGGTCGGTGATCCGGGCCGGGATCGAGGCGATGCGGGCGGCCGGCGACACCAGCGGCTTCGCGGCGATGGACCCCGACGACCTCCCGTTCGCGGTGCGACGACTCGCTCGTCACCACCGTGGTCCACGCCGAGGCGTACGTCGAGCGCAAGATGGACGCGATGCGCGCCCATGCCACGCAGATCAACGTCGAGGACGGCTTCTTCGCGCTGTCGGACAACCTCGGGTCGCAGGCCCTCGGGGTCGAGTTCTACCGCCTGGTCCGTGGCCGGATGGGCCCGGACCTCGACGCGGACGGCCGGGAGACCGACCTGTTCGCCGGGGTCTGACACCGGCGGCTGCTGGGCCGTCCGGGTGATCGGAGCGGTCACGCAGAGTCGCACTCGGCCCGATCGAGGTACTCCGTGCGGGTGACCTGGGCCGATCGGACGAGGTCTTCGGTCCCGTCGTCGCTCACGATGAGTGCGTGGCCCCCCCGGGGGCGCGGTCCCAGTGGGCTCTCGACGAGTGGAGCGGCAGATGCCTCGGTACGGCGGCAGGACTACGGCGAGCCGGAGCACGACGTCGCCGGAGGCGCCGCCGAGCATGCTCTCGATGGTCGGCAGCGGGACCCTCCGGGTCTCCCAGGCCGACGTGGGCGCCTCGCGCGAGCGCTCGCGCCGCCGCCGCCTGCTCACGCTGTTCCTGCTCCTGCTGGTCCCTGCGGTCTACCTCTGGTCGCGCATCCTCGGCGGCGACGGGCTCGACCTCACGAACCTGACCATGCCGACGGTGGACCCGATGCTGGTCATCCCGGCGTTGTTCTTCCTCGCGCTCATCGGCATCCTCGTCGGCACGACGGTCGGTGCCGGTCGCTCGCCGCACGTGACCTACCGGCCCGAGCAGATCGACGTCACGCCTCGACGACGTCATCGGCATCGACAACGTGAAGGACGACGTCGTCCGCTCGCTCAGCCTGTTCCTCGCGCACAAGACCTTCGCCGCGGAGATGGGCGGCACGGCGCGCCGCGGTCTGCTCTTCGAGGGCCAGCCCGGCACGGGCAAGACCTACCTCGCGAAGGCGATGGCCCGCGAGGCCGGCGTCCCGTTCCTCTTCGTGTCGGCGACGTCGTTCCAGTCGATGTACTACGGCGCCACCGCGCGCAAGATCCGCTCGTACTTCAAGGCCCTGCGCAAGGCCGCCCGGCAGGAGGGCGGCGCGATCGGCTTCATCGAGGAGATCGACGCGATCGCGATGGCGCGCGGCGGGCTGTCGATGACGGCGCACCCCTCGCCGGCTCGGTCGTCGGCGTCCACCGGATCCTGTGCTGCGGCGGCCTCGAGGGGCTGCCGTCGTCGCTACGCGCCGCCGCCGTGCTCGGCCGCTCGCCGGCACCGCTCGTCCAACCGCTCGATCATCAGCGAGGGCGTCGGCGGCGTCGTCAACGAGCTGCTCGTGCAGCTGCAGTCCTTCGACGACCCGACCGGGCTGGCAGAAGCTCCAGCACCTGGCTCATCGACCAGGTCAACCTGCTACCTGCCCGCCGCACCGCCAGCTGCCGCGGCCCGTGCCCGCCGTCGACGAACGTGCTGGTCATCGCGGCGACGAACCGCGCCGACAACCTCGACCCGGCGCTGCTGCGCCCCGGCCGGTTCGACCGCCGGCTCACGTTCGAGCCGCCCGACGAAGGCCGGCCGGCGCGAGCTCGTCGACTTCTTCCTGGCCCGCAAGGCGCACGACCCCGAGCTCGACGAGGACGACGGCCGCGCGACGCGCCTCGCCGCGGTGACCCAGGGCTACACCCCGGTGATGATCGAGCACCTCTTCGACGAGGCGCTCGTCAACGCGCTGCGCCGGGGCGAGCACGCGATGGACCGAGCGCGACGTCGAGCGGGCCCGGCTGGTCGAGGAGGTGGGCATGGGCCAGCCCGTCGCCTACACCGAGCACGAGCAGCGGCTGATCGCGACGCACGAGGCCGGGCCACGCCGTGACCGCGTGGCTCGTCGCGCCCGCAGCGTCGCCTCGAGGTGCTCACGATCATCAAGCGCCGCGACGCCCTCGGCCTGCTCGCGCACGGCGACGCCGAGGACGTCTTCACCCGCTCCCGGAGCGAGATGCTCGGGCTGATCCGCATCGCCATGGGCGGCCAGTCGGCGGAGGAGCTGTTCTTCGACGACATCTCGACCGGCCCGGCAGGCGACCTGCTCTACGCGACGAACGTCGCGGCGCAGATGGTCGGCTCGGCGGGCATGACCGACACGCTCATCTCGTACTCCGCGATCCAGGGCAGCGCGTTCTCCGACACCAACATCGTCGGCCGGGTCCTCGGGGACTCGCGAGGGCCGCGAGCGGGTGGAACGCATCCTGCAGGAGCAGAAGGCGTTCACCCGCGCGCTGCTCGACGAGAACCGGCACCTGGTGGAGGCGCTGCGGGACGCACTCATGGAGCGGCACGAGCTGATCGGCCGGGAGATCACCGACGTCCTCGCCGCCGCCGAGGACGGCCGCCGGGCGCTCGAGGTCGACCTGCGCGACACGCACGTCGGGACGGCGTCGACCGCGGGCGCCCTGGTGGCGCCCTCGACCGCGTTGCCGGACGTCCCCGCGCCCGGCCACTGACGCGCGGACCGGTGCCGTCCGGCACGACGTAGGCTCCGGGGGTGCCCGACGACGCGACCCACCCGCCGGAACCCGCGGTCCAGGACGCCGTGCCGCCCGCCGCGGCCGCCGCGCCCATCGTGTCGGAGCCGGCGCGCTCGCCGGTCCTGATGTACGCCGGGCTCCTCCTCGGTGGCGTCGCGCTGGGGCTCGTCGGCACCGTGCTCATGGCCGCCCGCACGGTGACCCGGGGCACCACCGTCCCGTGGGGGCTCGTCCTCGTGCTCGTCGCGGTCCTGGCGTGCGTCCGCGGCGCCGCCTGGCTGCTCGGGTCGCGCCGCGGTGCGGCGCTCGTCGCCCTCGGGTGGGTGCTCCCGACCCTCGCCTTCGCGACGACGAACCCGGGGGGCGACGTCCTGCTCCCGGACGAGCCGCGCACGTACGTCTACCTCGGCGGCGCCACGTTGCTCGTGGTGCTCGCCGTAGCGCTGCCGCTGCCGCGCGGCACCCGCGAGCTCGTGGCGGCGAGCCGCGGTCACCGGCTGCACCGGGACGCCACGATGGCGGAGGCCGGGGAGCGCTGAGCCGCGGCGCCGCTTCAGGGCCGGCGGCAACCCGCCGATGACGTCGGGGTGACCGTCACGCTGCCCACGTGGTTCGACGACGACGTCGTCGAGCCGGTGGAGCTCGGCGTCGACCACGTCGTCGTCCGGCTCGGCGGTGGTCGCTACGGGATCTGCGCGCCGGACGTCGCGGAGGTGACCCGGCTGCCCCGCCTGACGCGCGTCCCGGGCACGCCGACCTGGGTGTGCGGCGTGGCGAACTGGCGTGGTCACGTGCTGCCTCTCGTCGACCTCCGACCCCTGCTCCAGGTCGCCGCGGTGGCGCTGCCCTCGAGCGCCCGGGTCGTCGTGGTGGCGGTCGGCGAGCTCGAGGTGGGGCTGGTGGCCGAGGCCGTCACAGGGCTCGTCGAGGTGCCCGACCGGCTCGACCCGAGGCCCGTCACGCTGGTGGGGGACGCGGCGGACCTGGTCGCCGGGCTCACCGACGGCGGCCCGGGCGGTCCGGTGGCCGCGCTGCGGACCGACGCCGTGCTCGGGTTGCGCGCCCGCATCGCCCGGTACCGGGCCTGAACCGGCCGCGAGCCGCTCGCCCGGCGCAAGCCGGTGCCGTTCACCCCTTCAGGTGATGGGGTGACGTCCCGAAGCAGGAGAAGCGGGGCCGACCCGGCCCTGACGTGCTGGCCAGCCGGGGAGCAGTCGTGGAGTTCAGCAAGCGCATCGCCGTGATCGCGGGCATCGCCTCGTGGGGGTGCGTGGTCCTGGGGGTCACCGCGGCGCTGCTCACCGACCAGTACGTCCCCGACGCGGACGTGAACGTCGAAGGCGTGTGGGCCTGGACCGCGTTCGGCGCACTGCTCGCTGCGGCCACCACCGTGCTCGCCGTTCGCGCCCAGCGCGCCCGGGTGGCCCTGGCACAGTCGCTCAAGGTCGGTCAGGTGGTCCTCGCGGCCAATGTCGTCTACGTCTCGGGGCTGGCCAGCGTGAGCGGCGGTCTCCTCGGCTGCACCATCCTGCTCCTCGCCGTGAACGTGCTGTTCGCATCCCTGCTGTTCAGCCGGGCGCAGCTCGCACTGTTCGCCCTCGCGGTCGCCGCGAGCGTCCTCGTCACCGGCGCCCTGACGCAGACCTGGACCGGTGCGGGGCTGCCGCTCGGGCTCGTCGCGATCGTCGGGCTGCCCGCCATGGCGCTCATCGACGGGCAGCTCGCCGAGGCGGTGCTGGCCTTCGAGGGCAAGTCGACCCGGGAGCGCAAGGAGCTGAGTGCCCGGATCGACACCCTCACCGGGCCGCTCGAGCGGGCCGCCGCCGGCGACCTGTCGGCCACGGTCGACATCGCCGCCCTCGTGTCCGACGACGCCGACCACGACACCGTGGTCGTGCTGTCGACGTCGGTCGAACCAGGCGCTCGAGAGCCTTCGCTCGCTCGTCGAGCAGGTCCGGACCGGCGGCGAGCAGATCTCGTCGAGCGCCGTGGAGCTGCTCGCCAACGCCGAGCAGCACGCCGCCAGCGCGACCCAGCAGTCCTCCGCCGTGGCCGAGACCACGTCGACCATCGAGCAGCTCGCTGCGACCGCGGCGCAGATCGCCGACACGGCCGAGGCGGTGGCGCGGTACGCCGCGGAGACGCTCCGGCACGCCGAGGAGGGACGCAAGGCCGTCTCCGCGTCGGTGCGCTCGATGGACCAGATCGCCGGCCGGGTCGACTCGATCGCCACGCGCGCGCTCTCACTGGGCGAGAAGAGCCAGGAGATCGGCCGCATCCTCGTGGTCATCGACGACCTGGCCGACCAGACGAACCTGCTCGCGCTCAACGCCGCGATCGAGGCGGCCCGCGCGGGCGAGCACGGCCGCGGGTTCGCCGTCGTCGCGGCGGAGGTGCGCAAGCTCGCCGAGCGCGCGCAGGAGTCGACCGGGCAGATCCAGGCGATCGTCGCGCAGATCCAGACCGAGACCCACGCCACGATCCTCGCGACCGAGGACGGCGCGAAGGAGGTCCACGCCGGCGCCGACCTCGCGCGCGACGTCGTCGAGGCGCTCGAGCGCATCTCCGGCATGGTCGACGAGACCACGACGGCCGCGAAGGAGATCTCGATCGCGACCCAGCAGCAGCGCTCGGCGTCCGACCAGGTCGTCGCCGCGATGACACAGGTGTCCGACGTGTCCCGCCAGTACGCCGTCGGCTCCCGGCAGTCGGCCGCCGCGGCCGCCCAGCTCAACGTGCTGTCGGCCGAGCTGCGCGAGTCCATCTCGCGGTTCCGGGTGGCGTAGGCACCTCCCATGGACCTGACCGACAACCCCGAGCTGCTCGCGACCTTCCGCGCGGAGGTCGACGAGCGGATCGCGTCGATGCGCGACGGTCTGCTCGCGCTCGAGGCGCGACCCCGCGCCGCGGCAGGCCCTGCACTCGCTCATGCGCGACGCGCACACGGTCAAGGGCTCCGCGCGGATGATCGGGCTCGTCGACCTGGTCGAGCTGTCGCACCGCTCGGAGGACTTGCTCCTGCGGCTGCGCGACGGCCGGCTCGCGGTGCGGGCCGACCTCGTGGACCTGCTCCTCGTCGCGGCCGACGCCCTGCAGCGATCGGTGCCCGGCACCGACCGCGCGATCGCGCCCGCGGCGCGCGCGGAGATCCTCACCGCGCTCGACTCGGCGCTGGCGGGCGTCAACCCGGTGGCCGTCCCGCGGCTGCACACCGCGGTCGCTCCCGCTCCGACCGGTGCCGACGCGGACACCGACGCGGAGGACGCCGGGTGGAGCGGCGCGACGGCACGCGCGGGCGACCACGTCCGCGTGCCGACCCGCCGGGTGCACGGCCTGCTGGACGTGGTCGGTGAGGCCGAGCTCGAGGTGCGCCGGATCGAGCGGCAGGTGCAGGACGCCTCCGGCATGCTCGGCGAGCACCAGCGCCTCGTGCGCGACCTGCGCCAGGCGCTGCTGCACGGTGCGGGACCCGGCGAGGTGTCGGACTCCGTGACTGCGATGGTGGCCGTCGCCGACCGCCTCCAGATGGCCGCCCGCGACCTCCGTTCGCGCACGGAGGACGCCACCCAGCGACTCGCCCGGGTCCGCGACGGCGCCATGGGGCTCGCCATGGTGCCCGTGCGGCGCGTCGTGGCCGGCTTCCCCGCCCTCGTCCGCGAGGTCGCGACGGCCACCGGCAAGGACGTCGAGCTGGTGACGGTCGGAGCGGACGTGGAGCTCGACGTGCGCGTGCTCGACGGCGTCGCCGACGCGCTGCGCCACCTCGTGACGAACGCGGTCGACCACGGGTGCGAGGCGCCGGAGGAACGCGTTGTCGCAGGAAAGCGACGTCGCGCGACGGTGACCGTCTCGGCCCGCCAGGCCGGGTCGACCGTCGTCCTCGAGGTCGCGGACGACGGCGCCGGGATCGACGACCAGGCGCTCCTGGCCACGGCGATCCGGCACGGCCTGCTCGCGGCCGGCTCCACCGTGTCGGGACCCGCGCTGCACCGGGTCCTGTTCGAGCCGGGCTTCTCGACCCGCTCCCAGGTCACCGAGACGTCCGGCCGCGGCGTGGGGCTCGACATCGTGCGCACCGCCGTGGAGGGGCTCGGCGGGTCGGTGGACGTCGTCAACGAGGTCGGCACCGGTACCCGCTTCGTGCTGACGCTGCCCGTCACCCTCGGCGTCGTGCGCTGCCTCGTCGTACGCCTCGGGTCGGAGCGCTATGCCGTACCGCTCGGCGGCGTGCTCGAGACGCATGACGCTCTCGGACGCCGAGGTGCATGACGTCGCCGGGGCCCGGATCCTGGTGCGCCACGACGACCGCGTGCCGCTCGCCGACCTGGGTGACGTCCTGGGCGTGTCGGGCCCGCGATCGCCCGCGCGCGATCGTCCTCGCACGGCTGACCGGCGACCCGGTCGCCTGGACCGTCGACGAGGTCGAGGGCGAGCGCGAGGTGGTCGTCAAGCCGCTCGGCGAGTTCCTCGGCGCGGTCCGCGGCACCTCCGGCGCCACGATCGACGACGACGGCTCGGTGCTGCTCCTCGTCGACCTGCGCGACCTCGCCACGCGGTGGGCGTCGGCGCCGGGGCCGGCGGTCCTCGACCTCCCGGACGACGTCGAGGACGGCGCGGGTGCCCGCGGCGCGCGTCGCGGCACCGGGGAGGGGCGGGCGCGCGTCCTCGTCGTCGAGGACTCGGTCGGCGTCCGCGAGCTGCAGCGCGCCATCCTCGAGGCCGCCGGGTACGACGTCGTCACCGCCGTGGACGGGCTCGACGGCGCCGGCCGGCTGCAGGAACCGCCGGTGGACCTCGTGCTGTCCGACGTCGAGATGCCCGGCATGGACGGCTTCACCCTGACCCGCACGATCCGCCGTACGCACGGCTGGGAGAACGTGCCCGTCGTGATCATGACCTCGCGCGGGGACGACGCCGACAAGCGCGCCGGGCTGGACGCCGGGTGCGACGCCTACCTGCTCAAGAGCGAGTTCGACCAGCACGCCCTCGTCGACACCGTCCGGCGCCTCGTCGGGCGCTGACCGCACCGCGACAGCAAGCACCACCCGTCACGACCGGAGGACCAGATGACCGAGAACACGGTGACCGTCGTCGTCGCCGACGACAGCCCCACGATGCGCCGCATCGTGGGTGGGGTCCTGTCCGCCGCCGGGTTCGACGTCGTCCTCGCCGAGGACGGCGTCGAGGCGGTCCAGGCGGTGTTCCGCACGATGCCCGACGTCGTCATCCTCGACGTGCAGATGCCGCGGGTCTCCGGTTACGTCGCCGCACGCCTGTTCAAGGACGACTGGCAGACGGCCGAGCTGCCGGTCCTGTTCCTGACGTCGCTCAACGCCGCGAGCGACCGCTACTGGGGAGCGCGCGCCGGCGCGGAGCGGTTCCTCACCAAGGACTTCGAGGCACCCGAGCTCGTCGACGCGGTGACCGCGGCCCTCGCGGCGGCGGAGCGGGCCCGGGGCGGACGGGCCGCGCTCAGGGCCGAGCCGCTCGAGCTGACCGCGGACGACGTCCTGACCCGCGTCTGCGACCTGTTCGACCGCAACCTGTTCGAGGCCTCGGTCACCCAGGACGTGACGACGATCGCGGCCGACGTCCACGGCTTCGAGGAGACCGTGGCCGCCGTGCTCGAGTCGATGGAGAACATCGTCGACTGCGACCTCGTCGGCGTCATGCTGCTCGGCCCGGACGGCCTGGCACCCGACTCGACCTACGTCTCGGTGGCCCGCGAGGTGACCGACCAGCACTACCGCGAGTTCCTCGAGGCGGTGGCGGAGGCGTCGGACCAGGCGACGGGAGGCGCTACGGCGATCCACCAGCTCTCGCCCATGCTCGCGGACGCGCATCGGCGGCTCGGCGCCGCGGACCCGGACAACATCGAGAACCCCGGCATGGCGACGTTCCTGTCGATGCCGCTGCGCGCCGGCGGTCGGCTGCTCGGGCTGCTGGCCCTGTCGAGCGGTACGGCGAACGCGTTCGGGGAGTCGGTCCTGACGACGCTGCGCCTCGTGGCCCCGCCGGCGGCCGTGGTCATCGACCACGCCCGGCTCTCCGGGGTGCGGGTCTGAACCGGCCCGCGGAGCGCGGCCGGGTGGGCCGGAACGGCGCGACGTAAGGTCACCCCATGACCGAAGCGGCGCCGGGGCGCGCCCTGATCGCGGCGGACGAGTTCCGTGCGGTGATGGGACGGTTCGCGACCGGTGTCGCCGTCGTCACCTGCGTGCAGGACGGGTTCGACCATGCCATGACCGCGAACTCCTTCACGTCGGTCTCCCTGGACCCGCCGCTGGTCCTCGTGTGCGTCGAGAACGACTCGCGGTTCCACGAGGCCATCGGGCAGGCCGGGTCCTGGGCGGTCAGCATCCTCAACGCGGGCCAGCGGGGGAGGGCGCGCTGGTTCGCGACCCGGGGCCGCCCGCTCGTGGGTCAGTTCGACTCGACCCCGACGACGCGCTCGGACGTCACCGGGTCCCTCCTGCTCGACGGAGCGCTCGCGGTCCTCGAGTGCCGGACCACGGCCGTGCACCCGGCGGGTGACCACGACATCGTGGTCGGCGAGGTGCTCGGCCTGCGGCTGCCGCACCCGGAGGGCGAGCCGCTGCTCTACTTCCGCAGCGGGTTCCGCGCCGTGGGCCCGGGCCCGGACCCGATCGGCTGATCCGCGTAGAGGTGCGCGGCGTCCGGAACGGATTCGTCGGACCCGCACCCGGCCCGTACCCTGGAGGATCATCCCCGTCCGTGCCCGCGGACCCAGGGCACGGCGCCGTGCCCGGTCGACGCTGTGGGCGAACGCACGCCCGAGGACTCCGTCGTGACCACGAGCCCGCCGACCTCGCCCGCCGCCGAGGACGTCTCCGACGCGCGCGGGTCCGCGCGGCGCCGGGTCCTGCTCGCGGCCGGCGCGGCGGCCGCGGCCCTCGTCGCCGTCTACCTCGGGCTCGTCGCGGCCACCGGCGACGGCCTGCCGCCCGGTACCTCGGTCGCTCGGCGTCGACATCGGCGGCCAGAGCGAGGCCCAGGCCGCGGCGACCCTCGAGGCCGCGCTCGGCGCGAGGGCCACCGCGACGATGGACGCGGTCATCGGCTCGGACCACGTGTCGGTCGTGCCCCGCGACGCCGGACTCAGCCTCGACGCGAGGGCCACGGTGCAGGGGCTCTCCGGGCGGGTCTGGAACCCGCTCACCCTGCGTCGCGCGGGTCACCGGTGGAGGCAGCGTCGACCCCGTCGTCGTCGTCGACGACGCGCTCCTGCACGGCGACCGTCACCGCCCTCGCCGCGGACACCGACACCGCCCGCCGTGGAACCGGCGATCGAGGTCGCCGGCGTCACGCGCGTCGCTCGCACCCGGACGCAGCGGGACGGTGCTCGACCGGAAGGCCGCAGCCGAGGCGATGCCGACGCCTACCTCGTCGTCGCCCGACCCGGTGGTCCTGCCCGTGGTCGAGTCCGCCCCCACCGTCGCCGACGAGCGCGGCGCGGCAGGCGCTCGACCTCGCGGCGACGGTCGTCGCGGCTCCGGTCACCGTACGGGTCGGCACAGTGACCGCGACGATCCCGCCCGCGGCCCTGGCGCCAGGCGCTGACGTTCAAGGCCGCGAAGGACGGCCGACTCGTCCCCTCGCTCGACGGCGACCGTCCTGCGCGCGGCGATCGCCCCGTCGCTCGCGGCGCGTCGAGACGCCGGGCCGCGACGCGACTTCGCGATCGTCTCGAGCGGCAGGCCCGTGGTCGTCCCCGTCGAAGGTCGGGCGGGGCGTGAACGCCGACCTGCTCGCGGCGGACGTCCTCGCCGCGCTCGACGCGACGGGCGCCGGGCGCAGCGTGGCGCGCGCAGATCGGGGCGATCGACCCGAAGCTCACGACGGCGCAGGCGCGGGCGCTCGGCGTCGACGGAGCGGCTGTCGTCGTTCACCCAGCGGTTCCCCTACGCCGCGTACCGCGTGCAGAACATCGGCACAGGCGGCCGAGCGGGTCAACGGCACGCTGCTGCTGCCGGGCCAGACGTTCTCGCTCAACGACACGATCGTCGAGCGCACGCCGGCCAACGGCTACACGAAGGGCTTCGTGATCGGGCCGGGCGGCGTGTTCAAGGAGGACCTCGGCGGCGGCGTCTCGACGTCGGCGACCACGATCTGGACCGCCGCGTTCTACGCGGGTCTGCAGCGCGTCTACACGCAGGCGCACTCGATCTGGATCCCGCGCTACCGCGCCGGCCTCGAGGCCACGGTCGCGTGGGGCTCGTTCGACATGAAGTTCAGGAACGACACCCCGCACGCCGTGTACGTCACGACCGATCATGCGGAACACGTCGCTGACCGTGCGATGTGGGGCACGAAGGTCTACGACGAGGTCCGGGCCGTCTCGTCCGCGCGGTACGCCGTGACACCGTCGCCGACACGCGCTACGACCCCACGCCCACCTGCCACGCGCAGTCGGCGGCAGCCGGGCTTCCGCATCGACGTGTACCGGGTCTTCGTCAAGGCCGGCAAGGAGGTCAAGCGCGAGAAGATCACGACGCGCTACCGCCCGAGCCCGCACCGTGGTCTGCAGCGCCGACCCGCCTCCGCCTCGCCCGCACCGTCGACCAGCGGGACCACCGCGCCCTCGGGGACCCCAGCGGCCACCCCGACCACGACGCCGGCGCGGCCGCGCCTCGGGCCGCGACCGACGTCGGGCGGTCCGGGCCCGACGCCGTCCGCCTGAGCGGCTCCGTCGCGCCCTGACAGCAAGCTCCCAGCAGACTCACAGGTTCGGCGCTGCACTGGCTCCGTGACCGCCCCGGCACCCGCCGACGCCCGCGTGCTCGTGGTCGACGACGAGCCGTACATCGCCGACCTGCTCTCGACCGGCCTGCGCTTCGTCGGGCTTCGACGTCCGCACGGCCGGCAGTCGGGCTCGAGGCGCTCACGCTCGGTCCGCGAGTGGAAGCCCGACCTCCTCGTGCTCGACGTGATGATGCCCGACGTCGACGGCTTCGAGGTGACCCGGCGGCTGCGCGCCGACGGCCGCGAGACGCCCGTGCTCTTCCTCACCGCGCGCGACGCGGTCGAGGACAAGGTCGCCGGGCTCACCATCGGCGGCGACGACTACGTCACCAAGCCGTTCAGCCTCGAGGAGATCGTCGCGCGGGTGCGCGCCCTGCTGCGCCGGCAGCGCCAGTACCGAGCCGGTCGACGGACCCCTGCTGCGCTACGCCGACGTCGTGCTCGACGAGGACGCGCACGAGGTCACGCCGCGCGGGCCGTCCCGTCGACCTGACGCCGACGGAGTTCTCCCTCATGCGCTACCTCATGCTCAACGCGGGCCGCGTCGTGTCCAAGGCGCAGATCCTCGACCACGTCTGGCACTACGACTTCGGTGGTGACGGCGCGGTCGTCGAGTCCTACATCTCCTACCTGCGTCGCAAGATCGACGCGCCGTTCGACGTCGCCGCTCATCCGGACGGTGCGCGGCGTCGGGTACACGCTGCGCGAGCCCCGCGAGCGGTGCCGAGTGACGCGCGCGCCTCGCTGCGCACCAGGCTCGCCGTCGGGGTGCTGGTGCTGACGGCGCTCGGCCTCGCCCTCGCCGCGACCGTCGGGGACGCTCCTGCTGCGCAACTATCTCGTGGCTCGCAGGTCGACCACCAGCTGGCCGGCTCGGCCGCTTCGCCGACGGCGGCGCTGCCGTCCTCGCCCACCTCCGTCACCCGGCGGCGCGCCTGGTCGGGGGCCGCGCGCTGCCGAGCCCGTTCGTCGTCACCCGGCTCTCCGCGCTCGGCGGCAGCGTGGTGGGGCAGGTGCGCGGCAGCGAGGCCGCGTCGTACGCCCGCGCCCGACGTCGTCGGGGCTCACCGTCGCCGACGTCCGGGCGACGGCCGGCCAGCCCTTCGACGTCGGCGGGATCGGTGACTCCGGCGTACCACTACCGCGCCTGCGCCGTCCCGCTGCGCGGACGGGTCCGGCAGCGTCGTCGTCGCCATCTCGACCGGAGCGATCGACGCGACCGTGCAGCGGCGGCGCTCGCGGCGCTCGCCGTCGGCAGCGCTGACCCTCGGACTCGTCGGGCTGCTCTCCGGCGTCGTCATCCGGCTCGGTCTGCGACCGCTCGAGGAGGTCGAGCGGACGGCCGAGCGCATCGCGGCCGGGCGACCTGAGCCAGCGCGTCCCGGACATGCCCGCCGGGCACCGAGATCGGCCGGCTCGCGGCGTCGCTCAACGGCATGCTGGGCCAGATCGAGTCGGCGTTCGACGAGCGGCCGGCGAGCGAGGACCGGCTGCGCCGCTTCGTCGCCGACGCGAGCCACGAGCTGCGCACGCCGCTGACTCGATCCGCGGCTACGCCGAGCTGTCCCGCACCGGCGCCATCTCCGACGAGCAGCAGCGCCGCACCGCGATCGGCCGGATCGAGGCCGAGGCGGTGCGCATGGGCGTGCTCGTCGACGACCTGCTGCTGCTCGCGCGGCTCGACCAGCAGCGGCCGCTCGAGCGCCGCCCGGTCGACCTCGTCGAGCTCGTGGACGCGGCGGCCGCGCCCTGCGGGTGGCCGCACCGGACCGGGTCGTCACGGTCACGGTGCCGGCGACGCTCGTCGTCGACCGGCGACGCGGCCCGGCTGCGCCAGGTGGTCGACAACCTGCTCACGAACGCCCGGGTGCACACCGCCGAGGGCACGCCGATCGAGGTCGTCGCGACGAGCGCAGGCACCAGGGCACGGTCGTATCCGTCGTGCGCGACCACGGGCCCGGCATGTCGCCCGACGACCTCGCGCGCGCGACCGAGCGGTTCTACCGCGGCGACCCGTCGCGCACCCGGCGCGCCGGTGGCGGCAGCGGCCTCGGCCTGTCGATCGTCCAGGCCATCGTCGACGGCCCACGGCGGTCGCCTCGAGGTCGCGTCGTCCCGGACGCCGGGCACGACGGTGACGCGTCCGGCTCCCGAGCGCCGGTACCGCCGCCACGCCCGGTCCGCCTCGCCACGGCGAGCGCCTGACCGCGCCACGCCGGGCCGCGCCGACCGTCGGGCTCAGTTGAGCCGGGCCCGGGCCTGATGCGCGATCCGCCGCGCGTGCTCGGCCTCGAGCGGCATGGGACCCGACGACGGTGTCGGCGTACTCCTCGAGGACGCAGCGACGCCTCGACGTAGCGGCCGACGGCGATGAGCGCCTCGCCGTACTCGCGACGCAGCCCGAGGTCGTGGCGCGGCAGCAGCAGCGCGAGCTCGGCCGCCCAGACCCGGTGCCGGGCGCGCTCCGGTGTCGAGGCCCAGCCGCGGATGTTGCCCAGGACGCGGTCGATCGTGTCGATCGGGTCGTGCGGGCGCAGGTGCTCGGGACGCAGCGACCGACCGGTCTCGCGCCGCGATGTCCCGCGCCCGGTCGTAGGGCAGCAGCCGTCCGCCGGTGAACGGGTCGACGAGCACGCGCGTGCCGTCCGGGTCGCCGACCCCGACGACGAAGTGGCCGGGCAGGCCGACGCCGTAGGCCGGGACACCCGCGCGCCGGGCGACCTCGGTCCACACCGTCGACAGCAGGATGGGCAGGCCGCGCCGACGGCGCAGGACGTCGGGCAGCAGGCTCGACTCGAGCCGGGCGTAGTCCGACGACGTGCCCGCGAAGCCGCCGAGCGCGGTGCGCAGCCGCGAGGTCGTCGCGCCCCGCCTCGGGCACGTGCGCGGCGAGGGCGTCGAGCTCGGCGAGGCCGTGCGCGAGGAGGGTGTCGAGGCCGGGCGACCGTCGTCGGGCATCGCCTCGGCCGAGAGCAGCAGGAGGGCGAGGTCCAGCCGGACGTCGGCCGGGTCCCCGGCGGCACCGCCGGCCCGGACCACGTCGGCGAAGCGTTCGCGCGAGGCCGCACTCACGGGACCGATCCTGCGCGATCGCGGCCCACGGCGCGAGCCCTCCGCGTCGGCGTGTCCTGGCCGCCGGACCTCACGGCGACGCGATCCCGTGCGGCGCGAGGTACTCGTAGCGGTGGTGGGGCTCGAACCCGAGGCCGGCGTAGAGCCGCTGAGCCTCCAGGTTCGACCCGAGCACCTGCAGGTAGGCGTGCGGGCAGCCGGCGTCCACCGCCCACGTCGCGAGCTCGGCGCAGGACCGTGGTGGCCACACCGCGACGGCGGGCCTCCGGGGCGGTCACGACGGACGTGATCCCGGCCCAGCGCCCGACCGGCGAGGACGCGGCGCTGGCCCGGGCCGCGCCGAGCAGCGTCCCCGTCGAGGCGTCGCGCGCCTCGACGAACACCACCTCCCGCGGACGCACGAGGATCGCCGCCAGCGCGTCGGGCTCGAGGTCCGGCTCGACGAACGCCAGCCACTCCCGTCCCGGGACCGCCGACGCCGTGATCGCGAGGTCCACCGACTGCCGGGCCGCGGCCCGGGAGAGCACGTCCGCCGTCGGCGCGCTGAGCAGGACGGTGCTCCGCGTCACCACCCAGCCGAGCGCGGCCAGGTCGTCGTCGTACGCCGACGGCACGGGCACCTGCAGCAGCGGAGGCAGCGCGCGGTCGGCGAACCACGCCTCCACCGCGGCGAGCGCGTCGGCGAACGGGATCCCGGGGCGACCGGCCAGCCGCACCGAGTTGGCTCGACCGGTGACGCCGCCCGAGGCCCGCAGCACCCACTCGCCGAGCGACGCCGTCTCCGCGGCCGGCCACCCGCGCTCGGCGACCGCCTGCATCGCCTCCGCCGCGATCTCCGGCGGGACGACCCTGGCGGCGACGACGTCGCCCGCGGCCACGACGACGAGGGTCCCGTCGCGTCGTTCCACGACGAGCTCGCCGGTCCACCCGCCGACCCAGGACCGCAACCGCCCCACGACGTCGGTCGCGGTCGAGGGGTCGAGCAGGTGCCGGACCGTGACCCGGCGACCGACGTCGGCGGGGGAGACGCGGACCGTCAGGGACGCCGACGGTCGTGCGCCGGACCCGGCGTCGGGACGGGCGTGCGTCGGTCCGTCGGCGTCGCGGGACGACACGATCGGCCCCCTCCAGTGCGGCTCTAGGCTGGGTCGCGATACTAGGCGTGACCGTGCGACGCTACGGTGGCGCCATCGGCTCCGCCCGCGGGCGGGTACGACCCACAGCCAGCTCCTGGATCGGGAGGATCCGTCCGTGACCTACGTCATCGCGCAGCCCTGTGTCGACCTCAAGGACAAGGCCTGCGTCGAGGAGTGCCCCGTCGACTGCATCTACGAGGGCGAGCGGATGCTCTACATCCACCCCGACGAGTGCGTCGACTGCGGTGCGTGCGAGCCCGTGTGCCCCGTCGAGGCGATCTTCTACGAGGACGACGTCCCGACCCAGTGGAAGGACTACACCGCGGCCAACGCCGAGTTCTTCGACGACCTCGGCTCGCCCGGCGGCGCGGCCAAGCACGGGCTCATCGCCAAGGACGCGGCGATCGTCGCGGGCCTCGAGCCCCAGGAGCACGAGGGTCACTGACCCGTCGAACCATCGATGACGCGCCGTCGCCCTCCGAGGTGGCGGCGCGTCGTCTTGAACCCGTGAGGCGCGCATGACCCGCCTGGCCGACCAGCTGCCCGACTTCCCGTGGGACCGGCTCGCGACGCTCAAGGCGCTCGCCCAGGAGCACCCGGACGGCATCGTCGACCTGTCGGTCGGCACGCCCGTCGACCCGGTGCCACAGTCGGTGCGCGCGGCGCTCGCCGACGCGTCGGACAGCCCGGGCTACCCGCTCACCGCGGGGACCGCGCGCGCTGCGCGCGGCCGCCAGCGCGTGGGCAGCGCGGACCCTGCACGCCTCGGTCGACCCGCGACTCGATCCTGCCGACCGTCGGCTCGAAGGAGCTCGTGGCGCTCCTGCCGACCCTGCTCGGTCTGGGCCCCGGTGACACCGTCGTCATCCCGGAGCTGGCGTACCCGACGTACGACGTCGGTGCCCGCGTGGCCGGCTGCGACGTCGTCGTCTCGGACTCCACCCACACGCTCGGCCCGCAGCGCGTGTCGCTGGTGTGGGTCAACTCGCCGAGCAACCCGACCGGGCGGGTCCTGCCGGTGGAGCACCTGGCCAAGGTCGTCGCGTGGGCGCGGGAGCGCGACGCCGTCGTGGTGAGCGACGAGTGCTACTTCGAGCTCGCGTGGGAGGCGACGCCGGTGTCGATCCTCGACGAGCGCGTCTGCGGCGGATCGTTCGACAACCTGCTCGCCGTCCACTCGCTGTCGAAGCGGTCGAACCTCGCGGGCTACCGGGCCGGGCTCGTGCTCGGCGACCCCGCCCTCGTCCGCTCGCTGCTCGAGGCGCGCAAGCACCTCGGGCTCATGGTGCCGGGCCCGGTGCAGGCGGCGGCGACCGCGGCGCTCGGCGACGACCTGCACGTGGCCGAGCAGCGACACCGGTACTCGCGACGTCGCGACCACCTGCTCTCGGCGCTGCTCGACGCCGGGTTCTCGATCGAGCACTCGGAGGCCGGCCTCTACCTCTGGGCGTCGCGCGACGAGCCCTGCTGGGACACCGTCGGCTGGCTCGCCGAGCGGGGGATCCTCGTGGCACCGGGCGAGTTCTACGGCGTCGCCGGCGCACGCCACGTGCGGGTCGCGCTCACCGCGACCGACGAGCGGATCGCGACCGCCGTACGCCGGCTCGCCCGCGTCGCCTGACCCTCCGTCCGAGCGGCCGGCGTAGGCCCGATTGTGGCCCGGGTCACGCTTGCCGCCGCCGGGGGACACGGGTGCGGCCGGTAGGTACCGTTCGAGCAGGGCGCCGGGCGAGCATCCCCCGGCCGCCGACCGAGTGCTTGCGGAGGCCGACGTGTCTGACGTGACTCTGACCTACCCGGGCGGCGAGCTGCCGCTCCCGCGCGTGAGCGCGACCGACGGCAACGACGGTTACGACGTCTCCGCCCTGCTGAAGACGACCGGGGCCGTGACGCTCGACGCCGGCTTCGTCAACACGGCGTCGTGCACGTCGGCCATCACCTTCATCGACGGTGACGCCGGCATCCTGCGCTACCGCGGCTACCCGATCGAGCAGCTCGCGAAGCAGTCGACGTTCCTCGAGACGTCGTACCTGCTCATCTACGGCGCGCTGCCCACGGCCGCCGAGCTCGCTCGACTTCGAGGAGCGGGTGAAGCGGCACACGATGCTGCACGAGGACCTGCGCCGGTTCTTCGACGGCTTCCCGCGCGACGCGCACCCGATGCCGGTGCTGTCGAGCGCCGTGTCGGCGCTCTCGACGTTCTACCAGGACTCGCTCGACCCGTTCGACGACGACCAGGTCGAGATGTCCACGGTGCGCCTGCTCGCCAAGGTGCCGACGATCGCGGCCTACGCGTACAAGAAGTCCGTCGGGCAGCCGTACCTCTACCCCGACAACTCCATGAGCCTCAACGAGAACTTCCTGCGCATGACGTTCGGCGTGCCGGCCGAGGAGTACGCCGTCGACCCGGTCATGGCGAAGGCGCTCGACCTGCTCCTGATCCTGCACGCGGACCACGAGCAGAACTGCTCGACCTCGACCGTGCGCCTCGTCGGCTCCTCGCACGCGAACCTGTTCGCGTCCGTGTCGGCCGGGATCAACGCGCTGTTCGGCCCGCTGCACGGCGGGGCCAACCAGGCCGTGCTCGAGATGCTCACGAAGATCCACCGCAGCGGCGGCGGCGTGAACACGTTCATCCGCCAGGTGAAGAACCGCGAGGACGGCGTGAAGCTCATGGGCTTCGGCCACCGCGTCTACAAGAACTACGACCCGCGCGCGGCCATCGTCAAGGACACGGCGTACGAGCTGTTCGAGGCCCTCGGCGTCCAGGACCCGCTGCTCGACATCGCGCTGCGGCTCGAGGAGGTCGCGCTCTCCGACGAGTTCTTCATCTCGCGCAAGCTCTACCCGAACGTCGACTTCTACACCGGTCTCATCTACAAGGCGATGGGCTTCCCGACCCGGATGTTCACGGTCATGTTCGCGCTCGGCCGGCTCCCCGGCTGGATCGCCCAGTGGCGCGAGATGATCGACGACCCGGAGACGAAGATCGGCCGCCCGCGCCAGGTCTACGTCGGCCCCGCCGAGCGCGACTACGTCGCCCTCACCGCCCGCTGACCCCGCCCACCCCCAACTTCCTTGGTCTTCCCTTAGGGACGATCAAGGAAGTTGAACTGAGCGATCCTGTCCACAAGTCGTGATCTTGATCGGCGACACAGCCGCTGCGACACGCTACGCCGGCACCTGGTGACCGACCGCGTCCCGATCGTCCGGACGCGGCCTCAGCCGTGGGAGTGGAGCGCGGCGTTGAGGCCGCCCCACGTGCCCGACCGCGGGCGCGCTTCGAGGGCACCCGTCACCGAGTTGCGCCAGAACTGCAGGCCGGACCGACCCGACAGGTCGCGGCCCCGCGCCACCTCGCCGTCCGGGAGCGTGATCTTCGATCCCGCGGTGATGTAGCAGCCGGCCTCGACCACGCACTCGTCGCCGAGCGAGATGCCGACACCGGCGTTCGCGCCGATGAGGCAGTGCTCGCCGATGGTGACGACCTCCGTGCCCCCACCGGAGAGCGTCCCCATGATCGACGCGCCGCCTCCCACGTCCGAGCCGTCGCCGACGACGACACCGGCGGAGATCCGACCCTCGACCATCGACGCGCCGAGCGTCCCGGCGTTGTAGTTGACGAAGCCCTCGTGCATGACCGTCGTGCCCGCGGCGAGGTGGGCGCCGAGTCGCACGCGGTCGGCGTCGGCGATGCGCACGCCCGAGGGGACGACGTAGTCGACCATCCGGGGGAACTTGTCGACGCCGTGGACCGTGACGACGCGACCGTCCTTGCGCGCGTAGGCCTGCACGGCAGCGAGGCGCTCGACGGGCACCGGGCCCACGGAGGTCCAGGCCACGTTCGCCAGCAGCCCGAAGACGCCGTCGAGGTTCACCGTGCGCGGCCGCACCACGCGGTGCGAGAGCAGGTGCAGGCGGAGCCAGACGTCGGCTGCGTCGATCGGCGGGACCGACAGGTCGGCGATCGTCGTCGTGGTCGTCACGGTGCGGACGCCGCGAAGGTCGTCGCTGCGATCGTGCTCCCCGAGGCCGTCGACGTGCGCGGGAGTCACCGCAACCGTCGGCGAGGGGTACCAGACCTCGAGCAGAGTGTCACCGGCGTACGTCGCGAGGCCGATGCCGGAGGCGGGCGAGGTGAGCAGCGTCATGCGCTCAACCTACCGAGCGCGCTGCTGCCGCCAGCAGCGGCTTGACCGGGTCGCCAGCCCTCAAGATCACGACTTGTGGACACATCGGAGCAGTTCAACTTCCTTGATCGTCCCTAAGGGACGCGCGGCAAAGCTGGCGGCGGGGTGGTGGCTAGGCTCGGGGCGTGACGGATGCCCGCTCGCTCGAGCCTTCGGACGGCGTTGTTCCCACTGCGACCAGGGACGGCGTCGATCCCGCCGGGACCGTGGAGCTGGACCTGGCGAGCGACGTGGTGGAGCTGGTGCGGGCGCTCGTCGACGTGCCGAGCGAGTCTCGGCACGAGGCGGTCATCGCCGACGCGGTCGAGCGGGCGCTGTCGGCGTACCCCCACCTCGACGTCGTCCGCGACGGGCACACGATCGTCGCCCGGACGCACCTCGGACGCGCCGAGCGGGTCGTCATCGGCGGCCACCTCGACACCGTGCCGGCGAACCACAACATGCCGTCGCGCCTCGTGACGGTCGACGCCGAGGAACGCGTGTACGGGCTCGGCGCCTGCGACATGAAGGGTGGCGTCGCCGTCTCGCTGCGCCTCGCCGCGGACCTGGTCGCCCCCACCCGCGACGTCACCTGGATCTACTACGAGGCCGAGGAGATCGACTCCCAGTTCAACGGCCTGCGCCGCCTCGCCGACGAGCGGCCCGAGCTGCTGGCCGGCGACTTCGCCGTCCTCATGGAGCCGTCGAACGCCGTGGTCGAGGCGGGGTGCCAGGGCACGATCCGGGTGGACGTGCGCACCACCGGCACCCGCGCGCACAGCGCGCGGTCGTGGATGGGGCACAACGCGATCCACGACGCCGGCGAGGTGCTGCGCCGGCTGTCGGCGTACGAGCCGCGTCGGGTCGAGATCGACGGCCTCGTCTACCGCGAGGGCGCTCAACGCCGTGGGCATCCACGGCGGAGTCGCCGGCAACGTGGTCCCCGACGAGTGCATCGTCTCGGTGAACTACCGGTTCGCACCGAACCGGTCGGCCGTCGAGGCCGAGGCGCACCTGCGCGACGTGTTCGACGGGTTCGAGCTCACCGTCGTCGACGCGGTCGACGGAGCCCTGCCCGGTCTCTCGCACCCGGCGGCCGCAGCCTTCGTCGCGGCGGTGGGCGGCGCACCGAGCCCGAAGTTCGGCTGGACCGACGTCGCCCGGTTCACGGCGCTGGGCATCCCCGCGGTGAACTTCGGCACCGGCAACCCCTCGCTCGCGCACCACAGGGACGAGTACGTCCCGGTGTCCGACCTGCACCGGGTCGAGGCCGGCCTGCGCTCCTGGCTCACCACGTGACCGACGACGAGCTCGAGCGGCTCGTCCGGCCGGAGCATCCGCGCGGCTACCGGGCGCTGCTGGCCGGCTCGATCGTCTCCGGAGTGGCCTGTTTCGTCGTCACCGTGCTGATCTCGCAGCTGCTCGTCCCCGCCGACGCGTCGAGCAGCGTCGAGATCACCCCGCTGATGCTCGCGCTCCTGGCGCTGTTCGCGGTGCTGCTCGCCGCGTGCATCGCCCTCGGGTACGCCGCAGCGCGGCGCAAGCCACCGAGCGACTGACGACGCCACCCGGCCCGCGAACCGGCCCGCCGACCGATCGCCGGTGCCTGGGTAGATGCGTCGGGTCGGCGCCCGTCCCCGCCGCGGACCGCGGGACGGCACGGGCAGCGTCCGGGACGCGCCAGTGCCGTCCGACGGCCGGCCGGCGCGGGCTCAGGCGGCCGAACCGCGCTTGAGCCGGGCGGCCACCGACACCGTGCGGGCGGCGAGGTGGTCGATCGCGTCGAACTCCTCCTCGGCCGGAGCCGCAGCGCCGTTGAACGACACGTGCGAGACGCCGTAGGGGTTGCCGTCGACGAACTTCACGGCGGGATCGGTGTAGCCCGGCGGCACGATGATGCCGCCGAAGTGGTAGACCGAGTTGTACAGCGCGAGCAGCGTGGTCTCCTGGCCGCCGCGCTTCGTGCCGGTCGACACGAACCCGGCGTACACCTTGTCCGCGAGCCGGCCCTGGGCCCACAGCGGGCCGAGCGTGTCGAGGTACTGCTTGAGCTGCGCGGCGATGTTGCCGTAGCGGGTCGGCGTGCCGAAGAGGACCACGTCGGCCCAGTCGATGTCGTCGCCCGTCGCGACGGGGACGTCGGCGGTGGCGGCGGCGTGCGCGGCCCAGGCCTCGTTCGCCGCGACGGCCTCGGCCGGGGCCAGCTCGGCGACCTTGACGAGCCGGACCTCGGCGCCGTTCTTCTCGGCGGCGGCCGCCGCGCGCGCCGCCATGGTGTGCACGGACCCGGTCGAGCTGTAGTAGATGACGGCGACCTTGACGGCCTCGCTCACGATGACTCCCATTGGTTGATGGTTCAACGACTAAAGAAGTTGAACACACAACAATCAATCGGGCAAGTTCGCGCCGAGCGGCCGCGGGCTCGGCACCCGCCCCGGCGCGCGGGCACCCCGGACCCCACCGGCCGGGACCGGATGGGGTTAGCGTCGCCCCGTGACGTCTCTCGACCAGCCCGACCCCGACGCGCCCCCCGGCTCCGAGGCCGCTCCGCACCGGGTGCAGGGCCCGGTGACGCTGCGCCGCTCCCAGGTCGAGGCCACGACCACGGACCAACGGTTGCTCGACACCCGCGGTCCCAGCGACTGGGTGCACACCGACCCGTGGCGCGTCCTGCGCATCCAGGCGGAGTTCGTCGAGGGCTTCGGTGCCCTGGCCAGCCTCGGCCCGGCGGTCAGCGTCTTCGGCTCGGCCCGCACGAAGCCGGGCACGGCGGAGTACGCGACCGCGACGAACCTCGCGGCCGCCCTCGCGCGCAGCGGCTTCGCGGTGATCACCGGTGGCGGCCCCGGGATCATGGAGGCGGCGAACCGAGGGGCGTGCGAGGCGGGCGGCGTGTCCGTCGGGCTCGGCATCGAGCTCCCGTTCGAGCAGGGCATGAACGAGTGGGTCGACATCGGCGTCGACTTCCGCTACTTCTTCGCGCGCAAGACGATGTTCGTCAAGTACGCGCAGGCCTTCATCGTCTTCCCCGGCGGCTTCGGCACGTTCGACGAGCTGTTCGAGGCGCTGACGCTGGTGCAGACCGGCAAGGTCACCTCGTTCCCCGTCGTGCTCATGGGTACGTCGTACTGGGGCGGGCTCGTCGACTGGCTGCGCGAACGTGTCGTGGCCGACGGGAACATCTCCGCGAGCGACCTCGACCTCATCAGGGTCACCGACGACGTCGACGAGGCGGTCCGCATCGTCGAGGCGGGGCTGCGCGGCCACGACGGCGGCGGACGGCCCCGAGCTGCCCGCCCCCGTGGAGGTCTGACATGCCGGCCGTGGCCGTCTTCTGCGCGTCGAGCGAGGGCATCGACGAGCGCTACGCCGTGCTCGCGGGCGAGGTCGGCTTCGCGCTCGCCCGGCGAGGCTGGACGCTCGTGAGCGGAGGCGGCTCGGTCAGCTGCATGGGCGCGGTGGCCCGGGCCGCCCGCGCCGGCGGTGCGCACACGATCGGCGTGATCCCCCGGGCGCTCGTCGAGCTCGAGGTCGCCGACCACGGGGCCGACGAGCTCGTCGTCACCGAGGACATGCGCGAGCGCAAGGGCGAGATGGACCGGCGCAGCGACGCGTTCCTCACCCTTCCCGGGGGCATCGGGACGCTCGAGGAGCTCCTCGAGATCTGGGTCGCCCGGTCCCTGCGCCTGCACGACAAGCCGATCGTCGTCCTCGACCCGTGGGGCGACCTCGAGCCGCTGGCCCTGCTGGTGAGCGGGCTCGTCGAGGCCGGCTTCGTCCGGGACTCCGCGGCCGCTCAGCTCGTGTGGACCGTCGACGGTCGACGACGCCGTCGCGGCGATCGAGCACGGCTGGGCCCAGGCCGGCATCGGCCGGCCCGCCGAGCCGACCGCCGCGGAGTGGCTCGAGGCCGAGCCGTGACCGGGCCGCGCCCGGCCGCGCGCAGTCACCAGACGCCGGGCACGAGCGCGTGCGGGACGGCGCGTCGGTAGTCGACGTAGTCCGGGTACGTCGCCGCGAGGAACTCCTCCTCGACGCGGCGCTTGAGGTCGAGCACGACGGCCAGCAGGGCCGTCGGCAGCAGCGTCCAGGGGCTCGTGAGCAGCGCGAACCCGGCGGCCATGAGGACCAGCGAGCCGTAGATGGGGTGGCGGACCACGGCGTAGATCCCGCCGGTGCGCAGGCGCTCGCCGCTGATCGGCGCCGGCCACGCGGTGAGCGCCGAGCCGAGCCCGGTGAGGGCGAGCACCGCCACGACGACCCCGGCCGCGAGGAGCAGGGCCCCGAGCACGCCGACCGCCGTGCGCGCGCCGGGAGGCCAGCCCCCTCGGGTGAGCAGGCCCACCACGGCGATCAGACCGAGCAGGGCGAACTGCAGCGCGACCCAGCCCTGTCCGCGGCCGCCGAGTCGAGGGATCACCCGCCCGAGTCTGCCGTACGCCGTCAGCCTCTTCCGGTCGCGGCGCCCGGGGACAGGGCGCGCACGACGAGCGCGGTACCGCCGCTGGCGCGGACCACGGCGGCGTCGCCGACCGCGAGCGAGCCGGCGGTGACCGTCCGCCGGTCCCGGCGCACGGTCGTCGAGGGACCGACCGCGTACGTGGCGGTGAACCCGTCGGTGCTCACGAGGGTGACCGACGTCGCCGACGCCGCGGTGATCTTGCCGCGCTGCACGTCCACCGTCCGGGTGCCGGTCCCGGTGCTCAGCGTGAACCGCCCGTGGAGGACGTCGCGGAGCGCGCGAGCCCGGCGCGCCGCCGGTGCCGTGGTCGCGCCGCGGGACGTGGCCGCGGCGGCCGGCGGCGCGCCGCGGTCCGCGGCCGGGGACCCGGAGGCGAAGGCCAGGCCGGTGACGGCCGTGGCACCGACCGCACCCGCGGTGAGCCAGGCCGCCGCGGTGACCGCGCGGCGAGTGCGTGAGGTCGTGGTCATGAGCAGCTCCGAACGTGGGGGAGGGCCTGCTGCCCTCGACGTCCACCACGGTGGGCGTGCGGCGTCCGGTGCGGGTGACGCGCGTGTTCGGATCGGGTAAGGCGCTCAGGCCAGGCCGCGGCGGGCCACGGCCGGCGGTCGGGTCCCGGCGATCGACGCGACCATGTCGAGCGTCTGCCGCGTGGCGGCGACGTCGTGGGCGCGGTAGACCCGGGCGCCGAGCCAGGCGGAGACCGCGGTCGTGGCCAGCGTGCCCGGTGAGGCGGTCGGCGGGTGCGGCGACGTCGAGGGTCTCGCCCACGAAGTCCTTGCGCGACAGGGACACGAGGACCGGCCACCCGGTGGCGACGAGCTCGGGCAGGCGCCGGGTGGCCTCGAGCGAGTGCCGGGTGTTCTTGCCGAAGTCGTGGCCGGGATCGACCAGGACCGATCGCCGCGGCGACGCCCGAGCGACGACCGCGCGCTCGGCCTCGGCGACCGTCGCGGCCACGATGTCGGCGACGACGTCGTCGTAGGCCACCCGGTGCGGCCGGGTGCGCGGCGCGGCGCCGCCGGTGTGCGTGCAGACCAGGCCGACGCCGTACTCCGCGGCGACGCTCGCGAGCTCCGGGTCGAACCCGCCCCAGGCGTCGTTGAGCAGGTCCGCGCCCTCGGCGCAGACCACCCGCCCGACCTCGGCCCGCCAGGTGTCGACGCTGATGACGACGTCGTACCGCGGCGCGGACGGCGGCCACGAGCGACGCCGTACGCCGGATCTCCTCCGTCGGCGTCGACCTCGGCGCCCGGTCCGGCCTTGACCCCGCCGATGTCGACGATCCCGGCGCCCTCGGCGACCGCGCGGTCGACGGCCGCGAGCGCCGCGGCCTCGGCGAAGGTCGCGCCCCTGTCGTAGAACGAGTCGGGGGTGCGGTTCACGATCGCCATCACGACGGTCTCGTCGTCGCCGAAGACGTGACTGCCGAGCTGCAGCGGCACGACCCGGACTCCTCTCCCGACTCGCCGAGGGCGGCGGCCGTCGGCCCCGCCAGCGTGGCATGCTCGTGCCGAGAGCGCCCCGCAGGGGCGGCCGAACGCCGCGGGCGACCCCGCGGGTCCGAGGAGTGAGCCGCGTGACCCTGCCGTTCCTGCTGGCCGCGATCGCCGTGGTGGCCGTCGTGGCGCTGCTCGCCGTCGGCCGGCTCGGCGAGCTCCCGGAGGTCGAGGCCGGACCGTGCGCCGCTCGCCCTGCCGGTCGACCGCCCGATGGCGCGCGACGACGTCGACGGCGTGCGCTTCGCGGTGGGGGTGCGCGGCTACCGGATGGACGAGGTCGACGACGTCCTGGACCGCCTCGCCGCCGAGGTCGACGCGCGCGACGCCCGGATCGAGGAGCTCGAGTCCCGCCTCGCGGCCCGCGGAGTGCCGCGACCGCCCGAGCCGGTCGACCCCGAGGCATGAGCGCCCGCTCCGACCTCGTCCTGGGCGCCGACGGCGTACGGCGCTGCCCCTGGGGCGCCTCGACCCCGGACTACGAGCGCTACCACGACACCGAGTGGGGCCGTCCGGTCCACGGCGACGCCGCGATCTTCGAGCGGCTCACCCTGGAGGCGTTCCAGTCCGGCCTGTCCTGGCTCACCATCCTGCGCAAGCGGGAGGCGTTCCGCTCCGCGTTCGACGGCTTCGACATCGAGCGGGTCGCGGCGTTCGGCGCCGGCCGACCGGGAGCGTCTGCTCGCCGACGCCGGCATCGTCCGGAACCGCGCCAAGGTCGACGCCACGATGACGAACGCCCGCGCCGCCGCCGCCCTGCGCGCGGCGGAGGGCGACGGCGCCCTCGACCGCCTGTTCTGGTCGTACGCCCCCACCCCGCGGCGGGACCGCCCGCGGCACCTCGCGGACGTCCCGGCGAGCACTCCCGAGTCGGTCGCCCTGACCAGGGAGCTCAAGCGGCGCGGCTTCGTCTTCGTCGGCCCCACCACGATGTACGCCGCCATGCAGGCGATGGGTCTGGTCGACGACCACCTGCGCGGCTGCGCGGTGTCCTGACGCCCGTCGCGAGCCGCTCCCTTCGGGCCGCGGCCCGCGGAACGGGCGCGCCGGGACGGGGCGACGATGCGAGGTGGCCCCCGGATCAGGGATAATGCATCGCGAGGAGATCGCGCCGGCCCGTCGGGCGGCGCGACGAACTGACAAGGGGTGCTGCATGGCCGCCATGAAGCCGCGTACGGGCGATGGCCCGCTCGAGGTCACCAAGGAGGGTCGTGGCATCGTGATGCGCGTCCCGCTCGAGGGAGGCGGCCGTCTCGTGGTCGAGCTCACCCCGGACGAGGCGCGCGATCTCGGCGCCCAGCTGACCACCGTCGCGGGCTGACCTCCCGCTCGGACACGACGACGACGGCCCCGTCCCCCTGCCCGGGGGGCGGGGCCGTCGTCGTCCCGGACTCCGGGGGCCGGCTAGCGCCGGACGGCGGCGAGCAGCCCGTCGCCCACCGGGAGCAGGGCGGACGAGCCAGCGCTCGTCCTCGCGCAGCGTCGTGAGGCAGCCGCGGATGGCGATGGTCTCCGGGTCGCGCTGGGCCGGGTCGGCGACCCGGTCGTGCCAGAGGCTGTTGTCGATGGCCAGCACGCCGCCCGCGCGCAGCAGCCGCGCGGCCTCCTCGACGTACTCGGGGTACTCCTCCTTGGCCGCGTCGACGAAGACGAGGTCGTACGACGCGTCCGCGAGCCGGGGCAGCACCTCGAGCGCCCGACCGGTGATGAGGCGGGTGCGTGAGGCTGCGACGCCCTCGGCCGCGAAGGCGTCGCGGGCCTGGCGCTGGTGCTCGGCCTCGAGGTCGACCGACGTCAGGACGCCGTCGTCGCGCATGCCGCGCAGCAGCCAGACGCCCGACACGCCGGTCCCGGTGCCGATCTCGACGACGTGGCGCGCACCGAGGACGGCCGCGAGCAGCCGCAGCGCCGCCCCGCCACCCGGGTGGATCGGCGTGCAGCCGAGGTCGGCGGCCCGCGCCCGCGCGTCGGTGAGCACGGCGTCCTCCGCGACGTACGCCTCGGCGTACTCCCAGCTGGTTCGGAACGCGGCGAGGGCACGTGCGTCAAGGTCCACGGCGCGAGGCTATCGCCGTGACGCGCCAGGGACCGCCGCAACGCGCGCGCCGCCCGGGAACCCGGGACCGCGGCGGATCGTCGTCGTGATGGGGTGACCCGCCGGTGGCGGGGAACTTCTCAGTCGATTCTCAGTGGCACCCGTGCTGGCGGCGTTTCGCCAAGCCCCGGACAGGGAAGGCACCATGGACACCTCGACCGGTGGCGCGAGGATCGGCCTCGCCCTGCTCGACCGGTTCGTGGCAGCCCCCGAGGAGCTGGGCCCCATGGTCGACCGGTCGCGCGAGAACGAGCGGCACGCCGCCCCGCCGGCACCCTGGGCCGCTCCGTCCTGGGACGACGTCGTACGCGACCACGGTGCCCGCGTGTACCGCCTCGCCTACCGCCTCACCGGCAACCAGCACGACGCCGAGGACCTCACCCAGGAGGTCTTCGTCCGGGTGTTCCGCTCGCTGTCGCAGTACACGCCCGGCACGTTCGAGGGCTGGCTGCACCGGATCACGACGAACCTCTTCCTCGACCAGGTGCGGCGCAAGGCCCGGATCCGCTTCGAGGGCCTGCCGGACGACGCCGCCGACCGGATCCCCTCGCGCGAGGTCGGACCGGCCCAGCTGCTCGACGACCGCAGCTACGACGCCGACGTCCAGGCCGCGCTCGACGCGCTCCCGGCGGACTTCCGCGTCGCGGTGGTCCTCTGCGACATCGAGGGGCTCAGCTACGAGGAGATCTCCGACCTGCTCGGCATCAAGCTCGGCACCGTCCGCTCGCGGATCCACCGCGGCCGGGCGCAGCTGCGCGAGTCCCTCGCGCACCGCACCCCGCGCACCGCGCAGCGCCTTCCCGCGGGAGGCGTCCCGTGAGCCGCTGCCTCGGTCCACGCATCGCCGAGCTGGCCGACGGCCGGCTCGGGCCGGCCGAGGCCGAGCGCGCCTTCGCGCACGTGGCCGTGTGCGCCACGTGCCGCGGAGCCCTCGCCGCCCAGCGTGCGGTGATCTCCCGGCTCGACACCGCGCCTCCGGCGGAGCCGTCGGCCGACCTGCTCGCCCGGCTGAGCGGCATCGCCGCGACTCCGCTGCCCCCGATCCCCACGCAGGGCGGTGCGGGCGTGCGTCCCGCCGGCGCCGCCGGGCGACGACCGACGGGCTCCGCGCCCGGCTCGACCCACCCCCGCCCGCGCCGCGGCCGGCGGGTCGTCATCGCCGGTGCGGCGGGCGCGGCCGCCCTCGCCGTCGCGGTCGTCGTGGGCGGGTCCTCGGCGCTCACGGGCGCCGTGGTGACCCGTCCCGCGATCGCCCCCGTCGTCGACACGCTCACCGACGAGCACGCCGTGAGCGCGGACCAGATGCCGTTCTCCGGACCCCGCATCGTGACGGTCGGCTACTCCGACCCCACGACGGCAGCACGCCCGCAGCCGTCCCGCCAACCGTGAGCCGACGGGCACTCGTCGTCGTCGGGACCGCCACCGGCCTCGGGGCCGTGGCCGTCGGCGCGCTCGCCGTCCTCGGATCCGTCCCCGCCGCCACCCTCGGGGCCGACGCGTGGTCGGGCTGGACCGGTCGGGTCGACACCACCTCGGTCGCGGACCGGGCCGCGATGACCCCCGACGACGCCGTGGCCGTCACCCTGCTGGCCCGCTCGGCGGCCGCCGCCTCGGCCGTGGCGTACGCCGGCCGCGCGGTCACCTGGGACAGCTCCGGCACCACCACGACCGACCTCACCCACATCCCGGGCCGCGGCACCATCTCGGTGACGGTCGGCGCGCCGGCGTCGCGGGCCAGCCTGGCCCCGGACGGGCGTTCCGGCTCGTTCGCCGACGACGGCCGCCCGCTCGCCCTGCTGCGCGACAACTACCGCGTGCTGCGCGAGGCGGACCTCGACACCACGGTCGCGGGGCGCCCGGCCGAGGCCGTGGTGGCCGTCGACGCCAGCGGTGTGCTCGACGCGCGGTACTGGCTCGACTCGGCCACGGGGCTCCTGCTCCGCAAGGAGCTGCTCGACGCCAAGGGGCTGGTGCGCAGCCGGACCGGCTTCGAGACCTTCCGGCTCGGGGTCCCGGCCGGCGTCGTGGTGCCCGTCGCGGCGCCGGACCCGTGGACCGAGTCGCTCAGCTCGACCGG
Source organism: uncultured Actinomycetota bacterium (assembly GCA_963711805.1). Taxonomy (GTDB): domain Bacteria; phylum Actinomycetota; class Actinomycetes; order S36-B12; family CAIYMF01; genus Longivirga. Next base: position 587,472 of record CAVQFE010000003.1, read on the forward strand.
CCTCGCCGTCGCCCGCGCCCACGGCTGCGCGTGCCCCGAGTCGCTGCCCGGGGGGCTGGCACTGCTGGACGCCCGTCGCGCACCCGCGGGATCGGTGTCGGCCATGCCCGTCGTGCACCAGCTCTTCTCCGACGGCGTCCAGACGGTGTCGCTCTTCTCCATCGCCGGCGGCCTGTCCAGCGCCGACGCGGACGGGCTCACCGCCCGCGGCTTCCACCGCGAGCAGCTCGGCGACCACGTCGCCTGGGTCCGCGGCGGTACGCCGACCGAGCCCACCGCCACGGTCGTCTGGGCCTGCTCCGACTACGTCCTCACCCTCGTGACCGACGACGCCGCCGACCCGCTCGGCACGGCCTCGTCGGTGCTCGCGGCGTACCCGCCCGTCCCGGACCCGACCGACACGTCGTGGCTGGCCCGGATCCTCCGCGGGTGGCACCGGCTGACCGGGGGTGCCGCGTGAGGAAGGTCGTCGTCGCCGTCGCGGCCGTCGTGGTGCTGCTCGTCCTGGCGTTCGTGGTGACCGACCGGGTGGTGGCCGCCACGGCGGAGCGGGCGATCACCGACCGGATCGCGCAGTCGGTCCCGGGTGCCGCATCGGTCGAGACGTCGATCCACGGCGTCCCCGTCCTCACGCAGGCGCTGCGCGGGTCCCTCGACCACGTCACGGTCACCCTCGCCGAGCGTCCCCAGCGCCTCGGGCGGCCCGACGATCGACTCGGCCGTCGTGGACCTGTACGGCGTGAGCGTCGCGTCGCCGCGGACCGCGCAGCGCGTCGAGGTGCGCGCCGAGGTGAGCACGGCCGAGCTGCAGAAGGTGCTCGGCGACGCGTGGCGGCTCCGGCCGGACGGCGACGCGTTCGCCGTGGCCTGGACCGGCGGTCTCCCGGTCGAGGCCCGGGTCGTCCCCGGTGTGCGGGAGGGGAAGCTCGTCCTCGACCTCGAGTCGGTCACGGTGCTCGGCGTCCACGTCGAGGGATCGTCGGTGCCGACGGCTGTCACGGACCAGATCGCGTCGCTCGCCTCCTCGGTAGGCCGGCTCCCGCTCGGCCTGACCCCGACGTCCGTCGCCGTGACGCCGGACGGCGTGGAGCTCGTCGCCACCGGGACGGACGTCGACCTCGAGGCCGCGTGACCGCGACCCCACCCGTCTCGACGGCCTCTCAGCGGCCGCACAGGTGCGTCGCAGGGTCGGCATCGGCGAGGATCGGACAATGACGTCGTACCTCGAGGGACCGGGACCGGGCTCCGGAGGACGGCAGTCCGGCACGGACGGGGCGGGAGACGACATGGACGAGAGCGGCGGCGCACGACCGAGCGGTACGGCGGGGGCCGTCGACTTCCCCGCACCTGATCCGGGCAGCCGCGTCCCCGGCCCGCCCTCGCCGGTGGCGGAACCGCAGGCCACGGGCTCCGACCCCTGGGGTCCGTCCCGACAGACCGCGGCGACCGCCGGACCGGACGCCGACACCAGCTGGGCGGCGCGGCCCCCCGCGCCGGAGCCGGACGCGCCGTTCTTCGACACGGCGGTCTACGAGACGTCGTCGTACGACGCACCGCCGCCCGACGCGTCCTTCCCGCCCGGCCCCTTCCCCGTCCAGCCCGACGAGCCCGGTCCCGACGCCGCCCGGCGCGGCGTGCGGGTCGGGCCGGTCGTGGCACTGGCGGTCGTGTGCGGCCTGCTCGCCGGAGCCATCGGCGGCGCGGGCGCGTACTTCGTCGCCGACCGGCGGGCGGGGTCGAGCCTGACCTCGCCCGGCACGACCCTGCCTCAGTCCGACGCCGACCTGTCGGCGCGCCCCGCCGGCTCGATCGCCGCGGTGGCCGCGGCGGTCCTCCCGACCGTCGTGCAGATCGAGGAGCGGAACGGCAGCAGCGGCGGGACGGGTTCGGGCTTCGTGCTGCGCCCGGACGGCTACATCCTCACCAACAACCACGTCGTCGCGGGTGCCGTCGGCGGTGGCACGCTGTCCGTGCGGTTCCAGGACGGGACGACGAAGACCGCGAGCATCGTGGGGCGCGACACCTCCTACGACCTCGCCGTCGTCAAGGTCGACGCCACCGGGCTCACCGCCTCCACCCTCGGCAACTCCTCCGGCGTGGTGGTGGGCGACACGGCCATCGCGATCGGCTCGCCGCTCGGTCTCGAGGGGACCGTCACGTCGGGCATCATCAGCTCGCTGAACCGTCCGGTGACCGCGGGCGGCTCCGGCGAGAGCTCGTTCATCAACGCGATCCAGACCGACGCCGCGATCAACCCGGGCAACTCCGGCGGTCCCCTCGTCGACGCCCAGGGCAAGGTCATCGGCGTCAACTCCGCCATCGCCTCGCTCGGCCAGACGTCGAGCGGGGAGCAGAGCGGCTCGATCGGTCTCGGCTTCGCCATCCCGATCAACCAGGCCAAGCGGGTCGCCGAGGAGATCATCTCGACCGGCCGCTCGAGCCACCCCGTCATCGGCGTATCGGTCGACCTCACCTACACCGGACCCGGTGCCCAGGTGAAGACGGTGACGCCGGGCGGGCCCTCCGACCAGGCGGGGATCAAGCCCGGCGACGTGATCGTCAAGGTCAACGGGCGCACCGTCGCCGACGCCACCGAGATGATCGTGGCCATCCGCACCTACGCCCCCGGCGACACCATCACCCTCACGCTCAAGGACGGCAGCGGGACCCGCGACGTCAAGGTGACGCTCGGCTCCGACACCGGCACCGGCTGAGGGTCCTTCCGGCAGGACGTACCCTGGTGACCCGCGCCCACGTCGGCGCCGACCACCCGGTGGGAAGGATCCGGCACGTGTTCTTGGACATCGGTCCCGGCGAGTTCCTCGTCATCGCGATCGTGGCCGTGCTCATCGTCGGGCCGGAGCGGCTGCCGAGGATGATCGCCGAGGGCGTGAAGTGGCTCCGCGTCCTGCGCGACCAGGCGGCCAACGCCCGGCGCGAGATCGCCGCCGCGGCCGACTTCGACCCCGCGATCACCGACGAGCTGCGGCGATCGGTGAACGACATCGCCGAGCTGCACCCGAAGCGCCTCGCCGCGTCCTTCCTCTCCGACGTCGCCGCCGCGGCGCCGACCACGCCGGCTCCCGCGGTCCCGCCGTCGGTGGGCGCCGCGGGCGGGGCCGGGGCCGCGACGTCCGTCGGCCCCGGTCCGTCCGATGCCGCCGGCGCCGGGCGGCCGGCCCCGACGCCCGCGTTCGACCCCGACGCCACCTGATCCGGTCGACGGTCAGGGCGCAGGTCCCGCGACCAGCGGAGCCGGGCGCAGCGGCAGCGCCGGTTCGTGCAGCTCGAGCAGCCACCCCGGCACGGAGTCGCCGTCCTCGGCGAGCGCCGCCTCGTCGCAACCGGTGAGCGCGCGTCGCCAGGCGAGCGCGCGGGTCAGCGGTCCCACGCGGATCGCGAGCCCGACCTGGCGGCGCAGCGTCGCGCGGTCGGCGACGTCGGTCCAGGACTCGGTGTAGGCGTCGGCCAGCCGCGCCAGCACCGGGTCGTCGGCGTCGAGGCCGTGGTAGTGCGCGACCGAGCGCAGCGTCACCAGCAGCGTCCCGAACGGATGCCCGACGACGCAGTCGCCCCAGTCGAAGAACACCGGTCCGCGGTGGAACACGTTGTTGTCGTGCAGGTCGTCGTGCTGGAGCGTCGGGGCCACGCCCGCGGCGGCGAGCTCGGCACAGGCCTCGGCGTACGCCGGCAGCAGTGCGCGCAGCCGCGCGGCGTCCACCTCGGACAGGGCGCTCGGCCCGCGCTCGGACGCGAGCTCGTCGACGAGCGCCGCCAGGTGAGCGGGCATCCGCTCGGGGCGCAGGTCGTCGACCCCGAGCGACACGAACCGGTCGACGTGCGGGCCCGTGGCCCGCTGCGTCTCGGCGTACGCCGCGAGGACGGCGGCCATCGCCGGGATCGGCGTCCGGCCGCCGTGGGCGGCCCTCGACGTCGGCCCGCCGTCCGGGAGCAGCATCCAGCCCTCGTCGTCCTGCGTGCCCAACGGCTCCGGCGTGTTCGGGACGCCAAGGGCCGCGAGCGTGCCGAGCACGCGGGACTCGTGCCGGGTGCCGTCCCCGTCGGCCTTGAGCCACACGGGGTCACCGGAGTCGGTCTCGATGCGCAGCACGGTCGACCACGGCCGCACGTGCGGCTGGCTCCAGCCCGTGCGGCGCAGCCCTCGACGCCCGAGCTCCTCGTCGGCCCACGAGAGCGCGGCGTGCCGCCAGTCGGGGTCGGCCCAGCGACCCGGGGTGGTCAGTGCGGTCCGCGGCGTCGTCACGGGGCCATCGTGCCCGAGGTCAGAGCCGTCCGGCCGGGGTGATTCCGAGCGGGAGACCGGCCAGCCCGCGCGCCCGGGTGCCCAGACGTGTGGCGATCTCGCGGAGCACGGTGGACGCCGGGGCGTCCGGGTCGCTCACCACGAGCGGCAGCCCGGAGTCGCCGCCCTCGCGCAGGCGCACGTCGAACGGGACGCGCCCGAGCAGCGGGATCTCCGTGCCGAGCTCGGCGCTCAGCGTGTCGGCGACGACGAGCCCGCCGCCGGACCCGAACAGGTCCATCGGCTCGCCGCAGTGCGGGCACGGGAACGACGACATGTTCTCGATGACGCCCGCGATGCGGGACTTCGTCTGCTGCGAGAGCATCCCGGCCCGGATCGCCACCTCGGCGGCGGCGGTCTGCGGGGTGGTGACGACGATGAGCTCGGCGCCGGGCAGCAGCTGGGCGACCGAGATCGCGATGTCGCCGGTGCCCGGCGGCAGGTCGAGGAGCAGGACGTCGAGGTCACCCCACCAGACGTCGGCGAGGAACTGCTGCAGCGCGCGGTGCAGCATCGGGCCGCGGAACGCGACCGGCTGCGAGACGCCGCCCGGCTTGAACGGCAGCATCGAGATCACGCGTACGCCGTAGACCTGCGGCGGCATGATCAGGCCCTCGACCATCGTCGGCGCCTCGGTCGCGCCGAGCAGCCGCGGGATCGAGTGGCCGTAGATGTCCGCGTCGACCAGGCCGACGGTGAGGCCCGACTGCGCCATCTGCACGGCGAGGTTCGCGGTGATCGAGGACTTGCCGACTCCGCCCTTGCCCGAGGCGACGGCGTAGACCCTGGTCAGGTTCCCCGGCTTCGCGAACGGGATCTCCCGCTCGTCGTGGCCGACGAGCGAGGCGCGCAGCTCCTTGCGCTGCTCCTCGCTCATGACGTCGAGCTGCGACCTCGACCGCGGTGACCCCCGGCACGGCGCCGACGGCCGCGCGCACGCGCGACGTGATGGTCTCGCGCATCGGGCAGCCCGACACCGTGAGCCACACGGTCACGCGCGCGACGCCGTCCACCACGTCGCGGGACTTCACCATCCGCAGCTCGGTGATGGGACGGTGGATCTCGGGGTCCTCGACCGTGGCGAGGGCGGCGTCGACGAGGTCGAGCAGGCTGTCGGACATGCCTCGATGCTACGTCGGCGGCACCGGGACGGCGGACGCGGCATCGGGCCGCGGACCCCTCGGCCCGGACGCGATACGCCGGCCGCTCGCGGTCCTCGGCGTTCGCGGGCGGTGGCCTCGACCGGTCTTGTGACGGGGGTCAGACCGGGTCGGTCGCCTCGTCGGGGCGCACCGGCTCGTCGTGGTCGTCCGGCGCCTCCGCGTCGCCCTTCGACTTCTTGCGCTTCCGCCCGCGCTGGTCCCGCTCGTCGAGGTCGTCGAGCAGGTCGCGCAGCTCGCTGCGCAGGTAGTCGCGGGTGGCGACCTCGCCGAGGGCGACGCGCAGCGACGCGATCTCGCGCATGAGGTACTCGGTGTCCGCGATGAGCCGCTCGGTGCGCGCCCGGTCGTCCTGGTACTGGACGCGGTCCCGGTCCGCCTGCCGGTTCTGCGCGAGCAGGATGAGCGGCGCGGCGTAGGACGCCTGCAGCGACAGCAGGAACGTCAGGAAGATGAACGGGTAGACGTCGACGTGCCAGGGGGAGACGTTGAGCGCGATCCAGAAGACGATGAACGCCGTCATGTAGCCGATGAAGCGCCACGACCCGAGGAACCGGGCGATCCGCTCGGACAGCCGGCCCACGGCCTCCGGGTCTACCGAGGGACGCAGCGAGATGCCGCGCTCGAGCGGCTGGTCGAGACGGGGACCCCGGCGCTCGTCCCGGTCACGCGCCATGGGTCACCTCCTCGTCGCCGTCGAGCACGGAGTCGGCGTCGCGCCAGTTCTCCGGGAGCATGTGGTCGATGACGTCGTCGACGGTGACCGCCCCGAGCAGGTGGTCGCTCTCGTCGACGACGGGCAGGGCGACGAGGTTGTACGTCGCGAAGTAGCGGGTCACCTGGCTCAGCGGCGCCGTCGGGACCGATGGGCTCGAGGGAGTCGTCGAGCACGGCGGAGACCAGGGTCGACGGCGGCTCGCGCAGCAGCCGCTGGAAGTGCGCGACGCCGAGGTACTTGCCGGTCGGCGTCTCGAACGGCGCGCGCACGACGTAGACCTGGGCCGCGAGCGCCGGGGAGAGGTCCGAGTCGCGGACCCGCGCCAGCGCCTCGGCCACGGTGGAGTCCGGCGGGAGGATCACCGGCTCCGGCGTCATCATGCCGCCGGCGGTGTAGTCGTCGTAGCTGAGCAGGCGGCGCAGGTCCTCGGCGTCGTCGGGCTCGACGAGCGCGAGCAGCGCCTCCTGCGTCTCCACCGGGAGCTCGGACAGCAGGTCGGCGGCGTCGTCGGGGTCCATCTCCTCGAGGACGTCGGCGACGCGCTCGTCCTCGAGCGCGGCCACGATCTCGACGCGGTCGTCCTCGGGCAGCTCCTCGAGGACGTCGGCGAGCTTCTCGTCGTCGAGCGCGGCGGCGAGCTCGATGCGCCGCTTGGCGGTGAGCTCCTGCAGGACGTTGGCGAGGTCCGCCGGGCCGCAGCTTCTCGACCGTGGCCAGCAGGCTCTCCACGCCCTGGACCGGGTCGGCGAGGCTCAGGCCGGACACGGCGCTCCACTCGACGACGAGGGTCTCGCCACGGCGGCGGAAGCCGGAGCCCGTCTTCCGCACGAAGATGCGGCTCACCGACCAGTCGCGGGTGCGCTCCTGCTGGATGCCGACGTCCTGCACCGTGACCTGCTCGCCGCTCTCGAGCAGCGTGACGCGCTTGTCGAGGAGCTCGGCGAGCACGAGCGTCTCGCCGGCGCGCTGCTCGAAGCGGCGCATGTTGAGCAGGCCGGTCGTCACGACCGCACCGGAGTCGATGTTGGTGACGCGGGTCATCGGGCAGAAGATCCGCCGGCGCGGTTGCACCTCGACCACGAGACCGAGCACGCGAGGGGCGTTGTTGCCGTGGCGGAGCGTGACGACGACGTCGCGCACCTTGCCGACCTGGTCGCCGCGAGGGTCGAACACGGCGATGCCGGCGAGGCGCGCGATGAAGACCCTCGTCAGCGCTCCGCTCATGCTCGCAGGGTATCCGTCGTACGCCGTCACCCCGGCACGGGAAACGCCGTCGCCGCCGAGGTGGACCCGCTCGGCAGCGCCGGCAGGGGTTCGCCGAGGGGGCCCACGCCGCGGCCCTTCCGCATGAAGGTGCCCCAGAGCGCGATAGACGCACCTACGGCGCCCCACTGAGTCCACATTCTGGGATGCGGGCGTCCGGCGACGAGCGTCCGGACGTCCGCACCGCACCGACCGCGCGTCTCGGTGCGGTGCAAGAGCCGTGCCGGCGTCTCACGGAATGGGCCCATCGGACCGGTGAGCACGCCGGGCGATTGGATGGGCCGGTGAGCGAGCGGGACGTGACGCAGCCGAACGCGATCGGGCGTCCGCCGACGACCGATCTCGTCCTGCTCGGCGTGGCCGTCCTCGCGATCGCCACCTCCGCGCCGCTCATCGCGGCGACGTCGGTGGCGCCGCTCGCGATCTCGTTCTGGCGCAGCCTGCTCGGCTCGGCGGCCACGTTGCCGTGGGCGTGGTTCCGTCACCGCGACGAGATGCGGTCGCTGTCTCGCTACGAGTTGCGCTGGACCGCTGATCGCCGGCCTGCTCCTCGCCCTGCACTTCGCGGCGTGGCTCCCGAGCCTGCGCTTCACCTCGGTCGCGTCGTCGACCGCCCTCGTCTCGCTGCAGCCGGTGTGGGCCGCGCTGCTCGCGCGTCGCCAGGGTGCCTACATCCCGCGCGTCGCGTGGATCGGCATCGCGATCGCACTCCTCGGGGTCCTGGTCCTCACCGGTATCGACGTCTCGCTCGACCCGCGCCACCTCGTCGGCGACGTCCTCGCGCTCGTGGGCGGCATGCTGTCGGCGGCGTACGTCACGGCGGGGGAGCGCGTGCGACGCACGGTGTCGACGCCGACGTACACCTCGATGGCCTACGGCGTCTCCGCAGCCGCACTCCTGCCGTTCTGCCTGCTCCTGGGCCAGTCGCTCGTGGGCTACACGACGTCGGAGTGGGCCACGGTTCTCGCGCTCACCGCGGGCGCGCAGCTGCTCGGGCACACGCTCATCAACCGGGTCCTGCGGACGACCTCCGCGACGGTCACGAGCCTCGCGATCCTGCTCGAGATGCCGGGCGCGACGATCATCGCCGCCGTCTGGCTCGGCCAGGTGCCACCGGCGTCGATCATCCCGGCGGTCGTGCTCATCTTCGCCGGCCTCGTGCTCGTGATCCGGGCGGGCGACCCCCGGACCCCGACCGAGTCGCCACCCGTGTGAGCGGCCGGGAGCGCGCGTTCGTACAGTGCGAGCCATGAGCAGCCAGCCGCGCATCCTGCGCTCTCGTCGTTCCTGCCTCGCCGTCCCGGGCAGCAGCCCGAAGATGCTGGAGAAGGCGAAAGGGCTCCCCGCCGACCAGGTCTTCATGGACATCGAGGACGCGGTCGCGCCGATCGCGAAGCCCGAGGCGCGCAAGAACATCGTCGCGGCGCTCAACGAGGGCGGCTACGACGGCAAGGTCCGTACCGTCCGGGTCAACGACTGGACGACGTCGTGGACCTACCGCGACGTGATCGAGGTGGTGGAGAACGCCGGGGCGAACCTGGACTGCATCATGCTGCCCGAAGGTGCAGACCGCCGAGCAGGTCGTCGCGCTGGACACGCTGCTGACGCAGATCGAGAAGACGATGGGCTTCGAGGTCGGGCGGATCGGGATCGAGGCACAGATCGAGAACGCGCTCGGGCTGATCAACGTCGACGCGATCGCGGCGTCGAGCCCGCGGGTGGAGACGATCATCTTCGGACCGGCGGACTTCATGGCGAGCATCAACATGAAGTCCCTCGTCGTGGGCGAGAACCCGCCCGGCTACGACACGGGGGACGCCTACCACTACATCCTCATGCGCATCCTCATGGCCGCGCGCGCGTACGACAAGCAGGCGATCGACGGGCCCTACCTGCAGATCCGCGACGTCGAGGGCTACACCCGCGTCGCCGGCCGCAGCGCCGCGCTGGGCTTCGACGGCAAGTGGGTGCTGCACCCGGGCCAGGTCGAGGCCGCGAACGCCGTCTACTCCCCGCGCCAGGAGGACTACGACCACGCCGAGCTCATCCTCGACGCGTACGACTACTACACCTCGGCCGAGGGCGGCGCGCTCGGCGCGGTCATGCTCGGCGACGAGATGATCGACGAGGCCAGCCGCAAGATGGCCCTCGTCGTCTCGGCCAAGGGCCGCGCCGCCGGCATGACCAGGACCGAGTCCTTCACCCCACCCGACGCCTGACAGCCGAGGACGGCGCGACCCTCTGACGCTTCTCCCCAACCCAGATCGCATGTCACTGGTGGTGTGGTTGCTTCCCGGCGCTGGAAGCAACCACACCACCAGTGACATCCGGAGGGTACGGGGGCATCCTGCGTGCCTTCGCGGTGCGGACCTGGCAGGGTCGGGCCCGTGGTCACGGGAGCCGGCCGGTGAGCGGCGCTGCGTCGTACGACGTCGTCGTGGTCGGCGCGGGCATCGTCGGCGCGTCGTGCGCCCACCGGCTCGCCGTGGAAGGCCTGTCGGTGTGCGTGCTGGACCGTGGACCGGTCGTCTCGGGGACCACCGGTGCCGGTGAGGGCAACATCCTGGTCTCCGACAAGGTGCCCGGTCCCGAGCTCGACCTCGCGCTGCTCTCGGCACGGCTGTGGCACGAGCTCTCCGAGGTGCTCCCGCACGCCGTCGAGCTCGAGGTCAAGGGCGGCATCGTCGTGTCGACGTCCGAGGCGGGCCTGGCGGCCCTCGTCGCGCAGGCCGACCGCCAGCGCGCGCACGGCGTCGTGGCCGACGTCGTCGGCCCGGACCGTCTCGCGGAGCTCGAGCCGCACCTGACGCGCGACGTCGTCGGCGGCGTGAGCTACCCGCAGGACATGCAGGTGCAACCGATGCTCGCCGCGGCTCACCTGCTGCGTCTCGCCCGCACCCGCGGTGCCGTCGTCCGCCCGTACACCCGAATGGTCGGCGTCGACCTTGCGCCCGACGGCCGGGTCCGCGCGGTGCGCACCGACGGAGGCCCGATCGCCTGCCGCTGGGTCGTCAACGCCGCGGGCACGTGGGGCGGTGAGGTGGGGTCGCTGGCCGGGGGAGTCGATCCCGGTCCTGCCGCGGCGCGGCTTCGTCCTCGTGACCGAGCCGCTGCCGCCCACCGTGCACCACAAGGTCTACGGCGCGGACTACGTCGCCAACGTCGCGAGCGACAGCGCGGGACTCGAGACGTCGCCCGTCGTCGAGTCCACCCGTGCGGGGACGATCCTCGTCGGGGCGAGCCGCGAGCGCGTCGGCTACGACCGGACGCCGTCGTACGAGGTCCTGGGTCGCCTCGCGGCGCAGGCGATCGCGCTGTTCCCGGTGCTCGCCGGCGTCCGCGTCCAGCGCGGCTACCGCGGGTTCCGGCCCTACTGCCCGGACCACCTGCCGGTGATCGGCCCGGACCCGCGGGTCGACGGCCTCGTGCACGCCTGCGGGCACGAGGGCGCCGGCATCGGGCTCGCGCCGGCGACGGCGCTCCTCGTCACCGAGGCGGTCACCGGCGCTGTGCCGTCGATCCCGATAGACGCCTTCTCGCCGTTGCGATTCGGGACGGCGGCATGAGGACGGGCGACCCGTTCGTCGTGCGCGTCGACGGCGCCGAGGTCACGGCGTACGCCGGGGACACGGTCGCGTCAGTGCTGATGCGCGACGGCCGCGTGCACTGGCGCCGCACCAGGCTCGGCGACCGGCCGCGGGGACTGTTCTGCGGCATCGGCGCGTGCCAGGACTGCCTCGTGACGGTCGACGGCGTGAGCGGCGTCCGCGCCTGCATCGCCCCGGTGGCTCCGGGGACCGACGTGACGACGAGCGGCGCGAGCGGCGGTACGGCGCATGGCTGAGGTCGCACGGGAGCGGGTCGACGTCGTCGTCGTCGGAGCCGGGCCGTCCGGCCTGGCGGCGGCGGTCGAGGCCGCCGCGGGCGGGCGGCGCGTGGTGCTCCTGGAGCAGGCCGCGCGCGTCGGCGGTGCCTACTGGCGGCACAGCCCCGACCACCTCGACGACCGCGCCGACGTGCCGTTGCACCACGACTGGACGACGTTCCGTCGGCTGCTCGCCCGGCTCCGGACCGTCGACGTCCGCGCGGAGCACACCGTCTGGGGGCTCGAGCGGCTCGACGACGGGTTCCGCGTGCGGGCGCTCCGCGGGGAGGTCGCGCGGGCACCCGTCGTCCTCGACACGACCTCGGTCGTCGTCGCGACCGGAACCCACGATCGCGTCGCGCCGTTCCCCGGCTGGACCCTGCCCGGGGTCATGGGCGCCGGCGGCGGACAGGCGCTGCTCAAGGGGTCGCTCGTGCCGCCCGGGTCGCGCGTCGCGATCGGCGGGACCGGTCCGCTGCTGCTCGTCGTGGCCGACGGCCTGCTCCGCTCGGGCGTGGACGTCGTCGCCGTGGCCGAGTCGGGCCATCCGACGGCGTACGGGCTGCACCCCTCGGCGTGGTCCGGGCTCGCGTCGCGCACCCGGGAGGCCGCGGCGTACGCCGCCGTCCTCGCCCGCCACCGCGTGCCGTACCTCGCGGGCCACAGCGTGCGCTCCGCCGACGGCACGGACCGCGTCGAGCGGGTCACGTTCGGGACGCGTCGTGGCCGCACCCGGGACTACGACGTCGACGCCCTGCTCGTCTCGCACGGCTTCACGCCCCAGCTCGAGCTGCTCCTGCAGGTGGAGCCCGAGACGCGGGTCGACGCCGACGGCTCGCTCGTCGTGGCCGTCGACGCGGCGCAGCGCACGTCGGTGCCAGGGGTCCTCGCCACCGGCGAGGTCACGGGTGTCGGCGGCGCCGCGCTGGCCATCCTCGAGGGCTACGTCGCCGGCCGCACGCTCACCGGTGCCCCGGTGGACCCGGCCGTGCTCCGCCGGATCGACGTCCACCGGCGCTTCGCGCGCACGATGCATGCCGTCCATCCCGTGCGCGACGCGTGGGCGCGCGACCTCCCCGACGACGAGCTCGTGTGCCGGTGCGAGGAGGTCACCTCGGGGGAGGTCCGAGCCGCGTGCCGCGACCTCGGCGTCGACGACGTCCGCGGCGCGAAGCTCATGACCCGCGCCGGGATGGGCCTGTGCCAGGGGCGGATGTGCGGCCGGGCGGTCACCGATCTCGTGGCCGTCGAGACCGGTCGCGAGCCGCGACCGGCCGACGCGGTCCGCGCTGCCGGTCGCCTGCCCACCAGCCCGGTCCCGCTCGCGGTGCTCGCGCGCGAGGCGCTGACCGACGGCGATGACTGACCCGGACGCGGCGTTGCTTGTAGGTTCGCCCCACCCGTTCTTGGAGGCGTGATGGCTCGACAGGCATGGCACGGCGTCCTGGTGGCGACGGCGCTCCCGATGCGCGCCGACCTCTCGGTCGACCTCGACGCGTACGGCGAGCACGTGCGATGGCTCGCCGAGGAGGGCTGCGACGGCGTGGCGCCCAACGGCTCGCTGGGGGAGTACCAGACGCTGAGCGACGACGAGCGCGCCGCGGTGGTCCGCACGGCGATCGAGGCCGCGCCGGACGGGTTCACCGTGATGCCCGGCGTCGGCGCGTACGGCGCACTGCAGTCGCGGCAGTGGGCCGAGCAGGCGGCCGAGGCCGGCGCGCCGGTGGTCATGATGCTGCCGCCGAACTCCTACCGGGCGGACGAGGAGACGGTCGTCGCGCACTACCGGACGGTCGCCGAGGTGGGGGTCCCGATCCTCGCCTACAACAACCCGGTCGACACGAAGGTCGACCTCACGCCGAGACTGCTCGCGCGGCTGTACCACGAGGGCCTCATCGTCGCGGTGAAGGAGTTCACCGGCGACCCGCGCCGCGCCTACGAGATCGCCGAGCTCGCACCGGGTCTCGACGTCCTCATCGGCTCGGACGACGTCGTGCTCGAGGTGGGCCTCGCGGGCGCCGTCGGCTGGGTGGCCGGCTTCACCAACTCGCTGCCCCGCTCGACCATCGAGCTCTACCGGGCGTCGCTCGCGGGCGACCTCGCCACCGCGCTGCCGCTGTACCGGGCACTGCACCCGCTCCTGCGCTGGGACTCGCGCACCGAGTTCGTGCAGGCGATCAAGCTCTCGATGGACGTCGCCGGCCGGTACGGCGGTCCGTGCCGCCCGCCGCGGTCGCCGCTGCCCCCGGAGATCGACGCCGAGATCCGCGCGCGCACGGAGCAGGCGCTCGCGGACGGGCTGGGCTGATGCGCGCCCGTCGGGTGTTCCACGCGGTGGACTCGCACACCGAGGGGATGCCCACGCGCGTCGTCGTCGGCGGCGTCGGCGTGCTGCCCGGTGACACGATGGCCGAGCGGCGGCTGCACGTGATGACCGAGGCCGACGACCTGCGCACCCTGCTCATGTACGAGCCGCGCGGGCACTCCGCGATGAGCGGCGCGATCCTGCAGCCGCCCACCCGCCCGGACGCCGACTGGGGCGTCGTCTTCATCGAGGTGAGCGGCTGCCTGCCGATGTGCGGCCACGGCACGATCGGGGTCGCCACCGTGCTGGTCGAGACCGGCATGGTGGAGGTGACCGAGCCCGTCACGACGATCCGCCTCGACGTGCCGATCGGACTCGTGGAGGCGCGGGTGCGTGTGGAGAACGGGCGCGCGAAGGCCGTCACCATCCGCAACGTGCCGTCGTTCAGCGTCGGGCTGGACCGCACGGTGACCGTCCCGGGGGTCGGCGAGGTCACCTACGACATGGCCTTCGGCGGCAACTTCTACGCGATCGTGCCGATCGAGCGGCTCGGTATCCCGTTCGAGCGCAACGAGAAGCAGCGGATGCTCGACGTCGCCCTCGCGATGATGGACGCGATCAACGAGACCGAGCCGCCGGTGCACCCCACGGCCGCCGACGTGCGCGGGTGCCATCACGTCTACCTCGAGGCTCCCGGCTCGGACGCGCGGCACAGCCGACACGCCATGGCGATCCACCCGGGGTGGTTCGACCGGTCGCCGTGCGGCACGGGCACGAGCGCGCGCATGGCCCAGCTCCACGCGCGCGGTCAGCTGGCCATGGACACGGACTTCGTCAACGAGTCGTTCATCGGGACCCAGTTCGTCGGGCGCCTGGTCGAGAGCACGACCGTCGGTCCGTACGACGCCGTCGTCCCGACGATCACCGGCCGCGCGTGGATCACGGGGACGGCGCAGTACGTCCTGGACCCCGACGACCCGTTCCCCGCAGGGTTCCTGCTCTGACTGGCTTGTCCCATGTGGTGGTGACTGCCGACGTTCCCGATGGTCGACACCGTCCCTGAGCGGGTTACAACCCGATGTTCGCCTTGCGTCCCACATACCGCCCGCTGTCGGGGAATCCCGAGGTCGCCAGGGCCGTGAACGTGTCGCTGAATCCGTAGCGCGGCAGTTCCGGCAAAGGCACATACCGCACGTCGTGGATGGTGTTCTCGTCGTGCTCGTTGGTAGGCAGGCGGATCGTCCCGCCCACCGCGCGCATGCTCATCGTGATGTGTACGAGAGGCGGTCTGGCCTCAGGCACGTCGGCCACGTACAGCAGTCTGTCCGGCTCGACGACAAGGCCCGTCTCTTCTTCGACCTCGCGTACCAACGCATCCCCGATCTGCTCACCGCGCTCGAGACGGCCGCCCGGCAACGACCACTGCCTGCCCTCGTCGACATGTTGCCGGACCAAGAGGATCTGCCCGTCATCGACGACCACTGCAGTGACACGCACGCTGACCAGCTGGCTGTCGTCCGTCACTTCTGGTCCCCTTCGTGCGCCGACTCGGCGCGCGTCCCTTGGCGCCACAGCCCGACAGTGTCCACCTCGTGAGCCGGCTCCTGTAGCAGCAGACCCAGTGAGACCGTTGCCGCGGTTCGCCGGCGCGGCCTTCGAACCAGGAGCGACGCGGGGAGCGGACGACGATCAACGGCCGCCGAGGCCGAACCGCCAGATGGCCCAGGCGATCGCGAGGATGATCAACCAGCGGGCCAGGACCAGGAGGCGGTCCCGGGTGGCCCGCGACGGGCCGACGGCCCGGCGGCTCGCCCCGGGTGGCGGCACCGGGTTCAGTCTCGTGTCCTGCCGGGCGAGGCGGGCCAGCGCCTCGTCGATCGACTCGTTGGCCGGGTTCGTGTAGTCGCCCGGCCCGCCCGAGTCCCTCCGCCGGATGCCGCGCATCTGGCACCTCCCCAGCCGAACCGCGGACTAACGGGCTCGTCGCCCTCATGCTTCACCAGCCGCGTCCGAGGTGGCAATGCGGACGCGTTGCGCCCCTCGGGACGGATGAGTCGGTACTCCGTGCGACGGGTGGCGCCGAGCCGGGTCGCACGACCCGGCTCGGCGCGGTGACCTACTGCAGCCAGCTCGGCAGCCGGCTCTCCCACCAGCGGCCCAAGCCCCAGTAGCGCCCGGCCATCACGAACATGAGCACCATCAGCGTCGCGGCGTAGATGATGTGCTCGTCGAGCAGCGGGTTGTTGGACGCGACGGTGGAGCCGCCTTCGTCGACGTACTTCGACCACGGTGCGACCGCGAGGAACATCGACAGCAGCAGGAGCGACGCGCCGATGCACGAGATGCGCATGTAGACGCCGAGGACGAGACCGACGCCGGCGCCCAGCAGGGCGAGCATGAAGAGCCAGTTCACGATCCCGTTCGGCGAGCTCGGCGCCAGTCCCGTGTAGAAGTCGTGGAACGGACCGTTGGGGTTGACGCCGAACTTGAGGAACCCCGTGGTGGGGCTCCCGTCCCCGGTGCCGAACATCCACGCCTTGGTGGTGGAGAAACCCCAGGCGAAGGTCTTGTCGAGGAACGCCCACAGGAACGTGAAGCCCAGCAGGATCCGGACGACGCCGGCCCACTTCTGGCCGGCCGTGGTGATGATCTGGTCGCCGGCGACTTCCGCCGGACGTTCGATCGTGGTGGACATGGGAACCCCTCCCCCTATGACGACCCGGTCCGAGAGTGGTCGGGTCGTCACACCTGGTGGGAGCTCCCTCCCGGGCCCGACTCGGCGGGCCTCGAGAACCAGGACCGAGAGCTCCCCGCTCCCCATGGTGGACCTGTTCGCACCGGTTGCGACGGACAAACCACGTGTCGCGTGGCCCGCGCGCGGCGCGGCGCGCACCCGAACGGGAGCTGCTGTGCGGTGGCCGGGCCGTCGCGGACCGCCGTCGCGGAGCGCGATGCGGGCGATCGCGCGCGGAGCGCCCCGCGCGAGCCTCCGGGAGGCCCGGGCGCGATACTCCGACGCAGGACACAGCGCCCGCAGCGGAGCCGCGCGGGACGCCGACGGGAGGGGAACCAGCATGGGCCGCCTGGCGCAGACCGAGGGACTCAACGAGGACCAGAGGGCGATCCTCGACGCGGTCCACGAGTTCGTCGAGAAGGAGATCGTCCCGGCGGCGCAGGAGCTCGAGCACTCGGACGAGTACCCGACGCAGATCGTCGAGGGCATGAAGGAGATGGGGATCTTCGGCCTGATGATCCCCGAGGAGTACGGCGGTCTCGGCGAGTCGTTGCTGACCTACGCGCTGTGCGTGGAGGAGATCGCCCGGGGCTGGATGAGCGTGTCGGGCATCGTGAACACGCACTTCATCGTCGCGTACATGCTCATGCAGCACGGCACCGAGGAGCAGAAGCAGCACTTCCTGCCGCGGATGGCGACCGGCGAGGTCCGTGGCTCGTTCTCGATGTCCGAGCCGCACTGCGGGTCCGACGTATCGGCCATCACGTCCAAGGCCGTGCGCGACGGCGACGAGTTCGTCCTGACCGGGCAGAAGATGTGGCTGACCAACGGCGGGTCGTCGACGCTGACCGCGGTGCTCGTGCGCACCGACGGCGAGGCGGCGGAGGACGCGAGCGTCTACAAGCGGATGACGACGTTCCTCATCGAGAAGCCGGCCGGTTTCGGCGAGGTGCTCCCCGGTCTGACCATCCCCGGCAAGATCGACAAGATGGGCTACAAGGGCGTCGACACCACCGAGCTGGTGATGGACGGCCTGCGCGTGCCGGCGGACCGGGTCCTGGGCGGCGAGCCGGGGCGTGGCTTCTACCAGATGATGGACGGCGTCGAGGTCGGCCGGGTCAACGTCGCCGCGCGGGCCTGCGGTCTCGCGCTGCGCGCGTTCGAGCTCGGCATCGACTACGCCCAGCAGCGCAAGACGTTCGGCAAGCAGATCGCGGACCACCAGGCGGTGCAGTTCCGGCTGGCCGACATGGCGGTCAAGGTCGAGGCCGCGCACCAGATGATGGTGCGGGCGGCGCGGACCAAGGACGCCGGGCAGCGCAACGACCTCGAGGCCGGGATGGCCAAGTACCTCGCGTCGGAGTACTGCAAGGAGGTCGTCGAGGACTCCTTCCGCATCCACGGCGGCTACGGCTACGCGAAGGAGTACGAGATCGAGCGGCTCTACCGCGAGGCACCGATGCTCCTCATCGGCGAGGGCACCGCGGACATCCAGCGGATGATCATCGGCCGCCGCCTCCTCGAGGACTACAAGCTGCGCTAGACCGCCTCCCGACGTCGGCCGATGGCGGGTGAGGCGGGGCGGGTGCGCCGTAGGGTGGAGACATGAGCACCTCCCTGGGGCGGCAGAACGCCAACATGGACGTCACCAAACGTCCCGTGCTGGCGTCCTACGACGACTACGCGGCGGCGCAGAAGGTCGTCGACACGCTCTCCGACAAGGGCTTCCCCGGTGCAGAACGTCGCGATCGTCGGTGTCGACGTGCGCATCGTGGAGTCGGTGATCGGCCGGCTCTCGTGGGGCCGCGCCGCGATGTCGAGCATGCTCACCGGTGCGTGGTTCGGGCTGCTCATCGGGTTGTTCGTCGGACTGTTCAGCGCGACGTCGGACGCCCTGCTCCCGCTCGTCGGTCTCGGCCTGCTCTACGGCGCCGCCTTCGGGATCGTCCTCGGTCTCGTGACGCACGCCATCAGCGGCGGCAAGCGTGACTTCGTCTCCCGCCAGCAGCTGCAGGCCGCCCGCTACGACGTCCTCTGCGAGCGGGCGGTGATCGGCGAGGCCCGCACGATCCTGGGTCTCGGCGCGGGGTGGCCGCCGGAACCGGCGGCGCCCGTGGCGGTCCCGTCGACCGAGGGCACCGAGCCGTCGTCCGGGCCGGCGTCGGGACCGACGTCCGGAGCGGCCGACGGCGACGGCGCTCCGCCCGCCGCCGGCTGACCGCTCCGCGTCGCACGGCACCCCATGCGCCGCTGCGGTCGGTGACGGACATCGTCGAGATCGAGCGAGGGCGGCCGTCGCGGCCTAGGGTCGGAGGCATCCCGCCGACCGCACGTCGGTCCGGCGCCACGCCATCCTGGAGGCTCTCCATGTCCGAGGACCAGACCCCTGCCACCACCGGAGCCGACGACCTCGTGGTCGAGGCCGCGGCCGTCAGCGACGGGGGCTACACCCTGTTCGTCGCCGACTTCAACGACACCGAGACCGCGTGGGAGGCCTACGAGCTGCTGAAGTCCGCGGAGGACGGCCGGCACGTCCAGATCGAGGGTGTCCTCGTCGTACGCCGCGACGCCGACGGGACCGTCGAGGTCCAGAAGGCGACCGACCACAGCACCCGTCACGGCCTCACCTGGGGGATCGTCGGCGGCGTCGCCCTGGGCATCCTGTTCCCGCCGTCGATCCTCGGCAGCGCGGTGGTCCTGGGGGCCGGGGGCGCCGCGATCGGCAAGGCGCGCGAGGTGCACCACCGCAACGAGCTCGCCGACGAGCTCGAGGGCGCGATCGCCCCCGGGCACTCGGGCATCCTCGCGCTCGTCTCCGACCCTGGCGTCCTCGAGATCCGCAAGGCGTTGGCCAAGGCGAACGGCATCGTCGAGTCGGCGGTGGACGACGTCCTCGCCGCGGACATCAAGGCCGCGGCCAAGGAGGCCGAGGAGGACGAGCCCGCCCAGAGCTGACCGCCGCCGCGGCCGAGGCTCGTTCAGCGCAGCCGGGACAGGACGCCCCAGGCGTCCAGCGTCTCGTGCAGGAGATCGACCAACGGCAGGGCGGCGAGCTCGTCGCGGGTGACCCAGCGCGCGTCGTCGGCGTCGTCACCCGCGACCACCGCGGCGCTGCCGCGCACCGTGCACGCGAGGTCGTCGATGACGTACGTCGCACCGTCCGGCGCCGGTGCGCTCGACGCGCCCGACGATCTCGCCGACGTCGACGTCGAGCCCCGTCTCCTCGCGCACCTCGCGCGCGCAGGCGGCGGCGAGCCGCTCGCCGGGCTCGACGCGTCCCCCCGGCACGGACCAGGACCCGCGCCCCGGTTCGTGCCCGCGGCGCACCACCAGCAGGCGCCCGTCGTGCACGACCACGGCGCCGACGCACGGCACGCGTCGCGCGGCTGGAGATCCGTCCGCCACCTGCCCAGTGTGGACCCCGGTGCGTCGGAGCGCTTGACGCGGGCGGCAGCCCTGGACGAGCGTCCTCCCGGGAGGAGTCATGCCCGATCCGGTCTGCGTACGCTGCCGCGGGGCCCTGCGCACGCCCGAGGACGCCGGCCAGTGGACGTGCGACGCGCACGGCGTCGTCCAGCCGCTGCACCCGGCCCTCCCCGGCGAGGCCTACCACCTGTCGGACGTCGCGTCGTCGTCCAGCGTGCCGGTCTGGCTCCCGTGGCCGGTGCCGCTCGGCTGGACCGTGAGCGGCGTCCGGCGTACCACCGGCACCGGGCCGTCCCGCGCCGTTGCCGTCGGCCTGCTGGGCCCGGGCGTCCTCGCCCGTCAGGCCGAGCTGGTGGTCGTCGCCGAGGAGCCGGGCGTCGGCCTCGGCGCGTCGTACGCCGGTCTGTCCTCGGCCGACCCGGAACCCGGGCTGACGGCGTCGGCCTGCGACACCAAGGTGACCGCCGACGGGCGCCCCACCGCTCTGTGGTCGCTGCCCGTCTCGGACCGGGCGGCGTACGTCGGCGAGGCGAGCGGCCGGTGGCTCTGGGTGGTGGCGTGGCCGGTGACCGAGTGGATGGTCGTGCACGACGACCTGAAGCTGGTCGACGTCCGCGCGCCCGAGCACCGCGCGCTGCTGACCGAAGTGCCCGTCGGTCCGCTCTCGCCGCGACTCGCCGGGTGACCGGGCTCGGGTGCGTGGCCCGGCACCGCACGACCGCTGCCGTAGATTGACGCCCCATGTCGTCCTGGCTCGACCTGCGGCTCCTGGGCTCGATCTACCTCACGCTCTTCGTGATCATGGACCCGCCGGGGATCATCCCGATCTTCCTGGCCCTCACGGCCCGCCGCGGCGCAGCGGCCATGGCCCGGCTGGCGCTGCAGGCGGCGCTGACGTCCTTCGGCGTCATCGTGCTGTTCGCCGTGTTCGGCGACCGCATCCTCTCGTTCCTGGGGATCACGCTGCCGGCGATGCAGGCCTCCGGCGGGCTCCTGCTGCTCATCATCGCGCTCGAGCTGCTCACCGGTAAGACCGACGAACCGGAGGAGGTCGACGACGTCAACGTCGCGATGGTGCCGCTCGGTACGCCGCTGCTCGCCGGTCCCGGCGCGATCGTCGCGACGATCCTGTTCGTGCGGCGGGCCGACACCGCACCCGAGCTGGCCGCGCTGGTCATCGGCATCGTCGCGATCCACGTGACGATCTACCTCACGATGCGCTACTCCGTGTTCCTGGCGCATGTGCTGCGTCCCACGGGAATCCTCGTCCTCACCCGCATCGCGGGTCTGCTCGTGGCGGCCATCGCCGTGCAGCTCATCGCCGACGGCGTGTTCGGCTTCATCGCGGCCCAGGGCTCGTGACCATGCAGGACACGCTCGACGGGATGCCGCGCCGGCTGTGGAGCTGCACGCCCACGAAGCTCGACACGTGGCTGTCCTGCCCGAGGCGGTTCCGGTTCACCTACCTCGACCGGCGCCAGAAGGGCCCGCCGTGGGCGCACAACAGCGTCGGTTCCTCGGTGCACAACGCCCTGCGCGACTGGTGGTCGCTGCCCGTCGACCGGCGTACGCCGGGCTCGGTGGAGGATCTCGTCGCGCGCGGGTGGCTCACCGACGGGTTCCGTGACCGCGCGCAGTCCGAGCTCTGGCGCGACCGGGCCGCGGCGATGACGTCGGCGTACGTCGCCGGCCTCGACCCCACGGACGAGCCGGCCGGCGTCGAGCGGACCGTGGCCACGGCGACGCACGGCATGGCGCTGTCCGGTCGCGTCGACCGGATCGACGACCGGCGGGACGCGGACGGCGTCGACGAGCTCGTGGTCGTCGACTACAAGACGGGCCGGCGCGCCCTGGACGACGACGACGCCAAGTCGTCCCTCGCGCTCGCGGTGTACGTCGTGGCGGTGCGACGCACGCTGCGCCGACCGGCCCGACGCGTCGAGCTGCACCACCTGCCGACCGGGACCGTCGCCGCGCACGACCACACCGAGGAGTCGCTCGCCCGTCACCTCGGTCGCGCGCAGGACATCGCCGAGGAGGCGTCGGCCGCCGAGCAGCGGTGGCGTCACGACCTCGCCGCCCGGGCCGAGGACGCCCTCGACGGCGACGCCGAGGCCATCGAGGCGATCGACGCGGTGTTCCCCGCGGCCCCGGGGTCGATGTGCTCCTGGTGCGACTTCCGGCGGCACTGCCCCGCCGGTCGGGCGGCCTCGGCCGACCTCGCACCCTGGGACGGGCTGGCCGAGTAGGCGGTCCGGTCACGGCTGCGACGGGTGCCGCCGCCCGTCGCGGTCCCGGGCACGCCCCCGCGGTGCCCGGGTCCGCCACGGACGTCGGAGCGCCAGTCAACTACGGGTGCCCCCTCCCGCTCAAGGGCGATCTCGTCCGCAGTCGCCTCGTCGTGGCGGCCGTCCTGCTGGCCGGGCTGGTGCGGGGTCCGGTCACCGCGGAGCTGGCCGACTACCACCTCGCCTACGGTTCCGGGGTGAGCGCCGGCGTGCCCATCGTCGTGGCCTACGTCGTGGCCACCTGCGGAGCCGTGCTGTTCTCCGGGCGTCCCTACCTCGCGGTGTTCGGTGCGGTCAACCTCGTCGCGGTCGTCGTCCTGGCCCGGTTCGAGCTCGACGGCTTCGCCTCGCTGTGGTGCGCGTGGGCGGCGGTGACCGCGGCGGGCATCGCGATCTACCTGCGGCTCGGCGCGGCGTCCCAGCCGCGCGTGCTCGTCGAGGCGGCGCCGTAGCCCGGACCGTCAGACGTTGTCGACGACGCGTTCGCCGAGGATCCCCTCGGGGCGGAACACCATGATGAGGATGAGCACCGAGAACACCATGGACTGGGACCAGCCCTGCCCCAACCCGTGCGGCAGCCCGTCGTTGAAGGCCTGGATCTCCCCGATGAGGAAGCCGCCGAGGACCGCGCCCGGCAGGTTGCCGATCCCGCCCAGCACCGCGGCGGTGAACGCGATGAGGCCGAACTGGTAGCCGACGCTGTAGTTCGTGCCGCCGAGCGTGGCGAAGTACAGCACCCCGGCCGCCCCGGCCAGGGCGCCGCCGACCGCGAACGTGAACGAGATCGTCCGGTCGACGTCGATGCCCATGAGCCGTGCGGCGTCCCGGTCCTGCGACGTGGCGCGCATAGCGCGACCCCGCGGTGTGCGCTGGACGACGTGGGTCAGACCCAGCAGCAGCGGGATCGTGACTCCGGTGACCACGAGCGTGGACCAGTCGACCGTGACGGGACCGACGACGAGCCCACCGTTGGGCACGACCGCCGGCCAGATCCGCTGTCCCGACCCGTTGAGCTGCAGGCCCACCCACTGGAGCAGGAAGCTCAGGCCGACCGCGGCGATGAGGGACGCGAGCCGGGGCGCGGCGCGCAGCCGACGGAAGACCACGCGCTCGGCGGCGATGTTGATCCCGGCGCTCAGCGTCATCACGACGAGGAGCACGACGACGGTGAGCGCCCAGCCGCGGGCCCCCGGGGAGTCCACCCCGAGCAGCTCGGCGAGGAGGATCGAGGTGAACACGGACGCGAGCATGAACAGGTCGCCGTGGGCGAAGTTGATCAGCCCGATGATCCCGTAGACCAGGGTGTAGCCCAGCGCCACCAGCGCGTAGAGCGACCCGGCGCGCAGGCCGGCGAGGGCGACGTCGACGAACTGCTCCGGCGCGGAGACGGCGTTCCACCCCAGCCACCCGGCGAGCCCGGCCAGGAGGGCCAGACCGAGCAGGCGCCCGACCCGCTGACGGAGCCGAAGGACCGGCCGGTTGTCGGCGGCCTCCGTGCCGGTCATGGTCACGGGGCGAGGTCCTTCCGTTGCTCTGCGGTGCCAGGACCCTAGCCGTCGTCCGCCGCGACCCGGGTGCCCAGCCGGGTGTCGGGCCTGCGGCGTGGCCACGGGGTCCGGCTCCGCTGGCATACCGGCGCCCGGGGTCGCGACACTGGGTTCGCGTCAGGAGGTGCGGGAGGTCGAGGTCCGGGGGCCGGACCGCCGCCCGCGCGACCGTGACGCGGAGGCGCGATGCGGGCCCGCGTGCCGGGAGCAGGGGGAGTGCTGCGCGACGTCGTCGTGGGCGGCGCCGAGGTGCTGGCCACGCTCGTCGCGGCCCCGATGGTCCGCGGCCGGTACAACCGCTGGGGCGCCGAGGGGCATGAGCTCCTCGCGTCGATGCCCGGCGACGAGCTCGTCGACCGTCCCCGCCTCGGGTACACCAGGGCGATCACCGTCGCGTCGCCGGTCGCGTCGGTCTGGCCGTGGCTCGTGCAGCTCGGCCAGGGTCGAGGCGGCCTCTACAGCTACGACGGCCTCGAGAACCTCGTCGGCTGCCGGATCCACAGCGTCGACCGCGTCGTCCCCGAGCTCCAGGACCTCGCGGCGGGGGACCTCGTCCGCATGGGCCCGGACGGGTATCCGTGCTTCCGGGTCGTCCTGGTGCGGCCGCCGAACGAGCTCGTCCTGGTCGGCGCGGATCCCAGGCCGCCGCACCTCGCGGCCACCGAGGAGGGTCCGGGCATGGCCACCTGGCAGTTCTCGCTGCGCCCGGTCGACGACGGCCGCTCGACCCGGCTGGTGGTGCGGCAGCGGCTCGTGTTCCCCGACTCGACCCGCCTCATGTGGCGTCTCGTCGAGCCGGTGGCGTTCGTGATGGAGCGGAGGATGCTCCGCGGGATCCGGAGCCGGGCCGAGCGCAGCGCGCTCCAGTGACCGGCGGGGTCCAGGCCGGCCACGTTCTGGGTGCCCGGGCGCTCGGCGGCCCGCGCCGTCCAGCACCGTCGCTCAGCGCTCGAGGGTCGCGGCGACGGTCGTGTGGTGCTGGTCGGCGTCGATGTGGACGTTCGTGCAGAGCGCGCGGACGATGACGAGGCCGCGCCCGCCGGACGGGCTCGGGTCCGTGCCGTCCCAGGGGCCGCCGTCGTGACAGGTCAGGACGACGCGGTGCCGGCCGTCGACCCGGACGAGGTCGACCTCGAGGCGCAGGGGCGGCTCGCCGTGGCGGATCGCGTTACCGACGAGCTCGCTGGTGACCAGACGGACGTCGTCCACGAGCTCGTCGAGACCGGCGAGCTGGGGCCAGGCCGAGCGGACGGCGTCCCCGACGTCGCGCCGCGCGTCGCCCACGACCTGCGGGGCGTGCGCGAGGGAGAGGCGCAACGAGGTCACAGGAGACGTCTACCCGTCGGTGCGAGCCGCGAAACCGCGCAGCAGGGCGTCGAGGGTCTCGGCGGTGAGGTCCGGACGCTCGGCCGCCGGCGAGTGGCCCGTCCCGGGGATCGGTACGGCGGTCGTGCCGACCGCGGCGGCGACCGCGTCCTGCTCGGCGAGGGTCCAGGCGTCGTCCCCCGGCCCGTAGACCACGGCGACCGGGAACCCGTCGTGCGCCAGGGCGGCCAGCTCGTCGGTGCGGTCGGGGGTGTCGAGCAGGATGCCGGTCTTCGCGCGCAGGCCGTACGGGTTGTTGGCGGTGAAGCGGCGGCGCATGAAGTCGGCGACGGCGACCGAGGGCGGGCGCCAGCCCGCCTCTCGGTCGGCCGCCTCCTTGACGTCGTACACGACGTCCAGCGGCACGGCCGGGAGGGCGCTGAACAGCGCGCCCATGCCGTCGTGGTGGCGCTGCGGCAGGCTCGCCGGCCCAGAGCAGAGCAGGGTGAGCGACGCGAATCCCGTCCCGCCGGTCGTGAGGACCGCCTCGCGCGCCACGAGCCCGCCGAACGAGTGGCCGACCAGGTGCAGCGGTCCGTCGCCGAGGCCGGCGGCGACGTCGAGCAGGTCGCCCGCGAGCCGGGCCAGGGAGTAGGCCGTCTCGTCGTCCGGGCCGGCGGACTCGAACTGCCCGCGCTGGTCGTACGCCACGGTCGTCCAGCCGCGTGCCGCCAGCGGCTCGAGCAGGGCGATGAAGTCCTCCTTCGAGCCGGTCCAGCCGGGGACCAGCAGGACGGTGCCCACGGCGCCCGCCGCCGCCTCGACCCGCAGCGCCGCGAGACCGCCGTACGCCGTCGGCAGGGTGACGCGGTGTACGGACGCGGGGAGGTCGACGTACGGGGGGGTGCTCACGGACGGCAGACTACGGACCGGGACGTGCGACGGTGGTCCCGGGACCGGGGGAGGTGACGAGTCGGTGGCACGGACGATCGCGGTGGCGAGCCAGAAGGGCGGCGTCGGCAAGACCACGACGGTGGCCTCGCTGGGGGTAGCCCTCGCCGAGCTCGGCCAGGAGGTCCTGCTCGTCGACCTCGACCCGCAGGCGTGCCTCACGTTCTCGCTGGGCATCGATCCCGAGGACCTGCACCGCTCCGTGCACGACGTACTCACCGGGGACGCGCGGGTGCGCGACGTCGTCGTCGCGACCGAGGACGGCGTCGACCTGGTGCCCGCCACGATCGAGCTCGCGCAGGTCGAGGCGGCGCTGCTCGCCCGCGGCGGGCGCGAGCACACGCTCGACGACGCGCTCGGCGACCTGCGCTCGCACTACGACTGGATCATCCTGGACTGCCCGCCGACGCTGGGGATCCTGACCGTCAACGCCCTCACCGCGGCCGACGAGGTGATCGTGCCGCTGCAGTGCGAGACGCTGGCGCACCGCGGCGTCGGCCAGCTCGTCGAGACCGTGCACGACGTCGCGCGGGTCACCAACCCGCGGCTGCGGATCGGCGGGATCCTGCCGACGATGTTCGACGGGCGCACGTCCCACGCCCGCGCGGTGCTCGCCGACGTGGTGGACCGCTACGACATACCGGTGCTCGACCCCCCGATCGCCCGCTCGGTGCGCTTCGCGGAGGCACCAGCGCTCGGCCGCTCGGTCCTGTCGACGGCGTCGTCGCTGCGCGGCGTCGAGGCCTACCGCGTCCACGCCCGTCGCCTGCTCGCCGAGCGGACGGCCTGACGCGAGCGCCGCCCGCGGCTTCGAGTCACTGACCCAGGTGATCGAAGACCGCGCACGGAATTGATCAGTCGGGTCGGTGAGTCGAGCGGCCGCGCAGGCGACCGGTCACTCCGGCGGAGCCGTCGGCCTCGGTGGTGCCGGCGGACTCGGCGGGCGAGCCGGCCCGACCGCGGCCGCGGCCGCCGCGTCGACGACGCCGGCGCGGAGCGCCGCCCTCGTCGGTGGCCGAGGTCTCGGGACCGGTGGTGGGGGCGCCGGTGTCCGGGTCGGTGACCTCGGTCGCCGTCGCCCTGGCCGTCGGCGTGGCACCGCCCGCGCCGGTCGAGCCGCCGCGGGTCCGCTTGCGCTCGCGCGGGGCGCGCGGCTCGCGGGGCGCGCGCCCCGCGTCGCCGTCCGGCGACCCGTGGTCCGAGTGCCCCGACCCGTTCCTGGTCCCGTGGTCGTGCTTGTGGTGCTTGTCGCCGTGCTTGTCCCGCTTGTCGCCGTGCGGCTTGTTGCGCTTGCCCGCCGCCGCGCCGGTCTCGCCGAGGTCCTCGATGCACCTCGGCGTCGAGGCCGGCCCGCTTCTGCGCCGCCTTGGGGAGACGGCCCTTCGTGCCCTCGGGGATGTTGAGACCGGTGTAGATGTGCGGGCTCGACGAGTAGGTCTCGATCGGCTCCTCGAACGGGAGGCCGAGGGCCTGGGCGATCATCTTCCAGCGGTGCAGGTCGTCCCAGTCGACGAGCGTGAGTGCTACGCCGGAGTTGCCCGCGCGACCGGTGCGACCGATGCGGTGGAGGTAGGTCTTCTCGTCCTCCGGGCACTCCCAGTTGATGACGTGGGTGACGTCGGCGACGTCGATGCCGCGGGCTGCGACGTCGGTGGCGACGAGGACGTCGACCTTGCCGTTGCGGAAGGCGCGCAGCGCCTGCTCGCGCGCGCCCTGACCGAGGTCGCCGTGAACGGCGGCCGCGGCGAACCCGCGGTCGACCAGGTCGTCGGCCACCCGCTGCGCGTTGCGCTTCGTGCGGCAGAAGATGATCGTGAGCCCTCGGCCGTCGGCCTGCAGCACGCGGGCGATCACCTCCTGCTTGTCCATGCTGTGCGCACGCCACACGTGCTGCTCGATCGCGGCGACCAGCGTGCTGTCGTCGTTCGGGTTGATCGCGCGGATGTGCGTGGGCTGCGTCATGTAGCGGCGGGCGAGCGCGACGATCTGCCCCGGCATCGTGGCCGAGAAGAGCATCGTCTGGCGGACCGCCGGGACCATCGCGACGATGCGCTCGACGTCGGGCAGGAAGCCCATGTCGAGCATCTCGTCGGCCTCGTCGAGGACGAGGGTCTTGACGTTCTTGAGGTTGACGTGGCCCTGCCGAGCCAGGTCGATGAGGCGTCCCGGCGTACCGACGACGACCTCGATCCCGCTCTGCAGCGCCTCGACCTGAGGCTCGTAGGCGCGACCGCCGTAGACGCACAGAACGCGGACACCGCGCTTGCGGCCGGCCTTCTCCAGGTCGCTCGCGACCTGGATGCCCAGCTCGCGGGTGGGGACGATGATGAGGGCCTGGGGCTTGCCCTTCACGGCGTCGGGCTGCTCGGCGAAGCCCTCGTCGTCCGGGGCGACGAGCCGCTGGAGGGCCGGGATGCCGAACCCGAGCGTCTTGCCCGTGCCGGTCTTGGCCTGGCCGATGAGGTCGTTGCCCTGCAGGGCGAGCGGGAGGGTGAGCTCCTGGATCGGGAACGCGGTGAGGATGCCGTCCTCGGCGAGCGCCTCCACCGTCTTGGGGTGGACGCCCAGCTCGGCGAAGGTCTTCGGCTCGACGATCGGGGTGACCATGTCGACGTCGGGCGTCGAGTCGGCCTGCAGTTCGGTCTGGGTGCTCAGGGTCTTCTCCGTGGGTTGGCCGAGGCGCGGTGTCGCGACACCGCGCGCGCGTGTCCCAGGGTCAGCGGAGCGGTCTGCGACTCCCGGGACCTGCCGCGCTCCCGTGAGGGCGCCGTCGGCGGGCTGGTCACGGAGGTGGTTGATACGTCGGCCGTGACCTGTGATGACCTGCGCAGTCTACCGGTGAATCGGTCGCGCCCCCGCTCGTGCGCGCCCGGCGGACCGTGCGGCCGCCGCGTCGGACCGCCCGGCCGCGTCGGGACGCGTCGCGGCGCGGGACGCCGTACGCTCCGGAGCCGTGAGCGACACGCCGAGCGAGAACGGTCATCCGGACGCACCGCCGCCCTCCGCGCTGGTCGACGACGAGGGCTATCGCCTGGCGGTGGTCGACCTGCTCGGACTGCTCGCGTACACCGAGCTCGTCGCGTTCGAACGCCTGGCCGCCGACGCGTCCCTCGCCCCCACGATCTCCGACGAGGTCGCGCTCGCCCTCATGGCCACGGCCGAGATCCGGCACTTCACCCGTCTCGCCGAGCGCCTGGCCGAGCTGGACGCCGACCCGTCGGCCGCCATGGAGCCCTTCGTCGAGGCCATCACGGAGTTCCACGCACAGACCGCGCCCGGCGACTGGTTGGAGAGCCTGGTCAAGGCCTACGTCGGTGACGGCATCGCCTCGGACTTCTACCGCGAGGTCGCCGCGCAGGTCGACCCGGAGACCCGTGCCCTGGTGCTCGAGGTCTGCGGCGACACCGGCCACGCCAACTTCGCGGTGGCGACCGTTCGCGCGGCGATCGACGCCGACCCGCGCATCGCCGGCCGGCTCGCGTTGTGGGGTCGACGCCTGGTGGGCGAGGCCATGTCGCAGGCGCAGCGCGTGGCGGCCGAGCGAGACGGCCTCGCCTCGCTCCTCGTGGGCGGCGTGGACCGTCCCGGCATGGGACTGGCCGAGCTGGGCGCGATGTTCTCCCGGCTCACCGACGCGCACACGCGTCGGATGCAGACCCTCGGTCTGCAGGCGTAATTCCTTCGCCTCCAAGAACCGCCCCGCTGGGGCGGTTCGTCGGCGCCGGCTCCGCTTCGCGGCCTGGTCGGCGCCTGCGGCGCCTCCCGCTCGGCCTCGCCGACCCCCTGCGGGGGCCGGACTCCGGCCTCGGGCCGCTCCGCTTTGCCGTACTGCTGCCCCTCCAAGCTCGCGCCCTGCGGGGCGCTCGCGTCGGGACCCCGCCGCTGCGGCGGCTGGTCGGCGCCTGGCGGCGCCTCCCGCGCGGTCCTCGACACCCCCTGCGGGGGTGGTCTCGGACCGCGGCCGCCTCCGCTTCGGGGTACTGCTGTGTTGCTGCGCCTCCAGGCGACCGCGCTCGCGCGCGGTCGCGTCGGCGCCCGGCTCCGCTGCGCGGCCTGGTCGGCGCCTGCGGCGCCTCCCGCTCGGCCTCGCCGACCCCCTGCGGGGGCCGGACTCCGGCCTCGGGCCGCTCCGCTTTGCCGTACTGCCTGCCCCTCCAAGCTCCGCCCCTCGGGGCGCTCGCGTCGGGACCCCTCCGCTGCGGCGGCTGGTCGGCGCCTGCGGCGCCTCCCGCGCGGCCCTCGACACCCCCTGCGGGGGTGGTCTCGGACCGCGGCCGCTCCGCTTCGGGGTACGGCGCGGCGGGGCTAGGTCAGGGTGATGGTGGTGCCGGACACGGTGAAGGGGACGGGGGCGAGCGGTGCGGGGGCGGGGCCGCCGACGACCGAGCCGTCCTTGATCGAGTACTGGCTGCCGTGGCAGGGGCAGTTGATCGTGCCGTTCGACACCGAGGCGACGGTGCACCCCATGTGGGTGCAGACGGCGGTGAACGCCTTGAACTGCCCGGCCGCGGGCTGCGTCACGACGACCTTCTGGGAGGACAGGATCGTGCCGCCTCCGACGGGGACGTCTGCCTCGGCGACGGTCGTACCGCCTCCCGCAGCCGGGGACGACGCGGGGTCACCCGCCGCGCCGGCGGAGGTCTGACCCGAGGCCGTCCCGCCCCCGGAGGAGCCGCAGGCGGCCGTCACGGCGGCCGCCGCCGCGACGACACCACCGGTCACCAGGACCTGACGCCGGCTCGGCCCGCGGGACGGGGACGCGGGCACTGTGTCGGGTCGGTCGTGGGCGTCGAGCTCGGTCATGGCGTCTCCTTGGCGGACGTCGGCCGCGAATGGCGGGATCCGGGTCGGGCGGTCTCATGCTCTCCAACGAACCGGACCGGCGAACGGTTCACCCTGTCCACCGGTCGCCCGCCAGGCGTCGTCGGTCCGGCGAGTACGCCGGCTCCTGGTCCGACGAGTACGTCCGCACGCGGTTCAACGAGCGCTCCAGCACACCGGTCGACCCACTCGCCGCCGGTGCGCAGCGAGTCGGAACCGAGCCGAGGCGGACACGGGCCGCGTCGCGGCAAGAGCGCGCCCGCGCGCCGCGACAGCTGGTTCGGTCAGGACTTCGCGCTGAAGCCGAGGCGTCCGCGCTCGCCGGCGCCCACCTCGACGTAGGCGATCTTGTCGCCGGGTACGACGACGGTGCGACCCTTGTCGTCGCCGAGGATCAGCGGCGTGCCGTCCTTCACCGCGTCGGACACCAGGGCGACGACCTCGTCGGGAGTCTGTGCGCTCTCGAGCACGACCTCGCGGGCCGCCTGCTGCACACCGATCTTGACCTCCACGCCGGATCCTTCCCTCGGCGCCGAGCGCCGTCTCTCGTGTTCGTCCCGGGACCCAACCTAACCGCCGGGTGGCGGCGGCGCCGCGTCGGGACGGCCGACTACGCGCTCGGCGTACGTCGACCGCTCCGCACCGTCTACGCGCTCGGCGGATGGGACAGCGGGATGCGGGAGATGCCGCGCCAGCTCAGCGTGCTCACCAGCCGGGCGGCGTCGTCCTTGCGGATGCTGCTGCCCTCGCGCAGCCAGTGCCGCGCGGCGATCTGGGCCTGGCCGGTCAGACCGGCGGCGAGCAGCATCGCCTCGGCCTCGGTGAGCCCGGTGTCCTCGGCGATGACCTTGCTCACCAGGTGCGCGCAGGAGTCGTTCGTGCGGTCCACGCGGTCGCGGACGGCGGCCTCGTTGGTGAGGTCGGACTCGAAGATCAGCCGGAAGGCGCCACCCGGGTCGTCGACGAAGTCGAAGTACGCCTGGACCGTGGCCTGCACGCGGAGCTTGTTGTCCGACGTCGAGGCGAGCGCCGCGTGGACGGCGTCGACCAGCGCGTCGGACGAGGCGTCGAGCAGGGCGAGGTAGAGCTCGAGCTTGCCGGGGAAGTGCTGGTAGAGCACCGGCTTGCTCACGCCGGCGGCCTCGGCGATGTCGTCCATGGCGGCGGCGTGGTAGCCCTGCGCCACGAAGACCTCGCGGGCGGCGTCGAGCAGCTGGGCGCGCCGCTCCCGCCGCGGCAGGCGCTGGCCCCGCATGGCGGGACGTCCGGCGTCGGACACGACTGACATGAGCCGCACCCTACCGGGCGGTAACGCGACGGGCGGTCGGTCAGCCCGGTCCGTCGTGCTCGTCGTCGAGACCGACCTCGAGGATCTGGTCGACCGCGTCGGCCGGATCGCTCTCGGCCGCAAGCTCCACCGGTTCCTCGATGGCGTCGAGGGCGTCGACGACGGCGTCGGGGTCGGACGGGTCGGCGAGCAGGTCGGGGGAGTCGGCGGGACCGAGCTCGGCCGGGGAGGTGAGGTCTGCGGACGTCGTCGCGTCGTGCGGACTGGTCATCGGGACCTCCGGTGGGTCGGTTCGCGGCCGCTCTCCACGCTACGCCGAACCGCTCTGCGGACACCTGCTCACGCCGTAGCCGGTGGTCGCGCAACGACCCATCTCGCCTCGTACCGTGGAGAAGTGGCCTCCGAGCGGATCCCCCTTGCACCGGCGCCGGACCCGGCGGCCGTGGAGGCGGCGCTCGGCGTGATCCCCGGCATCGCGGCCGCGACGGTCGTGCCGGACGCGGACGGCGGCCCGGGTGTGCTCCGCCTGACGCTGGCTGCCGACGGCGACGTCGTCGACGTGGCGCGCGCCGTCCATCGGGTGCTCAGGCTCCAGTTCGGCGCCGGGCTCGATCCGAGGCGGATGGAGGTCGTCGACGTGTCCCTCCCCGAGGTCCCGTTGGCCCAGACGCCACGGCTGCGCGTGGTGGCGCAGCATGTCGCCGACGTCGATCTCGGCGAGGACATGGTCGCCCTGCTCGCCGATCTCGACGAGCCGGGCGACCCCGTCCCGCGGTTCCGCACCGAGGTGCTCGCCTCGGCGGCACGGCACCCCGCCGGCGCGATCCGTCCGCCCGTGCCGGCGCTGCCCGACGGCCGCTTCGACCGCCAGGTGGCCATCGCCCGCCTCGCGCTCTCCGCCGACGGGCTGGGCGTCACCGCCACCGTCACGCTCACCCGCGGCGGCCACGAGCTCGTCGGCTCGGTACACGGGTCCGCCTCCCCGGCGGCCGTGCAGCGCATCGTGGCCGGGGCGACGCTCGCCGCGCTCGCCGAGCTCCTCGGGCCGGAGCGCCGGGTCGACGTGGAGGCGGTGGCCATGGCACCCGTGGGCGACGGCACCGTCGCCGTCGTCCAGGTCCTGTGGGCCACCGTGGAGGGCAGCGAGCGGCTGACCGGGGCGGCGGAGGTCCGCGGCAACCCGCGCCAGGCCGTGATCCGTGCGACCCTCGACGCTGTGAACCGTCGACTCAGCGCGCTCCTCGAGCCGCGATGACCTCGGACCTGGTCCCGCGCACCACCGACGAGCTGCTGGCAGCGCTGCCGTCGCCCTGGCCGCGCGCCGACGTCGCGGTGGCGAACGGCACGCTGTCGGTCCGGCACGCCCCGCCGCTCGACGCCGACACGGCCGAGCCGGCGCTGTTCGTGCACGGCCTCGGCGGCAGCGCCACGAACTGGACCGACCTCATGGCCCTGCTGCGCGACAGCCTCGACGGGGTCGCGGTCGACCTCCCGGGCTTCGGCTGGTCCCCGCCCCCGCGCGACGGCGACTACACGCTGCGCCGTACCGCCGACACGCTCGCCGACCTCGTCGAGCGACGCTTCGCGGGCCGTCCCGTGCACCTGTTCGGCAACTCGATGGGCGGCGCGGTCTCGGTCCAGCTCGCCGCGAGGCACCCCGACCTCGTCCGGACCCTGACCCTCGTGAGCCCCGCGCTGCCGAAGGTCGGCGTACGCCGGTCCAACGTGCACCTGCCGGTGATCGCCGCGCCCGGACTCGGTACGACGCTCATGCGCCGCTACCTCACCCTCGACGCCGACACCCGGGCCCGGGCCACGATCGACGTGTGCTTCGCCGACCCGACCTCGGTGCCCGTGGAGCGGATGAACGAGGCGGTGCAGGAGGTGCGCCGCCGCGACGCGCTGCCCTACGTCGGCGACGCGTTCGTGCAGTCGTTGCGCGGGCTGCTCGCGTCGTACCTCGACCGCAGCGACGACCGGCCGTGGCGGCTCGCCGAGCGGATCGGCTGCCCCACGCTGCTCGTCTACGGCCGCGTCGACAAGCTCGTCGACCCGATCCACGCGCACACCAAGGCGTTCCCGGACGTCCGGGTGCTCGTCCTCCCGCACGCCGGGCACGTGGCGCAGATCGAGCAGCCGGTCCTCGTCGCCGACTCGTGGCGCGACCTGCTCCGCACCGGCGCGACCCGCTGAGCGCGCCGCCGGCCGGAATTGGTCTAGACCGATCCGGCTGTCCGGACGCCTCGCGACCGCTAGCGTTGCCGCGTGACCGAGTCGGTGTCCCGCGCCCTCCCGTCCCGTGCCCGCGTCGTCGTGATCGGCGGGGGTGTCGGCGGGACCTCCGTCGCGTACCACCTCGCCCTCGCGGGCGAGCGCGACGTCGTCCTCGTCGACCGCGACGAGCTCACGAGCGGGTCGACGTTCCACTCGGCCGGACTCGTCGGCCAGCTGCGCTCGGACCCCACGCTCACCGCGATGAACCGCTACTCCGTCGAGCTCTACCGCTCGCTGCAGCAGGGCGAGAACCCGCCGGGCTGGGTCGAGTGCGGGAGCATCCGGCTCGCGTCGACGACCGAGCGGTGGGAGGAGATCGAGCGCCAGGACGGCTGGGCCGCCTCGAGCGGGCTCGAGATGCACCTGATCTCCGCGGCCGAGGCCCAGGAGCTGTTCCCGCTCATGTCGACCGACGGCGTCGTGGGCGCGTGCTACCTCCCGACGGACGGGCAGGTCGACCCCTCCCAGCTGACCTACTCGCTCGCGGCGGGCGCCCGTGCCCTCGGCGTACGGATCCACCCGCGCACGCGCGTGCTCGGGATCGACACCGAGGGCGAGGGCCTCCGTCGTCGCGTCACGCGGGTGCGCACCGACGGCGGCGACATCGAGTGCGAGGTCGTCGTGGACTGCGGCGGCATGTTCGCCGCGGAGATCGCGCGGCTGGTCGACGTGCGCGTCCCGATCGTGCCGATGTCGCACCAGTACGTCGTCACCGAGGCGATGTTCGCGCACCGGGAGACCCCGCTGCCGTCGCTGCGCGACCCCGACAACCTCGTCTACTTCCGGCAGGAGGTCGACGGGCTCGTGATGGGCGGGTACGAGCGGCGGTCGTTGCCGTGGACCGCGTCCCCGTCGTCGTACGACGCGATCCCCGCCGACTTCAACGGCCGGCTGCTGCCGCCGGACCACGACCGGTTCGTCGAGATCAGCGAGAACGCGGCCCTCCGGGTGCCGTCGATCGCCGACGCCGGGATCCGCACGTTCATCAACGGTCCGGAGGCGTTCACCCCGGACAACGAGTTCTGCCTCGGGCCGACGGACGTCGGCGGGTTCTTCGTCGCCGCCGGGTTCTGCGCCCACGGCATCGCGGGCGCGGGCGGCATCGGCAAGGTCATGGCCGACTGGGTCCTCGCAGGGCGCCCCGCCGATGGACCTGTGGCACATGGACGTACGCCGGTTCGGCGGGTCGTACCGGTCGCCGTCGTACACGCTGGCGCGCACGGTCGAGAACTACGAGAGCTACTACGACATCCGCTACCCGGCGCACGAGCGGACGGCCGGGCGGCCGCTGCGTACCTCGCCGGCGTACTCCTGGCACGCGGCGCACGGTGCCGCCTTCGGCGAGAAGTCCGGGTGGGAGCGGGTCAACCACTACGACGTGTCGGCCCGCGAGGACGAGGACCTGCGACCGCGCGGCTGGGCCGGCCGGCATTGGTCGCCCGCGGTCGTGGCCGAGCACCGCGCCACCCGGGAGGCGGCGGCGCTGTTCGACGAGTCGTCGTTCGCGAAGATCGAGGTGAGCGGTCCGGACGCCGCGCGGCTCGTGCAGTGGGTGTGCGACAACGACGTCGCGCGGGGCATCGGGACGGTGACCTACACGCAGGCGCTCAACGCGAGCGGCGGCATCGAGTGCGACTTCACCGTGACGCAGCTCGACGACCAGCTCTTCCTCGTCGTCACGGGCACGGCGTTCGGGAACCACGACGCGTCGTGGCTGCGCACCCAGGCCCGGGCGCTGGACGCCGACGTGCGCATCGCCGACGTCACCGGCGCGTGGGCCTGCTTCGGGCTGTGGGGCCCGAACGCGCGCGAGATCCTCGCGCCGCTGACGCCGCAGGACCTCGGCAACGACGCGTTCCCGTTCCTCGCCATGCGCGAGACGACCGTCGGTGACGTGCCGGTCCGGATGGTCCGGGTGACGTTCGTGGGCGAGCTCGGGTGGGAGATGTACTGCCCCACCGAGTACGGCGCGAACCTGTGGTCGACGCTGTGGGCCGCCGGGCAGCCGCACGGGCTCGTCGCCGGCGGCTACCGCGCGATCGACTCGCTGCGGCTCGAGAAGGGCTACCGCGTCTGGGGCGCGGACATCGACCCGGCGCACACGCCGTACGAGGCCGGTCTGGGCTTCTGCGTGCGGCTCGACAAGCCCGGCGGCTTCCTCGGGCGCGACGCCCTCGTCGCGCAGAAGGAGTCGGGCGTGCTGCAGCGCCTCGTCTGCCTCGTCCTCGACGACCGCGCCCAGGTGGCGCTGGGCAACGAGCCGGTCCGCGTCCCCGGTGCAGCACCCGCCGGCGAGGCTCCCGGGACGGTCCTGGGCCGGGTCACGAGCGGCGGTGTCGGCTACACCCTCGGCGCCTCGATCGCGTTCGCGTACCTCCCCGTCGACCACGCCGCGGACGGCACCCGCCTCGAGGTGGGGATCTTCGGCGAGTGGGTCGGCGCCACCGTGACGAAGGACCCGCTGTACGACCCGCGCTCGGAGCGCGTCCGCGCCTGACGCTCCCCCCATGCGAGCTACACCTCGGACCGACCGGTCCAGGCCTCGAACCGGTCGCTCCGAGGTGCAACTCGCGTCCAGGGAGGTTGGTCAGCGGGACTGGGCGACGGCGCGCAGCGTGACCGGCTCGTCGGGGCTACGTCGTACGACGAAGTCGACGCGGTCGCAGCGGAAGACGTCGCGGGCGAACTCGACGACCGTGCCGGCCGCGTCCCGGGCCACCCGCTCGACCCGCATGAGCGGGACCCCGGGATCGACGTCGAGGTGCTCGGCGAGCGCGGGCGTCGCGAGGACCGGCTCGAGGCGCTCGACGGCGGTCACCGGTTCGTGCCCGTACGCCGTACGCAGCACGGCGTACAGCGATCCGGACAGCCGGTGGTCGAGGAGGCCGGGTACGAGGCGCGCGGGGAACCAGGACGTCTCGAGCGCCACCGGGAGCCGGTTGGCCGACCGCACCCGCACGATCTCGACGGCCTGCGCCCGGCGCGCGAGACCGAGCGCGGTGGTGACGTCCGCGGCGGGGACCCGACGGCGCGCGGAGAGGACGCGGGCGCCGGCGCGGCGCCCGGCGCGGTGCAGCTGGTCGGTGAGGCCGGTGAGGTGCGTGAGGTCGACCTCGACGCGGGGCTCGGCGACGAACGCGCCGCCGGCGCGACCGGCCACCCGGACGAGGTCGCCCGAGGCCTCGAGGTCGGCGAGCGCCTGCCGCAGCGTCATCCGGCTCACGCCGAGGCGTTCGGCGAGGTCGCGCTCGCCGGGGAGGCGGTCGCCGGGGGCGACCTGGCCGCGGGCCATGCCGGCGCGCAGCCAGCTGGCGATCTGCACGTGGGCGGGCTCGGGCCCGCGCCGGTCGACGACGAGGGGGGAGGTGGGCAGCCAACGGTCCATGGCTACCCCACCTCCCCCCGCGTCACGGTCGTACGTCGACTAGCAGGTCACTGCTTGTCCTGGTGGTGCTGCTGGTGCTCGCCGGTGAGGTACCCGTCGTGGTGGTGCTCCAGCGCGATCTCGTCCGCGGACGAGACGCCGGCGGGCAGGTCGATCGTGTGCTTCGGCCCGGTGAACCAGTTCTTCGCCGACACCTGCCACCAGATCGTGATCGCGATGAGTACGCCGAAGACGACGATCGGCGTGTAGTTCACCGCGACCCAGGTGAACGCCTCGTTCCCCGGAGTTCCGGCGGGCGAGGTCGGGAACAGGAAGTAGATGCTCGTGACGGCGATCTCGATGAGCGCCAGCGGGGCCATCCACTTGTAGTGCCGCCCGATCGTCCACGAGCCGGGCTTGAACGTGTCGCCCATCCGCCAGCGGTAGTAGATCGGGATGGCGAAGGCGACGTACAGGCCGATGACACCGATCGACACGACCGCGTAGAACGCGACCGGCACGCCGTTCGGGGCCTTGTAGAGGGCCGGCAGGGTGAGGATGACGCCGATCACGGCCGAGGCGACGACCGCGTTGACCGGCACCTTCTCCTTGTTGACCCGGGCCCACAGCGAGCCGCCGGGCACCGCGCCGTCGCGGCTGAACGCGAACATCATCCGCGACGTCGAGGTGAGGCAGGCGGTGGAGCAGTAGATCTGCCCGATGGTGGAGATCACCATGACGGTCTTGAACAGCGCCGGGGAGAGCGCGCTGGCGAAGATGGAGATGGACGAGCCTCCGCCGTACGGGTTGACCGCGGGGTCGAAGGAGTTGATGTAGTCGAGGTTCGTGGCCGCGAAGACGAACGAGAGCAGCAGCACCCACCCGCCGATGGCGGAGTAGAAGATCGAGCGCCAGATGCCCTTGGCCGCACCGTCGGCCGCGCCCTGCGTCTCCTCGGAGAGGTGGGCGGACGCGTCGTAGCCGGTGATCGTGTACTGCGTGAGCAGGAAGCCCAGGGGCAGCACGAGGATCCAGAACATCGCCCCGCTGGTGTCGCCGAAGCCGGAGTTGTTGATCCGCTCGGTGAACACGAACGAGACGCTCTGGTGGCTGCTCGGGCCGAAGATCATGA
Organism: uncultured Actinomycetota bacterium; assembly: GCA_963711805.1. Classification (GTDB taxonomy): domain Bacteria; phylum Actinomycetota; class Actinomycetes; order S36-B12; family CAIYMF01; genus Longivirga. Next base: position 626,216 of record CAVQFE010000003.1, read on the forward strand.
TGAGGATCACGACGGCCGAGCCGATGACGTGCCACCACACCGAGATGTTGTTGATGACGCCGAGGATCGAGGTCTTGAACAGGTTCAGCAGCGTCACGACGACCATGAGGACGAGGAACCAGAAGAACTGCTGCTGGATGTAGTCCCCGCCGAGGAACGAGCCGGCGTAGCTCTCGTCGAACAGGCTGATCGTGGTGTTGAGGAAGAACGCCGCGCCGTAGACGACGGAGGCGATGATGCCGAGCAGGCCGACCAGGTTGAGCCAGCCGGTGTAGAAGCCGGCCCGCGGACCGCCGAGCTTGGAGGCCCACCAGTAGATCCCGGCCGACGTCGGGTAGGCGGAGACCAGCTCCGACATGCAGAAACCGATGAGGAGGATGAACGTCGAGAGGATGAGCCAGCCCCACGAGATCGCGATCGGTCCGCCGTTGTTCCAGGCGACGCCGAACGTCGTGAAGCAGCCGGCCAGGATGGAGATGATCGAGAACGAGATCGCGAAGTTCTGGAAGCCGGACCAGCTCCGGTTCAGTTCCTGCTTGTAGCCCAGTTCGGCGAGCTGGCGCTCGTCCTCGCTGAGCTTGGAGATGTCGACCACGTGTCCCCTCCTTCGGGAACCCCTCACGGGACGGCCACGGCGGCGCCGTGACCTTGGTTCGAAAGTGTGTCGGCACCGCTCCGGCGCCGGGTTGCGACACGCACGGACACGAACGTCCGTAATGCGTACGTGCCGCTGGAGCAACGTCAGTCGGTGCTACGCACCTCCTCCAGCAGCCGGCCGAAGTCGGGGCCGTCGAACTCGGCCACCGCCCGGTCGTACTTCTCCGTGCCCCAGGCCCAGAAGTCGAAGTCGAGGTCGCTGGTGCCGTCCTGGATGGCGGCCCAGAGCATCCAGCCGTACTTGGACATGAGCCCCCACAGCCGGGCCCGGGCGGTGAGGGCGGTCGACGGGTGGCCGACGTACGCCGCGACGAGACGCTCGAGGTCCTCGGGCGTCCCGGCCGCCTCGCTCCACAGGTTGCCGATCTCGAAGAACGGGTCGTTGTTGCCGGAGTACTCGTAGTCGATGAGCCAGAGCCGGTCGCCCGTGTCGAGGATGTTCGCGGCCAGGAGGTCGTTGTTGCACGGGACGGTGGCCTGCGGTCGGGCCGCGAGGGCCGCGCCGAGGGCCGCCACGTGCGGGGCGAAGTCGAGGTAGCGGTCCGGGAGCCGGAAGCCGCGCTCGCGGACGAGCGCGAGGTACTGCGGCTGCAACCGGAGCATGTCGAAGTCGTTGACGAACCGCGGGCCGGAGTGCAGCAGCCGGCAGGCGTCCGCAACGCGGGACGCGTTCTCCGGGAGCAGGACGTCCTCGTCGGTCCAGGTCGCCGCCTCGACGAACGCGACGACAAGGACGCTCACGTCCGGGGCGAACGCGACGACGGCGGGCGCCGCCCCCGACTCGGCCGCGGCGCGCGAGTTGGCGTGCTCGTTGGCCCGGTCGATCGCCAGCAGCGCGCTCTCCGGCGAGGACAGCCGGGCGACGTAGACGCCCGTCGGGCGTGGTCACCTTGAGGTTCCGGTTCGTGAGGCCGCCGGACAGGTCGCTCACCTCGGTGCGGCCGGCCAGCGCCGGCACGGCGTCGACGCGCGCGAGCAGGGCGGGGTCGACGGCGTACGACGTCACCTGGACCACCTCGACCTCCCGCAGCAGACGCGCTCCACCCCCCGCCCCCGCGGCCGGCGGACCGGGACGTGGCGCCGGCCACCGTCGCGCGGCGCGGCGAGGTGAGCGGAGCGTAGACCCGGGGGACCGCACCGCGGGACGTTTTCGGTCTAGACCGATGCAGCGCGTGTTTCACTCCCATCCGGGCGCGAAAGCGGGCAGGGTGTGCCCATCCACGTGAAGGGAAGACCCATGTCCGACCACGCCGCACCCGCGGGCGCCCCACTGTCCCTCGAGCAGCTCCGGGTCGAGGTGGCCGACGGCCGCATCGACACGGTCATCGTCGCCATCACCGACATGCAGGGCCGGCTGCAGGGAAAGCGCGTACATGCGCCGTACTTCGTCGAGCACGTCCTGCCCCACGGCACCGAGGGCTGCAACTACCTGCTCGCCGTCGACGTCGACATGAACACCGTCGACGGCTACCGGATGTCGAGCTGGCAGTCGGGATACGGCGACTTCGTCATGGCTCACGACCTCGCGACGCTGCGGCGAGTGCCCTGGCACCCGGGCACCGCGATGGTGCAGGCGGACGTGCACTGGCTCGACGGGCGCGACGTCGTCGCCTCGCCCCGACAGGTGCTCAAGGCGCAGCTGGCGCGCCTCGCCGACGCGGGTATGGAGGCCTTCGTCGGCACCGAGCTCGAGTTCATCCTGTTCAACAACAGCTACGAGGACGCCTGGACGCGGGGGTACCGCGACATGACGCCCTCGAACCTCTACAACGTCGACTACTCGATCATCGGGACGTCGCGCGTCGAGCCGCTGCTGCGCCGCATCCGCCTCGAGATGGCCGAGGCCGGCCTCCAGGTCGAGAGCGCCAAGGGCGAGTGCAACTTCGGTCAGCACGAGATCGCGTTCCTCTACGAGGACGCGCTGACCACGTGCGACAACCACGTCGTCTACAAGACCGGCGCGAAGGAGATCGCCGCGCAGGAGGGCTACGCGCTCACCTTCATGGCCAAGTACAACGAGCGCGAGGGCAACTCCTGCCACATCCACCTGTCGTTCCGCGGGACGGACGGGTCGATGGTGATGGCGGACAAGGCCGACGAGGAGAACGGGATGTCCGACGTCGGCCGGCAGTTCATCGCCGGCCAGCTCGCGCACCTGCGCGAGCTGTCGCTGCTCTTCGCCCCCAACATCAACTCCTACAAGCGGTTCGCTCCCGGCTCGTTCGCCCCCACGTCGATCGAGTGGGGTCGCGACAACCGCACCTGTGCGCTCCGCCTCGTCGGCCGGGGTGGTGGCCTGCGCCTCGAGAACCGCGTGCCCGGTGGCGACGTGAACCCGTACCTCGCCGTCGCCGGCATGGTGGCGGCCGGACTCGCGGGCATCGAGGACGGACTGGAGCTGCGTCCGGCGTATCCCGGGAACGCGTACTCCTCCGAGGGCGACAAGGTGCCGTGGCGGCTGGCCGACGCGGTCGAGCTGTGGGAGGGGTCGGAGTGGGTGGCCGCGACCTTCGGCGAGGAGGTGCAGGAGCACTACGCGAACATGGGCAGGATCGAGATCGAGGCGTTCGGGCGTACGGTCACCGACTGGGAGCGGTACCGCGGCTTCGAGCGCCTCTAGCGCCCGGTCGCCCGCCGTCTCCCACCCAGCCGTCGGCGTCCCCGCCCCCGAGCGAGGACCGCTCGGGGGCACGAGGCGAGGATCACTCCCCGCCACGAGGGAGGATCACTCCCCGCCAGCCGCGGACCGCGATCAAGATCACGACTTCGGGACAGATCCAGCAGTTCAACTGCCGTTCCTGTCCCTTAGGGATGATCAAGGAAGTTGAACTGCACGATCGTGACCACAATTCGTGATCTTGAGAGGCGTGAGAAGCCGTGACCGCCCTGCACGACGTCGTCAACCCCGCGACCGAGGAGCTCGTCGCCTCGGTCCCGTCGCTCTCCCTCGAGGAGACCGACGCCGCCATCGCCCGGTCGCGCCGGGCGTTCGAGACGTGGCGGTACGTGTCGCCCGGTGACCGCGCGCGCATCCTGCGCCGCTTCGCGGTCCTCGTCGACGACCACAACGAGGAGCTCGCCCGGCTCGAGGTGGGCAACTCCGGCCACACGATCGGGAACGCGCGCTGGGAGGCCGGCAACGTCCGCGACGTGCTCGCCTACTACGCCGGCGCCCCGGAGCGGCTGCTCGGCCACCAGATCCCGGTGCCCGGCGGCGTCGACATCACCTTCCACGAGCCGCTCGGCGTCGTCGGCGTCATCGTGCCGTGGAACTTCCCCATGCCCATCGCCGGCTGGGGCTTCGCGCCCGCGCTCGCGGCGGGCAACACGGTCGTGCTCAAGCCGGCCGAGCTGACCCCGCTCACCGCGATGCGCATCGCCGAGCTGGGGCTCGAGGCCGGGCTGCCCGAGGACGTCTTCCAGGTGCTCACCGGGCGTGGCTCGGTGATCGGCGAGCGGTTCGTCACGCATCCCGACGTGGCCAAGGTCGTGTTCACCGGCTCCACCGAGGTCGGCATCCGGGTGGCCGAGGGCTGCGCCCGGCAGGTGAAGCCGGTGACGCTCGAGCTCGGCGGCAAGAGCGCCAACGTCGTGTTCGCGGACGCCGATCTCGCCCGCGCTGCGGCCACGGCGCCGTACGCCGTGTTCGACAACGCAGGACAGGACTGCTGCGCCCGGTCGCGCATCCTGGTCCAGCGCTCGGTGATGGACGACTTCCTCGCCCAGCTCGAGACCGCCGTGCTCGGGATGCGTGTCGAGGACCCGTCGCTCGACAGCGCCGAGATGGGTCCGCTCATCAGCGCGGGCCACCGCGAGCGCGTCGCGTCGTACATCACCGACTCCACCAACGTCGTGATCCGCGGGCCGGTGCCCGACGGCCCCGGCTTCTGGTACCCGGCGACGGTCGTCGTGCCCTCGGCCGAGGACGACCCGCTCATGCGCGAGGAGGTCTTCGGCCCCGTCGTCGCGGTGATGCCGTTCGACGACGAGGCCGACGCCATCCGACTGGCCAACGACACCGACTTCGGGCTGTCCGGCTCGATCTGGACCTCGGACGTCGGCCGCGCCTTCCGGGTCAGCCGCGGCATCGAGAGCGGCAACCTCTCGGTCAACTCGCACTCCTCGGTGCGCTACTGGACGCCGTTCGGCGGGTTCAAGAAGTCCGGCCTCGGCCGGGAGCTCGGACCGGACGCTCTGCACGCGTTCACCGAGGTCAAGAACGTGTTCATCTCAACGGAAGGCTGAGCCATCGTGGACAGGTACACCGGTCGCACCGTCGTCATCACCGGCGGAGGCAGCGGCATCGGAAAGGCGACGGCGCAGCGCGTCGCGTCGGAGGGCGCGAAGGTCGTCGTCGTCGACATGAACCTCGACGCCGCAGGGGCGGTGGCCGAGGAGGTCGGCGGCCTCGCGGTGCAGGCGGACGTCACCGACGCCGCCGACGTCGAGCGGATGTTCGCGACCGCTCACGACATCTACGGATCGATCGACGTCTCCTTCCACAACGCGGGCATCTCGCCGCCCGACGACGACTCGATCCTCGTGACCGGCATCGAGGCGTGGGACCGCGTCCAGCGGGTCAACCTGACGTCCGTCTACCTCTGCTGCAAGGCGGTCATCCCCTACATGCAGGCACAGGGGAAGGGCTCGATCATCAACACGGCGTCGTTCGTCGCGACGATGGGTGCGGCGACGTCGCAGATCTCGTACACCGCGTCCAAGGGCGGCGTGCTGGCGATGAGCCGCGAGCTGGGCGTGCAGTTCGCCCGCGAGGGCATCCGGGTGAACGCCCTCTCCCCGGGACCGGTGAACACCCCGCTGCTCGTCGAGCTCTTCGCGAAGGACCCGGAGCGGGCCGCTCGGCGTCTGGTGCACATCCCGTTCGGCCGCTTCGCCGAGCCGTCGGAGATCGCCGCGGCCGTGGCGTTCCTCGGCAGCGACGACTCGTCGTTCATCACCGCGAGCAACTTCCTCGTGGACGGCGGCATCTCCGGCGCGTACGTCACGCCGCTGTAGCCGGCGTACCCCTTCACCCGGGGTGCCCCCGTGCGCCGACCGCGCCGGGGGCACCCCGAGGTCGTCGGTGCCGGGGGACGTGGTGGCAGGCTGACCGGGTGACGCAGATCTGGCTGGACGCCGCCTGGACCATCACCGGCCACCTCAACGGCGGCTACCTCACGTCGGTCTGCGGCCGGGCCGCGAGCGACGCGCTCGACGGCGCCCCGCCGCTCACGATCAGCACCCACTTCCTGCACCCCGCGCGCGGCGCCGGCCCGGCCGACGTCGAGGTCGACGTCGTACGCCGAGGACGCCTCTCGACCGCACGCGTCACGCTGAGCCGCGACGGTCTCGCCCTCGTCGACGCGTTCGTGACCACCGGCTCGCCCAGGGACACCCCCGTCGAGGTCGACGCCGCGGTACCGCCCTTGCTCCCGCCGATCGAGGAGTGCCCGGACGCCGGCGCGGACCAGCCGGTCGAGGGCATGGAGCTCCTCCACACGCTCGAGGTCCGACCGCACCCGGCGGTGGGTCACGCGCTCGCCGGTGGGCCGGCGCTCGACGACATGGCCACGTGGGGCTGGGTCCGCTACCGCGACGGCCGCCCGGTCGACGGCGCCCTGCTCATGGCCGCATGGGACGTGCTGCCGCCGACGCCGTGGGCCGCCCACGTCTTCGCCGGCACGCCGACGGTGTCGTCCCAGGTCGTGCTGTACCCCGGCGACGTCGTCGGCCCGCTCGTCATCGAGGCGCGGTGCGACACGCTGCGCGGCGGGATCATCGACGAGACGGCCCGGGTGTGGGACTCGACCGGGCGGCTGGTGTCCTCGGCCCGGCAGACCGCGATCCTCGCGATGCGCTGAGGGCCCGGCGTACGCCGGCTACACCCGCGCGTGCGCGTGGTGCTGCGCCGCGACGACCAGCGCCTCGAACAGGCGGCGGTCGTCGGTCATCTCCGGGTGCCACTGGACGCCGAGCACGAACGCGGAGCCGGGCTCCTCGAGCGTCTCGATCGTGCCGTCGGACGCGTGGCCGGTGACCCTCAGCGTGCCGGCGTCGGCGACGGCCTGGTGGTGGCTGGAGTTGACCGTCGTCCCGGTCGTCCCCAGGATGCGCGCGACGAGGGAGCCGTCGGCGAACGTCGCGCCGTGCTCGCTGAACGTGCCGGGACGGTCGCGGTGGGTCAGCCCGTAGCCGGCGCTCGGAAGGTCCTGGATCAGCCGCCCGCCGCTCTCGACGGCCATGATCTGCATCCCGCGGCAGATGCCCAGCACGGGCATCCCGCGCTCCCGCGCCCCGCGGTAGAGCAGTCGCTCGGTGGTGTCCCGGTCGAGCCGCGGGTGGTCCGTGGTCTCGTGCGGCTCGTCGCCGTAGTCCGCCGGGTTGACGTCGGCACCGCCGGCGATCACCAGGCCGTCGAGCCGGTCGAGCACGGGGTCGATGCCGGTCGCGTCGGTCACCGGCGGGAGCACGACGACGGCCGCGCCGGACTCCTCGAGCGCCCACACGTACGCGCGGTGGAGCACGACCGCGTCGACGTCCCACGCCCCCCAGGACGCGCGCTCGCCGTAGCAGGAGACCCCGATGACCGGTCGCATGGGGCCATGATCCACGACACCGGGGCCGCGGCGCGAGCACCCGGCCCCTTGGCCACGATGCGGGCAGGTCACGGCAGACTCGGGCACATGGCGTCGACCCTGCTCCGGCTGTCCGAGATCCTCCCCGGCGTGTGGGTCGCGCACTCGCGGCGCTACCGGACGACGAGCACCGTGGTGCTCGACGGTCACGGCGGTGCCCTCGTCGTCGATCCGGCGTGGGACGCCGACGAGCTCGCCGCGATCCCCGCCGATCTCGCCACCCTCGGCGTTCGCTGCGTCGCGGGCCTGTCCACCCACATGCACTACGACCATGTCCTGTGGCACCCGGACCTCGGCGACGTGCCACGCTGGTCCACCGCCGGAACGGTGCGCGCGACGGTCGACCGTCGCGAGGAGGTCCTCCGGCCGCTCGTCGGCGACATCCCCGACGACCTCGTGGAGATCGCCGCCCGCCTCACGCCCATCGAGGGCGAGCTGCTCGACTGGAGCGGGCCGACCGCCCGGGTGTACGTGCACCACGCGCACGCGCCCCACCACCTCGCGCTCGAGCTGCCGGACCTCGGGCTGCTCATCGCGGGTGACATGCTCAGCGACGTCGAGCTCCCGATGCCCGACGGCCGCGACGCCGACCTCGTCACCTACCGCACCGGGCTCGAGTCGCTCGAGGACGTCGTACGCCGGTGTCGCGTGCTGGTTCCCGGCCACGGCGCGGTCAGCGAGCGCCCGATCGAGCGGTGGGACGCCGACCGTCGCTACCTCGACGACGTCGAGGAGCGCGGCGCGAGCGACGACCCGCGGATCGCCCTCCCCGACATGCCCGAGCTGCACGCCGCCAACCTCGAGCTGGCCCGGGGGAGCCGCTGACGGCTGGTGGTACCGGTCAACGGCTGCGGGCTGGGACGGCGGCGCACCGCCGCGTCAGTGCGACGCCGGTGGGATGAGCTCCGCGGCCTCGAGCGTCGCGGCCACCGAGTGCACGACCGCGGCGATGCGCAGCGCCTCGTTGACCCCCTCGGCGGACAGGTCCGCGGCGCGCGCGGCCGCCGCGTGCGTCGCGACGCACGACGCGCAGCCCTCGACCGCCGACACCGCGACGCACCACAGCTCGAAGTCCGCCCGGGACACGCCCGGCGCCAAGGCGATCGACGCGCGCAGACCGGCCCTGACGTCGGCGTACCCCTCCTCCAGCGCGTGCCGGGTGCGGAAGTAGAGCGCGTTCGCCGCCATGATCGAGGCCGCCCCGAGCGCGGCGTCCGTCGCCGCGGGCGAGAGGTGCTCCCGGGCCTCGGCCGCGAGCACCGGTGTCGTGGTCGGCGCGCGGACGGCGGCTGCGACGGCGAGGACCGCGCCCCAGTGCTGCTGGTCGGTCAGGTGCGGCCCGCGAGCCGCGACGACCGCGCTCAGGTTGGCCGCGGCGTCCCGGGCGTACGCCGGGAGCGCGTCACGCAGGTGCTCGAGCCGGTCCGACGACATCGGGTCCCCTGTCTCCTCGGCGTCCCTCGGTCGATCGCCGCGCCGATTCAACCGCACGCCGCCACACCCTGCCCGGACTCGCCCGCGCGGCCCGGGCCCGAGTTGCACGTCGAGACGCCGTTTCCAGGGGCTCAACTGGTCGGTTCCAGGTGAAACTCGCGTACGGGTGCGGACGGGACCGGGCCACCAGGTGAGACGGGTGTCCGAGGGATGGACCCGGTCGCCGGGAACAAGGGGGTGCGTGGCACGGTTGACCTGCGCGTACGACGCACCCGGGCGACCCGGGAACCCCGATCGAGGAGACGACCGTGTCCCTGCCGCCGCTGGTCGAGCCGGCCGACGAGCTCACCGTCGACGAGGTCCGCCGCTACAGCCGGCACATCATCATCCCCGAGGTGGGGATGGCCGGGCAGAAGCGGCTGAAGAACGCCAAGGTGCTCTGCGTCGGAGCCGGCGGACTCGGCAGCCCGGCCCTCATGTACCTCGCCGCGGCCGGCGTCGGGACGCTCGGCATCGTCGAGTTCGACACGGTCGACGAGTCCAACCTGCAGCGCCAGATCATCCACGGCCAGAGCGACATCGGCCGCTCGAAGGCCGAGTCGGCGCGCGAGTCGGTGCTCGAGATCAACCCGCACACGAACGTGGTCGTCCACGACACGAGGCTCGACAACGACAACGTGCTCGAGATCTTCGCGGGCTACGACCTGATCGTCGACGGCACCGACAACTTCGCCACGCGCTACATGGTCAACGACGCCTGCGTGCTGCTCGGCAAGCCGTACGTCTGGGGCTCGATCTACCGCTTCGAGGGCCAGGTCTCGGTCTTCTGGGACGAGCACGGCCCGAACTACCGCGACCTCTACCCCGAGCCCCCGCCCCCCGGCATGGTCCCGTCCTGCGCCGAGGGCGGCGTGCTCGGCGTGCTCTGCGGGTCGATCGGCTCGGTCATGGTCACCGAGGCGATCAAGCTCATCACCGGTGTCGGCGACCCGCTGCTGGGCCGCCTGATGATCTACGACGCGCTCGAGATGTCCTACCGCACGGTGCGGATCCGCAAGGACCCGAACGCCGAGCCGATCCGGGCGCTCATCGACTACGACGCGTTCTGCGGTGCCATCTCCGTGGAGGCGGCCGACGCCGCCGCCGGGTCGACGATCTCGGTCCTGCAGCTCAAGGAGATGCTCGACGCCCGGGAGCGCGGCGAGCGCGACTTCGTGCTCATCGACGTCCGCGAGCCGAACGAGTGGGACATCGTGAGCATCCCCGGGGCCGAGCTCGTCCCCAAGGGCCAGTTCCTCAACGGCACCGCGCTCGCGCAGCTGCCGCACGACAAGCAGATCGTGCTGCACTGCAAGGTCGGCGGCCGCTCCGCCGAGGTGCTCGCCGTGGTCAAGGGCGCCGGCTTCGCCGACGCCGTCCACGTCGGCGGCGGCGTCCTCGCCTGGGTCAGCCAGATCGAGCCGGAGAAGCCGAGCTACTGAATTCGGCGCCTCCAAGGGCCGCTCCTCCCGGAGCGGCCCGTCGGCGCCCCGCCGCTCCGGCAGCTGGTCGGCACCTGCGCCGCCTCCCGCGCGGCCTCGCCGACCCCCTGCGGGGGCTGGACTCGGGCCTCGGCCGCCTCCGCTTCGCCGTACTGCATGTCCGCACCTCGGTGCGCCGAGCTCGGCGGCGGGACTCCGGCCTCGGGCCGCTCCGCTTCGCCGTACTGCCTCGCGCGCGGCACGGATGGAGCTGTAGTCCGCCGAAGCAGGGAGCGGCGAGCGGCGGCGAGGCCCCCGCGGGGGCCGAACCGTCGCTCGGTCGTCGGCGAAGCCGACGACGTGCCGCGACGCGGAGGCGGGCGCCGACGAACCCGCGCGGCAGCGCGGGTTCCTGGAGGCGCAGGAAGCAGGTCGCCGACCAGGCCGCGCAGCGGAGCCGGGCGCCGACGAGCCCGCGCGGAGCGCGGGCTCTTGGAGGCGCAGAACTACAGACCGCCGACCCGCTGGAGCCAGTTGAAGCACCAGTAGCCGGGCACCGTGGGCAGCCAGAACGTGAGCAGGCGGAACAGCAGGGTGGCCGACACCGCCACGCCCGAGTCGATGCCGGCGAGGGTGAGACCGGCGATGTAGGCGGCCTCGACCGCCCCGAGCCCACCGGGGGTCGGCGCGGCCTGGCCCAGCGTCGAGCCGGCGAGGTAGACGAGCGCGACCGCGGCGTAGTTCATGTCGGTGGCGCCGAACGCCTCGCAGCTCGCGATCATGCACAGGGCGAAGGCGCCGTTGAGCAGCAGGATCCCGCCCACGCCCTCGGCGATCTTCCACGGCCGCTGGGCGACGGTGAGCAGCCGGGGACCGACCTCGACGATGACCGGGCGGGTGCGCTCGACGACGGTCTTGCGCACCGGACCGAACAGCAGCGAGAGCCCGAGGACCACAACCACGACGATGACGCCGATGACCGCTGCCTTCGGCGGCGCGAAGTGGATGTCGGCGCGCTGGCCGGCCGCAAATGCCGTGATGAAGAGCAGCGTGATGTGCACGAAGAACGCGAACACCTGCGACACACCCACGCTCGCGGCCGCGAGCGCGGGGTGCAGGCCGGACTTCTGCAGGTAGCGCACGTTGACCGCGACGGCACCGACGGTCGGCGGGGACACCAGCGTCGCGAACGCCGCGGCGAGCTGCGCGGCGAAGGTGCGCAGGTGCGCGAGCGCCTCGGGCACGAACCCGGAGAGCGAGAGCGAGGCCCCGACGAAGGTGAGGAACGAGAGGGCGAGGGCGAGCAGCGCCCAGTTCCACTGCGCCTGACGGAACAGACCGACGAGGTCGACCTGCGCGAGCTGCGAGAGCAGGACGTACGCCGCGATCGACCCCGCCACGATCGTGAAGAGCGTGCGCGGCTTGACCCGGCGCAGCTCGAGCTGCTCGGTCTCGGCCGCGGAGGGGCGCAGCGCGACGAGCTCGTCGCGCAGCCGTACCAGCACGTCCTTGTTGCCGCGCAGCCGTCGCCGGGTGTCGGGGGAGAGCGCGATGGACTGAAGCGCCGGGAGCGCCCGGGTCAGCCGCTCCGCGCCGAACACGCGCGCTCCCGTGGCCACTGCTCGTGGTACGTCGGTCAGCAGCGCGCCGGTGACGAGGAGCTCGGCGAGGTCGATGCGCTCCTGGACGTCGCTCGCGGCGATCGTCCCGTGCTGCACGCCGGCGAGCCAGACGCTCCCGTCGTCCGCCTTGATCAGCTGCTCGGGAGACAGCGCCCGGTGGACGATCCGCTCGTCGTGCAGCGTCCGGACGGCGCGGTAGACCGCGTCGAGGTCGGTGTCGGTGACCGTGCCGTCCTCGAGCTCGGCGAAGGTGCGGCCCGCGACCTCGTCGTAGGCCAGCAGCGTGGAGTCGGGACCGACCTCGACGACGGCGCGCAGCCGGGGCACCCGGCCGCCGGCCGCGCTCGCGGCGTAGGACATGAGCGCGGCGTGCTCGAGCTGCGCGCGCATCGAGAAGACGCTGGGGTTCTCCGGGTCGGTGCGCAGCCGTAGCTGGTGCCAGGCCGCCGACGCGAGGCCGGCGCCCTCCAGGTCGCGGTCGTACACGTTGACCCGCAGCCGCTCGCGGTGCCGGGTGTGCGCGGAGTACTGGCGCCCGCGCGCGGTGTTGCGGTTCGCGCGGAGCACCGTGACGGGCAGGCCGGCCCGGTCGAGAGCCTCGGCGACCTGCAGGCCGCTCGGGCGCGTCGTCGGGGTGCCCAGCGTGTAGCGGGTGGCGAGGCCGACCGCCCAGCCGAGCAGGAGCGAGAGCCCGATCACGGCGCTGGTGGTCTGGCTCGTCGTGAGCGGCACGACGCACACGGCGACGACGGTGATCGCGCCGAGCAGGCCCCAGCGACCGCGGCCGAGGAGCCGCGCGACGGTCACGAACGCGACGAGCCCGGCGACGAGCGGGTTGAGGAAGATCCGGCTCCCCGTCGAGTCACCCGTGATGGCGACCAGCAGCCGGTCCGGGAAGTACGTCGAGGCCACCCAGGTCGCCAGCACGGACAGCGCGACGGCGATGACCATCGCCCCCGCCGCGTCGACGAGCTGGCGCCCGCGGCGCCGGACGATGAGGTCGATGGACACGGCGACCGGCAGCGCGAGGATGCCCAGGCCCGCGACGATGTTGATCGCGAGGCGCAGCAGCTCGGGGATCCGGACCCACGCCCCGGTGATGTCCTGCTCGATGCCCGTCGACGTCGCGGTCAGGAAGTAGGAGATGCCGACGATGGCCGCGAACGCGACGAGTGCCACCGCGAACCGCAGCAGGTCGATGGGGCGGCGGACCCGGCGGGGGATGACCCCGTCCTCGATCACCAGCGTGCCGCTTCCGCCTCCGCCGTCGTCGGGCTGGTGGGGGACGGCGGAGGACACGGGGGAGATCGTCCCATCCGGGCGCCTCCCGGTCGTGGAGGCGGGCAGGATGCGGCACGTGACGTCCGCCTCCAGACCCGTGCCCCGCGGGCGCCGCGCACCCGACCGCGACCCCGCCGCGGGGCTGCCGACGCCGTTCGCCGAGGAGGTCCTCGACCTCGTCGAGCGGATCCCGCCGGGGCGGGTGATGGCCTACGGCGACGTCGCCGCGGTGCTCGGGTCCGGTGGCGCCCGCGCCGTGGGGACCGTGATGGCGCGCTTCGGCTCGGGCGTGCCCTGGCACCGGGTGCTCCGCTCCGACGGCTCGCCGCCGGCCGGGCACGAGGCCGAGGCGCTGCGGCGGCACCGTCGTGAGGGGACGCCGCTCACGGCGTCGGGCACGAAGGTCGACATCGCCGTGGCGCGGTGGTGGCCCGCACCCCGGTGATGTCGGTGGCGCATGGTGGGATCGGGTCGTGACGATCCCCGCCCCCGCCCCGGCAGCCGCCGGCGCTGCGGCCCGGCGGGCGTCGTCGTACGGCGAAGCGCCGGACCGCCGTCCTGCCCCGCTGGTCCTCGATCGCACGCCGCCGCTCCGGGCCGAGCCGCCGGTGCTCGACGACGAGCAGCGGCGCGTCGTCGCGCACCGAGGCGGTCCGCTGCTCGTCCTCGCCGGCCCCGGCACGGGCAAGACGACCACGCTCGTCGAGGCGATGGTCGGCCGGCTCCGGGGCCCGGATCCGTTGCGTCCGGACGAGGTCCTCGGGCTCACCTTCGGGCGCCGCGCGGCGCAGGAGTGGCGTCAGCGGGTCACCGCCCGCACCGGGGGCGGCGTCGTGCCCACGGTGAGCACGTTCCACGCCTTCTCCTACGCACTCGTCCGCCAGCACTCCGACACCGAGGCCTTCCTCGAGCCGCTGCGGCTGCTCTCCGGCCCGGAGCAGGAGCTGCGGCTGCGCGAGGTCCTCACCCACTCGGTGCGCGACGGCCGGCTCGACTGGCCGGCCGGGCTCGCCGCCGCTCTCGGCACGCGCGGGCTCGCGGCCGAGGTCCGCAGCGTCGTGGCCCGGGCGCGCGCGCTCGGTCTCGACCCCGCCGACCTCGAGGCGCTCGCCGCCCACGCGGGCGACCTCGGACCGGCCTGGGCGGCGGTGGGCCGGTTCCTGGAGGAGTACCTCGACGTCCTCGACGCCGAGGGCGTCGCCGACTACACCGAGGTCGTCCACCGCGCCGCCCTGCTCGCGCACCGCGACGACGTGCAGCGGGCGCTGCGCTCGCGCTACCGGGCCGTCTTCGTCGACGAGTACCAGGACACCGACGCCGCGCAGGTGCGGCTGCTCGAGGGGCTCGTCGCCCCCGACGCGCAGCTCGTCGTCGTCGGCGACCCCGACCAGGCCATCTACGCGTTCCGCGGGGCCGACCCGACCGGCATCCTCACCTTCCGCGACACGTTCCGCGCCCTCGACGGCGGGCCGGCGCCGGTCGTCGTGCTGCGCAGCACGCGGCGGTTCGGCCCGGTGATCCGCGACGCCGCGGCGCGGGTGCTGCGGACCGCGCAGCTGCCGCACCTGCCGGCCGACGTCGTGCGCGCGCACCGGACCCCGGAGTGCGAGGGCGCGCCGTACGGCGACGGCGCGGTCGAGGTGCGCACCTTCGACTCCGCACCCGCCGAGGCCGCGCACATCGCCGACGTCCTGCGTCGCGCCCACCTCGAGCAGGGTCTGCGGTGGGACGAGATGGCGGTCCTCGTGCGCAGCGGGCGGCTCTCCGTGCCGTCGCTGCGACGCTCGCTCGGGGCGGCCGGCGTCCCGGTCGAGGTCGCCGGCGACGAGCTGCCGCTGCACGAGGAGCCGGCCGTCGGCCCGTTGCTCACCCTGCTCCGCGGCGTCGTCGACGCCGACGTGCTCGACGACGACACCGTGCACCGGTTGCTCCTCTCGCCGCTCGCCGACTCCGACCCGGCCGAGCTGCGCCGGCTCGGCCGGGCGCTCCGCGCGCAGGAGCGCGAGCGCGACCCGGCGACCCGCCCGGCCGCATCGGCCACGCTGGTCCGGCTGCTCGTCGAGGAGGTCGCGGCCGACCCGGACTCCGTCGTGCTTCCCCTCTCGTCGTCCTCGTCCGGTCCGCACGCCCGGGCCCGTCACGCGCTCGCGGCGGTCGTCCGGCTCGCCCGCCTCGTCCACGCCGGGCGGAGCGCAGTCGCGCGGTCCGCGAGCGCGGAGGAGGTGCTCTGGGCGGTCTGGTCCGGCGCCGCGAGGGGGGCCGGGTGGCCCCAGCGGCTCGAGGCCGCGGCCCTGCGCGGCGGCGACGCCGGTCGTCGGGCCGACGCCGACCTCGACGCCGTGCTCGCGCTGTTCGCCGCCGCACGACGCGTCGAGGAGCGTTACTCCGGGCGCCGCGGCGTCGAGAACTTCCTCGCCGAGCTCGAGGCGCAGGAGATCCCCGCCGACACCCTCGCCGAGCGCGGGCTGCGCGGCCCTGCCGTCCGCGTCCTCACCGCGCACCGCGCGAAGGGCCTGCAGTGGCGGCTCGTCGTCGTCGCCTCGGTGCAGGAGGGGCTCTGGCCCGACCTGCGCCGGCGTGGCTCGCTGCTGCAGGCCGATCGGCTGGAGGTCACCGGCCTCGTGGCGGCACCACCGCCCGCCGCGCTGCTCGCGGAGGAGCGCCGGCTGTTCTACGTCGCCTGCACCCGGGCGGAGGAGCGGCTGGTCGTCACCGCGGTGCGCAGCCCGCTCGACGACGGCGCGCAGCCCTCGCGCTTCGTCGACGAGGTGCGCGGCTTCGCCGTCGGTACGACGGACCGCAGCGCGGCGTCGGGCCACGTCGCCGGTCGGCCGCCGCGCCCGCTGTCGGTGCCGGGGCTCGTCGCGCGGCTGCGGGCGACCGCCGTCGACCCGTCCCGCCCGGCCGCGCTGCGCGCGGCAGCGGTACGCCGCCTCGCCGTCCTCGCCCACGCCACCGACGACGACGGTCGCCCGCTCGTCACCGCCGCACACCCGGACCGCTGGTGGGGCCTGGAGGACCCGACGTCCGCGCCGGTGCCGGTGCGTCCGGACGACCGAGCGCTCGACCTGTCCGGCAGCCAGCTCTCCGCGCTCGTCGGCTGCCCGCTGCGCTGGTTCCTCGACCACGAGGTCCACGCGCAGGTGGCGCGCAGCACGGCGCTGGGGTTCGGCTCGATCGTGCACGTCCTCGCCGACGCCGTGGCGCGCGAGGAGCTCCCGGCCGACCCCGACCTGCTCGACGCCCGGATCGACGAGGTGTGGGCCGACCTCGGCTTCGAGGCGCTGTGGCAGTCCCGCGCGGAGCGCACGGCGGCGAGCGAGGCGGTCCACCGGTTCCTGCACTGGCACCGGAGCCGCGACGACCGCACGTTCGTGGCCAGCGAGCACCCCTTCGAGGTCACCGTCCCGGTCGGCGAGCAGGGGGTGCGGCTGCGCGGCTCGTTCGACCGGGTCGAGGTCGACACCGACGGCGCCGTGCACATCGCGGACCTCAAGACCCAGCGATCGGCGGTGGCCCGCGACGAGCTGGCGCGGCACCCGCAGATGGGGGTCTACCAGCTGGCCGTCCGCGCGGGCGCCCTGGACTCCCTGCCGGAGTCCGTGCGCGAGGGCGCCGGGCTCGGGCCGACCGGCGAGCCGCCCGTCGTCGCCGGCGCCGAGCTGGTGCTGCTGCGGCTCGGCAAGGGCGACTCCCCGCAGGTGCAGACCCAGGAGCCGCTCGGCGACGGCGCCACCTGGGTCGACGTCGCGCTCGCCGACGCCGAGGGCGCCGTCCGCGCGGAGACCTTCCCGGCCCGGCCGGGCGCGTCGTCCTGCCGCGGGTGCGGCGTGCGAGTCGCCTGCCCGGCGTACGACGAGGGCCGCGAGGTCCTGCCGTGAGCGTGGTCGGCGCGGCGGCACGCCTCCCCGACTTCGGCCCCGGCGACCTCGTCGAGCTGCTCGGCATCCCGTTCAGCGCGGAGCAGCTCGACGCGGTGACGGCGCCGCTCGAGCCCTACGTCGTGGTCGCCGGGGCCGGCTCGGGGAAGACCACGGTCATGACCGCGCGGGTGGTCTGGCTCGTCGCCACCGGGCAGGTCCTCCCCGAGCAGGTGCTCGGCCTCACGTTCACCAACAAGGCGGCCGGCGAGCTGTCGGGGCGCGTGCGCCGCGCCGTCCAGCAGCTGTCCGACCGGACCGCGGGCGTGCCGCACGACGAGGTGGGCGAGCCCACCGTGTCGACCTACCACGCGTTCGCCGGACGGCTGCTGGCCGAGCACGGCCTGCGGATCGGCGTCGAGCCGGGCAGCCGGCTGCTCACCGAGGCCGCGTCGGTGCAGCTCGCGCACCGTGTCGTCACCCGTACGTCGCGCGACCTGTCCACCCTCGGCAAGGCGGTGGCCTCCGTCGTCGAGCAGGTGCGCGCGCTCGACGCCGAGCTCGCCGAGCACTGCCTGGACACCGACGACCTGCGTGCCTGGGACGAGGCCCTCGTCGCGGCAGATCGACGCTCTCGACCGGCCGCAGAAGGACACCGTGACGCTGCGCGAGGTCTGCCGCGCGCGGGTCGAGCTGGCGCACCTCGTCGACGAGTTCCGGGCGGCACGGGGTGCGCGCGAGCTCGTCGACTTCTCCGACCAGATGCGCTTCGGCGCGCAGCTGGCCCGCGAGTGCCCCGAGGTGGGTGCCGCGCTGCGCGAGCAGTTCCGCGTCGTGCTGCTCGACGAGTACCAGGACACGTCGGTCGCCCAGCGGCTCATGCTCACCGGGCTGTTCGGCGGCGGTCATCCGGTCACCGCGGTCGGCGACCCGCTGCAGGCGATCTACGGCTTCCGCGGCGCCAGCGTGGCCAACATCGACGGCTTCCCACGGCACTTCGCCCGGCGCCGACGGCCGGGCCGCGCCCGTGCTGCGGCTGGCCGAGAACCGGCGGTCCGGCGTCCGCATCCTCGACGCGGCCAACGACCTCGCCGCGCCGCTGCGCGCGCACCACCCGCAGGTCGCGCCGCTCGTCCCGCCGGCGGCGAAGCCCAAGCCGCCGGGCGGCCTGCGCGTGGCCCTGCACGCGTCCTACGCCGAGGAGGTCGCGTGGGTGGCCGAGCGCGTCGCCGAGGTGCTCGAGGTCGGCACCCCGCCGGCCGACGTCGCGATCCTGTGCCGCGCGCGGTCGGACTTCCCGGCGATCCTGCGCGCGCTCGGCGAGCGCGACGTCCCGGTCGACGTCGTCGGTCTGGACGGGCTGCTCGCGATGCCCGAGGTCGCGGAGGTGGTGGCCGTGCTCGAGGTGCTGCACGACTCCACCGCCAACCCGTCCCTCGTGCGGCTGCTCGCCGGTCCGCGCTGGCGCATCGGGCTCCGCGACCTCGCCCTGCTCGGCGAGCGGGCCGCCCACCTCGCCGGCTCGCACGGTCGCGTCGAGGACGCCGCCGTCGACGCCCGGCTCGACGCCGCGGTGGCCGGCGTCGACCCGTCGGAGGTCGTGTCGCTGCTCGACGCGCTCGACGACCCCGGGCCGCTCGACTACGACCCGCGCGCCCGCGACCGGTTCGCCGCGCTGTCCGCGGAGATCCGCCACCTGCGGCGCGGTATCGGCGACCCGCTGCCCGACCTCGTCCACCGGGTCGTCACCGTCACCGGGCTCGACGTCGAGATGGCGGCGTCGCCCGAGGTCCTGCGCCTGCACCGCGCCGAGGGTCTCGCGTCGTTCGTGGAGCTGGTCGCGGGCTTCGCCGACGCCGAGGGCGACGCCGGCGTCGGCGCGTTCCTGTCCTGGCTGTCGATGGCCGCCCGCTTCGGCAAGGTCCCGGAGCTCGACCGGCCGGTGCGGTCCGACGCCGTGCAGCTCATGACGGTCCACCGGTCGAAGGGCCTCGAGTGGCCGGTCGTCGTGCTGCCGTCGCTCACCGCGAACGTGTTCCCCGCCGACCGGGGGATGACCCGGTGGACGACCAACGCGAAGGCGGTGCCGTTCCCGCTGCGCGGCGACGGCGCCTCGCTGCCGGCGCTGACCGGCTTCCGGGCGAGGGAGCACCGGGCGTTCGCCACGGCGTGCACCGAGCACAGCCTGCTCGACGAGCTGCGGCTGGCCTACGTCGCGGTGACCCGGGCCGAGCGGCTCGTGCTCGCGAGCGCCTCGTGGTGGGGACCGACGCAGAAGGACCGCCGCGGACCCTCGCCCTACCTCGCTGCGCTGCGCGACCAGTGCGTCGCCGGCGGCGGCACCGTCGACGTATGGGCCGTCGAGCCGCCGGAGGGGGAGACGAGCCCCACCTACGGCGTCCCCGTCGACGTCGCCTGGCCGCCGCCGCCGGGCAGCGACCTGCAGGCGCGAGCCGGTGCCGCGGCCGCGGGCGTCCGCGAGCAGACCGGTCTCACCGTCGACGACCTGCGCGGCGAGCACGCCGGGCTCACCGACGGCGTCGCGTCGCCGCTGCACGGACTCGACGACGTCGACCTCGAGCTCGTGCGCGGCTGGGACGACGACATCGCCCTCGTCCTCGAGGAGCGGCGCGCGGAGCGCTCGGCCACCCGCGTCGTGCCGCTGCCCGCGTCGCTGTCGGCGTCGGACCTGCTCCGGCTGGCCGCCGACCCGGCCGACTTCACCCGACGACTCGCCCGCCCGCTCCCGGCGCCACCGTCGCCGGCCGCCCGCCGCGGGACCCGCTTCCACGCCTGGGTCGAGGCGCACTACGGCGTCGCGCCGCTGCTCGACCCGGACGACCTGCCCGGCGCCGCCGACGCCGACATCGACTCCGACGACTCGCTCGCCGCGCTGCAGGAGGCGTTCCTGGCCTCGCCGTACGCCGAGCGCAGTCCCGTCGGCGTCGAGGTGCCGTTCTCCCTCGTCCTCGGCGGGCGCGTCGTCCCGGGCCGGATCGACGCCGTGTTCGCCTCGACCGACGCCGGCGGCGCCACCCGCTACGAGGTGGTCGACTGGAAGACCTCGCAGGCGCAGGACTCCGACCCGCTGCAGCTGGCGGTCTACCGCGTCGCCTACGCCGAGCTCGCGGGAGTCCCGCTCGACGCCGTCGACGCCGCGTTCCTCTACGTGCGCACCGGGAGTCTCGTCCGGCCCGACGACCTGCCGGACCGCGCGGCGCTCGAGGCGCTGCTCGTCACGTGATCCCGGGTCGGCGCCGGGTAGCGTGCCGACCGTGCAGCGCGTTCTTGTCGCCGGGATCACCGGGTCCGGGAAGACGACGTTCGCCCGGGAGCTCGCCGCGCGGGCCGGCCTGCCGTTCCACGAGATGGACGCGCTCTACCACGGCCCCGGCTGGGTCCCGCTGGAGTCCTTCGAGGACGACGTCGAGCGCATCTCCGCCGAGGAACGCTGGGTGTTCGACTCGCACGGCTACGAGCAGGTCCGCGACCTGCTGTGGAGCCGGGCCGACACCGTCGTCTGGCTGAGCTACCCGAGACCCGTGGTGATGTCGCGTGTCCTGCGCCGCTCGTTCGTCCGGGCCAGGCACGGCCAGGAGATCTTCAACGGCAACACCGAGACGTTCCGCGACTGGCTCGACCCGGAGCACCCGGTCCAGTGGGCCTGGACGCAGTACGGGTCGCGTCGCCGCGACCTGCGCGCACGGTTCGCCGACCCGGCGTACGCCGACGTACGCAAGGTGCGGCTCTCCGGACCGTGGGCGGCCCGGCGCTGGCTCGCGGTGGCGGTCCCGCCGCCGGGCTGACAGGGGTCAGAGGGCGCGGATGATGTCCTCGACACGGTCCTTGGCGTCGCCGAACAGCATCGCGGAGTTGTCCCGGAAGAACAGCGGGTTCTGGACGCCGGCGTAGCCCGAGGCCATCGAGCGCTTGAAGATGATGACGTTGTTGGAGTCCCACACGCGCAGGACCGGCATGCCGGCGATCGGGCTGGTGGGGTCGTCCTCCGCGGCGGGGTTGACCGTGTCGTTGGCCCCGATGACGAGCACGACGTCGGTGTCGCAGAAGTCGTCGTTGATCTCGTCCATCTCCAGGACGATGTCGTATGGCACCTTCGCCTCGGCGAGCAGCACGTTCATGTGCCCGGGCAGGCGACCGGCCACCGGGTGGATGCCGAACCGGACCTTGATGCCGCGCTCGCGCAGCTTGCGGGTGAGGTCGGCGACGCCGTACTGCGCCTGCGCCACGGCCATGCCGTACCCGGGCGTGATGATCACGGACTTGGCGCGCCTCGAGGAGCTCCGCGGCCTGCTCGGCGTTGACCTCGCGGTGCTCGCCGTAGTCCTTGTCCTCGGCCGGGCCGGCCTCGATGCCGAAGCCGCCGGCGATGACCGAGATGAACGACCGGTTCATCGCGCGGCACATGATGTAGGACAGGTAGGCACCGGAGGATCCGACGAGCGCACCGGTCACGATGAGCAGGTCGTTCTCGAGCAGGAAGCCCGAGGCCGCGGCCGCCCAGCCGGAGTAGCTGTTGAGCATCGACACCACGACGGGCATGTCGCCACCGCCGATGGAGGCGACGAGGTGCCAGCCCAGGAGCAGGGCGATGACGGTCACGACCACCAGCAGCCACAGCTGGGGCGAGATCACGAACCACACGGTGAGCGCGACGAACGCGACGAGCGCACCGACGTTGAGCGCGTTCTTTCCCGGCAGCATCAACGGCTTGGAGCTGATCCGGGCGGACAGCTTGCCCCACGCGACGATCGACCCGGTGAACGTCACGGCACCGATGAAGACGCCGATGAAGACCTCGGCGTGGTGGATACCGAGCGTGCCCTGCGCGGTGAGCAGCGCCGCCTCGGCCGGGTCGGCGCCGCCCTCGACGAGCAGGTAGCCGTTCCAGCCCACGAGGACCGCGGCCAGACCCACGAACGAGTGGAGCATCGCGATGAGCTCGGGCATGCCGGTCATCTCGACGACGCGGGCGCGCCACAGGCCCACGGTCGCGCCGATCACCATGGCGACGCCGATGAGCATGAGGCCGGTGTTGCTGACGTCGCGATCGATCGCGAGCGCGATCGTGGCGACGAGGGCGACGGCCATGCCCGCGATGCCGTACGTGTTGCCGGTCTTCGCGGTCTCGTGCTTGGACAGGCCGGCCAGCGCGAGGATGAACAGCAGCGCAGCGACGAGATAGGCCGCCTGCGCGGCGGATTCGACGGTCATTCGGTCAGCTCCTGGAGAACATGGACAGCATGCGGCGGGTCACAGCGAAGCCACCGAAGACGTTGATGCTGGCGAGCAGGATGGCGACGAACGACAGCGTGGTGATCGCCGTGTCGCCGTGGCCGATCTGGAGGAGCGCACCGACGACGATGATGCCGGAGATCGCGTTGGTGACGGACATCAGCGGCGTGTGCAGCGCGTGGTGCACGTTGCCGATCACGTAGTAGCCGATGACGATCGCGAGCGCGAAGACCGTGAGGTGCACGCGCAGCGCGACGGGTGCGGCGGCCACGAGCAGGAGGAGCAGCGCGGCCCCGCCGCCGACCGTGGCGAAGCGCCGGCGCGGCGACGCCGGTTGCGCCGCCTTGGCGGCCGCCGGCGCGGGGGTGGACGCGGCGGGTGGCGGTGCCGCCGAGACCTGCACCGCGGGCGGGGGCCAGGTGACCTCGCCGTCGCGGGCCACCGTGACGCCGCGCTGGACGACGTCGTCCCAGTCGAGGACGAGGTCGCCGTCCTTGCCCGGCGTCATCAGCTTCATCAGGTTGACCAGGTTGGTCCCGTAGAGCTGCGAGGCCTGCGCGGCGAGCCGGCCGGCGAGGTCGGTGTAGCCGATGATCGTGACGCCGTTGGCCGTCTTCACGACCTCGCCGGCAACCGGTCCCCTCGACGTTGCCGCCGTTGGCCGCCGCGAGGTCGACGACGACGCTGCCCGAGCTTCATGCTCGCCACCATCTCGGCGGTGATGAGGCGCGGCGCCGGCCTCCCGGGGATGAGCGCCGTGGTGATGATGATGTCGACGTCCTTGCACTGCTCGGCGTACAGCCTGGCCGCGCGCTCGTTGTAGTCGTCGGACATCTCCTTGGCGTAACCGGTGGCGCTGACCTCGACGTCGGCCGCCTCGACCGGGAGGTACTCGCCGCCGAGCGACTGCACCTGGTCGGCCACCTCGGGACGCGGGTCGGTGGCCCGCACGATCGCGCCCATGCTGCCCGCCGCGCCGATCGCGGCCAGGCCGGCGACGCCCGCGCCGACGACGAGCACCTTGGCCGGGGGGACCTTGCCCGCGGCCGTCACCTGACCGGTGAAGAACCGGCCGAAGACGTTCGCCGCCTCGATGACGGCGCGGTAGCCCGCGATGTTGGCCATCGAGCTGAGCACGTCGAGCGACTGCGCGCGCGAGATGCGCGGTACGGCGTCCATCGCCAGCGCGGTGATCCGGCGCCGGGCGAGGTCGGCCAGCAGGTCCGGGTTGAGGGCCGGGCTGATGAGGCACACGAGCGTCGTGCCCTCGCGCAGGCCGTCGAGCTGCTCGGCGGACGGAGCGTTGACGCCGAAGACGACGTCCGCCGCGCCGACGGTGCCGAGCGTCGCACCGGCCTCGGCGTAGGCCTCGTCGGAGAAGCCGGAGACCGCCCCCGCGCCCGGCTCGACCGTGACCGCGTACCCGAGCTTCAGCAGCTGCTCGACCGTCGCGGGCGTGGCCGCGACCCGTGTCTCCCCGGGACGTGCCTCCCTCAGGACTCCGATGATCACGCTGATCTCCTTCGCACCGGTGCGCCGCGCGCCGCGCCGGGGTCGTCGTGAGAAGTACGAGGACACGCCGTACCGAGACCGCCGGCGGGTGGTCCCCGTTGTCCGGGGGCGTCCGAGCGCCTCGAGCGGAGGCTAGCCGGTGCCTCCTCCCGGATGCGGCCCAGGCATGCCTAGCCACAGCGTGCCCCTGCTCACATCGAGCGGCGGGCGGTGGCTACAGGTCCACGTCCACCGTGACGGCGGCGTGGTCGCTCACCGGGAGCAGGTGCACCTCGGCCACGGCGGTCACCTGCTGGTGGGCGGTGAAGCCGTCGGCGAGGACATGGTCGAACTGCACCCGCGGGCTCATCACGGGGTAGGTCCGCTGGCGCACGAGCGGCGTCCACCCCGTGATCCGCGAGGGGATGCTGCCCGGCAGGTTCAGGTCGCCGAGCAGGACGAGCGGCCGGGGGAGTCCGGCGAGCCACCGGCGTAGTGCCCGGAGCTGGCGGACGTTGTACCCGGGCACGAACGACAGGTGAACGGTGACGACGGTGAACGGGCCGTGCGCGCCCTCGACCACCGCGGCGATGGCCGCGCGGGGCTCGTCGCGGACCCGGACGAAGCGCGGCCGCGGCTCGGCCGGGACCATCAGCGGGAGGCTCCACGGCGCCGCGGCGAACCGCGTGGTGCGCCACTCGAGCACCGGGAGCCGGGAGACCAGCCCGACGCCGTACAGCGGTCCGGTCGACGGGGCCGACGTCTCGTCGATCGCCGTCACGTCGGCCGTGGGGGCGGGTTGCGGCGGGACCCACCGCAGGTGCTGGTGCGACGCGTGGTCGTGCCGATCCTCGGCGCTGGCCCACTCGGGCTCGCCCGGCGTACCGACGACGGACGCCGCGAAGTGCCAGTGCGCCGCACCCATCGCCTCGGCGACCGACCGCGGCTGGTGGACGAGGCCGCTCCGCGGCTGTGCGACGTCGACCTCCTGGAGCCCGATGACGTCGGCGTCCAGCGACGCGACGGCGCGACGCAGCGGCTGGTCGTCGGTGACGAGGGGCGGGCCGACGACGCGGCCGCCGGCGTCGCGCTCCGGTCGCCGCGATCCCGCCGAGCACGGTCATCCCGTGCAGCAGGTTGTACGTCGCGAGCCGGATCGGCATGCCGTCAACCTAGGCGCTGCCCGTGCCGGCCGCGACGGTGTCGGTTCCTCGCGGCTTCATGATCACGAGTTGTGGACAGGATCGTGCAGTTGAACTGCACCCTTCTTCCCTAAGGGACGATCAAGGTCCGCGGTGGGGGGTCAGGTGTTCTCCAGCGCTATCTCCTCGACGGGCTTGGGGCGCTCGCCGGAGCGTCGGCGCATCCACTCGCGCGACGGCTCCTCGACGAACCGCCACATGAGCCAGGCGATGACGATGCGCACCGACCACGAGCCCGACGAACGAGAGCAGGTAGAGGACGCCACCGTCGATGTGGACGGCCTTCATGCCCGCCCGCCACAGGCCGTACCAGACCGTGTGCGTCATGTAGAGCGAGAAG
Organism: uncultured Actinomycetota bacterium; assembly: GCA_963711805.1. Lineage (GTDB taxonomy): Bacteria > Actinomycetota > Actinomycetes > S36-B12 > CAIYMF01 > Longivirga. The sequence continues at coordinate 651,451 of CAVQFE010000003.1, forward strand.
GAGACGAACCCACCGAGCACGAGGCGGTCGGTGGACAGGAACCGCGACGGGCCCGCGGTTCGTCAGCGCGAGGGCACCGATCCAGGCGACCAGCAGCGGGACCAGCACGAGGTGGTACTTCGGGGGCAGGTCGGCGGCGTTGGGGGTGTCGGGCAGGTCGCTCACCGACCACTGCAGGGCGCCGATGTGCCCGAGCACGAGCGCGGTGCCGACGATCACGACCGGGATCGCGACCGAGAGCGTGGTGGCGAGGCGCTCCACGCGCGGGCGCACCCCGGCCGGCGTGGCGGTCCACTGGCGCAGCACGAAGAGGTAGGTGAGCCCGCCCGCGGTGAACTCGGTGAGGATGCGGATCGTCGAGCCCCAGTCCGAGATGTAGTAGGGGTCGCCGTAGTACGCGATGCCGTACCAGAGCAGCGGGACGAGGACGGCGCACCACAGCACCGCGATCATCCGCGTGCTCAGCCGGTCGCGGAACCTGAACAGGGCGAGGACGAGCAGCGGGAACAGCAGGTAGGCCAGCCACTCCATCGACAGCGACCACGCCGGGTAGTTCCACCCGCGCTGCGGGTTCGGACCCCACTCGTGGACCAGCAGGACCTGCCGGAGGTAGTCGAGCGGCGTGAGCCAGTCCTTGGTGCCGGAGACCGACGAGCCGAGCTTCTGCTGCGCGACCGCGGCGACTCCGGCGACGTTGAGCATCACGAAGTGCACGGGGTAGATGCGGGCGAGGCGCAGCCACCAGAAGTGCCGCGTGCCCGTCCAGGTGATCCGCGGCCCCAGCTTGGTGAGGTAGGTGTGGGTGAGGATGAAGCCCGACAGCGCGAAGAACAGGTCTACGCCGAGACGCCCGACGCGCAGCACCTCGTGGAGCACCGGGACCAGCAGCCCGGCCGTCGCCAGCGCGCCCTGGTAGTGGTAGAGCATCACCCAGAACGCCGCGACGAACCGGACTCCGGTGAGCTGGCCGATGAACCGTTGCTGCGTGCCCTGTGCCACCGGTCGCCTCACCTGCTGCCCGTCGGGTCCACGCCTCCGCTCCTCGCGGCGGCCCGACCCGCATCCTCCCATGCACACCTGGGCCGGCCCCCGCCCCGCGCCGCGGTGACCGTCGCCGGGGCGTCGTAGGGTCGCCCCGTGAGCAGCGACCTGACGCACGATCCCGCCGTCCGTTCCTTCGTGGCGGAGCGCCGCGGCCAGCTCGTCGAGGAGCTGTCGCAGTGGCTCGCCATCCCCAGCATCAGCGCCGATCCCGGGCACGCCGACGACGTCGCCCGCAGCGCCGACTGGCTCGCGCAGCGGCTCGTCCGGGCCGGCTTCCCGACCGTCGAGATCTGGCCGACCGACGGCCTGCCCGCCGTCTACGCCGAGTGGCCCAGCGACGACCCCGGCGCTCCGACGGTGGTGCTCTACGGGCACCACGACGTCCAGCCCGCCGACCCGATCGAGCTGTGGGAGACCTCGCCGTTCGAGCCGCTGGTCCGCTCCACGCCGTACGGCGAGGAGCTCGTGGGACGCGGCGCGATCGACGACAAGGGCCAGGTCTACTTCCACGTCCTCGGTCTCGCCGCGCACCTCGCGACGACCGGTCGGACCTCGCCGGCCGTGCACCTCAAGGTGGTCATCGAGGGCGAGGAGGAGTCGGGGTCGGCGCACTTCGCGCAGCTGCTGCGCGACCACCGCGACCGGCTCGACTGCGACGTCGTGGTCGTGAGCGACACCGGCGTCTACGAGCCGCGGCGCGATCTCGGTGTGCGTCGGCATGCGGGGCATGGTGGAGGTGCAGGTCGACCTCCGCGGCCCGGCGGGCGACCTGCACTCCGGCTCGTTCGGCGGTGCCGTGCCCAACCCCGTGACCGTGCTGGCGCGGATGGTGGCGCGGCTGCACGACGACGACGGGCACGTCACCCTGCCCGGCTTCTACGACCGGGTCGTGCCCCTGACCGACCGGGAGCGCGAGCTGTTCGCGCGCCTCCCGTTCGACGAGGGACGCTGGCTGTCGGCCGCCCGCTCGACCGCGACGCACGGCGAGGCCGGCTTCACCACGCTCGAACGGATCTGGGCCCGCCCGACGGCCGAGGTCAACGGCATGTGGGGCGGCTACACCGGGCCGGGCGGCAAGACGATCATCCCGAGCGAGGCGCACGCGAAGCTGTCCTTCCGACTCGTCGCGGGCCAGGATCCCGCCGACGTGCGCCCGGCGTTCGACGCGTGGCTCGAGCTGCTGCGCGCCGAGGGGACGATCCCGGACGGCATCGAGGTGACCCCGCACTACGACAAGCCCGGCGTCGGCCCGTTCCTCACCCCGCTCGACCACCCGGCCCTGCAGAGCGTGACGCGGGCGATGGGCCGGGCCTTCGGCACCGAGGTGCTCTACACGCGCGAGGGGGGCAGCGGCCCGCAGGCCGCGCTCGCCGCGATCCTCGGCGCGCCGGTCGTGTTCCTCGGCGTCGGCCTGCCCGACGACCGGATCCACGCGCCCAACGAGAAGGCCGACGTCGAGTTCCTGCTCGCGGGCGCCGAGGCGGCGGCCTACCTGTGGTCGGACCTCGCGTCGACCTGGGAACGCTGACGCGGTGCCCGACTCGCGCCTCCTGGGGTCGCTCGCGCTCGCGCGCGGCGACCTCGACCGCGCGGCGGAGCGGCGCGACGACACGGAGTGGTTCGACTCCGTCTGGCGCGACCCCGGCACCCGGGTCCTGATGGTTCACCGCGGCCGGGTTCCCGTGACCGGCGGCGCGGCCGGCGACGGCGTGGCGCTCGCGCTCGTGCCGCCCGAGGACGCGCCGTACGACGGGGTGCGCGTGCTGCTCGGTGTGGGGGACGGCACCACGTTCGTCGCCCTGCTCGTCGACGCCGAGCTCGAGCCCTGGGAGCCGTCCGAGGGCGCCCGGTGGGAGGGCCTGCGCGAGGTCGGCGCCACCCTCGGTGACCGCGACGCGGCGCTGCTGGTCATCGCCGTCGCGCTCGCGAACTGGCACGCCGCGCACCCGCGCTGCCCCAGGTGCGGCGTCGCGACGGTGCCCGCGCAGGCCGGCTGGTCGCGGACCTGCCCGGCCGACTCGAGCCAGCACTTCCCCCGCTCCGACCCGGCGGTCATCGTGCTCGTGAGCGACGACGACGACCGGGCGCTGCTCGGGCGCCGGGCCGAGTGGCCCGAGGGCTGGTACTCCACGCTCGCCGGGTTCGTCGAGGCCGGCGAGTCGGCCGAGATGACCGTGGTGCGCGAGATGGCCGAGGAGGCCGGCGTCGTCGTCGACCGGCTCGACTACCTCGGCTCGCAGCCCTGGCCGTTCCCGTCGAGCCTCATGCTCGGCTACCGCGCGCGGCTGGCGGCCGGTTCGCCGCCTGCTCGCCCCGACGGCACGGAGATCACGGAGGTGCGCTGGTTCACCCGCGAGGAGATGCGTGCGGGCTGCGAGACCGGCACGGTGCGCATCCCGCCGCGGATCTCCATCGCGCGCCGGCTCGTCGAGCACTGGTACGGCGCGGAGCTGCCGGGGTCCTGGTCGCGCTCGTAGCGGGTCGCGCTGGCGCTAGGCGACGAGGTGACCTATCGCGACGCCGGCCAGCGCGGCGACACCGGCGATCGCCATCGTCTCCGCGGCGGTGCGCCACACGTTGACTCCGCCGATGCGGCCGCGCGCGATCCCCAGCGCGGCCATGAGCATGCCGGTGACGACGAGCGACACGAGCCGTGCCGTCTCGAGGTCGAACAGCACGAACGGGATCACCGGCACGCTGGCCGCGAGGAGGTCCGCGAAGAACATCCAGAGCGCGTGCGCGAGGGGCGAGGCCTCGGGACGCGAGACCGTGCCGAGCTCGTAGGCGATCACGTGGTCGGCGAGGGCCTGCGGGTTGCGGCTCAGTGCGCCCACGACCACCTGCGCCTCGTCGCCGGTGAAACCCGCGGCGCGCAGCCGGACCGACGCCCGGCCCAGGTAGGCGTCGGGGTGCACCGCCACGCGGTGCCGCGTCGAGGCGAGCAGCGCGTCGGACCGGTGGCCCATCGACTGCACGTCGAGGTAGCGGCCGGCCATCATCGACACCGCCCCGGCGACCGCCCCGGTGGCTCCGGCCAGGACGACGACTCGACTGTCGTCGGTCCCGGCCGAGACGCCGAACACGAGCCCGGACACGGACACCGCGCCGTCCTCCATGCCGAAGGTGACGTCGCCGATGGCCACGCGCAGAGAGGCGGTCGTCCGCCGCCAGAGTCCGCGCAGTCCGCGCAGTCCGCGCCGTCCGCCCGACACCGCGCCACCCCTCCCCGCCCTACGTCCCGAGCCTAGGCCCGTGACCGGGACGACCGGTCGGCGTACGACGTGGCGTGCGTCGCACCCCCGAACGGCCGCAACGGGGTCGCGCTCTAGGACATCGGGCGCAATTGCGAGAGCCGGACGCTGTTGCCGGACGGGTCGCGGAAGCCGCAGTCGATGCCGTAGGGGCGGTCCTCGGGCGTCTCGGTGAACTCGACCCCGCGCGCGCGGAGCTCCTCGTAGGAGCCGACGCAGTCCTCGGTGGTGAGGAACACCGTCCCGGCGAACCCCTTCGCGGTGAGGGCGGCGACCTGGGTGCGCGTGTCGTCGTCCATGACGGGCGGGCCGGGGATGGCCATGAGGACGATGTCGATGCCGTCCTGGCCCTTCGGGCCCACCGCGAGCCACCGGAAGTTGCCCATCTCCGGAACGGTCACGTCGGAGCGGACCTCGAAGCCGACCTTGTCGGTCCAGAACGCGAGCGCCTCGTCCTGGTCGTGCACCCACAGCTGCGTAGTGGCGATCCTGATCATCGTTCCTCCTGGGTCGGAGCGGTCGGTACGCCGACGAAACTAGGCCGGGTCGGGACCCGGGTCTTCTCCGTTCGTGCTCTTCACCGGGCGGCCGTACGCGCGTTGCACGCACGCCGGGATGGGGACCAGCGACGCCGCGGGCGGGAACGACGCACGGTAGGCCGTGGGGGATGCGCCGTATCTCTGGCTGAAGCTGCTCGTGAAGGATCCGACGCTGCTCAGGCCGACCCGCATGCAGATGTCGGCCACCGACCAGTCCGTGCTGCGCAGCAGCGACGCCGCGCGCTCGAGCCTGCGGGTCAGCAGGTATGAGTACGGCGATTCCCCGAACGCGCGGCGGAACTCGCGGCTGAAGTGCGCGCGGGACAGGCACGCCGCGGCCGCGAGGTCGTCGACGGTGAGCGGCTCGGCGTACCTCGCGTCGGCGAGGTCGCGCGCGCGGACGAGATGGCGGACCGGCGGGACGGACCCGCGGGGGAACGGCACCGGTCCAGGCTAGATGCGCCGCGCGTAGCGGGCCTCGGGAAGCGCGTCGATGCCCGAGGCGGTGACCTCGCCGGTGGAGGCGAAACCGTGGCGTTCGTAGAACGCGATGGCGCGGTCGTTGCCGGTCAGCACCCACAGGCTCGCCGCGTCGTGGCCCCGCCCGCGGAGCGCGCTCGACGGTGGCCGTCATGAGGGCGTGCCCGGCGCCGACGCCCCAGGCGTCCGGGTGCACGTAGAGGGCGTAGACCTCGCCGCGTCCGTCGACGGCCGGCGCGAGGTCCGAGCGCTCCGCGCCGTACGCCGAGAAGCCCACGACACGGTCGTCGCGCACGGCCACCAGCAGGCCCGTCCCCGTCGACGCGGCGATCCGCTCGGCCCAGCGCGCCATCGCGGCCGGCTCGCCGATCGCCGCCAGGACGTGGTCGGGGACGAGACCGGCGTACGCCGTGCGCCAGGAGGAGACGCGCACGGCGGCCACGTCGAGCAGCTCGGCCGGGTCGGCCGGGCGGACGACGAGCCGAGGGTCCGTCACGGCGCGATCATGCCCGGTCGGGCGTGCGACGGCCCCGCGGTTCTCGCGAGCCGCGGGGCCGTCGGTCGGACGAGGGGGTCACATCGCGGCGAGCCGCGCGCGGACCTCCTTGATGCTGGGGTTGGTCGCGGCGGTGCCGTCCGGGAACACGAGGGTCGGGACGGTCTGGTTGCCGCCGTTGACCTGCTCGACGAGCCGAGCCGCGGCGGGGTCGCGCTCGATGTCCACCTCGACGAACTCGATGCCCTCGCGCGTCATCTGTGCCTTGAGCCGGGAGCAGAACCCGCACCAGACCGTGGTGTACATCGTGACCGCCATCGCGGACGAACTCCTTCGTGTCGTCGTGGGCGCCGGGTGCGACCGCGCCGGCACTGCGTCCGGCATGCGTACCAACGGCCGGGGGCGCCCGGTTTGTTCCGCGGCCGGCGTCTCGCGCGGCTCCATGATCGCGAATCCGGGACAGATCCGTGCAGTTGAACTTCCTTGATCATCCCTAAGGGACGATCAAGGAAGGCGGGGCGGGCGGGGGGTGGGAGGGGTCGGGGGTGGCTGCGAGGATGGCGGGGTGACGGCGGCCGGCGAGTTCCTCGACGCTCCCGGCTCGTCCGCGCCCCGCCCGCTCGCGGCCCGCTCGTCCGCGGCCCGGTCGGTCGCGCGGCGGCCGGGCACGGCCGAGGCGGTGCTCGCGGCGCTCGACCCCGAGCAGCGCGAGGTGGCGCTAGCGCTGTCCGGTCCCGTGGTCGTGCTCGCCGGCGCGGGCACCGGCAAGACCCGGGCCATCACCCACCGGATCGCCTACGCCGCCCTCACCGGCCGGCACGACCCGCGGCGCACCCTCGCCGTCACGTTCACCGCCCGCGCGGCCGGCGAGCTGCGCCAGCGGCTCGCCGAGCTCGGCGTCGACGGCGTACAGGCCCGCACGTTCCACTCGGCCGCGCTGCGCCAGCTGCGCTACTTCTGGCCGCGCGTCGTCGGCGGCCCGGTGCCGGGGATCCTCCCCAGCAAGGCCCGGGTCGTCGGCCCGGTGCTGCGCCGCGCCGGGTTCGCCGACCCGTCCCTCGCCCGCGACGTCGCGGCGGAGATCGAGTGGGCCAAGTCCAGCCAGGTGGTCGCCGCCGACTACTCCGCCGCCGCCTCGGCGGCGCGGCGCGAACCGCCGAGCGGCCTGACCCGGGGCAACGTCGCCGAGCTGTACGCCGCCTACGACGAGCGCAAGACGGCCGAGGGACTCATCGACTTCGAGGACGTCCTGCTGCTCACGGTCGGGATGCTCGACACCCGCCCCGACGTCGCGGACGAGGTGCGCAGCGCCTACCGGTCGTTCACCGTCGACGAGTACCAGGACGTCAACCCGCTGCAGCAGCGCCTGCTCGACCTGTGGCTCGGCGAGCGCGACGACCTGTGCGTCGTCGGCGACGCGAGCCAGACGATCTACACGTTCACGGGCGCGACGTCGTCCTACCTCGTCGACTTCCGCAGCCGCTACCCGCACGCCACCGAGGTCCGCCTCGTCCGCTCCTACCGCTCGACGCCGCAGGTCGTCGCGCTCGCCAACCGCGTGCTGGCCAGCGCCACCGGCCCCGAGGCCCGGCTGCGCCTCGAGCTGCGCGCCACCCGCCCCGACGGCCCCGAGCCGCGGGTGACCGCCTTCGACGACGAGCCGGCCGAGGCCGCGTCGGTCGCGAAGGCGGTCGCCGCGCTGATCGCCGCGGGCACCCCGGCCCGCGAGATCGCGGTCCTCTACCGCATCAACGCGCAGTCCGAGGTGCTGGAGGAGGCGCTCGGCGAGGCCGGCATCCCCTACGTCCTGCGCGGCGAGTCGGCGTTCTTCGAGCGCGGCGAGGTGCGCGAGGCGGTCACCCGCATCCGGGGCGCGGCGCGCGGCGGCGAGTCCAGCGGAGACCTCGGGGCCGACGTCCGGTCGGTGCTCACCTCGATGAGCTGGTCGGCCGAGCCGCCGAGCGGCACCGGCGCGGTGCGCGACCGCTGGGAGAACCTGCTCCGCCTCGTGACCCTCGCCGACGACCTCGCGGCGGCCAGCCCCGCGGCCACCCTCGGCGACCTCGTCGCCGACCTCGACGTCCGCGCCGCGACCCAGTCCGCGCCCACCGCCGACGGCGTCACGCTCGCGACCGTCCACGCCGCCAAGGGTCTCGAGTGGGACGCCGTGTTCGTCGTCGGTCTCGCGGCCGGCACCTTCCCGATCCAGTACGCCGACGGCCCGGCCCGGATCGAGGAGGAGCGCCGGCTCTTCTACGTCGCCTGCACCCGGGCCCGGCGCCACCTCGCGCTGTCCTGGGCGCGCAGCCGCACCGGCAGGGGCCGGCGCGAGCGCTCGCCGTTCCTCGACGCCGCCGTCGGGCCCGACGCCGCAGTGGGCGAGGCCGGCGGAGTCGTACGGGGCAGCGGGTCCAGGTCGAGGGCCACGAGCGGGCGCCGTCGCGGCCCGGCGACCTGCCGGGTCTGCGGGGCCGCGCTCGTCACCGGGGCCGAGTCGGCCCGGGGCCGGTGCCGAAGCTGCCCGTCGTCGTACGACGAGGCGCTCCTCGCGCGGCTCAAGGACTGGCGCACCGAGGAGGCCGGCCGACGTTCCGTGCCGGCCTTCGTCGTGCTCACCGACGCCGCCCTCGAGCGGATCGCGACCGAGCTCCCGGCCGACGCCGCGGCCCTCGTGACGATCCCGGGCATCGGTGCCCGCAAGCTGGCGGCCTACGCCGATCCGCTGCTCGCCCTCGTCCGCGGCGAGCCGCCGGCGTCGCACGTCGACGACCCCGCCTGACCGTCGCGCCGCCGGCCGACCCGTCGCGCCGACACCCCCGCGCCTCGCGCCGGGACGGCCGGGCGACGCGCCGGAGGCGATCCGATCCGCCCCCGCCGATCCGGCGAAAACCCGCGCTGTTCGGGGCATTCCCGGCGTCGCGGAGGCGTCGGCCGAAAATTTCCCGGAAAACCTCGTTGCACGGACCAGGAACCCCTGCGTAATCTCACTCGTGCGCACGAGGTACGTGCAGGCCCGGTTCCGGTCGGGCAGGACAGCAGAGGAGGTGGCCAGGATGTCGATCATCACCAGCGACCCGGCCGCCTTCGTGCTGCCCGTGTGCGCCTCCTTCGCCGCCGTCGTCGCGGCGTTCGGTGCGTTTGCGGTCCGCCGTGAGGCCGTCGTCGTCGCGGCGAAGCGCCCGCACACCGCCGATCTCATGAGCACCACCACGTGGATCGGCAGCGGCATCTCGCGCAACGCCAACGGCACGTCGTACGACCCGCAGTCTCGAGGATCCTCTGGGTGAACCCCACCCACCAGGCACCTCGAGGCCGCGGATCCCGACACCGGGAACCGCGGCCTTCGTGTTTGTCCAGGTCGGACCACCTGGGGGAGCGCACCGCACGGCAGCACGACCCGCACGACGTGACGGACGGCCATCCCTTCCGCCCGCCACACCCCTGTCCTGCACGACTCGAGGCCCGCGGAGGATCCCGCGGAACGTGAAGGAGGTGACCGCACATGAGCGTCCTGACGGATCTGACCCACACCCTCGGAACCCAGTCCGCGTCGATCGACTGGATCGACACCAGTACGCCGTGCCGGTCGTACGACCCGGAGCTGTGGTTCGCCGAGCGACCCGACGAGGTCGCGCTCGCCCAGGCCCTGTGCGGCGACTGCGCACTGCGCGCAGCCTGCCTCGCCGGCGCCCTGGAGCGGCGCGAGCCGTGGGGCGTCTGGGGTGGCGAGCTGTTCGAGCGCGGACAGGTGGTGGCGCGCAAGCGGCGCCCCGGCCGGCCGCGCAAGGACGACCACCTCGACCGGCGCGCCGCCGAGGCCGCCCTCGAGCAGCGGATGTCCGAGCTCGCCGCCGAGCTCGCCGCCGACGCCGAGGCGGACATCGACGACGAGCTCTCCGGCGTATGCGTCGTCCCGACGCAGCGCGGAGGTGCCGCCGCATGACCGGACGTACCGAGGACCGCGCACCTGCGCGGGACTCCCTCCCCGCCCTCCCGGCGGACCAGCACACCGGGACGTCGCCGACCGCGACTCCCACCTCGACCTTGGAGACAGACATGCATTACATCCCCGAACAGATGGCTCGGAGCCATATCGAGTCCCGGCACCGAGAGGCCCAGGCGTGGCGCGTCAGGCGCCTCGTCCGTGCCGTCCGCCGGGCGGAGGCGGCCGAGCGCCGCGCCCGGCTGGCCCGCGAGGCGGCCGTCCTGGCCTCTCGCGAGTCCCACCTCCTCGTCGCGCGCTAGCGATGCGACGGGAGCACGGGCGGGTGACCCACCTCGAGGGTCACCCGCCCGTCGCCGTCCCGCCCCCTCCGTCGCTCCGGCAGGATCGACCCGTGCCCCACCCCGACCCCACCGCCGTGACCGCGGCGGTCACCGCGCTGGTCGCCCCCGAGCTCGCCGCCGTCGTCGCGCTGGTCGCCTGGCCGGATCCCGCGGCCGGTCGCGACGGCACCGGCCGACCGCTCGCCGTCCTCGTCGCCGACCACGCCGGCCTCGCCCGGCTCGACGCCCACCATCCCGACGGCGAGCTCCTCCGCGGCCGACACCCGCTGCCCGAGCACCGACCCGCTCGCGTTCCTCACGTCCGTCGAGGAAGCGGCGGACCCGTCACCCCCGCACGAGCGCAACTCCTACCCGCTCCCGTGGCCGCGCCTCGCGTCGTTCTTCACCGACCCGCGCAGCCCGGACGTCGCGATCGTCCACACCGCCGGTCACTACTTCCCCGAGCAGGGCGGCCACCGCGGCGAGCACGGCTCGCTCGACGTCATCCAGTCCCGCGCGCCCCTGCTGCTCTCCGGCGCCGGCGTGACGCGCCGCGGTCCGGTCGCGGACCATGCCCGGCTCGTCGACGTCATGCCGACGCTCGCGTGGGTCGCGGGGGTCGAGCGCGCGGCGCTCGAGGGGCTCGACGGGGTCGTCCGCGACGACCTCGTCGGGCGCGGTGCGACGTACGTCGTCGGCCTGCTCTGGGACGGCGGGCATCCCGGCTCGCTCCTCGACCTCGCGAGTGCCGGTGAGCTGCCGAACGTCGCCCGGCTGCTGGCGCGCGGCTGCGCGCTCCGCGGCGGCGCCGTGGCGGAGTTCCCCAGCCTCACCCTGGTGAACCACACGAGCATGCTCACCGGCGTCGGCCCGGGGCGGCACGGCGTCGTCGGCAACGTCTACTGGGACCGGGCCGAGGGCCGCCAGGTCGTGCCCAACGACGCGGCGACGTGGCACCGGACCGGCGAGCTCTACCGGGACGGGGTCACGACGCTGTTCGAGGCGGTGACGGCCGCGCGGCCCGGCGTGCGCACCGCGAGCGTCAACGAGATGACCGAGCGCGGATCGTGGGCCTCGACGTTCGCCCTCGTCCGCGCCGCGCTCGCCTCAGGCGAGGCGGTCGACCCCGGCGAGGCGGGCAGCGGCGAGTCACGTGACTTCCTCACCGCGGTGCGCGCGCTCCTGCCGGACCCGATGTCGTCCGACCTCGTGACGCACGCGCGCTGCGCGGAGGACGACGACTACGCCCTGTACTCAGCGATCGACCTGCTCGGGCTGGCCACGATGGTCGGGCTGTTCTCCGCGCCCGAGGACGAGAGACCGCGCGTCACCTGGTGGTCCCAGTACACGACCGACGCCGCACACCACCACGGCGGCCCGCGCTCCCCGATCGCGGTCGACGGCCTGCGCGACTGCGACGCGCGGCTCGGCGTGCTCCTCGACCACCTCGAGCGGGTCGGCGTGCTCGACGACACGATGTTCCTGCTCACCGCGGACCACGGCTTCGAGACGGCGGACGACGCGATCCGCGGCTCGTGGACGCCGGCGGTCGCGGCCGCGCTCGACCCGCTCGGGGTCTCGTGGCGCGAGGAGGGTCCGGGCTTCCTCTACGTCGGAGACGTGTGAGCATCTCCGACGTACTCCGGGCCGAAACCGCGCGCCGACGGCCCGAGCGGGCCGACGCGGGTCGGTCGGGTGGAGGATGACCTCATGACGGTGCTGGTCTGCGCGATGTGCGGGACCCAGCTCGACGCCGAGGCCGACGAGCAGAGCGGGATGCTCGCGCTGTCGTGGATCGCGGCGCACGAGGACGGCCGCGACGTCCGCTTCTGCCCGCAGTGCGCGCGGGACAACCTGCGCGCCATCGAGGGCAAGCTCGACAGCGACTACTGGTAGCCCACCCGAGCCCGAGCCACTGGCAACAGCGATCGGAGCCGGCGCTCGCGATCACTTACGCCGGCGGCTCGGGGGTGGTGAACGAGGGGAGCCAGCGCTCGAGCTCGCCGCGCATGGGGACGGTCGCGTCCATCTGGGACAGCACGCCGATGCCGCCGAGCCACACCCGGTGGATCATCATGTACTGCGGCGGCAGGTTGATCTTGAAGCCCGCGGCGAAGTCGGGGCTGCGCGGGTCGGACAGCCGGGTGAAGTGCCCCCGCATCCACTCTCGCGAGAAGTGGAAGTACTCGTGCTGAGCCGGCTCGGCGAACGGGCGCATGGCCTCGAAGAACGCCTCGGCATCGACGTCGACGCCGGGCTTGATGAAGCCCTCGTCGCGCAGCCCGGCGACGACGGCCTCGGCGTCGCCGAGCAGGGCGATCCGCAGCAGCTGCCCCATCGCGACCGGGAGGCCGTCGGGCAGCCGCGCGACGGCGCCGAAGTCGAGGACGCCGAGCCGACCGTCCGGCATGACGCGGTAGTTGCCCGGGTGCGGGTCGGAGTGCAGCAGCCCGGCGCGGCCCGGGCCGGACATGAGGAACCGCAGGTACAGCGTGCCGAAGTGGTCGCGCTCCTGCTGGGTGCCGTCGGAGATGATCGTCGAGAGCGACCGGCCCTCGAGCCATTCGGACACGACGACGGTCGGTGCCGCGGCGAGCACGTGCGGTACGACGAACTCCTCGTCGCCCTCGTACGCCGCGGCGAACTGACGCTGCGACTGCGACTCGGTGAGGTAGTCGAGCTCCTCGGCCGCCCGCGCCTTGAGCTCGTCCACCAGCGGCTTGATGTCCATGCCCGGCGACATCGAGGCGAACATCCGCGCCATGCGGGTCACCGTGTTGAGGTCGCCCATGAGCGCCTTGCCGGCGCCGGGGTACTGGATCTTCACCGCGACCTCGCGGCCGTCGTGCCACACCGCCCGGTGCACCTGGCCGATCGACGCCGCGGCCGCGGGCGTGTCGCTGAACGAGGAGAACCGGTCGCGCCAGTCGTCCCCGAGGGACTCGGTGAGCACCGCGTGCACGGTGGCGGCGGGCATCGGCGGCGCGGCGTCCTGCAGCCGGGTGAGGGTGGCGCGGTACGGCGCGAGCAGCTCGTCGGGCAGGGCCACCTCGAAGATGCTCATGGCCTGCCCGAACTTCATCGCGCCGCCCTTGAGCTCGCCCAGGGTCTTGAAGACCTGCTCGGCGGTGCGCAGCTGGATCTCGGTCGCGACGAGCTCGGCGTTCTTGCCCCCGACCTTCTTCCCGAACCCGATCGCGGTGCGCCCGGCGTACCCGAGAGGGAGCGCGGCGAGGCGCGCCCCGCGGGTCACGGCGCGTTTGGGGAGATCGGTCACCCGACCATTGTGACTGTGCCGCCGTCCCACCCGCACCCGCAGGTCGGGTGGCGGGTCACCGGCAGCAGCCGGCCGATGGCGTCCGGAGCCCGGAACTCGATCTGCGCCGAGAGCGACGCCGGCGTCGCGGTCCCGGGCGCGTCGACGATCTGCAGCGCCTGAGCGACGGCGGTGGCCGCGGCGACGGTCGCGAGCACACCGCTCTGCGCCAGCGCCGTCGGGTGCCGGAGCCGGATCTGGTCGGCGAGGGCGGGCCACGCCGCGTCGAGGTCGCGGGCCCGGTGGTCGAGGCACCACAGGCACGGCGTGGTCCCGGGGACGACGAGCGGCCCGACCCGCGCGGCGTCGCCCGTCACGGCCACCGGAAGGTGCGGTACGCCGTCGGCCAGCAGGTCGTCGGCGAGCTCGGGGTCGGTCCACGGCACGTCGACGTCCGCCGCCGAGCAGACCACGGCGAGGACCGGTCGTCGGGCCCGCGTCCCCACGGCCGTCGGGTGCGCGCCCTCGCGGCGTACCGACTCCGACACCTGCTCGCGCCAGGACACGTGCGGCTCGACCGGTCCGACCGGAGTGAGGTCGGCCGGGGCCGCGACGCGGTCGGGACCCTGGAGGGCCACGACGCCGACGCCCGCCGCGGCGAGCCCGACGGCGACGTGGGCGGCGGCCCGGTCGGTGCCGCGGACGACGACGGCCGAGCGGGCCCGCCGGGCGATGACGCGCAGCGCCTCGGGCGTGCTCGAGGCGGTGAGGGCCAGCCCCGCGATGTCCGGTCCCTGCCGCTGGCGGCGCAGCGCGGACACCCCGGCGTACGGACCCGGGTCGTCCTCGAGCAGCCCGCGCCGGTCGAGCTCGTCGAGGACTCCCGCGAGCTCGGGGGCGAACGCCAGGACCTCGTGCCGACCGGTCGCGCCGTCGAGCCGCAGCAGGGCGGTGCTCGCGACGTCGGACAGCCCCTCGACGAGGACCGCCCGGTCCGGGTCGAGGCCGATCTGGACGCGGTCCCGGCCCCGGCGCAGCACGGGTCGGGCGGGACGGGAGACGGGGAGGTGTCGGCTCATGCCGGCAGCGTGCGCCGTCGCGCGTGTGCACGACGCGAGCGGTCCACAGCCGCGAGACGGTAGGGGCGCGGTCCTACCCGGACAGCCGATCGGTCGGTGGGCGCCGCGCCCGTCCTGGCCGTCAGACGACGCCGCAGTGCTCGAGGAAGAACAGCGCGAGCGAGCGGGTGGCGGCGCGCAGGTCCTCGACCGCGACGGCCTCGTCGGGCGCGTGCGCGTCGCGGGTGTCGCCGGGGCCGTACTGCACCGTCGGCTGCACCGGGGCGAGCAGCCGCAGGTCGCTCCCGTACGGGGCGCCGTACACCTCCGGCTCGCGCGCGCCGGGGAGGGCACCGCGATGCGCCCGGCGCACGGCGTCGACGAGGGCGGTGTCCGCGGTGCGGCCGGGAGCGAACTGCCCGCCCCACCACTCGACGGTCACGGGGTGCGCGGCGAGGAACGGCTCCCGGGCGCAGGCCCGGGCCACGCACTCCTCGAGCGCCTCCCGCGCGGCCGCGGCGACTCGTCCAGCGCCACGCCGAGGCGGCCCTCCGCGACCAGGAGGTCCGGCACGGTCGAGGCCCAGTCGCCCGCCCGGACCGTGCCGACCGACAGCGGGTAGGCGATCGGCCAGCGGCGGACCAGCGGGTGGACGTCGGCGTTGCGCTCGGACTCGAGCCGCCCGAGCGCCTCGAGGACCGGCAGGAACATCTCGATCGCGCTCACCCCCTCGGTACGCCGCGAGGCGTGGGTGGCCCGGCCGGGGACGCGCAGCCGGAAGGTGAGCGCGCCGGCGTTGGCCGGGACGACGTCGAGGTCGGTCGGCTCGGGCACGATGCACGCGTCCGCGGTCACGCCGCGGCGCACGAGGGCGAACGTGCCGAGGCCGCCGTCCTCCTCCCCGACGACCGGCGCGATCGTCAGGTCGCCCGCGAGGCGTACGCCGGCGGCGCGCAGGGCTCGCGCGGCGGCGATCGACGCCACGAGGCCGGCCTTCATGTCGCACGCGCCGCGGCCGACGAGCAGCTCGCGGCCGTCGCGGACCACGCGGCGCAGCTCGTACGGGTCGCCGCTCCACGCGTCGAGGTCGCCGGGCGGTACGACGTCGGTGTGCCCGTCCACGAGCAGGCTGCGACCGAGGTCGGGCGCGCGGCCCGGCAGCGTCGCGACGACGCCGTACGCCTCGCGCCGTTCGACCTCCATGCCGGGGAACTCGGGGTCGGCGCGGAGAGCGTCGAGGTCGAGCGGCCAGACGTCGACGTCGAAGCCGTCGCCGTGCAGGACCTCGGCGACCACGTGCTGGATCTCGACCTCGGCGTCGCTCCCGCCCGTGCTCGGGATGGCGACGAGCCGGCCGAGGAGGTCGACGGCGGCGTCGTGCTCGGCGTCGGCGGCCGCGAGCACGGCCGCGGCGATCCGGGCGCCCGAGGCGTGCGCCGCGACCGGTGCCGGGTCGGGGGAGCCGCTCACGGCGTCACCCTAGGACCGGCGGGGCGGAGCCGGGCGGCATCGCGACGGGATCGCCGACGGCCGCCGGGCTCGACCGGCGCCGGACCGCCTCGACAGCCTCCGGACGCGACAGCGCCCCGCCCGCGGGTGCGGACGGGGCGCTGTCGACGTGCGGGTCGGACGGATCAGGCCTTGCCGAGGATCCGGTTGACCTTGGTGTTGCAGACGGGGCAGATGCCCTGCGCCATGCGACGCCCGTTCTTCTCGACGACGACACCGGTGAAGGCGCGCTTCTCCTTGCACTTCACGCAGTACGCCTCGCCGGTGTAGCTCTCGTCCGCCATGGGGGTCCTCCTCCTGGTGTGGATACGTGGCCGCCCGGTCGCTGGATCCCCTTCCGGGGTTCCGGGCGCGGGCCTCCACGGGCCACCGGGGTGGCCTGGGCTGGCACGACAGTACGCGCTCCGCGACCCCGTTCCGTGCAGGCGCGCCTCGACCCGCGAGGGACGAATCGGACTATTCCCCCTGATTCCGGCACAAAATGACGGTCGCTGAGCACGGGAGAGGTCGCCGCGGGCGTCGATTTCATGATCTGAACCACACTCCCGCCGTGCGTGGGACGCGTCGTACGCCCGCGGCCGAGGCGCTCGCGAGGCGGCTGCCGGAGGACTCACGGCGTACGTCGACGGCGTCGTCCGCGTCGCGCTCGGCCAGCCGGGTGCCCGGCGCGAGTGGCGGCCGGTGCGGGTGCAGGTGCCGCTCGGTCGGACACCGGAGCACTGCACGGCGGCGGGGTCACAGACGGGGCCCCCAGGTCTCGCACCCGCTGTTCGCCTTCCCCTTGCGAACACCGGACCGTTCTCCCAAGGGCCCCGTCGAGGGAGGAACCTAGGCGCGCGGATGAACGCCGGTCAACGCCTCGGTGACCGGCCCTGTGGACGTACCTGGGGACCACCTGGGGACGGGTGGGCGTGGCGCTGTGGACGTCGGGTGGACGACGCTGGGGACGACGGGCCCGACACCGGCCGCACGCCAGTCCTGACCTGCGCCGACGTTGTCCACCGGGTGTGGACGCGAAATTGTGGATGCGACTTCGTCACACTCACCGGACTCCGGTGACGCCGCCACGGCCGTGTCCCGTCGGCGTCGAGCGGCGCCCCGCCGTCGGTGCCGCGGGCTAGGTTCACTCCCGATGAGCCAGACAGTGGTCGACATCCCGGGACTCCCCGACGGCGTCGAGGTGCGTCGCAGCACCCGGCGCCGGCGCAGCGTCACGGCCTTCCGCGAGGACGGCCGCACCGTCGTCGTCGTGCCGCAGCGCATGTCGCGGGCCGAGATCGTGCCCTACGTCGAGGAGCTCGTCGGCCGCCTCGCCGCCCGGGAGCGTCGCACGCGACGCACCGACGCCCAGCTCGAGGCGCGCGCCGCGCTGCTGTCGCGTCGTCACCTCGAGGGCCGCGCCGTACCCAGCTCGGTCCGCTGGGTCACCAACCAGCGCCGCCGGTGGGGCTCGTGCACGCCGGCCGACGGCACCATCCGGCTGTCCGACCGGCTCGTGGGGATGCCCGAGCACGTCGTCGACTACGTCCTGCTGCACGAGCTCGTGCACCTGCTCGTGGCCGACCACGGACCGGGCTTCGAGGCGTGGATGCGCGGCTACCCGCGCCTGCTCGAGGCGCGGGCGTTCCTGGCCGGCGTCGACCACGCGACCGGCCACGGACTCCGGGACCAGCCGGACGACGCCGAGGTCGAACCCGCCGCCGAGACCCTCTTCTGATCCCGCTGACGGCACGGGTCTCGCCCGGCCGATCCCGGGAGCGGAACCCGGTGGGGGCGACGGGTCAGCGGGTGGCGGTGGCGACCAGGCGGCGCAGGGCGTCGTCGGTGCGGTCGGGCAGCGCGTCGACCGGCCACCAGCGCAGGTCGAGGGACTCGTCGCTGATCCGCGCGACGGCGTCGGGCGGGGCGGTGGCGACGTACTGCACGTCGAGGTGCCACGAGCCGCCGTGGCAGCCGACCCGGTGCCGGTCGAGCCGCGCGGGCTCGGCGCCGAGCACGAGACCGTCGACGCCGCTCTCCTCGAGGGCCTCGCGAAGCGCCGCGGCGCCCAGGGTGGCGTCGCCCGGCTCGCAGTGACCGCCCGTCTGGAGCCACAGCCCGAACTTCGGGTGCAGCGTGAGGAGCACCTCGCGCCGGTCGGCGGAGAGCACGAGCGCGCTGCCGGTCAGGTGGCCGTCGACGCACGCTCGCCACATCGCGTCGTCGTGCGCGTCGAGGAACGCCACGAACTCGTCGCGCAGCGCCTCCTGGGCCGGTTCGTCCGCGCCCGGCAGCCACGCGGACAGCACGGCCCGCGCGTCGTCGTGCAGGGTCACGCGCCGGGCGCCGACGGCGCGTCCGGGTCCGAACCTGGCTCCGACGGGCCGTCGGCCGGACCCTCGTCCGGCGCCGCGGGGAGGTCGTCGAGCCCGGACAGGTCCAGCGGCGCGGACCGGCGGACGAACTCCTCGATCGCCTCCGGGCGCTCGAGGTCCTCGGCCGTCGGCAGGAAGTCGGGGTGCTCCCAGAGCGCGTCGCGTCCCTCGCTGCCGCGCGCGGTGCGTACGGCGTCCCAGAGCGCGGCCGCCTCGCGCAGGCGCCGCGGTCGAAGCTCGAGCCCGACGAGCGTCGCGAACGTGCGCTCGGCCGGCCCGCCGGTGGCCCGGCGGCGGCGCATCGTCTCGCGCAGCGCGTCGGCCGCGGGCAGGCGGGTCGACGCCGCCTCGGTGGTGACGTCGTCGACCCAGCCCTCGACGAGCGCGAGCAGCGTCTCGAGCCGGCCGAGCGCGGCGGTCTGCTCGGGGGTGTCGTCCGGGACGAACACGCCGGAGGCCATGACCTGCTGCAGCGACGCGGGGTCCTGCAGGTCGATCTCGCGGGCCGCCTCCTCGATGCGCTCGCGGTCGACGGTGATGCCGGCGGCGTACGCCTCGACGGCGGCGGTGAGCTGCGAGCGCAACCACGGGACGTGCACGAAGAGCCGCTGCGACGCCGCCTCGCGCAGCGCGAGGTAGAGCCGGACCTGCTCGGCGTCGATGCCGAGGCCCTCCCCGAACGCCGCGACGTTGCGCGGGACGAGCGCGGCGCGGCCGTCGTCGGTGAGCGGGATGCCGACGTCGGCCGCCCCGAGCACCTCGCCCGCGAGGGACCCGAGCCCCTGGCCGAGCTGACCGCCGAACATCATCGCGCCCATCTGACGCGCCATGCCCATGAGCGGTGCGGCCATCTGCGCGAGCTCGGGGGGCAGCCCCTCGGGCAGCCCACCGGTCGGGAGCATCCCGCTCATGGACTCGTTGACCCGCTCGGCGACCGGCTCGACGATGCGGCGCCACTGCGGCAGCGTCGCCTCGATCCACTCGCTGCGGCTCCACGCGCCGCCGCCGGAGGCGGTCGCCGGGAAGCTGGTCACCGGGTCGAGCCACAGCGTCGCGAGGTCGAGCGCCTGCTCCACCTCGCGCCGCTCGGTCGCCGAGACCGACGGGTCGCCCTGCTGCGCGACGAGCCCCCGCGCGGTGTCGCGGGCGAGCTCCCAGTTGACCGCGGAGCCGTCGCCTGCACCGGACTGCAGCATCTGGCCGAGCTGCTGGAGGGCGGCGCCGAACTGCGCCATGTCCATGTTCGAGGGGTCGAAACCGCCGGCGCCGAAGGGGTTCGGCGTACCCGAGCCGCCCTCGCCGGAGTCGTCGGCGTCGCCGGGGCCGAACCCGAAGGGCAGGTTGCCGCTCATCGCCGTCCCCTCCCGGCACACGGCTGGGGCAGGATGGTCGCCATGCGCTCGGTCATGTCGTCCACGGTAACCACGGTCGGCCGCGCGTGACGACCGAGGACGGGTCCAGCGGTACGCCGGCGGCGAACGCACCACGGCCGCGACGTACCGCCAAGAGCCCCACGGCGACGCGGACGCCAGCCGAGAAGCCGACCCGGTCCACGGTGCCCCGGCCCCGGTCCCCGCGGCGTACGACGACCGTCGTCGCGGTGACCGGCGCCGCGGGCGTCGTCGGCGAGGCGCTGCTGCGCCAGCTCGTCGTGCACGGCGAGGTGGGCCGCGTCGTGGCGATCGACGTCCGGCGCGGCGGCGTCGAGGGCCCGACCTGGAAGATCGGCGACGTCCGCGACCCCGTGGTCGCGCAGCGCCTGGCCGGCGTCGACGCCGTGGTGCACCTCGCGGTCGACTGGTCGCTGAGCACTCCCGCGGCCGAGCGGTCCGCGCTCAACGTCCGCGGCACCCAGACCGTCGTGACGGCCGCCGCGGCCGCGGGCGTCAAGCGGGTCGTGGTGGTGACGTCGGCGTCGGTGTACGGCGCCCTCGCGGACAACCCCACCCCGCTGCCGGAGGACGCCCCGCTGCAGGCGCCGCCCGAGGGGATCACCGCCGACCTGCTCGAGATCGAGCGGCTGGCCGAGGACGCGCGACGCGTCCACCCGGGCCTCAGCGTCACCGTCGTACGGCCCGCCGCGCTCGTGGGTCCCGGCGTCGACACGCTCGTCACCCGGCACTTCGCGTCGCCGCGCCTGCTGTGCATCAAGGACGTCGAGCCGACCTGGCAGTTCTGCCACGTGGAGGACCTCGCCTCCGCCCTCGTGCACGCGGCGCTGGGCCGGGTGTCCGGCGCGGTCACCGCGGGGAGCGACGGGTACCTCGACCAGCGCCAGGTCGAGGCCCTGTCCGGCATGCGGCGGGTCGAGGTCCCCGCGGCGCTCGCGTACGCCACGGCCGAGCGGCTGCACCGGGTCGGGGTCACGCCCGCGCCGGCGAGCGAGCTCGCCTACGTCATGCACCCGCTCGTGGTGCCCTCGACCGCGCTGCTCGCCGCCGGGTGGCGCCCGCTGCACGACAACGAGGCCTGCCTGCGGGCCGTCCTCGACGAGGTGCGCGGCGACTACTCGCTGGCCGGCCGGCGGATCGGACGGCGCGACGCCACCGTCGCGGGCGCGTCCGCGGCCGGCGCGACGGTGGCCATCCTCGGCGCGGCGGCCTTCGTCCGCGCGGCCCGGCGGGCCCGCTCGCGCTGACCGCGGCCGCCCGGGACCGGGCTCGGCGCGTCCGGCGACGCGGCTCGGGTGGGGGAGCATCCCGCGGAGGCTCGTAGGCTGGGGGCATGGAGATCCTCGGCTGGCTGCTGATCCCGCTCGCGGCCACCGTGCTCGGCTTCCTGTGGCTCGCCTGGCACAACCGGGACCGCAAGCCGGCCGACGCCGAGCGCGGCATGGAGGACATGGCCAGGTTCCGCGAGGCGATGGAGAAGCCGCTGCCGCCGCTGAACCGCGTCGCACCGCTCGACGAGAACGGTCCGGGTCTGGACGAGACCGGCCGCGCCTCGTGACCCTGGCGACCCGCCGCCGCTGGTGGCTCGGTGCGGCCGGCGCGTCCGCGGCCGTGCTGCTCCTGGCCGGGGCGCTGCTGCCGATGCCGTTCATCGAGCTGGCCCCCGGACCGACGTTCAACACGATCGGCGAGGTCGCCGGCAAGCCGCTCATCGACATCAGCGGGACGCCGACCTACCCGACGTCGGGCAACCTCGACATGACCACGGTCAACGAGCGCGGCGGGCCGGGCAGCGGCGTCTACCTCGGGCGGGTCCTCGTCGGCTGGGCCGACCCGAACGTGCGCATCGTCCCGCGGGAGGCGTTCTACCCCGACGGCCAGGACGACGCGGACATCTCGGCCGAGAACGTGCGCGCGTTCGACGACAGCGAGTCCGACTCGACCGCCGCCGCGCTCGGCTACCTCGGCCGCCCGTACGACACCCTCGTGGTCGTCTCCTCGGTCGTCGGCGGCACGCCGGCCGACGGGAAGCTCGAGCCGGGCGACCAGATCCTCAAGGTCGGGTCGACCACGGTGACCACGCGTTCCGACGTGACCGTCGCGATGAGCACCGTGACGCCGGGCCAGACCGTTGTCGTGCGGGTACGCCGCGAGGGCGCCGGCGAGCTCGACGAGACGATGACCACGACGACCAGCCCCACCGACCCGAGCCGGGCCTTCCTCGGGATCACCGTGGGCGAGGTCTACCGGGCGCCGTTCCACCTCGAGTTCACGCTCGGCGGGGTCGGCGGCCCGAGCGCCGGGATGATGCTGAGCCTGGGCATCATCGACAAGCTCACCCCGGGGGAGCTCAACGGCGGGCGCTTCGTCGCCGGCACCGGGACGATCACGCCCGACGGCCAGGTCGGCCCGATCGGCGGGATCGAGCAGAAGCTGGTCGGCGCCCGGCGGGCCGGTGCCACGCTGTTCCTGGCGCCGGCCGACAACTGCGCCGAGGTCCTGCGCGACGGCGTACCCGGCGGGCTCACCGTCGCCAAGGTCGCGACGCTCGCGCAGGCGGTCGACGCGGTCACGGCGTACGTCGCCGGCAAGCCCGTCACTCCGTGCTCGTAGCGCCGTCGCGGCTCAGCCCAGCGACCCGGCTCAGCTCGCCGTCGCGGCTCAGCCCAGCGTCGCGGCCAGGGCGTCGGCGAGGCGCGGCACGATGTTCTCCCCCACGAGCACCTCGTCGTCGGCGTCGTGCGCCCGCAGCCGTAGCGCGCAGACCCGCCCGCCGTCCCGGGTGACGACCACGGCCATCCGCACGTCCTGACGGTCGGGGTGGCTCGCGGCCGCGGTCTCGAGCGCGGCCGGGTCCTCGTCGGTCAGGGCCTCCTCGGCCGAGGGCGGCAGGACGAGGCGCTCGATGACGAGCGCGGCGCCGACGACCTCGTCGGGCCACATCGTGGTGGCGAGCACCTCGTCGAGCGGGCGCTCGCGGTCCAGCGGCTCCTGCTCGATGGGGGTCATCGACTCGGGGTCCTCGCCCTCGGGCCCGAGCGCCTCGGCGATCTCCGGCTCGAGCGCGACGAGCTCGACGGTGCGGGCCAGCGCGAACAGGCGCGGGTTCTGGTCCCAGCCCTCGGCGGCGACGTGCCGCTCGATCTCGCGGACGAGCTCGACGAGCCGCATCGCGCGCCGCGCCGCGCCGATCGCGTCGACGTCGACGTCGGCAGCGACCGGCGCGCCGGTCGGGTCGGCGGGCACCGCGGGAACGCCCGCGTCGGCCGGTTCGTCGGGCGAGGAGGGGACGGGTGCGTCGGTGGTCACGACGCAGATTGTGCCGCCTTACCGCTCCACCGACCCGGAGGGCCTTCCCGTGGACCGCAACGTAGGGTGCTGCACGTGACGTTCGACGCGCCGATCGGCGGACAGGGCCAGGGGCAGGGCGGGCGTCCGGCCGCCGGGGAGCCCGCGCGCCGCAACCGCGCGCTGATCTGGACGCTCGTCGTCCTCGCCCTGGTGGTGTTCTCGTTCATCCTCGTCTCGGGCTTCGTGACCGACCTCTACTGGTACCAGTCGGTCAACGCCTCGAGCGTGTTCACCACGCAGCTGTACACGAAGCTCGGGCTGATGGTCGTCTTCGGCGGCCTCATGGCGGTCGTGGTCGGCGTCAACATGTGGATCGCCTACCGCTTCCGTCCGGTGTTCCGTCTCATGTCGCCGGAGCAGGCCAGCCTCGAGCGCTACCGGATGGCGCTCGACCCGCTGCGCCGCGTCGCGATCATCGGCATACCGCTGCTGCTCGGGCTCCTCGCCGGTGTCAGCGCGACGTCGGAGTGGAAGGACTGGCTGCTCTTCCGCAACGGCACGTCGTTCGGCACCTCGGACCCGCAGTTCAACGTCGACGTCGGCTTCTACGTCTTCACCCTGCCGTTCCTCCGGTTCTTCGTCGGCTTCCTGTTCGCCGCCGTGGTGCTCGCGTTCCTCGTGGCCGTCGTCGTGCACTACCTCTACGGCGGCGTCCGGCTGCAGCCGGCCGACGACCGGTTCAGCCGCGCGGCGCAGGCGCACCTCGGCACGCTCGTGGGCGTCTTCGTCCTGCTCAAGGCGGTCGCCTACTGGCTCGACCGCTACGACGTCACGCTCTCGACCGACGACTTCGTCCCCGGCGTGACCTACAAGGACGCCAACGCGCTGCTGCCCGGCCAGACGATCCTCATGTGGATCTCGCTGATCTGCGCGGTGCTGTTCTTCGTCAGCGCGTTCCGCAAGGGCTTCACCCTCGCCGTCACGGCGCTCGTGCTGCTGGCCGGGTCGGCGCTCGTCGTGGGCTCGATCTACCCCTCGTTCGTGCAGTCCGTGCAGGTGCGCCCGACCGAGCTCGTCCGCGAGTCGCCGTACATCCAGAACAACATCAACGCGACGCGGGCGGCGTACGGCGTCGGCAACGCCGACGTGCAGGCGTACAGCGCGACCGAGAAGCCCACGGCGGCCGCGATCAAGGCGAGCGCCGGCACGATCGAGAACATCCGGCTGCTCGACCCGTCGATCGTCAGCCCGACGTACAAGCAGCTGCAGGGCAACCGCACCTACTACCGTTTCCCCGACTCCCTCGACATCGACCGGTACCCGTTGAGCGGCAAGCAGCGTGGCGCCGTGATCGCCCTGCGCGAGCTCAACCTGTCCGGGATCGACGACAGCCAGCGCAACTGGGCCAACGACCATCTCGTGTACACCCACGGCTTCGGCGTGGTCGCGGCGTACGACAACACCGCGACCTCCGCGGGCGAGCCGTCGTTCTTCGAGAGCGGCCTGCCCGCCGACCGGCCTGCTCCAGGTCGACCAGCCGCGCGTCTACTTCGGCGAGTACGCGCCGACCTACTCCATCGTCGGCGCGCCCGCCGGATCCACGCCGCGCGAGCTCGACTACCCCACCGACACGGGCCAGGCGAACTACACCTACACGGGTACCGGCGGCATCCCGATCGGCTCGTTCCTCAACCGGCTCATGTTCGCGGTGAAGTACCAGGAGCCCAACATGGTGCTCTCGGACCTCATCAACCCGGACTCGCGGATCCTCGAGGTCCGCGACCCGCGGGACCGCGTGCAGAAGGTCGCGCCGTGGCTCGAGGTCGACGGCGACCCGTACCCCATCGTCGCCGACGGCCACGTGCTCTGGGTCGTCGACGGCTACACGACGACCGCGCAGTACCCCGACGCGACGCCGACGTCCTTCGGCGACGCGACCGCGGACACCGTGACGCAGGCCGCGCGCAACGTCGCCACCCAGCCGCGCGACCAGGTGAACTACATCCGCAACTCGATCAAGGCCACCGTCGACGCATACGACGGCACCGTGACGCTCTACCAGTGGGACAAGACCGACCCGATCGTCCAGACCTGGATGAAGGCGTTCCCGGGCACGGTCCAGCCGCTCGAGTCGATGCCGGCGAGCGTCCTCGCGCACGTGCGCTACCCCGAGGACCTGTTCAAGGTGCAGCGCCAGATCTTCGCGAAGTACCACGTGACCGACCCCACCGGGTTCTACAGCGGCCAGGACTTCTGGACCGTCCCGAACGACCCGACCCAGCCCACGGCGTCGACCGCGCAGCCGCCGTACTACCTCCAGGTGCAGATGCCGGGGATGTCGACGCCGGCGTTCTCGCTCACCACGACGTTCGCGCCGCAGAAGCGCAACACCCTGGCGGCGTTCATGGCGGTGAGCTCCGACCCGGGTCCGGACTACGGGAAGATCCGGGTGCTGCAGCTGCCGAGCAACACGACGATCCCCGGTCCGGCGCAGGTCCAGAACAACTTCGAGTCGGATCCGACGACGTCCCAGCAGCTCTCCCTGCTGCGCAAGGGCGGCTCCGAGGTCGACATGGGCAACCTGCTCTCGCTCCCGGTCGCCGGTGGCGTGCTCTACGTCGAGCCGGTCTACCTCCGCGCGGCGACCACCGACGGCTATCCGCTGCTGCAGAAGGTGCTCGCGGGCTACGGCGGGAAGGTGTCCTTCCGGAACACGCTCGGTGAGGCGCTGGCCGACGTGTTCGGCATCACGACCAACACCACGCCCCCCGTCGGTGTCGGGAGCGGTGGCAGCTCGCCGTCGCCGAGCCCGTCGGTGTCCGGGAACCTGTCCGCGCAGCAGCGCCTCTCGGCCGCGATCGCGGCGGCGCAGGCGGCGTACGACGAGGGCCGCACCGCGCTCGCGAAGGGCGACTTCGCGGCGTACGGCGTGGCCCAGGACAAGCTCGCCGCGGCGCTCGCGGCGGCCGCGGCGGCGCAGCAGGAGCTGGGCATCGCGGGCGCGACGCCGAGCCCGTCGGCCGGGGCCACCAGCCCGTCGCCCTCGCCCTCGGCCACGAGCAGCGGCACCTCGACGTAGCGTCCGGAGGCGATTTGCCCGACCCCGAGAGCCCCACGTACAGTGGTCTCGACGTCGGGGAGACCCGACCGGCGCGGGGTGGAGCAGCTCGGTAGCTCGCTGGGCTCATAACCCAGAGGTCGCAGGTTCAAATCCTGCCCCCGCTACCAAACGAAAGTGGCCCGGTCCTTGGATCGGGCCACTTTCGTTTCCCCACCCGGGGGCAGGGAGGAGCGATCACGCTGCCGTCCCCCTCGGGCGCGGAGCGCCCCGTCCGGACGGCGGCGTCGCACTACGACGGATCCTGCCCCCGCCACCAGAAGAACCCGGGGAACCTCTCGTTCGCGGGAGGGTTCCAGGGTCGGGCGGGCTCGTCGCCCACGACGACGCTGCCAACGGTGTCCGGCACGGTCCGAACGGCGTGCCGGCGTCGGATGCCTCGGCGGCTCATCATCCGTCAGTCGGCGGCTGAGCCCCGCGTGCCGGAGTGCTCGGGGAGGAGCGCCACCTTGCCGCCGGGGTGCCGGCCGTGCAGGAGTTCCACGGCGTCCAGAGCTCGATCGAGCGGATAGCTCCGCGCCATCGGGACCTCGAGGACCCCCTCGGCGGCCAACCGAACGAGGTCTGCGCGAACGCCGTCCCGGTAGGACGCGCTCTCGGGCAGGTCGCCGCCGATCACCCGAATCCGCTCCGCCGCCCCACGCTGCTTCGCAGCGATCGTGACGACGCGAGCACGGTCGGGCACCACTGCCAGCGACACGTCGACGGCCTCGTCGGTTCCGACGCAGTCGAGGGCCGCGACGATGCTCTCGCCTGCGGTCGCGCGGATCCGTCCCTCCAGCCCGGCGCCGTACGTGACCGGCTCGCCGCCGAACCGGCGCACCTCGTCGAAGCGACCGGGGCTGCAGGTGCCGATCACCCGCAGCCCGAGCAACGCCGCCTGCTGCAACAGGCTGACCCCGACCGCACCAGAAGCGCCGTGCACCAGGATCGTCTCGCCGGGCTCGACCGCGGCCACGTGCAACATCTCCGCGGCGGTCGTCGCGGTCAGCAGGAGGTTGGCTGCCTGCCCGAAGGTGAGGACGCTCGGCTTGGCGAACACGTCGCCCGCCGGGACGTTCATGTCGCTGGCCCAGCCGCCGAGCACCCGGAAGGCGAGCACCTCGTCACCGACGGTGCCGCCGCCGGAGGCGATCTCGGTGTCGGGTCCGATCGCTGTGAGCACACCAGCGATCTCGTAGCCGACGCCTCGAGGGAACGGCCCTCGCCTGCCTTCGGCGACGTGCTTGGCATCGGCTGGGTTCACGCCCGCCGCGCGCACCTCGACGGTGACCTCGCCGGACGCCGGCGCCGGCACCTCGTACGACACGAAGTCGAAGACGTCCGGGCCGCCCGGGCGGGCGGCCACCCAGCGCTGCGCCATGAACGCGACAACGAGACCCGCGGGCCGGGCATTCCGGCGTCCGAAACCGTTCTCGAGATTCTGCGGTCCTGTGTGTATCAGCGCGGCACGGCCGGCCTCTTCCCTGGTGTCCGACTCACACGTCGGCCCGCCGAGCGGACCGACCCGAACCAGGAGAAGCCGATGCGCCTCCAGCCCGGTCTGCACCGCGCGGTCTCCTCCGACCGCCCGAGCGTCCTTCGCCGCACCGCTGTGCTGCCCGGCCGTCCGCTGCCGTGGCGTCCGCCGATCCGGCTCGTCGGACTCCTCGAGCTCCTCCACCGGCGCCCGATCCGGTTCGCCTGACCTCGGCGCTACCGCGCCCGAGCACCACCAGCCCGTCACCCACATCCAGCACCGACCCGGAAGGATCCACCATGTCCACCATCACCGCCTCGCCCGTCCCGTCCTTCGGCCGCAAGCCGTTCGTCATCGGGCTGGCCGTCCTCGGCGTCGTCACCGTCGGCGCCGTCACCGTCCCGCGCTTCCACACCACGCCCACGACGAGCACCCCGACCGTGTCCCAGGTCCAGGGGCTCGACTCGCTCGAGCGTCGCGACGCGATGCTCGCGGCGCAGCAGGCCAAGGCCGCGCAGGAGGCTCAGGCCCAGGAGAAGGTCCTCGACCAGTACGGCAAGCAGAACGCCCACGGCGTGGGGTCGACGACGCAGCCGGCCGCCAATCCGCTGTCCTCGAGCATGGCCCAGCAGCAGATCGGTGGCATGCACGAGACCTACACCTTCGACGGCAGCAGGCCGCGGGTGCAGCTGCACCGCCAGCCCCTCGCCGACTGACGCACCGCGGACACCCCGACGGGGCCGGGCCATCCCGGCCCCGTCAGGGTCCGGGAAACCCGTCGCACGGGCCGTCCGTCGTGGCGATAATGGCCATCCCGGGGAGGTTCCATGTCGACCACGGGCACTGGGCACGAGGCTGTCGCGCAGCTGCTCGACGCGGCGCGCGCAGGCGACTCCGCGTCCTGGGACGAGATCGTCGCCCGGTTCTCCGGGCTGCTGTGGGCCACGGCCCGCGCCCACCGGCTCTCCACCACCGACGCTGCCGACGTCGTCCAGACGTCATGGCTGCGGCTCGTGGAGAACCTCGACCGCATCCAGGACCCCGAGCGGCTCGGCGGCTGGCTGGCGACCACGGCGCGGCGCGAGTGCCTCCTCGTCCTCAGGCGCGGGCGACGCGAGCCGCCTGTGCCCACCGACGAGATGGCCGACCGCCTGCCCGACCAGCGGGAGGAGCTCGACGCCGGCCTGCTGCGCGCCGAGCGCGACGCCACCCTGTGGCGGCTGTTCGAGTCGCTGCCGGACAAGTGCCGACGACTGCTCCGCGTCCTGGTGGCCGACCCGCCGCCGGCGTACGCCGACGTGGCCGAGGCGCTCGACATGCCGATCGGCAGCATCGGTCCCACCCGGCAGCGCTGCCTCACCCAGCTGCGCACCCTCGCCGTCGACTCGGGTGCCATCGACCAGGACCCGGACCTGCGCGAGGACAGCGCGACGCGGGCGGGAGGTGCGACATGAACATCGAGGACCTGGAGGCGAGGATGCGCGCGGTGACCGGTGAGGCCGACCCTCCGCCGGAGCTGGTGCTCGAGGCCGGGCGTGCGGCGTTCGCCATGCGCACGATCGACACCGAGCTCGCCGAGCTCGTCGCGGACTCGGCGTACGACGACGCCGGGCTCGTGACCCGTGCGGTCGTCTCGGACGTCCGCATGCTCTCCTTCGAGTGCGGCGACGTCTCGGTCGAGCTCGACGTCGAGGCGGACCCGTGGTCGAGATCCCTTCGCGTGCAAGGGATCACCGTCGGGGCCGTGGGCGACGTCGTGGTCGTCCGGACCGGGTCGCGGACGCCCGTGCCGCTCGACGCCGACGGCCGCTTCGACGCCGGCGACGTCGAGCCTGGCCCGCTCCGTCTCGAGCTCGCGACGGCCGACGGCCGTCGGGTCACGACGTCCTGGGTCACCGTGTAGACGCGCATGGGCGAGCTCGTCGCGGACGCCGAGCACGCGCTGGCCCTGGTCGGCGCCGACCCTCGCGCGGCCCTCGAGCAGGCCGATGCCGTCGTGGCCCGGGTCCCTCGGGCGAGGGACCGCGACGAGGTGCGCGCGCTGGCGACGGCTCATCGCGCGGCCGGGCTCGCGCTGCGACAGATGGCGGACCTCGACGTCGCGGACAAGAGGCTCCGCCGCGCGATCTCCGTCGCCGAGCGGGCCGACCGCCCCGAGCTGGCGGCCGAGGCGAGGATGAGCCTCGCCTTCGTCCTGATGGACCGTGGTCGGCTGCGCGCCGCGCTCACCACCGTCGACAACGCGTCGGCCACGCTGGTGGGGCCGGCGGCAGCCCGGGTCCGCGCGATGCGAGCCCTGGTGCTCCAGCGGTCGGGTCGCACCCGCGAGGCCCTGGCCGACTACGCCGACGCGCTGCCGGTCCTCCAGCGCGCCGGCGACACGGTGTGGGAGGCGCGGCTGCGCAACAACCGCGCACCGCTGTTCGCCGTGGGCGGTGACACCCAGTCGGCGCTCGCCGACCTGAGCCGGGCGCACGAGTGCTACCTGGAGCTCGGCCTCGACTCGGTCGCGGCCGAGGCCCGGTGGAACATGGGGTGCATCGTCGGGATGGGCGGCGACATCCCGGGCGCGCTCGAGCTGTTCGACCTCGCCGACTCCGAGGAGGCGCACCTCGACCTCGCGCACGTCGCCCAGGACCGGGCCGACGTCCTCCTGCGGGCCGGTCTCGCCGCCGAGGCGACCGACCAGGCCAGGACGGCCGTGATCTCCTCGGAGCGGCACGGCCAGGAGTCGCTCGAGGCCGAGGCACGCCTCCTGCTCGCCCTCTGCCTGCTCGTCGGGAGCCGTCCCGACCTCGAGGCCGCCGCGCAGGACGCTGCGCGCGCCCGGTCGATGTTCGCCCGCCAGGACCGACCGGAGTGGGCCGCTCTCGCCGACTACGTCATCGTGAAGGTCGCCCTCCTGGCCAGGCCCACGGTCGCCGACCTCGACCGCACCGTCCGGGTGGCGTCGGTGCTCCGCGACGTCGGGTGGGAGGCCTACGCCGCGGACCTGCGCGTCACGGCCGGCCGGGTCGCCGTCGACACCGGCGACCTCCCCCGTGCGCGGACGCTGCTGGGACCGCTCGCGTCGCTGCACCAGGTGTCGCGCCTCGACGTGCGCAGCCGGGCCTGGTACGCGCGCGGGCTGCTCGCCGAGGCGACCGGCGACTCCCGCCGGGCACGATCGCTGCTACGCAAGGCGTGGGATGTGCTGGAGACGCAGCGGTCGCTCCTGGGTGCCACCGAGCTGCGGGCAGGTGCGGCGACGCACGCGCAGGCGGTCGTCGATTCCGGCGCGCGGCTCGCGGCCGCCGACGGCGCGCCGAGCGTGTTCTTCGACTGGGCGGAGCTCGGCCGGTGCGCCGCCCTTCGGTTCCCGCCCGCCGTGCCGCCGCAGGACTCCGAGCTGGCCCACGCGCTCACGAGGCTGCGGTGGGCCGCGTCCGCCGACGAGCAGACGCGGCTCGCGGGGGAGCACGACCGCGGCCTCGCCTCCGCGCGGACCCGGGAGGAGCGACGCGTCGTGCGACTCACCCGCATCCAGTCCGGCACGCGGCCGGGTCTCGTTCCGGTGCGGGCGGCCGACGTGCGCCCGCGTCTCGACGGCCGCGTCTTCGTGCACTACGCCGTCGTCGGCGGTCGGGTCTGGGCGTCGGTCTTGACCGGCAGGCGCACCACGCTGCACGACCTCACGACCGTCGCCGCGCTGGCGTCGCCGTTGGAGTCGGTCGCCTTCGGGCTGCGGCGCCTGGTGACCGGCTTCGGGACCGACGCCGGCCGCGCACGCGCGGGAGAGCTCGCGCGTGGCGCCGCGAGGGAGCTGGACGCGCTGCTGCTGGCACCACTGCGACGCGACGTGGGCGACGCGACGCTGGTCGTGTGCCCGTCCGGCGCCCTCACGACGGTGCCGTGGTCGCTGCTGGACTCATGCCACGGGCGCGCCGTGAGCGTCGCGCCGTCGGCCACGGTCTGGTGCCGTGCGAGCGACCTCGCGTCCGCTGCCGGGCGCGGCGTCCTCGCCGTCGCCGGTCCCGGTCTCCCCGGGGCGCGGCTGGAGGCGGAGCAGGTCGCAGCCGTCCGGAGCGACGCGACCGTCCTCGTCGGTGACGCGGCCACGGGCGAAGCCGTGCTGAGGTGCGCGGAGCCGGTCGGCACTCTGCACGTGGCTGCGCACGGGCGGTTGCGCGTCGACAACCCGCTGTTCTCGTCGCTCGAGCTGGCGGACGGGCCGCTGACGGGCTACGACCTCGAGGGGCTCAGCCACGTCCCCGGCACTGTCGTGCTGTCCGCCTGCAGCTCGGGTGCCGGTCGCACCCTCGTCGCGGACGAGACGCTGGGCCTCGCCTGGACGTTCCTGGGTGTCGGGGCCGCGCACGTCGTGGCCCCGCTCATCCCGATCCCCGACAGCGCGACCCTGCCGATCATGATCGAGCTGCATCGCGCGCTCGAGGAGGGCGTGCCCGCGCCCGTGGCGCTCGCCCGGAGCCGGGCCGGTTCCGATGCCGACGACCCGGCGGCCGCCGGGGTGTCCGCCGCGTTCATCTCATACGGCGCGTAGCGATCCGCTCAGGGGGACAGCGGGTCGATGCCGGGTCCGGCACGCCGGTCGTTCGTCGTCGGGTCGTACAGCACCCCGATCTGCGCCGCCGTCACGGAGGCCGGCGTGGTGGTGGCCAGCCGCGCCCGCAGGACGGACCAGACTGCGGACGGGTCGGCGCCCGGGTTCGCGCGCACCTGCCGCAGGATCTCCGCCGCGACGATCGGCGTGGCGAACGACGTGCCGCTCCACGCCGCCGTGCCCGCGAACGTCTCGCTGCTCCCGCCGCACAGCCGGAAGGTGCCGTCGACGAAGACCCCGAGCACGTCCTCGCCGTAGGTGCACACGTCGACCCAGGGGCCGTAGTTGCTGAACGACGACGCGGCCCACGACCCGCTCGCCGGCGTCGCCGAGGCCACGGCGACGGCACCCTTGGCGGCGGCGGGCCAGAACGGCGCCGAGCACGGCACGCCGTCGTCGTCCTGGCCGTTGCCCGCGGCCGCGACGACGAGGGACCGCGCCGAGAGCCTCCGCAGCGCCCGCGCCGTGATGGGCGGCATCTGGGCGTCGGCGGTCCGGGTGCCGAAGGACATGCACACGACCGGGATCGCCGGCGTCATCGCCGCCACCGACAAGATCGCCCGAGCCACCGACGCGTCGTCGCCGACGCCGTCCGGCTCGTCGAGGGCGCGCTCCGACCGCACGTGCGCGCCACCCGCCATGCGGGCGATGACGCTCGCGATGAACGCGCCGTGGCCGCCCTCGGAGTCGAGCGTGGCGGGGCTGGCGCCGGCCACGACCAGCGGATCGGTGCCGCTGGGACCGACTGTCGTGCTGGCGTCGAGCCAGCCCGGGACGCCCTGCCACGACCCCGTGTCGAGCACGGCGACGTCGAACGCCGAGGACGCGACGGCGGGAGGCTCCGCCGCCCAGCCCGGCGACGGGCGCGGCGGTCCGAACGGTCCACCGTGGTAGAAGTACTCGCCCGTCATGACGTAGTGCAGCGACAGCACGAACAGGTCGGCGTTCAGGTCCTGGGGAGCCGCCTCGACGGCCATGTCGCGAAGCCTGCTCACCGTGCCGGTCATGTCCTCGGCCTCGGGGCCCTCCACCCGTAGGACGCGCAGGGAGAGGTCCTTCAGCCAGCCGAACTCCTCCTCGGTGACGTCCCGGCAGACGAGCCCGTCCCGGCTGAACGTCCGGCCGTACGACGTCGACTGCTTCGGGTCCTGCCCGTCCTCCGGCTCGAGCAGCGCCGCCCAGGCGTTGTCGTCGCACACGGCCTCACCGCTGCGGTACAGGTATCCGCCCTGAGGGTCGTCCTGCGCCAGGATCCGCCGGCCGCGCTTCCGGTCGACGATGCTCTTGATGCGCGCGCCCCGCCACTCATCGGCCATGATGTCGCTCCCCCTCGCAGTCACCAACTCGACCGCACCCCAGGGTCGGCAGCCCTGCTCGGGCACGTGGAGGACCGCAGGCCCTCATCCGAAACGGTGGCACACACCGCTCCTGCGCGGGAACCACCGTCCGGGAATGACAGCGATGACAGTCAGCAAGCCGACAGTGGTGCTCCCTCGGCGGTCCGCGCCCCGGACCGACCCTGCGACCCGCTGCCGCGTCGGTAGCTCTCGCGAACCGCGGGGCGGCGCGAGCTTGCGGCAGGGCTGCAGGGTGACGTTGACCGGGAGGTCTGGCGTGCGGAACGGCGGTCGGCTCGAAGCGCCTACGTTGCTTGTCCGGTGGTGCCAGGTCTGACCTCTGTGGCGAACAGTCGCAGGGCGTCGTCGCCGCGCTGATGGCCGTGGCGGTCGTTGACGGCCTTGAGCGAGTCGAGGTCCAGGAAGCCGATGGAGAGCCACTTGTCCTGAAGCGGCGCCATCCTCGCGAGGAAATTGCGCCGGTCCAGCAGTCCCGTGAGCGCATCGAGGCCGATCGGCATGGTTCCCCCGTGAAGGCGTACGGCTACTCCTGCGGCGAATATCGGCAGCTTGGATCGAATCTTGAGGGTCCTTGAGCAGATGCCTCAGTGCCGTGACCTTGCCCACGTGTCTCACGCGTGAGACACTGTGGCTCATGTCCACGGTGAGTGTTCGGGATCTGCGCAATCACGGGGGGGACGTCCTCGACTCCGTGCTGCGCGGGGAGAGCGTGACCGTGACGCGGCAGGGGAAGCCAATCGCGGAGCTACGGCCGATCTCGGGTGGCGGAACTCGGGCCGCGACTCTGGTCGCTCGGTGGCGCTCCGTTCCCGTGGTGGACTTCGAGGAGCTTCGGGCCGATCTTGACGACGTGCTGGACGCCAGGCTGTGACATCGCACGAGCGAGGCCTCCTCGACACCAGCGTGGTGGTGAGCCTCGGTGGGTTCACCGGCTCCAGCGCGCTGCCGACCCTCTGTTTCGTCTCAGCCGTCACTCTGGCCGAACTCTCGGTGGGCCCGCTGGTGGCCCGTTCGGACGCTGAGCGTGCTGCGCGTCAGAGTGTTCTTCAGCAGGTGGAGGCGGACTTCGACGCGATCCCGTTCGACGACCGTGCGGCGCGGTCCTTCGGCCAGGTCGCGGCACAGCTGCGCGCAGCCGGTCGCAAGTCGACCGCGCGGGCGTACGACGCACTGATCGCGGCCACGGCGCTGGCTAACGATCTGCCGCTCTACACGCGTAACCCGGACGACTTCACCGGGATCGAGGCGCTCGAGGTCGTCGTGGTCCGGGACTGATCTGGCTGAGCACGCCCAGCGGCCCTCGCGGGTCGCGTCAGGGGACCCGCCGACCCGGTGCGTAGACGATCAGGTGCTGGCTCCGTCGGCGGACCGTTGAGCTCGCGCGGCCGCCCGGGCGGCGCGGCGTGCCGCGAGCTCCTCGGCGTCGCGTCGTTCGAGCCGTGGCACGTAGGTGAACACGTAGACAGTGACGAGACCGGTGAGGACGGCGAGCAGGACGAGGGGAGCCGCGCTGGTGTCCTTGCCGACGGTCACGCTGCTGATCAGCGCGAGCAGTCCGAACACGATCATGAACGCGAGTGCCACGGGGCGCCCGCCGGCGAGGCGGAACCGGCGCTCGGTGTCGGCCTGCGTGCGGCGCAGCCGCCACACGACGAACGCGGCGGTGGCGTAGATCATCATCTCGAGCGCGGCGCACAGCGACACGACCATGACCCAAGAGCCGGTGATCGCGACCGCGACCGCAAGGACGAGCGAGGAGATCCCGAGGATCCACACGGGGACGACGGGGACCGCGCGGTCGTTGAGCCTGGCCAGCGACCGGGGGAGCTTGCCCTCGCGGGCGACGGCGTAGACGAAGCGGGACAGGGTGACGAAGCCGCCGTTGAACGTGTTCACGGCAGTGAGCGCGGTGACCCCGAGCATGACGAGCATCCCGGTGTGGCCCATCACCTGCTGGGCGACGAGCAGCTGCGGATAGGCGGTCGAGCGTCCGGAGGCGTCGACGGTGAGACCCATGGCGACCGTGAACAGGGTCTGGCTGACCGCGAGGACGATGATCGCGATGAGCATGGCCCGGGGGATGATCCTGGGCTTGACGACCTCCTCGGCATTGGTGGTGACCCACTCGAAGGCGGTGTACAGGAAGATCCCGAGGATGAGCGCCTGGATCGGTGACCCGCCGCCGACCGGACCGGGCGGGGTCGGGCCGTGGTGGAGGATCGCGATGACGCCGACGCCTATGGTCACGACGACGACGATGGTCGTGACGATCTGTTCGGCGACGCCGGCGAGCTTGATGCCGCGCAGGTTCATCCAGGTGGCCAGGACGAGCAGGATCGCGACGTAGCCGATCGCGATGAGGTGCCCGTTGCCGAACGCGTAGGCGATGGCCTCGCCGATGATGAAGGCGTCGGCCGCGATCACGAGGACGATGGCGGTCATGTAGGTGAGCGTGATGATGAGCGCGAGTCGGTCGTTCATCGCCTGCGACATCCACAGCCGGATCCCGGCCGCGGTCGGGTACATGCCGTTCAGCTCCGAGAACACCGCCCGGACGCCCAGGATCAGCAGCCCGCCGGCGAGCACCGCGATCCAGGACGCCGGTCCGCTGATGTAGTCCAGCAGCTGAGCCATGCCGAGGAAGTTGATGGCGGCGAAGGCCAGACCGGTGGAGATGGCGGAGGCCCCACCGAGGGAGAGGGCGCGGTTGAGGGTCTGCGGCTCGCTCACGTCGTGGTCGCTCCTGCTCACTGGCCGAGGAAGATGAACATGGCCATGGCGTCCAGGCGCATGACGTCGTCGGCCCTGCCCTGGGTCGTGATCGCGCCCTGCATGTAGTTCGACACCGGGTTGGCGTCGCCCCAGAAGATCTCCGCGAGGTCGAAGCTGTGACCGCGGACCACGAGGTCGGGTACGCCGTCGAGGCCCACGACGATCGGCTGCGATGCGCCCTGCTCGACGACGTAGGTGAACGCGGCGTCGGCGACGTCGGTCGCCGCGATGTGCAGACGGCAGGACCAGGTGGCCAGCGTCTTGCGTGCCCGCGGGCTGGCGTTGGCCTTCTCGACGTAGTCCGTGAGCGCCTCTTCGAGCTCGGCGGCGCTGATCGACTCGCGCTCGTCGCTCATCGCGTCACCGTCCCGCCGGGCGCGGCGGACGTCGTCAGGTCCGCGAGGACGGCGTTGGCGGCGTCCTCCCCGGAGCGGATCGCGCCGTCCATGTAGCCGTTCCAGATCACCGCGGTCTCGGTCCCGGCCCAGTGGATCGGCCCCACCGGTTCGCGCAGCGCGGGCCCCAGAGTGGACCAGGTGCCGGGCGACATCATCCCCACGTAGCAGCCGCGCGAGTACTCCTCGTCGATCCAGGAACGCTCGTAGTAGCCGATCGGGCTCCGGGCCTGCTCCCCGAACATCCGGACCAGGTCCTCGACGACCGCGGCCTGGCGGTCGGGGGCACTCATCTGCGACGCGGTGCGGCCGAGGTGGGAGTCGACGAAGCCCACGAGGACCCCCTCGTCCCGGTCGGGATGACTCTGGTCGAAGGTGATCTGGACCAGCCCGGTATCGGCGGTGACGTGGCCGCTGAGGCCGGCGTCGCGCCAGAACGGGCGCCCGTAGACGACGTGCACCTTGAGCACCGAGCCCATGAAGGATCGCTGGGTGAGCTGGTCGCGTACGCCGGGCATCGGCGGCGAGTAGCGGATGCGCCCGGCCAGGACCGGTGGGATCGCCACGATCGCACGGCGTGCTTCCGTCGTGCCGCCGTCGTGATGCACCAGCACCCGGTGCTCGGAGTGGTCGATGCGGGTGACGGGAGAGCTGAGCCGCACGCGGTCCCCGAGCAGGCCGGCGAGGCCGTGGGAGAGGTGCTGGGCGCCCCAGACTGATCCGGGTCTCCTGCGCGCTGTTGATCGTGCCGATCATCTTCTCCACGCCGCCGCCGGAGCGCAGGTAGAACAGCGCGTGCAGCAGCGAGATCTCGCCCGGTTCGGCGGGGAAGACCGCGCGGCTCAGCGTGCGGACCCACTGCTTCGCGCCCTCGCCGTACGGCTGGGCACTGATCCAGCTCTCGAGCGTGGTGGCGTCCAGCGACGCTGCGAGCGGATGTTCCCAGGGTCGGGCCGGATCGATCTCCATGCACGTCGTCGTCAGCTCGACCATCGCGTCGACGAGATCCGCCGCCTGCACCGGGTCACCGGTGGGGATGGCGCCCTGGTACCTGAGCAGGGTGCCTCCGGTGACCTGGAGGTTGTCGCCGTCCGAGTGCTGGGTGAACGTGCTGAGGCCGAACTCCTCGACCAGGCCGAGCGCACGGTCCTGCGTGGGGCCGACCCACTGCCCGCCGTACTCGATGACGAGCCCGTCGGCCTCCTCGACCGAGTGGGTCCGACCCCCGACCCGGTCCCGCGCCTCGAGCACGAGGACGTCGATGCCGGCGTCCAGCAGGGACCGAGCCGCGGAGAGTCCGGCCAGCCCGGCTCCGACGACCACGACGTCCGCGCGGGTGTGCTCGACCATGGGTACGCCTCCGCGAGGGGTAGTTGGTCAGGCGACCAAGACGGTTGCCCGAGTATGGTGTGGCTCACCTCACTCGTCAACCATGCCCAGGAGGCCGTCCCGTGGTTCGCGTCAGCGCCGTGGACCGGCGCGAACAGCTGGTCGAGGCGGCGATCCGGGTGATGTCACGCGAGGGTCTGGACCGCACGACGACGCGCCGCATCGCGGACGAGGCGGGGGCGCCGCAGGGCGCGTTCCACTACGCCTTCCGCGACAAGAACGAGCTGCTCACGGCGGTCGTGGCGGCCGTGACCCTCGAGGTCGAGAAGGTCCTGCGCGACGCGGTCGATCCTGCCCGCGGTGTCGCCGCCGCGATCGAGGACGGCCTGCAGGCGTACTGGGCCCACGCGGTCGCCGACGACGGACTGCGCCTGATGCAGTACGAGCTCACGATCTTCTGCCGGCGGACCGAGGGCTTCGAGTGGTTGGCCGAGTGGCAGTACGCGCGGTACACGTCCGCCGCCCTCGAGGTCTTCGAGGAGGCCGCCTCGTTCGAGGAGCGACCGCTCGACATCACCATGGCGGACCTGACGAACTTCCTCGTGGCCGCCATGGACGGGCTCGTCATCCAGTACGAGGTCACCCGCGACTCGGGGCGCTGTCAGCGCGACCTCGACCACGTCATCCGCGCGGCCACCCTGCTGGCGGGTCTCCCACCAGGACGTCCCGCGGCCGCTCCGGTCGCGGCGCGGCCGTCGTCCGGGTGACTAACGCGACCGCGTGACGACCTCGCCGGGTGGCCCGGCCGCCTGTGCGGCCCCCCTCGTTGGCCCGGGCCGGCACCCCGGTGTCGTGCGGCCGGCCCCGGGCTGGCAGGGTTACCCGTGAGTAGCGAGGGAGTGGAGACCATGCGCCGTACCACGTTCACCGAGGACCACGAGGCGTTCCGCCTCATCCTGCGCGAGTTCATCGCCAAGGAGGTCACCCCCCACTACGACGAGTGGTACGCCGCCGGCATCGTGCCGCGCGAGCTGTACACCAAGCTCGGCGAGCTGGGCATGTTCGGCATCGAGGTGCCCGAGGAGTACGGCGGCGCCGGGATCAGCTCCTTCAAGTACACGGCCATCATGACCGAGGAAGTGACGCGCGCGGCCGTGAGCTTCGGCGGGTCCGGCGTCCACACGGCGCTGTGCCTGCCGTACATCCTTTCGCTGGGGACGGAGGAGCAGAAGCAGCGCTGGCTGCCGCCGTTCGTCACCGGTGAGCAGATGTGGGCGATCGCGATGACGGAGCCCGGAACCGGGTCGGACCTCGCGGGGATGCGCACCGCGGCGAAGCTGTCCGACGACGGCAGCCACTACGTGCTCAACGGAGCCAAGACGTTCATCACCGGCGGCGTGCACGCCGACCGCGTGATCGTCTGCGCCCGCACCTCGCAGTCGACGGACACCGACCGACGCTTCGGCATCTCGCTGCTCGTGGTCGACACGTCGTCGGACGGCTATGCGGTCGGCCGCAAGCTCGACAAGCTCGGCCTCAAGACCTCGGACACCGCCGAGCTGTCGTTCCAGGACGTCCGGGTCCCCGTCGAGAACCTGCTCGGCGAGCAGGACAAGGGCTTCTCCTACCTCGGGCAGAACCTCCCTCAGGAGCGGCTCTCGATCGCGATCGGCGCCTACGCGCAGGCGGCTGCCGCGGTGCAGTTCACGAAGGAGTACACCCAGCAGCGCATGGTGTTCGGCCAGCCGGTGGCGGCCTTCCAGAACACCAAGTTCGAGCTCGCGGCCTGCCAGGCCGAGGTCGATGCCGCGCAGGCGGTCTCCGACCGCGCGCTCGAGGCGCTCGACGCCGGCGAGCTCACGGCGGCCGAGGCAGCCTCGGCGAAGCTGTTCTGCACGGAGGTCGCGCACCGCGTCATCGACCGATGCCTGCAGCTGCACGGTGGCTACGGCTTCATCAACGAGTACCCGATCGCGCGCCTGTACGCCGACAACCGCGTCAATCGCATCTACGGCGGCACGTCCGAGGTGATGAAGATGATCATCGCAAAGGACATGGGGCTCTAGGCCTAGCCGACGGACAAGGACCCGACCTGGTGGCCGGGTCCTTGTCCGTCGTCTGGCAAGGGCGAGGTGACAGGAGCCTCACGCGCGGGCGACGTCGATGGCGACGGCGACCGGGTTGGTGACCACGTCCCGGACGGGCGAGAAGCGGGTGAGGCTTGCGATCTCGGCGAACTGCTCGTCGTCGAGGTCGCCGGCGACCTTGATGGCGACCCGGATCTGCTCGTAGCCGGGGCGGACATCGCCGTCCAGGCCGAGGAATCCGCGCGCGTCCAGGTCGCCGTGGATCGTGGTCTCCACGCCGTCGAGCGCGATCCCGCGGGCGGCGGCGTGGTAGACGATCGCGCCGGACACGCACGCCGCGAGGGCGTGCAGGACGTACTCGACGGCGTTGGGTGCGCGGTTCTCGCCGAGCAGGACCGGCGGCTCGTCGCTGTCGACGGTGAACGGCTGGGTGCGGGTGGCGTCCTCCTGGCCGGCGCCGTAGAAGTCCTTGATCGTCGTGCGGCTGTGGCCGCCGTCGATCCAGTGGTTGCCGGCGCGGAACTGGAACCGCGCCAACGCGGAGTCGGCGTTGATGGCCTCGACCGTCCCGCCCAGGCGGTCGAGGTCGACGCCGTTGACGATGCTGGTGACGTTCATGGTGGAGCTCCTTGCGGGTGAGTGGGTTCTCCGGCCGGCGGCCCGGAGTGGAGCCTTCGGCCGAAGATAGCACGATCGGTCGTGCTATCAATCAAAACGTACGACCGATCGTGCTATCGGTGTCAACATGACGACGAACGGCACGAGCCAGCGCAGCCGCGCGCAGCGACACCCGCGGGCCGACGGCGAGCGCACCCGCGGCGCGATCCTGCGCGCGGCCGCGTCGCTGGCCACGGTCGAGGGGCTGGAGGGCCTCTCGATCGGGAACCTGGCCGCCGCGACCGGCATGAGCAAGAGCGGCCTCTACGCGCACTTCGGCTCGAAGCAGGAACTGCAGCTGGCCACCGTGGACGAGGCGGAGCGGATCCTCCAGGCGGAGGTGGTCCAGCCCGCGCTCGCGGCTCGCCCCGGTGGGGCCCAGTTGACCGCGGTGTGCGAGGCGTTCCTCAGCTACGTGGAGCGCCGCGTGTTCCCCGGCGGCTGCTTCTTCGCCGCCACGGCGCTGGAGATGGGCACTCGCCCCGGACCGGTCAAGGACCGGGTCGCCGCCATCCAGTCCGATTTCACGGCGCTGCTGCGGTCCTTCGCGGTGACCGCGATCGAGCAGCACGAGCTTGCCGCCCACGAGGACCCCGACCTGCTCGCCTTCGAGCTCCACGCGATCCTGCTGGGCGCCGACACCAAGTTCGTGCTCTTCGACGACCCCGCAGTCCTGGACCTGGCCCGCCAGGTCGTCCACCGCCGACTGGCTACGCGCGGAGGGATCATGGATCCAGGCGCGGGCACGACGGCGGTGCACGCGAGCGGCTGTCGGCGATACCGACCACTCCGCTGATTCGACCAAGTGGTTCGGACGCGGCGCACGGCCTCCTGCGGTAGCGCGCCTCCATCGGCATACGTCGCGGGCCGCGGTGCCAGGGGTGGTGGCTCCGGCCGCTCTCCCGGTGCGCGACCGGATGACCGCGACGGGGGAGCATTCACCGCGTCGGAAGGTGCGCGCTCAACACCGGCGGTGACTCCGGGGTCGGCCGGGCGTCGATCACGCTTTCGGGAAGGTGCTCACGGCGGGGCGGGCCGGAACGTGGCGCGGTAGGTCTGCGGGCTGACGCCGACGGCACGCCGGAAGTGCGGCCGCAGGGTCACCCCGGTCGAGAATCCGACGCGTTGCGCGATCTCGTCGATGCTCAGATCGGTGTCCTCAAGCAACCGTTGCGCGGCCAGCACCCGCTGGTGCAGCACCCACTGGTGCACGCTGCTGCCCGTCACACGGCGGAAGTGGCGGTCGAAGCTGCGCCGGCTGACATGCGCGCGGGCCGCGAGCGCGTCGATGTCCAGGCTCCGGTCGAGGTTCGCCACGACGTGCTCGAGCACCGGTGACAGGCCGCCGGACGCGTCGTGCTCGGGCACCGGCTGCTCGACGAACTGCGCCTGCCCGCCGGTGCGCTGCGGCGCGACGACCATGCGCCGCGCGATGGCGGCCGTCGCGCCGGCGCCGTACGCCGTGCGGACGAGGTGCAGGCAGGCGTCGATGCCCGCCGCCGTGCCCGCCGAGGTGAGTACGTCGCCCTCGTCGACGAACAGGACCGTCGGGTCGACCCGGACCTCCGGGTACGCAGCGGCCAACCGGTCCGCGTAGAGCCAGTGCGTGGCCGCTCGTCGGCCGTCGAGCAGCCCCGCCGCCGCGAGGACGAAGGCACCGAGGCAGAGACCGACGACTGTGGCACCGCGGGCGTGCGCCGCATGCAGAGCGACCACCACGTCGGCCGGCGGGAGCGCGGCGGGGTCACGCCAGGTCGGGACCACGACGACCTCCGCCTCGGCGAGCGAGTCGAGGCCTCGGGTTGCGGCGAGCCGCAGGCCCGAGGTCGAGTGCAGCGGGCCCGGGTCGCCCGCGACGGCCCAGCAGTCGAAGGCAGGAGCCCCGGTGCTGGTCCGGTCGATGCCGAACACGCTGAGCGGGACGGAGGTCTCGAACAGGGCCGCCCCGTCGAAGACCAGGACCGCCACCCGACGGAAGCGAGTCCGTGCCACGACCGACCTCCTCCGTGGTTGTCCGGAACCGATCGCAGACTGTCCTCCCGGCCACTTCTCGTCAAGCCGTGCTGGGCCGAGGCTTGACCCATGACGACTCCAGCCAGTGTCCCCGTCCCGGCGCCCGGCCCGGGAGGCCGCGAACCCGTGGCCGTCACGGTCCTCGGCGGCCCGACCGCGATCCTCGAGCTGGGCGGCGTACGCCTGCTCACCGACCCCACGTTCGACCCGCCCGGCACGTACCCGATCGGCGAGCGGGTGCTCACCAAGACCCAGCCCTCGGCCTGGGCACCCGACGAGGTCGGCCCGGTCGCCGCCGTGCTCCTCTCGCACGACCAGCACCCGGACAACCTGGACCGGTCCGGCCGGGAGTTCCTCGGCCGCGTCCCAGCGGTGCTCACCACGCGCTCCGCCGCGGGGCGTCTCGGTGCGAGCGCCCGGGCGTTGCCGCCGTGGACGTCGGTCAAGCTGACCGCGGCCGGACGGGCGGGCGCTGGTCGTGACCGCGGTGCCCGGCCAGCACGGTCCCGACGGCACCGAGCACCTGACCGGTGAGGTGACCGGGATTCGTGCTCACCGGCGAGGATCTCCCGACGGTGTACGTGAGCGGCGACAACGCCTCTCTCCGCGTCGTCGAGGAGGTGGCCGACCGCCTCGGTCCGGTCGAGGTCGCGGTGCTCTTCGCCGGCGGGGCCAGGACGGCGCTGCTCGGCGACGCCTACCTGACCCTGTCCAGCCCCATGGCGGCCGAGGCCGCGCGGATCCTCGCCGCCCGAGCTGTCGTCGTCGTCCACACCGACGGGTGGGACCACTTCACCGATCCCGGCTCGACGGTTCCCGCGGCCTTCGAAGCGGCGGGGCTGGCCGACGTGCTGGTCGAAACGCCACCGGGCCGGACGGTGGTGCTCTGAGCACGCTTCGACGACGGCTCGGATCCGATCAGGATCGGAGAAGCGCCGACCTGGGGGCGGGCCTAGCCTCTCGATCGAGGGCCGGCACGACGCCGAGCCCGCACCACGTCGAGAAGGGAACCCGCGATGCCCGGGAAGAGTGCCAAGGCCGAGGCCGACGGCTTCAGCGCCGAGGAGCGTGCCGCGATGAAGGAGCGTGCGGCGGAGCTGCGTGCGGAGGGGAAGAAGGGCGCCAAGAAGGCGGACGGGCTGGACGCCGTCCTCGGCGCCATCGCCGCGATGGCACCCGAGGACCGTGCCCTCGCCGAGCGCGTGCACGTGGCCGTGACGGCCACCGCGCCCGAGCTCGATGCCGAAGACCTGGTACGGGATGCCCGCCTACGCGAACGCGGAGGGCAAGGTCGTCGTGTTCTTCCAGGACGCGGGCAAGTTCAAGTACCGCTACTCGACTCTGGGCTTCCAGGAGGCGGCCAGTCTCGACGACGGCGACATGTGGCCGGTCTCCTACGCGCTCAACGAGTGGAGCCCGGTCGTGGAGGCACGGGTCATCCAGCTGGTGAAGGCCGCCATCTCCTGACGCGTCCCTCGCGGGCCGCATGGTGAGGGGGTCGCGGCTTGCGTGGACGAGTTCGGCGTTCAGCGACCGAACGGGTCGGCCGGATGGGAGCCTGTCGTAACGACCGCGCGCATCGAGACCCATGGTCGCCACACCGGGGGAGCAGCAGATGACCCGTACCCGTCCCGCGATCACGCTGGTCGTCGCAGCCGGGCTCCTGAGCCTGACCGCTTGTGGTGGCAACGTCGGGGACGGTGCTCTCGGCAGCGCCGTGTCCAGCAAGGCCTCGGAGATCCGCTCGTCGGCGTCCGCGGCGGTCTCCAGCGCCCTGGCGCAGTCCCCGTCGGTGGCGCTGCCGACGGCGTCCGCACCGACGCAGGCGGCGACGACCAC
This sequence comes from uncultured Actinomycetota bacterium, assembly GCA_963711805.1. Taxonomy (GTDB): domain Bacteria; phylum Actinomycetota; class Actinomycetes; order S36-B12; family CAIYMF01; genus Longivirga. Next base: position 696,013 of record CAVQFE010000003.1, read on the forward strand.
GCCGACCCCAACGCCGACCCCGACGCCGACCCCGACGCCGACCCCGACGCCGACGCCGACCCCGACCCCGACGCCGACACGCCGACCCCGACGCCGACCGCCGACGCCGACGCCGACCCCGACGCCGACCCCGACCCCGACGCCGACGCCGACCCCGACGACGACCACGTCCGCGGCCACGACGGCCACGACCACGCCGACGCGCCCCGACCGAGTCGGCGACGACCGCCACCCCATCCGAGTCCACCGTCAGCGCACCGGCGAGCCCGAGCGAGACGTTGGCCAGCGGTTCGCCTGCTGCCGCGGGCGGGACCGAGTCGTCGGGCATCCCCCCGTGGGTGTGGCTCCTGCTCGTTCTGGCCCTCGTGGCCGGCGGGCTCGGCTGGTTCCTCGCCCGCGGGCGAGGTGAGGTCGCCACGGAGACGGGGCCGGAGGGCGAGGGCTCGCCGCCGGAGTCCGGGTCCGGTACGTCGCCCTGACCGGCCACGCGGACGCACTGGGGCACGAACCGGGCGATCTCTTCGGTCCTGAGGCTCTCGTCAGGGCGCAGCGGCTCCGCCGCCGAGCACCACTCGTTGCTCGGCGGCTAGCCTCGACCTGGCAGCGTTGGCTGCACGGAGCCCACCGTGGAGCGTGAGGTCGTGACCGCCGGATCCGAGCGGATCCCGGACCCCGGGACCGAGTCACGGCTCAGCCTCCGCGGCGCCGTCTTCCTGGGTGTGCGGCGCGATGGTCGGCGCAGGCATCTTCGCCCTGCTCGGGCAGGCCGGCGAGGATGCCGGCGCAGCCATCTGGCTCTCGTTCCTGCTCGGCGGGTGCCATGTCGGCCGCACTCGGGCTACGCGCTGGTGAAGTTCGGCGTCCGCTACCCGTCCTCCGGCGGCGATCGTCTGTACCTGCATGCACCCTACCGCAGCCGTCGGGTGGTCGGCGGTCGCGGCCTGGCTGGGCTACCTGACCGCGATCGTGGTGGTCGGCGCGATGGTGGCGGTCTCGTTCGGGGACTACGTCGCCACCCTGTTCTTCGACGCCGCTCCGGTGGCCGCAGCGTCCAAGGTCGCCGGCGTTCTGCTGGTGGCCGGCGCCGCGCGTGATGACCGTGGCCGGTCCTCGGGTGGTGGACCGGGTCCAGACCTGGATCGTGCTGCTGCTGCTCGCGACGTTCGCGGTGTTCGTGGCCGCGACGCTCGGGCACCTGAACACGACCCTGCTCGTCGCCGGCGGGTTACCCGGCCTGGCGGCAGATCGTCGCCAGCGTCGCGTTGACGTTCTTCGCCTTTCTCGGCTTCGCCGTGATCTCGTTCGCCGCGGGCGATCTCCGGGACCCGCGTCGAGAGCTGCCCCGCGCGATGTACTGGGCGCTGGGCGTCACGACCGTCCTCTACGTCCTGGTGGCCGTCTCCGTGTTCGGCACGCTGCCGGTCGACCAGGTCGTCGCACTACGGTCCGACGGCGATCGCGGAGGCGGCGCAGCCCCACCCTCGGCGATGCCGGCTTCACCCTCATGTCGGTGGCGGCGCTGCTGGCGACGGCGTCGTCGGTGACCGCGACCCTCTACGCCTCCGACGGGCTCGACCGACTCGCTGGCCGAGGAACGGCTGCTTCCCACCGGTGTTCGGGCCCGAGTCCCGGCTCGGACCGCACGGCGGCCTGCGTCGATCACCGCGTGCTCGACCGCTCCTGCTTCGTCACGGTCCTGGACCTCGGAGCGCTGGCCGCGGTCGGCAGCGCGGTCGTCGCTGACCGTGTTCCTGCTGGTGGCGATCGGCGCGTACCGGCAACGCGAGCAGCTGCAGGCGCGGACCTGGCTGCTCCTGGTCGCGATCACCGTGTCCGGCGTCGTGCTCGCCGGATTCGCGCTGGACCTGCTGCTGAACGACCGACGCTCGCTCGGGGTGGCTCTCCTGCTCGTGGTCGTCGCGCTGGTCGTCGACGGGGTCTGGACCCGCAAGGCGGCGAGGTCGTGATGTCCACGGGGTGAGACCGTTGTCGGACGACCCGTGCCGCTAGCGGGCGGCGCTCCGGGCGGCCGCGCGCAGGGCGTGGATCATCCGTGCGACGGCCGGGTCGTCGGCCAGGACCGGACGCGTGGTGGCCCAGATGTGCCGCGCCTCCGGACCGGAACGGAGTCGTCGTACGGCGACCTGTTCGCGAACCGCACCGAGCGCGAGCAGCGGCACGAAGGCGACGCCGAGACCGGCGGCGACGTAGCCCTGGGTGACGGCGAACTCGTCGGCCTCGGCGCTGATGTGCGGGCTGAAGCCGGCGCGGCGGCACGCGTGGACGGTGGCCTCGCGGACGTAGTCGGCCGGCCCGGTGGTCACGATCCAGTCCGCGGTCGAGAGCGTCGCCAGGTCGATGATCCGGCGGGTGGCGAGCGGGTGGTCGCGCGGGAGCAGGATGCGGTACTCGTCGTCGCACAGGTGCACGCGGCGCAGGTCGTCCCGTGGCTCGCTGCCGGGACCGAACGGCTCGACGACGACGACCAGCTCGACGTCGCCGTCCCGCAGACGGCGCAGGGCTCCCTCGGTCTCGTCGACGATGGGGGAGACCGTCACGTGGCGGTGCGACCGACGCATCGCCGCGATCGCCGGCGGCAGGAGCGACTCGCCCGCGGAGTGGAACGACACCACCCGGAGCCGTCCGGTTCGCCCGGCGCGCAGGTTCGCGAGCGCGTTCTCCGCATCCTCGACCGCGGCCAGGATCCGCTCGGCGTGCTCGGCCAGCAGCAGTCCCGCGGCCGTCGGCCGGACCCCTCGACCGGCCTTCTCCAGCAACGGCGAGCCCGCCTCCGCCTCGAGCCGGCTCACCTGCTCGCTCACGGTCGAGACGCTGTGCCCGAGTACGGCGGCGGCGTCGGTGATGGAGCCCTCGCGTACGACGGCCTGGTGGACGGCGAGCAGTCGGTTGGTGAGCACCCGTTCATTATCCAACAATTCCGAAGTATTGTTCAACGATCTTGGTTGGACGTCGAACAGTTGACGAGGCACCATTGTCGTGTCGGGATCGCCCCGACTCGAGACACCGGAGACCGCAATGCTCACCGTCCTGCTCATCGTCCTGCTCGCCACGTCGATCGCTGCCCCGTTCCTCGGCACCGACACCAGCGACGCGCGCAGCGAGTCGGCCCACCCGCTGCACGGCTGGTTCCCCGCAGCCTGACCTGGCACAGACCCGAGGCCCCGTCCACCGCGGCCCGAACGTCCCGTCCGAGGATCCGTCCCCGCTGCGGAGACGCCCCACCGCTGGCCGCACCCTGACAGGGTCCCGCTAGGCGCCGGGGTAGTCGGTGACGTGCTCACCCCACTCCGTCTCCGGCCCCGGTTGCCCGTCGGCCAACGCTTCGGTGATGGACAGGTGGCTCATGAAGTGGTCGGGCGCCGCGCCGTGCCAGTGCCACTCCCGCGCGGAGCGACGCAGCAGCGACCAGCACGCGTCGGCGGTCTCGCTCCGTCGCTCCGGCTACGGTGGTTGAACCGGACAATGCTGTCCGGCTTGTCGTCAGCGCGACCCGGGGAGAGTCATGCAGATCGCAGGCAACGTGTTCGTCGTCACCGGCGGCGGGAACGGCATCGGTCGCGAGGTGGTCCTCGCGCTGCTCCGTCGAGGCGGGCGCGTCGCCGCCGTGGACCTGAGCTCGGACGGGCTGGCCGAGACGGTGCGTCTCGCCGGCAGCTCCGAGGGACGGCTCACCACGCACGCCATGAGCGTCGCGGACCGTGCCGCGGTCGAGGCGCTCCCGGACCAGGTGGTCGCGGCGCACGGCCAGGTGGACGGCGTGCTCAACATCGCCGGCATCATCCAGCGGTTCGTGCACGTCGAGGAGCTCTCGATCGAGGAGATCGAGCGGGTCATGGCGGTGAACTTCTGGGGCACGCTCTACATGGACAAGACGTTCCTGCCGCTCCTGCGCCAGCGGCCCCAGGCCGCGCTGCTCAACGTGTCGAGCATGGGGGGCCTCGTGCCCGTCCCCGGCCAGGGCGCCTACGGCGCGAGCAAGGGAGCGGTGAAGCTGCTCACCGAGACGCTGTACGCCGAGCTGCGCGGGACCAGCGTCGCGGTCACCGTCGTCTTCCCCGGCGGCGTCGGCACGAACATCACCGGCAACTCCGGCGTCGACGTCCCGACCATGGCTGCCCAGGGCGGCAAGCCGCCGAAGGTCACCGCTCCGGCGGACGCGGCGCAGCAGATCGTCGACGCCGTCGCGAACGGGACGTTCCGGGTGCTCATCGGTAGCGACGCCAGGATGCTCGACCGGCTGTCCCGCGTCTCGCCGACTCGCGCCATCACCACCGTCGCCGACCGGATGAAGAAGATGCTGGGGCTCTGAGCGCCGCGCGCCGGAGGTCCCCGGCGCGGCCCCCGTCGTGCCCCCCGTGACTCGAAGGAGCCCTCCGGGGCGCGCCGGCGGTGCCAGGATCGGCGCCATGACCGATCCGCGTGCCGGGCAGCCGGCGACCTCCGCCGACCTCGTCGACGTGGCCCGGCTGGTGACGGCGTACTTCACGGTGCACCCCGACCCCGAAGACCCGGGTCAGCGCGTCGCGTTCGGGACGAGCGGGCACCGCGGCTCGGCGTTCTCGGCGAGCTTCAACGAGGACCACATCCTCGCCACGACCCAGGCGATCTGCGAGTTCCGTGCTGGTCAGGGGATCGACGGCCCGCTGTTCCTCGGCGCCGACACGCACGCGCTGTCGGAGCCGGCGACGGTGAGCGCGCTCGAGGTCCTGCTCGGCAACGGGGTCGAGGTGCTCGTGGACTCGCGCGGTGGCTACACGCCCACGCCGTCGGTGTCGCGGGCGATCCTCGCGGCCAACGCGGGCGGTGCCAGGGCGGACGGCATCTGCGTGACGCCGTCGCACAACCCGCCGGCCGACGGCGGCTTCAAGTACAACCCGCCGGACGGCGGCCCCGCCGGCACGGACATCACCGGGTGGGTCCAGGACCGCGCGAACGAGCTGCTGCGTGCCGGTCTCGCCGGAGTGCGGCGGGTGTCGCTCGGGACGGCCCGACCGGGCACGTACGACTTCCTCGACGCGTACGTCGGGGAGCTCGGGTCGGTCGTCGACCTCGACGCGGTCCGCCGCGCGGGAGTGCGGATCGGCGCCGATCCGCTCGGCGGGGCGAGCGTGGCCTACTGGGGCGCGATCGGGGAGCGCTACGGCCTCGACCTCACGGTGGTGAACCCCGACGTCGATCCCACGTTCCGGTTCATGACGCTCGACTGGGACGGCCGGATCCGGATGGACTGCTCGTCCCCGTCGGCCATGGCCGGCCTCATCGCGCGGCAGGCCGATTTCGACATCGCGACGGGCAACGACACCGACGCCGACCGGCACGGCATCGTCACGCCGGACGGGGGGCTCATGAACCCCAACCACTTCCTGGCGGTGGCCATCAGCTACCTCTATGCCCACCGGGACGGCTGGTCGCCGAACGCCGCGGTGGGCAAGACCCTCGTCAGCTCGTCGATGATCGACCGCGTCGTCGCCGGTCTCGGCCGTCGGCTGCTCGAGGTCCCGGTGGGCTTCAAGTGGTTCGTCCCCGGCCTGCTCGACGGCTCGGTCGCCTTCGGTGGCGAGGAGAGCGCCGGGGCGAGCTTCCTGCGCCGCGACGGGTCGGTGTGGACGACCGACAAGGACGGAATCATCCTGTGCCTGCTGGCATCGGAGATCACCGCCGCCACCGGGAGCTCGCCGTCGCGGCTCTACCACGACCTCACCGAGCGGTACGGCGAACCGGCGTACGCACGGATCGACTCGCCGGCGACCCGCGAGCAGAAGTCCGTCCTCGGCCGGCTCTCGCCCGAGCAGGTCTCGGCGACCGAGCTCGCCGGCGAGCGCATCACCGACACGATCACGACGGCTCCTGGCAACGGCGCGCCGCTCGGCGGTCTCAAGGTGTGCACCGAGAACGCCTGGTTCGCCGCCCGGCCGTCGGGGACCGAGGACGTCTACAAGCTCTACGCCGAGTCCTTCCGCGGCCCTGAGCACCTGGCGGCGGTGCAGGAGGAGGCCCGCGCCGTGGTCGCCGCGGCCCTCGCCGGCTGAGCGCGTCAGGCACCTGTCCGCCGCGAGCCGAGCGGGGTGTCCGAGGGCGCCGAGCGCTTGCGACGCGGCCGCGTTCGGCGGGAGGTTGGGACCACGTCGACGTCACGAGCGGGAGGTCCGCCATGAGCGAGCCCGGGATCACCGTCGTACCGATCGCGCTGCCGGACGGGGTGAACCTGATCTTCGGCCAGGCGCACTTCGTCAAGACCGTCGAGGACCTCTACGAGGCGCTGGTCGGGTCCTCGCCGCACCTGCGGTTCGGGGTCGCGTTCTGCGAGGCGTCCGGTCCCCGTCTGGTGCGGCGGGCCGGGAACGACGCGGCGCTGGTCGATCTCGCGGTGCAGCACGCTCTCGCGATCGGCGCCGGGCACTCGTTCGTCGTGCTGCTTCGTGAGGGCTTCCCGGTGAACGTGCTGAACCAGGTCAAGCTGGTTCCCGAGGTGTGCCACGTCTTCTGCGCGACGGCGAACGACGTCCAGGTCCTCCTCGCCGAGACCGAGCAGGGTCGCGGGGTGCTCGGCGTCGTCGACGGCGGCTCGCCGCTGGGGGTCGAGACCGACGACGACGAGCGGGATCGCAGACAGCTCCTGCGCGACATCGGCTACAAGCTCTGAGCGACGACCGGCCGACGCGGTCGGTCGGGCCGGAGCCGCCCCGAGCAGAATGTCGCCATGACCAACTCAACGAGCGGCACGGACGTCGTCTGGCACGAGTCCGGCGACTACGCCGACATCGTCTACGCGACGACCGCCGACGGGATCGCGAAGATCACGATCAACCGCCCCGAGGTGCACAACGCCTTCCGGCCGCAGACCCTGGTCGAGGTGTCCGACGCGCTCACCCGGGCGCGCGAGGACGAGTCGGTCGGAGTCATCGTGCTCACCGGTGCCGGCGACCAGGCGTTCTGCTCCGGCGGCGACCAGCGCGTGCGCGGCGACAGCGGTTACCAGGCCAGCGAGGGGGCGACCGGGCGGTTCCACGTGACCGACCTGCACGTCCAGATGCGCCGCTGCCCCAAGCCGATCGTGGCGATGGTCGCCGGCTGGGCGATCGGCGGGGGACACGTGCTGCACCTCGTGTGCGACCTGACGATCGCCGCGGACAACGCCCGCTTCGGCCAGGTCGGCCCGAAGGTCGGCTCGTTCGACGGCGGCTTCGGCGCGAGCTCCCTCGCCCAGCTGGTCGGGATGAAGAAGGCGAAGGAGATCTGGTTCCTCTGCCGCCAGTACGACGCCCAGCAGGCGCTCGACATGGGCCTCGTCAACACGGTCGTCCCGCTGGCCGACCTCGAGGCCGAGACCGTCCGGTGGTGTCGCGAGATGCTCGCGCTCTCGCCGTTCGCGCTGCGGCTGATGAAGGCCAGCTTCCACGCGGCCGAGGACGGTTACGCCGGGATCCAGCAGCTCGCGCACGACGCCAACCTGCTCTTCTACGGCTCCGCGGAGGCGCAGGAGGGCCGGGAGGCCTTCAAGGAGAGGCGAACCCCGGACTTCACCCGGTTCCCGCGCCGCGCCTGACCGCGGGGCGCGCGGTCTACAGGTCGTTGCCGGCGTAGGACTGGTCGAAGCTCTTGTTGGCCAGCGGGAAGTCCGGGAACGATCGTGTCGGCCAGGGCCAGCGGCAGCGCGGGCCAGTTGAAGAAGGACGGATCCACGACCTTCACCCGGCTCAGCGTCCCGTCCGGGCCGAGCTCGACGCGGTGCGCGATCGTCCCCCGCCAGCCCTCGACGAGGCCGACGCCGGCGCCCGGTCCGTGCGTCGCCGCGACGACGCCCGTGCCGGCGGTGCCGCCCAGCCGCGCCACGAGGTCGCGGATCAGGGCCGCCGACACCGCCGCCTCGCGCACGCGGACGAGGAAGCGGGCGAGGACGTCGCCGTCCTGCTCGAGCACGACGGCGAAGCCCGGGCCGAGGTCGAGGAACGGATGGTCGCGTCGGGCGTCGACGTCGATGCCCGACGCGCGCGCGACGTAGCCCAGCACGCCCACGCCGCGCGCCGCGTCCGCGCCGAGCACCGCAGTACCGGTGAACCGGTCGCGCACCGTGGAGCTCGCCAGCACGAGGTCGGCCAGCTCGCCGACCTCGCGCGCGACGGCGCCGACGGCGTCGACGTCGGGCAGCGCGGCGAGGCCGGCGCCGCCGATGGTGATCCCGCCGCGGAGCAGCCGATGGCCGGTCGTGGCCCGGTTGACGCGGAGCAGCGACTCGCGCAGCCGCTGGGCGTGCGCGTTGGCCAGGCCGAACCCGACGTCGTTCGCGAGCGCGCCGATGTCCGCCACGTGGTTGTGCAGCCGCTCCATCTCGAGCAGCAGCGCGCGGGCGCACCGGTCCGGCTCGGCCACCTCGATGCCGGCGGCGTCCTCGACCGCCAGGGCGAACGCGAGCGCGTGGCCGACGGCGGTGTCGCCGCTGATCCGCTCGGCCAGCGCGATCCCCTCGGCCGGCGGGCGGCCCTCGAAGAGCTTCTCCACGCCGCGGTGGACGAACCACAGCCGCGCCTTCATCCGCAGGATGGTCTCGCCGACCACGGAGAACCGGAAGTGGCCGGGCTCGATGAGCCCCGCGTGCACCGGGCCGACGGGGATCTCGTAGACGCCCTCGCCCTCGACCTCGAGGAAGGGGAACGACCCCACGTCGAGGTCGAAGCGCGGGGCGGGATCGGCGTCCCGGCGCATCGGGTACCAGCCCCGGGGCCAGTGCCCGTGGCGGACGAGCCGGTGCGGGAGCGGGTGACCCTCTGGGGTGACGCCGTACAGGTCGCGGATCTCGCGCTCGAACCGGCCGATCGGGTAGCTCACCGCGGCGAGGCTGGGGATGGCGGGCCGGTCGACCGGGGTCCGGAGGACCAGCTCGACCCGCTGGTCGTCGCCGGGCCGGACGAGGACGTAGACGACCCGCAGCGCGTCGTCGTCCTCGTGGCCGGCGACCATGGCCGCGCGGTAGCCGTCGGCGAGGCGCGTGGCGACCTGTCGCGCGACGTCGTCCGGCGTGACGTCGAGCACCTGGGTGCGCGGGCGCTCGGTCATCGTCCACCCGCCAGGACGGCGCCGGCCTGCGACAGGAGGTCCGAGAGCGGTCCCGCGGCGATGCCGGCCACGGCGGTGACACCGAGCGCGAGGGCGAGCGGGAGCTGGGGACCGAGCGGGCCGCGATCCGTGGCCGGCTCCGGACCCGGGCCCAGCGTCATGGCCGCGGAGTGCCGGGCCAGCCCGGCGAACAGCACCAGCACGAGCCCGACGGCCACGGTCGTCACCAGGCCGAGCCCGCGCTGGAACCCGGCCACGACGATGGCGACCTCGGAGAAGAACAGGCTGAACGGGGGGAGGCCCAGCAGCGCCGCCATGCCGGCGAGGTAGGGCACCGCCACGGCCGGGCGGCGCGCGAGCAGGCCGCGGATGCCGGCGATCCGGGTGGTGCCCTCCGCCGCGAGGATCCGGCCGGAGACGACGAACACGCTCGACTTGGCCAGGCCGTGGCCGAGGATGTGCAGCAGCGCGGCCGCGAGGGCGAGCGTGCCGCCCGCGGCGGCGGCGAGCGCGAGCAGGCCCATGTGCTCGATGCTGGAGTAGGCGAGCATCCGCTTGAGGTCGCGCTGCCGGACGACCAGCCCGGCCGCGACGGCGAGCGACAGCAGCGCCGCGGTCGCCAGCAGCCCGCGCATGAGCTCCGGTCCCAGCACCGGGTCGACGACCGCCTGCACGCGCAGGATGGCGTAGAACGCGACGGACAGCAGCACGCCCGACATGAGGCCGGACACCGGCGCGGGCGCCTGGCTGTGCGCGTCGGGCAGCCAGCTGTGCATCGGGGCGAGCCCGGCCTTGGTCGCGAACCCCAGCACGGCCAGGGCGCCGGCGACCTTGACCAGCGACGGGTCGAGCGGCACGTGCCCGGTGGTGAGCGCGACCCAGGACAGCGTGGGCTGCCCGCCGGCGACCGTCGCCGCGTAGAGCAGGACGAGGCCGAGGAACGCGATCGCCACTCCGACCGACCCGAGGACGACGTACTTCCAGGCCGCCTCGAGCGAGGACCTCGTGCGGTGGTGGCCGACCAGGAACGCCGTGGCGATGGTGGTCGCCTCGACCGCGACCCACAGGACGCCGAGGTTGTCCGCGAGCACCGCCAGTGACATGGCGCCGAGGAAGAGGACGACCAGCGCCGTGTACGTCGAGGCCGGTGCCGGGCCAACGCGCGGCGGGAGCCCGCCCCACGTGGCGGTGAGCCCGACCGCACCGACCACGACGAGCATGAAGGCGGACAGCGCGTCCACCCGGAGCAGACCTCCGGCGGTCGGGGTCGCGCCGCCGAGGACCGCCGCGCTCAGGGCGACGCCGGTCAGCAGCAGCATCGCCGCGGCCGCGACCGCGGCGTAGCGGCGGAGCGCATCGGTGCGCAGGGTCGCCACGAGGACCGCCAGCACCAGGCAGGCGGCGAGGGGGAGCAGCAGGAGGACGCCCATCAGTCGCGCAGCTCCCTCAGGTCGTCGAGGTCGGCCGCGCCGTACTCCGCGGTGATCCGCGAGGTGAGCACCCGCAGGATCAGCACCACGAGCAGCACGTCGAGCGAGGCACCCAGCTCGACCACGAGCGGCACCCCGCCGGAGGTGAGGAACGCCACCGTCGCGATCCCGTTGTCGAGGACGAGGAAGCCGACCAGCTGGGAGATCGCGTGCCGGCGCGTGGTCAGGATCAGGAACCCGTACAGCACCAGGGAGATCCCCACCGGAACGGCCGCCGAGGTCGGACCCGGTGCCAGGGTGAGGAACGGCTGGGTGACCAGGTACGCGAGCATCGTGAGCAGCGACAGCGCGAGCAGCGACGCGGTGGTGTTGAGCAGCGGCGTCTCCTCGCGCACGGCTCCGGTCCGGACCCGGCCGCGCTCGAGCACCCACGGCAGCAGGAACCCCTTGAGCGCGAGGACGAGGACCGCGATCGCGACCAGCTCCGGGTCGTCCTCGAAGACCCCGATGACGGCGACCAGCGCGGCCAGTGCGACACCCTGTACGGCGAGGGACCGCACGGCCGCGGACAGCGACCGCTTCCACACGAGGAGCACCGACGTCAGCAGCAGGACGCCGGCGGTGAGGCCGATCGCCTGGTCGAACCAGCTCGTCGTCACGGCTACGCCTGGACCACGAGGTAGGACGCGGTGACGGCCAGGAAGGCCAGCACGAAGGAACCGGCGAGCAGCTCGGGCACCCGGAACAGGCGGAGCTTGGCGAGGAAGACCTCGCCGGCCGCCAGCCCGGCGCCCAGCAGGCCGAGCTTGAGCACCAGCACGAGCACCCCGAGCACCAGCGCCGGCGCGGTGACCTCGCCGGCGACGCCCCACGGCAGCAGGAGGCTGCCGACGAGCCCGAGCAGCGCGCCGAGCCGCACCCACGAGCCGAGCTCCAGCCAGGCCAGGTCGCGACCCGAGCTCTCCAGGACCATCGCCTCGTGGATCATCGTCAGCTCGAGGTGGGTCGAGGGGTTGTCCACGGGCATCCGCCCGGTCTCGGCGAGGACGGCGACGAACAGCGCCACGAGGGCGAGCAGGCTGACCGGCGAGGCGATGCTGGCCGGGTCGGCGAGGCGGGCCTCGACGATGCGCGACAGGTCCGAGGAGCCGACCGGGATGGACAGCGCGTAGACCGACACCAGGACGGTGGGCTCGACCAGCGCCGCGATCGTCATGTGCCGGCTCGATCCCATGCCGCCGAAGGCCGATCCGGCGTCGAGCCCGACCAGCGCCAGGGCCACGGTCCCGAGCAGCAGCACCGACACCACGACGAACAGGTCGTCGGGCACCAGGGGGAGGGTCGTCGTCCCGACCAGGGGGACGAGCGCGCAGACCAGGAGGCTGGAGCCGAGCAGCACGACCGGTCCGGCCGCCATCACCCAGCTCGTGCCGTCGGCCTGCAGGGTCTCCTTGCCGAGCAGCTTCCGCACGTCGCGCCAGGGCTGGAGGACGCCGGCGCCCGCGCGGCCCTCCATCCGGGCCCGCACCTGACGCATCACACCGACGAGCAGCGGCGCGAGGACGACCATGGCGACCACCTGCACGACGGTCAGGACGAGCGGCCCGGTGTTCACAGGCTCACCACCAGCAGGACGGCGAGCAGCGCGACGAAGGAGTAGCCGAGGTAGCGGTGGATGCTGCCGTTCTGCAGGCGACGGGCGAGCACCCCGACGCGGTCGACCAGCCGGATCGCCGGGCGGTACGCACCGACCTCGACGACGTCGTCGACGTGCTGCCGGAACTGCACGCGCTCGACGAGGTAGCGGCGACTCCGCGGCGTGCGTGACGAGGACGTCGCGCTCGGGGCGCAGGGCGTCGTCGAAGACGCGCGCGAGCGGCTCGGCGTACGACGTCGCGGTGTACTGCATGCGCGGGCTCAGCCGGACTCCGCCGCAGCCCCAGGGCAGGTCGACCGCCCGGCGGGGGTGGCGGCGGGCCACCCGCACCGAGACGACGAGCACGGGGACGGCGAGGGCGAGCGCCAGGACCGTGAGCGCGACCGGGTCGAGCAGCGCGCCCACGCCCGACAGGTCGATGCCCCACCAGCCGACCGCCCCCGGGTCGGGCAGCCCGGCCGCGGCGGCGATCGCGGTGGACGTCGGTCCGGGCGCGAGCCCGAGCACGACGACGCTCGCGGCGGCCACGATCATCGCGACGCGCATACCTCGCCCGCCCTCGCGCGCGGCGGCCGCCCCCTCGCCCCGGGGGCGGGCCAGGAACGCGATCCCGTAGGCCCGGACGAAGGCGAGCAGGGCGAGGCCCGCGGTCAGGGCGACGACGGCGACGGACACCGGCATCACGACGGCCACCAGGCGGTCCGTGCCCGCTGGCGCCGTGGATGAGGGACTGCAGCAGGGCCCATTCGGCGACGAACCCGGAGGTGACCGGCAGGGCCGCGGCGCCGAGGGCGCCGATCCCGAAGGCCACCGACGTCGTCGGCATCCGCGTCCCGAGTCCACCGAGCCGGTCGAGGTCCCTCTCGCCGGTCGCGTGCAGGATCGATCCCGCGCCCAGGAACAGCGTGGTCTTGAACGCCGCGTGGCTGGCGACCAGGAGGAGGCACGCGGCGATCGCGGCGTCGGCCGGGCCGGTGCTGCCGTAGGCCCGGAGCAGCAGGCCGGCGCCGAGGGCCAGGAACATGAGGCCGACGTTCTCCGACGTCGAGTACGCGAGCATCCGCTTGAGGTCGGTGGCCACCGACGCCTGGAGGATGCCGTACACCGCGGACACGGCGCCCAGCGCCAGGAGCAGCAGCCCCCACCACGCGGGGCCACCCGGCAGCAGACGGATCGTCACGAGGAGCGCGCCGTACACGCCCATCTTCACCATCGCGGCGCTCATCACCGCGGACACGTGACTGGGCGCCTCGGGGTGCGCGCGCGGGAGCCACACGTGCAGGGGCACGATCCCCGCCTTGCTCGCGAAGCCGAGGACGAGCAGCGCGAAGGCCACCGACGCCGCCGCCGAGCCGGCGGCCACGGTCGACATCGCCGCGAACCCGGTGCCGTGGCCGGCCCGCGGCCAGCACGGCGAACCCGAGCAGCAGCAGGACGAAGCTGAGGTGGGTCATCACGGCGTACCACAGCGCCGCCGACCGCACCGGCGCGCGGTGGGCGTGCTCGGCGAGCAGGAGCACCGTCGAGGACGCGGCCATGAGCTCCCAGAACAGCAGGAACGACACGGCATCCGAGCTGGCCGGCACGAGCTGCAGCGCGAGGAGGAACACCGCCGACGCCGACCACGCGGTGCGTGAGGCGGCCGGGCCGTCGACGTAGCCGATGCCGTAGAGCGCGGACACGGCGCCGACGAGGCCGGCCACGACCATGAAGAACCCGCCCAGCGGGTCGGGGGCGAGGACGACCGGGTCGAACGGGAGCGACACCGGGACGGTGACCGAGCCGTGCCCGCCGCCGAGCGCCCAGGCGCCGGTGAGCGCGCCCGCGACGCCGAGGGCCACGACCGCGCCTCCCGCGAGGCGGGCGCGGTGCCGGGGCGCGGCCAGCCCGGCCGCCGCGACCGCCACGAGGGCGAGCGCGACCTGCGCGAGCAGGCCGGCCTGCACGGCTGTCACCTGCCGGTCACCTGCCGCAGTGCGGCGACGATCGCGTCCGGTTCGGGTGGGCAGCCCGGCACGTCGAGGTCGACGTCCACGTGGTCGTGCACCGCGCCGGCGACGCCGTAGGCGCCGGCGAACGCACCGCAGTCCCGGGCGCAGTCGCCGACGGCGAGCACCATCCGGGGTCTCGGCGTCGCCTCGACCGTCCGGCGCAGCGGAGCCGCCATGTTGTGGGTCACGACCCCGGTCACCAGGACGACGTCGGCGTGCCGCGGCGAGGCGACCAGCCGGGCGCCGTAGCGCTCCGCGTCGTAGACCGGGCCGAACGCCGCGGCCACCTCGATCTCGCACCCGTTGCACGAGCCGGCGTCGACGTGGCGCACCTGCGCGCTGCCGGCGAGCGCGGGCGGGCGACCTGCGGCGGTCTCGGGGAGCGCGGGCGCCGGCTCCGCGACGCGACCGGTGGCGCGGATCAGCCGGACGAGGTCGACGAGGCTCATCGGGTACGCCGTCGGGCCGGGCGGAGCTCGGCGCGCAGCGAGTCCTGGTCCGACAGGATCGCGAGCAGGATGCCCCGCCCGGCCACCAGCAGGTCACGCACGTCGGGCACGCTCAGCGAGTAGACGACGGCGGCGCCGTCCCGGTGCTGAGCGACGAGCCCCGCGCGGCGCAGGACGGCGAGCTGCTGCGACAGGTTGCTCGGCTCGATCTCGATCGCATCGAGCAGCTCGTGCACCGCGTGGTCGCGCTCGGCCAGGAGCTCGAGGATGCGGATGCGCGCCGGGTGACCGAGGGTGCGGAAGAGCTCGGCCTTCGCCTGGTAGAGCGGTGTGACCACGGTGCCTCGTCTCGTCGATGCGTCATCTTCGCATATGACGATGTCTTCATGTCAAAAGAGGCTGTGATCAGGAGAGTGCCGCCGCTCCGCGTCGGGGTCGCTCCGGTCAGGGTGAGGGGTCCCCGGGGTCGACCGGGTCGCCGGTCGCCGGGGTGGCCGACTGCGGCGAGGCCGTCGGGCCGACGTCTCCGGGGGAGGCCGGCACGGTGTCGTCCGACGGGCCGGCCGACGACGTGGGGGAGCCGGACGGCGACACCGTGGCGCTCCGGGACGCTGTCGGAGCCGTGGGCGTCGGCGCCGCCGCCCCGGTCGGGTGCGCGGAGACCGGTGCGCCCGCCGGGACCGCGGACGGTGTCGGAGTGGCGGCGGCACGCGCCGGGGCCGACGCGGGACCGCCGGAAGGCGGTGCGACGTCGGTGGCCGGCGGCGACGTCGGTGGCCGGGACGCGACCGGTGCCGGGGCCGCCGGCGGCGGCGCGGAGACACGACCGATGCCCACCGCCGCGGCGCCGGTCAGCGCCAGCGCCGCGACGGCGGTGAACACCTTCACGCCGACCGCGGTCCGCGCGACGACCCGGACCCCTGCGCGGGCGCGGGGCGGCGCGGCCGGACGGGAGCGGACCCATGACCAGCCGCAGCTCCGGCGACGGCTGAGGCCGCTGGGTGTCGGCCCAGCCCCCCAACCGCTCGTGCACCCGGTGCGTCGCCCTGCGGCCCATCACATCTCCGCCATCGTTCCGGAGGCCGCCGAGGTCACGGGCCGGGGCGGGGAACCGGCGCGGGCGCGGGGGAACCACCCGCTCGGCTGAGCGTCGGCCGCCCGTCGGGCCGCCGCGACCGCGCGGTGGTGCAGCTGCTTGACGGCGCCGACGGTCCGCCCCGTCGTCTCCGCGACCTGCTCGAGGGACAGGTCCCCGAGCGCCCGCAGCAGGAGCACCTCGCGCTGGTCGGGCGTGAGGACCGCGAGCATCGCGCGCACCTCCGGGTCGAGGACCGAGTCGAGGGCGTCGGACTCCGCGCTCGCGCTCGTGCGCGGGTCGGTCTCGACCCGGTACTCGGCGTGCTCGGGACGGCGGCGCAGCTCGTCCACCGCCTTGTGGTGGGCGATGGTGAACAGCCACGCCCGGAACTGCTGGGCGTCGCCGGCGAACGTGCGCAGCGACGCGAAGGCCGCGAGGAACACCTCGCTGGTCAGGTCCTCGGCGCCGGCCACGCCCCGGCCGCGGAGGTAGCCGTGGACCCGCGGTGACAGTCCCTGCCAGATCCGGCCGAACGCGTCGGCGTCGCCGGCGCGCGCAGCGGCGACCCAGACCGCGAGGTCGTCGTCGTGGCCGTCGCGTCCGGCCCGGGCCGGTCGCCGCCGACGCGACCCGACCATGACTCACGCCTCTCGTCGCCGTGCGATCCGCTCAGGACCACCATCGGTCGCACCGCGGCGACACTGAGCCGGCGACGGCGCCCGGACGGCCAGCGTTCGTCCAAGATCTGTCGAGCGCGGCGTCGTCGACCGGCCGTCGCGGGTCGCTCCGCTGCGGCGAACGAGTGAACCCGCGACCATCCCGTGACCGCTCGGGCACTCACGGCGACTACCGGGACGAGCACCTCGACGAGCGAGGTGAACGCCCTCCAGGAGCACCCATGTCACGCATCCGCCCGGTTCTCGCCGCGGCCGCCGTCGCGAGCCTCGGCGCCTACGGCTTCGTCGCGCTGCCCACCGTCGCGTCCGCCGCCACGACCCCGTACTGCCACGGCCACCGGGCGACGATCGTCGGGCACGGATTGGTGCACGGGACGAGCCACAACGACGTGATCGTGCTCACCGGACCCTCGACGGTGAGCGCGGGCGCCGGCAACGACCTGGTCTGCGGCTCCGCCGGCCGCGACGTCATCAGCGGTGGCCTCGGTGCCGACGTGATCTACGGCAACGGCGGCAACGACGCGATCAGCGGGGGCGCGGGCAACGACGTCCTCGCGGGCGGCGCGGGCAACGACTCGATCTCCGGCGGCGCCGGCAACGACGTGGAGGACGGCGGCGACGGGGCGGACGTGGTCGCCGGCGCGCGGGCAAGCGTGGAGAGCGGCGGCGCGGGTAACGACCACCTCTCCGGTGGCGACGGCAGCGACGCGCTCACGGCGGCCCGGCAACGACGTCGAGAACGGCGGCGCGGGCAACGACCACCTCTCCGGTGGCGACGGCAGCGACGCGCTGACCGGCGGCCTCGGCGACGACGTGGAGAACGGCGGCGCGGGCAACGACCACCTGTCCGGCGGACGCCGGCAACGACCAGCTGGCCGGCGACGGCGGGAACGACGTCGTGAGCGGCGGTTCCGGCGCCGACCAGGTCGACGGTGGCGCGGGTACGGACACGCTGGAGACCGGCGGAAACGCCGGTGACGTCACCGACGCCACCGACGTCCCCGACGTCCACCGGGGACCCGGTGCCCGCGACGACGCCCGCACCCACCGCCTGATCGGTCCTACGCCGTGCCGCCGGACCAGTCCGGCGGCACGCGGAGGACCGCCGCGCCGGGGAACGCCCCCGCGGCGAGGTCGGCGAGAGCGACGTCGGCGTCGGCCATCGAGTAGGTCGTGGTGGTGGCGCGGACACCGAGCCGCACGGCGAGGCGCAGGAACTCCTCGCCGTCGGCCCGGGTGTTCGCCGTGACGCTGCGCAGCACCCGCTCCTGGAAGAGGTCGCGCTCGTAGTCCAGCGGCGGGACGTCCGACAGCCAGATGCCGGCGACGGCGAGGGTGCCGCCGCGGTCCAGCGCGCGCAGCGCGGACGGGCACGAGCTCGCCCGCGGGCGCGAACAGGATGGCGCCGTCGAGGGGTTCCGGCGGCTCGTCGTCGGCGGCACCGGCGGAGTCGCACCCCAGCTCCAGGGCCAGCCGACGGTTCTCCTCGCCGCGCGTCATGACGTGCACCCGCATGCCCTGGGCGAGGGCCAGCTGCGCGGTGAGGTGCGCCGAGCCGCCGAAGCCGTAGATGCCCAGCCGTCCGCCGGGACCTACGTGCGGCGGTGCGCAGCGCCCGGTAGCCGATGATCCCCGCGCAGAGCAGCGGGGCGGCCTGCTCGTCGTCGAGGCCGTCGGGCAGGACGTAGGCGAAGCGCTCGTCCACGAGACAGCTCTCGGCGTACCCTCCGTCGACGTCCCAACCGGTGAACGTCGGTGCGGTGCAGAGGTTCTCGCGCCCCGAGCGGCAGTAGCGGCAGGTGCCGTCGGTGGCGGCGAGCCACGCGACCCCGACCCGCTGCCCGACGACGAGCCGCGACGTCCCGCTCCCGACGGCGTCGACGACTCCGACGACCTCGTGGCCGGGGACGACTCCGTGCCGACGCGGTGCCAGGTCGCCCTCGGCGAGGTGCAGGTCGGTGCGGCACACGCCGCAGCACCGGACCCGGACCCGGGCCTGGCCGGGGCCCGGCAGGGGATCCGGGCGCTCGGTGAGGACGAGCGGCCGCGTCGCGACCGGCCCGGGCCGATCGACCATCCATGCGCGCACCGGCCCAGCCTGGCACGGTGTCCCGAGCCCTCGCCCGCCGTCCGCGCCGTCAGCCGCGGCCGCGCAGCCGTTCGATCTCGCGCCGCTCGCGCTTGGTCGGCCGGCCCGCACCGCGAGCCCGCCGTACCTCGGCCGGTCGCTCCTCCTTCGGCGGGGGTGGCGGCGTGCGGTCGTCGTAATTGAGCGCGGCCAGCGGCGCGCTGGTGCGCTTGCCGATGAGACCCGTGACGACGACGATGCGCTCGCCGCCAGGGGTGTGCGCCCGCACGGTGTCGCCGGGACGGACCGGCTGCGCCGGCTTGGCGCTCGCGCCGTTGACCTTGACGTGACCGGCCCGGCAGGCGGCGGTCGCGGCCGAACGCGTCGCGTAGAGCCGGATCGCCCAGACCCAGGCGTCCACCCGGACGCTCGCGGGATCCTGCGCCGCAGTCATGCGGGCAGCCTAGGAGAGCCGCGTGTGTCGGAGGGCTACGCCGCGAGGTCCCGACGTCGCCAGCCGGCGTAGCCGAGGACCGCGACGACCGCGGCGGTCGCCGTCAGCGCGACGAGTGCCGGCGTGTCACCGGAACCGAGCGGGAGCAGCGGCGCGTGCTGGAACGGTGACAGGTCCATCAGCCACTGGGGCGCGTGCCAGAGGACGCCGAACTCGCCGAGGGCCACGAAGGCGATGAACAGGCCCCAGACCGCGGCGGTGAGCCGCGGCAGCCACCCGAACACGGCCAGCGCGAGGCTGCACATCACCCACACGCCGGGGGCCTGCCCGACCGAGACCGCAGTCACCCGTGACACCTGGCTCCAGTCGCCCAGCGTCAGGGCTGCGCCGACACCGATCGAGAGCCCGGAGAGCAGCAGCAGCAGGGTGGTTCCGCCCAGCGCGACGGTGACGTGGCTGGTGGCCCATCGGGCCCGCGTCGCCGTGGTGGAGAGCAGGCTCTCGGCGTGGCCGGTGGTCTCCTCGGCACGGAGGTGGTTCACCGCCGCGATGCCGAAAACGGCGACGAGGACGCCCATGATCGTGATCTCGGCGGAGAGGAACGCGTCGGTGAGCGCCTGCCCGCCCCCGAGCTGCCGGATGAGGTCCTGCGCGTTGGACGAGCTCAGCAGGTCGCTGACGCTGCTCACGAGCGATCCGACGACCACGCCGAACACGACGAACGTCACCGCCCACGCGACGAACACCCGGTCCTGCAGCCGCACGGCCAGGTCCCAGACTCCGGTGAGCGACCCGCGAGCCGGTCCCGGCCGCTCCTCGCGCAGACCCGCGCCGAGATCCCGGCGGGCGCGCAGCGCGAACGCCAGCGGGACGAGTACGACGAACAGTGCCACCGGCAGGAGGAGGACCCACCAGCGGTCACCGGCGTAGGCCCGGACCTGCTGGTTCCACCCGATCGGGGAGAGCCACGACAGGATCGACGGACCGGGCTCGGCGAGATCGCCCACCGCGCGCAGGGCGTACGTGACGGCGATGACGATCGAGCTCATCCCGATGGCCGTCCGGCTGGTCGTGGCGATCTGGGCGGCCACCGCGGCGACCGCGCTGAACGCCAGCCCCGTCGCGGTCCAGCCGAGCCCGAAGGCGAACGACCCGGCGACCGGGAGACCGCCCGCGGCGAGCGCGGCGCCGGACAGCAACCCGAGCAGCACGCTGGCCAGGAGGCTGATGGTCAGCGCCGCGGTGAGCGGGGCGTTGCGCCCGAGGCGTCCGCCGCCGAGCAGCTCCAGCCGGCCGGACTCCTCGTCGGCGCGGGTGTGCCGGACCATCACGACCACGACGAGGACGGCGAGGACCGCCGTCATGAACGCGGTGTACTTGATCATCGACAGGGCGCCGATCGACGTGGGGTCGTACACCCGCCCGAACAGGGCGATCATCGACGCCGTCCCGTTGATGCTCCGCGCCGCCTCGATCCGGCTGGCCTGGTCGGGGAACAGGTCGGCGCTCGCCGCGGCGGTCGATCCGGCCATCACGGCGAACGCCAGCACCCACACCGGGAGCAGCCACCGGTCCCGTCGCAGTCCCAGCCGGATCAGGCTGCCGGTGCCGACCAGGGTGTCACGCATGGCCGGGCCGTCCCGCTACGGCGGGGGCGTCGGGCGCCACGCCGTAGTGCCGCAGGAACAGGTCCTCCAGCGTGGGCGGCTGGCTGGTGAGCGTGCGTAGTCCCGCGGCGGTGAGCGCCTGCATCATCGGCTGGAGTCCGGACGGCTCCACCTGCGCCGAGACCCGGTGGTTCACGACGACGACGTCGTGCACGCCGGGGAGCAGCTCGAGTCCCTCCGGGACGGTCGTGACGTCGGCCGTGACCGACGTACGGGTCAGGTGCCGCAGCTGGTCCAGACCACCGGTCTCCACCACCCGCCCGGCCCGGATGATGCTCACGCGGTCGGACAGGGCCTCTGCCTCGCTGAGGATGTGGCTGCTCAGCAGGACGGTCCGCCCCTGGTCGCGCAGCGCCCGGACCTCGGTGCGGAACGCGTCCTCCATGAGCGGGTCGAGCCCGCTCGTCGGCTCGTCGAGGAGGAAGAGCTCGGCGTCGGTGGCCAGCGCCGCGATGAGCGCCACCTTCTGCCGGTTGCCCTTGGAGTACGCCCGTGCTCGCTTCGTCGGGTCCAGGTCGAACGTCTGCAGCAGCCGGTCGCGCCGCGCCGCGTCCTGGCCGCCCTGCAGCCGGCCGAGCAGGTCGATGACCTCGCCGCCGGTGAGGTTCGGCCAGAGGGCGACGTCGCCCGGGACGTACGCGAGCCGGCGGTGCAGGGTGGCGACGTCGCGCCACGGGTCGAGGCCGAGGACGCTCATCGAGCCGGCGTCCGCGCGCAGCAGACCGAGGGCGAGCCGGAGCGTGGTGGTCTTGCCCGCGCCGTTGGGCCCGAGGAAGCCGTGCACCTCGCCCTCGGACACGGACAGGTCCAACGCGTCCAGCGCGGTCACGCTGCCGAAGCGCTTGGTGACACCGGTGAGCTCGATGACGTTCGCCATGACGGCCTCGATACCTTCGACGCGATCCTGCCGTCAGGGTATGCGGGTCGTACGGCGCAAGGGCGGGCTCGACCGGCGACCCGCGACGCCGACGGCTCTCCCGTCCTCAGGTGATGGACGCGCGGTAGATGCTCTCGACCGACGCGTGCAGCACGGCGTCGAACTCGGCGGCGGACTGGTGCACGTCGAGGCCCTCGGTGAGCGCCCGCGAGAAGCTGGCGATGACGCCGTGGTTGCGGGCGAGCAGCTCGACCGCCTCGACCCGCTGGTACCCGCCGGAGAGTGCGGCGACGCGTAGCACCCGCGGGTGGGTCACCAGGTCGGCGTAGAAGTCGTCCTCGCTCGGCAGGGTGAGCTTGAGCATGACGCGCTGGTCGTCGTCGAGCGTCGCCAGCTCTCGCACGAGCGCCTGGTGGAGGAGCTCCTCGGCCGCCTCCTTCTGCGGGCTCCGGATGTCGATCTCCGGCTCGATGATGGGCACGAGCCCCGCGCCGAGCACGATCCGGGCGACCTCGAACTGCTGCTGGACGACGGCATCGACGCCCGCGTGGTGGGCGAGCGTGATGAGCGAGCGCATCTTCGTCCCGAAGACGCCGTGCGTGCGGGCCCGTTCGAGCAGGCGGTCGAGGTCGGGGATCGGGCGCATCACCCGCGCGCCGTCGAGGTCGTCGCCGAGCCCCTTGTCGATCTTGAGGAACGGGACGATCCGCTTCTCCGCCCAGAGGAACTCGGCCGATCCCCGCCCCTCGATCGGCCGGTCCATCGTCTGCTCGAACAGGATCGCGGCGATGACCCGGCTCCCTCCGAACGAGGGGCTCGTGATGATGCGCGTGCGCATCGCGTGCACGAGGTCGAACATCTGGGCGTCGTCGGCGTAGGCGTGCTCGTCCAGGCCGTATCGCGCCAGCGCGCGCGGCGTGCTGCCGCCGCTCTGGTCGAGCGCAGCGATGAACCCTCTGCCGGTGCGCATCCGCTCGAGCTGCTCGTCGGTCATCGCCGATCACTCCCTCTGGTTCATACGACGCCCTGCGCGACCATCGCCTCGGCCACGCGACGGAACCCGACGGCGTTGGCGCCCAGCGCCAGGTCACCGGGGGCGTCCAGCTCGTCCGCCGCGTCGCGGCACGCGACGTGGATGTCGTGCATGACCAGCTGGAGCCGTGCCTCGGACTCCTGGAACGTCCACATCTCGCGGCTGGCGTTCTGCTGCATCTCCAGCGCGGACACCGCGACGCCGCCCGCGTTCGCGGCCTTCCCCGGCGCGAAGCTGACGCCGGCATCGGCGAGGACGGAGATGGCGGTGCGCGTGGCGGGCATGTTCGCGCCCTCGGCGACGAGGAGCACGCCGTTGCGCACGAGCTCCCTGGCGTGCTCCCCGTGCAGCTCGTTCTGCGTGGCGCACGGCAGGGCTACGTCGGTCGGCACGTCCCACACCGAGCCGCCGGAGTGGAACGTGGCGGCCGGGCGCTCGGCGGCGTAGGCGGAGATGCGCGCCCGGTCGACGAGCTTGACCCGCTTGAGCAGCGCGACGTCGATGCCGTCCGGGTCGACGACGTAGCCAGAGCTGTCGGACACCGTGAGCACCCTGGCCCCGAGCGCGCTCGCCTTCTCGGCCGCGTGGACGGCCACGTTGCCGGCGCCCGAGATCGTCACCCGCAGTCCGTCCCACGACCGGTCCAGCTCGGCCAGCATCTCGGCGACGAAGAGCACGAGCCCGTATCCGGTCGCCTCGGTGCGGACCTGCGCGCCGCCCCACCCGAGGCCCTTGCCGGTGAGGGCGCCGGCCTCGAAGCGGTCGACGATGCGCTTGTACTGGCCGAACAGGTAGCCGATCTCGCGCCCGCCGACGCCGATGTCACCGGCCGGCACGTCCGAGTCGTGGCCGACGTAGCGGTACAGCTCGGTCATGAACGACTGGCAGAACCGCATGACCTCGGCGTCCGAGCGGTCCTTGGGGTCGAAGTCCGCGCCGCCCTTGGCGCCACCGAGGTTGAGGCCGGTGAGGGCGTTCTTGAACACCTGCTCGAAGCCGAGGAAGTGCATGATCCCGAGGTTCACCGTGGGGTGGAAGCGCAGCCCGCCCTTGTACGGGCCCAGTGCGCTGTTGAACTCGACGCGGAACCCGCGGTTGACCCGCACCGTCCCGTCGTCGGCGACCCACGGCACGCGGAACACGATCTGGCGCTCGGGCTCGACGAGCCGTTCCAGCAGACCGGGCACGGAGTAGCGGGCCGTGCGGACCAGGACCGGGTCGAGCGAGGTCAGGACCTCGCGCGCCGCCTGGTGGAACTCGGGCTCGCCGGCGTTGGTGCGGACCAGCCGGTCGTAGACGGCGTCGAGCCGTTCGGCCTCGCGGGACATGGCGGTCGCCTCTCGTCGGTCCGCCTTCGATCGTCGTCCGCCGTGGCGCGGGAGTCGAGGCGAGAGCCGCCCGTGACGCCGCTCAGCGGGCCGAGGCGCGGCGTTCGGCCGCGACGTCGAGGAGGCTGTCGACCAGTGCGTCGAGGTCGTCGGGGGCTCCGAGGTCGTCCTCCGGGTGCCACTGGACGCCGATCGCCCACGCGTCACGGTGCTCGACCGCCTCGACCACGCCGTCGTCGGCCACGGCGGCGCGGCGCAGGGGCGGTGCGACGTCGGCGACGGCCTGGTGATGGCCGTTCCGCACGGTGATCCGGCCGCGGCCGAGGATCTCCCGCAGCCGGGTTCCCTCGTCGACGGTCACCGGCTCGTCGACGAACAGCTCGTCGCCGTGCGGTCCGTGGTGCGGGGCGCCGTCGAGGTGCGGCACGAGGGTGCCGCCGAACGCGACGTTGAGCAGCTGCGACCCGCGGCAGATCCCGAGCACGGGCACGCCGGCGGCCACGGCCGACCGGATCGCGTCCAGGCAGAAGTCGTCGGCCGCGCGGTCCACGCCGTACTCGTGCGGGACCGGCCCGGTCACGCCGTAGACCTCGGAGTCGACGTCGCCGCCGCCGAGCAGGAGGACGGCATCCGACGCGAGGACCGAGTCGACCGCGGGGAGCGGCGCGGAGGTGTCGACGACGCGCCAGTCGGCACCTCGGCCGGCGAGCTCGGTCAGGGCGGTGGCGGTGAAGCGGCGGACCAGGTCCGCGACGGGCGCGGTGAGGTCGGGGAAGTTGAGCGAGACGAGCACGACGACCCGCGGGCCGGTGCGCGGACCGGCGTCGGCGGGCAGGACCTCGTCCAGCCGGACGTGCGCGGGCACAGGGTCTCCGGGGATCGCGGGGATGGGCCGCGCCGACGGTACCGCGGGGCGTGGTGCCGCGGTGGTCAGTCGGTCTCGGGTCGCTCGTCACCGTGGTGCGCGTAGTGGATCTGCTCCGGGTGGCCCAGCTCCTCGTCGGGCTCGGCGGACAGCGACCGCTCCACGCCGGCGAGCTGCTCGTAGTAGTGCCAGCGCTCGTCGATGTCGGCCTGCGCGAGGTTGAGCAGGTACTCCGACCGGTCGTGGTCCGCGCGGTCGAGCGCGGTGTAGCGGGTCTCCGCCCCGGTGAACTCCAAGAGCGACGTCGTCGGCCGCTTGCTGTCGAGGCTGAACGGGTGAGCGCCCGGCAGCCGGGCTCGGGTGGAACCGGTAGAGCGGCCAGTAGCCGCTCGTGACGGCCGCCTTCTGGTGGCTCATCGACGTCGACATCTCGATGCCGTGGGCGATGCACGTGGAGTAGGCGAGGATCAGCGACGGGCCGGGCCACGCCGCGGCCTCGAGGATCGCGCGCACGGTCTGCGTCTCGTTCGCGCCGAGCGCCACCTGCGCGACGTAGACGTCGCCGTAGGCCTGGGCGAGCAGCCCGAGGTCCTTCTTCTTCGTCGCCTTGCCGGTGCTCGCGAACTTCGCGGCCGCACCGCGCGGCGTGGACTTCGAGGCCTGGCCGCCGGTGTTCGAGTAGACCTCGGTGTCGAGCACGAGGATGTTGACGTTGCGGCCGGAGGCGAGCACGTGGTCGAGGCCGCCGAAGTCGATGTCGTAGGCCCAGCCGTCGCCGCCGACGATCCACACGGCGGTCGGGATGAACGCGTCGGCGAGCGACGCGAGCGACGTCGCTCGCGGGTCGTCGATGCCGAGGAGCGCCTCGCGCAGCCGCGCCACCTCGACGCGCCGTTCGGCGACACCCGGTTCGTCGGTGATCTCCGGCGCGTCGGCGAGCAGCGCGGTCACGACGTCGGCCGGCAGCTGCGCCGAGAGCTCGGAGAGCAGCCGGTGCGCGTCGGCCGTCTGGCGCTCGACACCGAGCCGGATCCCCAGGCCGAACTCCGCGTTGTCCTCGAACAGCGAGTTGGCCCACGCCGGCCCGCGCCCGTCGCGGTCCTTGGACCACGGCGTCGTCGGGAGGTTGCCGCCGTAGATCGACGAGCAGCCGGTGGCGTTCGCGACGACCATGCGGTCGCCCATGAGCTGCGTGACGAGCTTGAGGTACGGCGTCTCGCCGCAGCCGGCGCACGCGCCGGAGAACTCGAACAGCGGCTGCAGCAGCTGCGAGCCCTTCACCGTGTCGGTGCGGACCAGCGATGCGGTCGACCTCGGGCAGCTCGATGAAGTACTCGAACGAGGGCCGCTCGATGTCGCGGTGCGCGACCGCCGGCTCGAGGTCGATGGCCTTGTGCTCGGGATTCGCCTTGTCCCGCACCGGGCACACGGCGACGCAGATGCCGCAGCCGGTGCAGTCGTCGGGCGCGACCTGGACGGTGAGCCGGGTTCCGTCGGGGAGCTCGTGCCCGCTGTAGGGCTTGGACTTGAACGCCTCGGGCGCGGCGAGCGCGTCGGCGGGGTCGAACACCTTCATCCGGATCGCCGCGTGCGGGCACACGATGGCGCACTTGCCGCAGTCGATGCACAGCGTCGGGTCCCAGATGGGGATCTCGTCGGCGAGGGCGCGCTTCTCCAGCGCGGCGGTCCCCGTCGCGAAGGTGCCGTCGATGCTCATCGCGCTCACCGGGAGGCTGTCGCCGCGGCCCCCGATCAGCGTCTCGACGACGCTCTCGACCCGGGCGACGGCCTCGGTGCGCGCGTTCGTGGCCTGCTCGGGAACGGTGACCTGGGCCAGGCTCGCCAGGGCCAGGTCGATCGCCCGGTGGTTGCGCTCCACGATGTGGGACCCGCGCTTGCCGTACGACTTCTCGATGCTGTCCTTGATCAGCCGGAACGCCTCCTCCGACGGGAGGACCTCGGCGAGGGCGAAGAAGCAGGGCTGCATGACGGTGTTGATGCGCGGCCCGAGACCGGCCGCCTTCGCGATCGAGGCGGCGTCGATCACCCAGACGTCGAGGCCCTTGTCGATCACGTGGTGCTGCACGAGGTCGGGCAGGTGGTCCCACACCTCGTCGGCCGCGTACGGGCTGTTGAGCAGCACGGTGGCACCCGGACGGGCGTGCGCCAGCACGTCGACGCGGGAGAGCAGGCCGAACTGGTGGCAGGCGACGAAGTCGGCCTCGTCGATGAGGTACGACGACCGGATCGGGTCCGGGCCGAACCGCAGGTGCGACACCGTCATCGAGCCGGACTTCTTCGAGTCGTAGACGAAGTAGCCCTGCGCGTGCAGGTCGGTGTGCTCGCCGATCAGCTTGATCGAGGTCTTGTTGGCGCCGACCGTGCCGTCGCTGCCGAGGCCGAAGAACATCGCCTGCACCGCGCGCGTGGGCACGACGAACGTCGGGTCGACGTCGAGGGACAGGTGCGTGACGTCGTCCACGATGCCGACGGTGAAGCGCGGGCGGGGGTCGGGCAGGGCCAGCTCGTCGAAGACGGCCTTGGCGTCGGCCGGCGTGAACTCCTTGGAGCCCAGGCCGTAACGGCCGCCGGTGATCATCGTCCCGGACTCCCCGGTGAACGCCGACATGACGTCGAGGTGCAGCGGCTCGGCCGGCGCCCCGGGCTCCTTCGTGCGGTCGAGCACCGCGATGCGGGTCACCGTGGCGGGCAGCGCCGCGCGCAGCGCCGCGGCCGGGAAGGGGCGGTAGAGCCGCACGATCGCGAGGCCCACCTTCTCGCCCTGGCCGACGAGCACCTCGACGGTCTCCCGGATCGTGCCGGTGGCCGAGCCCATGGCGACCACGACGCGTTCGGCCTCGGGGTGCCCGACGTAGTCCACGAGGTGGTACTCACGGCCGGTACGCGCGCCGAGCTCGGCCATCACCTCGGCGACCGTCGCGGGGACCGCGTCGTAGTGCTGGTTCGCGGCCTCGCGGGACTGGAAGAACACGTCCGGGTTCTGCGCGCTGCCCCGGATCACGGGCGCCTCGGGCGTGAGGCCGTAGGCGCGGTGCGCCAGGACGTCGGACTCGCGGACGACGGCCCGCAGGTCGTCGTCGGAGAGCAGCCGGATGGTCGACTCCTCGTGCGAGGTGCGGAACCCGTCGAAGAAGTGCAGGAACGGCACCCGGGCGCGCAGCGTCGACGCGTGCGCCACGAGGGAGAAGTCGTGCGCCTCCTGGACGTCGGACGCGCACAGCATCGCCCAGCCGGTCGACCGCACGGCCATCACGTCGGAGTGGTCGCCGAAGATGGACAGCGCGTGGGTGGCGACGGCCCGCGCCGCGACGTGCAGGACGGTCGGCGTCAGCTCGCCGCCCACCTTGAACATCGTCGGGATCATGAGCAGGAGTCCCTGCGAGGCGGTGAACGACGTCGCGAGCGCGCCCTTCTGCACGGCCCCGTGCAGGGCCGCGGCGGCGCCGCCCTCGGACTGCATCTCGATGACCTCGGGGACCGAGCCCCACAGGTTGGTCCGGCCGGCCGCGCTCCAGGCGTCGGCCAGCTCGCCCATCGCCGAGGCGGGGGTGATCGGGTAGATGGCGCAGACGTCGGAGAGGCGGTGGGCGACCAGGGTGGCGGCCTCGTTCCCGTCGAGGACGGCGACGGGAGGGCCGCCCGGCACGTCGTCGTCGGTGAGTGCTTCCGTTGCCCGGGCCTGACCGTCGGTCGCCATGGGCCTCATTCTGCGCTCGCCCGGGGAGGAAATCGCCCCGCGCAGCGCATCGTGGGCACCGTCACACGGGCGGCACGCCGACCTGGCGCCGGACCGACCGCCTGGTCGCCGACTCTGGTGGAATGCCACGGTGACCACAGGGTCGGACTCGGAACCGTCGGCCCCGACCGACGTCGGCGCCGACGCCGGGCTGCCGGCGGACCGGCCGAGGAGCGTCGGCCGACGGATCGTCTCGGGCTTCCTCTCCTACGGCGTGGTCGTCCTGTGCGTCCTGTTCCTCGTCCGTTCGGTGCGGGGAGAGGACTTCGCCTCCGCCCTCGCGCTGATCACACCGCAGCAGGTCGTGGTCGCCTGCGTGCTCGGCGTCGTCAACCTGGCGACCAACTGGCCGCCTCTCGTGGTGTGCCTGCCCGGGCTGCGGGTGCGCGAGGCCGCGGTGACGAACACCGCCTCGGCCGCGCTGTCCAACACCGTGCCCGAGGGCGGCGCCATCGCCACCGGTCTGAACTACGCGATGCTGCGTTCCTGGGGCTTCACGCTCCCCGACATCACCTCCGAGGTCGTCGTCACCGGCACGTGGTCCCAGATGACCAAGTACACGCTGCTCGCGCTGGGCCTGGTCGGCGCGTGGCTGGAGGGCTGGGGCCCGGCCGGGCTCGGCTGGGTGGCGCTGGTGTGGTCGGCGCTGGTCGTCGTAGCAGCCGTGCTCCTCGCGCTGATCCTGCGCAGCACCGCGTTCGCGACCAGGCTCGGCCGCTGGGCCGACTCCGTGCTCCGGCTCGGCACGAGGGTCGTACGGTCCTTCACCCCGCCCGACATGGAGCAGCAGCTCCCCGACTTCCGCTCGCTCATGGTGCGCCTGCTGCGGGTGTGCTGGGGGCGGCTCACCGTCGCCATGATCGTGTCGCAGCTGACGGCGTGCCTGGTCCTCGGCATCTCCTGCCGGATGCAGGGCCTCGGCGTCGACACGATCAGCTGGGCCGTCGTCGTGCTCGCGTTCGGGGCGGTCACCATGGCGTCACTGCTCGTCCCGACCCCCGGCGGGCTCGGGGTGGCCGAGCTCGTCCTCACCCTGGTGCTCGGGTACGGCCTGCCCGAGTCGCAGCAGGCGGCGGTCCTGGCCGCCGTCGTCCTCTACCGCATCGCGACCTTCCTGGTGCCGATCCCGATCGGCCTGGTGACCTACCTCTACTGGCGTCGGTCGACGACCTGGCGGCGCGAGACCGACTCCCGCCGCGTCGTCCTGCCCGGCGACCCGGCCACGGTGGCCGCGTAGCCGGCCCGGTCGCACGACCCGGGCTGCACCTAGGGTGCTGGCATGTCTCTGCTGGACCACACGCCGTCGACCACTGCCGCCGAGGCGGAGCGGCTCGCCCGTACCGTGTTCGGCGTCGTCGCCACGGCGAGCGAGCTGCCCAGCGAGCGCGACCGAAACTTCCGGCTCGACGCCGAGGACGGCACGACCTGGGTGCTCAAGGTGTCCAACTCCCTCGAGCAGCGCGAGGTGCTGGAGGCCCAGGCGCAGGCGGCCGCACGCGCCGCGGCGGCGGGCGTGCCGGTGCAGGCTCCCCGGGCGGCGCTGTCGGGCGAGGAGATCCTGCTCGTGGACGGTCACCTCGTCCGGCTCATGGAGCACCTCCCGGGCGTCCTGCTCGCCGACGTCGAACCGACGTCGCCGCGGCTGCGCCGCGACCTCGGCGCCGTCCTGGGCCGGCTCGCCGGGGCGCTCGACGGGTTCGAGCACCCGCACGCGCGACGGGACTTCCACTGGGACGTCGTCCGGCTCCCGGAGATCGCAGCGGACACGCGCTCTGCCGTGACCGACCCGCACCGGGCCGCGCTCCTCGACCGGGTGCTCGACCGGTTCGCCGCACACGTGGGGCCCCGACTGGGCGGGCTGCGCCGGGCGGTGATCCACGGCGACGCCAACGACCACAACGTGCTCGTGGATCCCGGGACCCGCGACCGCCCGGCCGAGCGGTTCACCCGGGTGTGCGGGCTCATCGACTTCGGCGACCTCGTGGAGTCGGTGGCGGTCGCGGAGATCGCCGTGGCGGCGGCGTACCACCCGTTGCGCTCCGCCGACCCCGTGGAGGCCCTCGTCGACATCGCGTCGGGCTTCCACGAGCAGTTCCCGCTCACCGAGGCCGACCTCGAGGTGCTGTGGGACCTGCTGCTCGCGCGGCTCGCGCTGAGCGGGATGCACGCCGCGGCGCAGTCCGCGCAGCGGCCGGACGACCCCTACCTCACGGTGAGCGAGGCACCGGCCTGGACGGCGCTCGAGCTCGCTGCTCGGGATCGACCCGCGCCGGGCGCTGTACCGGCTGCGCGACGCGTGCGGCTTCGAGCCGCACCCGCACGCGGCGCGCCGTGCGTGCGCACCTGGTCGCGACACCGGCGGCCCCGCTGTTCGGCCGGCCGTGGGGCGACCTTCCGCTGTACCCGCTGGACCTGTCCGTCGGCAGCGACCTGTTCACTGCCGAGGACGTCGGCGCGGGGCCGGAGCGCTTCGACGCCCTCATCCGGCGCGACGTCGACGGCGACCCGGACGCGATCGCGGTCGGCGGCTACGGCGAGGCGCGGCTGCTCTACACCGCGCCGGAGTTCGCCACGGCCGAGGACCCCGCCGCCGAGCGCCGGACGGTGCATCTCGGCACCGACCTCTGGACCCCGGCGGGCACGGCGCTGCACGCACCGCGACCGGGACGGGTCCACCGCCTGCACGACAACGTCGCGCCGCTCGACTACGGCCCGATGGTGATCCTCGAGCACACCACCGAGGACGGGATCCCGTTCTTCTCGCTCTACGGCCACCTCGCGGCAGAGACGCTCGGCCACCTCCGCGAGGGCGACGAGGTCGCCGCGGGCGACGTCGTCGGGTGGGTCGGCACTCCGCCGCGCAACGGCGACTGGGCGCCGCACGTGCACGTCCAGGTGATCCTCGACCTGCTGGGTCTCGACGTCGACTACCCCGGCGTCGCGCTGCCGTCGCAGCGCACGACCTGGCTCGGCCTGTCGCCCGACCCGGCGCTCCTCCTCGACCTGCCGGAGCGGTTCGCGGGCGTGCCGACCCGTGGCGTGAGCGAGACGCTCGCCGACCGGCGTCGCCTCCTCGGGCCCAACCTCAGCGTCTCCTACGACGACCCGCTGCGGATCACCCGCGGCATCGGCGCCTACCTGTTCGACGACGCCGGTCGTTCCTACCTCGACTCGGTGAACAACGTCGCGCACGTCGGCCACGCGCACCCGCGCGTCGTACGCGCCGGGCTCGCGGCAGATGGCCGTGCTCAACACGAACACCCGCTACCTGCACGAGGAGGTGCTGCGGTACGCCGAGCGGCTCACCGCCACGCTGCCCGACCCGCTCTCGGTCTGCTTCTTCGTCAACTCCGGCAGCGAGGCGAACGACCTGGCGCTGCGCCTGATCCGCGCGCACAGCGGCGCGCAGGACGTCGTCTGCGTCGAGCACGGCTACCACGGGCACACCCAGGCGCTCGTCGACGTCAGCCCGTACAAGCACGCCGGGCCCGGCGGTCGCGGCGCCCCGCCGTGGGTGCACGTCGCGGCCATGCCCGACCCGTACCGCGGGATGTACCGGGGGTACGACCCGTCCGTCGGGCAGGCGTACGCCGACGACGTCGCCCGGTGCGTCCGCGAGACCGGGGACCGAGGCCTCGCGGGCATGATCGTCGAGTCGATGATCGGCTGCGGCGGACAGGTCGTGCTGCCCGACGGCTACCTCGTGTCGTCCGCCGAGCACGTGCGTGCGGCCGGCGGTCTCGTCATCGCCGACGAGGTCCAGGTGGGCTTCGGCCGTGTCGGCCCGGCGTTCTGGGGCTTCGCCACCCAGGGGCTCGTGCCCGACGTCGTCACCGTCGGCAAGCCCGCGGGCGACGGGCATCCGCTCGCCGCAGTGATCACGACGCCGGAGATCGCGGCGTCGTTCGCGAACGGGATGGAGTACTTCAACACCTTCGGCGGCAACCCGGTCTCCGCCGCGATCGGCAACGCGGTGCTCGACGTCATCGAGGAGGAGGACCTGCCGCTGCGGGCGCAGCAGGTCGGTCGCCGCATCCTCGCCGGCGTCATCGAGCTGGCGATCGAGCACGAGCTGATCGGCGATGCCCGCGGCCTCGGGCTCTACCTCGGCGTCGAGCTCGTGCGGGACCGCGACGACGCTCGAGCCGGCCGACGCCGAGGCGGCGTACGTGATCGAGCGGATGCGGCAGCTCGGCGTCCTCGTCAGCACGGACGGCCCGTTCCACAACGTGCTCAAGATCAAGCCGCCGCTCGTGTGGACCGAGGCCGAGGCCGACCGACTGGTCGCGACCCTGGACCGCGTCCTGCGCGAGCCCGCGCTCGCGCGCTG
Organism: uncultured Actinomycetota bacterium; assembly: GCA_963711805.1. Classification (GTDB taxonomy): domain Bacteria; phylum Actinomycetota; class Actinomycetes; order S36-B12; family CAIYMF01; genus Longivirga. The sequence goes on from CAVQFE010000003.1 coordinate 728,749, forward strand.
ACCGGTCCGCTCGGCAGTCACCGGCGGCCCGGTTCCACCGACCGGCGTCACCCCTCGCCGACCAGCGTCAGCGGGGGAGACCGAGGTGGATGTGGTCCTGGTGCGTGCGGTTGGTGAAGTACGCCGAGCCGGCGAGTCGCACCGGTCCGCCCACGTTGTAGGCACCGTGCGCCACGGCGTAGCGCATCGCGGTCGCCGCGAGCCCGTGGTTCGCCGGCAGGACGAACGGCCGGCCGTCGAGCGCCCAGACGTCGACGGCGCGACCGCGGGGGTGGTCGCTCGTCCGGGACGTGCCGAAGACGTACAGCGGGTGGCCCGAGCGGATCACGCTGACGTCGACCACGTGCTCCTGCGCCATCGACACGAGCAGGGCGAGCACGGAGTCGTGGACGTTCCCGGAACTGGACGTCCGCGCGTGCGGCGTACGGCAGCCGGATCCGCGTGTCGGACAGCACATTCCGGGCGGTGCGCGTGAGCGACGCCGTGGCCGGTCCAGGTCGCGCGGGGAGCACCTCGACGACGCGCCACCGAGGGCTGGCCGCCACGAGCCGGACGTCGACCGTCGTCCCGCCGGCGACCACGCGACCGTCGGGTCGGGCCCGCCACTGGTCGGCGACGACGAGGACGCTCGCCGACGACGTGAGGATCCCGCCGTACTGCGCGTCCCTGACGACGGTCACGGCCGACGGCTCGGGTCCGAGGAGCGCGGTGAGCCCGTCGGCGAGGGTGGCCGCGTGCCCGGCCGCGGCGGCGCGGGTCCGGGCGTGCGCGAGGTCCCCCTCGCCGTGGGACCACGTGCCGACCGCCTCGATCAGCGACGTCGCACGCCGCTTCACCGCGGGCTCGACCTCACCGGCGCGCGGCGTCCACGGATGCGCCGCCGGCAGTGCCGCGGCGGCGGCGGCGGTCACCGCGGCGTTGGGCGATGACGTGGTGGGGGCCGGGACGGGGGTCGTGGGGGGTACCCCCGTCCCGGCAGCCGCCGGGACGGACGCGGACTGGGGCACAGCTGTCCGGGTCGTGCATGCGGCGACCAGCCCGCTCGACATGGCCACCAGGAGCACCTGTCGGCGGGTCAGGTCCACACTACGACGACGCGGGCCCACCCTGGTTGGTTCCCCGGCCCCGATCACTCCGGGTGCACCGCAACCGGGCGCCGAACCCTCGCACCGGTACGGAGAGTCACGGATTCGATCTTCTACGGCTCACCCCTGTCGTCGCTACGGTCTGTCTATGGACATCCGCCCCGCGCTCGAGACCGACTGGCCGGCCATCTGGCCGTTCTTCGCGGCGATCGTCGAGGCAGGTGAGACCTACGCCTACCCTTGGCCGCTCGCCTCCGACGAGGCCCGCTCGCTCTGGATGGAGCAGCCGCCGTCGACGACGTTCGTCGCGATCGACGACGACGGCGCCGTCGTCGGGTCCGCGAAGTCCGGGCCGAACCGACCCGGTCGGGGATCGCACGTCGCCACGGCGAGCTTCATGGTCGACCCGGCGTACTCCGGCCGAGGTGTCGGTCGCGCGCTCGCCGAGCACGTGATCGCCTGGGCGACCGCGCAGGGGTACGCCGCGATGCAGTTCAACGCCGTTGTCGAGACGAACACCGCCGCCGTGCGGCTCTGGCTGGACCTCGGGTTCACCATCGTCGGCACCGTGCCGGAGGCGTTCGACAGCCGCAGCCACGGTCTGGTCGGTCTGCACGTGATGCATCGCCCGCTCGCCGGCTCCTGACCCGGCGGTCCGCCGCCGAGGTCCAGCGCGCGGTTTCGGGTCGCTGGTCGACGCACTCCCGCTACCGCCCGCGTTCCGAACGCGGTCGGTCGTGGTCGAGGTGGTGGTGCGCCCTGCTGGTCAGGGCGAGCCGGCGAGACCGACGCCACCCCTCATGCACCGACTCACCATCCTGCGCATCCCAGCATGTGGACCCAGTGGGGCGCCGTAGGTGCCCCTATCGCGCTCTGGGGCACCTTCATGCGGAAAGGGGGAGCAGCTCGGGGGCGGTGGCAGACTCGGGGCATGTCGGACGAGCGTGCGGTCCCGAGGGATGCGGCGATCGCGTCGAGGCTGGTGGGGCGGTCGTTCCGGATCGTGGCGATCGAGGGGGTCGCGACCCTGAGCACCCCGGTCGCGGACATCGCCTTCGACGCCGAGGGGCGCGTGACCGGGTGCGCCACGGTGAACCGCTTCTTCGGCCCGTACGCGATCCACGGCGACGGCCTCGCGCTCGGCCCGCTCGCCGGGACGCTGATGGCCGGTCCGCCCGAGGCGATGGAGCAGGAGCAACGGCTGCACCAGGCGATGTCCCGGCCGTTGACGGTGGTGGCGGTGGACGGCGATCCGCGCGTCGAGCTGCGCGACGGGGGCGACGTCGTCCTGGTCCTGGTTCCCGCGGACGCGGAGTGGCTGTAGCGGATCCACGCCGCGTAGCCTTCCGGCCATGCAGTTCCTCCTCGCCGCCGTCGTGATCGCTCCGGTCGTCGTGCTCGTCGTGGGTGCGGTGCGGGGGAGGGTGCGCGTGCAGCCGTGCTGCAGCGACCCCGCTCAGGACGGGCGGATGGCCGCGGCGTTCGACGACGCGGACGTCACATCGCCGCGAGCACGCGGCTGACCGTCGCGACGTTCCGACCCGTCCAGGTCACCCCGAGGACGCCCTTCGCGAGGTGCTTCGCGACGAGGCTCTCGGTGATCCCCGTCGGCAGCCACGCGTAGAGCTCACGGCCCTCGAGCACCCACTGCTCCGGGGCGACGTCGAGCGAGCGCAGGGCGGCGATCGCCGGCTCGGACGGCGTGGCGCCGAGGAAGAACACGAGGTAGCGGCTCGGGTCGGTCGCGACCGCCGCGAGCGGGTCGTGCGCGACCACCGCCTCCACCTCCGCCTGCGTGCGGACCACGACGTCGCAGCGGAAACCGAGGCGTTCCTCGATCGACGCCGACACGGTGGCCGCCAACGACCGGGGGGTCAGGCTCGTGGTCCCGACGGCGTTCCCGGAGTTGAGCAGCGTGCGCACGTCACGGAGGCCGATCCCGGTGAGGATCGCCGCGAAGTCGGACATCGCGATCCGCTTGGCCCGTCCGACGTTCACGCCGCGGAGCAGGACGACGACGCGGCTCGAGGACACCGGCTCAGGTTAGCCGGGGAGCTTGCCGGACTGTCCCGAGTTCGACGCGCCGGAACGTCGGCGGCGCTACCGTCGGTGCATGATCCGATTCCTCATCAGGACGGCGATCTACTTCCTCTCCGCCTTCATCGGGATCATCGCCGCCGATCTCCTCCTCGCCGACTTCTCGGTCTCCGGATGGACGTCGTACGTCTGGGTGGCGATCATCTTCGCCGTCGTGCAGGCCATCCTGTCGCCGCTCATCGGGAACACGGTCTCCAAGAACGCCTCGGCGTTCAGCGGTGGCGTCGGGATCGTCTCGAGCCTCGTCGCCCTGGCCATCACCAACGTCGCGTCGTCGTCGCTCTCCGTGACCGGCGGGATCAGCACCTGGATCCTGGCCGCGCTCATCGTCTGGGTCTTCGGCGCGATCGCGGCGTTCATCCTGCCGTTCTTCCTGGTCAAGAAGGCCGTCAACGAGCGCCGCGGCTGATCGTCCCGGATCCCGCGGACGGTGCCTTCGCGCGCGGGACCGGGCGTGTGCGCGCGATCTCGCGACCGTTGTCGGATGATGCGACGCATGACCCCGTCCACGGACTACGACGCCGCACTCGCCCGGGCGCGCGACATCTACCCCGGTGTCCGGGTCGGACGTCCGGGCCGGTCCCGCGGCTGGCCGCTGATCGGCCCGGCCCTGAACCTGCTGCGGCTGAAGTTCTCGCTGGACGTCGACGGCGCGGAGCAGGTCGCTCCCGGCGCCACGATCATCGTCTCCAACCACCTGGCCGCGTGGGACCCCGTGGTCACTGTCGTGGCCACCCGGTGGCGGGTCTCGGCGTTCACCAAGGCGGAGTGGTACGACGGAACCGGGTCGCTGTTCTTCCGCTGGCTGGGGCAGATCCCGCTGCGCCGCGGCGACGAGCCCTCGACCGAGTGGGCGCTCGACATGGCACGGCGCGCGCTCGCCGACGGGGGGAAGGTCGGCATCTACCCGGAGGGCACCCGCGGCCCGGACCACGACGCGCTCTACCGGCTCCACCAGCGCGTGCTGGTGCCGCTGCTCGTCGGCAGCCCCGACGCCGCGGTGCACGCCGTCGCCGTGCGGTACACCCCGAGGGGCCGGCGTACCGTCGCCCGGATCCGGGTCTCGCAGCGGCTGCCGATCGACGCCCGCACGATGTCGGGTCCGGAGATGACCGAGGTCATCCGGGCCAGCCTGGTCGAGCTCGGGGGGCTCAGGTACGTCGACGAGTACGCGTTCGTGGCCAAGGCGCGGCGCGAGCGCGAGCGGCTCGCCCGCGAGCAGCGCGAGGTCGAGGGCGGCGCTCCGCAGCCGTGACCACCGCGTGACCGCTGCCGCGCCCGGTGCTCCACCCGGGCGTAGGCTGGTCGCACAACTCGATGACAAGGGGAGCTCGGAGGAACGCCGGGCTGAGAGGGTGGCCGACCGCCACCGACCCTCGAACCTGATCCGGGTAATGCCGGCGGAGGGATGGCCCCACCATGCGGCTCACCGCTCGACGACGGTCCGCCGTCGCGCTCCTGCTCGCGTCCACGGCGCTGCTCGCCGCGTGCGGCGCGTCGTCCGCACCGGGGGCCTCGGCCCCCTCCTCCCCGACCGCGGTGCCGTCGACGTTCGCGCCCACCACGGTCACGCTGCTCACGCACGACTCGTTCGCCGTCACGAAGAGCCTGCTCGCCGACTTCACCGCGCGGTCCGGGATCACGGTGAAGATCGTGAACGAGGGCGACGCGGGCGAGCTGGTCAACAAGGCCGCGCTCACCGCGGGCAACCCCGAGGGCGACGTGCTCTTCGGCGTCGACAACACGCTGCTGTCGCGCGCGCTCGAGTCCGGCGTGTTCGACCCGTACGTCTCGCCCGCGGCGGCATCGGTCCCCGCCGCGCTGCGGACCTCGACGAAGGACGCCGTCACCCCCGTCGACTACGGCGACGTCTGCGTCAACCTCGACGACCGGTGGTTCGCCGCCCACGGCGTCACGCCGCCGACGACCCTCGCCGACCTCACCCAGCCGGCGTACAAGGACCTGCTCGTGGTCGAGAACGCGGCCACCTCGTCACCGGGACTCGCCTTCCTCCTGGCGACGATCGCGCGCTACGGCGAGAACGGCTACCTCGGCTACTGGGGGCAGCTGCGGGCCAACGGCGTCAAGGTGGTCAACGGCTGGACCGAGGCCTACGAGGACACGTTCTCCGGCGGCGGCGGGAAGGGCACCCGCCCGATCGTCGTGTCCTACGCGTCGAGCCCACCCGCGGAGATCGTCTACGCCGCGGATCCCAAGCCCACCAAGCCCTCGACGTCGGTCATGACCGACGGCTGCTTCCGGCAGGTCGAGTACGCCGGCGTCCTCGCCGGGACGAAGAACCCGCTGGCGGCGCGCGCGGTCGTCGACTGGCTGCTCTCGCCCGCCGTGCAGGCGGACGTGCCGCTCTCGATGTTCGTCCTCCCGTCGGTGCCGGGGACGCCGCTGCCGAAGGTCTTCACCGACTTCGCGGCGACACCCGCTGACCCGCTGACCCTCGACCCCGCCGCGATCGACAAGAACCGCAGCGCGTGGATCGACGCCTGGGACCAGGTGACGTTGCGCTGACCGTCCTCGACCCGCCCCGCGCACCGTCCCGGCCGAGCGCCGAGGGGCGGCCGACGGGGCGCGCTCCCGTGCAGCCGCCGTCCGCGTGGTGGTTCGCGGTGCTGCCGGTCGCGTTCGTCGGGCTGTTCTTCGCGTGGCCGCTGCTCACCGTGCTGCACCGCGGGCTCTCGCCGGAGGGCCTCGACGTCCTGCGCTCGGCGGCCACCTGGCGCGTCGTGCGGTTCACCACGGTCCAGGCGCTGATCAGCACCGCACTGACCGTGGCGCTCGGGCTCCCGGCGGCGTACGCCTTGCACCGCTTGGACTTCCGCGGGAGCCGCGCGGTGCGCTCGCTGCTCACGGTGCCGTTCGTGCTGCCGACGGTGGTGGTCGGCGCGGCCTTCCGGGCGCTGCTGCCGGCGTCCTGGAGCGGGACCCTCGCGGCGATCGTCGTCGCGCACGTCTTCTTCAACATCGCGGTGGTCGTCCGCGTCGTCGGCGGGTTCTGGACGCACCTCGACCACCGCTGGGAGCAGGCGGCCCGGACGCTGGGCGCCGGGCCGGTCACCGTCTGGCGCACGGTGACGTGGCCGTTGCTGCGCCCCGCGGTGCTCGCCGCGTCGGCCCTCGTCTTCCTGTTCACGTTCACGTCGTTCGGCGTCGTGCTCGTCCTCGGCGGACCGACGACCACCACCCTCGAGGTCGAGATCTACCGGCGTACGGTCCAGCTGTTCGACCTGCCCGGGGCGGCGACCCTGTGCGTGCTCCAGATCGCGGCGGTGCTCCTCGTGCTCGTGGTGGCCGGTCGGCTGCAGCGCCGGTTGAGCGTGCGGCAGCGGCTCGCACGAGCTTCGGTCGCGCTGCAGCCACCCCGCTCGGTCGCGGACCGCGCCGTCCTCGCCGTGACCTGGGTCGAGGGAGTGCTCGTCGCACTTCCGGTGGCGGCGCTCGTGGCGCAGTCCTTCCGCGTCGGCGACCACTGGGGGCTCGACTGGTGGCGCGCCCTCGGGGTCGAGGGCCCGACCACGCGCGACGTCGCGGCGTGGGACTCGGTGCGCGTGTCGCTGACGTACGCGGTCGCCGCGGTGGTCATCGCCGTCGTGGTCGGTGGCGCCGCGTCGTGCGCGATCGCCTACGCCCGGCGGGGCAGCGACCTGCTCGACACCGGGCTGATGCTCCCGCTCGGGACGAGCGCCGTCACCGTCGGCTTCGGCCTGCTCATCACGTTCGCGGTGGCGCCCCTCGACCTGCGCGGCAGCTGGATCATCGTGCCGATCGGGCAGGCCCTCGTGGCGATCCCGCTCGTCGTGCGCACCGTGCTGCCGGTGCTGCGGGTGCTCGACCCGCGGCTGCGCGAGGTGGCGGCCACGCTCGGTTCGTCGCCGGCCCGCACGTGGCGGTCGATCGACCTCCCGGTGCTCTCCCGCGCCCTCGGCGTCGGCGCCGGCTTCGCCGCGGCGGTGTCGCTGGGGGAGTTCGGTGCGACGTCGTTCCTCGCGCGCACCGACGCACCCACGCTGCCGGTCCAGATCGGCCGGCTGCTCTCGCGGCCGGGCGAGGTCAACTCGGGGCAGGCGGCCGCGCTGTCGGTCGTGCTCGTGGTCGTCACCGCGCTCGCCGTCCTCGCGACCGAGCGGCTGCGTCACCCCACGGCGGGTGCCCTGTGAGCGCGGGGCTCGTCGTCTCGGTGGTGTCGGTGGCGCTCGGGGGCCACGCCGTCCTCGACCGCGTCGACCTCACCGTCGGTCCCCACGAGTCGGTCGCCCTGCTCGGGCCCAGCGGCGTCGGCAAGTCCACGCTGCTTCGTGTCGTGGCCGGCCTGGTGACGCCGGACGCGGGGACGGTGGCCTGGGACGGCGTAGACCTCGGGGCCGTACCCGCGCACCGGCGCCGCATCGGGCTGGTCTTCCAGGACGCCGTGCTGTTCCCGCACCGCGACGTCGCCGGCAACGTCGGCTACGGCCTCGAGGCCGCCGGGGTCGGGGCGGACGAGCGGCGGACCGAGGTGGCGCGGCTGCTCGGCCTCGTCGACCTCGCCGGCTTCGAGGACCGCGACGTCGACACGCTGTCCGGCGGCCAGGCGCAGCGCGTCGCGCTGGCCCGGGCGCTCGCGCCGCGGCCGCGCCTGCTGCTCCTCGACGAGCCGTTCGGCGCCCTGGACCGCGACCTGCGCGAGCGGCTCGGCGCCGAGGTGCGCGACCTGCTACGGGCACAGGGCATCCCGGCCGTGCACGTCACCCACGACGAGCAGGAGGCGAGACTCGTCGCCGACCGTGTCGTCACGCTCGTCGCCGGCCCGGACGGCGCCCGCGCCGCCGGCCAGGTCCCCGAGTCACGGGCGTAGTCAGCCGACGTCGCCCTGCTCTCGAGCCGCTGCGCCACCGCCTCGGGTTGCACAGGCGGGGGCGGGGGTGTCGCGTAGGGTCGAGGGCGTGATCCGACGCGCCACTCCACCCCGTCTCCTCGCGCTCGTCGCGACCACCGCGCTCCTGGCCGCCTGCGGCTCGGGCGGCGCTCCGTCGAGCTCGTCGTCCCCGTCCGCGTCGACCACGGTCTCGTCCCCGACCGCGGTGTCCCCGACCGCGGTCCCGCCCACAGCGTCGTCACCGGCTTCGTCCCCGTCGTCGTCGGACCAGATCCTGCCCGCGGGGCCGGCGGGCGGCGCCGCCACGTACCAGGTGCCGCCGATGCCCGTCGCCTCGCCGCCCGGCATCACCGGTCTGCTCGCCTTCGACACCTCGGGCTACCCCGGACCCGGGACGCCCGGGCCCGGCACGCTCGCGCACGACCACGTCGACGGTCCCGTCACCTACGCCGTGACGCCTCCCGTCGGCGGCCCGCACGCCGCGATCTGGATGAACGCCGGCGTCTACACCGCGCCCGTGCCCAGCGAGCGGGCCGTGCACGACATGGAGCACGGCGCGGTCTGGATCACCTACGACCCACGGCTCACGGCCGACCAGGTCGCCACGCTGACCGCCTTCGTCTCCCGGCAGTCGCTCATCCCCGAGACCGGCCAGGGGATCCCGGCCGGGCAGGCGAACCGGTACGTCGTGCTGAGTCCGTGGGCGTCGAACGGCCTCCCGTCGCGGATCGTCATCAGCTCGTGGGGCTACCAGCTCCGCGTGACGAGCCCGAGCGACCCGCGGCTGCAGCAGTTCGTCGACATGTTCCGCGCCAGTGCGACGTACAGCCCGGAGCAGGGCTCACCCGTCGACGGCGTGCCCGTGGGCACGGGCGGCCGGCCGGCGAGCAACGGCGGCAGGGTCGCGAACCCCGCCGGCACCGTCTCCTAGCCCAGGTGGGCCGGGGCGGTCTCCAGGGCGAGGAGCGAGTGCCGGCGTCGCCACGCCCAGCGCAGCAGGCTCACCCCGAACGCGAACGTGATGACGACGATGCCGAGCTCGATGGCGCCGCCGGCCCCCTTGCCCCAGATGCCGTGCTGTACGTCGTACAGCGAGTCCATGCACCCGAGGTAGATGCCCGCCCCGCCGCCGACCAGCAGCCAGAACAGGGCCCAGTGGCTGCGCCGGACGAGAGCCGTGATGGCGCCGAGGAGACAGCCGAGCAGCCACGCGTCGGCCAGCGGGAAGGCGTCCTCGAAGTCGTAGTACGCCTGGCTCGTGTCGCTCGCGACGACGTCGCGCGCCGCGAACCAGAACGCCCAGTAGGCGACGATCAGCACGGCGCCGACGACGAGCGCCGCGAGGACCAGCGTGCGCGACCGGCCCGCGACGGGCAGGTGCCCCGGACGCGCCGCCGTCACGCCGACACCGCCGCGAGGAGCTCGAGGTCGTCCGCGGAGAGCTCGAGCGTCACCATCGGCAGCAGCTCGGCGAGCTGCTCGGGGGTGCGGGCGCTCGCGATCGGCGACACGACCGCGGGTCTGGTGCGCAGCCAGGCGAGCGCGACGGCGGCGGGCGGTACGCCGTTGCGCTCGGCGACGGTCACCACCGCGTCGACGATGCGTTCGCCGCGCTCGTCGGCGCGGTGCCGCACGGCGTCGGACCGCACGGTCTCGACCGCGGCTCCGTCACCGCGGTACTTCCCGGTGAGGTAGCCGCGGGCCAGGCCGAAGTAGGGGAGGGTGCCGACGCCGCGTTCCACGCAGAGGTCGGCGTACTCCTTCTCGTACTCCGTGCGCTCGAGCAGGTTGTACTCCGGCTGCAGTGCGGCGTACGGCGCCCAGCCGTGCGCCGACTGGAGGTCGAGCGCCTCGGCGAGCCGCGCCCCGGTGTAGTTGGACGCCGCGAGGTGACGCACCTTGCCCTTCGCGCACGAGGGCGTCGAAGGTCTCGAGCGTGGCGGCGAGGTCGTCGCCCTCGTGGTCCTGGTGCGCGTAGTAGAGGTCGATCCGGTCGGTCTGCAGCCGGCCGAGCGAGAGCTCGACCGCGGTCCGGATCGTCTCCGGCCGAAGGTTGTCCAGCCCCTCGTTCTTGCCGACCTTCGTGGCGATGACGAGGTCGTCGCGGTTGCCGCGCTCCTTCATCCAGCGGCCGATGATGGTCTCGGACTCGCCGCCGCCGTGGCCCAGCCAGCGCGCGTAGGCGTCCGCGGTGTCCACGACGTTGCCGCCGGCCTCGACGTAGGCGTCGAGCACCGCGAACGACGTCGGCTCGTCGGCGCTCCAGCCGAACACGTTGCCGCCGAGGCAGAGCGGGAAGAGGTCGAGGTCGGTACCGGGCAGTCGCGTGCGCATGCCCTGACCCTAAGCACCCGATCACGGCCTGCCCGGCGCCGGGTCGTGGTTGGATCGGCGCGTCCAGCCGTCGTCGCCAGCGGAGGTCACCTCGTGCGGGTGCTCGCGATCGACCAGGGCACCTCTGGCACGAAGGCGGTCGTCGTGGACGACGGCGTCGTCGTGTCGACGGCCGAGGAGCCGGTGCGGCCGGCGTACCTGCCGGACGGCCGCGTGGAGCAGGACCCGGCCGCGCTGCTCGCCTCCGTGCTCGACGCCGGACGCCGCGCGGTGACCGCCGCCGGCGGGGCGATCGACGCCGTCGCGCTGGCCAACCAGGGCGAGACCGTGCTCGCGTGGGACCCCGACACCGGAGCGCCGCTCACGACGGCACTCGTGTGGCAGGACAACCGGTCCGCGTCGGTCTGCGCCGACCTCGCCGAGCACCGCGAGCGCATCGCCGCGGCGACCGGCCTCGTGCTCGACCCGTACTTCAGCGCACCGAAGATGGCATGGATACGCCGGAACCTGACGCGCGACGGCGTGGTCACGACGACCGACGCGTGGCTCCTGCACGCGCTCACCGGCGAGCTGGTCACCGACGTCGACGACGGCGAGCCGCTCGCTCGTCCTCGACCTGGACTCCGCGACGTGGTCGCCGGAGCTGCTCGGGCTGTTCGGCCTGACCGACGAGCGGCTGCCGCGGCTCGTCGCGTGCGACGAGGTGATCGGCACGACGACGTCGTTCGGCGACGGCGCCGTCCCCGTCGTCGGCCTCCTCGTCGACCAGCAGGCCGCGCTGCTGGCACAGGGCTGCCGCGACCCGGGCGAGACGAAGTGCACCTACGGCACCGGCGCCTTCCTGCTCACCGCCACCGGCCCGACGCCGACCCGCTCGGACGCCGGGCTGACCACCTCCGTGGCGGCGCGGCTGCGCGGCGAGACGTCGTACTGCCTCGACGGCCAGGTCTACACGGCCGCGTCCGCGCTGCGCTGGCTGGTCGGGCTCGGGGTGCTCGCCAGCTCGCGCGAGGTCGACGACGTGGCCGCCGGCGCCGACGACTCCGTCCTGTTCGTGCCGGCCCTGGCCGGGCTGGCCGCGCCGTGGTGGCGCTCGGAGGCCACCGCGTCGCTGCACGGCATGACGCTGTCGACCGACCGCGCGGCCGTCGTCGCCGCGGTGCTGCGCGGGGTCGCCGCAACCGTCGTAGACCTGCTCGACGTCGTGGCCGCCGACCTCGGCGCGCCGGTCGCCCGGCTGCGGGTCGACGGCGGGCTCACCCGCTCGCGCCTGCTCATGCAGGCGCAGGCCGACCTCGCGCAGGTCCCGGTCGACGTCTACCCGTCGCCGGACGCCACCGCTCTCGGTGCCGCGGCCGCCGCGGTGGTCGGGCTCGACCCGTCGCGACCGGTCGCCGATGCCATCGGCGGGTGGAGTCCCGCGGCGACGTACGAGCCGCAGTGGTCGGCCGACCGCGCCGCCGACCACCTCGGCCGCTGGCGCGCCGCCGTCGCGCGCGAGCTCGAGGACAGATGAACGCGTGCGGGTCGACGTCGCGGTGGTCGGCGGTGGCATCGTCGGCTGCGCGGTGGCCCGGGAGCTGTCCGGCAGCCGGCTCGGCGTGGCACTGGTCGAGGCGCGGGCCGACGTCGGCGACGCGACGAGCAAGGCCAACACCGCGATCCTGCACACCGGCTTCGACGCGACACCGGGGACGCTCGAGGCGACCCTCGTGCGTCGTGGCTACGAGCTGCTGTCGTCGTACGCCGTCGGCGCCGGGATCCCGGTCGAGCGGGTGGGCGCGGTGCTCGTCGCCTGGGACGACGAGCAGCTCGCCGCGCTGCCGAGGCTGCACGCGAAGGCGCTCGCGAACGGCTACCCGCACGGAGAGCTGGTCGACGCCGAGGAGGTCTACCGCCGACTGCCGCACCTCGGCGCGGGGGCGCTCGGTGGCCTGGTGATCCCGGACGAGTCGATCGTCTGCTCGTGGACGAGCGCGCTCGCCTTCGCCACCGAGGCGGTCCACCGGGGGACGAGGCTGCTGCTCGGCCACCGCGTGACGGGGGTCGACGTCGGGGCGGACGAGACGGTGCTGCGCACGACGGGCGGCGACGTCGTGGCCCGGTGGGTCGTCAACGCCGCGGGCATGGGTGCGGACACGATCGACCGGCTGCTCGGTCACGACCGCTTCACCGTGGTGCCGCGCCGCGGCGAGCTGCTCGTCTTCGACAAGCTCGCCCGCGGCCTCGTCGACCACATCGTCCTGCCCGTCCCGACCGCGCGCGGCAAGGGCGTGCTGGTGAGCCCCACCATCTACGGCAACGTCATGGTCGGCCCGACGTCGGAGGACATCCTCGACCGCGCCGACACCGCGACCACCGCGAGCGGCGTCGAGCTCCTCCTCGACAAGGGCCGCGCGCTGGTGCCCGCGCTCCTCGAGGAGGAGGTCACCGCGATGTACGCCGGACTGCGCGCGTCCACCGAGCACGCCGACTTCGTCGTCGAGGTCGACGCTGCGCAGCGCTACGTCGTGCTGGGCGGCATCCGCTCGACCGGGCTCACCGCCTCGATGGCGCTGGCCGAGCACGTGGCGGCGCTGCTCGCCGAGCCGAGGGACTCGACACCTCGGCCCGCGACGGCCTCCCGCCGGTGCCCCGGATGCCCAACCTCGGCGAGGCGTTCCCGCGGCCCTACGCCGACGCCGACCGCATCGCGCGCGACCCCGAGTACGGACGCGTCGTCTGCTTCTGCGAGCGGGTCACCCGCGGCGAGATCCGCGACGCGCTCGGCTCGACCATCCCGCCGTCCGACGTCGACGGGCTGCGGCGACGGACGCGGGCGCTCATGGGCCGCTGCCAGGGCTTCTACTGCGGCGCGGAGGTCACCCGGCTGCTCGCCGAGGGCGGGGCGACGACGTGAGCGTCCCCGAGGTCGCCGCCGACGTCGTGATCGTCGGCGCGGGACCGGCCGGGCTCACCGCGGCGCGCGAGCTGGCCCGCGACCGCCGCGTCCTCGTCCTCGACCGGGAGCGCGAGGCGGGCGGGATACCGCGTCACAGCGACCATCTCGGGTACGGCGTACGCGACCTGCACCGGGTCACGAGCGGCCCGGCGTACGCCCGTCGCCTCGTCGCCGCGGCCCTGGACGCCGGCGCCGAGCTGCGTACCGAGGCGACGGTCACCGGCTGGTCCGGCGAGCGTGGACTCGACGTGACGAGCCCGCAGGGCCGGCTCACCGTGCGCGGCGGCGCCGTCCTGCTGGCCACCGGTGCGCGCGAGCGGCCGCGACCGGCGCGGCTGGTCCCGGGCGACCGCCCCTCCGGAGTGCTCACGACGGGCCAGCTGCAGAACCTCGTGCACCTGCAGCACCGGTCTCCCGGCCGCCGCGCGGTGGTCGTCGGCGCCGAGCTGGTGAGCTGGTCCGCCGTGCTCACGCTGCGCGCGGCCGGGGCCGAGACGGTGCTCATGACGACCGAGCACGAGCGGGGGGAGAGCTACGCCGCCCTCCGCGGGCCGGCGCGGCTCGCGCTGCGGGTCCCGGTCGCCACCCGCACGCGGGTGGTGCGCCTCGTCGGCCGCGACGCGCTCGAGGGCGTGGAGGTCCGCGACCTGCGCACCGGGGCGACCCGCGTCGTCGCGTGCGACACCGTCGTGTTCACCGGCGACTGGATCCCCGACCACGAGCTCGCGCGGCTCGGCGGTCTGGACCTCGACCCCGCCACTCGGGGGCCGCGCGTCGACTCCGCGCTGCGGACGTCGCGTCGCGGGCGTGTTCGCCGCCGGGAACGTCGTGCACCCGGTCGACACCGCCGACGTGGCGGCGCTCGACGGCCGCCACGTCGCCGACCAGGTGCGCGGCTGGCTCGACCGCGGCGACCCCTCGAGACCGGGGGCCCGGATCGTCGCGGTCCCGCCGTTCCGCTGGGTCGCCCCGTCGCTGCTGGTGCCGGGGGCGCCGGCGCCGGCCCGGCGCCGGCTGCTGCTCTGGGCCGACGCCGCCTCGCGCGTGGCGCCGCGGGTGGTGGCCCGGCAGGACGGCCGCGAGGTCGGGCGCCGGACGCTGCCCTGGCCGGTGGCGCCGGGTCGGGTCTACCGCGTCCCGTGGTCGCTGCTCGACCGGGCCGACCCGCACGGCGGCGAGGTCACCGTCGGGCTGACCTGACCGGCGGCCGCGCGGACCGCCGCTCAGGCCTTCGAGACCAGGACCCCGTCGAGCTGCACCGGGCGGCCGGGGACGCTGCCCACCACGAGGGTCAGGGTCCCCCGGGTCACCGGGAAGCGCGGCAGGAGGCGCAGCTGCTGGTAGGCCAGCGTCGGACCGGTGAGGCTGATCGAGCCGACCTTGCGCGTCCCGACGTACACGTTGAGGAAGCCGCAGGTCGGGCACGTCGTGGCCAGCACCCCGACGCGGTCGGCCGTCACGTTGTACATCCGCCAGAACGCGGCGTGCGCCTTGGTGGCCATGCCGGTGCGCAGGTACAGCGAGCTCGACGGCATGAGCCGCCAGCCCTTCGACAGCACGGTCGCCGCGCGGTCGTCGACGACGCGCGCGGTGCAGCGGGTCGGCGACCAGGGGCCGACCTGTCCGGCGCGGTTCGTCGCCCGGATCGAGAAGCAGGCGGTCGTGCCGGGACGCAGCGCGGTGGTGAGCCGCGTGGCCGTGTACTTCTGCCACCTCGCGGGCACGACCCACGCCGTGAACGGCGTCGTCGGCGTCGCGGTGCGCATCCGGACCGTGTACGACGTCACCGCGCTCGACGCCACGGGTCGCGCCCAGCTCAGCGTCACGAAACCGGCCGTCGTGCCGTCGACGTTGGGGGTGATGAGCCGCACCTTCGCAGGGGTGCTCGCGAGGTGGGACCACGCGCCCGCGATGCCCGCGTTGTCGATGGCGGCCTGGTCGACCAGCACCGGCGGGGTGATGGCCGATCCGGCCGTCGGCGGGGCCACGGCGGCGGCCGCGCCACCGGTGACGACGAAGACGCCCTGGCTCTGCGCGGCCTGGAGGAGCGTGCCGTTGATCGGCCGGGCCGCGAGGTGGACCGGGTGGAGCAGCTCGTACGACGAGATCCGGGTCGCGCCCGCGGTGCGCAGCGCCGGGACGGTCGCCGCGGCCGACGGCGCGATCGGCAGCGGTGCGCGCCCGGCCACGACGTAGCAGAGGGTGTCGTCGAGCGGGCACACCACGGTGCCGTCGCGCGGGTACCGCGGCAGGTGCGCGTGGTACGCGAACTCCCAGTGCGTCAGCCGGATGACGGCCGACGGGGACCACCCGGGGATGCGCGGCGCGTCGACCGCCGGCAGGGTCAGGGCCGCGCCGCCGGCGGTGCTGTAGCACGTCGTCGTCGAGACGTCGCAGAGGAACGTGCCGTCGGCCGGCGTCGCGCGCAGGTGGCCGTAGGCGGTGAACTCCGCGGCCGACACGACCGTGGACGCCGACGCCTTCCATCCGGGCACGAGCGGGATCTCGCCGGGGGGCTCGTACATGGGCGCGCCGCCCGCGACGAGGTAGCAGCCGCCGGTGTCGACGCGGCAGATCTGGGTTCGGTCGGCCGGGTACGGACGCAGGTGGTCGTTGTTCGCGATCGCCCAGGGGTCGACCGCCCACACCGGCGCGACGCCGGCCCCCGGCATCGCCGGCGCGTCCGCGACCGACACGAGCAGCGGCGCGCCGCCGGCCGTGCGGTAGACCTGGCCGGTGCTGGCGTCGCTCAGGTAGGTGCCGTCGGCCGGGAAGGGGAGCAGGCGGGCGAACTGCGCCGCGTCGATGTTCACCACGGGCTGGGTGCCGCCGAACGCGTGCCCACGAGCTCACCTTGATCGGCGCGCCACCGACGATGCGGTACGTCGCCGTCGTCCCGATGACGCGCACGAACGTGCCGTCGCCGAGCGGGTTGCCGCGGCCGGCCGGGTCGTGCAGCCAGGCGTACGGGGTCAGCGAGCCGAAGCCCTGCAGCCGCCACGCGACGACGGGCAGGGTGCGCCAGCCGTTCGCCGTGTCGTTCTGCGAGAGCATCGTGATCGTGCCGTTGCCGTTGCCGTCCACGGTGCTCGAGGTCACCACGACGACGTGGCCGTAGGGGTTGTTCGGCGTCGTGAACGACACGATGTCGCCCGGTACCGGCGCCCTGCCGACCGTGCCGTTGTTGATCCGCACGAGGTTGCCGCCGCTGATCGCACGTGTGGTAGTTGTTGACCACCTGGCTGCCGTTCGCGCCGTACGCCTTGGTGCCGTAGACCTGCGCCATGAAGCGCTGCGCGAGCTCGACGCACTGCCACTCCGACTCGCCCCAGCCGGCCCGGCCCCAGTTCACGTCCGGCGATCCGTCGACCGACGGCCGAGGCCCGCAGACGGGCACGCCGAGGTAGGTCGCGCCCATGCGGTGCGAGCCGACGCCGGTCCAGCCCTTGGATGCGGCGATCGGACCCCAGCGGGTCGCGTCGCAGTCCCCGACCCACCAGCTCGGCGCACCGACGTTCGTGGCCGTCGCCGTGGCGGCGACGGTGGTCGTGGTGGCCGCGGCCGCACCGGGCGCCGGACCCGTACCGACGACGAGCGCGAACAGTGACGCGAGGACGGCGATCGTCGCCGACGTCCGCAGGAACCCTCGACGGGGTGCCCGGGGCGCAGGGGGGCTCACGGTCTCTCCTCACGCGGGCCCAGCGGCCGGCCCGTCACCGACGATGTCTCTCCCGGAGTTATCGGCCGCGAGCCGCGCGGCCTGAGTCCGCGGGACGGGTGGAAGCCGTCCCGCGGACATGGTCGCGGCGTGTCGCCCGCCCCGGATGCCGAATCGGCGGTATACGCCGCTATCCGCACGGCGCACGTCCGCCGGCCGCAGGCCCGCGTCCGGGATGCGGGCAGCGGCGGTCGCCTTGGACGGATCTTGGACATTCGCACCCGTTCCTTGGACGGCACCCGGTAACAACCGGCATCGCGGGTGCCGAGGATCAGGGAGTCGAGGCGGGACCTACCACGAGGAGCACACATGGCCGGCACGGGACGACGGACGGTGACGGGGATCGCCGTCGCGGGGGTCATGCTCACCGGCGGGGTGGCCGTGGCGGCCGGCCTGTCCGGCGCGGAGGCGAGCGCCACGGCGACCGACCCGACCGTGGCCGAGCTGCAGGACCGGCTGGCCCAGCTGCAGGGTGACACCGACCAACTCACCGGCGAGGTGGCCGCGGCCACGACCGCGCTCCAGCGTGCCGACGCCGCCCAGGCGGCCCGCGCCGCCGCCGCCGCGCGTGCCGCCGCAGCCCGGACCGTGGTCCGCTCGGCACCCACCGCGACGGCGACGGCGACGGCCCGGCCGGTGGCCCCGGTCGCCCGTCCCACGCAGCCCACCACCCCGGCCACTCACGCGAGCACCGGGGCCAGCGGAGCGGCGTCGGGGGAGAACGAGCACGAGTCCGAGGGGGGCAGCGATGACTGACCGCGGCACACGGGTCCGCTGGTCGACGGCGGCCCTCGTGGCGCCCGCCGCGGCCGCGATCTTCACCGGGACGACGGTCTGGGCGTCGGGCCACGAGCCGGCCACCGCGTCGACGCCCACGGTGTCGTCGCCCAAGGTCGCCGCGGCGGTGCCGGCCGCCAAGGCCGACCCGGTCGTCGTCGCCCTGCAGGCGGCGATCGACAAGAACACCGCTCAGGTCGCGAAGCTGCGCAGCACCGTGGCCGCGCTCCAGGCCCGGGCGGCCGCGATCGCGAAGGGCTCGACCGTCCCACGGGCCGCGTCGAGCCGGTCGACGACCTCGACGTCCGCCACGCGCGCGTCGAGCACGCGCTCGTCCACCCCCACGACGACGCGCACGACCGCGACGCGCACCACGACCGCGGCCCCCGCGCCGGCCCCCGCGCCGGCGCCGCCCACGCAGACCACCACCGGTGCGTCCGGCGCGGTGAAGTGATCGACGTGACCGTCCGCCCGGCCGACGCGGGCGCCGACCTGCGCGCGTCGTTCCGCTCGATGGCCAGCGACGTCCGCTTCTGGGTGGTGCGCCCCGTCGCGGACGCCGAGCAGCGGATGACCGAGGCCCGGGAGGTGGTCGAGCGGGTCGCCGCGACCTGCACCCGGTTCGACCCGACGAGCGACCTCATGCGCGCGAACGACGACGGCCGGCACTGGGTCGTCGTCGCGCGCGAGTGCTTCGACGCCCTCGTCGCCGCGCGCGACGCCCACCTCGAGACCGCGGGCCGGTTCGACCCGCGGGTGCTGCGCGTGCTGGCGGCGTACGGCTACGACAGCGTCGCTGCCGTTCGAGTCCGGCCCGGTGTCGGTACCCGCGCCGGCCGCGACCCGGACCCGCCGGCCGGTCGGGCGCACCTGGCGGCCGCGGTTCGACGGCGAGCGGCTCGCCGTCCGCGTCGGGCGCGAGCCGGTCGACCTCGGCGGGATCGGCAAGGGCCTGGCCGTCCGGTGGGCCGCGGACGTCCTGCGCGGGGCCGGCGACGCCGTGCTCGTCGAGGCCGGGGGAGACCTCATGGCGCTCGGCGGGGGCCCGGACGGCGACGGCTGGATGGTCGCGGTGGAGAACCCGCTCGGCGGCGACGAGCCGGCCGCGGTGCTGCGCGTCCGCGACCGGGCCTGCGCGACGTCGTCGACCCGGGTCCGGTCCTGGACCGCCGGCGGCGCGACCGTGCACCACCTCATCGAC
Source organism: uncultured Actinomycetota bacterium (assembly GCA_963711805.1). Lineage (GTDB taxonomy): Bacteria > Actinomycetota > Actinomycetes > S36-B12 > CAIYMF01 > Longivirga. Next base: position 747,772 of record CAVQFE010000003.1, read on the forward strand.
CCGCGCACGCGTCGTCCGGCCGACGGCGACCTGCGCTCCGTCACCGTCGTCGGGTCCGACCCGGCGCTCGCCGAGGTCTGGAGCAAGGCGCTGTTCGTCGGCGGCCGGGCCGGGATCCGCGCCGCGGCCGACGACCGCGAGCTCGCCGCGCTCTGGGTCGACCGCTCGGGTCGCGTCGGCGTGAGCCGCGCGATGCGGCCCTACGTGGCCTGGCAGGTGTCCCGTGTCTCGTGACTCGTCGGTCCTGCGCACCGTCGGCGTACGCCTCGGGCTCGTTCTGCTCGTCACCGGGAGCGCCGCCGTCACCAGCTGGTGCATCGGCGTCGCCGTCTCGTCCGTGGTCGGCAACCGGATGGCGCCCTGGATCCTCGGCCGCGCCTCCGGCATCACGTCGTACCTGCTGCTGGTCGGGCTCGTCCTCCTCGGGCTCGCGCTGTCGCACCCGCACCGCGCGCGCTGGCGCCGGCCGAGCGCGGCCGTGCGGATCCGGGCGCACGTGAGCCTGTCGGTCTTCACGCTCGTCTTCACCGTGCTGCACATCGTGGTGCTCGCGACGGACCGATACGCCGGCGTCGGCTGGTCGGGCGTGCTCGTGCCCATGGGGTCGACGTACCGGCCCGCTGCCGGTGACCCTCGGGGTGGTGGCGCTGTGGGCCGGTCTCGCGGCGGGCGTCACCGCCGCGCTCGCCGGGCGCATCTCGCGCCGCGTCTGGTGGCCGGTACACAAGGTCGCGATCGTGGCGCTGCTGCTCGTGTGGCTGCACGGTGTCCTGTCCGGCATCGACACCCCGCCGCTGCTGACGATGTACGTCGTCACCGGTGGTGCGGTCGTCGCGCTGGCGGTCAGTCGCTACACGTCGACGACGGTGCGCGCCGACGTCGAGGAGCTGGCCGCCGTGCGGGCGACCGAGGTCCCGGTGCACCGCATGGCGGGTTCGGCGCTCCTCCCGTCGGCGCGCGGGTCGGTCGTCCCGGCCGGCCGACCGGGACCGCCACGGTTCTGCCCGAGGAACGGCGGTCACCCGCATGACCGCCGCCCTGCACCTCGTCGCGGCACCGGACCGGGTCGCCCCGCCGGGCATCCTCGTCGCTCCCGCCGTGCTCCCGCGGCACGGCACCGAGTCCCTGACCGGTGTCGACGCGCACGACCTCGCCGCGCACCGCGCGGAGTACGGCGGGCGCGGGTCCTACCTCGGGTCGACCGCCGGAACGCTGTTCGCGGCGATCGAGGAGGTCCGGCTCACCGGTCGCGGCGGAGGGCACTTCCCCACCGCCGCCAAGTGGCGCTCCGTCATGGGCCACGGCGTCGGGGGGACGGTGGTCGCGAACGGCGCCGAGGGCGAGCCGGGCAGCGCCAAGGACGCGGTGCTCCTCCAGACCCGCCCGCACCTCGTGCTCGACGGGCTCGTGTCCGCGATGGAGGTGGTCGGCGCCACCGAGGGCGTCGTGTGGCTGCACGACGGCGCCTGGGCGACCGCCCGCTCGGTGTCGCGGGCGATCGCCGAGCGCGTGACGGCCGGCCTCGCCGACCCGCCGATCCGCGTGGTGCTGGCGCCGGACCGCTACCTGTCCGGCGAGGCGACCGGGATCATCCGCACGCTCGAGGGCGGACCGACCCTCCCGCGCTACGCCGAGGACCCGGCCCGCCCGTGGTCGAACGGGTCGCGTCCGGTGCTGGTCAACAACGTGGAGACGATGGCGCGCATCGGTCTGCTCGCGACGGGCGGCACCGATCGCTACCGGCCGACCTCGCTGCTCACGGTCATCAACGCCACGCACCGGGTGGTCCTCGAGGTCGGGGCGGACACCACGTTCGGCGAGGTCGTCGAACGCGCCTGGACGTCGCCCGACGGACGGCCGCCCCAGGCCGTGCTCCTCGGCGGCTACGGCGGTTCGTGGGTCGGGTGGGACGACGTGCGAGCGAGGCGGGCCGACGTCCCCGGTCTCCGTGCCGCCGGCCTGTCGCTCGGCGCCGGGCTCGTCGGTCCGCTGCCGGCGTCGGCGTGCGGCATCGAGGAGTCGGCCCGGCTCGTCCGCTACCTCGCCGGCCAGTCGGCCCGGCAGTGCGGGCCGTGCGTGTTCGGGCTCGCGGCGGTGTCCGCCCTCGCCGACGACCTCTCGGCCGGGCGCCTGACTCCGACCGGACGGCGCAGGCTCGGCCGCTTCATGGGCGAGATCCCGGGTCGGGGTGCCTGCCGCCACCCGGACGGCGCGCTGCGCATGCTCGCGTCGGCGCTCACCGTGTTCGGCGACGACGTACGCCGGCACCGTCGCGGCCGGACGTGCGACGCACCGACGTACGCGGTCATGCCGCTGCCCGGGGAGGACTGAGATGAGCCGGCACGCCGTCGTGCGCGAGGCCCGGCCGGGTCGGCCCGTGGCCGGGTCCGCCGCGCTGCGCATCGACCCGTCGGTCTGCGACGGCGTCGGCATCTGCGCCCACCTGGCGCCGGACCTCATCACGGTCGACTCGTGGGGCTACCCGATCCTGCGCCCCGAGGTGCTCGGCTCCGCGGGCGAGCGGCGCCAGGCCGACGCCGCCGTCGCGGCCTGCCCGCGCAAGGCGCTGCGCGTCACCTCCTGACCGGTCAGGTCGCGAGCCGTACGTCGAGTGCCGCCCGCGTGCCGTCGAGCTCGTGCCAGCGCGACTCGTCGCGCCGCCACGCGAGCAGCTCCCCCCGGACGCCCGCGCCGTCGCGGGCCAGCACCCGCTCGAGCCGCAGGTCGTCGTCGGCGTCGAGCCAGACGGTGAGGACGGCGTGCTCGCGCAGTCCGCGCGCGGCGAGGCCCACGCCCTCGAGGATCACGGCCGGTGCGGCCGGGACGGTGACCGTGGGCCCCCAGGTGCCGGCGTACCAGTCCCAGGTCGGGATCCGCGCGTCGTCGCCCCGGCGGAACGGCTCGAGCAGCCACGCGTCGACCCGCCGCGCGAGCGCGGCGAACGCCGCGACGCGGTCGGCCTCGCCCGCCACGACGGACCAGCCCTCGTACAGCTCGTCGCCGTGCACCACCGGCACCGGGCCGAGGGCGGTCTCGAGCGCACGAGCGAGGTCCGCGGCGAACGAGGTCTTGCCCGCGCCCGAGGGGCCGTCGACGCACACCAGCCGGACCGGACCGACCGACGGCGCGGCCGCCACGACCCGGTCCGCGAGGGTCGCCGCGGTGCTCACGCGGCCATCGTGCCAGGGACGTCGAGGGCGGCGCGGGTGACGGCCCGTGGCCCTCGGCGTCGTGCCGTCGGCGACCGGGACATTCCGCTGCCGGGCGGCTAGGTTCGGTCGGGAGCGCAGTTCCCCGAGCAGCCTGGGAGGCGTCATGGGCCCGCAACCGGTGGACACCGGCCGCAACGACCTCGGCCGGGTGATCGTCACGACCGCCGCCGAGCTCGCCGCCACCCCGTGGGAGGAGCTCCACGGCATCGAGGGTGCGACCCACAAGGTGCTGTGGCAGTCCGGTGCCGTGGTCATCGGCCTGATCCGGGTGGAGCCCGGGCGGACGAAGCCCGAGCACACGCACCACGGCGCCCACCACCACATGCTCATCACCCGCGGCTCGTGCGTCATGCTCGGCCGGCGCGTCGACGAGGGGTCCTACGTCTACGTGCCGCCCGGCGTACCGCACGCCGTCGACGACGTCGGTCCCGACGGGGTCGAGTTCTTCTACACCCATCGCCCGGTCGAGGTCGGTCCCAAGCGGGTCGACGACGACTTCGTCGCGCATCCCGTCTGACCGAGCGCGGGCGTCGGTCGGGCCGCACCCGATCGTCCGTCATCGCCGCTCGTCCGGCGCTAGGTTGCGAGCGTGGCGAAGAAGCGGGAACGGAACGCCGACGGGACGATCCTGCTCGACCGGCGCGGCTACGAGCGCGAGCTCCAGCACCTCCAGACCGAGATGGTCGCGCTGCAGGAGTGGATCCGCGCGAGCGGTCAGCGGCTCGTCGTCATCCTCGAGGGACGCGACACCGCCGGCAAGGGCGGCATCATCCGGCGGATGACCTACGAGATGAACCCGCGCTACTGCCGCGTCGTCGCGCTCCCCGCGCCCACCGAGCGCCAGCGCACGCAGTGGTACTTCCAGCGCTACGTCGCCGAGCTCCCGGCCGCCGGCGAGATCGTCATCTTCGACCGCTCCTGGTACAACCGCGCCGGGATCGAGCGCGTGATGGGGTTCTGCACGGACGCGGAGTACGAGTACTTCATGCGGGTGTGCCCCATCCTCGAGAGCACGCTCGTCCGCGACGGCATCACGCTGGTGAAGTACTGGCTGTCGATCTCCGACGAGGAGCAGCGCACCCGGTTCCAGGCCCGCATCGACGACCCGGCCCGGCGCTGGAAGCTCTCGCCGATGGACGTCGAGGCGCAGGCGCGGTGGGTGGACTACGCCGAGGCGAAGGACGAGATGTTCGCCTACACCGACACCAAGGAGAACCCTTGGTACGTCGTCGACGCCGAGGACAAGAAGACGGCTCGGCTCAACCTCATCTCGCACCTGCTCTCGCTCGTGCCGTACCAGCCGATCGAGCACGACGACATCGTGCTTGCCGCCCAAGCAGAATCGGGCGTACGTCCGGCCGCCGATCGACAGCCAGACGTTCGTCCCGACGCGGTACCTCGTCACCAACGGGCGGTGACCCGGAGCGCCGAGGTCACCAGCCGTCGCGCAGCACGGTGTCGAGGCACTCGACCACGAAGTCGGCGCTCTCCGGCGTCAGGCACATCGGCGGCTTCATCTTGAGCACGTTGGCCCGCTCGCCGGTCGGCTGCACGATGACGCCGAGCTCGCGGAGCCGCTCGCAGATCGCGTAGCACTCGTCGGTCGCCGGCTCCAGCGTCTCCCGGTCCCGGACGAGCTCCACCCCGAGGTAGAGACCGATGCCGTGCACCGCGCCGACGATCGGGTGGTGGTCCATGAGCGCGGTGCACCGCTCGACGAGGCGGTCGCCCACGGCGGCGGCGTTGGCCTGCAGCGCCTCGTCTGCGATGACGTCGAGCACCGTCGTACCGACGACGCAGGAGACCGGGCTGCCGCCCGCCGAGGAGAAGAACGACCCTTGCGCGGCGAACGCGTCGGCGACGGCGCGCGTGGTGATGACCGCGCCGAGCGGGTGCCCGTTCCCCATCGCCTTGGCCACCGTGATGATGTCGGGCGTGACGCCGTGCATCTCGAACGCCCACCAGTGGTGGCCGAGCCGGCCGTAGCCGACCTGCACCTCGTCGGCGACGCAGAGCCCGCCGGCGGCGCGCACCGAGTCGTAGACCGACGCGAGGTAGCCCTCGGGGAGCAGGACGCCGCCCGCGTTGCCGAAGACCGGTTCGCAGATGAACGCCGCGGGTGGCCGGCCCTCGGACGTGATCCGTTCGACGAGGTCGTGCACCTCGCGCGCGTAGTCGGGACCGGACCCCGCGCCGCGGAACCGGCCGCGGAACGAGTTCGGCGCGGACGCGAGGTGCACCCAGTCGGGCCGGCTCTCGAGCGCCGCGGGGTTGTCGTAGAGCGAGGTCGTGACGGCGTCGGACAGCATCGTCCAGCCGTGGTATGCCTCGCGCACCGCGACGACGTCCTGCCGCCCGGTGGCCACCTGCGCGATGCGGAGCGCCAGGTCGACGGCCTCGGACCCGCTGTTGACGAGGAAGACGGTGTCGAGGCCGTCCGGTGCGAGGGCCGCGAGCCGCTCGGAGAACTCCGTGATGGCGGCGTAGTGGAACCGCGAGTTCGTGTTGAGCAGGCGCATCTGCCGTTCCACGGCGTCGGCGAGGCGCGGGTGACCGTGACCGACGGCGGCGACGTTGTTGACCATGTCGACGTAGGACCGGCCGTCGGTGTCGAGCAGGTGGTGCCGCCACCCGCGCTCGATCCGCATGGGCTCGGCGTAGTAGTGCTCCTGCACCCGGGCGAGGACGTCGTCACGGCGCTCGAGCAGCCGCGCGGTGTCGTCGCGCCGGGTCGTGACGTCGGTGCCGAGCAGCGGCGACGGGTCGGGGCAGAGCAGCAGCCAGCCGTCCGCCGCGGCGGGCGTGGCGAGTGGGGGTGCCGTCAACGCGGGGACGAGGCAGAGCTGTACGTGGACGTCGCCGTCGACCACGTCGCCGAGGTGAGCGCCTCGCCCGACCCGCTCTCCGGCCGTCACCGCGGAGCGCAGGCCGGTGACGGTGAGACGCCCGGCCGCGGAGTCGACGCGGACCGTCGAGCCGTCGACGCCGGACACCGTGGCATCCCACGGCGCTGCCGCCCCGGTGCCCTCCGGCAGGACGAGGTCGACGCCGAGCGCGACGGTGGCCGGCTCGACGGCGAAGTCGAGGACGGTGCGCGTGAGCCTGGCCTCGGCGTGCCGCGTGGCCGCGGCCCCGCCGTTGCTCGCACCGTGCAGGACTTCTCGCTCGACGGCGGCGTCGAGGAAGCGGCCCGAGTGCAGGTGCGTCGCTCGTGACCGAGAGGTCGACCACGGCGAGGTCCGTGATCGACGGGAAGAGCCGACCGGCCGCGTGCACGGCGTCGAGCGCGGGACGCAGACGGGCCGGCGCGCCGAGCCCGAGCCCGGCACGGACCGTCGCCTCGGCGAGGTCGAGCGGCACCGAGCGCGCGGCGTGGAAGATCCGCCACTCGGACTCGAGCGGACCGGTCGCGGAGATGTTGTCGGGGTCGAGCATCGCCTGGTGCTCGCCGCTCGCGACCAGCACCGCGCCCCGCAGCACGACGAGCGGCCACAGCGCCGCGACCTCGTCGTCGGTCAGCGGCACGACCGCGTGGAACGCCCGGATCGCCGGCAGCACACGGAACGGCTCGTCGGCGTGGTGGCGCAGGACGGACGCGCAGGTGACGGCGAGGTCGGCGACCAGCCAGCTCCGCGCGAGGTCCCCGAAGTCGATGATGCCGTCCGGTCGCAGCCGGCCCGCCGCGTCGGGTCGGCCGACCACGTTGTCGTCGGTCACGTCGCCGTGGATCGCCTGGACGCGGAGCCGCTCGGACACGGTGGCGAGCCGCTCGGCGGCGGCCGCGGCGACGTCGGCCACCAGTGCGCGTCGCTCCGGGTCGGCGATGGAGGTCAGCAGCGAACCGAGGACCTCGTCGGCGCGGCGCAGGTCCCACTGCACGACGCGGTCGAGGCCGGGATGCTCGAAGTCGGCGAGGGCCGCGCTGGCCCGGCCGGCCAGCGAGCCGAGGTCGGCGACGACCGCCGGCGAGAGGTGGACGACGTCGGACAGCGGCTGACCCTCGACGTAGGTGAGCAGCCGCAGCGGCAGTACGTCGTCGCCGTCGGACACCTCGTGCACGAGGGCGCCGTCCAGCCCGGGGAGGGGCACCGGCGCGGTGAATCCCGGGTCGCGCCGCGCGACGTGCATCAGCGCGGCGTTCTGGGCGGCGACGGCCTCGCGGCCCCACGACCGGTTCGCGACCTTGAGGACGCTCCGTCCGTCGGGCGAGTCGATGCGGAAGTTGCGGTCCTGGTGGCTGCCGAGCTCGCGGACCGCCCCGTGGACGCCGTAGACCTCGCGGGCCAGCTCCGCGGCGCGCGCGACGTGGACCCCGGGGCGCGGCGAGACCTCGAACGGCTGGCTGGCATCGAGCGGCATGGTCGTCCTCAGGAATGGATCCCGTTCGGGGATGGTTCGGATCGAATCGTGACGAGAATAGACGGCCCACTTGTGAATCGCTAGCCTCGTCGCATGGCTGACGACGTGACGACGGCTCCGGCGAGCGTGCGCCCGCCGCTGCGGGTCGACGACCTCGACGACCTCGACCGCCGGCTCATCGACCTCCTCCAGCGCGACGGCCGGGCGTCCTACGCCGACCTCGGCGAGGCCGTCGGCCTCTCACCGGCCGGCGCCCGGCTGCGCGTGCTGCGGCTGCAGGAGCGCCACGTGCTGCAGATCGTCGCGGTGACCGACCCGCTCGCACTCGGCTACCAGCAGATGGCCCAGATCGGGATCGTCGTGGACGGCGACGTCCGGGCCGTGGCGGACGCGATCGGCGAGATCCCCGACGTCATCTACGTCGTGCTCACCGCGGGGTCCTTCGACCTCATGGTCGAGGTCGTCGCCACCGACAGCGATGCGCTCTTCGCGGTCGTCAACGACCGGGTCCGTCGCGTTCCGGGCGTCGCCCGCGCGGAGACGTTCCCGTACTACGGCATCCACACGCACCGCTTCACCTGGGGCGTGCGCTGATCCCAGCACGCCGGCAGCGCACGCGGGTGCCCCTGCGGGTCGGCCGGGACGGTCGGCGAGACTGCTGCCGGGCCGGCTGCGAGAGTCGGCCGGGACAGCACCGCGTACCGGAAGGGAATCCCGTGATCATCGCCATCCCAGTCGACGCCCACGACCAGGTCGCCCACGGCTGGGGCCGCGCCGAGCGCGTCGCGGTCGCCACCGCGATCGACGGCGCCATCACCGACTGGCAGGTCCACGAGGTCGGGTGGGACACCGCGCACGACGAGGGCACCGAGGGGTCGCACCACGCGCGCATCGCCCGGTTCCTCATCGACAACCACGTCGAGACCGTCGTCGCCGAGCACATGGGCGACGGCATGGTGCGCATGCTCGGCTCGATGAACCTGCCCGTCGTGCTCGGTGCCGACGGCGACGCCCGTACCTGCGTCCTCGAGGCCCTCGAGCCCGCCACCTGAGGCCCCCAACTTCCTTGATCGTCCCTTAGGGACGATCAAGGAAGTTCAGCTGCACGAATCTGTCCGCAAGTCGTGATCTTGAACTCGCGCCCGAGCGGGAGGCGGGTCAGGTGGCGGGCGGGGTGACGGCGTTGACCGGGGCCATGTCGGGGTAGCGGTCGCCGTGGAACGCGCCGCTCGGGACCAGCTCGGCGATCCGGGCGAGGACGGCGTCGTCGAGCACGACGTCGTCGGCCGCGACGTTCTCCTCGAGGTACGTCGTACGCCGGGTGCCGGGGATCGGCACGACGTCGTCACCTCGGGCGAGGACCCACGCCAGGGCGAGCTGGCCCTGGGTGACGCCGAGGTCGGCCGCGATCGACGCGAGCGCGGCGGCGACGTCGAGGTTGTGGTCCAGTGCTTCGCCCGCGAAACGCGGGTTGTGCCGGCGGAAGTCGTCCTGCGCGAGTCCGTCGACGGAGGTGATCGTCCCGGTGAGGAAGCCGCGACCGAGCGGGGAGTAGGGGACGATGCCGATGCCCAGCTCGCGGCAGGTCGGCACCACCTCGTCCTCGATGTCGCGGCTCCACAGCGACCACTCGGTCTGCACCGCGGCGATCGGGTGGACGGCGTGCGCGCGACGGATCGTCTCGGGGGCCGCCTCGGACAGCCCCAGGTGGCGGACCTTCCCGGCGGCGACGAGCTCCGCCATCGCGCCCACGGTCTCCTCGATCGGCACGGTCCGGTCGACCCGGTGCTGGTACCACAGGTCGATGTGGTCGGTGCCGAGACGTCGCAGCGAGGCGTCGCACGCCTGGCGGACGTACGCCGCGTCGCCGCGGATTCGGCGGTGCATGGGGTCGTCCCTCCTGCGCTCGACGCCGAACTTCGTGGCGAGCACCACGCGGTCCCGGGTGCGCGCGAGCCAGCGGCCGAGCAGCTCCTCGTTGTGCCCGATGCCGTACATGTCGCTCGTGTCGTAGAACGTCACGCCGAGCTCGAGGGCACGATCCAGCACGGTGGTCGACAGATCGTCGTCGTGCGGGCCGTAGAAGTCGCTCATGCCCATGCAGCCGAGGCCGACCGCCCCGACCCGCAGGTCCGTACCGAGAGTGCGTGTGCGCATGGGACGACTATGCCTCGCGTGGCTCGACCCGACGCAGCCGCGTCACGCGCGGAGGCTCGGCGGTGAGCACGGGGATGCGTGCCACGAAGGACGTGACGTGCTCGGTGGAGTCGTGCGCCGCGTGCGCCGCCGGCGTCGCCCAGACCTCGTAGAAGACGACGACGTCCGGGTCGTCCACCGACTCGTGCAGGTCGTAGCGCAGGCAGCCGTCCTCGGACCGGGTCGCGACGGTGAGGTCGAGCAGCGCGGCGCGCAGCTCGTCCGCGCGACCGGGCGCCGCGCGGAACTCCACCACGAGGGCCAGCGGCTCGTCGGTCATCTTCCGGTCTCCCGTCCCGGCCCCGGTGGGGGCTCCGTCGTCGCTCCGGGCATCCGGCTCACCCGCCGGCGAGCTTGAGCGCCCGGGCCTCCTCCCACAGCTCCTCGCGCACGTCGGGGTGCGCGGCCCGGTCGATGAGGTGCGCGGCCTGGGTCCGCTCGTCGTGGCCCCAGATGTCGGCGGTGCCCTGCTCGGTGACGATCGCCGACGCCTGGAACGACGTCACCGGCTCCTCGAGCATCGGCACGATCGTCGAGACGTTCGCCCGCGGGTGCCAGGAGCGCAGGGCGAGGATCGCCTGCCCGCCCTTCGAGTGGAAGGCACCCACGATGAAGTCGGTCTGGCCGCCGAAGCCGGAGTAGATGCGGCCCTTGACCCGCGACGCGTTGGCCTGCGCGTAGAGGTCGACCTGCAGCGCGGTGTTGACCGAGGTCATCGCCGGGTTGCGGGCGATGAGCGACGGCTCGTTCGTCGTCTCGGTGCGCCGCATCTGCACGCGCGGGTTGCGGTCGACCCAGGCGTAGAGCTCGGGCGAGCCGAACACGAAGGACGACACGATCGGCGCCTCGGGGTCGAGGGCGCCCCTGCGGTCGAGCTCGAGGACGCCGTCGCTGAACATCTCGCTCCAGACGCGGAGCCCGCGCCGTGCGACGAGCCCGGAGAGCACGGCGTCCGGCACGGCACCGATGCCGAGCTGCAGGGTCGAGCCGTCGCCGACGCGGGTGGCGACCCGCTCGCCGATCGCCGCGGACACGTCGTCGATCGCGACCACGGACGGCGACGCGAGGGGGTGCTCCACCTCGATCGCGACGTCGATGTCGTCCACGGAGATCTCGCTGTCGCCGAAGGTGTACGGCATCCTCGGGTTCACCTGCGCGATGACGAGGCCACCGCGCTCGCGCGCGGCCTCGATCGCCGCCGGGAGGATGTTCACCTCGATGCCGAGCGACACCTTGCCCTCCGACGGCGGCGACGTGTGGAGCACGACGACGTCGGGCGGGCAGGTGGTCGTGAACAGCCGCGGGACGAGCGAGAGCCGCGACGGGATGTAGACCAGGCGTGGGCTGCGCCGCATCCCGGGCCCGACGAAGCTCGTCTCGAGGGCGACGCCCTCGCGGTCCGGCAGGCCGGGCTGGGCGTTGAGCGCGTGCAGCCGGTACGCCGGCAGCGCCGCGTCGAGGGCCTCGAGCACGCCGTGCGGGCTCGCGAAGTTCCCGCTCGCCACCACCCGTGGCTCGGCGGGCAGGGAGGCGAGGACGCCGGGCAGCTCCTCGAGGGTGATCATCCGCATGGGCTTGGCGTCCTGACGTCGTCGCGGGAGCAGGTGGGCTCGACGCTACCGACCCGCGGGCCGCGGTGCGGTGCGGTGGCGCGGACCCGCCCTGTGATCTTGCGGACGCGACCGGCGTCGCATCCGGTGAGGCCCTCGCTCGAGACGCGCTCCCACGGTGCCGATGACAGCGGGAGTGGTGGCCGGGTCGCCCGGCCGGTCGGAAGGATGTCCATGGCGCAGGAGCGGGCCCAGGCCCTCGTGATCGACGACTCCCCGGAGAACGCGCACCTGCTGCGCGGGCTCCTCGAGCGGGAGGGTTACGCCGTCGTCGCGACGCCTCGCGGCGGCCAGGGTCTCGAGTGGGCGCGGATGAACCGGCCCGAGCTGGTGATCCTCGACCTGTCGCTCCCGGACCGGGACGGCGTCGAGGTCTGCCGCGACCTGCGCCGGTTCAGCGACGCCTACGTGGTCATGGTCACGGCGCGCGACGACGAGATGGACAAGGTGGTGGGGCTCACCGTCGGGGCCGACGACTACGTCACCAAGCCGTTCTCCCCGCGCGAGCTGACCGCCCGGGTGCGCGCGATGCGCCGCCGCCCGCGGGCCGGGTCGCGGCACGAGACGCGCGACTTCGGCCGGCTGGTGGTGGACCCGGTGGCCCGCGAGGTCACCGTCGAGGGGACGGTCGTCGAGCTGACGAAGATCGAGTTCGACGTCCTCGACCTGCTGTCGGCGAGCCCGCGCCGTACCTTCACCCGCGAGCAGCTGCTCGCCAAGGTGTGGGGCGACTGGTACGGCGACGACCACGTCATCGAGGTCCACGTGGGGAAGCTGCGCCGCAAGCTCGGCGAGTCGGCGTCGCGGCCCCGGCACATCCGCACGCTGCGCGGCGTCGGCTACCGGTTCGAGCCGCTCTGACCAGACGCGTGGAACCGCCCCGGCGCGGCGGCTCGCAGGCGCCAGGGGTGCCCCGCGGAACCGGCGGCCTACCATGACCGTCGTGCGAACAGCCCCGTTCCGACTCGTCCGCGGCAGCGCCGTGGCCGTCGTGGGGCTCGCGCTCGCGCTCGCCGGACACCGTCTCGCGGGCGGTCCCGCCGCGCTCGACGCCGCCACGGTCCTGCCGGCGCTCGCCGTCCTGACCGGCTGCGTCGTCGCGGCGCAGCACGCCTGGACGCTCCCGCGCCTCGTGGCCGCGTTGGCCGCGGTGCAGGTGGTCGTGCACGGGACCCTGTGGCTCACCGCCGGGGCGCAGCAGGTCGACCCGCGCCTCGCCGGCCTCGTCACGGCCACCGCCGAGCACCAGCACGGACCGGCGGCCGCGCTCACGCCGGGGATGCTGGCCGCGCACGCGCTCGCCGTCGTACTCGCCGCGCTGCTCCTGGCCGGGGTCGACGACGCCGTCCTCCAGGTCTGGGCGCTCGGCCGGGCGATCCTCGGCGCCGGCCACGCCGACGCCGCAACGGTGCGGGAGCCGGCGGTCGCCGCGTTCCCCGGTACGACGCCGCGCGGCCGCACGCGATACCTGCTCGTGCCGCGGCGTCGCGGGCCCCCGGTGCGGCCGGCACCCTGCTGACCCGCGCGCCCGCGCGGCGTCCCAGGGTGCGCCCGTGACCCGCCCACCCCGCGTCTGAGGTCCTCCATGTCCCACGCTGCCCGTCGCCGCACCCAACCGGCCGCGGCGTCCCTGCTCCTGGCCACCGCCGTCGGGTGGGTCGTCGTCGCGCCCGCGTCCGCGCACGACGCCCTCGGCGGGACGACCCCCGCGGCCGGGTCGACCGTGACCGTCGCGCCGGTCGAGGTGACGCTCACGTTCGCCGAGCCGCCCACCGGGCAGGGCCTCGGCGTCGCCGTCACGGACCCGGACGGGTCGAGCGTCACCACCGGTGCTCCCACCGTGCAGGTCAACGAGGTCAGCCAGCGGCTCGTCCCGCTGACCCGGTCGGGCTCGTACACCGTGGCGTACCGCGTGGTCTCGTCGGACGGCCACCCGGTGTCCGGCACGTTCCGGTTCGTCCTCGCGCTCCCGGCCGGCTCCTCGACCGTCCCGACGGCGACCGGCGACCCGACCCCGGGAGCGAGCGCGACCTCGACCCCGACCTCGGTGGGCGCCGAGCCCGCCCCGTCCGACGGTTCGACCGACGGCGTATCACGGTGGGCGGTCGCGGGTCTCGTCGTCGTCCTCGCCGGTGCCGGTGTGCTGGGCGTCGTCGCGGCCCGGCGGCGTCGCCCGTGACCGCGCCGACCGCGACCGCGCGCGGCGTCGAGCCCGGCCCGACGGTCGTCCGGCCGGCCCGGCTGCTCGCCGGTGCGGCGCTGATCGCGCTGGTCGTCATGGCGCTGCTGCTGTGGTCCGGCGACGGCCGTCCGGTGCCGAGCCCGCCGGGCATCCCGGACCCAGGAGCCGGGACGGAGTGGGCGCTGCCGCTGACCCGCGTGCTGGCCGACCTCGCCGCGATCCTCACCGTCGGACTGCTGCTCACCGGCGCCGTGCTCGTGCCGGCCCGCGACGGGCTGCTGCGCGGCGCCCGCCTGCGGTGGACCCGGGCGGCCCGCTGGTCGGCCCTCGTCTGGACCGGCGCCGTCGTCGCGCAGGTCGTGCTGACCCTGTCCGACGTCCTCGCCCAGCCGGTCCCGTCGGTGCTCGACCCCGCGCTGCTGTGGAGCTTCGTCCGGGACATCGAGGTCGGTCGCGCCCTGCTCGTGCAGGCAGTGCTCGCCCTGGTCGTCGGGGTCTCCGCCTACGTCGTCCGCACGACCACGGGCGCCGCGCTCGTCGGGCTCGTCGCGCTCGTCGCCCTCGTGCCGCCGACCCTCACCAGCCACGCGGGGACGGCGGCCGACCACACGGTGGCGGTCACGTCCCTCATGGTGCACGTCGTGGCGGTGAGCCTGTGGTGCGGCGGCATCGCCGCCCTCGTCCTGCTCGGGACGGCCGACCGACGGCCGTTCCCCGTGGCGGTGCCGCGGTTCAGCGTGCTGGCGCTGTGGTGCGCCGTCGCCGTCGCGGCCAGCGGGCTGGTCAGCGCCTGGGTCCGGCTCGGCGACGTCGCCGCGCTCGTCACGACGTCGTACGGGCGGCTCGTGCTGCTCAAGCTCGTGCTCATCGCCGTGCTGTCGGGCTTCGGCCTCTGGCACCGTCGAGCCTCGCTGCCGCGGCTCTCGTCCGAGCCGGGGCGGCTGCTCTTCCTGCGGGTCGCCGCCGTCGAGGTCCTCGTCATGGCGGCCACCGTCGGCGTGGCGGTGGCGCTCTCGCGCACGCCGCCACCGGTCACCGGGGACGTGCCGCTGGAGCTGCTCTCGCCGGCGCGACTGCTGCTCGGCTTCGACCTCCCGCCCGCGCCCGACGTCGCCGGGCTGCTCTGGGGGCAGGCGCAGCTCGACGGCTTCTGGTTCGCGGTCGTCGCGCTGCTCGGGGCGCTGTACGCCGCCGGGCTGAAGGCGATGCGGCGGTCCGGCGACCGTGGCCCGTGTCTCGCACGGCGAACTGGTTCGTCGGCGTGCTGCTGCTCGTCCTCGTGACGCAGACCGGTCTGGCGAACTACAGCCACGTCCTGTTCAGCGCGCACATGGCGCAGCACATGGTGCTCGTGATGGTCGTGCCGATCTTCCTCGTGCTCGGCGCACCGATCACGCTGGCGCTGCGCACCCTCCCGCGCGACCCCGGCCAGCTCGGCCCCCGCGAGTGGCTCACCGCGGCGGTCGCACTCGCGGGCAGTGGCGTTCCTGGCGAACCCGGTCGTGGCCTCGGTGCTCTTCCTGCTCGGGTTCTACGGCCTGTACTTCACCCCGCTGTACGCGTGGCTCATGCCCAGCCACTGGGGCCACGTCGCGATGAACGTGTACTTCCTGCTCTCCGGCTTCCTGTTCTTCTGGGCGCTCATCGGCATCGACCCGGGGCCGCGTCGTCCGCCGTACCTCGTCCGGATGATCGTCATGATCGTGGTGATGCCGCTGCACTCGCTGTTCGCGATCGGCATGCTGGCGACGACGGTCGTGCTCGCCGAGCCGTTCTACGCCGCACTGCAGCGCCCGTACGGCACGGACCTGCTCGCCGACCAGCACCTCGGCGCGGCCATCGGCTGGGCCTCCGGCGACATCCCGATGCTCATCGTCATGATCGCGATGTTCTTCCAGTGGGTCCGCGCCGACGAGCGCGAGGCCAGGCGGACCGATCGGCAGCAGGAGCGGGCCGCCACCACGGGGCAGGGCACCGACGAGCTCGCGGACTACAACGCCTACCTGGCGTCGCTCCACCGACGCGGCGGGCGCCCGGACTGACGGGGAGCCCGGACTCGGACCTAGTCCTGGTCGAGCACCCAGATCTGGACGAGGCCCCACACGGTGAGCAGGGTCGCGACGATCATGACCGGGGTGTCGAACGTCTTCGTCGTCATGGCCGCGAAGATCGCCGAGAAGACCGCTACGAGGGCGAGCAGCACGAGGGTCGCGGAGATCGGGTGGTCCGCGTGCGAGTCGTGGGCGTGGGCGGCGTCGGCACCGGTCATGGGCGTCAGCGTACCGCCCGCGCTCAGGCGGTCGCCGACCCCGGGTCGGCCGGACCCGGAGCGGCCGCGGTCCCTGGCGGGACCGGGGCGCGGGCATCCAGCGCGCGGCCCACGACCCATGCCGCGGCCGCGGCGAGCACCGCTGCGGGGATCGCCGCGATCCCGCCCGTGCCGGCGAGCAGCAGCGCGAAGATGAGCGAGGAGAAGATCAGCCGCGTGTAGGCGGTCATGCCGCAGGCGGTCCCGATCGCGAGGACCGCCGTGGTGGACATGTCGAACGGCGTACCGACGAGCAGGGCGACCGCCGTGCCGAGGAAGATCGCCGGGAACACCGGGCCGCCGCGGAAGCCGACACCGAGGCAGACCGCGAACGCGGTCGCCTTGGCCAGCACGATGACCAGGATCAGCGAGACGTCGGTGATCCCGAGCAGCCGGGTCAGGTCGAACTGGCCGCTGAAGAGCACGTCGTCGTACGAGCCGCCGAGGCGCTGCACGAGCAGGGCGAGCAGCCCGACGACGAGCCCGCCCGCGACGAGCGCCGGCGCGGTGCCCAGCCGCGGGCGCAGTCCGACGAGGCCGGTCGCGACCCGGCGCGACACGTGCGACGAGGAGGGCGACGAGCACGCCGATGACCACCGCGAGCGCCAGGTCGGCGACCCGCGTGTTCGGGTACGCCGGCAGGTCGGGGACCGCGAGGCCGGTCATCGGGATGCCGCTCCAGCTCCCGACGCCGACGATCACCGTGTAGCCGATCGCGGCGGCGACGGCGCCGGGCAGCAGGACCGGGATCAGCGAGCTGCCGAGGGCGATCCCGGCCTCGAGGAGCAGGGCCCCGGCGACGACGGGACCGCCGAAGAGCGCGGACACCGCCGAGAACGCCCCGGCGGTCGAGACGACCTGGGCGGCCGGGCCGGCGACCCGCCACCACCGGACCGCGACCATGCCGACGACGGACCCGAGGGCGATGAGCGGCGCCTCCGGGCCGAGGACGGCGCCGAAGGACAGCGAGGCCAGGGCGGCCAGCGCGACGCCGGGCGCGTACGAGACGGGGGTCGGCGCCAGGCTGATCCCCCCGAGCGGCTCGTGCCCGCCGTCGCCGGGCAGGGTGGTCCGCGCCAGCCACACGAGCACCCCGCCCACGACCGGGACGCCGAGGACCAGCCACCACGGGGGCGCATCGAGACCCATCGCCTGCGGCCAGTCGGTCCAGATCAGGTTCTCGAGGACGTGGACGAGTCCGAGGAAGGCGACCGCGACGAGTGCCGCGGGGATCCCGATGGCCGCGCCGATGCCGATGAGCCGCAGGTACTCCCGGCCGCCGAGCTGCGGCTGGGCCGCGGCCGCGGGCGCCGAAGGTCCGCTCACGCCCGTCCCCCCGAGGTCGTCACGCGACCAACCTACTGACCGCGAGCGTCCGGTGGGGGCGAGGCGACCATGCGGGCCATGAGGTCGTCGAGCTCGGCTGCGGGGTCCTCGGTGATGCCGGTGTGCACGGGGGAGGGCTGGACGACCGTGCTGCGCGGCGCGACGAGCCAGCGGAAGCGGTCCCCGGCCGAGCGCCGGCCGCTGTCGCCGGCCGCGGCGTCGCCGGCGCACACCGCGGCGACCGACTCGAGCTGGGCGCGCACGGCGTCGACGTCGAGCCCGGGGTCCAGGGCCAGCGCGCGGGACAGGTCGTCGGTGACGGCGGCGCACAGGTAGTCGAGCGCCCGGCAGTACACGACGACCCCGACGTTGACGCACTCGCCGCGTTCGACCCGCGGGACGACCCGCATGAGGGCCCACTCATACGTCGGCACGGGCCACCTCCACGGCGTCGAGCCACGTCTCCGGCCGCGCGAGGCGCCGGAGCAGGACGTCGGCGTACGCCGTCCGCACGGCGTCGGTCGACTCGAAGCCCGGCTCGTCGGCCAGCCAGTCGTCCGGCACGAGGCGCAGGACCCGGTCGAGCAGGTCGGGCGTCACGAGCGGAGCGAGCTCGGCGTGCGCCGCCGTGATCGACGTCGCGACGGGGAGCAGCACGTGGTCCCGCGACGTGGGGTAGGGCCGGGTGGCCGCGGCCTCGCGGGTGGACCAGTCGTGGTGGAAGTAGAGCGCCGCGCCGTGGTCGATGAGCCAGGGCGACCCGTGCCAGCGCAGCAGGTTCGGGTTGCGCCAGGAGCGGTCGACGTTCTGCGTGAAGGCGTCGAACCACACGACCCGGGCGGCGAGTCCCGGGTCGACGCCGTCGGGCCGCTCGATCCCCAGCGACCCGGGCAGGAAGTCCATGCCCAGGTTGGTGCCGGTGCTGACCCGGAGCAGGTGCTGGACCTCCTCGTCGGGCTCGGCGTCGGCCATCGAGGCGTCGAGCTGGACGACGACGATCTCGGGCACGGGCAGCCCGAGGCCCCGCCCGAGCTCGCCGACGACCACCTCGGCCACGAGGGCCTTGCGGCCCTGACCGGCCCCGCGGAACTTGAGGACGTACGTCCCGAGGTCGTCGGCCTCCACGATCGCGGGCAGCGAGCCGCCCTCGCGCAGGGCGAGCACGTAGCGGATCGCCCGCACGCGGCGAAGAGGGTCCGTCACGGGCCGCACGCTATCGGCACGCGGGCGTCGCACCGGCCCGGGAATACCGGATCGCGCACTGTCGGTTGTCCCCCGGAGAATCACGAAGGTCGTCCTAACCTCCGAGACCCGCCTGGAGGGTCCGCTCATGTCTCGCTCCTCCGACAGCCCCGACCTCGACCTCCATACCGGCGCCTCCGCCGCCGAGACCCAGGACTGGGAGCTCTCCTCCGCGGGGATCCCGCTGGACCCGCTGCGCTGGCGCGCTCTCGCCGTCATCGCGATCGCACAGCTCATGGTCATCCTCGACGCGTCGATCGTGAACCTCGCGCTGCCGTCGGCCAAGCGCGACCTCGGGATCGCCGACGCCGACCAGCAGTGGATCGTCACGGCCTACACGCTCGCCTTCGGCGGCCTGCTGCTGCTCGGTGGCCGCATCGCGGACTACGTCGGCCGCAAGCGGATGTTCATCGTCGGCCTGATCGGCTTCGCCGGTGCGTCGGCCCTCGGCGGGATCGCGCTCAACGCGGGCCTGCTCTTCGCCGCGCGGGCCCTGCAGGGCGGTTTCGCCGCGATGCTGGCGCCGGCGGCGCTCTCCCTCATCACGGTGACGTTCCACGAGCCGAAGGAGCGTGCCCGCGCGTTCGGCGTCTACGGCGCCATCGCGGGTGGCGGCGCGGCTCTGGGGCTGCTGCTCGGCGGCGTGCTCACCGAGTACTTCTCGTGGCGCTGGTGCCTGCTCGTCAACGTCCCGATCGCGATCGTGGCGGTGGCCCTCGCGGTGCCCTTCGTCCGGGAGAGCCGCGCCAGCGGGGCGGCCCAGTACGACGTCGCCGGCGCCGTGACCGTGACCGCGGGCCTCGTCTCGCTCGTCTACGGATTCACCAAGGCGGCGCCGCACAGCGTCACCGAGTCGGCGCACTGGACCGAGCCGAGCACGCTCGTGTGGTTCGGGCTGGCCCTGGTCATGCTGGTGTCGTTCTTCGTGATCGAGAACCGCGTGCCCAACCCGCTCGTGCCGATGCGGGTCCTGCTCGAGCGCAACCGCGGTACGTCGTACCTCGTGTCGCTCATCGTCGGCATCGGCCTGTTCGCGATGTTCCTGTTCCTCGGGCTCTACCTGCAGGTGGTGCTCGGCTACACCCCGATCGTGGCGGGCTTCGCGTTCCTGCCGTTCAGCGCCGGGATCATCGTCGGCGCGGGCATCGCCAGCCAGCTGCTGCCGCGGGTCGGGCCCAAGCCGCTCATGATCCCCGGCCTGCTCGCCGGCGCCGCGGGTCTGCTGCTCCTGTCGCGGCTGCAGCCCGACTCGAGCTACGTGACGCACGTGCTGCCGGCGCTGATCGTGATGAGCCTCGGCATGGCCTGCGTGTTCATCCCGGTGGCGACCACGGCGCTGCACGGCATCGGGCACGAGGACGCCGGCGTGGGCTCCGCACTGATCAACACCTCGCAGCAGGTCGGCGGGGCGGTCGGCACGGCGCTGCTCAACACGGTCGCGGTCGCGGCCACGACGGCGTACCTCGCGGCGAACGCGGGGAACCGGCAGGGCAAGGCGCTCGTCGACGCCGGGCTCACCGCGGGCTACACCCGCGCGTTCCTCGTGGGCAGCGGCTTCCTGCTCGTGGCCGCCGTGGTCACGCTCGTGATGCTGCGCATCGGGAAGAACGCGGTCATGGAGGACGACGACGCCCCGGTGGTGCACGCCGGCTGATCGCGGTCCCGCACGACGGAGGCCGGTGTCCCGCGCGGGGCGCCGGCCTCCGTCGCGCCCGGGACCGGCGCGCTCAGGCGACGTCGCGCGGGCGGAACTGGACGCTCACCCGCGGGCCGACCGGCTGGGCGGTCTTCGGCACCGCGTGCTCCCACGTGCGCTGGCAGGACCCGCCCATCACGAGCAGGTCGCCGTGGCCGAGCCGGAAGCCGAGGCTCGGACCGCCGGCCCGCGGTCGCAGCAGCAGCGTTCGCGGCGAGCCGAAGGACACGATGGCCACGAGGGTGTCCTCGGTCGCCGAGCGCCCGATGGTGTCGCCGTGCCAGGCGACCGAGTCGCGGCCGTCGCGGTAGAGGCAGCAGCCCGCGGTGGTGAACGGCTCGCCGAGCTCGGGGCGGTAGAACGCGGAGAGCGCGGCGCGCGCGTCGGCGAGCACCGGGTGGGGGAGCGTCGTGGCGGCGTCGTACCAGGCGACGAGCCGGGGCACGGCGACGACGCGGTCGTACATGCGCCGGCGCTCGTGCCGCCACGGGATGTCGTCGATGAGCGTCTCCAGCACGGCGTCGGAGCCCTCGACCCAGCCCGGGCGGTGGTCGACCCAGGCACCCGAGCCGAGCGGCGTGCGGCGCACCGCGCCGCTGAGCGCGCCGAGCCGGACCTCGTCGGCGAGGTCGAGCAGCGACGCCTGGACGGCCAGGGACATGCCCGCAAGACTAGCAGGATCTAGCACAGGTGTACGAGCACCGACTGCGGCGTGTCCGGGTCCGCCGGGGCGCGAGGGCGGCCAGACTGGGCGGGTGACCATGACGCTCGCCGTCGACTGCGGCGGCACCGGCCTCAAGGCGTCGGTGCTCGACGAGGCGGGCACCCTGCACGCGAAGCCGGTCCGGGTGCCGACGCCGTACCCGCTGCCCACCGAGCGCTTCCTCGACGCCGTCGCCGGGCTCGCGGCCGAGCTGCCCACGGCCGACCGCGCCACGGTCGGGATCCCGGGGATGATCCGGCACGGCGTGGTCATCGTGACCCCGCACTACGTCACCGAGTCGGGGCCGCGGTCGAGGCCGGTGCCGGAGCTGGTGGACCAGTGGACCGGCTACGACGCCCGGGCCGCCCTCGAGGCCAGGCTCGGGATGCCCACGATCGTGCTCAACGACGCCGAGGTGCACGGGGCCGGCGTCGTCACGGGGGCGGGCCTCGAGCTCGTGCTCACGCTCGGGACCGGGTTCGGCTGCGCCCTGTTCGACGGCGGAGTCCTCGCGCCGCACCTCGAGCTGTCGCAGGCGCCGGTGCGCTGGGGCCTGTCGTACGACACCTACATCGGCGACCGGGAGCGACGCCGGCTCGGTCCCGTCGTTCTGGTCGCGCCGGGTCCGGCGGGTGGTCGACGCCCTGCGCCCGGTGTTCGTCTGGGACCGGCTCTACCTCGGCGGCGGGAACGCCCGGGTGATCTCGCCCGAGGTGCTGGCCGTGCTCGGCGACGACGTCGTCATCGTCCCGAACACGGCGGGCATCGTCGGCGGCGTGCGCGCATGGGAGCTCGGTCACGGGCGGGGGACCGAGCGCGGGGCCTGAGCGCGGCGCGCCGGATACCGCCGGGACCGGCGGCCAGCGCGCTAGCGTCGCGCCGCGACCCCGAGCGGGGCAGCGCGGAGGAGGACTCGTGTCGCACCTGGTCCCGGCCCCGAGGCCGCTGCTCGTCGTCTTCCTGGCGGTGGCGGTGGTGCACGTCGTCGCGGTCGGCGCCGACCTCGCCGCGCTCGGGCACGTCACGAAGCCGCTCCTCGTCGGGCTGCTCCTCGCCTGGTCGTGGGTCGCCCTCGACCACGAGCCGCCCGGCCTGCTCGTCGCGGGCCTGCTCGCCGCCCTCGCCGGCGACGAGCTGCTCGAGCCCTCGGGCACCCCGTGGTTCCTCGCGGGGATGGTGGCCTTCCTCGTCATGCAGGTCTGCTACGTCGCGGGGTTCGTCGGCCTCGGTGCCCTGGGTCGGCTGCGCGCGAACAGGTGGGTGCCCGTCGGGTGGGGACTGCTCTGGCTCGCCCTCAACCTCGTGCTCGGTCCGTCGCTCGGCGACCTGCGCCTCCCGATCCTGGTGTACTCGGCCGCGCTCGTGACGATGGCCGCGGCGGCGGTCGCCACCGGGGACCGGCGGATCGGCGTCGGCGGCGTCGCCTTCCTCTGCTCCGACCTGCTCCTCGGCCTCGGCGTGGCGGGCGTCGACGCACCCGGGTCGGGGATGCTCGTGATGACGACGTACGCCCTGGCGCAGTACCTCATCGTCACCGGGTGGGTGCTCGCGGTCCGGGAGGCGGCCCCGCTGCCCCGGACGGCCGGCCGATAGGTTCGTCCCGGCCGTTGGAGAGGAGAACCGCGTGGTCGAGGTCGGTCCGTTCCGAGCGCTGCGCCCCGCTCCGACGCTCGCCGCGCGGGTGATGTCCCCGCCGTACGACGTGGTCGACGTCGAGGAGGCCCGGGCCTACGCCGGTGGCGATCCCGACTCGTTCCTGCGCATCTCGCGGCCGGAGATCGACCTGCCCGCGTCCGTCGAGCCGCACAGCGACGAGGTCTACGCGCTCGGGCGCGCGAACCTCGAGGAGTTCCTCGCGCGCGGCGTCCTCGTGCGGGACGAGTCACCGACGTACTCGGTCTACCGCCAGGTGATGGGTGACGTCGTGCAGACCGGCGTGGTCGCGGTCGTCGCCGTCGCCGACTACGACGCGGGCCGGGTGAAGGTCCACGAGCTGACCCGGCCGGACAAGGAGAACGACCGCGTCCGGCACATCGACGCGCTCGACGCCCAGGACGAGCCGGTCTTCCTGCTGTCGCGGCGGTCGGCCGACGTCGACGAGGTGGTGCGGCGGGTCACGGCGGGAGAGCCGGCGCTGGACCTCGTGTCGCGCGACGGCGTCGGCCACACGCTCTGGGTCGTCGACCACCCGGACGAGATCGCGGCGCTGCACCGGGCCTTCGCCACCGTGGGGGACCTCTACGTCGCCGACGGCCACCACCGCAGCGCCGCCGCGTCGCGCGTGCACGCGGCGCGCGACGGCGGGCCCGGCGAGCACGACTCGTTCCTCGCCGTCGTGCTCCCGATCGACGACGTCCACGTGCTGGCCTACAACCGGGTGGTCGCGGACCTCGCCGGCCACGACGCCGAGGGCTTCCTCGCGGCGCTCGGACGGGACTTCGCCGTCGAGCCGGCCGACGCGGCGGTCGTGCCGTCCCGCCGGCACGAGTTCGGCGTGCACGTCGACGGTCGCTGGTTCCGCGCCGTCGCACGTGACGGCGTGGTCGACGACGGCGACCCGCTCGCCCGGCTCGACGTGTCCGTGCTGCAGGAGCGCGTCCTCGCGCCGCTGCTCGGCGTCGGCGACCCGCGCACCGACGCGCGGATCGCGTTCGTCGGAGGTATCCGCGGCACGGCCGAGATCGAGCGGCTCGTCGCCTGCGGCCGCGCTGCCGTGGGGTTCACCCTCTTCCCGACGTCGACCGTCGACCTCGTCGCCGTGGCCGACGCCGGCCACGTGATGCCGCCGAAGTCCACCTGGTTCGAGCCGAAGCTGGCCAGCGGCCTCTTCCTCCACCCGCTGCGCTGACCCCGGCGGGAGCTCAGCCGAGCAGGGCGCGGGCGGCGTGGACGTGGAAGTCGGCCGACAGCGCGATGTCGTCGACGTGGATCCGCTCGTCGGCGTTGTGGTAGCCGGCCTCGATGACCTCCGGCGGAGTCGCGCGGAACGGGCTGAAGCCGTAGGCGACCGTGCCGAACTCGCGGCGGAGGTGGACCGAGTCGGTGAAGCCCGAGCAGAGCGTCGGGAACATCGTCGAGCCGAGCTCGTCGGCGACGTAGCGCGACACGACGTCCCACAGCGGCGCCCGCGGCCGCGGACACGTTGCCGTGCACCGACGGCTCGGCCAGGGAGAGCTCGTAGCGCACGTCGTCGCCGAGCCTGCGGCGCACCGCGGCGAGGACGTCGTCGTCGGTCGTGCCGGGCAGCGTGCGGCAGTCCAGCTCCACCGCGGCGCGGGCCGGCATCACGTTGCGGGCCCGCGAGCCGTGCAGGACGGTCGGGGCCATCGTCGTCCCGGCGACCGCCGTCAGGCTGTCGCGCAGGGTGGGATGCAGCGCCGACGCCCGGTGCAGCGACTCGGGGAGCCCGAGGCGCTCGACGGCGCCGACGCCGAGCAGGGAGTCGAGCATCGACCGCACGCCCGGGTGGTCGCTCGGCTCGGGGGAGCCCAGGCCGAGCCGGGCCAGCAGCTGCCCGAGGAGGACGACGGCGTTGTCGCCGAGGGTGGGGGTCGACGCGTGGCCGGCCTCGCCGACCGCCTCGACCCGCACCGGGCAGGTGCCCTTCTCGCCGATGGACACCTCGACGACGACCCGGCCGTCGACGAGCCGGTACGGGATCCCGCCGCCCTCGTTGAGGGCGAAGTCCGTCGCGAGGTCGGGTCGCTCGTGCACGAGCCAGTTCATGCCGACTTCCGCCGCGCCGTCCTCCTCGTCGGCGACGACGACGAGGAGCAGGTCGCCGGTGCCTCGCCAGCCCGACCGGGCGAGGGACGCCATGGCGGCCGTGCGGGCCGCCACCTCGTTCTTCATGTCGACCGCGCCGCGGCCCCACAGGAAGCCGTCGTCGTCGAGCACCCCTGCGAACGGCGGGTGCGTCCAGTCGCGCGCGTCGGCCGGGACGACGTCGCTGTGGCCGACCAGGGCCAGCGAGGGTCCGCCGCCGGTCCCGGGGATGCGGGCCACGAGGTTGGCGCGGGCCGGGTCGCGCGACACCAGCTCGACCTCCACACCGGCGTCGGCCAGGTAGGACGCCAGGACCTCGGCGACGGCGGTCTCGTTGCCGTTGGTCGAGTCGACGCGGAGGATCTCGCCGGCCAGTGCGACCGCCTCGGAGCGCCGCCGACCGGCGTCGGGATCGGTCGGACCAGTGCGTTCACCGAGGGTGGGGAGGCTCATCGGAGCACCGTAGTGCCGGGCACCCGCGGCGGCCGGCAGGCCGTGCCGCGAGTGTCACGGTTCCTGTGGTCCATGTCACGGTTGCGGCGCAGGACCAGGGCAGGCACCCGGGAGGGCCTGGTGGCACACTCGCCTCCGGACCCACAGGACCGACCTAGACGGGCAGGCGCCGTATGGCAACCACCGGGATCGACGCACCGGGACGCGCGAAGATCGACGCGAAGACGCTACGCACGGACCGCTGGTGGGTTCAGCCGCTGTTCACGTTCCTCGCGCTGACGGCGTTCGTCGTGTACTCGACCTGGCGCGTGTTCATGAACAAGTACTACTACTCCGATCCGTACATCTCGCTGTTCTACTCGCCGTGCCTGGCCGACTCGTGCGTGCCCGGTGCCCAGTTCGCCAGCGCCCCGATCACCTGGTGGGCGTTCTCCCCGGCACTGCTCATCGCCTGGATCCCGCTGGCCTTCCGGTTCACCTGCTACTACTACCGGAAGGCCTACTTCCGGTCGTTCTGGCTGTCGCCGCCGGCCTGCGCCGTGGCCGAGCCGCACGGCAAGTACTCGGGCGAGACCAAGCTCCCGCTGATCCTCAACAACGTGCACCGCTACGCCCTCTACCTCGGCCTGGTGCTCAACGTGATCCTCACGTGGGACGCGATCCTCGCCTTCCGGCACACCGACGGCAGCTGGGGCCACGTCGGTCTCGGCACCGTGATCCTCACCGTCAACGCGGCCTGCCTGTGGCTCTACAGCCTGTCCTGCCACTCCTGCCGCAACGCCGTGGGCGGTCGGATCACCCACTTCTCGAAGCACCCGGTGCGCTACCAGATGTGGACCGTCATCTCGAAGCTGAACACCCATCACATGCGCTGGGCCTGGGTCTCGCTGTCCACGGTCGTCATCGCGGACTTCTACGTCTACCTCGCGGCCTCCGGAGCGATCTCCGGCTCCTGGGTCTGACCGACCCGCTCGACTCGCCGAAAGGGCACCCATGACCGACCTCGAGCGCCACTCCTACGACGTCGTCGTGATCGGCGCCGGTGGCGCCGGACTCCGCGCGGCCATCGAGGCGCGACTCCAGGGCAAGACCGTCGCCATCGTGTGCAAGTCGCTGTTCGGGAAGGCGCACACGGTCATGGCGGAGGGCGGCATCGCCGCCGCCATGGGCAACGTGAACCCGAAGGACAACTGGCAGGTCCACTTCCGCGACACGATGCGCGGCGGCAAGTTCCTCAACTCCTGGCGGATGGCCGAGCTGCACGCCAAGGAGGCCCCGCAGCGCGTGTGGGAGCTCGAGACCTACGGCGCCCTGTTCGACCGCACGCCCGACGGCAAGATCTCCCAGCGCAACTTCGGCGGCCACGAGTACCCCCGCCTCGCCCACGTCGGCGACCGCTCGGGCCTCGAGCTGATCCGCACTCTGCAGCAGAAGATCGTCTCGCTGCAGCAGGAGGACTTCCGCGAGACCGGCGACTACGAGTCGAAGATCAAGGTCTTCGCCGAGGTGACCGTCACGCGGCTGCTGGTCAACGACGGCAAGATCGCGGGCGCCTACGCGTACTACCGCGAGACCGGCGACTTCGTCGTCTTCGAGGCGCCCGCCGTCGTGCTCGCCACGGGCGGCATCGGCAAGACCTTCAAGGTCACCAGTGCCTCGTGGGAGTACACCGGCGACGGCCACGCCCTGGCCATGCGCGCCGGCGCGACCACGCTCAACATGGAGTTCATCCAGTTCCACCCGACGGGCATGGTCTGGCCGCTGTCGGTCAAGGGCATCCTCGTGACCGAGTCGGTGCGTGGTGACGGCGGCATCCTCACCAACTCCGAGGGCAAGCGGTTCATGTTCGACTACATCCCGGACGTGTTCAAGGCGCAGTACGCCACCACGCCCGAGGAGGGTGACCGCTGGTACACCGACCCCGAGCACAACCGCCGCCCACCGGAGCTCCTGCCGCGCGACGAGGTCGCCCGCGCGATCAACTCCGAGGTCAAGGCCGGCCGCGGCACCCCGCACGGCGGCGTCTACCTCGACGTGTCGAGCCGGCTGCCCGCCGACGTCATCAAGAAGAAGCTCCCGTCGATGTGGCACCAGTTCAAGGAGCTGGCCGACGTCGACATCACGCAGGAGCCGATGGAGGTCGGTCCGACCTGCCACTACGTCATGGGTGGCGTCGAGGTCGACCCCGACGACGAGCAGACCAAGCTCCCCGGCCTGTTCGCCGCCGGCGAGGTCTCCGGCGGGATGCACGGCTCGAACCGGCTCGGCGGCAACTCGCTCTCCGACCTGCTGGTCTTCGGTCGTCGCGCCGGTCTCGGTGCCGCGATGTACGTCGACGCGCTGGACGGCGCCAGGCCGACGGTGACCGACGAGATGGTCGCCGACGCGGAGGAGGAGGCGCTCGCCGCCTTCCACGTCGAGGGTGGCGAGAACCCGTACACCATCCACGCCGACCTGCAGCAGACGATGAACGACCTCGTCGGCATCATCCGGACCGAGTCGGAGATGCGGGAGGCGCTCGACCGGCTCGAGGGCTTCAAGGAGCGCGTCCGGCGCGCGTCGGTCCAGGGCGGCCGCACGTTCAACCCGGGCTGGCACCTCGCGCTCGACCTGAAGAACATGCTGCTCGTCTCCGAGGCGATCGCCCGCTCGGCGCTCGAGCGTCAGGAGAGCCGTGGCGGCCACACCCGCGACGACTACCCGACCATGAGCCCGGACTGGCGCCAGCTCAACATCGTCAGCCGCACCGAGGGCGACGGTGTCGCGATCTACCGCCAGCCGCTCGCGCCGATGCGCGCGGACCTGCTCGAGCTGTTCGACGTCGACGAGCTGAAGAAGTACATGACCGAGGCCGAGCTGCCGAAGGGCGAGCACTCATGACCTACAAGGCCAAGTTCCGCGTCTGGCGCGGGGACGACGAGGGCGGCGACCTGCAGAACTACGAGGTCGAGGTGAACGAGGGCGAGGTCGTCCTCGACATCGTCCACCGGCTCCAGGCCACCCAGGCGCCCGACCTCGCGGTCCGGTGGAACTGCAAGGCCGGCAAGTGCGGCTCGTGCAGCGCCGAGGTCAACGGCAAGCCGCGCCTCATGTGCATGACCCGGATGAACACGTTCACCGAGGACGAGACCGTCACGATCACCCCGATGCGCACGTTCCCGGTGATCCGCGACCTCGTCACCGACGTCTCGTACAACTACACCAAGGCCCGCATGGTGCCCGCGTTCGCGCCGCCGACCGACCTCGAGCCCGGTGACTACCGGATGGCGCAGGTCGACGTCGAGCGCTCGCAGGAGTTCCGCAAGTGCATCGAGTGCTTCCTGTGCAACAACGTCTGCCACGTGATGCGTGACCACGAGGACAACAAGGAGTCGTTCTCGGGTCCGCGCTTCCTCATGCGCATCGCCGAGCTCGACATGCACCCGCTCGACACGGTCGACCGCCGCCAGACCGCCGTCGAGGACCACGGTCTCGGCTACTGCAACATCACCAAGTGCTGCACCGAGGTGTGCCCGGAGCACATCCACATCACCGACAACGCCCTCATCCCGCTCAAGGAGCGCGTCGCGGACCGCAAGTACGACCCGCTGTTCTCGGTCGCCTCCCTGTTCCGCAAGGGCAAGGAGAAGCGCGCCGCCGCGCCGGCGACGCCGAAGGGCTGAGCCGCAGACCGCACTGCCGGAGGGACGGACCCGAGAGGGTCCGTCCCTCCGTCGTTCCCGCATGCATGTGCCGCAGGACGCGCTCGATGTACCCGCTGCGCCCCCGTGTGTCCAGGGCTGGCACGTCGGCCGGAGATCCGGTGCCTGAACTCGGTCTCGCCGGCTCGCTTCGCGCGTGGGGCAGGGCGCTGACTGCGACGGGTGGGCGGTTGGTGTCGGTCTCGTCGGCTCGCTCCCGTCGTGGCGGCGACGAGGTGCTCGATCCGGTGACCGAGGGTGGTGGTGGATCGCGGAAAGTAGTTGTCCCCAGGGCGGTTTCGGGGCCTGGCACTGTCAGACCCCCTGGGTAGGTTCGGGGTCATGAGCTCGACGACGACCCGCCCGCCGCGCAGTCCGAGCGCGCTGGTCGCGGACGCCGTCGATCGGCTGACCGAGGCGGCCGCGGACCTCGCGCGGCTGACCGCCGAGGGTGCGCTGGTCGAGGTGCCGCCGACCGCGCTGATCCCGCTGACCGAGGCGTTGCACCGGGCGAGTGACCGGGTCACGGCGGTGGTGACGGTGGCGACCGGGGTGGTGCACGCCTCGGGCGCCCTCGAGCTGGAGGGTTTCGCCTCGACGAAGTCGTGGCTGCTCCAGCGGTGTGGCAGGTCCGAGACCGAGGCCAAGGTCCTCCTCGCGTCCTCGACCGCGCTGCGCGCCGACTTCCCCGCGACCGAGCGGGCGTGGCTCGCCGGGGAGGTGCCCGGCGCTGCGGTGCGGGAGATCACCCGCGGGATCACCCTCGCGGTACGCGCCCTGCCGGTCGCGGATGCGCGCCGACCAAGGCCGCGCGAGGCGGAGGCGGTGCTGCTCGAGCTGGCCCGCCGGGCCCCGGTCGCCGACGTCGCCCTGTCCGCGCGGTACCTGCGGTTCGTCGCCGACCCGGACGGAGTCCGGCAGGCCCAGCTCGACGCCTACGACGACCAGCAGGTCACGATCACCCCGGTCGGGGCCGGGTACCGGCTCTCCGGGTACCTGACCGCGGAGACCGCCGCGGCGCTGTCCACCGCGCTGGACGCGGTGGTGGACGGCTGGTACCGCACCGGGTCCCTGGCACCCGAGGACCAGCCCGGCGGGCACCCGGCACTCGACGCCCAGCGGCGCAAGGCCCGCCGCCCGCACCTGCTCGCCCTCGCCCTGGGCCACCTGGCCACCAGCGCGCTGGACGCCGGGCGCTGGGCACCCGGCACGGGGTCCGCCCGCACCTCACCCTGACCGCCGACCTCGACCAGCTGCTCGCCGGCCTCGGCGGCCGCCTCCTGGTCCCCGGCCACGACCAGCCCGTGCTGCTGCCCGACCAGTCGCTGCGCCGGATCCTCTGCGACACCGACCTGCACCCCGTGATCACCACCCGACCGAACCCGAGCACCGGCACCGGCCAGTGCGGCCCGAGCCGCGATCGCGATCGCGATCGCGCGACGCGGAGGCGACAGCGCGACGGCCGATGCGACGACCGACGGACCGACGACGCGTTGACGACGGCGAGGTCGGCGCGAGCCGCCGAGGCGAGCGGCGCCGCGTGGCGGGACGTGCTGACCGGCCGGCTCACCGCGCAGGCCCGCTCCGTGCTCTACCTCGGCCGCACCCAGCGCACCGTCCCCCCACGGCTACGCCGCGCCCTCGAGGTCCGCGACGGGCACTGCGCGTTCCCCGACTGCCGCGTCGACGCCTCCCGCACCCACGCCCACCACACCCTGCCCTGGGAGGACGGCGGCGCGACCGACCTCTCCAACACCGTGCTGCTCTGCGTGCGACATCACCACGCCGTGCACGAAGGCGGCTGGTCGATCGCGCCGACCGACGGCGTCGACCCGCACACCACCGGCTGCTGGACCTTCACCCCACCACGAACCCGGCCCTGACCCGGCGCACCACGCACGGTCAGGGCGCACCACCCGTGGCACGACCCTTCGATCCTCGGGCGTCTCCTGGTCGGACCCAATCGCCCGGGATCGATCACCCGCTGGGCACGAACGACCGGCCGTTCAACGTCGTACCCGGAGCTCCGACAGCACCTCGCTGGCGGCCCGCGAACCGCTGCGCAGCGCCCCCTCCATCAGCCCGCTCCACTCGCCGGCCGTGTGCTCGCCGGCGATGAAGACGCGACCCACGGGAGCGGCGACGAGATCGCCGTCGCCGGCCAGCGCCGCGAGCCCCTGGGCGGAGTAGGCGCCGCCGGTCCAGCGGTCGTCGTCCCAGGTCGTGACGACGGCGGTGCTCGCGTCGAGGTCGAGGTCGTCGCGCAGCTCGACCAGACGCCGGACCCAGCCCACCGGATCGGTGGCGAGCGTGTCGACCGCGTCGGGCGACCCGGCGAAGCCGTTGAGGACCGGGAGCACCTCGCCGTCGGGACCGGCGGCGGTCCAGCACCAGAAGCGGTCGGGCACGGACAGGACGGCGCTCGTGGGGGCCGGTGAGCGCAGCCCGACGTGCACCTTGGCGGCTCGCCCCATCGTCTGCCGGTCCAGGGCACCGCGCTTGTCGTAGGGGAACGGCGGTGTGACGTCGAGGTCGCGCAGGACGGGCAGCGGGACGGCGAGGACGACGGCGTCGACGAGGTCGGTCCCCGCGGTCGTCTCGAGGAGTACGCCGCGAGGGCTGTGCCCGACCATGCGGACGGCCACTCCGAGCCGGACGCGCGCGCCGAGCAGCCCGGCCATGCGCACCGCCAGCAGCTGGTTGCCGCCCTCGACCCGGTGGCTGGGCAGGTCCGCGAACGAGGCCACGTGGTCCACGACCGAGGCCGCGAGGTCCTCGGCCGGCCACGCGCAGGAGATCTCCACGCGGGCCCGCACGGCCTCGGCCACCTCGGGACGCAGCCCGAGGCCGGCGAGCAGGTCGGCGACGCTGTCACCGGGACCGCGGGGGGCCTCGGCGAGGGCTACGGCGGCCGCGCGCAGGTCGAGGACTCCGACGTCCCCGGAGCCGCGCGGCTCACGCACGTAGTAGCTCATGCCCGTGTCGACGAGACGCAGCCCGAGCCGGTCGAGCCAGCCGCGCATGGCGTCGTAGCCGTCGAGGACGAACTCGGCGCCGCGCTCGATGACCGGCCCCGTACCGCCGGGTCCGTCGAGCGGCTCGGACCACACCCGGCCGCCGACGCGGTCCCGCGCCTCGAGCACCACGACGTCGACCCCGGCGTCCACCAGGTCGACCGCCGCGGCGAGACCGGCGAATCCCGCACCCACCACCGCAACACGCGTCATGCCGGTATCCGACCAGATCCGGCGGCCGGGTCTCCTGCCGACCCTCGATCCGGGAGGTACCGTCCAGGCATGGACGACATCGGGACCGATCGCAGCGCGTCGGTCGCGCGGGTCCGGGTCGAGCGGATCGGTCCCGGTGGGGGCGGGGCGCGCGGCGACGTCGTCGTGGTCGAGGAGCCGCTGCACGTCCACGTCGAGCACCGAGGCGCGCTTCACCTGCTCGGTTCGACCATGCGTACGCCGGGCCACGACCTCGAGCTCGCCGCGGGACTCGCCGTCGGCGAGGGGGTCGTCCGGTCCCGTGCCGACCTCGCGGGCGTCCGGCCCTGCCGGGACGGCGAGGGGGGACCGGGCCACGGCGACGTGGCGGTGGTGGTGCGCGACTCCGCCGAGGTGGACCTGTCCAGGCTCGGCCGGGTGTCCATGCCGTCCAGCGCCTGCGGGCTCTGCGGGCGCGACGAGATCGACGCCGTGCTCGCGGCGATGCCGACGGTGGACCGGGACGTCGTCGTCGACGCGGACGTCCTCGCCGGGCTGCCCGACGCCATGCGCGAGCGACAGGGCGTGTTCCGGCGTACCGGCGGGTTGCACGCGTCGGCGCTCGCGACCGCCGACGGCACCCTGCTCGTCGTCCGCGAGGACGTGGGACGGCACAACGCCGTCGACAAGGTGGTCGGCCACGCGCTGATGCACGGCCTCCGCGGCGACGTGCTGGTCGTGAGCGGGCGGGCCGGCTTCGAGATCGTGCAGAAGGCCGCGATGGCCGGCGTACCCGTCGTGGCGGCGGTGTCGGCCCCGACGTCACTGTCGGTCGACACCGCCAGGGAGTGCGGGCTCACCCTCGTCGCGTTCGTCCGCGGCGGGACGCTCAACGTCTACGCCGGAGCGCAGCGGATCGGCACGCGCGTCGTCGGCACGGAGCCCGTCGCGCGCTGAGCCGGGCACCCCCTGAGCCCGGAAGGCGCCGAGCCCGTCAAGGCGCTGAGTCCGGTACTCGCCGAACCCGGCACCCGCCGAGCCCCGCACGCGCCGAGCCCGGCACCCGCCGCTCCGGACGGGGACGCCGTGCCTGACCGTCCGCTCCGGAACATGCGTCCCGGGGCGGCCGTGCGGGATCGTGGAGCATGCGCTGGTTCATCCGGGACTACCACGACGACGACCTCGAGTCGGTCGTCCGCCTGCTCGACGCGACGAAGGCCCACCAGGGCAGCGTCTTCGGCCTTTCGGAGGTGATCGCGGCGCTGCGCGACGACCAGCCGGCCGTCGTCGCCCAGCGCGACGACGAGGTGGTGGGCGCCGTGGTGTCCACGGTCTCGGGCGACCGCGCGTGGGTCGTCCGCCTCGCGATCGCCGAGGAGTGGCGCGGTCAGGGCATGGCCTCGTCGCTGCTGCTCGGGCTCGAGCGCGCGCTCGGCGACCAGCGGGTGCGGGTCCTGTCCTACGTCCTGCCCGAGGAGGAGCAGCTCGCCGATGGCCTGGCGAACGCTGGGTTCACCCGTCGCCCGGCGGTGGCGTACTTCGACAAGGTCGTCTCGGTCGAGTCCGCGCAGGCCGACGTGCTGGCCGACCTCGGGGGTCACGTCCTGCCCGCCCGGCTGTGGGAGGACCTCGCCGGGATGCACCGCGAGAAGGACCTCATCGAGCGCCGCGTCGTGGCGCCGTTGGACCGTCCGGAGGTCGCGGCCCGCCACGGAGTCGAGCCGCCGCGGGCCATCGTGCTGTTCGGCCCTCCCGGGACGGGCAAGACCTCGTTCGCGCGCGCGATCGCGAGCCGGCTCGGCTGGCCCTTCGTCGAGGTTCTGCCGAGCTCCCTGCTCGCCGACCCGGCCGGGCCCTCGGCGGCGCTGCGCACGACGTTCGAGCAGATCCGCCGGCTCGAGCGCGTCCTGGTGTTCATCGACGAGGTCGAGGAGATCGCGGCGGTGCGCGGCGACGCGCCGACCAGCCCGATGCACGGCCTGACCAACGAGCTGCTCAAGGTCGTGCCCGCGTTCCGCCAGCACGACGAGCGGCTGCTGGTCTGCGCGACGAACGACCTGCGCTCGCTCGACCCGGCGTTCACCCGCCCCGGCCGCTTCGACTACGTCATCCCGATCGGCACCCCCGACGCCGCGGCGCGGACAGCGATCTGGGCGCGCTACGTCGACAGCGGCCGGGTGGACGTCGATGCGCTCGTGCTGCGCAGCGACTCGTTCACGCCGGCGGAGATCGCGCACGTCGCCCGCGCCGCGTCGCAGGCGTCCTTCGAGCGGGCGGTCTACGCCGGTGTCGAGGGCGACGGCCCCACCACGGAGGACTACCTCGCCGCGCTCGAGGACGCCCGCCCGTCGGTCACCGAGGAGGTCCGGTCGCTGTTCGAGGACGACGTCCGCGAGCTGGCCCGCTACTGACCGGTCGCCGCGGACCGGTCACCCCCACGGCCCTGCGAGGATCGGGACGTGCCGATCCCGCGTCCCGCGCCCATGACCGCACCCGGTCCGCAGGGTGGCGAGATGCTCCGGGCCGTGCGGTCGATCCGGCGCGACCCGCTGCGCTTCCTCGCCGAGATGCGGGAGCGCTACGGCGACGTCCTGCAGCTGCCGGTCCCGATGCCCCCGACGTACGTCGTCACCGACCCGGACGCGGTACGCCGGGTGCTCGTCACGAACGCGAAGGGCTACGGCAAGCGCACGGCGCAGTACACGACCCTCGCGCTCGTCACGGGCGAGGGACTGCTCACCGCCGACACCGAGGCGTGGCGGCCGCAGCGCCGGATCGTGCAGCCGGCCTTCCACCGTGCCTCGCTCGAGCTCGTGGCCGAGCACGTGCGCACCGCCGTCGACCGGCTGCTGACCCGGTGGTCCGAGCGCGACGGCGAGGTCGTCGACGTCGACGAGGCGATGATGCACCTGGCGCTCGAGGTCGTCGGCTCGTCGCTGTTCGGCGCGGACCTGTCGGCCGACGCCGCGCGGCTCGCCCGCGCCACGGTCGACGCGCTCGACGTCGTGGTGCGCAAGGCCCGCTCGCCGCTGCCCGTGCCGGTCGCCGTCCCGACGCCGACGAACGTCGTCCTGCGCCGCGCGGTCGCCCGGCTCGACGCCGCGGTCGACGCCATGCTCGCCGAGCGGGCGTCGCGTCCGCTGGCCGACGGCGAGCCGGCCCGCGACCTGCTCGACCTGCTGCTCGCCGCGCGGGACGAGGACGGCGCGCGGCTGTCGCGGGTGCAGGTCCGCGACCAGGTCGTCACGTTCGTCGTGGCCGGGCACGAGACGGTCGCGAGCGCGCTCACCTGGGCGTGGCACCTGCTGGCCACCGACCCCGGCGCGCGGCAGCGGCTGAGGGCGGAGGTCGACGCCGTCTGCCCCGGCGGTACGCCGACCCTGGACGACCTCTCCCGGCTGACGTGGACCGCGGCCGTGCTCGACGAGACGCTGCGGCTCTACCCGCCGGCGTGGCTGCTCACCCGGCGATCGCTCGTGCCGGACGTGCTCGGCGGCGTCGACGTCCCGGCCGGCGCGCTGGTCATCGTGAGCCCGTGGCTCGTGCACCGGAACCGCGACGCGTGGCCGGTGCCCGAGCGGTTCGACCCGTCGCGCTTCCTCGACGCCGAGGGCCGCCGGCGCCGCGACGTCGTGGCGTCCCCGGCGTACCTCCCCTTCGGCGCGGGGCCGCGGATGTGCATCGGCCGCGACATGGCGCTGCTCGAGGGGGCGCTGGTGCTCGCCTCGCTCGCCGCCCGGGTGGACCTCGAGGCGGTCGGCCCGCCACCGCGGGCGGTGCCGCTCGTCACCGTCCGGCCGGCCGGCGGCCTGCCGATGCGGGTCCGCCTGCGGCGCTAGCGCCGGGCGGGTCAGGCGTGGTCGACGGCCCACGCCCTGACGATGTCGCGGACCGAGATGATGCCGGCGACCTCGCCGCCGTCGAGGACCACGAGGTGGCGGAACCCGCCACGCTTCATCGCCTCGGCGGCGTCGTACAGCGACCAGGTCGGCGTGGCGAAGACGACCTCGGAGGTCTGATGGGCGCCCGCGGTCTCGACGTCGGGGTCCTCGTCCGCGGCGATCGAGCGCAGGATGTCGCGCTCGGTGATGATGCCGACGCCGGCCCCGTCGGTGTCGTGGACGACCGCGGATCCGACCCTCCGTGCGGCCAGCACGCGCGCCACCTCGCGCAGCGTGTGCCCGGGCCCGACCGAGAGCACCTCGGTGCTCATCGCGCTCGCGACGTCTCCAGCGGCCATCGTTCCTCCTGAGTCGGCGACATCCTGGCCCGAACCCTGGCAGCGTGGCGCGCCCGGGTCAATCACAAGCGCACAAACGGCACGGCGATCCATCGGGGACACTGGGGCGGTGACCCCGGGCTGGACCGACGCGAAGGCGCTGGCGATCGCGCTGGTCTGGATCCCCGCGACGCTGTGGGTCGACCGCGTCGCCACGCTGCCCGGGCAGCTCGCGCTGGGCGCCGTCACCTGGGCGCTGCTGGCCTGGTGGCTCGCGCACGAGACGAGGCTCGTCCGCGCGCAGACGGCCGTCGTCGTGGCCATCGCGGCGGTGGTCGAGCTGGTGTTCTCCGGCTGGCTCGGCGTCTACGTCTACCGCCTCGAGCACGTGCCGGCGTACGTCTTCCCCGGCCACGGCCTGGTCTACCTCGCGGCACTCACCCTGGGCCGCCTCCCGGTCGTGCGACGCAACGCCGGGGTCGCGGTACGGGCGACGGTGGTCGTCGCGACCGCGTGGGCGCTGTGGGGCCTGCTGCTCTCGCCGCGGCACGACGTCCTCGGCTTCTTCTGGTACCTCTGCCTGCTCGCGTTCCTGCGCTGGGGCCGGTCGCGGCTGCTCTACGTCGGGGCGTTCGTCGTCGTCAGCTACCTGGAGATCCTCGGCACCGCCTGGGGCGTCTGGGCCTGGCGCCCGGTCGACACGATCATGGGCTGGGTGCCGATGGGGAACCCGCCGAGCATCGCCGCGGGCGGCTACGGCTGGTTCGACCTGTACGCCGTCCTGCTCGCGCCGGGCGTGGTGGCGTGGTGGGACACCCGCCGCGGCGAACCGGTGCAGCCGTTGGTCGACGCCGTGGAGTCGGACGCCGCGCCGGCCTGACCCGCCGGGCTCGCCGCGGCTCGCCACGTCCGCGACCGGCCGGCGCGACCGACGATCCGCTACCGCCCCGGCGACGCGAGGGCCGCGATCACCGTGTCGTGCAGCAGCTCGTTGGTCGACACGCCGCTCCCGTGCTGCGGCCCGTCGACGCCGTCGACGCTGGTGAACCGACCGCCCGCCTCGGTGACGATGATCGAGACGCCGGCGACGTCGTAGAGGTTGAGCTCGG
This sequence comes from uncultured Actinomycetota bacterium, assembly GCA_963711805.1. GTDB lineage: Bacteria > Actinomycetota > Actinomycetes > S36-B12 > CAIYMF01 > Longivirga. The sequence goes on from CAVQFE010000003.1 coordinate 785,038, forward strand.
GCTCGGCGGCGATGTCGAGCGCGCCCTCCGCGACCAGCAGGTGGCTCCAGAAGTCGCCGTACGCCCGGGTGCGCCACACCGAGCGCATGAGGTCGTCCCACCGCTCCTGACGGCCGATGTCGGCCCAGGAGAAGTGGTCGGAGAACGACAGCGACGCGTCGGCGAGGGTCGCGACGCGGGAGACCGACAGCCGCCGCGGCTCCGCGCTCCCGGGCTCCTCGACCCAGGCGCCGCCGCCGAGAGTGGCCCACCAGCGGCGGGCGAGCGCCGGCGCCGACACCACGCCGACGACCATGCGGCCCTGCTCGTCCTGGAGCCCGATCACGGTCGACCACACCGGGACGCCGCGGACGAAGTTCTTCGTGCCGTCGACCGGGTCGACGATCCAGCGCCGCCCCGCCGCGCCGACGAGCTCGGGGTACTCCTCGCCGAGCACGCCGTCGCCCGGGCGCTCGGCGGCCACGAGGTCGCGGATCATGAGCTCGACGGCCTTGTCGGCGTCGCTCACCGGCGTGAGGTCCGGCTTGGTCTCCACCACGAGGTCGCGGGCGTTGAACCGGTCCATCGTGATGGCGTCGGCGCGGTCGGCGATCCGCAGGGCGAGGGCCAGGTCGTCGGCGAGCGGGTGCGGCGCGGGCGTGGTCACGGGCGAGACGCTACCGGGCGGGCACCGCCGCTCCCGCGACCCGGCCTCGGGCGCCCGTCGGCGGCCACCAGGAGCGTCCCGCTGCCGGCCCGGTGCCGCGGTCAGCGCGGACGGCGCAGCTGCATGATCGTGGTCGGCGCGGGCTCGCCGTACGGCGTGGACGCGTAGTCCTCGATGACTCCGACGACGGTCCAGCCGCGCGCGGCGTAGAACGGCTGCGCCGGGCTGTCGGTCTCGGTGTCGAGCAGCAGGAGGCGCAGGCCGTACGCCCAGCCGGCGCCCTCGGCGGTGTCCATGAGCCGGGTGGCCAGCCCCCGCCGCCGGGCGCTGGTGGCGACCATGAGCTTGGAGATCTCGCCGCGGTGCCGGGAGTTCGGCTTCCACGCGCGGGTGAGCCGGACGCAGCCGAGCACCTCGCCGTCGTCGGCTCGGGCCACCCAGGTGTCGGTGAGCGGGTCAGGCAGCACGTCGCGCCACCACGCGGCGGCGTCGCGGCGTGCGAGCGGTGCGAGGAACCCGACGCTCGCGCCGCCCTCGACCGTGTCGACGAGCAGGGCGGCCAGGCCTTCGACGTCGGCGTCGGTCGCCGGACTCACGATCGACTCGAGCCGCACCGGTCTCACCGTCCCTCCTCCGGCGCCGGGGCGGTCTCGTCGCCACCCGCGCGGCTGCGCAGCAGGCGGCGCAACGACTCGAGCCGGGCGGCACCGCCCGGACCGGCGTGGCCGTCGGCGACCCACTGGTCGAGCGCGCACTCCTCCTCGTCGTGCGTGCACGACCGCGGGCAGTCCTCGGTGCCGGCCTCGAGGTCGGGGAAGGCGTGGATGACGCGCTGCGGGTCGACGTGCGCGAGACCGAACGAGCGGACGCCGGGTGTGTCGACGACCCAGCCGCCGCGCGGCAGCCGGAGCGCGACCGCGGACGTCGAGGTGTGGCGACCTCGCCCGGTGACGACGTTGACCCGGCCGATCGCGCGGTCGGCGTCGGGCACGAGCGCGTTGACGAGCGTGGACTTGCCGACGCCGGAGTGCCCGATGAGGACGGACACCCGCCCGGTGAGCCGGGTGAGCAGCTCCTCGACCGCGACGGGGTCGGTGCCGTCCTGGCGGGTGACGACGGACGGGACGTCGAGCGCGCCGTAGGACTCGAGCAGCGCGTCCGCCGGTCGCAGGTCGCTCTTGGTCAGGACGAGGAGTGGCGCGAGGCCGGAGTCGTACGCCGCCACCAGGACCCGGTCGATCATCCGGGGCCGGGGCTCGGGGTCGGCCAGCGCCGTGACGAGGACGAGCTGGTCGGCGTTGGCGACGAGGACGCGCTCGACCGGGTCCTCGTCGTCGGCGCTGCGCCGCAGCGCGGTCGTGCGCGGCTCGACGCGCACCACGCGGGCCAGCGTGTCGGGCGCCCCGCTGAGGTCGCCGACGACCGCGACGCGGTCGCCGACGACGACACCCTTGCGCCCGAGCTCGCGCGACTTCACGGCGTAGACCTCCGCCCCGGGGTCGTCCGGGGTGCCGATGACGAGCGTGAAGCGCCCTCGGTCGACGGCGACGACGAACCCGGAGCCGGCGTCGTCGTGGCTGGGGCGGTCCTTGCTCCGCGGGCGCGACTTGCCGCGCCCCGGACGGATCCGGACGTCGTCCTCGTCGAGGTCGCGGCGCCGCGAGCTCACGCCGCCCGGCTCCCGAGCATCGAGGCCCACATCGTGACGAAGTCCGGCAGCGTCTTGCCCGTGGTGGCCACGTCGACCACCTCGACCCCGGGTACGGCGAGCCCGAGAACGGCTGCGGCCGTAGCCATCCGGTGGTCCTCGTACGTCTCGACGACGCCGCCGCGCAGCGGGCGCGGCGAGATCACGAGCCCGTGGTCGTCCTCCCGGACGTCGCCGCCGAGACGGTTGATCTCGCGCACGAGCGCGGCGAGCCGGTCGGTCTCGTGACCGCGGAGGTGGCCGATGCCGCGCAGGTGCGAGGGCGTCGAGGCCAGGGCGCACACCGCGGCGAGGACCGGCGTGAGCTCGCCGACGTCGCGCAGGTCGGCGTCCAGCCCGACGAGCCGGTCGCCGGCCGCCACCGTGAGCCCCGCGTCGGTGAGCTGCACCCTGGCGCCCATGCGCGCGAACAGGTCGCGCAGCGCATCGCCGGGCTGGGTGGTGCGCTGCGGCCACCCCGGCACCGTGACCGACCCGCCGGTGACGAGCGCGGCGGCCAGGAAGGGCGCCGCGTTGGAGAGGTCGGGCTCCACGACGCGGTCCAGCGCCCGGATGGGGCCCGGGTCGCACGGTCCAGGACGCGGCGGACGGGTCCTGGGCGTCGACGTCGACCTCGACGCCGTGCTCGCGCAGCAGCGCCACGCTCATGTCGATGTGCGGCATCGACGGGACCGGGTCGCCGCGGTGGTGGACGGCCACGCCTCGGTCGAACCGGGCGGCCGAGAGCAGGAGCGCGCTCACGAACTGGCTCGACGCCGACGCGTCCATCGTGACCGGCCCGCCCTCGACCGAGCCGCGCCCCTTCACCGTGAACGGCAGGGTGCGCCGGCCGTCGTCGTCGACGTCGACGCCGAGCGCCTCGAGCGCCTCGATCACGGCGCTCATCGGCCGGACCCGCGCCCGCGGGTCCCCGTCGAACCGGACGTCGCCGTCGGCGAGCGAGGCGACCGGGGGCAGGAAGCGCATCACGGTCCCGGCGAGACCGCAGTCGATGTGCGCCGGACCGGTGAAGGCGTTGGGCGACACGGTGATCGGGCCGTCGTCATCGAGTCCGGAGATGTGCGCGCCGAGAGCGTCGAGGGCCCGGCCCATGAGGAGGGTGTCGCGGGCGCGCAGCGCACCGGTCACCACCGAGGGGCCGTCGGCGAGCGCGGCGAGCACGAGCGCCCGGTTCGTCAGCGACTTGGATCCCGGCACCCGGACGACGGCGCTCACCGGCGCCGTCGTGTGGGGTGCCGGCCATGGATGGTCGTCGGATGCCACGGTGCGAAGCGTAGTGGAGCCACCCCGACGGGACCGTCGCGTTCCGCGACGCTCCCGCGCCGTACCCTCCGCGCCCGCGCCGGCCCGGTCCGGGTGTCCCGCCGGGATGCTCGTTGCGGCAGGATCGCTGTCATGTGCGGGAGATACGCCGCGAGCCGAAGCCCCGACGACCTCGTCGAGGAGTTCGAGGCCGTGGTGCGGCCGGAGGAGACGCTCGACGCCGACTACAACGTCGCCCCGACCAAGAAGGTCTACGCCGTCATGGACCGCCGGCCGCGGGGCGAACCCGGAGGCGACGTGCGCCGCGAGCTCGCGGTCGTGCGCTGGGGGCTCGTGCCGTCGTGGGCGAAGGATCCGTCCATCGGCAGCCGGTTGATCAACGCGCGGATGGAGTCGGTGGCGGAGAAGCCCGCCTTCAAGCGGGCCTTCGCCAAGCGCCGCTGCCTGCTCCCGGCCGACGGCTACTACGAGTGGTACACGCCGCAGGACGGGCCGAAGGGCAAGACCGGCAAGCCCCTGAAGCAGCCGTTCTTCATCCACCCCGCCGACGGCGGGGTCCTCGCGATGGCCGGCCTCTACGAGCTCTGGCGCGACCCCACTCGTCCCGACGGCGACCCGCAGGCCTGGCTGATGACGGTCACCGTGCTCACGACGACGGCGGAGGACGCCGTCGGCGTGATCCACGACCGGATGCCGCTGCTCGTCGAACGGGAGCGCTGGGGCGACTGGCTCGACCCGGACCTCGACGGCACCACGCGCGACCTGTCCGGTCTCCTCGTGCCCGCCGCGCCGGGGCGGCTGGACGCGTACCCCGTCTCCACCGCCGTGAACGCCGTCCGCAACAACGGACCCGAGCTGGTCGAGCCGCTGGCCGCGGAGGAGCCGGACGACGGGACCACCGACGCCGCCGGGCCGGCACAAGGGCTGTTCTGACCGTGGGCCGCACCGTCCGCACCTCGCAGGTCGACGTCGGCACGCCGTCGGGGACCGCGCGGCTGCACGTCCGGGCCGTGGGCCGGGCCCGGGCCCTCGTGGTGCTGGGTCACGGTGCGGGTCGCGGGGTCGACACCCCTGATCTGCTCTCCCTCGCCGACGGGCTCCCGGAACACGGTGTCTCGGTGGTCCTCGTCGACCAGCCGTGGGTGGTCGCGGGGCGCCGCGTCGCCGTCGCGCCGGCGGCGCTCGACCTGGCCTGGACGCCCGCGGTGGCCGCGGCGCGGGCGGCCGCGGGTGCGTCCCGGCGTACGCCGCTCGTCACGGGCGGTCGGAGCGCAGGGGCGCGGGTGGCCTGCCGCACCGCGACCGAGACAGCGACCCGGCCGGACGCCCTGCTGCTGCTGGCCTTCCCGCTCGTGCCCCCGGCCGCGCGGGCCTCGACCGACCGCGTCGCCGCGGCGCTGGCCCGGCGCCGCGAGGAGCTGTACCTGCCCCTGGCGGCCGGCGTCGCGGTGGTGGTCGCCCAGGGTGACCGGGACGCGTTCGGCTCGGCAGCCGAGCTCGGCGCGGCACTGGAGTCTCCCGGACCCGGCCGGCTCGAGGTGTGGCCGGTGGCGGACGCCGACCACTCCCTGCGGGTGCGTCGCGGCGCACCCGACCCGGCGCCGGTCCTGCTCGACGCGGCGCTGCGGGCGGTCGCCCTGGCCCGCGGGGAATGACCGGGCCGACACCGGTTGTTCCATCCCCGTCAACGGCACGTCCATCGCGCGAAGGGGGTATGGGGTGCTGGTCCGCACACCGGCCGAGACCCACCTCGAGCCACCGGAGCAGGTCGGTGGGGCGTCGGCCCCACTACGCTCGTGGGTGATGCCCCCCGAGACCCCAGCCGACGCAGCGGCGACGTCGTCCGTCCCCGAGACCGACGAGCAGCGCCGCGACCGCTTCGAGCGCGACGCGCTCCCGTTCCTCGACCAGCTCTACGCCGCGGCGCTGCGCATGACGCGCAATCCGGCGGACGCCGAGGACCTGCTCCAGGAGACGTTCGTCCGGGCGTTCTCGGCGTTCCACCAGTACCAGGACGGCACCAACCTCAAGGCCTGGCTGTACCGGATCCTCACCAACACGTTCATCAACGGCTACCGCAAGAAGCAGCGGGAACCGTTGCAGTCCAACGCCGACGACGTCGAGGACTGGCAGATGGCCCGGGCCGAGGCGCACACCTCGACCGGACTGCGCTCGGCCGAGGCCGAGGCGCTCGACCACCTGCCCGACTCCGACGTCAAGGACGCCCTGCAGGCGATCCCGGAGGACTTCCGGATCGCGGTCTACCTCGCCGACGTCGAGGGGTTCGCCTACAAGGAGATCGCCGAGATCATGGGCACTCCCATCGGCACCGTGATGTCGCGATTGCACCGCGGCAGAAGGCAGTTGCGCGACCTCCTCGAGGACTACGCTCGCGAGCGCGGGCTGGTCCCAGCGACGCCGGCCGCCGAGAGGGAGGGGTCATGAGCTGCGGGAACCACCACGAGACCCCCTGCGGCGAGGTCCTCGACGCCGTCTCCGCCTACCTCGACGGCGAGATGACCGACGTCGACAAGGCGCACATCGCACAGCACTTCGACGAGTGCGCCCCGTGCCTGCACGAGTTCGGGATCTACCAGGAGGTCAAGGTGCTCGTCGGCCGCTCCTGCGGTGGCGACCGGGTGCCCGACGAGGTCCGCGCCCGGGTGGTCAGCCGGATCCGCTCGGTCACCGTGACGCTGCGCGCCGACCAGCCCGACGGCTGACGCACCCCAGCAACGCACGAAGGCCCGCCCCCGAGGGGAGCGGGCCTTCGTGCGTTGCGGTGCCGACGCCTCAGGCGTTCGGGCGGTTGCCGTGGTTCGCGCCGCTCTTCTTGCGGGTACGGCGCTTGCGGGCACGCTTGCTCATGACGGCTCCTGTGTCTGCCGGTGCTGATCGAGACGCCGACCGGCGACGGGTCGCGGTCGTGGGGTCACATTCTCCCACACCCGAGGTGCGGCCACGACCGCCGGGAGGCGGCGTGAAGATCCGCGAGGCGGTGGCTAGCCCGCCAGGCGGCGGTTGACCGCGGCGAGGACGGAACGCGCCACGGCGTCCTCCTCGTTGTCGCGGACCAGGGCGCTCCCGCACAGGACCTGGTCGCCGAGTCGCGGGATCGTGAGGATCACGGTCGTGAGGGCCACCCTGCGGGTGCCGACCTCGGTGACGAGCGCGCTCTCCACCTGGGCCGGGATGCCGAGCAGCTCGCTGAGCGCCGCGAGTGTGGCCGACGCGGTGATCCGCGGACGGTGCAGATGACCCGTCGGGCCGTCGGCCCGGCCGCTGAAGACCGCGCCCGAGATCCCGAGATGGACGTCGACGATCGTCTCGGACTCCGACCGGGTCGTGGCGATGCGCATGAGCGCCGGCCGGGGGAGCGCCTCGTCGCCGGCGCCCACCTCGTGGAGCTCCGTGGTGTCGCCCGCCTCGACGGCGTCGTCCGGGATCTGGACCACGCTCACGATGCGGTGGTCGATGTCGAGGTCGAACTGCGCCATCGCGACGGACTGGACGTCGCGGACGACCTGCTTCGCGGGCTTGAGGCCGCCCGCCACCACGTGCACCTCGATGGGGTGGGCGTCCGGGCCGGTGCGCACGCTCGCCTCACGGATCCCAGGCACCGCGCGGAGCGCGGCCTCGAACTCGGGGAGCAGGCGTAGGGCGGTCATGTGTCCTCCGGCGAGGCGACCGGTCGGGGGTCCGGTCGCGTCCTGATGCAGCGAGAGACGCTCACCCGGAGGCCCCGGGCACGTCATCGTGCCGTGTGGTCGTGCGCTGGTCGTGCGTCGCGCCCGGAACGGATGCTCCGCGGCGCGTGCGGTCATCATCTGCCAGGACGGTAAGCCCCGCCACGAGCAATCGTCGCGATGGCGCGCCGCTGCCGGCTGAGTCATGTGCCACAGGGTCATCCGGACGGCTGGTCGACGCCGGCGACGGTGGCCGGGGCAGCTGCCATGGATCCGACGGGGCGAAGCCCGGGCGCACAGGTGCGGTGGCGTGCCGAGGTGTCGGTGCCTCCGCGTCGTCGGCTCCGACGTCGACGGGACGCAGGTAGGGCGCACCGCCTGGGTCCGCGGAGGGACGCGCCGGACCCGAGGTGTCGGACCCGGGTGACCCGGTCGGCGCGGGGGACGGCCCCGGGAGCGGGGCGCGGTCCGGCGGGAGCGGTGGGCCGTCGGCGGACTCGGTGGCGGCGGCCCAGGCGGCGGCGCTCGAGGCGACCGTCGCCAGCGCCTCGCGGTCGGCGGCGGACAGGCTGGCGAGCACCGTGGGCAGCACGCCGGCGAGGTGGTCCTCGACGCCGCGCAGGGACTGGCGCTGCCACCAGCGCAGGGTGCGCGCCACGGCGGGGTCGACCCCGCCGCCGGCCTCTGCCGCGGCGAGCTCCGAGTCGAAGCGGGCGGTGGCCGGATCGGTCCGCGCCCCGACGAGCGCCGAGACGAGCGAGGCGTACGCGGCGGAGCGAGCGTCCTGGGCCTGGTCGGTCACGGCCGCGCGCCCCCTCGCCTCGGCTCCCGGGACCACCCTCCGACGGGTCATCCGCACCTGGGCCCGAGACTAGTGAGACGGTCACCCCCCGTCATCAGACGCGCCCGGTGCTGCGCCGATCGAGCGAGTCGGTGACACATCGTGCTCACCCGTCCGGAGTACGGACGTGGCGCTGGGTGACCGGCCCGGTTCGCCGCGTCACGGATGGGATAAACCGGGCAGAGTTCACTTGACGTACCAGGGCTCACGCCTGTCACAGTGGTCCCCGCCCGGCACCGGGAGTCGAGCGCACGGCGTGACGCGCGTGTCACGTTCCGCGCTCGTACCCTCGCGAGAAGGGCATTTCGGGCGCCCGTGGCGGGCGGCGCGAGGGCACGACGATAACTCAACAGCGGCAGGAACGGGATCGGCAGCCGAGGAGAGGAACGACTGCGCGGCCGTCAGCCCGCCCGCACCTCGGCGCGGGCGACACGGACGGTGCGGCAGGGACTTCTGGCTCCATGGGACGCGACGGCGAGAGCCGTCGCGGCTCCGGCATTCGCGAGCGGAGCGGAGAACGCACGGGCAACCAGCGGTGCCCGTGACACGCATCGCGAGGAGTTGATCCACCACATGAAGAAGATCACCGAGGTCGTCGAGCGCCTGCTCGGCACCGAGGCGAACTGGAAGTGGTAGCGGTCGCCAGGGTAATCCTGGAGGACTGATCTGCCACCTCGGAGGTTCAAGTTCGGGCCTCTGCTGCCGATCCCGATCCTGCCGACACATGTCCGGTCACGATGCGAGTGCGAGGGGGGGCGCCATGCGCGACCTGCCGTTGTCAGCACGCGCTCTACGTCTCACTCGTCGTCGCTGGCGGCGCTCGTCGTCGTCGGGGCGCGGTGCCCTCCAGTCTCCACCGCGAGGCATCTGGCCCGTCGTCCTCCCGCTGATGGCGCTGTTCGTCCTCGCGGATCGTCTCGAGAGCCCTCTGCCAGGGGCTCGCACGGGGCACGATCAGCGTGACGATGCCGGTAGCCATCGCATCGGTCCTGCTGACCGGACCGTACGGCGCGCCGCTCGTGGCCGCGTGCATGGCGATCACGGCGCAGCGCAATCGGTGGTACCGACAGTGTTCAACGCAGGCATGGCTGCGATCGCGAGCTGGGTCGGCGGCAGAGGCCTACCTGCGGCGCCGGTGGGGCTGCTCTACCACTCCGGGGCTTCAGGTCGAACTCCGGCAACGTCCTGCTGCCCGTGCCTGGTGGCGATCGCTCGTGTCACGAAGTCGTCAACGGGTCTCTGCTGGTCATCGTCGTCGCCCTGTCGGAGCGGGTGTCCCCGATCCGTGTCTGGTACGGGACGCTCGCCGAGTCGGCGTTCCCGTTGTTCATCTACTCGATCTTCGGGCTGCTGCTCGCCGTGGTCTGGTCCTACGTCGGGGTCCATCTCGGCCGTGCTGGTGCTCGCCCCGCTCATGGTGGCGCGCTGGGTCTTCGCCGAGTTCGCGCTGCGCCAGGAGGCCTACGAGGCGACCATGCGCTCGCTCATCAAGTCGGTCGAGACCAAGGACCTCTACACCCGTGGCCACTCCGAGCGCGTCTCGCGGGCCTCGGTCCTCATCGGCCGGCGCGCCGGCATGCGCGAGGACCGGGTGGCCAGCCTCCGCTACGCCGGCATGCTGCACGACGTCGGCAAGCTCGGCGTCCCGACGAACGTCCTGCAGAAGGCCGGCCGGCTCACCGACGACGAGTACGAGGCGATCCAGCAGCACCCGGTGCGCGGTCGCGAGATCGTCAAGGACCTCGAGTTCCTCGGCGAGGCGATCGAGGGGATCCTGCTGCACCACGAGCGCATCGACGGCCGCGGCTACCCGATGGGCCGGGTCGGCTCGGAGATCCCGGAGTTCGCCCGGATCATCGCGGTGGCCGACGCCTTCGACTCGATGACCACCACGCGCTCCTACCGCGGCGCGCGCACGCGTCGAGGACGCCTTCGAGGAGCTGCGCCGCTGCAAGGGCTCGCAGTTCGACCCGGTCATGGTCGAGGCGCTCATCGAGGCGATCGAGTCCGACGGCTGGGACGTCGCGGACACCCTCCCCGACGACCTGCCCGCGCCGGTGGACACCGTGCCCACCATGGCCAGCGACGACGACGACCCGACGGCCGCCGGCCGGCTCGGCCTGCCGTCCGCCGCGCCGAACGACGCCTCCGAGCTCGACGGGGACCCGCTCGGCGACCCGGTGGGGGGTGACCGCCCGTGAGCGCCGACCGCGAGCTGCGCGCGGCCGGGCCGCTGCTCGTCGCCGCGGGCATCGCCGTGGTCGCGTCCGTCGCCGTCACCGCCGAGTCGTGGAACGAGCAGACGGGCAAGGACCTCGGGGCCATCCCGCTCGTCTTCGCCCTCTTCATCGCGGTCGGCGAGGTCCTGCGCATCACGCTCCCCGGCAGCCGCCAGTCGGCGCCGCTCGCCGTCGGCGGGTGCGATCGCGTTCGCGCTTGCTGCCGTCGTTCTCCGGCGTCTCACCGATGCACTACGAGTGGCCGCTCGTCGTGACCGTCGTGACGATCGGCTCGGTCGTCGGGGCCTTCCCCGGCGCCATCGTCGGTCGCGGGCTGCACCTGGACGAGCTGGCCCGCCGCGTCCTCACCACGATGCTGGCCGCCGCCGTGTTCCGCCCGCACATCGACGACCTGCTGCCGAAGACGACCGAGGTCGCCGCGAAGCTGGCGCTCGCGATGATGCTCGCGGCGATACTGGCCGCGGCGGCCGACGCCGTGCTCGCGGCCTCGGTCCGCTCGAGCCAGGCGCACCAGCCGTTCCGCACCGCGCTCGTCGACGAGGTGCGCGCCCTCGTGGGCATCTCGTCGGCGATCGCGGCGACCGGTGTCCTCATCGCGCTCGCGGCGCCCGAAGATGGGCTACCTCGCCCTGCCGATCTTCGCGGTGCCGCTGCTGCTGACCCAGTTCTCCTTCCGCCGGTACGCCACGATCGAGGCGACGTACCTCCAGACCATCCGCTCGCTCGCCAAGGTCACCGAGGTGGGCGGCTACACCGAGACCGGGCACTCGCGCCGCGTGTCCGTCCTGGCCAAGGCGATCGCCCGCGAGATGGGTGTGAGCGAGCGCGACATCAAGGACCTCGACTACGCCGCCCTCATGCACGACATCGGCCAGCTGTCCCTGCCCGACCCGATCCCGGGCGGCGCCACGACGATGGTGGCGCCGGTCGACCAGCGCCGCATCGCCGAGCTCGGGGCCGAGGTCATCCGGCAGGCCGGCGTGCTCGACCGTGCCGCGCTCATCGTCGAACGGCAGGCCGACCCCTACCGTCCGCACCGCGGACCGCAGGACGACTCGCTGCCGCTCGAGAGCCGGATCATCAAGGTGGTCAACGCCTACGACGATCTCGTCGGAGCGTCGCTCGAGAGCGACCGCAAGCTGCGGGCTCTCGAACGGCTGCAGCTGGGCATCGACCGGGAGTACGACCCCGACGTCGTCGACACGCTCGCTCGCATCATCGAGCGCCAGTCCGAGTACGCCTACTGACGTTCCGGCGCGGTCGGCGACCCGCGTGCCCGGGGACATCGGAGCGGTCGCGCGGTCCGGAACGCGGGCTGCGGCACGAGCCGGACGGTGAGCCGGACGGTGACGTCCCCGCCGGACGGACGTGCCAGGATGAGCCGTCCCGAACGACCCGAGATCAGGAGGATCCGTGGCCACCGAGGTCTGCGCCGAGATGGTCGCGAACGTCGTCTCGATCGTCGTCGCGCCCGCCGACGACGTCGCGGCGGGCGACACGCTGCTCGTGCTCGAGTCGATGAAGATGGAGATCCCGGTGCTCGCCGAGAACGGCGGCGTCGTGGTCGAGATCCGGGTCACCGAGGGCGACGTGGTGCAGGAGGGCGACGTCCTCGTCGTCCTGGGCTGAGCCCAGGGCACCCACGCCTCCGGCACCGCCGGCCGGCGCGCGGCACCCGAGCCGGGCCGGCGCGCTCAAGGAGCAGCCGGGGCACGCCGATGCCCCTAGGGTGACGAACACCGTGGATCCCGCCCTCGCCCCGTCCCCGGCCGCCGGCCCGGCCGCGGCGCCGGCCCCAGCCGTCGCGGCCCACCAGCCCCCGGTGTCGGTCGTGCCGTTCCTCCGCGCCCTCGTCGAGAGCGGCGGGTCGGACCTGCACTGCAAGGTCGGCTCCCCGCCGCGGGTGCGGGTCGACGGCACGCTGCGCCGCCTCCAGGTCCCGGACCTGCGGGCGGAGGACACCGAGCACTTCGTCCGCGAGGTGCTCCGCGGCGACCTCATCGAGGAGTTCACCCGCCGCAACGAGGCCGACTTCGCCTACGGCATCGACGGTGTCGGCCGGTTCCGCGTCAACGTCTTCCGCCAGCGGGGCAGCGCGGGTCTGGTCTTCCGCCGCGTGTCGATCGGCGCCATCCCGCTCGATGACCTCGGGCTCCCCACCGTGCTCGGCCCGCTCTCGCTCGAGCCGCGCGGCCTGGTCCTCGTCACCGGCCCCACCGGCTCCGGCAAGACCACGACCCTCGCCGGCATGGTGGACAACATCAACCTCAACCGCGACGTCCACGTCGTGACGATCGAGGACCCGATCGAGGTCCTGCACCACGACAAGCGCAGCATGATCAACCAGCGCGAGGTGCACGTCGACACGCGTGACTTCTCGACCGCGCTGCGCGCCGCGATGCGCCAGGACCCCGACGTCATCCTCGTCGGCGAGATGCGCGACCAGGAGACGGTCAAGGCGGCGCTCTCGGCGGCGGAGACCGGACACTTCGTCATGTCGACCCTGCACACCACCGACGCGCAGGAGACCATCGCCCGCGTCATCGACTTCTTCCCGCCGCACGAGCAGCCGCAGATCCGCCTGACCCTGGCCGGCACGCTGCGTGGCATCCTCTGCCAGCGCCTCGTGCCGCGCGCCGACGGCCTCGGCCGCTGCGTGGCGATGGAGATCTGCATCAACACCGGCCGCATCCAGGACGCGATCGTCGACCCGGACAAGACGAGCACGATCCACCAGCTCATCACCGAGGGCGGCTTCTACGGCATGCAGACGTTCGACCAGCACCTGGTCGCGCTGTTCCGCGACGGCGTCATCACGCTCGACGCGGCGATGGACGCCTCGACGAGCCCGCACGACCTCATGGTCGAGCTCCAGCGCCTCGGGTCTCGTCGCCTAGACCGCGCCGTACCGAGGCCGCGACGTCGGGCCTACCCTCGCGGGGTGACCATCGGACCCGGCCCGCGCGTGGGGCTCGAGGCGGCCCTCACCTTCGACGTCTCCGACGACGACACGGCTCTGGCGCTCGGCAGCGGTGACGTCCCGGTGCTCGCGACCCCGCGGCTGGTCGCCTGGCTCGAGGCGGCGACGGTCGAGTGCCTCGCCGGCGTCCTCGATGCCGGCAGCGCGAGCGTCGGCACCCGGGTCGAGATCGAGCACGTCGCGCCGTCCCCGGTGGGCGCCTCGGTGGTGGCCCGGGCCTCGGTCTCCCACGTCGACGGTCGCCTGGTGCGGTTCGAGGTCGCGGCGGAGCAGCGGGTGGGTGGGGCCGACGCCGTGGTCGTCGCCACCGGCCGGGTGACGAGGGTCGTGGTGGACCGGGAGCGGTTCCTCTCCCGCCTGGGCTGAGCCCCGACCGGGCCCCACCATCAGGTGGTTCAGGCCGGCCGCACCGGCCGCTGCCAGACGCGCAGCAGGATGCCCGGCACGGGCTCCCAGTCGCGCTCCGGGACGCGGGTGAAGCCCAGGCGCTCGTAGACCCGTGCCGCGGCCACGTTCTCGTCGATGACGCACAGCACGAGACGGTCGGCGCCCGCGCCGACGGCGTACTCCTCGACGGCGTCGACGAGGCGGGTGGCCACGCCCGAGCCCCACGCCTCGGGGGCCACCCCGAGGTAGCGGAACTCGACCTCGCCCTCGCGGGCCAGCTCGGAGTGGCTGCTGCCGTGCGGGGCGATCGTGACCGAGCCGACGATCCGGTCGGCGCGGACCGCCACGAGCACGGGCACGTCGCCGACCCGACCCGCGACGTCACGGACGTGGGCGCCGTAGCCGCGGTCGTTGTCCAGGAGCCCACCGGCCGAGTAGGCCGCCTCGACGAGGCGACCGGCCTCGGCCACCTCCTCCGGGCGGACGGGGCGGACCTCGAGCGGGGCGTCGGGAGCGGCGGTGGGCACGGGAGGATCCTTCCTTGATAGCGTCGGACCCGGTCGACCGGGTGATCCGGACGGCCGGTGCGGGCACGACGCCGAGTTCTGCCCCGGTCCGCACCACCACCGAGCATCCGCTCAGGGCAGGAGTGGGGGACCCACTTCCGGGCGCGGCGATCGTGGCCGCGTCCTCGGGGTGAAGCCGTGCGGAGTCGCACGGCCGGCCAGCTCCGACGGCCGAACCCGACAGCTCACCCCGCAGGCGTGGCCGGAGGTCGTCCCGTGACGGGTACGTCGAGCTCGCCCCAGCCGCCGCGGCGGCAGCCCCTCTCCCTGTCGGCCCCCCTCGGCCGCGGCGTGCTCGCGGTCGGCGTGGTCGCCCTCGCGCTCGGCGCCCTCGTGGCCGTGCCGCGCGCCGGCGAGGTGGTCGAACCGAGCGGGGTCTCGGCAGCAGCGGCCGAGCGCGAGGTGGTCACGGCGGACGTCGCCGTCGACGACCTCCAGCTCAGCGCGGCGCGCAGCCGGATCGTCGTCGCCGCCGGGTTGCGCTCGACGTCCGCGGCCGCACCCACCCGGACCGTGTCCGCGCCGGCGTCCAGCCGCCCGGTCCTGCGCCCCGGTGTGCAGGGTCCCGCCGTCACCACGCTCCAGAAGCGTCTCGGCGTCAAGCCCACCGGCTTCTACGGACCGATGACCCTCGGCGCCGTCGTGGCCTACCAGAAGGCGCACGGGCTGCCGGCGCAGGGCTACGTCGGTCCCGCGACGTGGCGCACGCTCCTCGCGCCGAAGGTCACCGCCAGGGCGACGGCGAGCCGGGCCGTCACGGTCGCCCGCCGCGCCGCGCCGGTGACCGCGGGACGCGTCTGCCCCGCTCCGGGCGCCGCGTTCGGCGAGGGCTGGGGCGCCCCCCGTTCCGGGCACAGCCACCAGGGCATGGACCTCGTCGCCCGCCGCGGCACGCCCATCCTCGCGATCGAGGCCGGCGTCGTCGTCCGCGAGGGCCGCCAGTCCAACGGGGCGCTCCGGATCGTGCTGCAGGGCCGGAGCGGCTCGAAGTTCTTCTACGGCCACATGTCCCGCGACCTCGTCCACGCCGGCTCCCGGGTCGCGCGTGGCCAGGTCATCGGTCTCATGGGTGACACCGGGAGCCCCGGTCAGGTGCACCTGCACTTCGAGTACTGGCGCAGCGGCGGCGAGTCCGCCGCCGTCGACCCCGGACCGCTGCTGAGGAGTCTCTGCTAGCTCCGCCTCCACGAACCCGCGCTCCCGCGCGGGTTCGTCGGCGCCCCCTCCGCTGCGCGGCCTGGTCGGCTCCCTTCGGTCGCCTCCCGCTCGGCCTCGCCGACCCCCCGGGGGGCCGGACTCCGGCCTCGGGCCGCTCCGCTTCGGGGTACGCGCTAGCTCCGCCTCCACGAACCCGCGCTCCCGCGCGGGTTCGTCGGCGCCCCCTCCGCTGCGCGGCCTGGTCGGCTCCCTTCGGTCGCCTCCCGCTCGGCCTCGCCGACCCCCCCGGGGGCCGGACTCCGGCCTCGGGCCGCTCCGCTTCGGGGTACCGCTTGCCTCCGCCTCACCAACCCTGCGATCGCGTCATGGCTGACCCGTCTGTGGCGGGCCGATGCGGTAGGGCCGCATCACTCGGCTCGCGGTTGCGGCTTGAAGCGGCGTACCTCCTGGGGCCAGCCGCACGCCTCCGCGACCTTTCCCGCCCACATCTTCGCCGCCTCCACGTTGGCCACGTCCACCACGGTGAATCCGCCGAGCCACTCCTTGGTCTCGATGAAGGGTCCGTCGGTGATCAGCACCGTGCCGCTGGTCGCGTCGGCGCTGAAGGCCTTGTCGACCTCCTCCTCCAGCCCTCCGGCGAACACGTAGACGCCCGCGGCCCTCATCTCGTCCAGGACCGCCCTGGCGAGCGGCCCGCGGCCGCGGAACCACTCCTCGCTGTGGTCGCCCACCCACTGCTGGTTGAAGAAGATGAGGTACTCGGCCATGACTGCCCTTCCTGCCCTGGCGGACGGGGTGTCCGCCTCCACCATCAGTACGAACGGCGACAGGCGAGATCGACCCGATCACGCGCCCGACATCGCCACATCATGCGTCCGGGAGGTCAGATCCCGGTGGTGTTCCTCGGGTAGGCGATCCGCGGGTCGGTGAGGACGTTGACGAGGTAGGGGACGCCCGAGGCGAAGGCCCGATCGAGGGCCGGGCCGATCCCTCGGGGGTCCGTGACCGTCTCGCCGCCGCCGCCGAGGGCCGTCACGACCTCGTCGTAGCGGGTCCCGGGGCGCAGCTCGGCGGCGACGTCGTACTGGTAGAGGAACTGCATCGGGTGCTTCTCGAGGCCCCAGATGCCGTTGTTGCCCACCACCATCACGACGGGGAGGTGGTGGCGCACGAGGGTGTCCACGTCCATGAGGGAGAAGCCGGCGGCGCCGTCACCGAGCAGCAGCACGACCTGGCTGGACGGGTCGGGCGATGCGGGCCGCGATGGCGTAGCCGAGCCCGGTGCCGAGGCAGCCGTACGGGCCCGGGTCGAGCCAGCCGCCGGGGCGGGCCGGCTCGACGTACTTGCCGGCGTAGGACACGAAGTCGCCGCCGTCGCCGATGACGACGGCGTCCTCGGCGAGGCGGGGGAGGAGCTCGCCGTAGATCCGGGCCGGGTGGATCGGGTCGGCGTCGCTCGCGAGGTCCGCGGCGTCCCGGGCCGCCGCGGTGGCGGCCACGGCGGCCAGGCGGGTCGACCAGTCGCCGTACGACGGCCGGCGGATGAGGTGCTCGATGCCGTCGCGCAGCGCGTCGAGGGTGACGCCGAGGTCACCGACGAGACCGACGGCGAGGTCGGCGTGCCGTGCCAGCTGGCCCGGGGAGTCGACGACGTGGACGACCCGGGCCGGCGTGGCGCCGTCCCGGCCGCCGAAGGCGCCGTAGCCGAGCCGGAAGTCGAGCGGGGTGCCGACGACGAGCACCAGGTCGGCGCCGCTGAACGCGGCACCTCGGGCGCGGGTGGCGAGCAGCGGGTGCCCGGCCGGCACGACTCCCCGGCCCATGCCGTTGGCGACCACCGGGATCCCGGTGGCCTCGACGAGGCGCAGCGCGGCGTCCTCCGCGCCGCCGGCCCACACGTCGCCACCGAGCACCAGCACCGGGTGCGCGGCCTCGGACAGCAGGCGGACGACCTCGTCGACGTCGTCCGGGTCGGGTGCCGCCGCGGACCGCCGCGACCGCCGCGGCGGGCGCGACGTCGGCGTAGGAGAACAGGACGTCCATGGGGACGTCGAGGAACACCGGGCCGCGGTGCGGCGCCGCGGCGATCGCGAACGCCTCCGCCACGGCGTCGCCCACCTCGGCGGTGTCGTGCACGGTCGCGGCGTGCTTCGTCACCGGGGCGAGCAGCGGTGGCTGGTCGAGCTCCTGCAGGGCGCCGGTGCCCCAGCGGTTGTCCGGCGACCGGCCGCCGAGGACGACGAGCGGCGAGCCGTTGAAGTGCGCCGTCGTCACCCCGCTCACGACGTTCGTGACGCCCGGCCCGGCGGTCACGACCGCGAGCCCCGGAGTCCGGGTGAGCTTCGCGGTGCCCTCGGCGGCGAAGACCGCCGTGGCCTCGTGGCGTACGTCGACGAGCCGCATCGGCGAGGCTCCCGCGTCGACACCCGCCTTGCCGCCGACGGCGGCGTCGTAGAGCGGGAAGACGTGCGCGCCGGACAGCGTGAACATCGTCTCGACGCCGTGCGCGAGAGCGGCCGCCACCGCGTGGGTGCCGCCGTGGCCGTTGAGGGTGGTGGACTCGTCCGTCATGTCCACCGAACCTACCCGCCGGTAGCCCGGGCGCGTCAGAGCGGCTCGAAGAGCAGCTCGACGACGTCGGCCTCGGGCACGAACCCGAGGGACTCGTAGCACGTGGTTGCTCGTCGGGTTGGCCGCGTCGGTGAAGAGCATCACCGTCCCGACGAGGGTGCGCAGGTGCTCGACGACGGCCGCCGTCACGGCGCCGCCGTAGCCGCTGCCGGCGGTGCTCCACCGGGGTGTACACCGGGCCGATGCGCCCGACGTCGCCGGAGGGGGTCGACACCAGCGGCGCGTGGCCGGCCATCGACACGGGTACGCCGTCGACGTCCCAGAACCACGTCATCCGCTGCGCCATCCGGAGCCGGTCGTCGCTCATCTCGGTCGGAGCCCCGATCTCGGTCGCGAACTCGTGCCGCCACCGGCGCAGGATCTCGGCGTCGCCGTCGCTCGCGCGGCGTGCGCGGCCGGCCACGCCGCGCGGTGGCAGGTAGTCGTGCGAGCACGAGCACCCGCTCCTCCCTCGTGACGTGCCACGGCCGCCCCACGGCGTCCGCGGCCAGCTCCGCCGCCCGGACCGGACCGACGACCCCCGTCAGCGGCGTACCGATCTCCAGCCGCCCGCTGGGCGGCCGCCGCCCCGACCGCCGCCGCGGCGTCGTCGCCCATCGGACCGACCAGCAGCCGGAACGGGACGGTCCACAGCGCGGCGCCGACGGCCACCCCGTCGCTCTCGACGACGAAGAACGACTCCGTGTCGTAGTGGATCCCGGCGGCGACGCCGGTGGCGACCGAGCCCAGCACGTTGGTGAGCACCGGGTCCGCGGCGCGCAGCCCGAGAGTCGCCGCGAGGAACTCGTCCGCCCCGGAAAGCAGTCGCACTCGCATCTCGGCTCCCGTCCTCGGTTGACCGTGATCGTCTCGCCCGCGGCGCGGCCGCGTCGACCCGTTTCCGTCGACCCGGACGACGGTGGACCGCGGTCCGGCCAGGCGGCCGCAATAGGCTCGGACGCATGGCCCGGTTCGACGACGTCGCGCGCGAGCGCACCGACCTGTCCGAGGCCGACCTGGACCATCTGCGCGCCCTCGTCGCCGACTGGACGCTGCTGTCCGACCTCGCGTTCGCCGACCTCGTCCTGTGGCTGCCCACCTGGCACGGCGGCGGCTTCGTCGCGGCCGACCAGGTGCGGCCGACCACGGGGCCGACCGGCATGTTCGAGGACGTGGTGGGCCAGTACACCGCCCGCGGCCGGCGTCCCCTCATCGACCGGGCGGTGTCCGGCCGCAGCATCGTCGCGGAGCGGGGCGTCACCGGACCCGCGCCGATCGAGACGATCCCGGTCATCCGGGCCGGGCGGCTGCTCGGCGTCATCGAGCGGCACTCCGCGTTCTCCGGGCGCGACTTCGGCCCGCTCGAGCAGGCCTATCTCGAGGCCGCCGACGAGCTGGCCGCCATGGTCGTGGAGGGCACGTTCCCGCCGGCGCAGCCGCTGGCCCGGACCGGGTCCCCGCCGCGGGTCGGCGACGGCCTCGTCCGGGTCGACCCCGCCGGCATCGTCGTGTTCGCGAGCCCCAACGCGCGCTCGGCGTACCACCGGCTCGGGCTCGCGACCGATCTCGTCGGCAGCGACCTGGCCCGCACCAGCGCCAAGCTGGCCCGGCGCCCCGGTCCGGTGGACGAGGCGCTCGCGGTCGTCGCCTCGGGCCGGGCGGCGGGCGGCGCGGAGGTGGAGAACTCCGGGGCCGTCGTGACGCTGCGCGGGGTGCCGCTCTCGCGGCAGGGGCGGCACACCGGCGGGCTCGTGCTGGTCCGCGACGCCACCGAGATCCGCCGGCGCGACCGCGCCCTGCTCAGCAAGGACGCGACGATCCGCGAGATCCACCACCGGGTCAAGAACAACCTGCAGACCGTCGCCGCCCTGCTGCGGCTGCAGGCCCGGCGGATCGACAGCCCGGAGGCGCGCGAGGCGCTCGACGAGGCGGTCCGCCGGGTGGGCGCGATCGCGGTCGTGCACGAGACCCTCGCGCACACGCCGGGGGAGAACGTCGACGCCGACGAGGTGGCCGACCGGCTCGTGGCCCTCGTCCGCGACATGTCCCTCACGTCGCGCTCGGTGTCGGTGATCCGGACGGGGACCTTCGGGATCCTCCCCGCGGAGGTCGTCACGCCGCTGGCGATGGCCCTCGGCGAGCTCCTGCAGAACGCGGTCGAGCACGGCGGCGGCGCCGACGTCGCGCTGCTGCCACGGCGCGAGGACAAGCAGCTCGTGGTCGAGGTCGTGGACCGCGGTCCGGGGATCCCCCTCGGGTTCGACCCGTTCGGGACAGGTCGGCTCGGGCTGCAGATCGTGCGCACGCTCATCACCGACGAGCTCGGCGGTCAGCTCGAGCTGTGCCCCGGGCAGGACGGGCACGGCACCTGCGCCCGGGTCAGCGTCCCGCTGCCCGCCTGAGCGCGGGGGTCCGGGCATGGCGAAGGGCCGGATCGGGTGGATCCGGCCCTTCGAAGTCCGGTGCTACAGCCCGGCGCGGGCGGCGCGGGCGCGGGCGTTGCGGCGCTTGAGGGCGCGACGCTCGTCCTCGGACAGCCCACCCCATACGCCGGCGTCCTGACCGCTCTCGAGCGCCCAGGCCAGGCAGGTGTCGACCACCGGGCAGCGACGGCAGACCGCCTTCGCCTCCTCGATCTGCATGAGCGCGGGGCCCGTGTTGCCGATCGGGAAGAACAGCTCGGGGTCCTCGTCACGACAGGCCGCCTCGTGCCGCCAGTCCATGCGCTTCCTCCTGGTCGCCGGCGCGATCGCGCCGGTGTGGTTCGTGCGGGGCCGGGTCGTGCGGTGCTTGTGAACGCCGTCACGAGCCCTCTCCGCACGGACGTCGCCAGCCCGGGCTGGGAGGACGGACACACGGAGACGCCGGGGCACCCGGTTCGGGGCCATCCGACAGGTTCGACCCTCACACACGGCCGGGGCGCTGTCCAGGGTTTTCGCTGAGAGGAGGCTCTGAGCCGCTGTCGCCTTGATCACACAGCGTGGCGGGATTGCTCCGTGTCCCGCTCAGACGAGCACGCTCAGTGCTCGTGGCTCGGAACGGAACGTGACCGAGGAGACCGGACCCACGGCGTCGCCGTCGATCTGAAGCGGGGTCGGCCGGGTGGCGAGGACGGTCAGCTCGGACTGGTCGTGCAGGCTCAGCAGCCCACCGAACGGGTAGCGGCTGCGTCGGCCGAGCAGCATCCGGCGCACGTGGCCGAGGGTGTGCAGCACGGCGAGGCTCCGGGGGGCGAACAGGTCGAGGCCGGTGTCGAAGGAGGCGCGGGGGCAGGGGTCGACCGGCAGCGGGCCCAGGAAGGTCCAGGGCGAGGAGTTCTGCACGATCGTGAGGAACACCCCCTCGACGTCGGGCACGCCCGGGCGCCGGACGACGAGCGCCGGCTCGCGACGCTCGGTCCTGAGCACGATCTGGCGCACCGCCGTCTGGAAGTAGCGCGCCGGGGTCGCCTCGTGACCGGCCGCGCGCTGGCGCTCCATCTCCTCGATGATCTCGGCGTCCACCCCGAGCCCGGCGTTGCACACGAACCAGCGGTGCCGGTCGTCGTAGGCGGCGAGACCGAGCCCGACGGTGCGGGTGCGCTTGTGCTCGATCGCCTCGATGAGCACGCCGGTCGCCTCGACCGGGTCCTCGGGGAGCCCGACGCTGCGCGCGACGACGTTCGCGCTGCCACCCGGGATCGTGCCGAGCGCGGGGACGTCGTGGCCGGGGCCGTCGGCGAGCAGGCCGTTCACGACCTCGTTGACCGTGCCGTCGCCGCCGAGGACGAGCACGACGTCGAGACCGTCGCGGCGGGCCTGGCGGGCGAGGTCGGTCGCGTGGGTGCGGTGCGTCGTGTCGGCGACGTCGAGGTCGATGGCCGCGGACAGCGCCCGGGCGATCACGTCCCGGGTGCGGGCGCCGGTGGTCGTGGCTCGGGGGTTCACCACCAGGAGGGCGCGCACGCTACGAGGGTACGACGGTGGCCGGGCGGGCGAGCCGACGAACGGGACAGCCGCGGGCGACTCCGGCCGGGCCGGTCCGGGCGGGGGGTCTCCGTCTGGCAGGGTGACCGACGTGACCGACGACCCGACCTCCGGATCCCCGCGGCCCGCGCGACCCCCGCTGCTCCGCGCCGCCGTCGCCGTCGCCGTGCTCGAGGCCGTGGCCCTCGTCGCCTACGCCGTCGGCATCGGCGTCTCCACCCTCGAGGACGGCAGCGCGGTGGCCGCCGCACCGGTGGAGATCGTGATCTACCTGCTCTTCGCGCTGGGCATCGGCCTGTGCGCCGTCGGCCTGTGGCAGCGCCGGCGGAGCGCCCGCACCCCGTTCGGCGTCGTCCAGCTCTTCGGCGTGGTCGTCGGCTGGACGCTGACGCAGGGTGACGGCGACCTCACGCACCGGATCGGCTACGCCGTGCTGGCCGTCAGCATCGTCGGCATCGCGCTGGTCATCAGTCCGGCGCTCGGCGACGCCCTCGACGCCTGACACCTGGGCGGGGCGGCGGTCGTCGCTCAGTCGTCCTCGGTCAGCCCCGCGCGCAGCGTCGCGAGGGACTTCGCGAGCAGCCGCGAGACGTGCATCTGCGAGACGCCGACCTCGTCGGCGATCTGGCTCTGCGTCATCCCGTGGAAGAACCGCAGGGCGAGGATCCGCCGCTCCCGCGACGGCAGCGCGGCGAGCAGCGGCCGCAGCGACTCGCGGTGCTCGACCGCCTCGAGGTCGAGGTCCTCGGTGCCGAGCCGGTCGGCGAGCGACGGCGACCCCTCGTCGCCGTCGTCGCTCCCGACCTGGGCGTCGAGGCTCGCGGTGGCGTACGCCTGGGCACCCTCGAGGCCCTCGATCACCTCGTCCTCGGAGATGCCGAGGTGCGCGGCGAGCTCGGCGATGGTGGGCGCCCGCCCGGACCGCTGGGACAGCTCGGCGGTCGACCGCCCCAGCGCGATGCGCAGCTCCTGAAGGCGCCGCGGCACGCGGATCGCCCAGCCCTTGTCCCGGAAGTGCCGCTTGATCTCACCGACGATGGTCGGCGTGGCGTACGTCGAGAACTCGACACCACGCTCCGCGTCGAAGCGGTCGACCGCCTTGATCAGCCCGATCGTGCCGACCTGCACGAGGTCCTCGAGCGGCTCGCCGCGGTCGCGGAACCGGCGCGCGAGGAACTGGACGAGCGGGAGGTTCAGCGTGACGAGCTCGTCGCGAGCCTGTCGGTGCGCGGGGTCGTCGGGCGCGGTGGCCGCCAGGATCGCGACCAGGTCGCGCTCGCGGACCCGCTCGGCCTCGCCCCAGCGGGTCGAGGCGCCCGGCTCGGGCACCTCGTCGGTCACGGCCTCGGGCGAGGTACCCATGCCGTCACCGGTCATGCCTCGACCGACGCCGGGGCGCTGCGCGAGGTGCGCAGCACGACGGTGACCGCGGTGGCGTCGACGGTCGCGGTCACGTCGTCGACCAGCGCGGTGAGCACCGCCCAGGCGAACGTGCCGGTCGGCGGGAGGGTCCCCGTCCCGGTCTCCGCCGAGAGCTCGACGTCGAGCCGGCCGTCGTCGTACGGCGTGAAGACGCAGGTGATCTCGCCGTCCGGGACGGACTGCGCGACGAGCAGGCCGGCGACCTCGCCGACGGCCAGGCGCACGTCCTCCACGCGCTCGACGTCGAAGCCGAGCCGGGCGCAGCAGGCGACGGCGGTCGTGCGCACGAGCACCACCCAGGCGTCCGACGCCGGGATGCGCAGGCGGATCGAGGAGCTCACAGCCGTGAGGCTAACGCCCGGAGGGCATCCTGGGGCCCGCTCCCGCCGCCGCGCACCGCAGGTCAGCGCGGTGCGGGTACCGGGTCAGCGCGCGTCGCCGGTGGCCAGGCCGACGAGGTCCGCTCCGGTGACCCGGTGCACGGTCCACTCGTCCATCGGCAGGGCCCCGAGCGTGCGGTAGAAGCCCAGCGCCGGCTCGTTCCAGTCGAGCACCCACCACTCGAGGCGGCGGTAGCCGCGGTCCAGGCAGACCTGCGCGAGCGTCTGCAGCAGACGCTTGCCGTAGCCGCTGCCGCGCAGCTCGGGCCGGACGTAGAGGTCCTCGAGGTAGACGCCGTGGGTGCCGGTCCAGGTCGAGGTGTTGAGGAACCACAGGGCGAAGGCGCCGAGTGCGGTGCCCCGCTCGCGGGTCCGGGTGCTCGACCACGTGGGCGTACGCCGCGGGCGCGCCGTTCGGCGTCGTCGCCGGTACGCCGGGTGCCTCCGGCGTACCACCGAACAGCAGCGCGACGAGCTGGTCCTCGGTCGTCTCGACCTCGTGCAGCGAGCGCTCGTACTCGGCGAGGTCGCGGATCATCGCGAGGATCTCCGGCACGTCCCCGGGCTTCGCCGGGCGGATGCGTCCTGGGCTCGGCTCGCTGGTCATGCGCCCATCCCACCGCATCCGCCCGCTCGGTGCGCGGCCCACCCGCGGCGAGGATCCGACGTTGCGCCGCGACCGGGCCGTGGTGCCTAGGGTGGCCGGCACGCGCACGAACCGAGGAGGACGCCGATGCTCCCGAACGACCCGAGCGACTGGACCGTCGACGCCCTCGCGGCGGCGTACCGGAGCGGCGCGGCGTCGCCCGTCGAGGTGGCGCGGGCGTCGCTCGACCGGATCGCGCGCCGTCGAACCAACACTGAACGCGTTCGTGTGGGTCGACGCGGAGGACGCGCTGGAGCAGGCGCGGGCGAGCGAGGCGCGCTGGCGTGCGGGGGAGCAGCTCGGGGCGCTCGACGGCGTCCCGGTCACGGTCAAGGACCTGCTGCCCTATCGCGGGCACCCGACGCTCAAGGGCTCCCGGCACTCCGACCCCTCGGTCCTGCCCACCGAGGAGGCGCCCACCGTGCGGCGGTTGCGCGAGCAGGGCTCGGTGTTCCTGGGTGCCACCACCACCCCGGAGTTCGGCTGGAAGGGCGGCGGGGACAGCCCGCTCACCGGCATCACCCGCAACCCCTGGGACACGACGCGCACGACGGGTGGCTCGTCCGCGGGTGCCGGTGCCGCGGCGGCCGCCGGGATGGGCGTGCTGCACGTCGGCACGGACGGCGGCGGCTCGGTGCGCATGCCGGCGGCGTTCTGCGGCGTCGTCGGTCTCAAGCCCACCCACTCGATCGTCGCGATCCACCCGGCCGCGGTGTCGGGGATGCTCAGCCACGTCGGTCCGCTGGCGCGCACGGTGCGCGACGCCGCGCACCTGATGGCCGCGATCGCGCGGCCGGACGCCCGCGACGTCTACCCGTCGATGCCGGACGGACGGTCCTGGCTGGACGGGATCGAGGACGGCGTGAGCGGCCTGCGGATCGCGTACGCCCCGAGGTTCGCGCGGGCCGACGTCGACCCGCGCATCGCGGCCGCCGTCGACGCGGCGGTGGACGTGCTCGCCGGTCTCGGCGCCCGGGTCGACGTCGTCGAGCCGCCCGGACCGGACGTGCGGGACGCGTTCCTCACCCTCTGGGACGCGGCGCTCGGCCGCATGCTGCGCGGCCTCTCCGACGAGCAGCTCGCGTTGAGCGACCCGGGGCTGGTGGCGACGGCCCGGCGCCACGAGGCGATCTCGCTCGACGAGTACCTCGACGCCGACGCCGTCCGGGGAGCGCTCACCGCGCGGTTCTCCGCCCTGCTGTCGACGTACGACCTGCTGGTGTCGCCCCAGGTCCCCGTGCTGGCGTTCCCGGTCGGCCAGGACGTCGCCGACCCGTCGACGCAGGCGCACTGGGTGGACTGGACGCCGTTCACCTACCCGCTCAACATGACGCGGCACCCGGCCGCGTCGGTGCCCGTGGGCCTCTCGCCGGAGGGGCTCCCGATGGCCATGCAGGTCGTCGGCCGGCACTTCGACGACCGCCTCGTGCTGCGCGCGGCGCGGGCGTACGAGCGGGTGCACCCCGTCGTCGTGCCGCGGCTCTGACCTGCTCCGACCGGGTCGGGGGCTGCGGAATCCGCCCTGAAGGAACCGAGTCCCGCGCCGGGTCAGTCGCGCGGGATCCGCAGGACCGAGGTGAGACCGGGCTGGTCGGGATCGTCGACGATCTCGACGCCGTCGAGCCACGAGCGGATCACGTGCGCGAGCTCGCCGGGGTGGCTGAAGTTCACCGCGTGCGCCGCGCCCGTGATCCGGACGACCGTGACGTGCCCGGGCACCTGCCGCGCCACCGCCGCGACGCGGTCCTCGCCCGGCAGCAGCGGGTCGCGGCTGCCCAGCACCGCGAGGGTCGGCACCGGGACGTGCTGCAGCCGGTCGAGCGCGGGGAACGCGGTCATCTCGGTGAACAGGCGCAGCGTGTTGACCGGCCCGAACCGCACGTAGTCGGGCACGGCGACGCGAGCCATCCGTGGGCTCTCGCGGACGCCGTCGACGGCGAGCTGCCGGATGGCGCGACGCAGCGGCTGGTTGTTGAGACCGCCGGCCGGCGCGACGAGGACGACGCCCTCGACCCGGTCGGTGTACCGGTCGGCGAGCTCCAGCGCGATGGGGCAGCCCATCGAGTTCCCGACGAGGACCGCCCGCCCGACGCCGACGGCGTCGAGGACGCTGATCACGGCGTCGGCCAGCCGGGGGATCGGGAGAGGGCGCGGCGGCTTCGCGCTGCGACCGTAGCCGGGCAGGTCCGCGACGACGTTCGTCGCCCGGTCGGTCAGCAGGCGCGCCGTCGGCATGAGGTAGCCGCCGGAGATGCCGAAGCCGTGCACGTGCACGATGGGGGTCGCCGCGCCGCCGTCGAGGGAGAGCCGCACGAACGTGCGGCGCCCGTCGACGTCGACCCACAGGTGGTCCCAGCCCGGCTCGGATCGCGGTTCCCCCATGGCGCCCATCCTGACGCACGCGGGCTGCCCCGGGCGAGACAGGGCCGCGGCGACGGTCGGCCGTCGGGTCGGATCAGCCCTCGGCGGCGGCCGGCGGCGCGGCCGGAGTCGTCCCGTGCCGGGTGCCGGCCACGGCCCTGCGCGTCCGTCGCCTTGACACGAGGGCGCTTGCGCCCGCACCGAGGACGAGGAGCAGACCGAGCACCAGCAGGATCTGCCGGCCCGTCGGGCCGTGCGCCCAGACGGCGAGGTATCCGACGAGCGGGACGGTGGCGACGGCGCGGTACGCGGTGGTGCCGTCCAGCGTGACGGTCCAGGGGTCCGGTATGTCGTTCGCGTCGCCCTGCGTCCGCACGACCGGGCCGGACGCGCCGGGGGTGAGCTCGATGATGCGGTGGACGACGAGGTCTCCCGGCCGGTCCGGCCGGTGGAAGACCACGACGTCCCGGACCTGCAGCGACGACACCGGCACCCGCTCGGTGATGACGATCCCGCCGACGGGCAGCCCGGGTCGCATGCTCCCGGAGAGCACCGGACGCAGCTGGTAGGCACCGGAGAGCACCGCTGCCGCGGCCGACCCGACCAGCAGCACCAGCCCGGCCAGCAGGATTCGGTTCACCCAGCGACGTGCTCGCCGCGGACGGTGGTCGGGTCGCTCGTGCATCGGCTGCTCCTCGGGTGCGGCTCAGGTCGGACCGGCTCGTCCCCGGCCGCTGTCGCTCGGTCGCCGGTCGGCGAGCGGTGGTGGCGGGATCGGGGATCCCGCCACCACCGCGCCGCCGCTCAGCCGGTGAAGGAGAAGGTCAGCTTCGGGCGTGATGACGCCGCCCTCGGCGGCGTTCGTCAGGCTCGCCGGCGTCGTGGTAGTCGTGCCCCGAGTAGGTGTGCCCAGCGGCTCGTGGTCGTGGGGCCGTCGCTGGTCTGGTGCCGCAGTGCGTCGAGTTCTTGCCCGCGTAGAAGCTCACCCAGTACGTCGCGGAGTGGCCCGGGTCCAGCTCGACCGGGTTCTCGCCGACGCTCGGCGTGCAGGCCGAGCGCGGTCGTGAGCTGCCCGTTCCCCTCGACCCAGGTGCCCGAGGGTCGTGGCTCATGATGCAGATGTTCATCTCGGTTGCGGCAGGGCGGTCGCGGCCGAGCTGTCCCGTTGTCCGTCTCGGTCATCTGGATGGCCGAGAAGTACGCCGGGATGTTCCCCGTGTTGGTCATCGTCACCACGGTGGGCGTCGACTCGAACGTCGAGCCCGACCGGACCGACCGCGGGCAGCGGTGAGGGCGTGGCAGTGGTTCGAGGCGGACGTGCACCCCGGGGTGTCGCCGGAGCGACAGCGACACGTCGACCGTGCCGGCGATGATCGTCTGGGCGCTCGTCGTGGCCGTGGTGAAGGTGGCGCCGGCACCGGTGCCCACGAGGGCGATGCCCAGGACGCCGGCGCCCATGAGCGCGACGAGGGGACGGGACAGGGACATGTGGTCCTCCTGCTGCGTGCGGGAGCGCCGGTTTCGCCTCTGGCTCCCTGCCGGACCACTCCTGGCGACCACACGACCGGCAGATCCACGCTCGCTCACGGTCCTGGCGGACCGCTCCTGAGTTCTACGGCGGTCCGCGGAGGCTCCACATCCTCAGAGTTGATGAGATCCGCTCGCGCGGCACCCGTCCGGACGCACGGACGCCCCGCCCCACCGGGGGACGGGGCGCCGAGGTGGCGGTGCGACGATCAGGCCTTCTTGGTCTCCCAGAAGATCTCGGCGATCTCGTCGATCTTCGCGATGAGGCTGTCGGCGACCGCGGCGTCGAGCGAGCCCTTGGTGCCACCGGCGCCGGCGAGCTTGGTCGCCTCGTTGAACAGGCCGTTCAGCTGCGGGTACTTCTCGAAGTGCGGGGCCTTGAAGTAGTCGGTCCACAGCACCCAGAGGTGGTGCTTCACGAGGTCGGAGCGCTCCTCCTTGATGGCGACCGCGCGCCCCTGGAAGACCGGGTCGTCGCTGGCGTGGTACTTCTCGATGCAGGCCTTCACCGACTGCGCCTCGATCCGGGCCTGGGCGGGGTCGTAGACGCCGCAGGGCAGGTCGCAGTGGGCGTGGGCGGTGATGGTCGGAGCGAACAGACGGCGCATCATGGGGGCCTCTCGTCGGGGGCACGGATCGGGGTGGAGCCTGTCGGCGACACTACCCCCGACGCACGGCCCGGCCCAGAGGAGGTGGCGCGTGACGGCTGACCGTCGCGATGCCGCCGCGGGCACGTCGCCGTACCTCCGGGTGGCCGTCGCCGGTGACTCGATGCGCCCCACGCTGCGACGACGGCGACTGGCTGCTGTGCCGTCGCGTCCGCGGCACGGTCGGCGTGCGGGAGGGCGACGTCGTCGTCCTCGAGCGGCCGGACCGGCCCGGCCTGCTCATCGTGAAGCGCGTCGTGCGCCGAGACGGCCAGGGGTGGTGGGTCGAGGGCGACAACGCCGCGGCGAGCGACGACTCGCGGCTGTTCGGGCCGGTGCCGGACCGGTTCCTCGTCGCTCGGGTCACGGCGCGCTACTGGCCCCGACCCCGGCGCGTGTGACCGGAGCGACAGCGGACGAGCCGACCGGGTGCCGAGCGGCTGTGCGAGGATCGAGCGCACGGGCGACCCCCGTGAGGCAGCCTGACTCGGACGCGCGAACCGGAACGCACCCGGGCTCGACCGCTCTTCCTCGGCTCCCACCTGCGAAGGACCATCCGTGCTCGCGTCCAACCTCCCCTCTGACGAACCGGACCGTTTCGCCGGCTACGACGACGATCCCGCGTTCCCGCTGCACCACCTCGGCAAGATCGAGGTGCGGCCGACGGTCCGCATCCGCGACAACGCCGGCCTCGCGCTCGCGTACACGCCCGGAGTAGGTCGCGTGTCGGCGGCCATCGCGGCGGACCCGTCGCTGGCCTGGCGCTACACCTGGCGGGCGAACTCCGTCCTCATCGTCACCGACGGGACCGCGGTGCTCGGGCTCGGCGACATCGGTCCGGTGGCCGCCCTGCCGGTGATGGAGGGGAAGTCCCTGCTGTTCAAGGAGTTCGGCGGCATCGACTGCGTGCCGATCTGCCTCGACACCACCGACGTCGACGAGATCGTCGACACCGTCGCGCGCATCGCGCCGGCGTACGGCGGGATCAACCTCGAGGACATCAGCGCACCGCGCTGCTTCGAGATCGAGCGACGCCTGCAGGAGCGGCTCGACATCCCGGTGTTCCACGACGACCAGCACGGCACGGCCGTGGTCGTCACCGCAGCGCTCACCAACGCCGCCCTCGTCACCGGCCGCCGCCTAGGCGACATGCGCGTGGTGATGTCCGGGGCTGGTGCCGCCGGCGTCGCGATCGCGAACATGCTTCTCGCGGCAGGGATCGGCGACGTCGCACTGTGCGACCGCGTCGGCGTGATCGACCGCGGGCGTGCGGACCTCACCGACGTCAAGGCCGACCTCGCGGAGCGGACCAACCGTCGGCGGCGTCACGGGCACGCTGTTCGACGCGCTGCGCGGGGCCGACGCCTTCATCGGCGTCTCGTCCGGCACGGTGCCCGTCGAGGTCGTCGCGACGATGGCCCCGGACGCGATCGTGTTCGCCCTCGCGAACCCGGACCCCGAGGTGCACCCGGACGTCGCGCACGCGGCCGGAGCGGCCGTCGTGGCCACCGGGCGCAGCGACTTCCCGAACCAGATCAACAACGTGCTCGCGTTCCCGGGCATCTTCCGCGGTGCGCTGGACGCCGGCGCCACGCGCATCACCGAGGGGATGAAGCTCGCTGCCGCGCAGGCGATCGCCGGCCTCGTCGCCGACGACCTGCGCCCCGGGCGCATCGTCCCCGACCCGTTCGACCCGGGGCTCGCGACGACCGTGTCGCGCGCGGTCGCCGCCGCGGCGGTCGCTGACGGCGTGGTCCGCGGCGGGTAGCCGCGCTGCGCGCGGCGCGGCGGCGTCGCAGGACGCAGGAGGTAGGCCGTGGCTCGGGTGCGGGTGCGCACGGCGTAGCCCTCAGCCGCGCAGCGCCGCCTCGAGCCGCTCGCCGCGCAGACCGACGCAGTCGAAGGCCCAGAACGTGTCGGCGTAGACGAGCGCCCCGGTGAGCGACGGCTCGTACGCCGAGAGCCGCACGCACTGGAACGCCGGCAGCGGGATGCGCACCGACGGCGGCGTGAGGCCGAGGGGAGCCGCCGGCTCGAACCCCACGCGGGAGTAGTACGCCGGGTCGCCCTCGAGGAACAGCAGCGGAGCGGCGAGCCTCGTCGGCGGCGCGGATCGCGTCGGGCGACGAGGGCTCGTCCGACACCGCCGCGCTGTCGTTCCGGCAGCACGCTGAGCGGGCTGAGCACGAGGACGTCCACGACACGCTCCGGCGCGTCGAGCCAGCACCAGGTGAGCCCCACGTGCCCCACGACCTCGTCGTCGATCTCGGCGACGTACGACGCGGACCCCGGGCGGGCCGCGAGCGCGTCCCAGAGCCGGGCCTCGAGGGTGTCGCCGAACGCGCGCCCGACGACGTCGCGCACGACGGCTGCCTCGTCGGGGCCTTGCTCCCGGACCCTGATCGTCATGCGCGCACGGTAGCGGTCACCGGTACTGTCCAGGGATGTTCGCCGTCACCGCCACGTCCCTCGACCCGACGGACCCGCTGGCCGGGCTGACCCTGGGCGAGGTCCCCGACACCGTGGTGCCCGAGGGGTGGGTGCGCGTCCACGTGCGCGCGGCGAGCCTCAACCACCACGACATCTGGAGCCTGCGCGGGGTGGGGCTGCGCGCGGACCGGCTGCCGATGATCCTCGGCTGCGACGCCGCTGGCGTGCTCGACGACGGGACGCCGGTCGTGGTGCACGGCGTCATCGGCGACCCGGTCGCCGGCGGCGGTGACGAGACGCTCGATCCCGGTCGCACGCTGCTCTCCGAGCTGCACCCCGGGACGTTCGCCGAGACCGTGGCCGTGCCGCGGCGCAACGTCGTGCCGAAGCCGGAGGAGCTCAGCTGGGCGGAGGCGGCGTGCCTGCCGACGGCGTGGCTCACGGCGTACCGGATGCTCGCGACGAAGTCGGGCCTCCGGGTCGGCGACACCGTCCTCGTCCAGGGCGCGGGGGGCGGCGTGGCCACCGCCGCGATCCAGCTCGCCGACGCGATGGGTTTCCGCGTGTGGGTCACGAGCCGCGACGAGGCCAAGCGCCAGCGGGCGGTCGAGCTCGGCGCCGACGAGGCGTTCGAGACCGGCGCCCGGCTGCCGGCACGGGTCGACGCCGTCATCGAGACGGTGGGCGAGGCGACCTGGTCGCACTCGCTCAGGGCGCTGCGCCCGGGCGGCACGGTCGTCGTGTCGGGGGCGACCAGCGGTCCGAACCCGCCGGCCGACCTCGCCCGCGTGTTCTTCCTCCAGCTCAGCGTCGTCGGCTCGACCATGGGGACGCGCGACGAGCTCGAGGCGCTGGTCTCGCTGCTGGTCGACACCGGGGTGCGTCCCACGGTCGACGCGACCTACGACCTCACCGACGCGCGCACGGCCTTCGCGCGGCTCGAGTCCGGCGACGTCGTCGGCAAGCTGGTGCTCATCCGCGACTGACCCTCGCCGTGAGGCGAGGATCGCTCGCCCGCGACGAGACCGCTCCACCGCCCGAATCCATGGGACGTTGACGCCTTTCCACGGATTCACGGGGTGCAGCTCTCACGGGACCGGAGGGACGTTCTGTCTTCCGCGGTGAACGGCAGTGCGGCACCATCGCCGGCATGAGCCGCCGTCTTCAGGTCACCTTCGATTCCCGTGATCCGCGGGCGCTGTCGTCGTTCTGGCGAGATGCACTGGGCTACGTCCACCCGGGTCCGCCCGGCGTTGCCCTGCCACGGGGCGCTGACCCCCTGGCCGCCTGGGACGAGTTCCTGGAGCGCGTCGGCGTACCTGAGGAGCTGCGCAACGCAGCATCGGCGATCGAGGACCCGGACGGGCAGGGCCCGCGGCTGTTCTTCCAGCGGGTGCCCGAGGACAAGGTCGTGAAGAACCGGGTGCATATCGACGTCCGCGCGGCTCCCGGCCTCGACGGAGAGGAGCGGATGGCCGCGCTGGAAGTCGAGGCGGACCGACTCGCGGCTCTGGGAGCGGTGCGCGTTCGTCGCCACGAGCCCGAACCCCCCATGTCCGCCGGCCACATCGTGATGACCGACCCTGAGGGCAACGAGTTCTGCCTGGACTGACATAGGTCGCCGCGGCCGAACCCGGGACGTCAGTCGATGGTGGCGATGACGTCGCCCTGCACCACCTGCGCCTCCTCCGCGACCGCGGTGCGGAGCGTGCCCGACGCGGGCGCCTCGACGTCGTAGGACACCTTGTCGACGGCCAGCTCGGCGACGACCTGTCCCTGCGTCACCCGCTCCCCGTCGCGCGAGAACCACGTGGCCACGATGCCGGTGGCACCGGGCTCGTTCGACACGACGGGGAAGCGGATCTCCTGCGTCACGCCCGCACCAGCGACCGGATCGCGCTCTCGATGCGCTCGCGACCGGGCAGCGCGGCCTGCTCGAGGGACCGGGCGTAGGGCACCGGCACGTCCGGGTAGGTCACGCGGGCGAACGGCGCCCGGAGCATCGAGGGGTCCTGCTCCGCGATCGTCGCCGCGATCTCGCCGCTGAGCCCGAACGACTTGTAGTCCTCGTCGACGACGAGCAGCCGGCCGGTCTTGGCCACCGACGTCAGCACCGCATCGCGGTCCAGCGGCACGAGGCTGCGCAGGTCGATCACCTCGGCGCTGATGCCCTCGCCGTCGAGCTTCTCGGCGACGTCCTGGCAGTGCTGCACGGACAGGCTCAGCGAGACGACCGTGACGTCGGTGCCCGGGTGGACGACGGCGGCCTTCCCGATGGGCACCTCGTACGCCTCCTCCGGCACCGGGCCGACCGAGCGCGGGTTCTTGGCCATCCACGGGAGACCCATGACGCCCTTGTGGAACATGTAGATGACCGGGCCGTCGTCGCGGATCGCCGAGATCATCAGTCCCTTGGCGTCGTACGGGTTGCTCGGGACGACGACCTTCATCCCGGGCATGTGCGCGAACGACGCCCACAGGCACTGGGAGTGCTGCGCCGCGTCGTTGTAGCCGCCCCCCACGGCCATCATGAGGACCATGGGGACCTTGACGTTCCCGCCGGACTCGAAGTGGATCTTGGCCATGTGGTTGTAGATCTGGTCGAAGCAGACCCCGAAGAAGTCGACGAACATGAGCTCGACGACCGGGCGCAGCCCCTCGGTCGCGGCGCCGATGCCGGCGCCGATGAAGCCGGTCTCGGAGATCGGTGTGTCGATGATGCGGGTCGGGCCGAACTGCTCGAGCAGCCCTCCGGTCGACCCGAAGATGCCGCCGTAGGCCCCGACGTCCTCTCCCATCACGAACACGGACTGGTCGCGCTCCATCTCCAGCGCGATGCCCTCGGAGAGGGCCTTCGCGGTCGACAGCCGACGGATCGTCGGCGCCGCGGTCTCGGTGACGGTCATGGCGTCCCTCTCAGGCGAAGACGTGGTCGGACAGGGTGGACGGGTCGGGCACGGGCGACGCGAGGGCGAACGCGATGGCCGCGTCCACCTCGGCCTGCGCGTCCGCCCGGGCGGCCGCGACCGAGTCGTCGTCGAGCAGCCCGTCCGCGCGCAGCTTGGCCTCGTACGCCGGGATCGGGTCGTGCGACTCGGCCACCGCGAGCTCCTCGCCCCGGTACGCCTGGGCATCGCCCTCGAAGTGGCCCCACAGCCGCACGGTGTGGATCTCGAGCAGCGTCGGGCCCTCACCGGCACGCGCCCGCGCCACGGCCCGCCCGCAGGCGTCGTGGATCGCCTCGACGTCGTTGCCCTCGATCCGCTCGCCCGGGATGCCGTACGCCGCGGCGCGCGGGGCGTTCGACGCGATCGACGTCGAGCTGGGCCTGGGCACCGAGATGGCCCAGTCGTTGTCCTCGATGACGAACACGACGGGCAGCTTCCACAGCGACGCGAGGTTGAGCGCCTCGTGGAACGCACCCTGGTTGGCGGCGCCCTCCCCGGCGACCGCCGACGGCTACCGAGTCGATTCCCTTGCGGGAGAAGGCAAGCGCCTGTCCCACGGCGACCGGCAGGCCCTCGGCGATGATCCCCGAGCAGGAGAAGTGCTGGGCCGGGTCGAACAGGTGCATGTGCCCGCCGCGGCCACGCCCGAGCCCGTCGACGCGGCCGTAGATCTCGGCGGTCATCCGCTTCATGTCGACGCCCTTGGCCAGCGCGAGGTGGTGCGGGCGGTGCGGGCCGGTGATGGCGTCGTCGTCGCGCAGGTGCGCGCACAGCCCGACGGCGACGGGCTCCTGGCCCGCCGACAGGTGCATCTCGCCCGGGATCAGTCCCGCTCCGATGTCCCACGCCGGTGCCTTGTCGGCGTGGTAGTTGGCTCTGATGGCCTCCTCGTAGGTACGGATGCGCACCATCTGCCGGTAGAAGGCCACGCGCTGGGCACCGTCCATGACGCCTCCTCGGTCCATGTCCTGACGCCGCCATTCAGCAGCGTCCGGCGCAGGGAGGGCAAGGTGCGGGATTTCAGATGGTGATCCCGCTCAGGCCAGGGCGATGGCGCGCTGCACCCGGTCGCCGGCCTCGGCCAGGGCCAGGGCGGCGCGGGCCAG
Organism: uncultured Actinomycetota bacterium; assembly: GCA_963711805.1. Lineage (GTDB taxonomy): Bacteria > Actinomycetota > Actinomycetes > S36-B12 > CAIYMF01 > Longivirga. Next base: position 820,555 of record CAVQFE010000003.1, read on the forward strand.
GTCGGGGTTCCGGGACGGCGTGGCGAACCCGATCGAGCCGACCACGGACTCGGTGATCACCGGGAACGCCGCGCACGTGACACCGAGGGCGTACTCCTCCCGGTCGGTGGCGATCCGGGTGCTCTGCTCGATCTGGTGCCGCAGCTCGCGGCCGTCGACGAGGGTGTTCGGCGTGAGGGCGTGCAACGGGTGCCGGGCGAGGTACTCCTCGCGCTCCCCGTCCGCGAGGTGCGCGAGGATGCACTTGCCGAGCGCGGTCGCGTGGGCGGCGTCGTGGATCCCCACCCAGAGGTCGATGCTCGGCGCCCGCGGGCTGTCGACGATCTCCGCGACGACGATCTCGCCGTCGTCGTACAGCGCGAGGTACACCGGGCTGCGCAGCTCGTCGCGCAGCCACTCCAGCGCCGGTCGCGACTGGGCGATCGCCCGCGCCGGCCGGCCGCGGTCGGCCACGGCGGCCATCCGGCGACCGAGCGCGTAGGTCCCGTCGCCGAGGCGCTGGAGGTAGCCGTCGTGCACGAGCGTGCGCAGCAGGTGGTACGCCGTCGGCAGGGCGATCCCGGTCCGGTGGGCGAGGGCCTTCGCCGTCGCCCGGTCCTCGAGCTCGGCGACCGCCTCGAGCAGCCGGAAGGCACGCTGGACCGACTGGATGAGCGTCGGCTCGCGCAGGTCCGACATGGCGCCTCCCCGGCGCGCGGCGTGCATGGCTGCGGCGTCGACGATCCGTCGGCGCGCGACGGACCCAGGGTACGGCCCGGACCGGCGGAACGCGGGGTCCGCGGCGAACGCGGGGCCGCGGGCGCCCGCCGGACCGAGCGGTCAGGCGATCCGCTCGAGCCGGCTGTTGGCGGCCAACGGGTGCGCTGCGAGGAGGTCGGCGAGGGCCGCGCGCATCACGTCCGCCGACGCTCCGTAGAGGTACACCGCGGTGGAGTGGTCGGTCTCCCAGAACGACTGCAGCGTGCCCGTGCCGCCGAGCGCGGCGTGCAGCTCGTCGAGGAACTCGTTGATGTCGTGGGCGGCGTAGACCTCGGGCGGGAGACCGGTGCCGTCGAGGTAGAGGGCCAGCCCCTCGGTGGTGCCGAAGGGCAGCGGGTCGAGGCCGTCGACCACGACGGCCGAGCCGCGCGGGGTGCCGAGGTCGTCGAGGAACTCGGCCACGGCGTCGCGGACCACCTCGGGGTCGCCCACGACCTCCGCCCGGACCGCGCACGACACGGGTTCCGACTCGGGACTGAGCAGGGTGCCGGCAGCGGTGACGCGGCTGCCGGGAAAGCGCCGCTCGAGCCAGAAGGCCAGCGGGTCCTCGTAGCGGTCCCCGCGCTGCACGGCGTGCAGCCGCGCGTTGATCCGTACCTCGAGCGCCGACGTCCTGCCGGTCATGCCTGCTCCCCTCGCGTCCCCCCGGGGGTCATCGTGGCAGACGACCCCCGGGTCACTTCGCGTCGGCCCAGCTCCGCACGACCGACGTGTCGGCCACGAGGCGTACGCCGCTCCCCGCGCACCACCACGACGCGGTCGAGCGGAGCGCCGCCTCGACCACGTCGGTGACGCGCGACGACTCCTCCTCGGTGGTCTCGACGAGCAGCTCGTCGTGCAGGCACAGCACGATCCGCGCGTCGACCCCGACGAGCCCGGCGCGCACGGTCGCGGCCCACGCCTTGAACAGCTCGGCGGCGGCTCCCTGGACCACCGCGTTGCGCGCGAACCGGCCGTAGGAGTGCGCGGTGGTCGACGCCGGTCCGGCCTCCTCGAGGACGTCGCGCAGGGTGGAGAGCCGCAAGAGCCGTCCGCCGTACGTCCGCAGGTCCTGGCCGCGCCGGCCGGACTCCTCGGCAGCGCGCAGGAAGGCCATCGCGGTCGGGTAGGTGCGGTCCATGTCCTTGAGCGCGGCGCCGGCCGGCCCGCTGGTCTGGCCGTACATCGCGGCGAGCACGGCGACCTTCGCGGTCGGCCGGTCGCTGCCGAGCGCCTTGGCCACCGGGGCGTACATGTCGTCCTCGCGGGCCGCGGCCGCGAGCGCCGCGTCACCGGAGACGGCGGCCAGCACCCGCGGCTCGATCTGGCCGAGATCGGCCCGGACGAGGACGCGGCCCGCGGCCGGGCGCACCGCGGGGCGCAGCTCCGCCGGCAGGTTGTGCAGCCCCGCCGACGCGGTCATCCGGCCGGCGCCCTCGCTGGCACCCCAGACGCCGCGCAGCCGGTCGTCGGCACCGATGTCGCGCTCGACCCAGGACCAGCCGTACGTGGTCGCGACGCGCTCGGCCTTGCGCCAGGCCAGCAGCGCGGCGACGGCCGGCGAGGACCCGGCGTACGGCTCGAGGCGCCACGACCTGGTGTCCGGGACGTCGATCCCCACGCGGCCGAGCAGGTCGCGGACCTGGGCCGGGTTGCGCAGGTCGACCGGCTCGCCGGGGAACTGGTCCCATACGACGGCGTCCCGGGTCCGTCGCGCGGCCGTCTCCTCGGCCTCGGTGCGCGGGCGCGGGCCGACGGTGGACTCGAGCAGCCGCTCGAGCACGGCGCGGTCGATGGGCAGGCCGTCGTGCCCGAGCTCGACGGCGAGCAGGGCGGCCATCGACTCGGAGAGCGCGGTCAGGTACGGCAGCGGGGCCGAGCCGGCCGCAGCGCGCCGGTCGGGCAGGGCGCGCACCTCGGTCTCCTGCAGGGACTGGGTCTCGATCAGCAGCGCGGCCCACCGGGACGCGGCGTCCAGGTCGGTCGCCCAGGCGCCGCGCAGCCACTCGCGGCTCAGCTGGCCGTCGGTGCGCACGACGTCGCCCGCCTCGCCGGCGAGGTCGAGGAGGGTGAGCTCGCCCTCGGCGAGGGGCGGCTCCGCGAGACCGTGCGCCGCGGCCCAGGAGGCGCCGGGGTCGTCGCGGGAGAGGCCGTGCAGCAGCCGCGCCACCGCGCCGACGTCCCAGCAGGCGCGCGGGCGGACGCCCGCCGCGACGAGGGCGGCCGCGGTCTCCCGCGCCGACCACCACACCCAGCGCGGGCCGCGCGTCTCGAGGTCCGCGACGACGGCCACCGGGTCCTCGGTGGCCACGTGGGTACGGCGTACCGCCCGGTCCGCGTCGTGCCACGCCAGCGCGAGCCCGCGCCCGGGAACGACCACGAGCGCCACCGGTTCCCCCGCACGCACCCCCTCCGTCGCGAGTGCCCCCGTCACCCCGCTCCCGCCTTCATGTCACTGAAGGTGGCCCTGGTTGCAAAGAGCGCAACAATCTCCGCCCTCATGCACGCCAACCCGGCCGTGCGAGGTTCCGACGATGAGGGCGGAGTTTGTACACCTCTAAGCAACCAGGGCCACCTTCAGTGATTTCAGTCCTCGTCGGGGTCGTCGTCGTCGAGACGGGCGAGCCAGACGGCGAGGCGCTCGATGGGAGTCTCGAACTCGGGGTTGAGGTCGACGAAGGTCCGCAGCCGCTCGGCGAGCCAGCGGAGGGAGACCTCCTCGTCGCCGCGCCGGGACTCGAGCTCCTCGATCCCGCGATCGGTGAAGTACACGCCTGCTCCTCGGACTCGGTCGGCGTCGGCTACGCGAAGGCGGCGGCGACGATCCCGGCCTGCTCCCGCTCGTGGACCTTGTGCGTGCCCACCGCGGTGGTCGCGGCCGCGGGGCGCGAGATGACGCGCATGGCCCGGCCGTCGAGCTGCTCGACCAGCCCGAGGGCCACGAACGGCCAGGCGCCCTGGTTCGCCGGCTCCTCCTGCACGAACACGAGCTCCGCGTCGCGGGGGAACGCCGCCAGGGCCGAGGTGAGCTCCTCGAGCGGGAGCGGCGCCAGGCGCTCGAGCCGTACGACGGCGACGTCGGTGCGCCCGTTGCGCTCGCGCTCGGCGAGCAGGTCGTAGGTGACCTTCCCGGTGCACACGAGGACGCGCCGAACCGCGGTGGCGTCGACGGCGTCGTCGGTGATGACCGGCCGGAACGTGCCCGAGGTGAAGTCCGTGCGGGCCGACGCCGCGGCCTTGAGCCGGAGCATCGACTTCGGGGTGAACACGACGAGCGGCTTGTGGTGCGGCGCGATCGCCTGCCAGCGCAGCAGGTGGAAGTACGACGCCGGCGTGGAGGGCATCGCGACCGTCATGTTGTCCTGCGCGCACATCTGCAGGTAGCGCTCGATGCGCGCCGAGGAGTGGTCCGGACCCTGACCCTCGTAGCCGTGCGGGAGGAGCAGCACTACGCCGGACAGCTGGCCCCACTTCTGCTCGCCCGAGGTGATGAACTCGTCGATGATCGTCTGCGCACCGTCGGCGAAGTCGCCGAACTGCGCCTCCCAGAGCACGAGCACCTCCGGGCGGGCGACCGAGTAGCCGTACTCGAAGCCCATCGCGGCGTACTCGGAGAGCAGCGAGTCGTAGACGAAGAAGAACTGGCGGTTCTCCCTGTCCGCGAGGTACTTCAGCGGCGTGTGCTCCTCGCCGGTGACCCGGTCGACGATGACGGCGTGCCGTTGGCCGAACGTGCCGCGGCGGGAGTCCTGGCCGGCGAGCCGGACGCTCCGGCCCTCGAGGAGCAGCGAGCCGAGGGCGAGGGTCTCGCCGGTGGCCCAGTCGATGGTGCCGTCCTGCACGCTGTGCGCCCGGCGCTGCAGCTGCGGGACCAGGCGCGGGTGCACGGTGAAGCCCTCGGGCATCTCCACCTGCGTGGCGACGATGCGGTCGAGCGTCTCGTCCGTGATCGCGGTGGTGACGACCGCGGGGAAGGGCGCCGGGACCGGGTGCGACTTCTCGGTGGGGTGCGCCATGGCGTCGCGGGTCTCGGTGAAGACCCGCTCGAGCTGCTCCTGGTAGTCGCGCAGCGCCGCCTCGGCCTCCTCGACCGTGATGTCGCCGCGGCCGATGAGCGCCTCGGTGTAGAGCTTGCGGGTCGAGCGCTTCGCGTCGATGAGGTTGTACATGAGCGGCTGGGTCAGCGACGGGTCGTCGGCCTCGTTGTGGCCGCGCCGGCGGTAGCAGACCATGTCGACGACGACGTCCTTGTGGAACGTCTGACGGAACTCGTAGGCGAGCCGGGCCACGCGGACGACGGCCTCGGGGTCGTCGCCGTTCACGTGGAAGATCGGCGCCTGCACCATGCGCGCGACGTCGGTCGCGTAGACCGACGAGCGCGACGACTCGGGCGCGGTGGTGAAGCCCACCTGGTTGTTCACCACGATGTGCACGGTCCCGCCGGTGCGGTAGCCGCGCAGCTGGGAGAGGTTGAGCGTCTCGGTGACCACGCCCTGACCGGCGAACGCGGCGTCGCCGTGCAGCAGGACGGGGAGCACCGAGAAGATCCGCCCGCGCGGCAGGAGGTCCTGCTTGGCGCGCACGACGCCCTCGAGGACCGGGTTGACCGCCTCGAGGTGCGACGGGTTCGCGGCGAGGTACACCGGGATCGTCTCGCCGCTCTCGGCGGTGAACGTGCCGGACGTCCCGAGGTGGTACTTCACGTCGCCGGAGCCCTGCACCGAGCCCTCGACCTCGAAGTCGCCCTCGAACTCGCGGAAGATCTGCCCGTAGGACTTGCCGGCGATGTTGGCGAGCACGTTGAGCCGACCGCGGTGCGGCATCCCGATGCAGACCTCGTCGAGCCCCTCCTCGGCCGCCGCCGAGAGGACGGCGTCCATGAGCGGGATGACCGACTCGGCGCCCTCGAGGGAGAACCGCTTCTGGCCGACGTACTTGGTCTGCAGGAACGTCTCGAACGCCTCCGCGGCGTTGAGACGGCGCAGGATGCGCAGCTGCTCCTCGCGCGGCGGCTTGTCGTAGTGCCGCTCGACCCGCTGCTGGATCCAGGCCCGCTGCTCCGGGTCCTGCATGTGCATGTACTCGATGCCGGTGGTGCGGCAGTAGGCGTCGCGCAGCACGCCGAGGATGTCGCGCAGCTTCTTGAACGGCTTGCCGCCGAAGCCACCGGTGGCGAACTCGCGGTCGAGGTCCCAGAGCGTGAGGCCGTGGCTCGCGACGTCGAGGTCGACGTGCCCGCGCTGGCGGTACTCCAGCGGGTCGGTGTCGGCCATGAGGTGCCCGCGCACCCGGAACGCGTGGATCAGCTCGTGCACGCGGGAGGTCTTGTCGAGGTCGTCGTCGTGGGCGGTCGCGATGTCGGCGGCCCAGCGGATCGGCTCGTAGGGGATCTTGAGCGCCGCGAAGACGCCGTCGTAGAACGCGTGCTCGCCGAGCAGCATCTGGTGCACCAGGCGGAGGAACTCGCCGGACTGCGCACCCTGGATGATCCGGTGGTCGTACGTCGACGTCAGGGTGGTGATCTTGCTGATGGCGTGCCGCGCGAGGGTCTCCGGCGCCGCGCCCTGCCACTCGGCGGGGTAGTCCATCGCGCCGACGCCGATGATCGCGCCCTGGCCCTGCATGAGCCGTGGCACGGAGTGCACGGTGCCGATGCCGCCGGGGTTCGTGAGGCTCACCGTCGTACCCACGAAGTCGTCGACGACCAGCTTGCCGGTGCGGGCCTTGCGGACGAGCTCCTCGTACGTCGACCAGAACGTGGCGAAGTCCATGAGGTCGGCGTTCTTGATGTTCGGCACCAGCAGCTGGCGCGAGCCGTCCGGCTTGGCCAGGTCGATGGCGATGCCGAGGTTGACCCGCTCGTTCGGCAGGATCGCGGGCTTGCCGTCCACCTCGGTGAACCCCTGGTTCATCGACGGCATCGCCTTGAGCGCCTGGACGAGCGCCCAGCCGATGAGGTGCGTGAACGACACCTTGCCGCCGCGACCCCGGGCGAGGTGGTTGTTGATGACGATGCGGTTGTCGATGAGCAGCTTCACCGGTACGGCGCGGACGCTCGTCGCGACCGGGACGGCGAGGCTCTCCTGCATGTTCGTGACGGTCCGTGCCGCGGCACCGCGCAGGATCGTCGGCTCGACCTTCTCCGCCGCCACCGGTGCCGGCGCCGGCACGACCGCCGGCGCGGGCGGGGCGGCCACGGGTGGGGCGGCCGCGACGACGGGCTGCAGCGGAAGTGGCGCGGCGTGCGTCGCGATCTCGGCGTCCGACGCGAGCTCGGCGGCCTCGACCTCGGCCTTGTGCGGCCGCGCGCGCGGCGGCGGAGGCCGCGACCAGCTCGGCGCCGGCGTGCTCGGTGGGCACGTAGTCGGCGAAGAAGTCCCACCACGCCGGGTCGACGCTCTTCGGGTCGGTGAGGTACTGCTGGTAGATCTCGTCGACGAGCCACTCGTTGGGCCCGAAGGCGGCTAGACGGCTGCTCTGCTCCGACTGATCCGACGCCGACATCGACGACCCTTCGCTCCACACGTGGGACGGCCCGACGGCGGCCGGGCGCGGTTCTTCACCCTACGCCGTCGGCCGCACCCGCCCGTCGGCGGTCGACGGGCGCTCCGCCGCGGTCCGCGGAGGAGCGATGTCGTGCGTCAGGTGACGTCGCGGCGCTGGGTCGTCGCCGCCGCGAGCACGCCGAACACGACGGTGTAGCCGATCAGCATCAGCGCCCCGCCCCACACCGGGAGGTACGACGCGTTGTTCAGCCCGGTCGCCTGGAGGATCCCGTTGAGCGCGCCGCCCGGCAGCCACTTCCCGATCTTGGGCAGGAGGGCGACGATGAGCGCCTCGACGAGCACCACCCACACGAGGACGCCGAGCACCGCCGCGATCTGGTTGCGCACCAGGGCGCCGATCGCGACGCCGAGCACGGCGAACAGGGCGCACCCGAGCACCGCGCCACCCGCGATCTGCCACATCGCCGTGACGGGCAGCTCCCCGTGGTCCTTGAACGGCAGCAGGGCGAGGGCGAGGGCGTAGCCCCACAGCACGCCGACCACGCCGTAGATCGCGCCGACCACGCCGTACGCCGCCATCTTGGCGACCATGACGCGGTTGCGCCGCGGCTCCGCGAGCAGGGTCGAGCTGAGCGTCTGGTGCCTCAGCTCCTGCGTCATGCCGAGGGTGCCGATGACGATCGCGAACAGGTAGCCGCCGCCGGCCTGGGCGAAGAGGTTGCGCATGCCGGCCTCGGTCGAGAGCCGGGCGATGGAGACGCCGGGCTGCTCGGGGGCGAACACCGTCGCGACGACACCGATGCCGATGTAGACGGCGAGTGCGCGCGAGCAGGCCGAGCCACATCTTGGTGCTCGTGATCTTGAGCAGCTCCGCGGAGACGAGCCGGCTGGGGGGCCTGGCGGTCGCGGGGGCGGGGGCGACGATCGTGCTCATGAGGTGGCTCCACCGGTGAGTGAGAGGAAGACCTGCTCGAGGTCGGACGTCGAGGGCCGCAGCTCGTGCAGCTCGACGCGGGCGTCGAGGGCGACGCGACCGACGACCGGCGCCTCGACGTCCTCGATGAGCAGCGAGCCGTCGTCCTCGGTCGTGACCCGCGCCAGCGGCGCGGCCGCCGCCAGCGCCGACACGAGCTCGGCCGGCTGCGGCGTACGGACGACGAGCCGCTGGCCGTGCTCGGTGAGCTCGGCCAGCGGGCAGGCCCGGACGAGGCGGCCCTGGGCGATGATGACGACGTCGTCGACGGTCTGCTCGACCTCGGAGAGCACGTGGCTCGAGACGAGCACGGTGCGGCCCTGGCCGGCGAGGTAGCGCAGGAACGCGCGCAGCCAGGCGATGCCCTCCGGGTCGAGGCCGTTGGCCGGCTCGTCGAGGACGAGGACGCCGGGGTCGCCGAGCAGCGCGGCGGCGAGCTGGAGGCGCTGGCGCATGCCGAGGCTGAAGCCGCCGACCGACCGCCGTGCGGAGTCGGCGAGACCGACGAGCTCGAGCACGTCCGGCACGCGCGCCTCGTCCAGGCCGCCCGCGCGGGCGAGCACCCGGAGGTGGTTCGCCGCGGTGCGTCCCGGGTGGAACCCGGTCGCCTCGAGCGCCGAGCCGACGACGCGCATCGGCTCGTGCAGGTCGTGGTAGCGCCGTCCGGCGATGGTCGCGCCGCCGGACGTGGGTGCGACGAGCCCGAGCAGGCAGCGCAGCGTGGTCGTCTTCCCGGCGCCGTTCGGCCCGAGGAACCCCGTGACGCGACCGGGGTGCACCGAGAACGAGAGGTCGTCGACGGCCAGGACGGTGCCGAACTGCTTGGTGAGCCCGGTCACCTCGATCGTGGCGCCGGGCGGGACGTCGGAGCGGTCGGTGACGGCGGAGGTGACGGTCATGGCTCCACCTTGGCGCGCGGCACCGGCGTACACCACAGGGGGATGCGTCGTGTCGTCCCTGAACCGACCCTGACCCGACCCCGGGACCGGTCAGGGTCCGACCCGCAGGTCGGGGCGCGTCGCGAGCGGCGACGTGGGAGCCTCGCCGTCGGCGGCGCCCGGACGGTGCCGCGGACCGCACCTATCTCGGGAGCCACGCATGGCCGAGTCACCGTTCGGCGACGAGACCGGCATCGCCCGCCTGGTCGGCGACTGGGCCGCGGAGCGCGTCGTGCGACCCACCGACCCGAAGTCGTCCGCGCGGACGCCGGAGGAGCTGCACCACGACGCCGGGGTCACCATCACGCCCGGGGGCATCGGCGCCGAGGCGGCGCTGCGGGTGTTCGACGGCGTGCTCGTCCCGGCGACCCGCGCGCAGGACGACCCGATGAACCTCGCCTACATCCCGTCGGCGCCGACGCGGGCGGCCGTCGCCTTCGACCTCGCGACGAGCGCCGCCAACGTGTTCGGCGGCATCTGGGAGGCCGGCGCCGGGGCGATCTTCGCCGAGAACGAGGCGCTCGCCTGGCTGCGCGGCCTGCTCGGCTGGCCGGCCACCGCGGGCGGCACGTTCGTGTCCGGCGGCACGACGGGGAACCTGTCCGCCCTGCACGCCGCCCGCGCCACCGCCCGGGCCCGTCGCGGTGAACGCCCGGCCGCCGGCTGGGCGATCGCCTGCACGGTCACCGCGCACTCGTCGGTCCGCTCGGCGGCCGCGGTGCTCGACGTGGACGTCGTCGGCGTGCAGCAGGACGACCGCGGACGGCTCACCGGTGCCGCGCTGCGCCCGGTGCTCGAGGCGCACCCCGAGGTGTTCGCGGTGGTCGCGAGCGCGGGGACGACGAACGCCGGCATCGTCGACGACCTCGAGTCCGTCGCGGCGGTGTGCCGCGAGCACGGCGTGTGGATGCACGTCGACGGCGCGTACGGCGGTGCCGCGCTCGCCGCGCCGAGCGTGCGTCATCTCTTCCGCGGCATCGAGCTCGCGGACAGCTTCATCGTCGACCCGCACAAGTGGCTGTTCGCGCCGTTCGACAGCTGCGCGCTGCTCTACCGCGAGCCGGAGCTGGCTCGCGCGGCGCACGCCCAGCGGGCGGCGTACCTCGACGTGATCGACCGCGAGGCCACGAACCCGAGCGACCTCGCGATCCACCTGTCCCGTCGGGCGCGCGGCCTGCCGCTGTGGTTCAGCCTGGCCACGCACGGCACCGACAGGTACGCCGAGGCCGTGGAGCGTTCGCTCACGACGGCGCGCGAGGTCGCGGCGTACATCTCGGGGAGCGACCACCTGCGACTGCTGCTCGACCCGATGCTCAGTGTGGTGATCTTCGACCGGCCGGGATGGACCGAGGCGGACTACGACGCCTGGTCCCACGAGATGGCCGTGAGCGGCCGGATCCTGTGCCTGCCGACGAAGCTGGCCGGGGCGGTGGCGCTGCGGCTCGCGTTCGTGAACCCGCGCACCGAGACCGCGCGGGTGATCGAGGTGCTCGAGACGCTCGCCGCCGACCGGTGGGGGAGCGGTCCGGGCTGACGCTCAGCCGGCCGCGGTCGCGCCGGTCGTCGCGAGGTGGGCGCGGCGCAGCCGGGCCGCCTCGGCGCGGAGCTCGGGGTCGTCCATCACGATCGCGACCGTGGGGCAGTCCTGCGGGCCGAGGAACGCCTCCGGGTGGCACAGCGTGCACGGCTGGCCCGGTCGCAGCGGGCAGGCCGCGTCGACCACGCGCGCCCTCGTGCCGGTCCGGCTGTCAGCCACCCCGCCAGTCTGCTCCCTCGGCCGCCGTCCGCCGAATCCGCTCCCGCCGCCGTGGCGCTGCGGTGCGCGCCGCCGCGTCACGGGAGCCGTCAGGGGCGTCGCGTATCGAGGTACGCCGACAGCACGCGCTTGGGTGCCCGCGAGATCCACGACTCGGTGACGAGCTCCTCGAGCTCGTCGATCCCGACGTCGTCGAGGAGCACCAGCACGGCGGGGTACCCGTCGAAGTGGGGGATGGTGAACACGGCCGCCGACGTCTCCGCCAGGACGCCCTCCCTGGCGTCGAGGTCGGCCACCCGCACACCGAGGATCTCGCCCTGCGGCGCCGAGTCGCCGAGCGCGGCGAGGTCGGACCGGCGCAGCGGGCGCTCCCAGGCGAACGACTTCCCGCGTACCGACCAGCGGAGGTGGCCCCGGGAGTCGACCGACTGCTCCGCGTCGGGCAGCGCGAGCGCGATCCGCCGCACGTCGTCCCACGTGACCATCCGCCGACGCTAGCCGCCCCCGATCCCCGAGTCACTGGCGCAACTGCTCGAGAGCGGCATGGTTTGCGATCAGTCGGGTCAGTGACTCCGGGTCGCGTGGGCCTACGCAGGGGCACGGGGCTTCACCGCGACCTCGGCCGACCAGTCGCGTCAACGGGCGGCGCGGGTCAGGGTCGCGAGGTCGACGATCTCGATGCGGCCGCGTCCGAGCCGGAGCGCGCCGACGCGCTCGAGCCGGCGCAGCGCACGGTTCGCCGTCGGTCGCGACACCCCGGCCATGGCCGCGAGGTCCTCCTGCACCAGGGGGAGGTGTCCGGCGTCCCCGACGTCGAACGAGTCGCAGCAGTCGAGCAGGCGTCGCGCCACGCGATGGTCCGCGTCCAGGTACAGGGCCTCCGCCAGGAGGACCGACGACCGCTCGAGGCGATGCGCCAGCGTCTGCAGCAGCCACTCGGTCAGGGCCGGGTGCTGGTTCCGGAGCTCGTGGAAACGGGCCGACGGCACCGCGAGCACGCGCACCTCACCCAGGCCCGTCACGGTCGCCGTGTGATGGTGGTCGTCGCGCAGCAGCCCGAGCTCGCCGAACTCCTCCGGGGCGGTCAGCAGGCCGACGGTCAGCTCGTCGCCGTCGGGCGTGAGCACGCGTACGGCGACGCGCCCCCGGCGCAGGAGGAAGAGGCTGTCGCACGGGTCACCCTGGTGGAAGACCACTTCGCCGGCACGGAAGTCCCGCGGTCGACCGGCGCGGAGGAGGGCGTCGCGCACCTCGGCCGGGACGCACGAATCCAGCCCTGTGGGCACGTCCTCAGGACAGCACACGGGACGGGCGGTGGCGCGTCCAGCGGGCCGGTCACCGTCCGTCCGTCCGGGGGCTACCGCTCACCGGAGCGGTAGGTCTGCCAGTCCACCGACGCCGGGCCGGGCATCGCGATGCCGGTCCGCTCGTCGGCGCGGTACTGCGACCAGGCCGAGTCGCTCAGGCCCATGTGCGCGTTCGGCACCGGTGCCGGCGCAAGGTTGATGGCGTAGACGATCACCCCGAACGCGAACGCGATCACGCCGGCCAGGGCCAACGCGATCCACAGCGTGCGGTGCGACTTCGTCTCGGGCGGCGCCTCGACGTGCTCCTGGGTGGGAATGCCGGCCGTGGTCACGACCATCGGTGGCATCTCGGTCACGTGCGTGCTCTTCGGGTCGATCAGCGGCCCGGTGCTGCTGGTGGCCATCTCGGCCTCCCCTCACCGCGGTCCGCGTGGTCCGCGGAACCACTCTCAGCGTCGTGCGGGGCGGAACGGGCATCCGTGCCCGTGGGCACGCGGGCGGAGTGCCTGCGGCGACACAGGCCGGCGCCACGTCCCGGACGGACCGATCGGTGGCGGGCCGTGGAGGGCGAAGTGCATCCAGCGCGGCTCAGTGCTCGTTCACGAGGGAGCTGGAGGGTCGGGACTCGCGCGTCGGGGGCGGGAACCCGGCGCGCTGCGGCAGGATGCGGGCATGTCCTCGCTTGCTGACCTGGGAGTCAGGATCGGCACCCTGCCCGCCGGTCCGACGAACTCGGTGGTCGACGTCCCCGGAGTGGGTCTCGGCCACGCGACCATCGTCTACGACGACCCGCCGCCGCCGTTCGGCCGCGGGGTGGCCCGCACCGGCGTCACCGTCGTCGACCTCGGCGGCGACAGCTGGGCCAGCCCGGTGGTCGCGGGAGTCTCCGTCCTCAACGGCGCCGGCGAGCTCACCGCGCGCAGCCAGGTCGACGAGTGGGGCCAGCTCGAGACGCCCGTGTTCCTCACCTCGACGATGCAGGTCGGCCGGGTCTACGACGCCGCCTGCCGGTTGCTCATGGCCGAGCAGCCGCGGATCGGGGTCGACGACGTCGTCATCCCGATGGTCGGCGAGTGCGACGACTCCTGGCTCAACGACTCTCGGCACATGCACGTGACCGACGAGCACGTGGCTGCGGCGCTCGCCGCGGCCCGGGCCTCGGCCGGGTCCGGCGCCGCGCCGGAGCTCGGGGCCGTCGGCGCCGGCACGGGCATGTCCTGCTTCGGCTGGAAGGGCGGAGTCGGGTCGGCCTCGCGCGTGCTGCCGGACGGCCATGTCCTCGGCGTCGTCCTGCTCACGAACTTCGGGCAGTGGGACCGCCTCACGATCGACGGCCGCGTCGTCGGCCGACAGCTGGGGATCGGGCACCCGGGCCACGCGCAGCCGCCGCCCGCGGGATCCTGCCTCGGCGTCGTCGTCACCGACGCCCCGCTCGACCACAGCGCCTGCGCGCGGCTCGCCGCTCGGGTCGGCCTCGGGCTCGCGCGCACCGGGTCGACCGCGCACCACTCGTCCGGCGAGCTGTTCGTGGCGGTCGCGCTCGGGCTGCGCGCGCCGCGCGGACAGGCCCCGACGGCCGCGCCGATCACCGGCCGCGCGCTCGACCCCTACTTCGAGGCGGTCGTGGACGCCAGCGAGGAGGCGGTCCTCGTGTCGCTGCTCGCGGCGCACGACGTCACCGGCGTCGAGGGCCGCACGATCCCGGCGCTGCCGGTCGACCGGGTACGCCGGATCCTCGCCGAGGACGGCCGCGCGTGAACGGCGTACCCGCGGTGACCGGGACCAAGGCCGACGCCTGGATCCCCATGAGCGACGGCGTGTTCCTGGCCGTCACGCTCTACCTGCCGGACCCGGCATCCGGGCCGCAGCCGTGCGTGCTCGAGGCGCTGCCCTACCGCAAGGACGACATGACCTCGTCGTACCGGCCGGAGTACACCCGGCTGCGCGACGAGCACCGGTACGCCGTCGCGCGGCTCGACGTGCGCGGCACCGGCAGCAGCGGCGGGCGCGCCACGGACGAGTACCCGGAGCAGGAGCAGCGCGACCTCGCCGAGGTGATCGCGTGGCTCGCGGCGCAGCCGTGGTGCGACGGCAACGTCGGGATGTACGGCACGTCGTACAGCGGCTTCAACTCGCTGCAGATGGCGTGCGAGCGGCCGCCGGGGCTCAAGGCGGTCATCGCCATCTACGCGACGGACGACCGCTACACCGACGACGTCCACCACATGGGTGGGCTGCGCCGCTGGCTCGACCTGGTCGACTACTGCCACTACATGACGCCGATGAACGCGCTGCCGCCCGTGCCCGCCGTCTTCGGCCCGGCGTGGCGCGACGAGTGGCGCGCGCGCATCGCGGAGCACGAGCCCTGGCTGCTCACCTGGCTCGGCCACCCGCGCGACGACGCGTACTGGCGGCACGGCTCGGTGCGTCCCGGCTACGACCGCATCGAGGTCCCCACGATGATCGTGGCGGGCTGGGCCGACGGCTACCGCAACAACACGTTCCGCACCATGGAGCGGCTCGCGGAGAACGGCGTGCCGCGCCGGCTGCTCGCCGGACCGTGGTCGCACGCGTCGACCTCGACCTCGCTGCCCGGCCCGCGCATCGACCTGGTGCCGGAGATGGTCCGCTGGTGGGACCGCTGGCTGCGCGGGATCGAGAACGGCGTCGACGCCGAGCCCGAGGCGGTCTGGTACGCCCGCGCGTCGCACCGGCCCGCGCCGGACCTCGACGTCGTGCCGGGCACGTGGCGCGCGGACACCTGGCCCTCGCCGCGGTCGTCGTGGGTCGAGCTCCCGCTCGAGGCGAAGCTGCCGTACGTCGTCAAGCCCGACGTCGGCACGGCCGCGTGGATCTCCTGCGCCGGCCACCTGCCCTACGGCCAGCCGCTCGACCAGCGCCACGACGACGCCGACTCGCTGGTGTGGGAGGTCGACCCCCAGGGCCTCGAGATCGCCGGCAACGCCCGGGTGCAGCTGTCCGTCGCGGCGTCGGCCCCCGTCGCGACCGTCGCGGTCCGGCTCACCGACGTCGCGGCCGACGGCACGTCCACGCTGGTGACGCGCGGCGTCCTCAACCTCACCCGCCGCGACGGCATGGGCACGGCCGTGCCGCTCGAGCCCGGGACGGCGTACGACGTCGAGGTGGAGCTCGAGGCGACCGCGTGGCAGTGGCGACCGGGGCACCTGCTGCGACTCGCGCTGGCCGGCGCGGACTGGCCGAACACGGCGGCGCCGCCGGAGCCCGTCACGCTGTCGGTGCGCGGCGGCCGGATCCTGCTCCCGGCGTACGCCGCGGCGGGGTCGCCGGCCCCGCCCGAGTTCGAGCCCGGCGAGGCGACGTCGTCGGAGAGCGACCACGGCGTCGTCTGGCGGGTCGAGCGCGACGTGCTCGCGCGGACGACGGCCTGCGTCGTCGACCACGGCTCGGCGTACGACGCGCCCTACGGGTCGGTCGTCGAGCACTACGCCGGCCGCGTCCAGGTCTCGACCCGCACGTTCGCCCAGGTCGCCGCGGCCGACGTCTCGTTCACCCTCCGCTTCAGCGACGACGGCGGCGGGGACGCCACCGAGGTGACCGCTCGGTCCACGCTCGAGGTCCACGCCGGACCGCGGACCTACGACGTCACGATCGCCCTGGTGTGCACCGAGGCGGGCGCCGTGGTCGGCGAGCGCCGCTGGGAGGCCCGCTTCCCCCGCGACCTGGCCTGAGGTCCGGAGTCACTGGCGGAACTGCTGGAACCCACGGCCGCCTCGCTCGCTCACGCCCGTGACTCGGATCGGTCCCGCGGCGGGGCGACGACGGGCGCGAGTGCGACGACGCCGAGGGCGAGGGCGGGCAGGATCCACAGCGCCGTGCCGATGCCGACCTGCTGCGCGAGCAGGCCGATGAGCGGCGGCCCGATGAGGAACCCGCCGTAGCCGATCGTGGACACGGCGGCGATGGCGTCGGCGGCGCGACCGGGCTGCTCGCCGCCCGCGCTCATCGCGGCCGGGAAGACCAGCGCGGTCCCCACGCCCCAGAAGGCGATGCCGACGAGGATGCCGACGTAGCCCGGGAGCGCGAGCGCGGCGGTCACCCCGACGCAGGCGAGGACTCCGGCGAGGCGGATCGCGCGACCGCGACCGAGCCGCGCGATCACGAGGAGTTCCGGCGAAGCGGCTCAGGGCCATCGCGAGGGCGAACACGGTGAAGCCGATCGCGGCGGCGCCCTGGGTCTGGCCCCGGTCGTCGGTGAGGAACAGCGCGATCCAGTCGGACGCCGAACCCTCGAGCAGCGTGCCGCAGAGGGTGATGACGCCGATGAGGACGACGCGCCTGGTGAGCAGCCGGGCCCGCACCCCGGTCGGCGCGGCCACGTGCTCGTCGCGGATCGGCACGTCCTCGGCCTCGCGGTCGTCGACGTACTCCCGCGCGACCACGACGAGCGTGAGTCCCACGGCGACGACGGCCGCGACCGCGAAGTGCACGACGAGCGGGATCCCGGCCCGGGCGGCGAGCGCGCCGGCAGCGGCACCGACGGTCGCACCGACGCTCCAGCACGCGTGGTAGCGCGGCATGTAGTCGCGCCCCGTGCACCGGTCGATGTACGACGCCTGGATGTTCATCGCGACGTCCCACGACCCGTTGGCCGCGCCGAAGACGATCAGCACCGCAGCGGTCGTGACGACGTTCGGCGCGACCGCGGCGAGCACGAACGTCACGCCCGTGACGAGCGACGCCACGACGACGACCGGGCCGCTCGCCCAGCGGTGCGCCGCCCGACCGACGAAGGGCATCGCGACGAGCGCGCCGAGACCGACCATGAGCAGCGTGAGGCCGATGGTGCGCGGGTCCGCCTCGAGCCGGTCGCGGGTCGCCGGCAGGCGCGCGATCCACGAGGAGATCACGCAGGCGTTGAGCCCGAAGACCAGGGCCGTCGCGTACGCCGCTCGCCGCGAGCCGTGCGGCAGGGCGGTGCCAGCGTAGGTCTCCCGGCTCATCGCCCGATCCTGCCACCGGTCGTGACCCCGGCCCGGGCGTCGGCCCGATCGCGCCGCCGGATCGATCAGCGCGAATTGGCGTCAGGCGTCCACGTGCGGGGGGATCCCGAGGTAGCCGCGGCCGACCATCTGCACCCACTGGTGCACCGCGTCCTCGTTCGGGGCGAACGGTCCGGGGGAGAAGTGCGGCGAGGTCAGCCCACGCTGGACGAGCTCGCAGGCCCGCCAGTCCTGGGAGTTCGTGAGGTCCCAGAACTCCATGGCGTACGCCGGGTCGATGTCCTCCCCCGGGAAGTACCAGCTGCACTCGATCCAGGTGCGGTCCGGCGCGAGCGGCAGGACGCGGTGCGTCATGACGTAGTCGGGGTGCCCGGAGAACAGCAGGTTCGGGAACAGCTGGACGTAGAGCACTGTGTCCTGCGGCGCGCCCTCGATCCGGTGGCCACGGGACCGCCCGTCGAGCGACATCGTCTCGGCGCCGTCCCGGAAGTTCATCGTGCCGCCGACCCACGCGCCGGGGAGCTGGTGGTTGTCGCCCGAGGTCGGGTTCGACACCTGGCACAGCTCGGGGTGGATGAGCGGGCAGTGGTAGCACTCGTGGTAGTTCTCCGCGACCAGCTTCCAGTTCGCGGCGACCTCGTAGGTGTGCCGACCGCGCAGGACGAGGTCCTCCGGCCGGTACGGCGCGACGAGGTCGTCCAGCACCCCGATGTGCTCGTCGAACGACGCCGCCGTGCCCGTGGCGTTGACGAACAGCCAGCCGTGCCACACGACGGACGGCAGCGGCACGAGGCCGTAGTCGCCCTTGTCGAAGAACTCGTTGTCGCGGAAGCCCGGAGCGCCCTGCAGCGAGCCGTCGAGGCGGTAGGTCCACGCGTGGTAGACGCAGAGCACCGACCGGTTCGTCGAGCACTCGTCGTCCTCGAGCAGGACGTGGGCGCGGTGGCGGCAGGTGTTGGCGAACGCGCGCACGTCGTCGCCCTGGAACGTGAGCAGCACCGGGATGTCCCCGACGACGAGCGCCCGCTGCGTCGCGCCGTCGGCGCGCAGCTCCTCGACGCGGCCGGCGCAGGCCCAGGAGCCGGCGACGAGGTTGCGCCGCTCCCAGGCCAGGACGTCGGGCGAGACGTAGCACTCGGCGGGCAGCATCGTCGACCGGCCGAAGGGCAGCAGGGCGCGGGCCAGGCCGTCCGGGTCGACCGGCGCGAGCGGGGCCAGGGACGACACGTCGTCGATCGTGCTCATCGGCTGCTCCTGCTGACTCGAGCGACAGTAGGGTCGCGATCGTGGCGAGACGGAAGGTCGAGGTGCGTCGCGAGGAGATCCTCGCCGCCGCCGAGGCCGAGGTGACGCGGCGCGGCTTCGCCCGCACCCGCGTGGGCGACGTGGCCGAGGCGCTCGGGGTGAGCACCGCGCTGATCTTCTACCACTTCGGCACGAAGGAGAAGCTGTTCGCCGAGGCGCTCGAGCACGCGGTCGAGCGCGACCTCGCGCGGCTCGACGACGCCGCGGCCAGGGCGTCCGGCCCGGTCGACGGCGTACGCCGGATGCTGCAGCTGTGGTCGCCCCAGGGCGACGCGAACGGCTGGACGGTGTGGGTGGACGCGTGGGCGGAGTCGCTGCGCGAGCCGGAGATGCGCGCGATGAGCCGACGGCTCGACGTGCGCTGGAAGGAGGCGCTCGCCGACCAGATCGTGCGCGGCAACGAGGCGGGTCTGTTCCACTGTGTCGACCCGGAGGGTGCGGCCTGGCGCCTGTCGGCGCTGCTCGACGGGCTCGCCGTCCAGGTGATGGTGCACCGCAACCTCACGAAGAAGCAGCTCGCGGTGTGGGTGCGCGGCGCCGCGGCGTACGAGCTCGGCGTCGACGCGTCCGTGCTGGCCTGAGCGCACGTCACACCATCCAGTTCGGTGCGAACGACGGGTCGGTGAGGCCCGGGCGGTCCAGCCGGAAGGCCTCCACGTCCGCCGCGGTCGTGCCGTCCACCGCGAGGTCGGTGAGCAGCCGGCCGAAGGTCGGGGCGAACTTGAAGCCGTGCGCGGCGCCGAGGCCGACGACGACCTGCGGAGTGCCGGGGACGGCGGAGACGACGAAGTCGCGGTCCGGCGTGAGGGTGTAGAGGCACCGCTTCGACCGGACCGCCGGACCGGACGCCGGGAACGTCGTCGCCATGAAGCCGGCGAGCCGGTCGAGCATCCCGGCGTCCTCGGCACCGGAGCGCTCCTCCGCCGTCACGACCGGGCCGCCGCAGTCCTGCGCGGCCTTGACGGTGTCCTCGCCGTACGTCGGGAAGCCGTAGTACGACGGCTCGTCCATCCAGATCCACACCGGGAACCGGCCGGGCCGGAACGGCTCGGGGTCGGCCGGGGCGAAGTAGGTGACCTGCTCCTCGGTGACCGTGAGCGGGAGGTCCCAGCCGAGCGGGGCGAGCAGCGCGGAGGTCCAGGCGTCGGCGCAGACGACGGCACGGGCGGCCGACACCACGCCGTCGTCTGTCACCAGGTCGACGCCGTCGGCGCGGGGCACGAGGGCCCGCACGGCGGTCCGGTCGCGCAGCTCGGCGCCGTGGGCGAGAGGCGCGGCGCTGCATGGCCGCGACACCGCGGGCCGCGGGCACGATCGACGTGCGCTCCTGGAACAGGACGCGGGTGCCTCCGGGAGCGTGAGCTGCGGCCAGCGCGCCCGGGTCTCGTCGACGTCGAGGACCTCGTGCCGCACGCCGCGGGCGCGCATCGAGGACGTGTAGTCGTCCATCCCGATGACGGCGCCGGGCGGGAACAGGTCGACGCCGCCGGTGACGGTGACGAACGACTCGCCGGTCGCGTCCTCGAGGTCGGCCCAGTCGTCGTACGCCGCGAACGTGAGGTCGACGTACTCCGGCGTGTGGTAGCTGTGCCGCAGGATCCGGCTGCTGTCGTGCGACGCGCCGCGCTCGTGGCCGAGCTCGAACCGCTCGAGCCCGATCACCGAGAGCCCGCGACGCGCCGCGTGCCAGGCGGTCGAGGAGCCGAGGGCGCCGAGGCCCACGACGGCGAGGTCGTACGTGCGGCTCATCCGCCACCGCCGGAGGTGTGACGGGCGAGGCGGGGGAGGAGCCAGCGGCGGATGTCCAGCGCGGCGTCCTCCATCGGCGCGTACCAGCCCTCGCGGTAGGCGCGCGAGGACATCCCGCGCTGCACCGACTCGCAGATCCGCCAGTCCTGCAGGTTCGTGAGGTGCCAGAGCTCCTCGGCGTCGGCCGGGTCGAACGTGGGTCGCGCTGCCTCGCCCGGGGCGAAGAGCAGGTCGCAGGTGACCTCGGTTCGCGCGACGCCGAGCGGGCGCAGCACGAACGCGGCGACGTGCTCCGCGGACAGCGACAGCAGCAGGTTGGGGTAGACGAGCTCGCCCTTGTGCCGGACCCGCTCGTTCTCGTCGAGGTCGGGGAACGGCGCGCGGTCCGACGTGCCCGACATCGTGAACGTCCAGGCGCCGTCGCGGTGCGGCACGCCGTCGTCCCACGTGAGGTCCGCGCCGCCGCCGGCGAACGCCGGCACGAGCCGCGACAGCTCGGGGTGGACCGGCCCGCAGTGGTAGCACTCGTTGTAGTTCTCCGCGATCACCTTCCAGTTCGCGGCGACGTCGTAGACGAGACGACGGCCGACCACGAGGGTGTCGAGCGGGTAGCGGGCCACCTTCGCGGGCACCGCCGCGAGCGAGTCGCGCAGCGGAACGGCGTCCTCAGGGGTCGCGTGCAGCCAGAGCCAGCCGCCCCACACGTCGGCGCCGACGTTGTGCAGCGCGAAGGACGGGAGGTCGACGTCCTCGGTGTGCGGCGCGTGCAGCAGTGTGCCGTCGAGCGCGTAGGTCCACGAGTGGTACGGGCAGCGCAGCGACCGCGCCGCGCAGGGCGCCGGCGGCGCGGTCGCCGGGTCGACCGGCACGACCTGCGAGCCGCGGTGGCGGCACACGTTGTAGTGCGCGTGCAGTGCGGCGTCGGCATCGGTGGTCACGAGCACCGACTCGCCGAGCAGGTCGACCACGGCGAGCCGCTCCGGGAGCAGCGCCGCGGAGCCGGGGGAGGTGAGCCCGAGGTCGTCGAGCCGTCCGACGCACGTCCACTCGCGCAGCAGGACGCGCTCGCGCTCGACGCGGTGCGTCGCCTCGTCGACGTAGTGCTCGCGCGGCAGCGCGGCCTGCAGCCCTGCCATTCCTCAGGAACCGCCCTTCGGCCGGCGCGGCGGGAGGTGGGCCCGGTCGCGCCACTGCGCCCGCTTCCGGTCCGCGAGCACCTGGTGCACGACGTTGCGCCCCGGTACGCCGGTGACGCCGCCGCCGCCGTGCGTCGCGGAGCCGGCCTGGTACAGGCCGCGGACCGGCGTGCGGAGGTCGGCGTACCCCGCCGCAGGCCGCGCGTGGAACATCTGCCCCATGGTGAGCTCGCCGTGGAAGATGTTGCCGCCGACGATGCCGTACTCGTGCTCGATGTCGTACGGGCTCAGGATCTGCCGGTGCAGCACGGAGTCGGTGAAGCCGGGAGCCACCGCCTCCATCCGGGCGAAGAGCCGGTCGGCGTAGAGCTCGAGCTCGTGGTCGTGCCGGTGCTTGTTCCAGGTGTGCGGGACCCACTGCGTGAACATGCTCATCACGTGCTTGCCCTCGGGCGCGAGCGTCGGGTCGAACACGCTGGGGATGCAGATGTCGGCGAACGGCAGCGTGCTCGCGCGGCCGGCCGCCGCCTCCTGGAACGACGTCTCGACCTCGTCGAGGCTCTCCGCGAGCACGATCGTGCCGCCGTGGACCGCGGGGTCGAAGCCGGGCCGACTGGTGAACTCGGGCAGCCGGTCGAGCGCGACGTTGATCTTCACCGTGCCGCTGCGCGACTTGTAGCGCTCGATGTCGTCGACGAAGCCGTCCGGCAGGTCGGCGCGGTCGAGCAGGCGCAGGAACGAGATCTGGGGATGCGCCGTGGTGATGACGGTCGTTGCGGTGATCTCGGTGCCGTCCTCGAGCACGACGCCGGTGACCTCGCCGGCTCTCGTCGCGATGTGCGCGACCGGTGCCTCGGTGCGCAGCTCGGCGCCGAACGAGCGCGCGGCCGAGGCGATCGCCTGCGACACCCCACCCATGCCGCCGCGCGGGAAGCCCCACGCCCCGATGCGGCCGTCGCCGAGGTCGCCGATGTGGTGGTGGGCGATGACGTACGCCGTCCCCGGCGTGCGCGGCCCGGCCCAGGATCCGATCACCGCGGAGACCGAGAGCACGCCGCGCATGGCGTCGGACTCGAACGTGTCCTCGATGAGGTCGGCCGCACTGCTGGTGAGCAGGCGGGTGAGGTCGACGGCCTTGCGCTCGTCCACGTCCCTGAGCCGGCGCAGCAGCAGTGCCTGCCGGGCGAGGTCGGCCGGCCGGCGCGAGCCGAGCTTCGGGGGGATGTCGCTGATGAGCGGCCCCAGCACCTTGCCGAGGCCGTCCATCCACGCGTCCCAGCGCTCGACGGCGTCGGCGTCCTTCGCGGAGAACTTCGCGATCTGCTCGCGTCGGGCGGCCTTGTCGTCGGGGAGCTGGAGGTGGCGACCGTCGACCCGAGGTGCGAAGTAGGGACCCTGCGGATAGACGTGGTAGCCGTGCCGGACGAGGTCGAGGTCGCGCACCAGCGTCGGAGGGAGCCAGGACACGACGTAGGACAGGCTCGTGACCGTGAAGTCCGGGCCGAACGGCTGCTCGCTCACCGCCGCGCCGCCGAGGATGTGGCGGCGCTCGAGCACGACGGTCCGGAGCCCGGCGCGGGCGAGGTAGGCCGCGGCGACCAGCCCGTTGTGCCCGCCGCCGACGACGACGACGTCGTAGTTCTGGGGCACCGGCATGACCTCCGCGGATGTTGACTCGTGAGTCAGTAAGTATGGGCGAGGGGCACCCGATCCGGGAAGGGTCGCCACGGTCGATCTCCCGGTCGCGAGTCGACGTCGGTTGTCCGCTCCCTCGGAGCGGACCGTCGGCGGACCTCGCTGCTTCGCCGTCGTCGGCTCGTTCTGGGTTTGCCCGGGGGCGATTCTCGGGACGCAGTCGGAATCCCGCAATGTGATGCGGCACACAAGAATCGCTCGCTCGTGATCTTGACTCACTAGCACACCCGTACGAGAATGGACCAATGCGCAGCGACCGCGGTCCGAGCCTCGAGCCGGTCCCGGACGACCCACGTGCGGACCTCGTGGACGTGCCGTTGTACGCGACCGCGGAGGAGGTCGCCTACGCCGAGCAGCTGACCGCGCTCGACCGTGCGGACGACGCCGCTCTGCTGGCGGAGTGGGCCGCGGGAGGGTTCGAGATCGACCCGATCGACCCGCTGTGGGATGACCTGTTGGCCGACCTGGCCAGTGACGTAGAGCTGCTGGCGCGGATGTCGGGTCCGGCGCACGAGGCCGACCTGATGGCGTTGGCGTCGATCGACCCGCGGTCGCTGCCGAGCCCGCACGCCCGGGTGGACTACCTGCAGCGGTGCGACCGGGTCGCGGCGCTGGTGGCGTCGCGGCGGGCGGAGGCCGTGGTCGCGCTGGCCGGGGAGACCAGCACCGAGGCGTACCTGCCGGAGGTCGCCGTCGAGCACGAGGTCGCCACCGCGCGGCGCACCTCGACCTATGCGGCCGGGAAGCTGATCGAGACGTCCCGGGCGCTGGCCACGACGTTCCCCGGGTTCGCCGCGGCGTTGCGCGCCGGGGAGGTCTCCGAGGCGCACTGTTCGGTGCTGGTGGAGCGGACCCGGGTGGTCACCGACCCGGCCGTGCTGGCCGAGATCGAGCGCCGCACCCTGGGCAAGGCGACCCGGCTGACGCCGGGGCAGTTCGCCGGTGAGGTCGCGAAGGCGATCGCGCTGCTCGACCGCGACGCCGCCGGGCGGCTGCGCCGGGCCCGGGAGTCCCGGCGGGTGTGGGTGCGTCAGCTCGAGGACGGCATGGGCTACTTCGCGATGACCCACGAGTGGCCGGTCGTCGAGGCGATGATGGCGGAGGTCCGCGCCGACGGCCGGGCCCTGCAGCTGCACCGCCGCGCCACCGCGGACGCCGCAGCGGAAGCGAATGCCGCGGATGCCGCGGACGTCGCGGTGGCCGGGGCCGGGTCCGCGTCGACCGACCTCGACCAGGGGACGGTCGGTGGCGACGACGCCGCGGTGCTCGCACCGGGGGACACCGACGAGACCTCGGCCAGCAGCCCTGACGACGACGAGGACGACGCGACCGCGGACGCGTGTCGGGCCGACGCGTTCGCCGCGCGGGTCCTCGGCCGGCGGAACGAGGACGGGTCGCTGACCTGGGACCGGTCCGAGGTCGACGTCGTGGTGAACCTGGTGATCGACCTGGACACGCTGCGCGGCGAGGCCGACCGCATCGCCCTGCTCGACGGTCAACCCGTCCCCGGCGAGATCGGCCGGGAGGTCGCCAGGTTCGGGTCGTGGTGGCGGCGGCTGGTCACCGACCCGGTCGACGGGCACCTGATCGACTTCGGCCGCACCCAGTACCTGCCCGAGAAGCTGCGCCGGTTCGTCTTCGCCCGCGATGGCGGCTGCCGCACCCCGTACTGCGGCGTGCACGCCGAGTCGAGGCTGCAGCTCGACCACGCCGAGGAGTGGCCGGTCGGGGAGAGCAGCGCCGCCAACACCGGCGCGCACTGCGTGACCTGCCACCAGCTCAAGACCGCCGGCTACGCCGACATCACCGACTCCAACGCGGACGGCTCCTACACCTGGCGCACCGGGTGGGGCCAGACCATCCACGTCCCACCCCGGCCCGTCCTCGACGACCCCGACCCGCCACCCGCCGAACCCGCACCACCACCACCCGACCCGCCGCCATTCTGATCCGACTCGACGAGGCGGGTGACCCCGTCGCGGAGGTTGGGCTTCAGCACACGTTCGGCAGCCTGAGCGTCGCGGCGCGAACGAACACGGGAATGTCATACGCGGCCCGCGCAAGAACCGGCAGTATCACTCGCATGGGGATGCAGCCGCCGAAGGAGCTGGACGGCGCAAGGGTCCTGGCCGTTGCCGATCTCTCGGGCGTGTCAGCGACCGGGACCGTTCGGCTGTTCCGTGACGGTCAGTTCCAGGACAGCAACGGCTTCGCGTACCTGGCCCTGGCCGCCTATGAGGGCCATTCGGGCTGTTACGTCTTCTACTGCGACGAAACGTGGGAAGTCCGCAACGACATGCTTTACGACTCCCGGAGCGACGCCGAGTCGCAGGTCCAACGGGAGTTCGTGGGCGTGACGTTCATCGACATCTAGCCTGCCCAGATGTGATGCGATGACGGAGCGGGGGCGGGCCTCCCGCTCGGTGGGGTGATCCGAGGATCCTCGGATTGTCATGTAGCCCACGGTGAGAGAGAGGCCGCCGTGAACCAACGTTACGAGAAGTCGCGTCAGTATGTCGGGATCGATCTGCATCGTCGTCGCAGTGTGATCGTGCGGATGGATGGTGAGGGCGAGGTCCTCGAGTGCGTCCGGATCGAGAACTCGGTGCCGGCCCTGATCGAGGCGGTCGGCAAGGCCGGGGCGGGTGCTCCGGTCGCGGTCGAGGCGACCTATGGCTGGTACTGGGCGGTGGATGCTCTGCGGGCCGCGGGGTTCGCGGTCACGTTGGCGCATCCGCGAGGGGTCGCCTCGATGCAGGGCCGGCGAGCGAAGACGGACAGGCTCGATGCTGAGCATCTCGCGGAGTTGTTGCGCCTGGACCGGTTGGCGACCGCGTGGATCGCGCCACCGGAGATCCGGGAGCTGCGTGAGCTGGTCCGCTACCGGCACAAGCTGGTCGGGCGAACGGGCTCGCGACCAAGGCGAGCATCCACGCGGTGCTCGGGAAGTGCGGGGTGATCCCGCCGATCGCGGACATCTTCGGCCCGGTCGGGATCGAAGATGCTCGACGCCCTGGTGCTGCCCGAGCCGTATGCGCTCACGGGTCGCTTCGCAGCGGCGGATCATCGCGGTGCTCTCGGCGGAGATCGCCGGCGTCGAAGCTCGAGACGGTGCGCCGGCTGAAGGACAACCCGGAGTATCGGGCGCTGCTCACGATCGGCGGGGTCGGTCCGGTGATGGCGGCGATCTTCGTCGCGGAGATCGGTGACGTGCACCGGTTCGCGACCGCGGACCAGCTGGCCTGCTGGGCCGGGTTCACTACCCGGGTCGACTCCTCGGACAAGAAGACCCGCTACGGGCACGTGTCCAAGCAAGGGTCCCGGCTGTTGCGGTGGGCCGCGGTCGAGGGCTGCCAACGCGCCCGGGAGCCCTACCTGGCCGGCAAACGCCGCGACATCATCGATCGCCGTGGCAAGCGGCGCGCAGCACATCGCGACCGTCGCGGCGGCCCGGCACATGATGAAGGTCGTCTACTACACGATGCGTGACGGGCACGCGAGATGCCTGGACGCACCCCGCCGGTCGCGAGTTGAACCGGCCCACCAACGCGGCGTGCGTGCGAGGTCGCTATCGGCATGGCCCGACCCCAGTTGGTCGCGGTCGACTTCATGTGATTGACCCCGCGCACGACCGTTGCCGCCGCACCGCTCCATGCACTCCAACGGCGCAAGCCGTTGCGGGCGAAGGAATGCCTGGCACCCCCACGAGGTGCCCTCATCCATGACCCATCACTGGAGCGAGACACACCACCCACATCGACGGGTGCAGGCTCGGCGAGTCTGCACCGAGCAGGGACAGCGTCAACACCGTTCGTCCTCGCCCCTACGGGGCTCCGGGCGCTCCGTGTTGACCCCGCCCCTTAGCTCAGTGCGCCCCACGAGCGCCCGCCCCGGCCCACCCAAGCACGGCCTACACCGTTGACAAGCACAGCTCCGTCAGGAATGCCGATAGCGCCTGGTTGGATGACTGCTCGTGGGGATGACCTCAGAGGTGCGAGGCCCGGACGGTCGGGCGATCACCATCGTGGACCCGAACGGCGGATCCTTCACCGCAGCGGGCGACTTCGATCGCCTCGTGCCCGCTGACGATCCCCGCCTGCCGCTTCTGTCCTCTGTCGACCCGTTCGGTCGAGTGGTCGCGTGCCCGTTCGACCGACTCCGGTGACCTCGCGGCAGAGGTTTCCGTCGTGGCGGGCCTCGCCAAGCATGGACCGGAGTCACACGGGCTGACTCGCCTTGCTGCGCAGATCGAGGCGTGTCTCGGGCTCGGTCGATCTGGGCCTAAGATCTTGCGCTTGGCGACTGAACGAGCAGATGTGCCGCATCGCTCGCGATCCTCGGGGAAGATGACCTCCATGAGCTCAGGTAGCTACCGGCGTGCGTGGACGCGAGTCCCGAGACGACCAGTGGGACTCCTGGGGGCCGGTGCGTCTACCTGTTCGAGACCGACGGCGAACGGCGTTCCGGTTCGCCAGATCGAGCAGTACGCCGCTGGTCCAACACTCCGCACGGTCCCGACCACGCTGAGGACGGAGTACGGCTTCCTCTCGGCTGAGCCTCTCGATTCCCACGAGTGGAGTGGGTTCGCCATCACCGGATCTGAGTTCGAGCGACGCTTCGGGCGGAGTAGCGCCGAAGTGATGCGATGACGGAGCGGGGGCGGGCCTCCCGCTCGGTGGGTGATCCGAGGATCCTCGGATTGTCAGTAAGCCCACGGTGAGAGGAGGCCGCCGTGAACCAACGTTACGAGAAGTCGCGTCAGTATGTCGGGATCGATCTGCATCGTCGTCGCAGTGTGATCGTGCGGATGGATGGTGAGGGTGAGGTCCTCGAGTGCGTCCGGATCGAGAACTCGGTGCCGGCCCTGATCGAGGCGGTCGGCAAGGCCGGGGCGGTGCGCCGGTCGCGGTCGAGGCGACCTATGGCTGGTACTGGGCGGTGGATGCTTTGCGGGCCGCGGGGTTCGCGGTCACGTTGGCGCATCCGCGTGGGGTCGCGTCGATGCAGGGCCGGCGAGCGAAGACGGACAGGCTCGATGCGAAGGAGCTCGCGGAGCTGCTGCGCCTGGACCGGTTGGCGACCGCGTGGATCGCACCGCCGGAGATCCGGGAGCTGCGTGAGCTGGTCCGCTACCGGCACAAGCTGGTGGGCGAACGCTCGGCGACCAAGGCGAGCATCCACGCGGTGCTGGGCAAGTGCGGGGTGATCCCGCAGATCGCGGACATCTTCGGCCCGGTCGGGACGAAGATGCTCGACGCCCTGGTCCTGCCCGAGCCGTACGGCTCGCGGGTCGCCTCGCAGCGGCGGATCATGGCGGTGCTCTCGGCGGAGATCGCCGGCGTCGAAGCTCGAGACCGCGCGCCGGCTCAAGGACAACCCGGAGTATCGGGCGTTGCTCACCATCGGTGGGGTCGGTCCGGTGATGGCGGCGATCTTCGTCGCGGAGATCGGTGACGTGCACCGCTTCGCGACCGCGGACCAGCTCGCCTGCTGGGCCGGACTCACGACCCGGGTCGACTCCTCGGACAGGCACACCCGCTACGGGCACGTGTCCAAGCAAGGGTCACGGCTGCTGCGGTGGGCCGCGGTCGAGGGCTGCCAACGCGCCCGCGAGCCCTACCTGGCCGGCAAACGCCGCGACATCATCGATCGCCGTGGCCGCGGCGCGCAGCACATCGCCACCGTCGCCGCGGCCCGACACATGATGAAGGTCGTCTACTACACGATGCGTGATGGGCACGCGAGATGCCTGGACGCACCAACGCCGGTCGCGAGTTGAACCGGCCCACCAACGCGGCGTGCGCGCGAGGTCGGGAACGGCATGGCCCGACAACTGTCGCGGTCGACTTCATGTGATTGACCCCGCGCACGACCGTTACCGCCGCATCGCTCCATGCCACCAACGGGAAACCGTTGCGGGCGAAGGAATGCCTGGCACCCCACCCGGGGGCCTCCATCCAAACCCACCACTGGAGCGAGACACACCACCCACATCGACCGGTGCAGGCTCGACGAGTCTGCACCGAGCAGGGACAGCGTCAACACCGTTCGTCCTCGCCCCTTACGGGGCTCCGGGCGCTCCGTGTTGACCCCGCCCCTTAGCTCAGTGCGCCCATCGAGCGCCCGCCCCGGTCCGTCCAAGCACGACCGACACCGTTGACAAGCACAGCTCCGTCAGGAATGCCGTTCTCGCTCGCCTGCTCCGGCATGATCGACCCGTGGAGGACACGGAGCGTTGGCGCAAGATCGAGCGCGAGCATGGCTACATCCGCGCTCGGCCCAATGTTTCGCGCGCGCGCTCCAACGACGTCACTCAGATGGCCGCGGCGGGTCGGATGTATCTGCACCTGCCACGGACACCGCTCGGCGATCCAGGAGGGATCTTGATCGGGCGGTCGGCGTCGCGGCCCTGCTGAGGGCGTTCGACGACGCCATGGTCGTGTGGGGGCTGCCCGCGGACGGGATCGCGGCGGAGCCCTCTCCTGACGGCATCCCCTCCGCTGTGGGTCCCGGGCCGACCTTCATCGGACATCGTGACGTGACTCCGGAGAACGTGGTGTTCCGGGACGGTCGAGCGTTCGCACTGATCGACTTCGACATGTGCCGACCGTCGAGCCGTGTCGACGAGGTGTGCAACCTGTTGCTGTGGTGGGCACCGCTGATGCCGCCCGAGGATCGCGAAGCGGTGCTTCGCGACGAGGACGCCATCGTCAGGGCGGCCCGGTTGGTCGATGCGTACGGGCTCGAACCAGCGGACCGGGCACGTGTCGTCGAGGCGGCGCTCAACGGCGCGGACCGGGCCTGGTTCCTGATGCGAGAGCGAGCTGCTCTCCTCGGCGGCGGCTGGGGGCGCATGTGGGACGAAGGGGTCGGGGATCGCATCGTGCGTCGACGAGCCTGGGTGGCGACCAACCGCGACGCGCTCCACGCGGCCGTCATCGGTGCCGTCACGTGACCACCCCGAGGTGCCGTCGCGCGCATCGACCGGCCTCGCGTCCGATCCTTCGTCGGAGACCGCAGGGCACCCCCTCAGGCAGGAGCGAGCAAGAGTGCCGATCGTGCTCGCATCTGCCAAGCGAGGCCCGGCGGTAGGTGCGGGCGCCGCGAGCGAACTCGGTCGCTGTTTGAGGCGTTGGCTGGTACACACCCACCATGCGTTCACCGCTCCCCTTTCCCGAACTGCTGCGGCTTATCGAAGAGAGGTCGCTTAGGTTCCGAGACGCGATCTCGGCGGCGCCAAGCCTCGACGCCCTGGTGCCGACGTGCCCCGACTGGACGGTGCTTGATCTCGCACTTCACCTGGGATCCGTGCATCGGCGTTGGGCGGTAATCGTCTCGGAGGGCCCCTCTGCTAGCGGTCCTGAGGGTGAGGCGTCACCCGATCCCTCGCATCTGCCCTCTGACCGGGACGCTGTACTGCGCTGGTCAGCCGAGTCGACAGTGGAACTCCTCAGGGCGTTGTCGCGCTCGGGGCCAGACACCGGCTGTTGGACGTGGTGGGGCGACTCTCAATCGCCTCAGACGTCGGGCGCCGTGGCGCGCCACCAACTCGTCGAGGTCGCAGTGCACGCGTACGACGCGCAAGTAGCCGTGGGAGAGCGGCAGACCTTGACTCTGGAGGTTGCGGTTGACGGTATAGAGGAGTTCCTCTCAACTTCCTGTTCGGGTACAGCCGCTTGGCCGTACGAACCAGCAACCGTCGACTACCTCACCGATGAGGGCGCTGCTTGGCGTTTGTCGCTGTCAGCCAGTGGCTCCCGGGTTCGACCGCTTCACCAGGAATCGGCACCCTTCACGTCGCCGCAGATCGAGACTCACGGCGCTTATGCCTGCCTCGCGGGCGGAGCAAGTGACGTCCTTCTCGCGCTGTACGGTCGAGTCGATGTGGGCTCCCTGACTACCAACGGCGATGGGCGCGTCTTCGACCAACTCATCGAGTGGGACCCAGACGCTTAGCCATGCTGCCTGCCCCCAAACAATGCGCGCATAGAGGCTTCGTTCGCGCTCGTGGGAGAGGGGGCGTCGTGTCCGACAGACGATGGACGTTCTTCGGAACGAGCCCGTCGGTCGCGTGGCTCCGAGCACTGGCTCCCGGACTTCTGGACAGCCAACGGCTGATCCTCACAAAGCCGCCGAAGGCCAGCCTCGTCTTCGCCGCCGGGACGACGGAAGAGGTCGTGCGAGCGGTGGCCGAGCAGGCCGTGGCGGACGGGGTCTACGACATCACGGTGGCGCAAGTGGACTGGCCACCGGTGCCAGCGGAGGAGACGGTTCACTACTACGAGCCGGACGCTGGTGACGGTCCATAGCGGCGCAGATGTGCTATCGCTCGCCTGAGCCGGTCGCGTGGACAACCGAAACGCGATCGCGCTCGGCATCCTGCTTACCGTGACGCACTGCGGTCCGGACGACCCAGTAGACGGCAGCGAGGATCAGGAGGGGAAACAGGAGCAGAACCAGTGCCTCGCCCACGCCGACGTCGAACAGCATGTATCGAGAGTATGCCGAGTCGGCGTCCTTCGAATCGGCATGGCCGAACCCGCGTGCCTGATCGCGCTCGCCCAACCGCGTGGCGAAGCGCCATCATGCGGGCGTGACCGATTCGGTGGGGGAAGTTGTCGGGGCAGTCGACCTTGCGAGATCGGAACGACTCGAGGCCGGGCGCGGCGAGCCTCGCTGGTCAGTGCCATGGCCTCGGGTCGGAGCGGCTGCGGCAGTGGTCGTCGCCTTCGGCGCCGGCTGGTTCCTGGGCCGAGGCCCGACTCCGGTCACCGCCTCACCCGCGCTGAGGCTCTCGATCGACAACGTCAGCACCAACGCGGCCATTGCGGTCGACTCCACCGTCGTCGTCCGGCTGGACGGGTTCCTCGTCGTCGAGGACCTGCCGCCGGGTGCCGTCGTCGGGTCGATCACGTGGGGTGACCTGTCGAATCGGGTGACGGGCGAAGGAACAGTGATCCCCGTGGTGATCGAGACGTACGTCGACTGCCGGGCAGCTACCGGGCCAGGTGCTCCATTCCCCGCACTGGTGGCCGACGTTGACCGTCCGGACGGGACCCAGCAGCGTGTTTCCGTTCAGCCGCTGAGCACGCAGCGCTGGACCAACGTCGAGGAATCCTGCCTTGACGCAAGGAAGCCAGCGTCGACAACGGGGTCCTAGGCTGCCGCCCGCCGAAGCAGTTCGTGCTCGCGTCTCCGGGGCCAACCGGCATCCGTCGCTCGATACTTCAGGCTGGGAGCTCCGTCAGGTGGCAGGCGGTGGTGTGACCGGGGCCGACGGCGAGGACCGGGAGCTCCTGGGTGCGGCAGCGGTCCTCGATGCCGAGACGCGCGGCCTCGCCGGACGCGACCACCGGGCAGCGCGGGTGGAAGCGACAGCCGGTGGGCACCTGGGTCGGGTCCGGCGGTTCGCCGGTCAGTACGACCTGCTCGAGCCGCTCCATCTCGGGGACGACCGACAACAGTGCCCGGGTGTACGGGTGCTGGGGGTCCGCGAGCAGCTGCTCGGTCGGGCCCTCCTCGACGATGCGGCCGAGGTACATCACGGCCACGCGGTCGGCGATGTTCCAGGCCAGCCCGAGGTCGTGGGTGACGACGAGCAGCGAGAGGCCGAGCTCCTCGCGCAGCTTGAGCAGCAGGGCCAGGATCTCGCCGCGCACCGACGCGTCGAGGCTCGACACCGGCTCGTCGGCCACGATGATGTCGGGCTCGAGGACGAGGGCACCGGCGATGACGACGCGCTGACGCTGCCCGCCGGACAGCTCGTGCGGGTAGCGCAGGAAGAACCGCTCCGGCGGCCGGAGCCCGGCGAGCGACAGCGCCTCGGCCACCCGGTCCCGCTCGCCCTCGACCAGCCCGTGGACGCGCAGCCCCTCGGCGACGGCCTCGTAGACCGTGTGCCGCGGGTTGAGCGCGCCGGTCGGGTCCTGCAGCACGAGCTGCACCCGGCGCCGGTACGCCTTGAGCGCCTTGCTGGAGTACTCCAGCGGGGTGCCGTCCACGACGACCTGGCCGCGGGTCGGCCGCTCCAGGCCGAGCAGCGTCCGCGCGAGCGTCGTCTTGCCGCACCCGCTCTCGCCGACGAGCGCGACGATCTCGCCCCGGCCGAGCGCCAGGTCGACGCCGTCGACCGCCCACGCCGTGCCGCCCCCACCGCGGCCGCGGAAGGAGACCGCGACGTCGCGGGCCTCGAGCGCTGCGGCCGCTGCGTACGGTCGGCCTGGTCGTCTCCGTCATGCCCCCACCTGCTCCTCGTGCGCCAGCAGGCACGCGGTCCGTCGGTCGCCGATCTGCAGCAGCTCGGGCTCGGACTGCGCGCACGCGTCCACCGCACGCGGGCAGCGCGGGTGGAACGGGCAGCCGCTGGGCAGGTCGCCGGGGAACGGCGGGTCACCCGGCAGGCCCGCGGGTGCGTAGCGGAACCGGGTGTCGCCGATGCGCGGGAACGCACCGGCGAGGGCGCCGGCGTACGGGTGCTGCGGGCGGTCGAACACCTCGCCGGCCGGGACCCTCCTCGACGATGCGCCCGGCGTACATCACCGCGATGCGGTCGCAGGAGCTCGACAGCACCGACAGGTCGTGGCTGATGAAGACCAGACCGACGCCGAGGTCCTTGACGAGCCCGGCGATGACGTCGAGCACCTGTGCCTGCACCATGACGTCGAGCGCGGTGGTCGGCTCGTCGGCGACGATGAGCCGCGGGCCGCAGGCCAGCGCCATCGCGATCATCACGCGCTGCTTCTGGCCACCGGACAGCTGGTGCGGGTAGGACTGCGCGCGACGGGACGGGAGCCCCACCATCTCGAGCAGCTCGCCGACCCGGGTGGCGGCGGCGGACCTACGACGTCCTGGGGCTGTGCAGCAGGATCGGCTCGGCGAGCTGGTCCCCGATGCGCTGCACCGGGTTCAGTCGCGTGCATCGCACCCTGGAACACGACCGAGGCCGTGGCCCAGCGCAGCGCGCGGACCCGGCCCCACGTCAGGCCCATGACGTCCTCGCCGTCGAGCCGGACCTGGCCGGTGACGGTGGCCGACGCCGGCTGCATGCGCAGCACGGTGCTCGTGAGCGTCGTCTTGCCGCAGCCGGACTCGCCCGCGATCCCGACGGACTCGCCGGAGTCCACGGTGAGCGACACGTTGCGTACGGCGGGCACGTCCACGCCGCGGGCGTGGTAGGTGACCGACAGGTCGTCGAACTCGAGCAGCGCCATCAGCGGGCCTCCCCGCGCGGGTCGAGGATCTCCTCGATGGCGCGACCGATCAGGTTGAACGCGAGCACGACGAGGACGACGCACACGCCCGGGGCGCCGAGGTACCACCACGCGCCCTGCGAGATGGCACCGGCGTTGAACCCCTGCTCGAGGATCGAGCCCCACGAGACGTTGTACGGGTCGCCGAGGCCCAGGAAGGACAGCGTGGTCTCGGACAGGATCGAGATCGACACCGCGAGCGTGGTGTTCGCCAGCACCAGCGGCATGACGTTCGGCAGCACGTGCCGCGTCATCTGGTGCAGGTTGCCGGCACCGAGGGCGCGCGACCGTTCGAGGTAGGGCCGCGCCGACACCGACAGGGTCTGCGCGCGGATGATCCGCGCCGTCCCCGGCCACGACGTGACGCCGATGACGATGATGATGTTGAGCAGGGAGCGGCCGAGCACCGTCGCCAGCACGATGGCCAGCGGCAGGTAGGGGATCACCAGGAACCAGTCGGTGAGCCGGTCGAGCGCGCCACCGGTGAGGCCGCGGTAGTGCCCGGACATGATGCCGACCGTCGTGCCGATGAACATCGAGAGCACGGTCGCGGCGAACCCGACGAGCAGCGAGATCCGGGCGCCCCAGACCACGAGGGCGAGCACGCTGCGACCCGAGTCGTCGGTGCCGAGCGGGTACTCCAGTGACGGCGGCTGGAAGGGCTGTCCGGTCGCCTGCGTGACGTCGAGGAGCGACCGCGGGAACAGCAGCGGTGCCGCGAGCGCGACGACGACGAAGAGCACGAGGACGACGAGCCCGAGCATGCCGCTGCGGCTCGCCCGGAACTGGCCGGTGAACCGGCGCATCGCCGCCCGGCGCCGGGCCCAGGTGATGGCACGCGCCGAGAGGACGTCCGGAGCCGCGATCTCGGGCGTGTCCGCGCTCACGTGCGCACCCGAGGATCGAGGTAGCCGTAGAGCAGGTCGGCGGCGAGGTTGGCGAAGATGACGGCTGCCGAGAAGAGCAGGAACAGCGCCTGGAGCAGCGGGACGTCGGGGCCCTGCAGGGCGTCGACGGTCAGCGAGCCGAGACCGTCGATGGAGTAGACGTATTCGATCGTGATCGCGCCACCGACGACGAACCCGAGGTTGAGGAACACCAGGGTCATCGTCGGGAGCATCGCGTTCGGGACGGCGTGGCGGCGTCGTACGAGGGAGTCCATGAGCCCCTTCGCGCGCGCGGTCGCGACGTAGTCCTGGCTGCGCTCCTCGATGATCGAGGCCCGCATGATGAGGGAGTACTCCGCCAGGTAGATGACGGCGAGCGTCGTGACGGGCAGCGTCATGTGCCACGCCACGTCGAGCCAGCCGGCCAGGGAGCTCGTGTCGACACCTGGGGTGGAGACCCCTCCGGTCGGGAACAGGCCTGGGAACGGGCCGACGCCCACGGCGAAGACGATGAGGATGATCATCCCGAACCAGAACTCCGGCATGGAGTAGAGGACGAGTGTCGTGTTCGTGGAGGCGGTGTCGAAGCGGCTGCCCCGGTTCCACCCGCTGCGGATCCCGAGCCAGACGCCGATCGCCGATGCGATGACCGTCGCCGTCCCGACGAGCAGGAGCGTCGGCCAGACGCGCGGCTCGATGACGTCCCACACGGGAGCGCTGTAGCGCACCGACTGGCCGTTGCCGCTGAACGGGTTGCGGAGGTACGCCGTGAACTGGTCCCACAGCGGCGCGTGCAGCGCGGCGTTGAGCTTGCGGATCTGGTCCGGGTCGACGTTGCGTCCCCGCGTGTAGAGCGCGATGGGGTCGCCGGGCAGGACGCGGAACAGGAAGAAGTTGAAGACGACGACGAATGCGAGCGTCCCGAACGACGTCAGGACTCGCGAGACGACGTAGCGGGTCGTCGGGGAGACGTGCCCGCCCCGGCGCTTGGGGGCGCTGGGGCGGGCGTCGACCTCGGTCAGCAGTGCCACAGTGGCCGGCCGCCTACTCGCGGTCGTCGAGGTCGGCGTTGCGACCGCGACGGAGCACCACGCCGACGACGGCGGCGAGGATCACGAGCGCTGCGACCACGCCGATCGCGAGCCAGGTGATGCCGGAGGAGGACGTGTCCCCGGAGGCGCCGGCCTGCACCGCCGACACCGGCTTGATGTTCTCGTAGCTCCAGGTGCCGTACTGGAAGAGCAGCGAGCCCTTCGGGTCGGGCTGGGGCACGAACCCGGTGAACCGGTCGGACCGGTAGGCCTCGGGGTTGTCGTAGTAGTAGGTGATCAGGTAGGGGGCGTCGTCGTAGAGCATCTGCTGCATCTGCTTGACGATCTCGGTGCGCTGAGCCTCGTCGGTCGTCACGCCCTGCTGGTCGAACAGCTTGTCGTAGGCAGGGTTGCAGTAGAAGGAGTCGGACAGGTTGGCGAGGATCTGCCCGTCCTGCTTGTACGAGCGGTTGGCGCAGGTGAAGGTCGACAGCTGGTAGTTGGGGTCCGGCTCGACGACCCAGCCCCACTCGAACATGTCGAACTTGCCCTGGCCGATGAGCTCGGTGAGCGCGTCGGACGAGACGACCTTGACCTGGGTCTCGACGCCGACGGCGGCGAGGTAGCCCTTGAGGAACTGCACGGACTTCTGCGATGTCTCGGAGTCGGACCGGGCGAAGAGCCGGAACGAGAGCCGGTTGCCCTTCGAGTCCGCGCGCACGCCGTCCGACCCGAGCTTGTAGCCGGCCGCGTCGAGCAGCGACTTGGCCTTCTCCGGGTCGTAGCCGAACGCGTCCGCCGGCTGGAGGTGGAGCGCCGAGTACAGCGGCGGGATGATCGTCGATCCCTCGGAGCCGCCGCCGCCGAGCACCTTGTCGACCAGCGCCTTGCGGTCGATCGCCCAGCCGAGCGCCTGGCGCAGGGCCTTGTCCTTGAGCAGCGGGTTGCCGTCACCGATCGGCGTGCCGTCGTCGAGGGCCGCACCCGTGTTGAACGCGAGCTCGTCGAAGCCGGAGTACTGCGCCGAGACGGTCGTGATGCCCGGCTGCCCCTGCAGGGACTTGAAGACGTTGGCCTCGAGCGAGTCGGCGAAGTCGATCTCGCCCTTCTTCAGCGCCTGGCCGAGCGCGTCACCGTTCTTGTAGATCTTGAAGTCGACCTCGTCGACGGTCGGCTTGCCCCGGAAGAAGTTGGGGTTGGCCTGCATCCGGATGAACTGGCCGACCCGGCGCTCGACCATCACGTACGGACCGGCACCGACGGTCGGCGCGTCCGGGGTGCCCTCGTTCTTGTAGCTCGTGACGGCCTTCTCGTCGATCTTCGACCAGATGTGCTCGGGGAGGATGTAGACGAGCAGCTTCTCCATGATCGGAGAAGGCTTGCTCACC
This sequence comes from uncultured Actinomycetota bacterium, assembly GCA_963711805.1. Taxonomy (GTDB): domain Bacteria; phylum Actinomycetota; class Actinomycetes; order S36-B12; family CAIYMF01; genus Longivirga. The sequence continues at coordinate 858,195 of CAVQFE010000003.1, forward strand.
GTGAGCACGAGCGTCGTGTCGTCCGGCGCCTCGGCCTTGGTGATGTTCGCGACGTACGAGCCGAAGTTGGTCTTCTCGTACTCGCCCTTGAGGATGCGGTTGAAGCTGTACGCCGCGTCCTTGGCGGTCAGGGGCACGCCGTCGGACCACTTGAGACCGGCGCGGATCTTGTAGGTCCACGTCTTGTGGTCGGGGCTCTCCTGCCAGGACTCGGCGAGGCCCGGGGCGGTGGAGAAGTCCTTCGCCGAGTACTCGGTGAGGGTCGGGTACTCCATCTGGTAGATCTCGTAGGCCTCGGCCACGATCCCGGTGAACGGGTTCGCCGAGTCGATGTCCTGGGTGATGCCGACCGTGAAGACGGTCTTCGTCGCCGAGGCGGACGGGCTCGGCGAGCTGCTGTCGGCGGACGCGGTCCCGGCGAGCGCGACCCCTACTACGAGCGAGGTCGCCGCTGCTGCGGCGAGGAGTCGGGCCGGGCGGGACGGTGCTCGCATGGTTCCTCCACTAGCGCCGGACCGGGCCCTCACCCGGTTCGCTGACCCATGAGTCAGTTCGGCGTGGCGTATTCCTACCCCATGGCGTATCGAACCGGGACATTTGTGACCTGTTCGTGCTCTTCGAATCTTCTTCCGGTCGGACACGGGGTAGCGCCGGATGAATTAGCGTCACCCCATGCTCAGACCGCCGATCGCGTCGCCCCGACCCGTGACGACCGTCCTGCACGGCGTCGCGGGCGTCGATCCGTACTCCTGGATCGACGACCCGGCGGCGCCGGAGACCGCCGACTACCTGCGCGCCGAGCGGGACTACTACGAGTCGCGGGTGTCGGTCCTCGGCGACCTCGCCACCCGGCTGGCCGGCGAGATGGTGGGTCGCGTCCCGGCCGTCGAGCGGTCCGCGCCGTGGGAGTCGCACGGCTGGCGCTACCGCCGCGTGACCCCCGAGGGCTTCGAGTACGACCAGCTGGTCCGCCGTCCGACCGACGACGCGGCCGCGCCGGAGCAGGTGCTGCTCGACCTGCAGGTGGTGCACGACGCGGGCGGGACGTCCTACTGCGCGGAGGGGGTCCTCGAGGTGAGCCCGGACGGCCGGTGGCTCGCCTGGTCGGTCGACCTCGAGGGCGACGAGGTCTACGCCCTGCGGTTCCGCGACCTGAGCACCGGCGCCGACCTCGACGAGGTCGTGCCGCGGACCTACTACGGCGGCGCCTGGTCCGCCGACTCGCGGTCGTTCCTCTACACCGTGCACGACGCGGCCTACCGCCCGTTCCAGGTGTGGCGCCACGATCTCGGCACGAGCGTCGCCGAGGACGTGCTCGTCCTCGAGGACCTCGACGACCGGCTCGAGGTCGGCGTGGCAGCGTCGCGGTCCGGCCGGTGGGCCGTCCTCACGCTCGCCGGCCGCGGCTTCACCGAGGAGTGGCTCCTCCCCGCCGCGGACGTGCGGCGCGCGCCGTCGCGCGTGCGGCCCCGGGAGCTGGGCGTCGAGTACGCGCTCGAGCACGCGCCGGGCCACGGGTCAGGGGGTCGGGACGGCTTCTACGTGACGACCAACCTGGGCGCGGCGGAGTTCCAGGTGATGTGGGCGCCCGAGGACGACCCGTCGGCCTGGGTGCCGCTCGTGCCGGAGGACCCCGCCGTGCGCGTGGGGGCGGTCGACGCCTTCGCCGACGGGTACGTCCTCTCGCTGCGCCGTGACGGGGCCGCGACGCTGCGGGTCGTGCCGCGCGAGGGGGAGCCCTTCGACCTGCTCCCCGAGCACGCCGGCGGCATGGTCCGGATCGAGCGCAACGAGGACTGGACCGTCCCGTTCGTCACGGTCGCGATCGAGTCGTTCATCCACCCGACGGTCACGTGGGACGTCGGGTGGGACGGCGCCCGCACGGAGCGGCACCGCGTGGAGGTCGTCGGCGTCGACGCCGACGACTACGTGTGCGAGCGGCGCCTCGTGCCGCGACCCGACGGCGTCGAGGTGCCCGTCATCCTGGTGCGCCACCGCGACACGCCGCTCGACGGCACCGCCCCGTGCCTGCTCTACGGCTACGGCTCGTACGAGGCGTGCCTGGACCCGGACTGGGGCCTGGACTTCTGGCGCGTGCTCCCCTCGCTGCTCGACCGCGGCGTCGTCTACGCCGTCGGGCACCCGCGCGGCGGTGGCGAGATGGGCCGGCGGTGGTGGGAGGACGGCCATCTCGCGGCGAAGGAGAACACGTTCGACGACCAGGCGGCGGTCGCGGAGCACCTGCTCGACGGACTGGTGCGGGCCGTGGTGTCGCGCGGCGGCTCGGCGGGCGGCCTGCTCCAGGGCGCGCTCTACGGCCGGCGTCCCGACCTGTTCGCGGGCATCGTGGCGGCGGTGCCGTTCGTCGACGTCGTGACCACGATGCTCGACGAGTCGCTGCCGCTCACCGCCCAGGAGTGGCTCGAGTGGGGCGACCCGCGCCGGCCCGAGGAGCACGCGTGGCTGGCGGCGTACTCGCCGATCCTGCACCTGCCCGACGTCGACCGTCGGCCGCCGCTGCTCGTCACCGGCTTCGTGCACGACCCGCGCGTGCTGGTGCGGGAGCCCGCCCGCTGGGTGGCCCGGCTGCGCGCGTCGGACCCGGCGCACGGTGCGGGCGACGACGAGTCCTCCCCGGTGTCACCGCGCACGGTGCTGTTCCGCTGCGAGACCGGACCGGGCGCGCACGGCGGCCCGTCGGGCCGCTTCGCCGAGCTCGAGTTCGAGGCCGAGCTCGCCTCATGGGTCCTGCGCGCGCTCGGCGCCGCCTGACCCGGGGGATCGGCGCTCGCGCCGCCGACCCGGCCGGCGGATACGGCCGAAGCGTGGGCGCGGCCCGGCTCCGGCGGGGCACAATCGCCCGCGTCACGGTCAGGGGAGGACGCATGACGAGCACCGGGGGCGCGCCGCCGCTCGCCGACCTGTGCTCCCGCGACCCGCTCGACCTCGATGCCGACCCGCGGCTTTGCCGGTCGGCGGCCGCGCCGGAGCCGTGCGGCCCGCTGTGCACCCCGTGGTGCCTGGCGAGCCACGACTCGCGGTCAGGTAAGGCTGCACTGGGCAGTTGGACGCCTCCACGGGATGAGCGCTGAGCAAGCTGCCCACCGTGTCGGGGACCGGTTGAGCAGGTCGGCCGGTCGTGGTGCTCTGGGCGCATGTTCACCGAAGGACAGCTCTATGCCCCCGTCGTGACCCGGGACGGCGGCGAGGTCGTCGTGGAGCTCGGCCACGACCACCCCGGCGTCGGCGACCCGGCGTACCGGGAGCGGCGCAACACGATCGCGGCCCTCGCGCTCGACTGGGTCGAGGGCAAGCCGATGCCGGTGGCCGACTACACCGAGGAGGAGCACGAGGTCTGGCGCATCGTCAGCCGCGAGCTCGAGCTCCGGCACGAGCGGCTCGCCTGCCGCGCGGCCCGCGACGGACGGGCCCTGCTCCAGCTGCCGGCCGACCACATCCCCCAGCTGACCGAGGTGACCGCGGCCCTCGCGCCGCTCACCGGCTTCACCTACCTCCCCGCGGCCGGCCTCGTGCCGCTGCGCGAGTTCTACGGGTCGCTCGCCGACCGGCGCTTCTGGTCGACGCAGTACATCCGGCACCACTCGGTGCCGCTCTACACGCCCGAGCCGGACGTCGTCCACGAGGTCATCGGCCACGCCGTGACGCTGGCCGACCAGTCCTACGCCGACCTCTACGTCGCCGCCGGCCGAGCCGCGCGCCGCGTCGAGTCGACGGCGGCGCTCGAGTTCGTGTCGAAGGTGTTCTGGTTCTCCCTCGAGTTCGGCGTCGTCCACGAGCCCGACGGTCCCAAGGCGTACGGCGCCGGCCTGCTCTCCTCCTACGGCGAGATCGAGGAGTTCGTGCAGGCCGACCTGCGCCCGCTCGACCTCGCGCGCATGGGCGTGCAGACCTACGACATCACGCACTACCAGCCGATCCTGTTCGCCGCGCGGTCCTGGACCGAGGTGCACGACGTCGTCGGCGGGTTCTTCGACACGGCCACCGACGAGTCGATCGACCGCCTGCTGCACGGGTCGGACGTCGTCGTCTGACGGCGCCGGCTCGACGCGGCCACGCCGGCGCAAACCCCGCGGACGGTCAGCCGCCGTCGGGACGGTCCGCCTGGTCGTCGCGCGGCCCCGGGTCGGCGAACCACTCCTCCGGCGGCGCGTCCGGAGCCGGCGGGACGGTCCGGTTGTGCCACCACCGGGCGACCTCGGACAGCACGAACGCGACCGCGACCCCGCCGAAGACGCTGAACCCGCCGCGCGTCCCGGGGAACGCGTTGACGACGAACGACTCGCCGAGCAGCACGGTGAGCACCCAGAGGTAGACCGTGCGGGTGGGGATCCCGCCCTTGCTCAGGAACTCGACGCGCAGCCCGGGCGACCCGTCGCGGAGCAGCACGGCGTACCAGACGCCGGAGGCGGCGATGCCGACCAGGCCGACGGCGAGCAGCCAGATGTTCATCGCGTCCTCTCGTCGGTGCGGCGGTCCGCCCGAGGGTAGGCCACCGGCCGCGATGGTCCGGTAGGCGCCGCCCGCGCGCCCGGCCGCACCTGCGCCCACCCGGGCGAGCCCGGCGCCGGCCGCGCTAGCGTGCGGGCATGACCTCGACAGCGGGAATCACTGGGATCGACACCGGCTCGGTCACGCCCGTGCCCCTCGACGGCGAGCCGTTCACGGGCGCGGCGGCGACCGAGGTGCGGGCTCCGTACGACGGTCGGCTCCTGGGCTCGGTGCCCGCGTTGACCGCGGCGGACGTGGATCGCGCGGTCGCCGCGGCGAAGCGGGCGCTGCACGAGTCGCCGCTGCCGCAGTGGAAGCGGGCCGAGATCCTCGACCGCGCGGCGCTGCTCCTGGCCGAGCGTCAGGAGGACTTCGCGCGGTGCATCGCGCTGGAGGCGGCGAAGCCGATCCGGACCGCGCGGGCCGAGGCGCAGCGCGCGGTGAGCACCCTGCAGTTCAGCGCCGCCGTCGCGCGCACCCTCGCCGGCGAGGTGGTGCCGCTGGAGGCCGCCGCGTCCGGTGAGGGCAAGCTCGGGTTCGTCCTGCGCGTCCCGGTCGGCGTCGTCGGAGCGATCGCGCCGTTCAACTTCCCGCTCAACCTGGTGGTCCACAAGCTCGGCCCGGCGATCGCCGCGGGGTGCCCCGTGGTGCTCAAGCCCGCGAGCCAGACGCCGTTCTCCTCGATCCTGCTGGCCCGGATGCTGCTCGAGGAGTGCGGGCTCCCCGCGGGCTACCTCCACGTGGTGACCGGCTCCGGCTCGGTCGTGGGCAACGCGCTCGTCGACCACGACGACGTCGCCCTCATCACCTTCACCGGGTCGCCCGAGGTCGGCTGGTCCATCCGGTCCCGCGCCCCGCGCAAGCGGGTCGGCCTCGAGCTCGGCAACAACGCGCCGCTCATCCTGGAGGCCGACGGCGACTGGCGCTCGGCGGTCGCCAAGGTCCGGGTGGCCGGCTACAGCCACGCCGGTCAGTCCTGCATCTCCACGCAGCGCGTCTTCGTGCACTCCTCGATCGCGGACGACGTCGTGCGCGAGCTCACCGCGGCCGTCGGGACGCTCGTCGTGGGCGACCCGCTCGATGAGGCCACCGAGGTCTCGGCGCTCATCTCGGCCGGCGAGCGCGACCGCGTCGCCGGCTGGGTGCGCGAGGCCGCCGCGGAGGGTGCTGTCGTCGCGGCCGGCGGCGACGTCGGCGCCGACGGCGTGCTGCGCCCGACGCTGGTCGTCGACGCGACGCCCGAGATGAAGGTGTGCTCGCAGGAGGTCTTCGGACCGGTCGTCACCGTGACGCGGTACGACGACTTCGAGGACGCGCTGCGGATGGCCAACGACACGCGCTACGGCCTGCAGGCCGGCGTGTTCACCTCCGACGTCACGAAGGCGCTGCGCGCCGCGCGCACGCTGGACTTCGGTGGCGTGCTCATCAACGAGGTGCCGACCTGGCGGGCGGACCAGCAGCCCTACGGCGGCCTGCGCGACTCCGGCAACACCCGCGAGGGACCGGCCTGGTCGGTGCGCGAGATGACCGAGGAACGGCTCGTCATCCTCACCGGCTGACCGCGCCGCGGGCCAGCACCGGCTCGCCGGGGACACCGTCGCAGAGCGCTCCGTCTCCCGTCGGGACGTCGCCGGGTGGCCCTCGGTCCGGTTCGCCGTACGGCGTGTCCTGCGCCGTCCGGTGCCATCGGCACGCCACGCTGGGACCCGTCGAACGGCAGCCGCTGGGCTGCGGGGAAGCGGTCGGCGCGAGCGACCCGCACGGGTGGCTCGCGGCCGCATGCGTCCCGTGGAGTGCCCGTGCCCGTCGACACCACAGCCCTCGTCGCCCTCAGCGGCCTCGCGTCCGGCCGGTCCGGCCGGTCCGACGGCGACGCCGCTGCGCCCGAACAGCCGTCGGCAGCGCCTCTGGCCGCGTCGTCCACGGCTCGGCGCCGAATCGCCGTCCTCGCCGCCGCCTCGGTCGGTGCGGGGCTCGTCTGCGGACTGGTCCTGCCCGGTCCGGCCGTGGCGGATCCGCCCACGGGACCGCCGCGTGCCGCCGTCGCGCACGGCACCGCGCGGCTCGGACCCGTGCTCCTCACGTCGCCGTCACCGTTCGCGGCGGTCCGCACGCTCGCCCGCACGTCCTCGGTCCCGTCCGGGGCCGTCCGTGCCGTCCCCGCGGCGACCGGTGCCCTCGGCGCGGCGGCCGGCGCGGTCGCCGGTGCCCTCGGTGCGGCGACCCGCGCCGCGGCCGCACCCGTGAGCGATCCCGCGGCGGACCCGCTCCCGCCTCGCGCCGGCGCTCCGCGGGACCCGGCCCTCGCGGCGTACGTCCCGACCCGTCCGCTGCCGGCCCGCAGCGGCACCGGCCGCCGGATCGTCTACGCCGAGCGCGCCGCCCACCTCTGGGTCGTCGGCGCCGACGGCCGCGTGCTGCGCGACTACCCCGTGACGGGCCGGGCCGGCCGGCCGCGGCCGGGCGTCTACCACGTCTACTCCAAGTCGCCCGTGGCGGTGAACCCGGGCGAGGGGCTGCGGTTCGAGTACATGGTCCGCTTCGCCGTCGGCGTGACCGGGGCGCGGATCGGCTTCCACACCATCCCGAGGTACGCCGACGGCGTCCCGATCCAGTCCGAGAGCCAGCTCGGCCGGGCGATCGGATCCGGGGGCTGCGTCCGGCAGTCGCGGGCCGACGCCACGTGGCTGTACGGCTGGTCGCACGTCGGTGACGTCGTGGTCGTGCTGCGCTGACCCTAGACTCGTGCCGCGCGGGCGTCCGCCGCACCCGCTCGGCCCGTCCGGAGGGACCACGCACGTGACCCGAGTCGCCATCTCGCGCCGCGCGACCCGTGCCCCGCTCGTCCTGGGCGTGGCGGCGGCGCTGGTCCTCGGGTTCCTGTCCGGCCCGGCGACCGCGGCCTCCACACCGTCCCCGACCCCCGGCCCAACGACGCCGACCGCGCGCCCCGACCCGTCCGCGTCGTCCCTGCCGGCCTCCGCGTTCGCGGTGACCCTCACGCCGCGCAGCGGCTCGACCGTCGGCGTCGCCTACCCGATCACGGCGAGGTTCACCGCTCCGGTCACCGACCGGGTCGCCGCCGAGCACCACATGCACGTCTACGTGAACGGCCGGTTCTCCGCGGGTGCGTGGTACTGGCGCAGCAGCACCGTCGCGGTCTTCCGTACCGCCGCGTTCTGGCCCGGCCACGCGGTGATCGAGGTGCGGCTCAGCCTGGCCGGCGTCGAGGTGGGTCACTCGTCGAGCCACCGCTACGTCGGTGCCTCGAGCACCACTCGCCTCTACCGGCTGCTCACCGCGCGGGCCCTCGTCGTCCACGTCGACGGGATCAAGGACCTGTTCTACGTCGGCATCGACCGCAAGCTCGTCAAGGTGTTCAAGACGTCGCTCGGCAAGACCGGGTTCGAGACCCGCTCGGGCATCAAGTCGGTCATGGAGAAGTACCCGCTGCGCCACATGACGAGCGTCGCGGCGGGTATCACCGATCCCCGCGACCAGTACGACCTGCAGGTGAAGTGGGCCGTGCGGATCACGCCGACGGGCGAGTTCGTCCACGCGGCGCCGTGGGCCACCGCGCGGCTCGGCCGCTACAACGGCTCGCACGGCTGCACCAACCTGACGACGGCCGACGCCAAGTGGTTCTTCGACCAGGTGCTCCCCGGCGACCCCGTCGTCACGACCGGCACGGGCCGGCCGATGGAGTACTGGAACGGCATCGGCGCGCCGTACAACATGCCCTGGGCGCAGTGGCTCGCGCACTCGGCGCTCCGCGGCCGGCCCTAGCCGCCCGTCGACTCCGGCGCCGTCGCCCGAGCGCCTGCGGGACGCGGACGAGCAGCGCTCCCGGCCTGACCCGCGCCTGGATCGTCCGTCCCGGCTCCTCGACGTCGCCGTCGACCTGCCGAGGCTCCTCGCCCGGGGTGACCACCCACGCCGTCGTGCCCTGCAGGTGATATCGCGACGCGTCCTGCGCGGCGCGGCGCAGGGCCAGGCGTACGCCGGTGCGCGCCCAGTCGACCGGGCCGCCGAGCGGCAGCACCACGACGTGCAGCAACCCGTCGGAGGCCGACGCCTCGGGCACGACGTCGAGCCCGGCCACCAGCCCGCCGACGTTGGCCACGAGGACGCTGCGCGCGGTGAACCACCGGGGCGAACCGCCGTCGACCGCGACCCCGACGCGCATCCGGCCCCGGCGCGCGGCGCGTACGGCGTTGAGCGCGTAGGCACCCGGGCCGATCGCGCTCTTGAGCCCCTCCGGCGCGTCGATGAGCACGGCGTCCATGCCGATCCCCGCGATGACCGTGCCCACGGTGACCCGACCGCCGAGCCCGATGTCGAGCACGTCGATCCGTCGCACCGTGCCGGTGAACGCGACCCGGCCGGCCTGGTCGAGCGCGAGCGGGATGCCGAGGTTGCGCGCCAGCAGGTTCCCCGTGCCGGCGGGCAGGATCGCCAGGGGTACGTCGGTGCCCGCGAGCCCCTCGGCGACGGCACGCACCGTGCCGTCGCCGCCCCACGCCAGCACGAGGTCGGCGCCCGACGTCACGGCCTCGCGCGCCTGCCGGGCACCGGTCGAGTCGGACGTGGTCGCGACCACGTGCGGCGTGGCGACGCCGGCACCGTGCGCCCAGCGGGCCAGCCGCTCGACGGCCGCGTCGAGCCCACCGGACTTGAGCGGGTGCACGACCGCGACGGACTCCATGCTCACCGCGGGATCCCGAAGGTGAGGTTCCCCTGGTCGTCGTCCTGGTGCACGACCACCGTGGCGGTGGAGCCGTCGGCCGCCGTCGCGGTGCAGGTGAACGTCGTCCCCGCCTCGATGGCGACCGAGTCGGGGCAGTCCACCGTGGTGACGACCCCGGAGCGGTCCGAGAGGCGCGACGCGATCTCGGCCTCGACGGTGGCCATGTCCAGCTGGCTGCGCCCGGCAGCGCGGCTCAGCAGGATCGCGGCGCCGATCCCCACCGCGACGAGCAGGACGAGGGCCAGGGCGACGAGCCCGACCACCGGGCGGCGCCCCTGCCGGCGCGGGACGGCGTCGTCGTCGGGCTGCTCGGCGTAGGGGGACGCCGGCGGCACGAGCGCCGCGGACCCGAGCCACGCGGGCCCGTCCGTCGTGGGGGGAGCGGACGTCACGACCGGCACCGCGGGCGGCGGTGTCACGGGGGTCGACGCGGAGGACCACGGATGGTCCGCGGTGTCGTCGGTCCAGGCGCTGCCGGTCCACCACCGCAGGGCGCCGTTCCCCCCGCCGGCGGGGTCCGGGTACCACCCCGGCGCGGGCGAGGTCGGCTCGGTCACGAGTCGAAACTAGCGTGCAGCGGTCTCGCGCGGTGCCGCACGGCGCGGTGCCGCTTCGGCACCGGGCCGCTCACACCGTGAGGTGCCGGTGGTTCGCGGCCGCGCGCTCGCAGTCGCGCACGGTGTGGAACCCGGACTCGAAGCGGCAGTCGTGGCACACGGCGATCGACGCGCTCCCGAGGTGCACCACCTCGACGCTGTGCGGATGGCAGCAGGACGCCGAGTGCGCGTGGTCGCGCCGGTGGACCGCGGCGAGCATCGCCCGCACGATCGGCTCCGGACTGTTCGGCGTCATGCCGTCCGTATCGGATGGATGGCGTGCGCACCTGAGTCATGCGGGCCAGCGGAATCGCGTCGCCCGCACGGCGACCCGACGGCGGTCGCGGCCCGCGCCGGTACGGTCGGCGTCATGAGCCCCGTCTCGCGCCGACGGCCACCGCGAGGGCCGAGGCGCCCGGGACCACCGGGCGGAACCGGCGCGGACGGAGCGCGACTGCGGGCCCGACCGCCGCTCGACGTCCTCGAGCACGAGCTCCGCCGGGTGCGGGACGCCACCGACGCGTTCGTCGTCGAGGGCGTCGTCGGCTACGTCGTCGGTCTCCTCGACGTCCGTGGTCCCGGCGCGGGCACGGCGTACGAGACCTTCTGCCGGGAGGCGCTCGACGACCCGCGCGCGGGCACGTCGGTGCTCGGCCTGCAGGCGACCGCGGCGCTCGCCGAGCTCGGTCACCCCGCGACCCGCGACGACGCTGCCGACCTGCTCGCCTCGGCCGACCCGGCTCTGCGCGCCGGGCTGCCGCCGTGGTGCGCGCAGCTGGGTCGCGCGCACCTGGTGGAGGCGGGCTCGCTGCAGAACCCGGACGGCAGCGAGACCGTGCTGCACGTGATGCTCGACTACGACGAGCCCTCGGTCGGCTCGCGGCACCTGCTCTCGATCGCCGTCCAGCACGTGGAGCGACGCGTGCACCTGCTCGACGTGCGGGCTCGCGCGTCCCAGGACTCGATCGCGCCGATCGCCGACGCCTACGCCGGGTCGCCCACCGTGCGGTGGGCGTGGCGCGACACGGGACGGGATCTCGGCGATCGTGGCCGATGCGGTCCGCACGACCTGGACACACCCGGCCGACCAGTGGCCGGTCCAGGACGTCGAGGGCGGCCCGACCCCGGCGTGGGCCCTCGGCGTCCGCCGGCTCGAGCAGGTCGTCGGCGCGGACCTGCGCCCGTCGCGCTGAGCGCGTGAGGCGCGGCCCGTTCATGCGGCGCGGCCCGTTCGCGCAGCGCGGCCGCACCCCGGGCGGCGTCAGTCGCGCAGCGCCGAGTCGAACATCCGCGAGATGCGGTCCCACGCGTCCGTCGCTGCGCTGTCGACGTACCCGGCGTGCAGCGACGTGGTCAGCGGCCGCATCCAGCGCGGGCGGCTCGGAGTGGTTGAGGAACGAGTGCCCCGCGTCCGGGTACTCCTTGACGTCGTGCTCGACCCCCGCCGCGACGAGCGCCGCCTCCAGCCGGGTCGCCGCACCGACGAGCGACCGGTCGCGGGCGCCGTAGGACGCGACGACCGGGCAGGCGCCGCGCACCGCCTCGTCGAGCCGGCGGGGCAGCCGGCCGTACTGCACCGCGCTCGCGTCGAAACCGCGGTTCGCCATGAGGATCGCGAACCCGCCGCCGAGGCAGAACCCGGCGATGCCGATGCGGCCCGTGCAGTCCTCGCGGTCGCGCAGCCACGCGCGCGCGGCGGCGATCTCGGCGAACGGCCGGCCGTGGCCGGTCTCGAGCGCCCGCATCATCGAGACGAGGCACCGCACCATGCTGCCGCGGGCGAGCAGGTCGGGCGCGACCGCGTGGAATCCCATGGTGGCGAAGCGGTCGCAGAGGTCGCGGATGTCGGCGTTGAGCCCGAACGCCTCGTGCACGACGACGACCCCGGGCGCCGGTCCGGTCGACCCCGCGCGCAGGGGAGTAGTACGCCGGCAGCGCGCCCCCGCCGGGCACCTCGATGCTGATCTCGGACATGGCGGCCCCCGTCTCGTCGCGACAGGTCTCGGTGCACGCTACGCAGCCCGGCGCCGGGCCGGCCGGAATCCGCGCCGATCGACCCATCAGGACCCTCGACCAGAGGTGGAGGGTGAGCCTCCGCGGTCTCGAGCGTCACCCGAGGGTCCGCCGACGAGCGCGTGCCCGCCCGGTTGCCGGCGTCCCGGCGACACTCGGGACGGCGCGCGCTGATCGACAGGAGCGCCCGTTCCGGCTAGCGTCGGCTCCGCCCTGTGGGGAAGCAGGGCGCCACGACCGGACCGCCGAGTCCCGTCCACGGTCGTGGCCCGAGCACCTGGACGGGAGTGGGGGAACCACACTCGGCCGCCGACCTCGTGTCGTCGGCCTCGGGGTGAAGTCGCGCGAGCGGCAGGCCGACCTCCGGCCCAACCCGACAGCTCACCTCGCAGGCGGCGGAGGTCACACGACATGGCGCTCGTCATGCCTGTGCGCGCGCTCGTCGGCGTCGCCGCACTCTCGACCGCAGTGGGGCTGTCCGTCGTCGCGCCCACGAGCGCGTCGGCCACGGCAGGGACGCCCACGACCGTCGCGGCGACCGCCCTGCCGACGCTCGGTTCCGGCTCGGCCGGTGCGCTCGTCTCGAACGTGCAGTTCATCCTGTCGATCCGACGCACCGGCGTGTACGACAGCGCCACGGTCGCCGCGGTGAAGCGGCTGCAGCTGTGGAAGAAGGTCAACCCCGCCAACGGCGTCGTCGCGGGCAAGGCCACCTGGCTCGCGCTCCGGGACCCCACGCTCGGCTACGTCATGCGCACGTCGCGCGCCGCCCGGGCGGCGTACCCCTTCACGACATGGCAGACCTCGGTGCACGGGCGCGGGGTGGCCTACCGCGAGTCCAAGCTCTCGTGCACGGCGCTGTCGCGCGGCAGCGCGTATCGCGGGAAGTGGCAGATGTCGCTGACGCTGTGGCGGGCCAACGGCGGGCTCGCGTTCGCGGCCGCGCCGGAGAAGGCGTCGTGCGTCGACCAGGACAAGGTGGCCTACCGGATCTGGGTCGGGGCCGGTTGGCAGCCCTGGGGCGGCTGAGCCTCAGCGCTCGCGGCGTGCCTCAGCGCTCGCGGCGTACGAACACGAGGTCGGTGACCTCGTGCCCCCGCTCGATCCCGGCGCGCTCGAACTTCGTCAGCGGACGCTCGAGGCGCGGCGCCGGGCCGTCATAGGCGTTGCGCAGCAAGGGCTCGGCGGTGAGGACCTCGAGCATGACCTCGGCGTACGGCGCCCAGTCCGTCGCGCAGTGCATCACGCCGCCGGGACGCAGCCGCGATGCCATGAGCCGCACGAGATCCGGGCGCACGATGCGCCGCTTGTGATGGCGCGCCTTCGGCCAGGGGTCCGGGAAGAAGATCCGGATCGCCGCGAGCGACGACTCCGCGACCCGTTCGCGCAGCAGCTCGACGGCGTCGTCGTGCACGACCCGGACGTTGTCGAGCCCGTGCTGCTCGACCTCCAGCAGCAGCCGGGCGACGCCCGGCGTGTGGACGTCGACCGCCACGATGCCGGTCCCCGGCTCGGCCCGCGCCATCTCCACCGTCGCGTGCCCGAGACCGAAGCCGATCTCGAGGACGACGGGACGTCCGGCGAACAGGGTCACGACGTCGAGCGGACCGGGCGGGACGGCGTAGCGGGGGAGCAGCGTGGCGATCGCGTCTGGCCTGGGCCGAGCTCATCCGGCCGCGCCGCGGGTGGAAGGTCCGGATGTCCTGCACGGTGCCGCTCATGTCCTGTCCCCGTTCGACAAGCTTCGTCGGTTCGGAGTGCACGCGAGCGTGCACGTCGCTCACCTCGGTCGCTTGTGCCCCGCAGGATGCCAACCTGCGCGGATGCCTCCGGACGGTTCTGCGCCTTTCCCTAGTGTGCTCGATTTCGTAGGGCAAGCAGGACCCTGGCTCGTCGCCTTGCCCAGATTCCGCGAACGATCGGCCACGCGCCAGGTGCCAACCGGGTGCCGGCCACGCAGCGTCGGTCGTCCGAGCGCCCGTCCCTGTCGGCCCGTGGGGCCCTGGACGCCATCGCTACCAGCGCGTCGGTCCGCGGCGGGAGGACAGTCCGGGCTCGTCCTCCCGGCTCGGGTCCTCCGCGGCCATGGCGCCGGTGATCTCCCGCTCGAGCCGTCGCTGGACGATCCAGTCGTTGCTGGCATGTTCCGGGTGGTGTCGCAGGGCGGGAAGGATCACGACCAGGGGAGTTCCGAACAGCACGATCATGAGGACGCAGGCCATCGCCGCGGGGCCGGACGAGTTGAACAGGAACTTGTAGGCGAAGAACGCCGGGATCACGCACCACGGGGCGGCGATGGCGATCCGGGCGGCACGCGACAGCGACGACACGGATGACCCGGCCGACAACAGTCGGCGCAGCGATCGTGGGCCCAGCTCACGCACGATCATGGCGCCTCATCGTCCCTGGAGCTGACGACCTGAGACCGCATCTTCACGATCACCCGATCGTCGTGGCGGGTCGCTGAGGACGGTTCACGCCGATGGCGAGCATCCTGCCGTCCGGCCACCGCTCCCGTTGACCCGTCAGGACGGGGTGACAACCGAGTGGACGGGGTTCCCGTCGCGTGGCGCCACGATCGCCACCAGGCGCCCGGTCACCTCCATCGGGACCGCCGTTCCTCGACCAGCTCGTCGCCCGCTCGACGCAGAACCGGCGGCCCTTGATCATCTCGATCGCGGACGAAGGGGAACTAGGGCGAACAGGACAACGAGACCGTTGTCACCCGACCTGGCACTCACGTGCACATGCCCGTCAACAGGGTGCATCCGAGGCAGCCGACAACGACTACATGGGAGCGGCTGCGAAACATCGTCCGACGGCCCTCCACACAGCGTGGATGTGGAGCCGTGCCGCCACCCGTCCGTCTCAAGGGGAGTCTCGTGGTGTGCCGCCGTATGCGGGTTCCAGGAGACGCGCCGTTCACCTTGTTACCCGGGCGGATGGCCGCTTCCTAGCGAGGACGTGCCCCCGGCAGAAGTGCCCCCGGCAGGATCCGTCGGAGCCCCACTGGGGCTCCTCCTCCTCGAATCCTGGCGCGTCATGAGAACGTCCTCTTCTCAGGCCCTCACTCGTGAGGGCCTGAGAAGAGGACGTGCCCCCGGCAGGATTCGAACCTGCGCGCATGCCTCCGGAGGGCACCGCTCTATCCCCTGAGCTACGGGGGCCAGGAGTGCGACGACCTTATCAGCGGCCGCCGCGCCCGCCGAAATCCGGCAGGGCTGCGGCCGCGGGACCGATACGCCGAGGAAGCGCCCCCACCTGCGCCGATAGGCTGGCGCGCATGACGCCCGACCAGCTCGCCACCGCGATCCGCCACGCTCTCGTGCGCGCGATCGAGGACGGCGCCCTCGCCCTCGAGCCCGCGCAGGTCCCCGTGGAGATCACGGTCGAGCGTCCGCGCAACCCCGACCACGGCGACTACGCGACCAACATCGCCATGCAGGTCGCCAAGCCGGCCGGCACCAGCCCGCGCGCCGTCGCCGAGCTCGTCGCCACGCGGCTGCGCGAGGTGGGCGGCGTGGCCACGGTGGACATCGCTGGTCCCGGCTTCCTCAACATCACCCTCGACGCCGCGACCCTCGGCGAGCTCGCCCGCTCGGTCGTCGTCGCGGGCGAGGCGTACGGCCGGATCGACCGCTACGCCGGGACCCGGGTGAACGTCGAGTTCATCTCCGCGAACCCGACCGGCCCGCTGCACCTCGGCCACACGCGGTGGGCGGCCGTCGGCGACGCGATCGCGCGGGTGCTCGAGGCCGCCGGGGCGGAGGTGGTCCGCGAGTTCTACGTCAACGACCGTGGCCTGCAGATGGACAAGTTCGGCATGTCGCTCGAGGCCCGTGCGCTCGGGACCGAGCCGCCGGAGGGCGGCTACCACGGTGCCTACGTCGACGACCTCGCGCACCAGGTCGTGGCGGCCGACCCGTCCATCCTCGAGCTCGACCGGGCCGGCGCGGTGGGCCGCCTTCCGGGAGGCCGGCTACGCCCTGCAGCTCCAGCAGCAGAGGGACGTCCTCGACGGCTTCAACACGCACTTCGACGTCTGGTACTCCGAGCGCACGCTCCACTCGAGCGGCGCGGTCGAGCGGGGGCTCGCGCGGCTGCGCGAGCACGGCCACGTGTTCGAGTCCGACGGCGCGGTGTGGCTGCGCACGACGGACTTCGACGACGACAAGGACCGGGTCCTCGTCCGCAGCAACGGCGAGCTCACGTACTTCGCCAGCGACACGGCGTACTACGTCGACAAGCGCGACCGCGGCTACGACGTCTGCATCTACCTCCTCGGTGCCGACCACCACGGCTACGTCAACCGGCTGCGCGCCGTCGCGGCGTGCGCCGGCGACGACCCGGACGTCAACATCGAGGTGCTCATCGGTCAGCTCGTCAAGATGGTCAAGGGCGGCGAGGAGGTCCGGCTGTCCAAGCGGGCCGGCAACATGATCACGCTCGAGGACCTCGTCGACGAGGTCGGCGTCGACGCCGCGCGGTACTCGCTCATCCGCTACCCCGTCGACAGCCCGCTCACCCTCGACCTCGACCTGCTCGTCTCGCGCAGCAACGACAACCCGGTGTTCTACGTGCAGTACGCGCACGCCCGCATCGCCTCGGTGCTGCGCAACGCCGGCGAGCTCGGGCCTCGACTGGCGCGGCGCGCGAGCCGACCTCTCGCTGCTCACGCACGAGCGCGAGACCGCGTTGCTCGGGCTCATCGGCGAGCTGCCACGGGTGGTGGGAACGGCGTCGGAGCTGCGCGAGCCGCACCGCGTCGCGCGCTACCTCGAGGAGCTGGCCAACGGCTACCACAAGTTCTACGACGTCTGCCGGGTGCTTCCGGGCGCGGACGCGGACGTGGAGCCGATCAACATCTCCCGGCTCTGGCTCTGCGCCGCGGCGCGCCAGACCCTCGCCAACGGTCTCGCGCTGCTCGGCGTCTCCGCTCCCGACCGCATGTGACCCCTCGGCCTCTCGGGACCGGGACCGGGTGTCCAGGGGGTGATACGACGAGCGGCAGTACGGGTTCGCGTCGCTAGCCTTCGCCCATGCGCGCACACCCCGCCGGCCCGAGGCACGGCGAGATCCTCGCTCCCGCGGGAGCGCCTCCGCTGCCGGCGGACGCCGAGGCGCTGAACGCGCTCGGCGCCGGCGTCTGGCCGATCGGCGCACGCCGCGCGGACCCCGACGCGCTCCTGCCGCGCTCGGTCAGCATCGCAGGCGTCGACGTCCGCGACCTCGCCGCGGAGTACGGCACGCCGCTGTTCGTCCTGGACGAGGACGACTTCCGCTCGCGGGCCGCCGCCTTCCGCGCGGCGTACGACGACGACGAGGTGCCCGGCGACGTCTTCTACGCCGGCAAGGCGTTCCTGTCCGCGACCGTCGCTCGCTGGGTCGAGCAGGAGGGGCTCAACCTCGACGTCAGCACCGGCGGCGAGCTGCTGACCGCGGTCCGCGCGGGCTTCCCCGCGCAGCGCATCGCGTTCCACGGGAACAACAAGAGCGTGGCCGAGATCGAGCTCGCGCTCCAGCACGGCGTCGGCCGCTACGTCGTCGACTCGTTCGAGGAGATCGTGCGCCTCGCGGCGGCGGCCGAGCGCGCCGGAACCGTCGCCGACGTCCTCGTGCGCGTCACCGTCGGCGTCGAGGCGCACACCCACGAGTTCATCGCGACCGCCCACGAGGACCAGAAGTTCGGCCTGTCGCTCGCCGGGGGAGCAGCCGAGGAGGCGGTACGGCGCATCCTCAAGCTGCCCGCCCTGCGGCTGGTCGGACTGCACTCCCACATCGGCTCGCAGATCTTCGACACGTCGGGCTTCGAGGTGTCGGCCCACCGCCTCGTCGGGCTCGCCGCGCGGATCCGCGACGAGCACGGCGTGGAGGTCGGCGAGCTCGACCTCGGCGGCGGCATGGGCATCGCCTACGTCGACGACGAGGACCCGATGCCGCCGCGGGAGATGGCCGACCTGCTGCGCGGGATCGTGGTGCGCGAGTGCACGGCGTACGGGCTGGCCGTCCCACGGATCGCGGTCGAACCTGGCCGCGCGATCGTCGGCCCGTCGATGGTGACCGTCTACGAGGTCGGCACGGTCAAGGAGATCGACCTCGGGTCCGGCCACTCCCGCCACTACGTCAGCGTCGACGGCGGGATGAGCGACAACATCCGCACCGCCCTGTACGACGCGGACTACACGGTGCGGCTCGTCTCGCGCTTCTCCGACGCCGCGCCCGTCCTGAGCCGGGTGGTGGGGCGGCACTGCGAGAGCGGCGACATCGTCGTGCGGGACTGCTGGCTGCCCGGCGACCTGGCCCCCGGCGACCTGCTCGCGGTCGCGGCGACGGGGGCCTACTGCCGCGCCATGGCGTCGAACTACAACGCCGTCCCGCGACCCGCCGTCGTCTCGGTGCGCGACGGCAGCGCGCGCGTCGTCCTGCGCCGCGAGACGCCCGAGGACCTGCTGGCGCTCGACGCGGGCCTCACGTCGTGATGTCGTGACCGCGATCCGACCGACCGTCGACCGGCCACCCGTCCCCCGCCCGACGCCGTACGGGTGGCAGGCTGGCCCCCGCGAACGTCTCCGCTGGGAGGGACCCCGATGACCACGCCGGATCCGGCGCACCGCGAGCTGACCGTCGCACTGCTGGGCGGCGGCACGGTGGGCAGCCAGGTGGCCCGACTCCTGCGCGAGTCCGCCGGGGACCTCGCCGCTCGCGCGGGCGCGCCGCTGCGTCTCGTGGGCGTCGGCGTCCGTGACGCCGTCGAGGCCGCGCGAGGGGATCGACGACGCGCTCCTCACCACCGACCTCGAGGCTCTCGCGACGAGCGGGGCCGACGTCGTCGTCGAGCTCATGGGCGGCATCGAGCCCGCGCGGAGCCTGATCCTCGCCGCGATGGCGGCGGGCTCGTCCGTGGTGACGGCCAACAAGGCGCTGCTCGCCGAGGACGGCGCCACCCTGCACGCGGCCGCGGAGCGGCACGGCGTCGACCTCTACTACGAGGCGTCGGTGGCCGGCGCCATCCCGCTGCTCCGTCCGCTGCGCGAGGGCCTCGCCGGCGACAAGGTGCGTCGCGTGCTAGGCATCGTCAACGGCACGACGAACTTCATCCTGTCCGCGATGGACGAGAACGGCGCCGACTACGCCGACGTCCTCGCCGAGGCGCAGGCGCTCGGCTACGCCGAGGCCGACCCGACCGCCGACGTCGAGGGCTACGACGCCGCCGCGAAGGCCGCGATCCTCGCCGGTCTCGCGTTCCACACGCGGGTGCGGCTCGAGGACGTGTACCGCGAGGGGATCACGACGGTCTCCGCGCAGGACGTCGCCGCCGCGCGCGACATGGGCTTCGTCATCAAGCTGCTCGCCGTCGCCGAGCTCTCCGACGACGAGAAGGGCATCGTCGTCCGGGTCCACCCGGCGATGGTGCCGCGCACCCACCCGCTCGCCGGCGTCCGCGGGGCGTTCAACGCCGTGTTCGTCGAGGCCGAGGCCGCGGGCCAGGTGATGTTCTACGGCCGCGGCGCGGGCGGCGCGCCGACGGCGTCGGCCGTCCTCGGCGACATCGTCGCGGTCGGCCGGCACCGCATCGTCGGGGCGCGCGGCCCGGGCGAGTCCACCTACGCCGACCTCGAGGTGCGGCCCATCGGCGACGCCGTGACGCGCTACTACGTCAACCTCGAGGTGGCCGACCGGCCCGGCGTCCTGGCGGCCGTGGCCATGGCGTTCGCCGACAACCACGTGAGCATCCAGAACGTGCGCCAGGACGGCCACGGCGACGACGCCGGGCTCGTGGTGCGCACGCACACGGCGCGCGACTCGGACCTGGCGGCCACCATCGAGCGGCTCCGGTCCAGCGACGCGGTCCGCCGCGTCGTCGGCGTCATGCGGGTCGAGGGCGAGGAGGGCCGATGAGCCGGCAGGTCTCCGTGGGCACGCACCAGTGGCACGGCGTCATCGAGGAGTACCGCGACCGGCTGCCGGTGAGCGACGCCACGCCGGTCGTCACGCTGCGCGAGGGCGGCACCCCGCTCGTCGCGGCCGGCTACCTCTCCGAGCTGACCGGCTGCGAGGTCCACCTCAAGGTCGAGGGCCAGAACCCCACCGGCTCGTTCAAGGACCGCGGCATGACGCTGGCGATCTCGAAGGCCGCCGAGGAGGGCGCCCAGGCGGTGATCTGCGCGTCGACCGGCAACACCTCGGCGTCCGCCGCGGCCTACGCCGTCAAGGCGGGCATGCTCTGCGCGGTGCTCGTGCCGCAGGGGAAGATCGCCCTCGGCAAGCTCGCGCAGGCGCTCGTGCACGGGGCGCGCCTGCTGCAGGTCGACGGCAACTTCGACGACTGCCTCACCCTCGCGCGCAAGCTGTCCGAGCACTACCCGGTCTCGCTGGTGAACTCGGTGAACCCCGCGCGGATCGAGGGCCAGAAGACGGCGGCGTTCGAGATCGTCGACTTCCTCGGCGACGCACCCGACATCCACTGCCTGCCGGTCGGCAACGCCGGCAACATCACGGCGTACTGGAAGGGCTTCACGGAGTACGCCGCCGACGGCGTGGCCTCGAAGCGCCCGCGGGAGTGGGGTTTCCAGGCCGCGGGCGCAGCGCCGATCGTGCACGGTGCGCCCGTCTCGCACCCGTCGACGATCGCGACCGCGATCCGCATCGGCAACCCGGCGTCGTGGGACCAGGCGCTCACCGCGCGCGACGAGTCCGGCGGTCGCATCGACGCCGTCACCGACCGCGCGATCCTCGCCGCCTACCGGCTGCTCGCGACGAGGGAGGGCGTCTTCGTCGAGCCGGCGTCGGCCGCCTCGGTCGCGGGTCTCCTGCAGGTGCACGCGGAGGGCGGTCTCGACCCGGGTCAGCGCGTCGTCTGCACGGTCACCGGCCACGGCCTCAAGGATCCCGACTGGGCGATCGCCGGTGCCCCCAAGCCGGTCAGCGTCCCGGTCGACGCGCACCTGGCCGCGGTCGAGCTGGGTCTCGCGTGAGTCGCGCACCCGGCGCGCGGCCGATGTTCCGCGCCGCGCCCGACGCGCGTGCGCGTCCCCGCGACGTCGGCGAACCTCGGCCCGGGCTTCGACGCGCTCGGCCTCGCGCTCGGCCTCTACGACGACGTCGTGGCGCAGGTGTCCGACGACGCCGGCATCCGGGTCGACGTCCACGGCGAGGGCGCCGACGTCGTGCCGCGCGACCACCGGCACCTCGTCGCGAAGGCCATGCTGCGCGGCTTCGACGCGCTCGGCGGACGGCCCCGCGGCGTCGATCTGGTGTGCGCCAACAGGATCCCGCACGGCCGCGGTCTCGGCTCGTCGGCCGCCGCGATCGTCTCGGGCCTGCTCCTGGCCCGAGCCCTCGTCGTCGGCGGGGAGGAGCGGCTGCCCGATCCGGCCCTGCTCGAGCTCGCGGTGACGCTCGAGGGGCACCCGGACAACGTCGCCGCGTGCCTGTACGGCGGGGTCGTCGTCGCGTGGACCCGGTCCACCGGGGGCACCGACGTCCTGCGCCTGCTGCCGGATCCGCGCATCGTGCCCGTGGTGTGCGTGCCGTCGACCGCCGTGGCCACGAAGAAGGCGCGCGCGCTGCTGCCCGACACCGTGCCGCACGCCGACGCCGCCTTCACGGCCGCGCGCGCGGCCCTGCTCGTCCCGGCGCTGACCGGTCGTCCCGACCTCCTGCTCGAGGCCACCGACGACCGGCTGCACCAGCAGTACCGCCGACCGGCATACCCGCGCACCGGCGACCTGGTGGCGAAGCTGCGCGCCGCGGGCATCGCCGCGGCGGTCAGCGGAGCCGGACCCGCAGTCCTCGCGCTCGCCGACGCCGCCACGGCGGGCGACGTGGCCGGGCTCGCCGGCGCCCGGTTCACGACGACGGTCCTCGACGTCGACACCCAGGGCGGTCGCATCGTGCCGCTCGAGGGCTGAGGGCCGCCACGCGCACGAACCGGTCGGCGTCGCCGCTGCGCCGCGGGGGTGTTAGGCTTCTGCCGCACCTGGGCCCGCACCCTCCGATCCCCTCGGAGAGCGACACGTTCGGCGGGGACTCCACCTCCATCCGGAGCAACCTCTCCTGCGCCGCCTCAGGGCGCACCAGTTCCCCCGCTCGTCGGCTCCGTCTTCGGGGTGTCGAGCGTGGCCGCGCACCGTCGTCCCGACGGGCGCGCGAGTTCTCCCTTCGTCTCGAAGAAGGTTCACTCGGTGACCGAGACCACCCAGACCGACAGCACGACCACCCCGCGCAAGTCCGGCGGACTGTCCTCGATGCTGCTCCCCGAGCTCAAGTCCCTCGCCGGCCAGCTCGGCATCCCGGGCGCCTCGGGGATGCGCAAGGCCGACCTCATCTCCGCCATCAGCGCGCGCCAGGTGCCGGCCGGCCGCGCCGAGCGTCCGGCCGCCTCGGCGGAGCGCCGCGACGAGCGTCCGCGCCGTTCCGAGCGCGAGGACCGGCCCGCGGCCGCGCCGGTCGAGGACGTGGCACCGGACCGGCAGCCGGACCGCCGGCCGGTCGAGGCCGAGCGGGACGCCGAGCCGACCGCGTCGAGCGACCGGGCCGACCGCGGCGACCGCCCGCGCCGGGGACGCGAGGACCGCGGCCCGGGCGAGCGCCCGAACGGCGACGGCCAGCGCGAGCCGCGTGACGACCGGCAGCAGAACGACCGGTCGAACGACCGCGCGCAGAACGACCGGCAGCAGAACGACCGCGCGCAGAGCGACCGCGCGCAGAGCGACCGCGCGCAGAGCGACCGCGCGCAGGGCGACCGGCAGCCGGGCTCGGCGCAGAGCGACCGTCAGGGCTACGACGACGACGACCGCGGCGGCCGGTCGCGCCGCCGGCGTCGTGGTCGCGACCGGGACCGCTTCGCCGAGCGCGACGACCGCGGGCCCCGCCAGGCTCGCGACCGCGGAGCCCGCGGCCCGCGCGGCTTCGAGGGCGACGTCGAGGTCGGCGAGGACGACGTCCTTCTCCCCGTAGCGGGGATCCTCGACATCATGGACAGCTACGCCTTCGTCCGGACCAGCGGGTACCTGCCGGGGCACAACGACGTGTACGTCTCGCTCGCGATGGTCAAGCGCTTCGGGCTGCGCAAGGGCGACGCCGTCACCGGCACGGTGCGTCAGCCGCGGGAGGGCGAGAAGGCCCAGAAGTTCAACCCGCTCGTCAAGGTCGAGACGATCAACGGCGCCGACCCCGAACAGGCGCGCAACCGGGTCGACTTCAGCAAGCTCACGCCGCTCTACCCGCAGGACCGGCTGCGCCTCGAGACCACTCCGGGCAACCTCGTGACCCGCGTGATCGACCTCGTCGCACCGATCGGGAAGGGGCAGCGCGGTCTCATCGTGTCGCCCCCGAAGGCCGGAAAGACCATGGTGCTGCAGGCCATCGCCAACGCCATCACGGTGAACAACCCCGAGGTCCACCTCATGGTCGTGCTCGTCGACGAGCGCCCCGAGGAGGTCACGGACATGCAGCGCTCGGTCAAGGGCGAGGTCATCGCCTCCACCTTCGACCGGCCTGCCGACGACCACACGACGGTCGCCGAGCTCGCGATCGAGCGGGCCAAGCGCCTCGTCGAGCTCGGGCACGACGTCGTCGTCCTCCTCGACTCGATGACGCGCCTCGGCCGGGCGTACAACCTCGCGGCCCCCGCGAGCGGCCGAATCCTCTCCGGAGGTGTGGACTCCGCCGCGCTCTACCCGCCGAAGCGGTTCTTCGGCGCCGCCCGCAACATCGAGAACGGCGGATCGCTCACGATCCTCGCGACCGCGCTCGTCGAGACCGGCTCCCGCATGGACGAGGTCATCTTCGAGGAGTTCAAGGGCACCGGGAACATGGAGCTCAAGCTCGACCGCAAGCTGGCGGACAAGCGGATCTTCCCCGCGGTGGACGTCGACGCGTCCGGCACGCGCAAGGAGGAGATCCTCATGGCGCCGGACGAGCTCAAGACGGTCTGGAAGCTGCGCCGGGTGCTCCACGCGCTCGACCAGCAGCAGGCGATCGAGCTCCTCCTGGGCAAGCTGCGCGAGACCAAGAGCAACTTCGAGTTCCTCCTCCAGGTCCAGAAGACGACGCCGCTCTCCGGCGGCCACGCCAGCGACGACGACGACTGACCCGACCGTTCCGGCACGGCTTCCGGACGCCCGGTGAGGGTCCGCTCCGCTCAGCGGGGCGGACCCTCACCGCTGCTCCCGGGACGCCCGCGACCTGGGCGTCCGCCGTGGGAGCGCGGCAAGTAGGTGGCCGCCGGACGCTCAAGGGTTCACCCGTTCGGCCGATGACTGACCCTGAACAGGAATCCGTCATCGTCGTCGTCCCGGAGGAATCCATGTCCCACACCACCCGACGCCGGACCATCCGCGCAGTCGCTCCGCTGGCCGGTCTGCTCGCGGCCGGCCTGCTCGTCTGGCAGGGCAGCTACGCCGCGTTCAGCGCGACGGCCACCAACCAGGCGGACGCCTGGACCACCGGCAACCTCGTTCTCGCGAGCAACGGCGGCGTCGGTACCTCGTACTCCGGCAGCACCCCGGCGCTGTTCAGCGAGTCGCCGCTGAACTCGAGCGCCACCGGCCAGAAGTGCATCACCGTGGACAGCAGCGGATCCCTCGCGGGCACGCTCAAGCTCTACACCGGTCCGGTCTCCGACACCAACGTCGCCCACCCGACGTCGAACCTGTCCAGCAAGCTCGACCTCGTGATCACCGCGGCCACGCTGCCCGCAGGCGCGAGCGTCGAGGCGTCGTGCGTCGCCGGTACCGGGACCGTCGCCTTCCCGGCCAGCGCGACGGCGATCTACAGCGGGAGCCTCGCCGGGCTCGGCACGAGCTACGCCGGCACCGGGATCGGCGTGCCCGCAGGCGCCGGCAAGCGTGTCGCGTACAAGATCGCCTGGTCCTTCGCACCGACGATCGACAACACCTACCAGTCGGCGAAGACCACGGCCGACCTCGTGTGGGAGATCCAGTAGCCGTCCGCCAGCCCGTTGGCGTGACGCAACGCCGGTGCGCCCCTCGTCGGGGGGCGAGGGGCGCACCGGTACCTCGCGCGACCCGGTCGGGTGCGCGGCCCGGACTACGAGACAGGGACGGGGGAGTCCGCGATGAGCAGCCAGCAGCCGGTCGCCCGGTCCGGCTCGACCCGCCGCTACCCGCTGCCGTTGCTCGTCGGCGGCCTCCTGGGCCGGACCTGGCTGTGGTTCGTCGGCGCCTGCGTCGCGATCACCCTGCTGCCGGTCCTCGTCGGCTGGCGGCCGTACGTCGTGCAGAGCGGCTCGATGGAGCCACGGATCGACGTCGGCGACGTCGTCCTCGCCGCCCCGGTGAGCGACCCGGGCCAGCTCCTCGGCAGGGTCACCGTCTTCACCGACCCGGAGCACCCGAGCACGACCAAGACCCACCGTGTCGTGGGGGTGAACGCCGACGGCACCCTTCGGACCAAGGGGGACGCGAACCCCACGGCCGACTCGGCGCCCGTTCCGTTCACCGACGTTCGGGGGCTCGGCCGCGTGCTGGTGCGGTTCACCGGGCTCCCGCTGGTCTGGGTCCGCACCGGACAGTGGTTCTGGCTGCTCGCGTTCCTGCTCTCGCTCGCGCTCGCCGCGGCGGCGGCCAGCAGGGACCACGAGGACGACGAGGAGGGCGGGGAGGGCGAGGGCGACCCGCCTGCCGCCGTACCGTTGCCGACACCGTCGCGCGGGGGCCTCGTGGGTGCCTCGGCCCTCGCGGCCGGCTGCCCGGCCGACACCGGTCTGCGCCGCGTCCA
This sequence comes from uncultured Actinomycetota bacterium, assembly GCA_963711805.1. Taxonomy (GTDB): domain Bacteria; phylum Actinomycetota; class Actinomycetes; order S36-B12; family CAIYMF01; genus Longivirga. Next base: position 883,803 of record CAVQFE010000003.1, read on the forward strand.
GGGACGCTGGCCGCGCGGCTCGTCGTCCGGTCCGCGGGCCGCCGCGGTGCTCGCCGGCGTGGGCGCGGCCGGCGTCGTGCTCACCGGCCTGCTCGTCCCGGCGTCCGGCGCCGCGCTCACCGCGTCGACCGTGACGACGGGCAACACCTGGACCCTGCGCGGCACCGACTACCCCACGATGGTCTCGGACCTCGCGCCGTGGCTGTACTGGCGGCTCGACGACACCTCGGGAGATGTGGCGGTCGACTCGAGCCCGTACGGCCGGACCGGCATCTACGCGCCGGACGCGAGCCCCGCCAGCATCACCCGGGGTGTCACCGGCGCCCTGACGTCGGGGTCGCCGAACCTGGCCGTCACGCTCAACGGCACGACCGCCTGCGTCGTCACCACGGACACGACCCCCGTGGCCGCTCCGAGCCAGCTCACCGAGATGGTGTGGTTCCGGACGACGACCACCTCGGGCGGGAAGCTGCTCGGGTTCGAGTCTCCGCGCACGGGCGTCACCGCGGTCAAGTCGGGCGGCGCCTACGACCGTCAGCTGTACCTCGACGCCGCCGGGCGGGTCTGGTTCGGGATCGGGACATCGACCAAGGTGGGCATCAAGTCGCAGGCGGGTCTCAACGACGGCAGCTGGCACATGGCCGCGGCCACGCTGGGACCCGACGGGATGCTCCTGTACATCGACGGGGTGCTCGAGGCGTCGAAGCGGGCGACCGCGGCAGCCAGCTACTCCGGCTGGTGGCGCGCGGGCTGCGGGAACCTGTCCGGGTGGGCGCACTTCTGGGACGGCGGCGGGTCGCCGACCGGATCCAGGAAGAAGGCGCACGACTTCCCGTTCGCCGGGTCGCTCGACGAGGTGACCGTCTTCACGACACCGCTCACCGCGGCGCAGATCGCCGCCCTGTACGCCGCGCGCTGACCGGACCCGGCGGCCCTGGGAACACCGGAGGACCGAGGCGCGTTTGGAGGGCGTACCGACCGGGTGGCAGACTTGGGCGCTGGCCCTGGCCCCTCCGGTCGGAGCCCCACGGTCCGGTTCACGTGCGCGACGCACGACCCGGCGCCACGACATGAGGAGCACCATGAAGGCCGACATCCATCCCGCGTACGGCGAGACCACGGTCCACTGCGCCTGCGGGAACACGTTCACCACGCGCAGCACCGCGAAGAACGGCGTCATCCACGCCGAGGTCTGCAGCGCCTGCCACCCGTTCTACACGGGCAAGCAGAAGATCCTCGACACCGGCGGCCGCGTGGCCAAGTTCGAGAAGCGCTTCGGCAAGAAGGCCGACGCCGCGAAGGCCGACGCCTAGCACGCTCCCGAGGGCGCTGCCCCGCACGAACCGGTCCCCGGTGCCGTGCGCGGGCGGCGCCCTCGCCCCTTTCCCCACGCCGTCCCGCCCCACGCCCTCCCGCATGAAGGTGCCCCAGGCCCCGATAGGGGCACCTGCGGCGCCCCACTGAGTCCCACGGCCCGCGTGTCGCGGCCACGAGAAGCCGCCGGAGAATCGGAGCCGAGGATGTTCGAGTCCGTCGAGGCGCTCGTCGCCGAGTACGCCGAGCTCGAGTCGCGGCTCGCCGACCCCGCGGTCCACACCGACCAGGCCCTGTCGCGCCGGCTGGGCCGGCGCTACGCCGAGCTGCGCCCGGTCATCGCGACCTACCGGTCGTGGCAGCAGACCGGCGAGGACGCCGCCGCGGCGCGCGAGCTCGGTGCCGACGACCCGGCGTTCCGGGCCGAGGCCGAGTCGCTGCTCGCCGAGCAGGCGGAGCTCGCCGACCAGCTGCACCTGCTGCTGCTCCCGCGCGACGCGCTCGACGACTCCGACGTCATCCTCGAGATCAAGGCCGGCGAGGGCGGCGAGGAGTCGGCGCTGTTCGCCGGCGACCTGCTGCGCATGTACCTGCGCTACGCCGAGCGCCGCGGCTGGCGGACCGAGGTGCTCGAGGCCGAGCAGTCCGACCTCGGCGGCTACAAGGACGTCACCGTGGCGGTGAAGGCGAAGGGAGCGGCCGAGCCCGGCGAGGCGCCGTTCGCCCGGCTGAAGTACGAGGGCGGCGTGCACCGGGTCCAGCGGGTGCCGGCGACCGAGTCGCAGGGCCGCATCCACACGAGCGCGGCCGGCGTCCTCGTGCTGCCGGAGACCGAGGACGTCGAGGTCGAGATCGACCCCAACGACCTGCGCATCGACGTCTACCGCTCGAGCGGGCCCGGCGGCCAGAGCGTCAACACGACCGACTCCGCCGTCCGCATCACCCACGTCCCCACCGGGACGGTCGTGAGCTGCCAGAACGAGAAGAGCCAGCTGCAGAACAAGGAGTCGGCGATGCGCATCCTGCGCGCCCGGCTCATCGCGCTGGCGGAGGAGGCGGCCGCGAAGGAGGCCTCCGACGCGCGCCGCTCCCAGGTCCGCACGGTCGACCGCAGCGAGCGGATCCGCACCTACAACTTCCCGGAGAACCGGATCAGCGACCACCGCGTCGGCTTCAAGGCCTACAACCTCGACGCCGTGCTCGACGGCGAGATGGAGGCGCTCGTGCAGGCCTGCGTCGACGCCGACCTCGCGGCACGGATGGCCGCGCTGGGCGGCGCACGGTGAGCGCCTGGACCCCGCCGGTCCGCACCCTCCGCGACGTGCTCGTCGACGGCGAGCGCCGCCTCGCCGCGCGCCGACGTCCCCACGCCGCGGGTCGACGCCGAGCTCCTGCTCGCGCACGTCCTCGGCGTACCGCGCGGACGCATGTTCCTGTCCGACCCGATCCAGCCCGCCGACGCGGTGCGCTTCGAGGCGCTCCTGGTACGCCGGTCCGCCCGCGTGCCGCTGCAGCACCTCGTCGGCGAGGCGCCGTTCCGCCACCTCGTGCTCGAGGTCGGGCGCGGCGTGTTCGTCCCGCGCCCGGAGACCGAGGGCGTCGTCGAGCTCGCGATCCGCGCGCTGTCCGCCGACTCGGTCGAGCGGCTCGCCGTCGACCTCTGCACCGGCTCCGGCGCCATCGCCCTGGCGATCGCCACCGAGGTGCCGGACTGCGTCGTGCACGCCGTCGAGATCGAGGAACCGGCGTACGCCTGGGCGGTGCGCAACGTCGCCGCGCACGCCGACCGGCTCGCCGCCGTCGGGTCGCGGGTGGTCCTGCACCGCGCCGACGCCACCACGGCGCACCTCGACGAGCTCGCAGCGCTGACCGGTCGCGTCGACCTCGTCGTGAGCAACCCGCCGTACATCCCCGACGAGGCCGTGCCGCGCGAGCCCGAGGTCCGCGACTACGACCCTCCGCGAGCGCTCTACGGCGGCCACGACGGGCTCGACGTCGTGCGCGGGATCGCCGTCGCGGCGGCCGCGCTGCTGCGCCCCGGCGGCGTGCTGGTCGTCGAGCACGGCGACGCGCAGGGCGAGTCGGCCGGCGCGGCCGGCGTGCCCCAGGTCCTGCTCGACCACGGCGGCTTCGTGGACGTCGTCGACCACCCCGACCTCGCCGGCCGCGACCGCGCGACCGTCGCGGTCCGCGCGCGGGCGGGCGGCGCGGCCGATGGGGGAGGATCGGCGACCGTGAGCCTGCGCTTCGACACCGCCGACCCGACCGAGCGCGCCGCCGGGATCGAGGCCGCCGCCAGCGCCGCGCGCCGCGGCGACCTCGTCGTCCTGCCCACCGACACGGTCTACGGCCTCGGCTGCGACGCCTTCAGCCCCGCGGGCGTGTCGCGACTGCTCGCGGCGAAGGGACGCGGCCGCGACATGCCGGTGCCGGTGCTGGTCGGCAGCCCCGACACGATCGAGGGCCTGGCCTACGGCCTGTCCCCGGCCGCGCGGGACCTGGTCGAGGCGTTCTGGCCCGGGGCGGTCACCGTCGTCGTGCGCCACCAGCCGAGCCTCGCCTGGGACCTCGGCGACGCACAGGGCACGGTCGCGCTGCGGATGCCGCTGCACCCCGTGGCGATCGAGCTGCTGCAGGCGGTCGGCCCGATGGCCGTGAGCAGCGCCAACCGCTCCGGCGCCGCACCGGCGACGACGTACGCCGAGGCCGAGGCCCAGCTCGGCGAGTCGGTCGCCGTCTACCTCGACGCCGGGACCTCCGGGGAGGCCGTCCCGAGCACGATCGTCGACGTCGCGGGCGCCGTGCCGCGCCTGCTCCGCCTCGGCGCGGTGGACCTCGAGACCCTCCGCTCGGTCTGCCCCGACCTCGTCGCGGACTGACCGCCGTAGTCACTGAGGGTGGCCCTGGTTGCCTAGAGCGCACCAAACTCCGCCCTCATCGCCCCGGCCGGGGCGGCCCGGCCCGCGGCGGGACAGGCCCTAGGCTGGCCGCCATGACCTCCGCCACTCCCTCGTGGGGCCCCGACTTCGCTGCGCTCGAGGCGGTCGACCCCGACATCGCCAAGATCCTGCTGGCCGAGCGCGACCGCCTCAACGACGGCCTGCAGCTCATCGCGAGCGAGAACTTCACGTCGCCGGCGGTGCTGGCCGCCCTGGGCTCGACGCTGTCGAACAAGTACGCCGAGGGCTACCCCGGCCGGCGCTACTACGGCGGCTGCGAGGTGGTCGACGAGGCGGAGAACCTCGGCATCGAGCGGGCCAAGGAGCTCTTCGGCGCCGACCACGCGAACCTGCAGCCGCACAGCGGCGCGAGCGCCAACCTCGCGGCGTACGGCGCGTTCATGAAGCCGGGGGAGACCCTGCTGGCGATGAGCCTGCCGCACGGCGGCCACCTGACCCACGGCTCGAAGGTCTCGTTCTCGGGCAAGTGGTTCAACGCGGTGCACTACGGCGTGAGCCCCACGACCGAGGACATCGACTACGACCAGGTGCGCGACCTCGCCCTCGAGCACCGCCCGAAGATGATCATCTGCGGCGGCTCGGCGATCCCGCGGCTCATCGACTTCGCGGCCTTCCGCGCGGTGGCCGACGAGGTCGGCGCGATCCTCATGGTCGACGCCGCGCACTTCATCGGCCTCGTGGCGGGCAAGGCGATCCCGAGCCCGGTGCCCTACGCCGACGTCGTCACGTTCACCACGCACAAGGTGCTGCGCGGCCCGCGCGGCGGGATGCTCGTGTGCAAGGCCGAGCACGCGGCGGCCCTCGACAAGGCGGTCTTCCCGATGATGCAGGGCGGTCCGCTCATGCACGCCGTGGCCGCCAAGGCCGTGGCGCTCAAGGAGTGCGCGACGCCCGAGTACGCCGACTACGCCCGGCAGGTCATCGCCAACTCGAAGGCGCTCACCGCGGGACTCGAGGCCGAGGGCATGCGGGCCATCTCCGGCGGCACCGACACCCACCTGGCGCTGCTCGACCTCCAGGGCGTCGGCGTCACCGGTGCCGAGGCCGAGGCGCGCACCGGCGCGGCCCGGATCGTGCTCAACAAGAACGCGATCCCCTACGACCCGCAGCCGCCGAGCATCGCCTCGGGCATCCGTGTCGGCACGCCGGCCACCACCACGCAGGGCATGGACGAGTCCGACATGGCCCGGATCGCGGGGCTCATCGGCCGCGCGGTCCGCGACGCCGACGGAACGCAGGCCGCCGGCATCGCCGCGGAGGTCCACGACCTGGTCACGAGCAAGCCGGCGTACGCGTCCTAGGGACCTCCCGTGCGCGAGTACCTCCTCTGCCTGTTCGTCGCCGCGGCGGTGACCTATCTGGTCACCCCCGTCGCGCGCAGGTTCGCCACCTGGTGGGGGGCGATGGCGGAGGTGCGCGACCGCGACGTGCACGACGAGCCCACGCCACGGCTCGGCGGGCTCGGGATGGCCGCCGGGCTCGTGGCGGCGATGCTCGTGGCCAGCCAGCTGCCGCTCATGAGCTCGGTCTTCGACGGGTCGTCAGAGCCCGCGGCGCTGCTGTCCGGCGCCGCGGTGCTCGTCGTGCTCGGGATGATCGACGACAAGTACGGTCTCGACGCGCCGACCAAGTTCGCCGGTCAGGCGCTGGCGGGCGCGGTGATGGCCCTGCAGGGCGTCGCGATCGTGTGGCTGCCGATCGACGGCACGCTCGTGCTCGACCCGGTCACGTCGGTCCTGCTCACCGTCCTCGTCGTCGTCGTGGCGGTCAACGCCATCAACTTCATCGACGGGCTGGACGGCCTCGCCGCCGGGATCGTCGGGATCGGGTCGCTCGCGTTCTTCGCCTACTCCTACCTGCTCTCCTACGAGTACGGGTTCACCCGCGCCACCCTCGCCGCGCTCGTCTCGGCGATCCTGGCCGGCATGTGCGCCGGCTTCCTCCCGCACAACCTCAACCCGGCGCGGATCTTCATGGGCGACACCGGCTCGATGCTCATCGGGCTGCTGCTCGCGAGCTCGGTGATCACCCTCGTCGGCCAGCTCGACCCGAACGTCGTCCCGGGGCCCACGTTCGTGCCCGCGCTGCTCCCGATCCTGCTGCCCGCCGCGGTGATGGCCGTCCCGCTGCTCGACATGGCGCTGGCCGTCGTACGCCGGACCCGCGCCCGACGCAGCCCGTTCGCGCCGGACAAGCAGCACCTGCACCACCGGCTGCTCGAGCTCGGCCACAGTCAGCGCCGCGCGGTGCTGCTCATGTACGGCTGGACGGGGCTGCTCGCCTTCACCGCCGTGGGGCTGGCGTTCGTCCCGGTGAGCGTGGCGGCGATCTGGTTCGCGGCCGGCGTGCTCGCGCTGTTCCTCGCCGTGCGCTGGCCGCAGCTGCGCGCGCACCGGGTCGGCCCCTGAGCGACGCCGGGCACGGTGGTGCCACGGATACCGGTCGCTGAGACCGATCTCGCACCCCTGTGGTTTTGGTGTGGATGCGCGCTGCCCCTAGTCTTCCCTCGTGCCCGCCGCTCCCGACGGACCGACCTCCTCCGGCCTCGTCCCCGCCGCCCAGGCGACCTCCGTCGCCCTCCGGGCCTCCGTGATCCTCACCTCGTCGGCCGGGGCAGTCGCGACCGTCGTCGCGGGGCTGGTGAGCGGCGCCAACGCGGCCCTCGGGGCCGGCCTGGGAGCCGTCATCGCGGTGGTGTTCTTCGCCGCCGGCCAGTACGCCGTGACCCGGTTGCTCTCGGGCAACGCCGACTTCGCCCTCTCCGGGGCACTGCTCGTCTACCTCACCCAGGTGCTCGTCCTGTTCGGGCTCATCGCCGTCCTCAAGGACGCCACCTGGCTCGACCCGAAGGCCTTCGCCGCCACGATCGTGCTCTGCACGGTGGTGTGGGTCGGCACCCAGCTGTGGACGATGCAGCGGATCAAGGTCCTGGTGGTCGAGCCCGCCGCGCACCCCGACGAGACCGACGACCAGGCCGGGGTGGAGCAGTGACGACACCCACGGGCACCCCCGGAACCGCGGGTGGAGGGCAGCGCCCGACTCCGCCCCCCGCCTCGGGTCACCACGACGCGCAGTGGTACCGTCGCGTCGCGACGAAGGCGTCCGCGGAACCGGATGCGCTGCCCCCGGGCCGCGTGTCAGACGATGCGGCGTGGGCCGCCGTCAGCCTGATGACCGCGGGGATCCTGCTCTACGGCGGTGTGGGCTGGCTCGTGGGCCACTTCCTGGGCAACCAGTCGCTCTTCGTCGCGGGGGGCGTCCTCATCGGGGTCGTTCTCGCCATGTTCATGCTGTTCCGCCGCCTCGAGCCGTCCTCGGCCCGGGCCCGAGACGCTGCGGCAGGACCGGACTCGACCGGCCGCCGCACGGAGGTCGTCGCACCGATGCCCGTCCTGACCGACCCCACGACGACGATGGAGTCGCACCGTGTCCGGTGACGCACTGCTGGCCGCCGACGCCGGCTGCCACCTCAACTCCGGCTGCGGGTTCCCCGCCCCGGACGCGACGATCTTCAACTTCGACCCCATCGCGCAGTTCGACGTCGCCGGCCTCACGTTCCACATCACCAAGCCGATGATCCTGCTCTGGATCGCGGCCGCGGTCGTCGTGATCTTCTTCGTGCTGGCCTTCCGCCGCGCCACGGTCGTGCCGCGCGGGATCCAGAACCTCGGTGAGTACGGCTACCTCTTCGTCCGCGACGGCATCGCCCGCGACACGATCGGCAAGCAGGGCGACGCCTTCGTGCCGCTGCTGTTCTCGTTCTTCTTCTTCGTGTGGGTGCTCAACTTCATGAGCATCGTCCCGTTCGCCCAGTTCCCGGTCACGTCGCGGTTCGCGATCCCGCTCGCGTTCGCCGTGCTCGTCTATCTCCTCTGGGTGCCCCTCGGCGTCAAGCGCCAGGGGGCCGGGGCGTTCTTCAAGGGCATGACGATGCCGCCGGACGTCCCCAAGGCGATGTACGTCCTGCTCATCCCGATCGAGATCCTGTCCAACTTCATCGTGCGGCCGTTCACGCACTCCGTGCGTCTGTTCGCCAACATGTTCGCCGGCCACATGCTCATCGTGACGTTCTCGGTCGCGACCTGGTACCTGTTCTCGCCGTCGGTCATCGGCATCCTCGGCTCGGCCGCGTCGTTCACGGTCACCGTGGGGCTGACCGGCTTCGAGATGCTGATCCAGGCGCTGCAGGCCTACGTCTTCACGCTCCTCGCGGCGGTCTACATCAACGACGCCGTCAACGCCCACTGACCCACCGCACGGCCCGCACCACCCGCAGCGCCACTCCAGACCGACAACTGACCGGCGGAACCGCCGCCGGCCGACACTAAGGAACACGACATGTCGCTCCTCGCTGAGGTCACCGGCTCGCTCGGCTCGATCGGGTACGGCCTCGCCGCCATCGGCCCCGGTATCGGCGTCGGCATCATCTTCGGCCAGGGCGTGCAGGCCATCGCCCGCCAGCCCGAGGCCTACGGCGTCATCCGCCAGAACATGATCCTGGGCTTCGCCCTCACCGAGGCGCTCGCGCTCATCGGCTTCGTGGCGCCGTTCGTCTTCGGTAAGTGACCTGCCCGTCCCGACCGATCGTCACTGACGGAGAACTCACGTCATGAACCTTCTTGCCAGCGAAGAGGCGCCGAACGTCCTCGCCGTGCCGCTCGACGAGCTCATCCTGGGCATCGTCGCCTTCCTCATCGTCTTCTGGGCGCTGTCGAAGCTGGCCCTGCCGGGGATCCGCAAGGCGCTCGACGAGCGCACCGCGTCCATCGAGGGCGGCATCGCGCGCGCCGAGGCCCGTGAGGCCGAGGCGGCGGCGCTCTACGAGCAGTACCAGGCCCAGCTCGCCGAGGCCCGGACCGAGGCGGCGCAGATCCGCGCGCAGGCCCAGTCCGACAAGGTGGCCATCGTCGAGGAGGCCCGGACGGAGGCCGCCGACGCGGCGGCCGCCGTGACCGCGCGCGCCGACGCCGCGATCAGCGCGGAGCGCGCCGCCACCGTGGCGTCCCTGCGCCGCGAGGTCGGCACGCTCGCGCTCTCGCTCGCGGGCAAGGTCGTGGGGGAGTCCCTCGAGGACGACGCCCGGGCACGCGCCACCGTGGACCGCTTCATCGCGGACCTCGAGGCGCAGGCATCGGCGGAGCGCTGATGCTCGGCTCCTCGCGCGAGTCCCTCACCGCGCTGCGTGCGTCGCTCGACGCGCGCCGTGCGGAGCAGGGGTTCGGCTCCGTGTCCGCCGACCTGCTCGCCGTGGCGGGCGTGCTGGGCGGCGAGAAGACGCTGCGCCAGACCCTCGCCGACTCCGGCCAGCCGGCGGAGCTGCGCACCGGCATCGTGGCGTCGCTGTTCGCGGGCAAGATCGCGGCACCGTCGCTGGCGGTGCTCACCGACGTCGTGGGCAGCCGCTGGTCGAACGACGCCGACCTGGTCGACGGGGTCGAGCAGCTCGGCGCGCAGGCCGCGTTCACCGTCGCCGAGACCGACGGCACGCTCGACCGCGTCGAGGACGAGCTGTTCGCCTTCGGCCGTGCGGTCGACGAGTCGCCCGAGCTCCAGCTCGCGCTCACCGACCCGTCGGTCCCGGCGGCGCGCAAGGGCGACCTCGTGCGCGACCTGATCGGCGGCTCGGCGTCGCCGGTGTCCACCGCGCTGCTCGCGCACGCGTGCGGCAACCTCCGCGGTCGCCGGCCGGCCGCGGCGGTGCAGGACCTGGCCCGCCTCGCGTCCGACCAGCGCCGCCAGGTGCTCGCCGAGGTGCGCAGCGCCGTGGCGCTCGACGTCGACCAGCACACCCGCCTCGTCCGCCGCGCTCACCCGGCTGCAGGGCCGGCCGGTGCGCGTGAACGTGATCGTCGACCCCGAGGTCGTCGGCGGCATCGTCGTCCGCGTGGGCGACGACGTCATCGACGGCAGCGTCTCGTCCCGACTGGAGCAGGCGCGCCGCGCCCTCTCCGCCTGAGCACGCCACCCGCACCACCCCGCACTGACGACCGAACGACCCACGACAGCACCACGCCGAGCACGGCGTGTGGAACGAGAGAGCAGGGCACCATGACGGAGCTGACGATCCGGCCGGAGGACATCCGCGACGCGATCGCGCGGAACGTCGAGTCGTACGCACCCGGGACCACGCGCGAGGAGGTCGGGCGCGTCACGGAGACGGGCGACGGCATCGCGCGGGTCGAGGGTCTGCACTCGGCGATGACCAACGAGCTGCTCGAGTTCGAGGGCGGCCTGCTCGGCCTCGCGCTGAACCTCGACGTCCGCGAGATCGGCACCGTGCTCCTCGGCGACGGCTCGCACATCGAGGAGGGCCAGACCGTACGCCGGACCGGCGAGATCCTCTCCGTGCCCGTCGGCGACGGCTACCTCGGCCGCGTCGTCGACCCGCTGGGCAACCCGATCGACGGCAAGGGCCCGATCGAGGCCGAGGCGCGCCGCGCCCTCGAGCTGCAGGCACCCTCGGTCGTCCAGCGCCAGCCGGTCAAGGAGCCGATGCTCACCGGCATCAAGGCGATCGACGCCATGACCGCCATCGGCCGCGGCCAGCGCCAGCTGATCATCGGCGACCGCCAGACCGGCAAGACCGCGGTGGCGATCGACACGATCATCAACCAGAAGCAGAACTGGGAGTCCGGCGACCCGAAGAAGCAGGTCAAGTGCATCTACGTCGCGATCGGCCAGAAGGGCTCGACGATCGCGGCGGTCAAGGGTGCGCTCGAGGAGTCCGGCGCGATGGAGTACACCACCATCGTCGCGTCGCCGGCCTCGGACCCCGCCGGCTTCAAGTACCTCGCGCCCGTACACCGGCTCGGCCATCGGCCAGCACTGGATGTACCAGGGCCAGCACGTGCTCATCATCTTCGACGACCTGTCCAAGCAGGCCGAGGCCTACCGCGCCGTCTCGCTGCTGCTGCGCCGCCCGCCGGGCCGCGAGGCCTACCCCGGTGACGTCTTCTACCTGCACTCGCGGCTGCTCGAGCGCTGCGCCAAGCTGTCCGACGAGCTCGGCGGCGGCTCGATGACCGGCCTGCCGATCATCGAGACCAAGGCCAACGACGTGTCGGCGTACATCCCGACCAACGTCATCTCGATCACCGACGGCCAGTGCTTCCTCGAGTCGGACCTGTTCAACTCCGGCGTCCGTCCGGCCATCAACGTCGGCGTGTCGGTCTCCCGCGTCGGTGGCTCGGCGCAGCCGAAGGCGATGAAGAAGGTCGCCGGCCGGCTGCGCCTGGACCTCGCCCAGTTCCGCGAGCTCGAGGCGTTCTCCGCCTTCGGCTCCGACCTCGACGCCGCGTCCAAGGCGCAGCTCGAGCGCGGTGCGCGGCTCGTCGAGCTGCTCAAGCAGCCGCAGTACGCGCCCTTCCCGATGGAGGAGGAGGTCGTCTCGGTCTGGTCGGGCACCACGGGCAAGCTCGACGACGTGCCGCTCGAGGACATCAAGCGCTTCGAGCGCGAGTTCCTCGACTACCTCAAGCGCGACCAGAAGGCCGTGCTCGACACCGTCCGCTCGACGGCGGACCTGTCCGACGACTCGGTGCGGCTGCTCGAGGACGCGGTGACGACCTTCAAGGGCCAGTTCACCACCAGCGCCGGCACGCCGCTCGTGATCAACGAGCCGGTCGCGGCCGCGCTCGACGAGTCCGAGGTCAAGCACGCGACGATCACCAAGGTCAAGGGCTGAGGTCAGTCCCCCATGGGTGCACAGCAGCGGGTCTACCGGCGGCGGATCAAGACCGTCCAGTCGACCAAGAAGATCACCAAGGCGATGGAGCTCATCGCCTCGTCGCGCATCGTGAAGGCGCAGCAGCGGGTGGAGGCGGCCCTGCCGTACACCCGTGAGCTCACCCGCGCGATCTCCGCGGCCGCGTCGCACACCGGTGGAGGTCACCCGCTGACCGAGACCGACCAGCGGCTCCAGCAGCGCGCGGCGGTCCTCGTCGTCACGTCCGACCGCGGTCTCGCCGGCGCGTACTCCTCCGCGGCCATCAAGGAGGCGGAGCAGCTCACGTCGCTGATCCGCGAGCGGGGCATGGAGGTCGTCCCGTTCCTCGTCGGGCGCAAGGCCGTGGGCTACTACAAGTTCCGCGGTCGTGCGATGGCGGCGTCCTGGACCGGGTTCTCCGACCAGCCGACCTACGCCCACGCCAAGGAGATCGCCGCCGCGCTGCTCGAGTCGTTCCTCACCCGGACCGAGGACGGCGGCATCGACGAGATCCACGTCGTCTACACGCACTTCGCGAGCATGGTCACGCAGACCCCGACCGTACGCCGGATCCTGCCGCTGGAGGTCGTCGAGCAGACGGCCGCCGAGGCCGCGGCCGCCGGCCAGGGACCGTTCCCGCTCTACGAGTTCGAGCCGTCCGGCCCCGCCGTCCTCGACTCGCTGCTCCCGAAGTACGTCGAGAACCTCGTGTTCACCGCGCTGCTGCTCGCGGCCGCGTCCGAGCACGCAGCCCGTCGTCGCGCCATGAAGGCGGCGACGGACAACGCTGAGGAGCTCATCAAGACCCTCAGCCGCCAGGCAAACCAGGCCCGCCAGGCCGAGATCACCCAAGAGATCAGCGAGATCGTCGGCGGCGCCGACGCGCTCTCCGCATCCGCATAGGAGTCGAGGAAGACCATGACTGCAACGACTGAGACCACGCCCGGCGTCGGCCGGGTCGCCCGGGTCACCGGACCGGTCGTCGACGTGGAGTTCCCCGTCGAGGCGATGCCGGAGCTCTACAACGCCCTGCACGTCGACGTGACCTTCGGCGAGGACCTCGAGGGCGAGGCTCGCGGCCGCATGCTCACCCTCGAGGTGGCGCAGCACATCGGCGACAACATGGTGCGCACCATCTCGATGCAGCCGACGGACGGCCTCGTCCGCGGTGCCGAGGTGCGCGACACCGGCGACGCCATCACGGTGCCCGTCGGCGACGTGACGCTGGGCCACGTGTGGAACACCCTCGGGCAGCCGCTCGACGTCGCGGAGTCCACGCTCCAGATCACCGAGCGCCGCGGCATCCACGCGCAGGCCCCGAGCTTCGACCAGCTCGAGAGCAAGACCGAGGTGTTCTGGACCGGCATCAAGGTCATCGACCTGCTCACGCCGTACGTCAAGGGCGGCAAGATCGGCCTGTTCGGCGGTGCCGGCGTCGGCAAGACCGTCCTCATCCAGGAGATGATCTACCGCGTCGCCGAGAACTTCAGCGGCGTCTCGGTGTTCGCCGGCGTCGGCGAGCGCACCCGTGAGGGCAACGACCTCTTCGGTGAGATGACCGAGTCGGGCGTCATCAACAAGACCGCCCTGGTCTTCGGCCAGATGGACGAGCCGCCGGGCACGCGTCTGCGCGTGGCCCTGTCCGCGCTCACGATGGCGGAGTACTTCCGCGACGTGCAGAAGCAGGACGTGCTGCTGTTCATCGACAACATCTTCCGCTTCACCCAGGCCGGCTCCGAGGTCTCGACCCTGCTCGGCCGCATGCCGTCCGCGGTGGGCTACCAGCCCACGCTGGCCGACGAGATGGGCCAGCTGCAGGAGCGCATCACCTCGACGCGCGGTCACTCGATCACGTCGCTGCAGGCGATCTACGTGCCCGCGGACGACCTCACCGACCCGGCGCCGGCGACCACGTTCGCCCACCTCGACGCGACGACGACGCTGAGCCGGCCGATCTCCGAGCTGGGCATCTACCCGGCGGTCGACCCGCTCGACTCCACCTCGCGGATCCTCGACCCGCGCTACATCGGTGACGAGCACTACCGCGTCGCGGCCCGCACGAAGGAGATCCTCCAGCGCTACAAGGACCTCCAGGACATCATCGCGATCCTCGGCATCGACGAGCTCTCCGAGGAGGACAAGATCCTCGTCGGCCGGGCCCGCCGCATCCAGCGCTTCCTGTCGCAGAACCTCTTCGTGGCCGAGCAGTTCACCGGCCAGGCCGGCTCGTTCGTGCCGGTCGAGGAGACCATCGCGTCGTTCAAGGCGCATCACCGACGGCGAGTACGACCACCTGCCCGAGCAGGCGTTCTTCCTCTGCGGTGGTGTCGAGGACGTCGAGCGGAACGCCGCGAAGCTGGCGGGCTGACATGGGCGAGCTCAACGTCAGCCTCGTGGCCGTCGACCGCAAGATCTGGTCGGGGACGGCGTCGATGGTCGTGGCCAAGACGCTCGAGGGCGAGATCGGCATCCTGCCGCAGCACGAGCCGGTGCTCGCGCTGCTCGCCGACAGCCCGGTGCGGATCACGACGACCGACGGGCGGCTCATCACGGCCGCGGTCCACGGCGGCTTCTTCTCGGTGGACAGCGACAACGTCGCGATCCTCGCCGAGGCCGCCGAGCTCGGCGGCGAGATCGACGTCGAGCGCGCCCAGCTCGCCCTCGAGCGGGCCAAGGCCGCGGGGGCGGACACCGCGGACGAGATGGCCGCGATCGCCCGGGCCGAGACCCGGCTCAAGGTCGCCCTGGCCGAGCAGCACAAGGAGCACGCGGCCGGCGGTCGCTGACACCCACCCACCGCGCGCACGAGGCCGGATCCCGTCGCGGGTCCGGCCTCGTCGCGTATCCGTGGGCGCCGTCGTAGCCGCCCTCTAGGGTCGTGGCCATGAGCGAGCAGGTGCACGAGCGGACCGAGGCGCTGCTGCGCCGGGTGGCCCGGGAGGTGGGGCCGGACGGACGGCTGCCGCTGCCGGACGTCACCACCTGGGACATCTTCCCGTTCGAGGGGGAGCTGCGGGTGAAGCCGCTCGAGGAGCCGGTGCTGCCCGAGCCGCCGCGGCACGGGGAGGGCGGGATCGACTGCGGGTCGTGCCGCGCCGGGCTCGCCGACGCGATCTGGGCCGACGACCGGTGGAAGCTGGTTGCTCCGGCGCCGGCCGCGATCCCCATGGTGCTGCTGAGCCCGATCGCGCACCTCGACCTGCCCGACCTCGGCATCCTCCTCGCCCGCGACCTCGGCTTCCTCGCCTGGCGGGTCGACGCCGCGCTGACCGCGCTCGGGGGCACCGGGCGGGTGCACATGAACAAGTGGGGCGACGGCGGTGCGCACCTGCACGTGTGGTTCTTCGCCCGTCCCGAGGGCCTGCTGCAGCTGCGCGGGTCGTCGCTCTCCGACTGGGCCGACTGCCTGCCGCCGATGCCCCTGTTCGAGTGGACCGCCACGATGCGGCGGGTCGCGGAGGAGATGGCCCGCATGGGCGGGCGCGCCCTGGTCTGAGCCGGTGGGTCAGCGGTTGGCGCCGGGGACCCACAGGACGTCGCCGGCCGCGCCGAGGTTGGCGTGGCGGGCGAGGATGAACAGCAGGTCGGAGAGCCGGTTGAGGTACGTCGCGGTCAGCGGGTTCATCGTCGTCGCCGTGCGCCTCGAGCGCGGCCCAGGTGGAGCGCTCGGCGCGCCGCACGATCGTCCGGGAGACGTGCAGCAGGGCCGCGCCGGGCGTGCCGCCGGGGAGCACGAAGGAGCGCAGCGGCGTCAGCCGCTCGTTGTAGCTCGTCGCAGGCGGCCTCGAGCGCGTCGACGTAGGCCTGCTCGACGCGCAGCGGCGGGTACTTCGGGGTCTGGCACGATCGGCGTGCACAGGTCGGCGCCCACGTCGAACAGGTCGTTCTGGACCCGGCTGAGGAGCGTCACGACGTCGTCGTCGAGGCTCGCCGAGCGCGAGCGCCACGCCGAGCGAGGAGTTGGCCTCGTCGGTGTCGGCGTACGCCGCGAGCCGCAGGTCGTTCTTGCCCACGCGGGACATGTCGCCGAGCGCCGTCGTGCCGTCGTCGCCGGTGCGGGTGTAGATGCGCGTGAGGTTGACCATGCCCGAGCCTACGACGTGCGCGAGGCGGCGCGCGGCGGGGCGACCTCCGGCCGGCTCGGACGAATCACCCCGCACGGTCGCCTATCCTCAGGCCCCGTGGAGGCCTTTCGGATCGTGGGGGGCGCCCGGCTGGCCGGCGAGGTGCGGGTCACGGGCGCGAAGAACAGCGTGCTGAAGCTGATGGCCGCCGCGCTGCTCGCCGAGGGCACGCACGGTGCTCCACGAGGTCCCCGACATCCTCGACGTCGAGATCATGGCCGAGCTGCTGCGCCGGCTCGGCTGCGACGGTCGTGCACGACGTCGCGACCCGCACCGTGTCGCATCGACCGTCCCCGAGGTGCCGGGCCACAAGGCCGACTACGACCTCGTGCGCCGGCTGCGCGCCTCGATCAACGTGCTGGGGCCGCTGCTGGCCCGCTGCGGCGAGGCCGACGTGGCCCTGCCCGGCGGCGACACCATCGGCAGCCGCGGCCTGGACATGCACGTCGCCGGCCTCGAGCGGCTGGGCGCCACCGTGCGCAGCGAGCACGGCTTCCTCATCGCCGACGCGCGACGAGCGGCTGCACGGCGCGACCGTCTGGCTCGACTTCCCGAGCGTCGGCGCCACCGAGAACCTGCTGATGGCCGCGGTGCTGGCCGAGGGCACGACCGTGATCGACAACGCGGCGCGCGAGCCGGAGATCGTCGACATCTGCCGATGCTGAGCCGCGATGGGGGCGCAGATCGACGGCGTCGGGACCTCGACGCTCGAGATCGAGGGCGTGGAGGCGCTGCGCGCCGGCCGAGCACACGACCGTGCCGGACCGCCTCGTCGCCGGCACCTGGGCGGTCGCGGCGACGATGACGCGCGGCGACGTCACGGTGCGCAACGCGCGCGGCCGACCACCTCGAGATCGCGCTGGACAAGCTGGTCAGCGCCGGCGCCGTCGTCGACGAGCTCGACGACGGCTTCCGGGTGCGCTGCACGGACCGGCCGCGCGCGGTCGACGTCGTGACGCTGCCGTACCCGGGCTTCCCCACCGACCTGCAGCCGCAGTTCATCGCGCTCAACTCGATCGCCGCGCGGCGCCGCCATGGTCACCGAGAACCTCTTCGAGGCCCGGTTCCTGTTCGTCAACGAGATGGTCCGGCTCGGCGCCGACGTCCGCACCGACGGGCACCACGCGGTGGTGCGCGGCAGGACCTCGCTGTCCGGCGCGCCCGGTCGAGGCCGCCGACATCCGCGCCGGGGCCGGACTCGTCCTCGCCGGGCTCGTCGCCGACGGGGTCACCAAGGTCTTCGAGCCGCACCACGTCGACCGCGGCTACGAGGGCTTCGTCGGCGACCTGCGTCCGCCTCGGGGCCGACGTGACCCGCGTCTCGGTCGACGAGCTCGCTAGCCGTCCGGCTCACCGGTTGCTCGACGACGCCCCGGGCCCGTTCGAGGTCCTCGGGGAACACCATCAGCCGCGGCCCGGCCAGGGTCTGGGCCAGCGTCGCCCGGATCCCGACGTCCTCCAGCGTGCGCCGGACGATCTCCGCCTCGATGTAGGTCGGCGGCGTGGCGACCGGCACCAGCAGGCCGTACTCGTCGGACCTGCCCGGCCCGGGGCTGCCGAGCCACGACCGAGGAGCCGTGGGCGAAGGCCCAGCGCAGGACGAGCACAGGATGCCGACCGCGGCGAAGGCGATCAGCGGTCCGACGAGGAACGAGCCGCCGGCGTACAGCACGTCTCCATGGTCGACCCGATCGACCGTCGGGGCCACCCGCTGGCTAGGGTCGCAGCGATGGTCGTCGCCGGCCGTGCGGCGACGGCCTCGGACACGGGAGGCCGCAGTGGCTGCAGCAGGTCGCGGTCATCGGTGCGGGACTCATGGGCGGCCGGCATCGCCCAGGTCGCCGCGTCGGCGGGCTACGACGTGGTCCTGCGCGACGTCACGCCCGAGGCGCTGGACCGCGGGCTCGGGACGATCCGCTCGTCGTACGCGAAGTTCGTCGAGCAAGGGCCGGATGACCGCCGACGACGTCGACGCCGCGCTCGCGCGCATCACCACCACCACCGACCTCGACGCCGCGGCCGACGCCGACCTCGTGGTCGAGGCGGTCTTCGAGAGGCTCGAGGTCAAGGCCGAGGTCTTCCGCGCGCTCGACCGGATCTGCAGGGACGGCGCGGTGCTCGCCGTCGAACACCTCCGCCATCCCGATCACCTCGATCGCCGCGGTGACGCAGCGGCCGGAGTCGGTCGTGGGGACGCACTTCTTCTCGCCGGTGCCGCTGATGCGGCTGTGCGAGGTGGTGCGCGGCTACAAGACGTCCGACGCGTCGGTCGCAGGCGGCGCGGACGTTCGCCGAGGGCGTCGGCAAGACCGTCGTCGTGGTCAACCGCGACGTCGCCGGCTTCGTCACCACGCGGCTCATCAGCGCGCTGGCGATGGAGGCGGTGCGGCTGCTCGAGTCCGGCGTCGCGTCGCGCGGAGGACATCGACACCGCCTGCCGGCTCGGCTTCGGGCACGCGATGGGCCCGCTCGAGACGATCGACCTCACCGGCGTCGACATCATGCTCAACGCGGCGAGCAACATCTACGCCGACACCCAGGACGAGACGTTCGCCGCGCCGGAGCTGCTGCGCCGCATGGTCGCCGCCGGCGACCTCGGTCGGAAGTCCGGCCGCGGCTTCTACGACCACTCCTGACGGGGCGGGAGACGACCGTGCGCGACAAGCCCTGGCTGATGCGGACCTACGCCGGCCACAGCTCGGCGACGGAGTCCAACGCGCTGTACCGGCGCAACCTGGCGAAGGGCCAGACCGGGCTCTCGGTCGCCTTCGACCTGCCGACGCAGACCGGCTACGACCCCGACGACCTGCTCGCCCGCGGCGAGGTCGGCAAGGTCGGCGTGCCGGTCACGCACCTCGGCGACATGCGGGCGCTGTTCGACGGCATCCCGCTCGACGCGATGAACACCTCGATGACCATCAACGCCACGGCGATGTGGCTGCTCGCGCTCTACACCACCGTGGCCGAGGAGCAGGGCGCCGCCACTGGCGGCGCTGTCCGGCACGACGCAGAACGACATCATCAAGGAGTACCTCTCCCGCGGGACCTACGTCTTCCCGCCGGGGCCGTCGCTGCGGCTGATCACCGACATGATCGCCTGGACCGTCGTCGACGTGCCGAGGTGGAACCCGATCAACATCTGCAGCTACCACCTGCAGGAGGCCGGGGCCACCGCCGAGCAGGAGATCGCCTACTCGCTGTGCACCGCGATCGCGGTGCTCGACGCCGTGCGCGACTCCGGGCAGGTGCCGGCCGAGAGGTTCGGCGAGGTCGTCGCCCGCATCTCGTTCTTCGTCAACGCCGGGGTGCGCTTCGTCGAGGAGATGTGCAAGATGCGCGCGTTCGTCCGCATCTGGGACGAGCTCACCCGCGAGCGCTACGGCGTCACCGACGCCAAGCAGCGCCGGTTCCGCTACGGCGTGCAGGTCAACTCCCTCGGCCTGACCGAGGCGCAGCCGGAGAACAACGTGCAGCGCATCGTGCTCGAGATGCTCGGCGGTGACGCTGTCGAAGGACGCGCGGGCCCGCGCCGTGCAGCTGCCCGCGTGGAACGAGGCGCTCGGGCTGCCGCGGCCGTGGGACCAGCAGTGGTCGCTGCGGATCCAGCAGGTGCTCGCCTACGAGAGCGACCTGCTCGAGTACGACGACCTGTTCACCGGGTCGGTCGTGGTCGAGGCGAAGGTCGCCGAGCTCGTCACCGGCGCGCGCGCGGAGATCGACCGCGTCCAGGAGATGGGCGGCGCGGTCGCGGCGGTGGAGTCGGGCTACATGAAGGGCCGCCTCGTCGCGGCGCACGCCGCCCGCCGGGCCCGCGTCGAGAGCGGCGAGGAGGTCGTCGTCGGCGTCAACGCCTTCACCACCACCGAGCCGAGCCCGCTCACCGCGGAGGGCGTCGAGACCGTGCAGATCGTCGACCCGGCGGTGGAGGCCGCGGCGGTCGCCCGGCTCGACGCCTGGAAGGCGCAGCGCGACGACGCCGCGGTCCGCGGCCGCGCTGGACGAGCTGCGCCGCGTGGCCGCGACCGAGGCCAACCTCGTGCCCGCGACGCTGGCGTGCGCCCGCGCCGGCGTGACGACCGGGGAGTGGTCCGGCGCGCTGCGCGAGGTGTTCGGCGAGTACCGCGCCCCCACCGGGGTCGCCGGCGTCGTCGGCGTCGGGCCGCGAGCCCGGCGCTCGCGGGGGTGCGCGAGGCGGTGGCCGCCACGGGTGCGGAGCTCGGCGTACAGCTGCGGATGCTCGTCGGCAAGCCCGGCCTCGACGGTCACAGCAACGGCGCCGAGCAGATCGCGGTGCGGGCGCGCGACGCCGGGTTCGAGGTGGTCTACCAGGGCATCCGGCTCACGCCCGGCGCAGATCGTCGCGGCCGCGGTGGAGGAGGACGTCGACGTCGTCGGGCTCTCGATCCTGTCCGGCTCGCACCTCGAGCTCGTCCCGATGGTCCTCGAGGGCCTGCGCTGCCGCCGGGCTCGACGACGTCCCCGTCGTCGTCGGCGGGATCATCCCCGACGCCGACGCGGAGACGCTGCGCGCCGCGGGGGTCGCCGCCGTGTTCACCCCCAAGGACTACGACGCCACCGCGATCATGGCGCGGGTGCTCGACGAGGTCCGCGCCGCGCACGGCCTGCCCCGGCTCGTCGGCGGTGCGGCGTGAGCGCGACGCGGGTGCTCGTGCTGCGGCACGGGCAGAGCGAGGGGAACGTCGCGCGGGTGTGGACGAGCACGTTCGAGGGCTACCCGCTCACCGAGCTCGGCCGGGACCAGGCGCGGCGCGCCGGCGAGCGTCTGGTCGACGCGGGGGTCGCCGCCGTCTACGCCTCGCCCCTGCCCCGCGCGCAGCAGACCGCGGCCGAGGTGGGGGCCGTCCTCGGTCTCCCGGTGTCCGTGCTCGAGGGGGTGCACGAGCTCGACGTAGGCATCCACGAGGGTGAGCACGACGACACGGTCGGCCCCGTCGCGCTCGAGGTGTTCGGCCGGTGGTGGCGCGACGAGGACCTGACCGCCGGGTTCCCGGGCGGCGAGACCGGTCTCGCCATCGTCGACGCGGATGCGCGCCGCCCTCGACTCCGTCGCGGACCGCCACGAGGGCGGCACCGTCGTCGTGGTCTCGCACGGCGGCGCGATGGCGCTGGGGCTCGGCTCGATGTGCGACAACCTCGACACGCTGTTCGTGTCGCAGCACATCCTCGCCAACTGCGACCTCGTCGAGCTGCGCCGGGACGGTGCCGGGTGGCGGTGCGACTCGTGGGCCGGGATCCCGCGCGACTGAGGCTCGCCCGCCCGGCCGGCGCGTCAGTCCTCGCCGCGCCGGTCCCAGCGGAAGTAGCGCAGCGCCAGCACGAGGGCGATCACGGTCCAGACCACGAGCACGAGCGCGACGAGCGGCAGGTTCCACGACCCGTTCTTGGTGCCGGCGAACGACTCCGGCAGGAACACCGAGCGCATGCCCTGGCAGATCCACTTGAGCGGGAAGATGCGACGCGAGGTTCTGCATCCACGTGGGCAGCTGGTCGAACTGGAAGAAGACGCCGGAGGTGAACTGCAGCACGAGCACGATCGGTGACACCACTGCGGAGGCGCCGCGGCCGTTCTTCGGCACGACCGAGAACGCCAGCCCGAGCAGCGTGCAGCAGGCGAGGCCCAGCAGCGACACCCAGACGAGGGTGAACCACTGGAACGCGGTCGCCGGCAGCGTGATGTGGAAGAAGGCGACGCCGACGACGAGGAGCATCGTCACCTGCAGCAGGTAGGACACGAGCACGAGCCCGGTCTTGCCGAGGAAGTAGGACCCGGACGGCATCGGGGTGCCGCGCAGGCGCTTGAGCGTGCCGTCCTCGCGCTCGGTCGGGATGGAGATCGCGAGGTTCTGGAACGACGTGTAGAACACGCCGGAGGCGATCATCCCGGCCACGAAGTACTGCGTGAACGAGACGCCGTCCGCGATGTCGCTGTTGAACACCGAGCCGAAGATGAGCAGCAGG
Organism: uncultured Actinomycetota bacterium; assembly: GCA_963711805.1. Lineage (GTDB taxonomy): Bacteria > Actinomycetota > Actinomycetes > S36-B12 > CAIYMF01 > Longivirga. The sequence goes on from CAVQFE010000003.1 coordinate 905,885, forward strand.
ATCAGCGGGAACAGCACGGTGAAGACGAACGCGCGGCGGTCGCGAACGAGCGCCTTGATCTCGAAGCCGATCCGGCGCTGTCCGATGGCCCACAGGCCGGGGATCGGGTCGGCGGGGGTGTCGGTCGTGGTCATGCGTGCGCCTCCGCGATCTCCGCGACGTCATCACCGATCAGCCGCAGGTAGACGTCCTCGAGGCTCGGCCGGGTGACGGTGAGCTCCGGCACCTCGCCGAGCCGGCCGGACAGGGCCACGACGTACGCCGTCGGCTCGTGGGTGCGCTCGGTCCTGGTCACGCCACCCTCGGACCACGACACGAGAGCCTCGGCGCCCGAGCGGCCGCCGAGGCTCTCTGGGTCGCCGACCTCGAGCAGCCGACCGCGCGAGATCACGCCGACGCGGTCGGCGAGCGCCTCGGCCTCGTCGAGGTAGTGCGTCGTGAGCAGGATCGTCGTGCCCTCGGCCTGCAGGGAGCGGACCAGGTCCCAGAACTGCCGGCGGGCCTCGGGGTCGAACCCGGTCGTGGGCTCGTCGAGGAAGAGCATCTCCGGCCGGCCGATGATGCCGAGGCCGACGTCGAGCCGGCGCCGCTGCCCGCCGGACAGCGTGCTCGCCCGCGCGTGGGCCTTCTCGGCGAGCCCGATCGCGGCGATCACCTCGTCGGGGTCGCGCGGGCGCGGGTAGTAGCCGGCGAAGTGCACGACGGTCTCGTGCACGGAGAGGTCCGCGAGGTCGGACGCGTCCTGCAGCACGATGCCGACGCGGGCCCGGAACCGGGCCTCGTTGCGCCCCGGGTCGTGGCCGAGGACCGTCGACGTCGCCCGCGTCGCGGTGCCGGTAGCCCTCGAGGATCTCGACCGTGGTCGTCTTGCCGGCGCCGTTGGGGCCGAGCAGGGCGAACACCTCGCCGCGACGGACGTCGAGGTCGATGCCGTCCACCGCGTGCGTCTCGGCGTAGGTCTTGCGCAGTCCGCGCACGCGGACGGCGAGGTCGCCGTCCGGTGCCGCGGGGTCCGGGGTCGCCACAGGGCCCACCCTGCCGCACCGGATTCCGGTGTGCCACTGGGTTGACGTGACGCGGTCAGAACAGCCGGGACCCGCTGTCGTCGAGCCCGCGCAGCGCGTCGTAGTCGAGCACGACGCACTCGATGCCGCGGTCGCCGGCGAGCACCCGCGCCTGCGGCTTGATCTCCTGGGCGGCGAAGATCCCCCGCACCGGCGCGAGCAGCGGGTCGCGGTTGAGCAGCTCGAGGTAGCGGGTGAGCTGCTCGACGCCGTCGATCTCGCCGCGGCGCTTGATCTCGATCGCGACGGCGCGGCCCTCGGCGTCGCGGCACATGATGTCGACCGGGCCGATGGCCGTGGGGAACTCGCGGCGGACCAGCGCGCCAGCCGTCGCCGAGCGTCTCGATCTGCTCGGCGAGCAGGGTCTGCAGGTGCGCCTCGACGCCGTCCTTGACCAGGCCGGGGTCGACGCCGAGCTCGTGCGCGCTGTCGTGGTGGACCGTCTCGAGGGTGATGACGAGGCGCTCGCCGGCCTTGTTCGTGACCGTCCAGGTGCCCGGCGCCGTCGCCGTCGACGTCGGTGGTGAGGCTGCACGGCGGGCTCATCCAGTTGAGCGGCTTGTAGGAGCCCCCGTCCGAGTGCACGAGCACCGAGCCGTCGGCCTTGACCAGGAGCAGCCGCGTCGCGCTGCGGCAGGTGGGCGGTGAGCCGCCCACGTAGTCGACGGAGCACGAGGCGATCACGAGACGCATGGGCCCCAGGGTAGTGAGGGGTCGCGCCGGGTCGGCCCCGGCCGGTTCGCGGCGCCGGCCGGCCCGGGCCGGGCCGGTCGCCCCGAGCGGCGAGCGGGAGGCTTCCCTGGGAGACTCGGGCCGGGTCCCCGACGCCGTGGTCCGGCGCCCGGGCCGTCCGTCCAGAGCGTCAGCATGAGGAGCGACCATGTCGCGCGAGATCACCAGGGTCGGCATCGTCGGGCTGGGCACCATGGGTGCCGGCATCGCCGAGGTGTTCGCCCGCAGCGGCTTCGACGTCGTCGGCCTCGACGCCAACGAGGCGGCGCTCGAGCGCGGGCGCGGCCACGTGGTCGGCGTCCACCGACCGCGCGGTCGAGCCGCGGCAAGCTCACCGAGGACGAGCGCGACGCGCTCATCGGGCGGATCCGGTTCACCACCGACTACGCCGACCTCTCCGACCGCGACCTCGTCGTCGAGGCCGTGCCCGAGAGCCTCGACCTCAAGCGGGAGATCTTCGACACAGCTCGACAAGGTCGTCCGGCCCGACGCCATCCTCGCGACGCAACACGTCGCTCGCTGTCGGTCACCGAGATCGCCGTGGCCACCGCGCGGCCCGGCGCAGGTCGTCGGCATGCACTTCTTCAACCCCGCGCCGGTCCTGAAGTTCGTCGAGATCGTGCGCACCGTCGTCACGTCGCCCGACGTCGTCGAGGACGTCCAGGCGGTCGCCGAGCGGCTCGGCAAGATGCCCGTCGTCGTGGGTGACAAGGCCGGGTTCATCGCCAACGCGCTGCTCTTCGGCTACCTCAACCACGCGGCGTCGATGTTCGAGACGAAGTACGCCACCCGCGAGGACATCGACGCGGCGATGAAGCTCGGCTGCGGCCTGCCCATGGGCCCGCTCGCGCTGCTGGACCTCATCGGCCTCGACACGGCGTACGAGATCCTCGACACGATGTACAAGCAGGGCCGCGACCGCCTGCACGCGCCGGCGCCGGTGCTCAAGCAGATGGTCACCGCCGGCCTGCGCGGCCGCAAGACCGGCCGCGGCTTCTACACCTACGAGGCGCCCGACTCCCCGGTCGTCGTCCCCGACGCGCTCACGCCGGCGCCGGTCGACGGGGCGGGCGGCCCGCTGCGGCCGGTGTCCGCTACGGTCGGCGTCGTCGGCTCCGGCACCATGGCGACCGGGATCGTCGAGGTCTTCGCCAAGGCCGGCTACGACGGTCCGCTACGTCGCGCGCAGCGAGGACAAGGTCGCCCGCGTGCGCGCCGCCCTCGAGCGCTCGCTCGACAAGGCCGTCGCCCGCGGCAAGCTCGAGCGAGGCGGAGCGCGACGCGGCGCTCGCGCCGGTGTCGCGGCACGACCCGCCTCGACGACCTGGCCGACCGCGACCTCGTCGTCGAGGCCGTGGTCGAGGACCTCGCCGTCAAGACGGCGCTCTTCGAGACGCTCGACGAGATCTGCAAGCCCGGCGCGATCCTCGCGACCACGACGTCGAGCTCGCTGCCGGTCGTCGACCTGCGCCGCCGCGACGAAGCACCCGGCGGACGTCGTCGGCCTGCACTTCTTCAACCCGGCGCCGGTCATGCGGCTCGTCGAGGTGGTCTCCACCGTCGCGACGGCCGACGACGTCGTCGCCACCGTGGTCGACCTGTGCCACCGGCTCGGGCAAGCACCCGGTCACCTGCAGCGACCGCGCCGGCTTCATCGTCAACGCGCTGCTCTTCCCGTACCTCAACGACGCGGTGAAGATGCTCGAGGCCAACTACGCGTCCGCCGACGACATCGACACCGCGATGAAGACCGGCTGCGGCTACCCGATGGGACCGTTCGAGCTGCTCGACGTCGTCGGCCTCGACGTCTCGCTCGCGATCCAGCGCACGCTCTACCTCGAGTTCCGCGAGCCCGGGTTCGCCCCGGCGCCGCGCTCGAGCACCTGGTCACCGCGGGCTACCTCGGCCGCAAGACCGGGCGCGGCTTCCGCGGCTACGACTCCTGAGCCCGGTCGTGGGCCGTCGTCACCGCCGCGCGCCCGAGGGCGAGCCGCGGCCGCTCGGGGGCGCGCACGAGGACGTCGAGGAGCACCCCGACGGCGACTGGGTCGTCCGCCGGATCAGCGGGTCCGCGTCGACGAAGACCTACCGCTGCCCGGGGTGCGACCAGGAGATCCGACCGGCGACGCCGCACGTCGTGGCGTGGCCGGCGGACCGGTCGGCCGGCGAGGAGGACCGCCGGCACTGGCACTCCGCGTGCTGGGACGCGCGCGGCCGCCGGGCCCCGGTGACGCGGCGCGGCCGCGGTCCGCGACACTGATCCGATCCAGTCCGAGCGAGGAGACCCGTGCCCCCGATCGTCGCGAACAGCGTCCTGCCCGCGCGCCGTGAGCCGCTCACGATCACCACGTCCGACGGCCTCCGGCTCGTCGGGGAGCTGGCCCGACCGCTCGACCGCGACCCGCTCGCGACGATGGTGTGCCTGCATCCGCTGCCGACGCACGGCGGGATGATGGACAGCCACCTGTTCCGCAAGTCCGCCTGGCGGCTGCCGGCGCTGGCCGGGATCGCCGTGCTGCGCTTCAACACCCGCGGCACGACGAGCGCGGCCGGCACGAGCGAGGGCGCCTTCGACGCGGGCGAGGGGGAGGGCCACGACCTGCTGGCCGCGGTCGCCGACGCCGTCGAGCTCGGCCTCCCGCACCCGTGGCTCGTCGGCTGGTCGTTCGGCACCGACGTCGTGCTGCGCCACGGCGACGTCGACCCGGTCGAGGGCGCGATCCTGCTCTCGCCGCCGCTGCGCTACTCCACCGACGCCGACCTCGACCGCTGGGCGGCGTCCGGCCGCCGGCTCACCGCGCTCGTCCCCGAGCTGGACGACTACCTGCGCCCGGACGAGGCGCGCGAGCGGTTCGCCCGCGTCCCGCAGGCCGAGGTCGTCGGCGTCGATGGCGCGAAGCACCTGTGGGTGGGGGAGAAGTACGTCACGATCGTGCTCGGCGCCATCGCGGCGCACCTGGTGCCGGGATCGGCACCGCTTCCGGACGAGTTCGACGGACCGATGGAGAGGTGGAACGACCTGTGACCGGGTTCCGCTTGGACGGCCGCACGGCCCTCGTCACCGGCGCGTCGCGCGGCATCGGCCGGGCCATCGCGCAGACCTACGCCGCGGCCGGGGCCGACGTCGCGCTGCTCGCCCGCGACGAGACGATGCTCGGCTACGTCGCGGCCGAGGTCGAGGCCCACGGCAGGCGCGCCGTCGTGCTGCCCTGCGACGTGACGGACGCCGAGGCGGTGCGCCGTGCCGTGGCCACCGCGATCGAGTCGCTCGGGCACCTCGACGTACTCGTCAACAACGCCGGCGGCAACTCGTTCTCCACGCCGCTCGCGACGATGCGCTTCTCGGGGTGGGAGAAGACGTTGCGGCTCAACCTCGACTCGATCGTGCACACGACCCAGGCCGTGCTGCCGCACCTGCTCGAGCGCCGGTCCGGCGCCATCGTCAACGTCGCCTCGGTGGCCGGGCTGCGCGGCGCACCGCTCATGTCGCACTACGGCGCGGCCAAGGCGGCGGTCATCTCGCTGACGCAGTCGGTGGCGGTGGAGACCGCGTGGGCCGGCGTACGCGTCAACGCGCTGGTGCCCGGATGGATCGAGACCGACCTCACCGACTTCCTGCGCGACAGCGAGGAGGCCGAGAAGGGCACGCTGTCGCGCGTCCCGATGGCCCGGTGGGGGCGGGTCGAGGAGATCGCCGAGCCGGCGCTGTTCCTGGCGTCCGACGCCGCGTCGTTCATGACCGGGCAGGTGCTCGTCGTCGACGGCGGCCTGTCGGCGATGCCGTGAGGCCTGATGGCGCCCACCGTCGTGCTGCTGCACGCGTTCCCGCTCGACGCCCGGCTGTGGGACGACGTCGTCGACGCCGTCGCCGGGGCCGGGTGGGACGTCGTCGTCCCGGACCTGCGTGGCTTCGGCGAGTCGGCGTACGGCGAGGACGGGCCCGACGACGAGCCGTCTCTCGTGTGGATGGCCCGCGACGTGCTCGGCATCCTCGACCGGGTCGGGGTGAACTCCGCCGTGGTGGTCGGGCTCTCGCTCGGGGGCTACGTCGCGATGGAGCTCGTGCGCCAGGACGCCTCGCGGATTGCCGGGCTCGCGCTGGTCGACACCAAGGCCTCGGCCGACACCGAGGAGGCGCGCGCGAACCGGCTGCGCGTGGCCGAGCAGGTGCTCGAGGCCGGGTCGACGACCGCGCTGGCCCGCGCGATGCTGCCGGGGCTGCTCGGCGCGACGACCCTCGCCGCGCGTCCGGAGGTCGTCGAGCGGGTGCGCGGCTGGATCGAGGACGCCGACCCCGCGGGCGTGGCGTGGGCGCAGCGCGCCATGGCCGCGCGGCCCGACTCGCACGACGACCTCGCCGGCGCTCGCCGTGCCCGCGCTCGTGCTGTGGGGTGCCGAGGACACCCTCGCGCCCCGCGCCGAGCAGGAGTCGATGGTCGCGGCGCTGCGCGACGCGCGCTTCGTCGAGATCCCCGGGTCCGGGCACCTCAGCGCGGTGGAGGCGCCGGAGGCCGTCGCCGCCGCGCTCGTCGCCTTCCTGGCCGACGTACGACGGCTGCTGCAGTCCACGTAGACCGTCGAGATGTGCTCACGCTCCGGTAGGTCGGAGCCTGGGCACATCTCAAGCGTCGAGATCGTCTGCGGGTCGGGCAGTGCTGTCGGCGCCTGAGCCGTCGACGACCGCCGGGCTCGACGTGCGGCGGTCGACGGCGACGAGGGCGGCGACCGCGAGGACGGCGAGGAGACCTGCCCAGAGCAGGCCGGGCGCGGGGTGCACCGCACCGGTCCTGACGTCGGACTGCATCGCGGACATCAGGGACTGCCCGGACTGCACCGAGAGTGGGACCACCGCGACCGCTAGCACGGCAGAGAGCCAGGTCCGCCGCTGCGGGTGGAGCGCCAGCCGCGCCCCGACGAGCGCCAGGCAGATCAGGACGGCCGTGACCACCACCAACCACGTCACGACGCCCGCGTGCGGACGACGCGTCACGAGGTTGAGGACCTGGGGCACCTCGATACCGAGGCTCGTCGCTGCGCTCACCGCGACGACGAGCAGCGTCGCGCCCGACGACAGGCGCCAGGGCGAGCCGGGCGGCAACCGGCGGCGGGCCGCCGCGCCGAGGCCGACCGTGACGGCGAGCGCCGCGGCGAGCGCGACGACGGCGAGCGGCGTGCTGCCCGGTGCTGGGTCGCTGACGGGCTGGAAGGCGAGCGAGGCCAGGGCCCAGCCGCACATGAGGCACACGCTCAGCCACAGGGCGCCGCTGACCGGTCGGATCGACGACGGACGCAGGGCGCGCCGTCCGAGCAGCGCACCCGCCGCGACGACGACGGGAGGCACGAGGAGCACGAGCCAGGGCCAGGGCTGGAAGAACCTGGTGCCGCGCAGGAGCTCCCAGCGCGAGGGCACCAGGAACACGCCCCACTCGGAGGAGAACAGGCCGACCACGAGGATCGCCACGACACCCCAGACGGCGGCCAGCAGCCGCCGAGGTACGGCGTCGACGCGCAGGCGGAGGGCAAGGGGGGTCGCGAGGGCCGAGGCCAGCAGCACCAGCAGGAGCAGGACCGGCGGAAGGTACTCCGGGGACCAGCCTGGGGAGACCGGTGCCGTCGCACCGACTGTGGCCGTGGTCAGCACGACCCGGCCCGGCTCGGTGAGGACGAGCACGGCGGCCAGGGCGACGGCGAGGCCGGACAGCGCCTCGGTGCGGGTGCGGCCGCGACCGGCCCGGGCCGCGGCGTCGGAGGGGTCCAGCGGGCGCGGCAGCGGGCCGGCGGTGCCGGCGTCCCGCAGCAGGGCCGCGACCTGGTCGTCGGTGATCACGGAGTTCCTCCCGCGCTCGCGTGCAGGCCCACGAGGTGGGGCGAGGTGCGCAGCGCCGCCATGGCGCGCGCGTTCTGGCTCTTGACCGTGCCGACGGAGATGCCGAGGGCGGCGGCCGTCTGGGCCTCGGTGAGGTCGTCGAAGTGGCGCAGCACCACGACGGCGCGCTGCCCGCGCGTGAGGCCCGCGAGGGCACGGCGTACCGACTCGCGGACGTCGACAGCCGCGAACGGGTCGCCGCCGGAACGGTCGGGGAGCGCCTCGGTGGGGACCTCGCCGCGCCACTTCCTCCGCCACCAGGTCGCGTAGGTGTTCGCGACGATCGCGCGCACGTAGGCCTCGGGGTCGTCGTGCGCAACCGTCGTCCAGCGCGGCCAGGCCTTGGCCAGCGCCGTCTGCACGAGGTCCTCGGCCAGGCCGTCGTCGCCCGTGAGCAGCCAGGCCGTGCGCAGGAGCGCGGGCGAGCGTGCCGCCACGAACTCCTCGAACCCGATCCCTGCCACTCCCGCCCCCGTCGACGTCCCTGCCGCATCAGACCACCGGGGCCCGGCGGAAGGTTGTCACGCCGTCGAGATGTGCTCACGCTCCGGCGCGCCCGGGTCTCGAAACATCTCGACCGTCAGGGCTCGAGGAGGGGCCAGGGGTTCGCGGCCTCGAGCTCGTAGGCGAGCTCGAGCAGGCGGCGCTCCGCGCCGAAGGGGGCGGCGACGTGGACGCCGATCGGCACGCCGGACTCCCCGCGCCCCAGCGGCAGCGAGATCGACGGCGAGCCCGTGACGTTCTGCAGCGGCGTGAACGACACGTAACGCAGGATCCGCATGAGATGCCGGTGCGGGTCGACCTCGGGGCCGAGCCAGCCGATCTCCGCCGGCTCGTGGCCCAGCACGGGGGAGAGGTAGACGTCGCACGCGGAGAAGATGGACTCGTGCTTGCGGGCCAGGGTGCGCAGCCGCAGCAGCGACGCGGGCATGAGCCCCGCCTGCTCCCTCGACACCGCCGCGAGCTCGCGGGTGAACGGCTCCACCCGCGACGCGTCGAACCCCTCCCCGAACTCCAGCCGCCCCGCCGTGCGCGACAGGCCGGCGAGCAGACCCCAGTAGCGCAGGAAGTCCGGGCCGAAGGTGTCGGCGACCGGCTGCGGCACCTCGACGATCTCGTGACCGAGAGAGGCGAGCAGCTCGGCCGCGGCGGTCACCGGCGCGACGACCTCGGGCGCGACCGGGAGCCCCATCGGCGGCACCGTCACGACACCGATGCGCAGCCGCGCGGAGCCCGGACCCTCGACGAGCCCGATCTCGGGCAGCTTCGAGGCGGGCGACTGCTTCTCGACCTCGGCGTAGTAGCGGGCGGTGTCGCGCACCGAGCGGGTGAGCACGCCCTGCACCCCGATGTCGACCGGCAGCATCACGGTGGTGTCGGGAAGCCGCCCGCGCGAGGGCTTGAGGCCGACCAGCCCGCAGCACGACGCGGGGATGCGGATCGAGCCGCCGCCGTCGTTGCCGTGGCCGAGGGGTACGACGCCGGCCGCGACGAGCGCGGCGGTGCCGCCCGACGAGCCGCCCGTCGAGCGCGAGAGGTCCCACGGGTTGCGGGTCGCGCCGTACCGGAGGGTCTCGGTCGTCGCGGTGAGACCGAACTCGGACAGTGTGGTCTTGGCCACCGGCGCGAGCCCGAGGCGCAGCGCGCTGTCGACCCACGGACCGCTCACCTTGGCGTCGCGGTCGGCAACCGCGAACGACGCCTGCGTCGTCGGGTAGCCCGCGAGGTGCTCGTTGTCCTTGATCACCGTCGGGATGCCGGAGAACGGCCCGTCGGTCGAGGCGAGCGTGTCGTCGTCGACCCAGCAGGTGACGGCGTTGAGCTTCTCGTTCACCGACCTCGCGCGCGCCGTCGCCGCCTCGCGCAGCTCCGCGGGCGAGACCTCGCGGCGGGCCAGCCGGTCGAGCAGGCCGACGAGGTCGTCGCGCCCGAGGGCGTCGTCGGCGTACGCGGAGACCCGCTCGACCGCCATCAGATGTCGCGGAAGCGGTTGATCGCGTCGAGGTGCTGGGCGCGGAGCTCCTCGTCGCGGACGCCGAGGCCCTCCTCGGGCGAGAGCGCGAGGACGCCGACCTTGCCCTGGTGCAGGTTGCGGTGGACGTCGTACGCCGCCTGCGCCGTGTCGTCGAGCGCGTAGGTCTTGCTCAGCGTCGGGTGGACCTTGCCGCGCGCGATGAGGCGGTTGGCCTCCCACGCCTCGCGGTAGTTGGCGAAGTGCGAGCCGACGATGCGCTTGAGGTTCATCCACAGGAAGCGGTTGTCGTACTCGTGCATGAACCCCGACGTCGAGGCGCACGTCACGATCGTGCCGCCCTTGCGGGCGACGTAGACCGAGGCGCCGAACGTCTCCCGCCCGGGGTGCTCGAAGACGATGTCGACGTCGTCGCCGCCGGTGAGCGCGCGGATGTCGGCGCCGAGGCGGCGCCACTCCTTCTGGTCCTGGGTGTGCTCGTCCTTCCAGAACCGGTAGCCGTTGGCGCTGCGGTCGATGATCAGCTCGGCGCCCATGCGCCGGCAGATCTCGGCCTTCTCGGGGCTGGAGACGACGCAGATCGGCGTCGCCCCGCCGTTGAGCGCCATCTGCGTGGCGTACGAGCCGAGGCCGCCGCTCGCGCCCCAGATGAGGACGAGGTCGCCCTGCTTCATCCCCGCGCCGTTGCGGGAGACGAGCTGCCGGTAGGCCGTGGAGTTGACCAGGCCGGGGACCGCCGCCTCCTCCCAGGTGAGGTGCGCCGGCTTGTGCAGGAGCTGGTTGGCCTTGACCAGCGCGATCTCGGCGAGGCCGCCGAAGTTCGTCTCGAAGCCCCAGATGCGCTGCTCGGGGTCGAGCATCGTGTCGTTGTGGCCGAGCGGGCTCTCCAGCTCGACCGACAGGCAGTGCGCCACGACCTCGTCGCCCGGCTTCCAGGTGTGGACGCCGGGGCCGGTGCGCAGCACGACGCCGGAGAGGTCCGAGCCGACCTGGTGGTAGGGCAGGTCGTGCCGCTTCGCGAGCGGGTTGATCCGGCCGTAGCGCTCGAGGAAGCCGAAGGTCGAGACCGGCTCGAAGATGCTCGTCCACACGGTGTTGTAGTTGACCGAGCTGGCCATCACCGCGACGAGCGCCTCGCCGGGGCCGAGCTCGGGGAGCGGGACGTCCTCGACGTGCAGGGACCTGCGCGGGTCCTTCTCCTTCGTCGGGAGCCCGTCGAACATGTGCTCCTCGTCCTTGTGCACCGTGACGGCGCGGTAGGACTCCGGGATCGGGAGGGCGGCGAGGTCCTCCGCCGTGGCGGAGCCGCTCAGGATCGCGTCGAGGATGCTCTTCACGTCGCCCTCCAGGGGGTCGGCGCCGGTCGTGCGGTACGCGGAGGTCGCGTCCGTGACCGACGCTAGCGAGCACGTCTCCCGGCCGTCCCTCAGGGGTGACCGACCCCCAGGACCCCGACGTCACTGGTCGAGTGGTTGCTTCCCGGCCCGGGAAACAACCACTGCCACCAGTGACGTGCGGTCAGACCGCGTACGCCGGAGGCTCGACCAGCTCGACGAGGACGCCGCCGCAGTCCTTGGGGTGCACGAAGTTGATCCGCGAGCCCGCGGTGCCGCGGCGCGGTGCGTCGTAGAGCAGCCGCAGGCCGGCGTCGCGCAGGCGCTGCGCGGCGAGGTCGACGTCGGTGACGCGGAACGCGACCTGCTGGATCCCCTCGCCGTTGCGCTCGAGGAACCGGCCGATGGCCGAGTCGGGGCGCAGCGCCGCGAGCAGCTGGATCGCCGAGTCGCCGATCCCGACCATGGCCTCCTCGACGCCCTGCTCCTCGTTGACCTCGCGGTGGGTGACCGTGAGGCCGAAGGTGCGGGCGTAGAACGCGATGGCGGCGTCCAGGTCGCGTACGGCGAACCCGACGTGGTCGATCGCGGTGACGACGGGCCCGAGGACCTCGGCGGGGCTGGGGGAGCTCACGGCAGTATCGTGACGTGTCCACGCACTCGTGTCGCAGGAGGGTCCCATGAGCACCGGTCCGACCGTCATCGTCGCTGGAGCACGCACCCCGATGGGCCGGCTGCTCGGCTCGCTCAAGGACTTCTCCGCCGCGGACCTCGGCGGCGTGGCGATCAAGGCGGCGCTCGAGCGCTCCGGCGTCTCGCCCGCGCAGGTCGACTACGTGATCATGGGCCACGTCATCCAGGCCGGCGCGGGCCAGATCACGGCGCGCCAGGCGGCCGTCAAGGGCGGGCATCTCGATGGACGTCCCCGCGCTGACGATCAACAAGGTCTGCCTGTCCGGCCTCGACGCCATCGCCCTGGCCGACCAGCTCATCCGCGCGGGCGAGTTCGAGATCGTCGTCGCGGGCGGCATGGAGTCGATGACCCAGGCGCCGCACCTGCTGCCGAAGTCGCGCGAGGGCTACAAGTACGGCGACGTCACGCTCGTCGACTCGATGGCCTACGACGCGCTCACCTGCGCGTTCGACCAGGTCGCCATGGGGATCTCGACGGAGAACCACAACGCGCGCTACCCGGTCGCCACGCGCGAGGCGCAGGACGCGTTCTCCGCGCGCTCGCACCAGCTCGCCGCGATCGCGGCGAAGAACGGGATCTTCGCCGAGGAGATCGCGCCGGTCGAGATCCCGCAGCGCAAGGGCGACCCGATCGTGTTCGCCGAGGACGAGGGGATCCGGCCCGACACCACGGCCGACTCGCTGGCCAGGCTGCGTCCCGCGTTCGCGAAGGACGGCACCATCACCGCCGGCTCGTCCTCGCAGATCTCCGACGGCGCGGCCGCGGTCGTCGTCATGAGCCGCGCGAAGGCCGAGGAGCTCGGGCTCACCTGGCTCGCCGAGATCGGGGCGCACGGCGTCGTCGCCGGCCCGGACGCCTCGCTGCAGGAGCAGCCGGCCAACGCGATCCGCAAGGCGCTCGGCCGCGAGGGCCTCGAGGTGGCCGACCTCGACCTCGTCGAGATCAACGAGGCCTTCGCCGCCGTCGGCATCGTGTCGGCCGACAAGCTCGGCGTCGACCCGGACAAGGTCAACGTCAACGGCGGCGCCATCGCGCTCGGCCACCCGGTCGGGATGAGCGGCGCGCGCATCGTGCTGCACCTGGCGCTCGAGCTGAAGCGCCGCGGCGGCGGCGTCGGCGCGGCCGCCCTCTGCGGCGGCGGCGGCCAGGGCGACGCCCTGGTCCTGCGCGTGCCGTCGGCGTAGTACGCGTGCCGCAGACCGCCGCGGTCGCGGACCTGGTCGCCCGGGCCCGCGACGGTCAGCCGCGCGCCGTGGCCCGGCTCATCTCCTACGTCGAGGACGCCGCGCCGGTCCTGCGCGAGGTCGCCGCGGCGCTCGCGCCGCACGCCGGGCGGGCCCGCGTCGTCGGCCTCACCGGGGCGCCGGGCGTCGGCAAGTCCACGACGACGTCGGCGCTCGTCACGGCCTACCGCGAGCGCGGGCTGCGGGTCGGCGTGCTCGCCGTCGACCCGTCCTCGCCGTTCTCCGGCGGCGCCCTGCTCGGCGACCGCGTGCGGATGCAGGACCACGCCACGGACCCGGGGGTCTTCATCCGCTCGATGGCCTCGCGCGGGCACCTCGGCGGTCTGGCCTGGGCCACGCCGCAGGCGATCCGGGTGCTCGACGCCGCCGGCTGCGACGTCGTGCTCGTCGAGACGGTCGGCGTGGGCCAGAGCGAGGTCGAGGTCGCCGGCGCGGCCGACACCACGGTCGTGCTGCTCGCCCCGGGGATGGGCGACGGCGTGCAGGCGGCGAAGGCCGGGATCCTCGAGATCGGCGACGTCTTCGTGGTCAACAAGGCCGACCGCGACGGCGCCGACGCCACCGTCCGGGAGCTGCGGCACATGCTCACCCTCGGGGCCGGGCCGCGCTCCGGCGCGGCCGACGACCGGTGGTCGCCGCCCGTCCTGCGCACGGTGGCCTCGACCGGCGAGGGCGTCGCCGACGTCGTCACGGCGCTCGACGAGCACCACGCCTGGCTCGAGCGCACCGGGGCACTCGCCGTACGCCGACAGGCTCGTGCCGCGGCCGAGATCGAGGCGATCGCGTTCGGCCAGCTGCGCGCGCGCATCGGCGACCTGCACGGCGACGCCCGGCTCGACTCCCTCGCGGCGCGCGTGGTGGCCGGCGAGACCGACCCCTACGCCGCCGCGGACGGCCTGGTCGCGGGCCTCGCCCTCTGACGAGGCGGGCGCGGCCGGGAACCCCGGGCGCGCGGCACGGCCTGCCAGGATGGCCCCGTGCAGCTGACCCCCTCGGAGCGCGACCGGCTCCTGCTGTTCACCGTCGCCGAGCTCGCCCGGGCGCGGCGCGCCCGCGGGCTGCGGCTCAACGTCCCCGAGGCCACCGCGATCGTCGCCGACGCCGTTGCCGAGGCGGCGCGCGACGGCCGCCGGCACGAGGAGGCGCTCGAGATCGGCCGGTCGGTGCTCGGGCCCGACGACGTGCTGCCCGGCGTGGCGGACGTCCTCCTGGACGTGAAGGTCGAGGCGGTGTTCGACGACGGCACGCGGCTCGTGGTCGTGCCGGACCCGATCGGCGGGGGTTCGCTCGGCGACCTCGCGCCCGGGGCCGTGCGCGTGGCCGCGGACCCCACGCTCGATCCCGCCTCCGACCCCGCGCGCACGGCGCGGCTCGACGTCGTGACGGTCGACGTGGAGAACACCGCGCCCGTGCCGGTCACGGTGACGAGCCACTTCCACTTCCTCGAGGTGAACCCGCGGCTGTCCTTCGACCGCGCCGCGGCGTACGGCCGGCACCTCGACCTCCCCGCCGGCGCGAGCACGACGTTCGCCCCGGGGGAGACCCGGACCGTGCGCCTCGCCCCCATCCGCGGCGCGCGGGTCGCGATCGGGTTCGCCGGTCTCGTGGACGGCCCGCTGGACGCCCCCGGCGCTCGCGAGCGCGCGCTGGACCTCTTGCGCGCCACCGGGTTCGCCGACACGGGCGCCCCCGGGCGGTCCGACCCGGACCGGGCCGTGGCCCGGGTCCGCGCCCACCTCGCGGCGCACCCGGAGGTGCAGGCATGACGCTCAACCCGAACGCCGCGGCCGGCACGTACGGGCCTCGCACGGGGGACCGGGTGCGCCTCGGCGACACCGGTCTGGTCGTGCAGGTCGAGGCGCACAGCCAGCCGGACGACGACGAGTTCCTGCTCGGCTTCGGCAAGACCGGGCGGGACGGCATCGGCCTGCGCGCGGTGACGACGGCCGAGTCGGTCGACGTCGTCGTCACGAACGTCCTCGTGCTCGACGCCGTCCTCGGGGTCCGCACGGCCAGCATCGGGATCAGCGGCGGTCGCATCGCGGCGGTCGGGCGCGCGGGCAACCCCGACACGAACGACGACGTCGACGTCGTCGTCGGCACGGGCACGATCGTGATCAACGGCGAGGGGCTCATCGCGACGGCCGGCGCCGTCGACACGCACGTGCACCTGCTCTCGCCGCGCGTCATGGAGGCCGCGCTCGCCTCCGGCGTCACGACGGTGATCGGCCAGGAGTTCGGGCCGTTCTGGGGCGTCGGCGTCAACGCGTCCGGCCCGCTGCGCTCGGCGTACGCCGCGTTCGACGCGTACCCGGTGAACGTCGGGCTGCTCGGCCGCGGGTCGGCCTCGCGCCGCGGCACGATGGTCGAGGGGCTCGAGGCGGGCGTCTGCGGGTTCAAGGTGCACGAGGACACCGGCGCCCACCTGCGCTCGCTGGACACCTGCCTCACCGTGGCCGAGGAGTACGACGTCCAGGTCGCGGTGCACACCGACGGGCTCAACGAGGGCCTCTCCGTCGACGACACGCTCGCGGTGTCCGACGGCCGGGTCTTCCACGCGTACCACGTGGAGGGCTGCGGGGGCGGGCACACGCCCGACGTCCTGCGCCTCGCGGGCGTGCCGCACGTGCTCGCCTCCTCGACGAACCCGACGCTGCCGTTCGGGCGCGACGCCGTGGCCGAGCACTTCGCCATGATCATGAACGTCCACGCGCTCAAGCCCGACCTGCCGAGCGACGCCGCGATCGTGCGCGCCCGGGTGCGCGCCGCGACGATGGCCGCGGAGAACGTCCTGCACGACCGGGGGGTCATCCCGATCACCTCGAGCGACGCCCAGGGGATGGGCCGCGCGGGCGAGACGGTGCGGCGCACGTTCCAGCTCGCGTCGGTGCTCAAGCCGGTCGACGACGACGCCCCGCACGACAACGAGCGCGTGCTGCGCTACCTCGCGAAGCTCACCATCAACCCGGCGCTCGCCCACGGCCTCGCCCACGAGGTCGGGTCGCTGCAGCCGGGACGGCTGGCCGACGTCGTGCTCTGGGCGCCGGCCTCGTTCGGCGCGAAGCCCTACCTCGTGCTCAAGTCGGGGCTGCCGGCGTGGGGCACGGTCGGCGACCCCAACGCCGTCGTCGACGTCGCCGAGCCGCGGCAGATCGCCGCGCAGTTCGGGGGGATCGGGGGTGCCGCGGTCGACCTCGCGGTGCTGTTCACGAACGGTGCCGCGGTCGGGGCGGGCTCCGACGTCTTCCCGACCCGGCGCCGCCGGGTCGCGGTGCGCGGCTGCCGCGACGTCGGGCTGGCGCAGATGGTGCGGCACCGCGCGTCGGCGGGGGTCACGGTGGACCCGGGGGGCGGCCGGGTGGAGCTCGACGGCGAGCGGCTCGCCATGGAGCCGGTCGAGAGCGTGCCGCTCAGCCGGCTGTACTTCCTCTAGCCGGGTCCGACGCCGGTCAGCGGTCGTGACGGCTCAGCGCCACCAGCACGGCGGTCGTGAGCGACTCGACGAAGGCGTCGTCGATCTCCGCCTCGCGCACGAGCAACCGGTGGAGCAGGGCGCCGGCGAGCAGGTCGTAGACGAGGTCGGCGCGGGAGTCGGCGACGTCGGGGTCGAGCTCGCCGCGGGCCACCGCCCGGTCGAGCCCGGCCACCACCATCTGGCGCGCGGGCGCGATGACCCGGCCCTCCACCGCGGCGCGGAGCGCGGCGTCGCGTCCCGCCTCGGCGACGACGGCGAGGTACGCCGCCCGGGCGGCGGGGCGGGCGTAGACCTCGACGCACGCGCCGATGGCGTTGCGGACGTCCTCGGCGACGCTCGACCCCGGGTCGGTCTGCACCGCCGCGACGAGCTGCGCCACGGCGGCGACGGCGAGGTCGGCGCGCGAGGAGAACCGGCGGTAGACGGTGGTCTTGGCCACGCCGGCCCGGGCGGCGACACCCTCGACGGTCAGCGCGGTCCAGCCGTCCTCGGCCAGCGCCGCGCGTGTCGCCTCGAGGATCGCCTCGTCCGCTGCGGCGGAGCGCGGACGCCCGCGGGCGCGGGTGGGTCCCGCGCCGGTCAGCGGCGTCACCGTGCTCATCGCACCCACTGTGCCACTGCGGGTGGGCCGGCGTGGCCGGACCGCGCGGACCGGACGACTGTGTCGCGCCGGCGTCGCCGGGACCGCGCGGCCGGCCGACCGTGTCGCGCCGGCACGGCACGGACCGCGCGAACCGGACCGGGCGAACCGGTCGACCGTGTCGCGCCGGCACCCGACCCGGATGGGATGATGGCGCCGTGAGCTCCCCGTACCCGCCGTCCCGGGTCCCGCTGCGCGGGGCCGTCGACCTGGCCGCGGTCGCCGCGGCCCGTGAGGCGCAGGCCGCCGCCGAGCAGCGGCTCGCCTCGGGCGCCGTGCCGCCGGCGTCGGCCTTCGTCCTCGACGTCACCGAGGCCGACTTCCAGACCGAGGTGATCGACCGCTCCTTCCAGGTCCCGGTGGTCATCGACCTGTGGGCCGAGTGGTGCGGGCCGTGCAAGGCGCTCTCCCCGATCCTCGAGCGGCTCGCCGAGCAGGACGCCGGTGCCTGGCTGCTCGCCAAGGTCGACACCGACGCCGAGCAGCGCATCGCCGCGGCGTTCCAGGTGCAGTCGATCCCGTCGGTCTTCGCCGTCATCAAGGGGCAGCCGATGCCGCTGTTCCAGGGCGCGCTGCCCGAGCCGCAGGTCCGCCAGTTCCTCGACGAGGTGCTGCGGGTGGCCGCCGCGAACGGCGTCACCGGTCGGGTCGGCGGCGAGGCGGGGGAGCAGGGCCCGGCGGAGCCGGAGGCCGATCCCGGCTTCGACACGGCGTACGACGCGATCGAGGCCGGCGACTGGGACGCCGCGGAGGCGGCCTACCGCGCGGTCCTCGCGGTGCGACCGGCTGACCCGGACGCCGAGGCCGGCCTCGGCCAGGTCGCGCTGCTGCGCCGCACCGACGGCACCGATCCGGTCGAGGCGCTGGCCGCGGCCGACGCCGCCCCCGACTCGCTCGAGGCACAGGCGCTCGCCGCCGACGTCGAGCTGCTCACCGGGCGCGTCGACGAGGCGTTCGCGCGCATCGTGGAGCTCGTCCGGCGTACGTCCGGCGACGAGCGCAGCGCCGCGAAGGACCATCTCATCGGCCTGTTCGCGCTGGTCGGCGACGCCGACCCGCGGGTGGCGCGGGCGCGCACGGCGCTGGCCAACGCGCTGTTCTGAGCCGGCTGCGGCTCGATCGCGGGCGGGAGGGTCGTCGCCTCGCGGGACGACGGCGTAGGGCCGCACCGGTCCGGCTGATGGCTCGTCCGGCCTGACGACTGCCCCGGCCCGCAGTCGGGCCGGGGCAGTCGCTCGTGGCTCAGCCGTGGGTGACTCGAATCTCGCTGATGCGCGTCGCCCAGTTCGCGTACGTGCTGCGCGTGCCACCGCAGGTGGAGTCGATGGTGAACTGCTTGAGCGTGCACCGCTGGTCGACGTACTCGTTGGCGATCCACACCGATCCGGTCGCGGGGTCGATCGCGGTGGCGGCATAGTCGCCGTACCTCGGTCGCGGGTCGCCGAATGCGGCGTACATGCTGAATCCGTCCTGCGGTCCTGCCCCCAGACCGACGACGTGAACAGCGCTGGGGCGGAGCGACCGGTCGAAGGTCACGTAGCCCGCGCTCGGGTAGTAGTCCTCACCCATGAGGCTGAGCCCCATGACGACCTGCCCCGAGGCGGAGATGCCGAAGGCGGGGAAGGTGACGTTGTTCTCCGCCACCCCGAACCGGCCCTGGCCGACGAGCGAGCCCGTCAGGGTCCCGCCCCGTCCGGCACCGGGACGCACGACGTACCAGGCGACACCGGCCTTGTCCTTGCCCGCGACGTGGACGACGGTGTCGAGAGAGCCGTAGACCAGGCCGTGGGAGTAGAGCGTCTGGTGCATGCGGGTGTCCGAGGAGTCGGTCGTGGACTCGTGCTCGACCGGCGACCCGAGCTCGGCAGGCGTTGTGCCGAACACCGCGTCGAGGCACGGAGCGTCCGTGAGGCACTGGCCGAGCGGGAACGGACCCTTCTTCTGGTCGCTCGCCGGCGGGGTGCCGTACGTGTCGACCCGCACGTCGTCCTGCACGAGCGACAGCCTGCGCACCGCGTTGGGCGCCAGCGAGTTCGTGCCCCGCAGGCCCCACAGGGTGATCGCGGTCGCGGTGCCCGTGGTGTTGCCGGTCTCCTCGCCGGCCTGCGACGACAGCATGTACTCGGTGCCGTTGAACTCGCGTGCGTAGTCCCGTACCGGCGTCGTCGTCGGACGCAAGGTGAACGGCGCGCCCCCCTGGTCGTTGGGCACGGCCACGTGGGTGACGTCCAGATCGGTGCCGGTGGTGAGCCCGCGCTTGCTCATCGCGTAGAGCTGGGCGCCGCCGAAGCCGTCCTCGAAGAACGGGTAGCTGTTCGTCGTCAGGTAGACGCCCTCGCGGTCGACGCCGAGCTGCGGGTAGTCCCCGATGTTCAGGCCGTCGGTGGCGTTGCCGTCCGCGGTCACGTCGAGCTGGTAGACCTGCCAGCTGCCGGCGGGGTCGCTCGTGTCGCTCACCGCGATGTCGAGCCAGTTCCTGCCGGTGAAGTCGTTTGATGCGGGGTCGTACTCGATCATCAGCATGTCAGCGAAGAACCGCTTGGTGTCCTGGTCGTAGAAGCAGGAGGGGTCCGACGAGAACGCCGTGATCGGGTCCTCCTTGAAGAAGGTGTTCAGGTAGAAGGGATCGGTCGCAGCGCTCCCGTCGCGGTTGTAGACGCGTCCGACTGCGTTGATCACCTCGAGCACCTTGCCGTTGCCGACGCACAGTCCCTGGTCCGGTGGCTCGAGCGAGAAGCCCGCGGCGTCGACGTTGTCCACGATGTTCAGTCCGCGGAAGCTCGCGCCCACCTCGCCCCGCGGAGCCGGCCGCACCGGGAGGGTCGTCGTGCGCCTGCCCTGTGCCGCCCCCCAGCCGGCGGTCGTCACGGTGGGAGCGTTCGCGGGGGCGGCCTCGGCCGGCCCGTTCCGGAAGGCGCCGGCACCGGAAGGGGACCCGGCTGCGCTCGGCGAGGTCGACCCGCGGCTCACGAGTCGGCCGACATCGCTCGCGGCCTGGCTGCTCGTGGCGGACGTGGCGCTCACCAGCGCGGTGAGCATGACCGCGGCGGCGCCGACGGCGACGGACCTACGGGATCTGATCACAGGGACCTCCCTCGGGGGATGGATCGACGGTCGAGCGGGGCGGACGATGCCAGGAGTCTGGTCCGCCCGGACGGTGGTGTCAGCCGAAGTCCACAACCAGTGTGGTCCCGCGACTCTTTCAGGGCTCGACCGGTTCGCCCTCGACCGTTCAGCCGCGCCGCGCTCGGCGGCCGGCCGGGTCCGTGCGCGCCGCGATGCCGTCGTAGGCGTAGTCCTCGTAGGACCGCTCGTCCTCGCGCGGTTCCACGTGGGTGCTGACGTGGCAGTGCTCGAGCGCCGCTCGGATGTCCGCCTCGACGGTCTCCGCGACGTCGTGCGCCTGCTGCACCGTCCACGCACCGGGGACGAGGACGTGCACGCTGACGAACCGCTGCCGGCCGCTCTCCCGCGTCTGCAGGCCGTGGAAGTCGACGTCGTCGGTGCGGTGCCGGTCGAGGACGGCCGTGACGAGCGCGACGTCGGCCGGGGACAGCGCGGCGTCGAGCAGCGACGTCGTCGACGACGCCACGAGGCGCCAGCCCATCCAGAGGATGTTGACGGCGACGGCGATCGCGACGAGCGAGTCGAGCGGGAGCCAGCCCGTGACGGCGACGAGCGCGACACCCACGACGACCCCGACCGAGGTCCACACGTCGGTCATCAGGTGCCGGCCGTCGGCGACGAGCGTGGCGGAGCGGTGGGCGCGGCCGACGCGGATGAGCAGCCAGCCCACGGCGCCGTTGACGGCCGTGGCCAGCAGCGTGATCGCCAGGCCGATGCCGAGCTTCTCGAGCTCCTGCGGGTGCAGGAGGCGCTGCACCGCCGACACGATGATCAGCGCGGCGGCGACGAAGATCATCAGGCCCTCGATGCCCGCGGAGAAGTACTCGGCCTTGCCGTGGCCGTAGTGGTGGTTGTGGTCGGCCGGGCGCGCCGCGACCGTGAGGGCGATGAGCGCGATCACGGCGGCCACGAGGTTGACCACCGACTCCGCGGCGTCGGACAGAAGCCCGACCGACCCGGTGAGCAGGTACGCGCCGGTCTTCAGCGCGATCGTGACGACCGCCGCCGCGATCGAGAGCCACGCGTACTTCGTCAGGGACGCGTGCTCGACCGGGGGAGCCGTCGTCGTACCGCCGTCCGCCATCGAGGGGCCTCCGTCCGACCCGATCGTGTCAGAGCCCCGACGGCTGTTGCTGGGTGATGCAGTGGACGTTGCCGCCGCCGAGCAGGATCTCGCGACCCGGCACGGTGCGCACCTGCCGGTCGGGGAAGAGCCGCTGGTACGTCGCGACCGCCGCCGCGTCGTGCGGGTCGTCGAACACCGGCAGGACGACGATGCCGTTGCCGATGTAGGAGTTCACGTACGACCCGGCGAGCCGCTCGCCGGCCAGGCGCGGCTGCGAGCCGGGGACCGCGTCGACGCCGGCCGCCTCGGCAGCGGTGATGGCGAGCGGCCCCGGCTGGTGGACCTTGACGACGGTGAACGGCCGGCCGGCCGCGTCGGTCTCGCTCTCCAGCACCGCGAGCGCCTCCGCGGAGCGCTCGTGCTGCGGGTCGTCCTCGTCGTCGGTCCAGGTGAGCAGGACGACGCCGGGCGCGACGAACCGGGCCATGTTGTCGATGTGCCCGTCGGTCTCGTCGAGGAACACGCCGCGCGGCAGCCACACGACCTTCGACGTGCCGAGGTGGCTGTGCAGCAGCTCCTCGATCCCGGCGCGCGACAGGTCGGGGTTGCGGTTCCCGTTGAGCAGGCACTCCTCCGTGGTGAGCACCGTGCCCGCGCCGTCGACGTCGATCGAGCCGCCCTCGAGGACGAAGCCCGGTCGGTAGACCGGGACGCGCTCGAGGTCGCAGATCTTCGGGCCGACGAGATCGTCGGCGTCCCACGGGAAGTACAGACCGCCGCGCAGGCCGCCCCACGCGTTGAAGTCCCAGGAGACGCCGCGGACGTCGCCGGTGTCGTCCACCACGAACGTGGGGCCGGTGTCACGCACCCAGGCGTCGTTCGTCGTGGTCTCGACGAGGCGCACGTCGTCGGGCAGGAGGGCGCGGGCTACGGCGTACTGCCGCGCCGACACGAGCACGGTCACCGGCTCGGCCGTCGGCGATGGTCTCGATCAGCGTGCGCCAGGCCCGCTGCGCGGGCTTGGCGCCGTCGCGCCAGTTGTCGGTGCGCTCGGGCCAGACCAGGAAGCAGCCGGCGTGGGGCTCCCACTCGGCGGGCATGCGGAAGCCGTCGGCGGCCGGCGTGGAGGTCAGCGTGGCGGACATGGCGCCAGCGTGCCAGACGCGGCGCGGCGCCGTGGCCGGCCGGTCCGGCGTACGACGGCCGCCTCGTGCGCCGCCCGGGCGACCGGCGGTCAGAGGAGGCGCTGGTTCCAGACGAGCCCGGCCGTGGCGGCGGCGATCGCGAGGAGCAGCGCCACGCCCGCGAAGTACGCCGTGACCTCCTGCGTGCGCACCTCGTAGGCGACGGTGCTGCCGATCTTGGCGTAGCTCGCCGCCAGCTGGTCGGCGGTCTCCGCCGTGAACGCGCGGCCGCCGCTCTCCTGGGCGATCGCCGCCATCGCTGCCACGTCGGTGGGCACCGGCACGACCTGGCCCTGCACCGTGACGGTGCCGTCCGCGGTGCCGAAGGCGATCGTGTCGATCGGGACGCCGGCCTGCTTGGCCTCGGCCGCGGCGTCGTTCGCCGCCTGCACCGGGTCCTGGCCGTCGGGGGCGACGGTCGGCGTGCCGTCGCTCATGAGCACGATCGCGGACTGGGCCGGCTTGCCCGAGTCGGTCTGCCGCGCGCCCACGACGGCTGCGAGCGAGGTGCGGATGCCGTCGGCCGTGGCCGTGCCGGGACCCACCTGGAGCGAGGTCAGCGCGTCGAGCACCCGGGCGTGGTCGTCGGTCGGGGGCACGAGCAGCCGCGCGGACGTGTCGAAGGTGACCAGGCCGACCTGGACGCCGGCGGGCAGGTCCCCGACGAACGTGCGGGCCTGCTCCTCCGCCGCCTCGAGCCGGTTCGGCGCGACATCGGTCGCGGCCATCGACGCGGACGTGTCGAGCGCGAGCAGGATCGTGGCCTTGTCCCGCGGGGTCGGGAGCGCCATCACCGGCTGCGCGAACGCGATCGTCAGCACGACGAGGGACAGCAGCGCACCGGCGGCCGGCACGTGGCGCTGCCAGCCGGAGCGCTTGGGCGCGACGGAGTCGAGCATCGCGACGCTCGTGAAGCGCAGGACCTGCGTGTGCCGCCGGCGCTGGACGAGGACGTAGGCGGCGAGCAGGGCGATCGGTGCCAGGAGCAGCACGAGCCGCCAGGCGGACAGGAAGGTCATCGCAGGGCCAATCCGGGACGGGGGGCGGTGGCCGCGCCCGAGGACGCGGCCGACGAGGTGCGGGCGACCCGCTCGATCGCCGAGGGGCTCCGCAGCGAGCGGCGCCGGGTGGCGTAGGCGACGGTGTCGGTGAGCCAGTCGCGCGCCGTGGACAGCGGCAGGTACTCGGCGCCGGCGGCGTGGATCGATGAGCGGATCGCGCGGTCACGTTCCCCGGCGGCGGCGGCGTAACGCTCGCGCAGCGCACGGGACCCGGAGTCGACGTAGCGCTGACGACCGGTCTCCGCGTCGACGACGGCGAGGATGCCCACGGCCGGGAGCTCGAGCTCGCGCGGGTCCGTCACGTGCACGGCGACGACCTCGTGGCGCAGGGCGAGCAGGCGCAGCCGGTGCTGCCACCGGTCTCCGTCGAGGAAGTCCGACACCACGACGACCTGGCCGCGCCGGCGGGCGGCGCCCTGGACCCAGCGGCAGGCGGCGCCGAGGTCGGAGTCCTCGGTGGGCGGCGCGTCCATCCGCGGCGTGTCGTGGACCGTGGCGAGCGCGGTCATGAAGGCCGCGCGGCCCTGCCGGGCCGGCCGGTGCACGAGCGTCCCGGTGCCGCTCAGCACGATGCCGATGCGGTTGCCGCCGCCGAGCCGGAGCATGCCGAACCCGGCCACGGCGCCCAGGACGACGTCGCGCTTCTCGCAGCGGGCCGTACCGAAGTCGAGGCTGGCCGAGCGGTCGGCGACGATCCAGGTCTCGGACTCGCGGTCGGCCTCGGTCTGGCGCACGAACGTCTCGGCCGAGCGGGCGGTGAGGTTCCAGTCGATGAGCCGGGCGTCGTCGCCGGGGGCGTAGGCGCGGGCACCCGCGCGTTCGCTGCCCGGCCCGACCGACGTGGCCGCGTGGTCGCCGCTCGCGATGCCGTCGATCCGGCGGCGGACGTCGAGCTCGAGCCGGCGCAGGACGTCGCTGCGGGCCGCGACGTCGGCGACCGGCGCGGAGGTGACCACGGGCCCGCGGCTCATCCCGCCGCCGGGTACGGCGACGGTTCCATGACCACGGTGTCCACCCGCACGCCGCCGTCGGTCGCCGGCGCGATCCGCGGCGCCTGGACCGTCGAGAGGATCTCGCGCAGGACGTCGTCCGGACCGACGCCCTCGGCCAGCGCGTCGTAGCTCAGGGTGATGCGGTGGCGCAGCACCTCGGGCGCGACGTCGAAGACGTCCTGCGGTACGACGAAGCGGCGGCCGCGCAGCACGGCGAGGGCGCGCGCGGCCGAGATGAGGCCGAGCGTCCCGCGGGGGCTCGCGCCGAGCGCGATCGTCGAGGTGAGGTGCTCGAAGCCCCAGCGGGCCGGGTCGCGGGTGGCCATGACGAGGCGTACGGCGTAGTCCTGCACGGCGTGGTGGACGAAGACGTCGGTCACGAGGTGCTGCAGGTCGAGCAGCTGCGCGGTGGTGAGCACCTGCTCGGCCTGCGGCGCCGCGCTGCTCATCCGGGTGGCGATGGCGGTCTCCTCCTCGTACGTCGGGTGCGGCACCACGACGTGCATGAGGAAGCGGTCGCGCTGCGCCTCGGGCAGGTTGTAGACGCCCTCGGACTCGATCGGGTTCTGGGTCGCGAGCACGACGAACGGCTGGGGGAGCGCGCGGGTGTGACCGCCGATGCTCACCTGGTGCTCCTGCATCGCCTCGAGCAGCGCCGACTGCACCTTGGCGGGCGCGCGGTTGATCTCGTCGGCGAGGACGAGGTTGGCGAAGACCGGCCCCCACTCGATGTCGAAGTCCTCGGTCGACGGACGCCAGATGCGGGTGCCCACCAGGTCGGCGGGTACGAGGTCCGGCGTGAACTGGATGCGCGTCATCGAGCCGCCGATCACCCGCGCCATCGTCGAGACGGTGAGCGTCTTCGCGAGACCCGGGAAGCCCTCGATGAGGACGTGGCCGCCCGCGAGCAGGCAGACCATGACCCGCTCGACGAGGCGGTCCTGGCCCACGACGACGCGCTTGACCTGGAACAGGGCGTCCTCGAGCAGGGCGGCCGAGTCGGCCCGGCTGGTGGCGGAGCCGGCGTCGCGCGGCGTCGGGTCGGGGGTGCTCACGTCGGTCTCCTCGTACGGGTCGGGGGTCGGGGCGGTGGTGCCGAGGCCGGTCACGCGACCGGTCCGCTGCCGAGGGCGACGTCCGCGGTGCGCGACGTGCCCGTGGCGGTGGTCCAGCTGATCGACACGGTGTCGCCGGGGTGGTGCGGCGCGATGAGCGCGCGCAGCTCCGCGTTCGTGGTGACGCGGGAGCCGCCGAGGGCGGTGATCGTGGAGCCCGCGGTGATGCCGGCCTTCTCGGCGGCCGAGCCGGCGACGACGCCGCTCACGACGATGCCGGTGCCGGCGGACGAGCCCGCGACCTGGATCCCGAGGAAGGCGCTGGCACCGATGTGCACCGTGCTCGACGCCTTGCCGTCACGGATGTCCTGCGCGATGGCGAGCGCGTCGTTGATCGGGATGGCGTAGCCGTCGGTCGTCCGCACGCTGCCGTCGCGCGTGGTCGAGGGACCGACCGAGCCGGCGGTGATGATGCCGATGACCTTCCCGTCGCTGCTCGCGAGCGCGCCGCCCGAGTCGCCCGGCTGGATGTCGGCGTCGGTCTCGATGAGTCCGTGCAGCTGCTCGGAGGTGCCGTTCTCGCTGTCCATGGCCGTGATCGACTTGCCGAGGCCGGTGACCGAGCCCGCTGCCGCGATCGGCTTGCCGCCGCTGCCGCCGGCGTTGCCGAGACCGACGACGGCGTCGCCGACCTTGACGGTGGAGGAGTCGCCCAGCGGCGCGGTGGTCAGGCCCGAGGCGCCGCGCAGCTTGATCACGGCGATGTCGTGGGTGGCGTCGTAGCCCAGCACGTCGGCCTGGTACGTCGTGGTCGTGCCGGCGACGGCGACCTTGATCGACGTCGAGCCCGCGACGACGTGGTGGTTGGTCAGGACGATCCCGTCCGAGGTGAGGACGACGCCGGTTCCGGCGGCCTGGTTGCCGTCGTACCCGACGGCGGTCGTGATGTTGACCAGGCCGGGCGACACGGCCGCGACGACGGCCGGGTCTGCCGTGGCGGCCGTCCCGCCCGGGGTGCTGCTGCCCTGCGGGTCCTGACCCGGGAAGAGGCCCTGCAGCGGGTCCTGGCCGGGGTCGGTCGGGTGGGGGCTCGGCGTGCTCGGCTGGAGGTTGGCCGGGGCGGACGACGAGGGCGGCGTGGCGGTCGGGGCGTCGGTGCCGGTCGGCAGCGCCTTGACCACGCCGACGCCGATGAGCACGGCCGCGATGAGCGCGGCGACCCCCGCGACGAGTCCGCGCGAGACGGTCCGTCGCGCGGCCGGCGCCGGGGCGTCCACGATCGGACCGCCGAGGCGGTCCGCCGGGTCGGGGGCGCCCCAGTGGACGCCGACCGTGTCGGGGTGGCCCCACAGCGGGGAGGTCCAGGGGTCGGCGCCGGACCCGGCGACGGGGGAGCCGACGCCGGAGGTCACGAGCGGGGTGGCCGTCGGGTAGGCGGTGCCGGGCTCGGGCGCGGCCCAGGTCTCGAGGGGCTCGGTGCTGCCGGCGTCGTCGCCGTGGTTCGTGTCCATGGTGTGCCCATGCCTCCGTCGGTCCGCTGCTGTCGCGTCTCTGTTACCCCTCATCTGACGACCCGTAACTGTGCGCATCGTGAGAATTCCCCGTCAGGAAGCGAGGAGGCAGCCGGGACCGGTCACGGTTCGGTGACGGCGTCCCCGGTTCCCCCATCCTGCCGTGATGCCGGTCACGGCGCGCCCCCGGCGACCGGCCGGGAGCTCCGCGACCGTCGTGGCTCGGGTGCCCGGCTCAGGGGCGTCGGCGGCGGCGGGCCGGCCGACCGGCGCCGGACCGGCCGTCGCCCGCGCCGGGGTCCGGCGTGTGCGTGGGCGCGGGTGGGACCGGCGTCGGGGGCAGCGCGAGCGTGGCGGCGAGGCCGAGCGCGATGACGACCGCGGCCACCGCGGTCGTCACCTTGCTCGCCCGGATCATCGCCTCGGACGCGGTGTCGCCGTACGCCGACGTCGCGGGGTTCGACTGCAGGGTCGGGATCACCGCCCCGGCCGAGCCGGTCACCGCGTCGGTCACCGCGGTGACGACCGGTGCCGGCGTTCCCGCCTCCTCGAGCGCGCTCGACGTCGAGCGGCCCAGGGTCGTGATCAGCAGCGTGCCGAGGATCGCCACGCCGAGCGCCGAGCCGAGCTGGCGGAACGTGCTCTGCAGGCCCGAGGCCTGACCGGACTCGGCCACCGGGATCTCGGCGAGGATCACGCTGGTGAGCTGCGCGGTGGCCATGCCGACGCCGACGCCGTAGAGGAACAGCCACAGGGCGATGAGCCAGCCGCTGATGCTGGCCGACAGCGTCACGGCGAGACCGGCGACCGCCACGGCCTCCGTCGCGAGACCGAGCCGGACGACGGCGCGGCCGCCGTACCGCGCGGTGAGCTGCGGCGTCAGGCCGGACACGAGGAAGGTGTCCGACGGCGAGGGAGACGATGAGCCAGCCGGTGCCGAGCGCGGAGAAGCCGAGCGCGTTCTGCAGCAGCAGCGGCAGGGTGAAGAGCAGCCCGAACTCGCCGAGCGCCACGATGAGCGCCGCGATCGAGCCGAACCGGAACGACCGGACGTCGAGCAGGCCCAGGTCGACGAGCACGATCCGGCCGGCGGCCTTGTTCCTGCGCTGCACCACCACGAACCGCGCCATGAGCACGACGCCGAGCGCCAGGGCGAACGGGACGGGCGACAGGGTGCCGTCGGGCTGGCGCCACCAGCCGTAGTGCTGACCCTCGATCAGCGCGAACACGATGGCACCGAGACCCAGGGTCGACAGCACCACGCCGTAGAGGTCGAGCCGGCGCGGCGACGTCTCGTCCCGCGTCTCGGGCACGAACAGCACGGTGAGCGCGAGGACGAGCAGCCCGACGGGGACGTTGATCCAGAACGCCCAGCGCCAGGTGTGGTACGTCGTGAGCCAGCCCCCGACCAGCGGGCCGACCGCCGCCATGCCGCCGATCGTCGAACCCCAGACGGCGAAGGCGATGGCGCGCTCGCGGCCGGCGAAGACCGCGTTCACCGTCGACAGGGTCGACGGCAGGATCATCGCGGCGCCGACGCCCTGCAGCACCCGCGCGGCGATGAGCATCGTGCCGCCGACGGCGAACCCGGCCAGGACGCTGGCGACGACGAAGACGACCATGCCGAGGAGGAACAGCCGACGCCGCCCGTGGATGTCGCCGACCCGGCCGACGGTGAGCAGCAGCGCCGCGAAGACCAGCGAGTAGACGGCGTTCATCCACTCGGCCTGGGTCGAGTCGAGGTGCAGGTCCTCGATGATGACCGGGAGGGCGACGTTGACGACGGTCGCGTCCATGATGATGAGCGAGATGCCGAGGGCGACGGCGACGAGCGCCCACCAGCGGTGCGCGACCGGCGCGGTCGGCGTCGGGGCGTTCGCCAGTCGGTCCGGTCGGCTCAGGGGCGGTCGGCTCAGGGGTAATGTTGTCGACGTCCATGTCGGCATCTTACCGACACGCGTGTCGGGAAACCGAACCGGGTCGTCGTGCCGGAGCCCGAGCGGGAGGGAGCGGTCGTGCCGAGGATCGACGCGCCCACCGTGGCCGAGCACCACCAGCGGCGGCGGGCCGCGCTGGTGCAGGCGGGGGCCGAGCTGCTCGCGAGCGGCGGCGTCGACGCCGTGACGCTCGGTGCCGTCGGGTCCGCGACGGGCCTGGCCCGGTCCAGCGTCTACCAGTACTTCGACTCGGCTCCCGGCCTGCTCGCCGCCGTGGTCGAGGACGTCTTCCCGCGCTCGACGGAGAAGCTGCGCGCCGCCGTCGACCGGGCGGGCTCGCCGCGGGACAAGGTCGACGCCTACCTCTCCACGGCGCTCGACCTCGCGACCGACCCGGCGCACCGGTCGCTCTACGCCCTCGCCGGCTCGGGGCTGCCCGACGAGTGCCGAGCGCGCATCGCCGAGCTGCACGAGGCCCAGTTCGCGCCGCTGCGCGAGGCCGTGCGCGGGCTCGGCGTACCGGACCCCGCTCTGTCCACCCGCCTCGTCCTCGGCGTGCTGCAGGCCGCGACCCAGGCCGTCGTCGACGGCGCGCCGCGGGCCCGGGTACGACGCGAGGTGCTGGCTCTCGTCCACGACGGGCTCACGGACCGCTGAGCCCGCGCCTATCGGGCGCGACGGCCGCCCGACGAGGCGCGTCCCTCGAGGGCTGGCGGCAGCGCGACGCCGTCCGACGAGGCGCGTCCCTCGAGGGCTGGCGGCAGCGCGACGCCGCCCGACAAGGTGCGTCCCTCGAGGGCTGGCGGCAGCGCGACGCCGCCCGACAAGGTGCGTCCCTCGAGGGTCGGCGGCAGCGCGACGCCGCCCGACAAGGCGCGTCCCTCGAGGGCTGGCGGCAGCGCGACGCCGCCCGACAAGGTGCGTCCCTCGAGGGTCGGCGGCAGCCGGTCGGTTCTCGGCAGCCCTGCCGCGCCAAGCGCGTCGGCGTCCCGGTCGGACCGCGCGGGTACGGTCGGCGGCATGGCTGACCTCCCGCTCGGAGACGGCGCCGGCGGCGTGCTGCTCTCCTGCCTGCGACTCGACCGGACGGCCCGCGAGGCGTTCGCGGCGGTCGGCCCGGTCGGAGCGGTCGAGGCGTCGGTCGCGCCGGCCCGGTCTCTCGTCGTCGTCGAGCTCGACGGACGGGTGCTCGTGGGGTTCCACACCCGGCGTCGGTCCTGGGAGCTGCCGGGCGGTGAGATCGAGCCGGGCGAGACCCCAGGTGCGGCCGCGGTTCGCGAGCTGGTCGAGGAGACGGGTCTGGCGGGGATCGAGCTGGCGCCCGCGGCCCTGGCCGAGTTCGCCTTCGGGACGCCGTCCCGGCGGCATCACGCGACCGTCTTCCACGGGGTCCTCGCGACCGCACCGGTCCTGGTGGAGAACGACGAGCTGGCGCGGTTCGACTGGTGGGACCCCCGCGCTGCGTTGCTCGACTCGATGAGTCCGCTGGACGCGGAGGTGGCTCGCCGCTGCCTGGCCGCGACAGGTGGAGAATGTCGCAGATTCCCTGTGATTGCAACAGTTTTGGGCTTGACAGCGAGTAGCACAGGTGTATCATTTGGACATGAGCTCAGCTCCGTGTCCGTCGGCCTCCCGGGTCGAGGTCGGGGTGCGTCGTGTGGTCGCGCGGACCGAGGCCCGGTCGTGGAGCGAGGGTCGTGCGGTGGGGCGGATCCAGGTCCGCGAGCCCGAGGTCGGGG
The DNA here is from genome assembly GCA_963711805.1 of uncultured Actinomycetota bacterium. Classification (GTDB taxonomy): domain Bacteria; phylum Actinomycetota; class Actinomycetes; order S36-B12; family CAIYMF01; genus Longivirga. Next base: position 936,577 of record CAVQFE010000003.1, read on the forward strand.
CGGTGCTGGCGGGTCCGTGGTCGCACGCGGACTCTGCGCTGTCCCGGGAGCGGGCGACCCGGTTCGCCGGTCGGGTGGTGGCGCGGGAGCGGCTGCGGGCGGCGCTGGAGGTCCCGGTCACCGCCGAGTCGGTGCCCGGCCTGGTGGCCGAGCTGGTCGCGCTGCAGGACGCGGCGGACGCCGGTGTGCTGCGTACGGCGGACCTGCTGGCCCGGGTGCGTCTGGCGGACCGGGTCGCGGCGTGGGCGCAGGCCGGCGCCGCGGCGGCGCTGGCCGACTACGCAGGTCCCGCGGTGCCGGAGGACTGTTCGGGCCGGGTCGCGCAGGCGCGGGTGCGCCTCGACCGGGCGTTGCGCCTGGAGGTGCGGGTCGCCCGGGGGATCTCCGATGACGCGGCGGGTCGTGACATCGACGTGGCGCGTCGGCTCGCCGCCGAGCTGGCCCCGGTCCGGGCGGCATGGAGCCGCGGGCAGGTGTCGTTCCGGCACGTCGCGGTGCTGCTGGACCGGACCCGGGGGTGCAGCGGCGGAGCTGACCGCGGCGGTGCTCGACCGGGTCGGGCACCGGCTGGTCTCGACCTCGGCGAACCGGGTCGGTGCGGTGGTCAGCGGGGCGCTGGCGGCGCTGGACCCGGCGGGTCAGGGCGACCGGGCCCGGACCGCGCGCCGCCACGACGTCGGGGTGGCCTACCGCGGGCTGTCCGACGGGCTGGCCCAGGTGGTGGCGACCCACCGGGTGGAGGACGCCCGGGCGATCATGGAGCGGCTCGACGACGACGCGGACCGGCTGCTCGCGCACCGCCGCGACTGCGACCCGTGCGCCGCGTGGCTGCCCGACGAGATCGGCCCGGCCCGGGCCGCCGCCCACGTCGGGCTGGTGCTGGGCGATGACGCCGAGCCCCCGGCGTCCCACGACGCCGATGCCGACGAATCTGCCACGCCACTGCCGATTCCGGCGCCCAGGTCGAGCGACGTCGCCGCGGGCAGCGACCCGTCCGCCGCGAACCACCTGGCCCCGGGCTCGGTCCCGGCGTCCGAGGGTGCCGACGCCGGGCTCGGCGGCGCCGCCGCGGGCACCGACGGTCGCCCCGATCCACCCGTCTCGATCCACCCGGCCCCGGCCGTGGTCCGCGCGGGTGGGCGCGGGCGGCGGGCCGGTCGCCGGTCGCGGCGCGGCGAGCTGCAGGTCGTGCTGGACCTGGCCACCCTGCTCGGCCTGGCCGAGCACCCGGGCCTGCTCGCCGGCCAACCCGTGCCGGCCGGGATCGCGCGGGAGCTGGCCACCGAGTGCGGGTCGCTGCGCCGGATCGTCACCGACCCGGTCGACGGGCACCTGCTCGACTACGGCACGAGGGTCTACCTGCCCGACCCGCTGCGGGAGTTCGTCGCGGCCCGCGACGGCACCTGCCGGGCACCCGGCTGCGGGCAACCCGCCGCCCGGTCCCAGCTCGACCACGTGGTCCCGTTCCCGCACGGGCCGTCCGACCCCGGGAACAGCCACGCGCTGTGCAAACGCGACCACGACGCCAAGACCGACGGCGACCTGCAGGTCCTCGACCACCGGCCCGACGGGGCCGCGACCTGGCGCACCCGCCACGGCCAGACCGGCAGCACCCCACCACGCCCGTATCTCCCCGAGACGGGCAACGGCCCACCCGACGACGACCCCTGCCCCTTCTGACCACCCCCACCACGCGTTGTGATCGTGTCAGCGCGTCGCAGAGCGCGCGCTGACACGAACACAACCCGCCCGGCGTGAACGTGGCGCGCTGATACGAGCAAGACGCGCGCTGACACCAACAAGACGCGATGGCAAGAAGACCACTCACCCCACGAGTCGCGATCGTGTCAGCGCGTCGCAGAGCGCGCGCTGACACGAACACAACCCACGTGGCGCGCTGACACGAGCAAGGCGCGCGCTGACACGAAATGGAATGGCGCGGACCCGTCAGGCAGGGCTGAGCCAGAGCGCGCCCAGCGGCGGCACCCGTACGACGGCGGAGTAGGGCCGGCCGTGCCAGGGGACCTCCTCGGCGACGACGGCGCCCATGTTGCCGACGCCCGAGCCGCCGTAGGCCTCGGCGTCGGTGTTGACGACCTCGTTCCACGTCCCGCCGTAGGGCAGGCCGATGCGGTAGCCCTCGTGCGGCCCGCCGGAGAAGTTCACGACGCACGCGAGCACCGCGCCCTTGTGCCCCCAGCGCAGCCAGGAGAACGAGTTTCCGGCGGAGTCGTCGGCGTCGATCCACTCGAAGCCGCCCGGGTCGTTGTCCCTGCTCCACAGCGCCGGCGTGTCCCGGTAGACCCGGTTGAGGTCGGCGAGGCACCGCTGGACGCCGCGGTGGTCGGCGTTGTCGAGCAGCCACCAGTCCAGGCCGCGCGACTCGCTCCACTCGGCGTACTGCGCGATCTCCGAGCCCATGAACAGCAGCTGCTTCCCGGGGTGCGCCCACATGAAGGCGAGGTAGGCGCGCACCTGCGCGAGCTGCTGCCAGCGGTCGCCGGGCATCTTGCTCACGAGCGAACCCTTGCCGTGCACGACCTCGTCGTGGCTGATCGGCAGGCAGTACTGCTCGCTCCACGCGTAGATCAGCCCGAAGGTCATCTCGCTGTGGTGCCACTGCCGGTGGATCGGCTCGCGGTTGACGTAGTGGAGCGTGTCGTTCATCCAGCCCATGTTCCACTTGAGGCCGAACCCGAGACCGCCGAGGTGCGTGGGCCGCGTGACACCCGGCCACGCGGTCGACTCCTCCGCCACCATGACGACGCCGGGCGAGCGCTTGTACGCCGTGGCGTTGGCCTCCTGGATGAACGACACCGCCTCGAGATTCTCCCTGCCGCCGTAGGCGTTCGGGCTCCACTCGCCGTCCTTGCGCGAGTAGTCGAGGTAGAGCATCGAGGCGACGGCGTCCACCCGAAGGCCGTCGACGTGGAACTCCTCGAGCCAGTACGACGCGTTCGCCACGAGGAAGTTGCGCACCTCGCGCCGGCCGAAGTCGAAGACGTAGGTGCCCCAGTCCGGCTGCTCGCCGCGACGCGGGTCGGCGTGCTCGTACAGCGGTGTGCCGTCGAAGCGGGCGAGGGCCCAGTCGTCCTTGGGGAAGTGCGCGGGCACCCAGTCGAGGATCACGCCGACGCCGGCCTGGTGCAGCCGGTCGACGAGGTGGCGGAACTCGTCTGGCGAGCCGAACCGCGAGGTCGGCGCGTAGTACGACGTGACCTGGTAGCCCCAGCTCGGCGCGAACGGGTGCTCCGCGACGGGCATGAGCTCGACGTGCGTGAAGCCCATCTCCGCGACGTACGCCGTCAGCTCGTCGGCGAGCTGCGAGTAGCCGAGACCGGGTCGCCAGGACCCGAGGTGGACCTCGTACGTCGACATCGCGGAGTTGTACGGGTCGCGCAGCGGGCGCTCGGCCATCCACTCGTCGTCGCCCCACTCGTAGCCCGACGTGAAGACGACGGACGCCGTGGCCGGCGGGTGCTCGGTGTGCTGTGCGAGCGGGTCGGCCTTGGTGCGCCAGATCCCGTCGCGGCCGAGGACGGCGAACTTGTACCGCGTGCCCGCTGCCGACACCGGGGACGAACAGCTCCCAGACGCCGCTCGAGCCGAGCGAGCGCATCGGCGTCCCGGTGCCGTCCCAGTGGTTGTGGTCGCCGACGACCCGTACGCCGAGCGCCGACGGCGCCCACACCGCGAAGGCGGTGCCGTGCACGTCGCCGAGCGCGGAGGCGTAGACGTGCTCGTGCGCGCCGAGGACGGTCCAGAGCGTCTCGTGCCGGCCCTCGCCGATGAGGTGCAGGTCCATCTCGCCGAGCGTCGGCAGGAAGCGGTAGGGGTCGTCGAGGGTCTGCGGCTCGCCGCCGTAGGCGACCTCGAGGCGGTAGTCCGGGACGTCCGGCACGTCGAGCACCCCGGTGAAGACCCCACCGTGCTCGTGCTCGAGCGGGACGCGGGTGTCGCCGTCGGCGCCGCGGGCCACGACGACGACCGACGTCGCCCACGGGCGCAGCGTCCGCACCGTGACGCCGCCGTCGTGCGGGTGCGGACCGAGGATCGAGTGCGGGTCGTGGTGCCGGCCCTCGACCACGCGCTGCAGGTCCGCCGTGGCGACGGGCGCGGCCTTCGGTGGTCCGGCCGGGGTGGGCGACGCGGCGGTCTTCGGCGCGCCCGCGGTCGTCTTCGCGGCCTTCGCGGCCGTCGCTGCCTTCGCGGTCTTCGCCGTCTTCGCGGTCTTCGGGGTCTTGGCGGTCTTCGCGGGCTTCTCGCCCTTCGGGGGCCTGTCGGCGGCGCTCGGCATGTCACACGGCTCCAGGTCGGACATGGATGATGTGGGCGACCTGCGCGTGCGGGTCGAGACGGACGTAGGGGTACTGACCCCAGACCCAGGTGTTGCCGCTCACCAGGTCGCGCGCCGCGAAGTTGTCGCCGTGCCGCATCCCGAGCGCGCCGAGGTCGAGGTCGAGCACGCCTTCGCGGGCGCCGTGCGGGTCGAGCGTGCAGACCACGAGCACGACGTCGTCGCCCGCGCGCTTGCTGTACGCGATGATCCGGTCGTTGTCCGAGCCGTGGAACGTGAGGTTGCGCAGCCGCCGCAGCGACGGGTGCGCCGCGCGCCACGCGTTGAGCTGGGTGAGGTACGGCGCGAGCGTGTGCCCCGACTCCTCCGCCGCGGCCCAGTCCCGTGGGCGGTACTGGTACTTCTCGGAGTCGAGGTACTCCTCGCTGCCGGGCCGTACGGCGACGTGCTCGAAGAGCTCGAAGCCGGAGTAGACGCCCCACGTCGGCGACAGCGTCGCGGCCAGCGTCGCGCGGATCGCGAACGCCGCGGGCCCGCCGTACTGCAGGTAGGCGTGCAGGATGTCCGGCGTGTTGACGAACACGTTCGGGCGCATCGACGCGGCGAGCGGCCCGGACAGCTCGCGGAAGTACTCCTCGAGCTCCCACTTGTCGTTGCGCCACGTGAAGTAGGTGTACGACTGCTGGAAGCCCACCTCGCCGAGCAGCCGCATCATCGGCGGCTTGGTGAACGCCTCCGCAAGGAACACGACGTCGGGGTCGGTGGCGTTGACCGCGCCGATCAGCCGCTCCCAGAACGCGACCGGCTTGGTGTGCGGGTTGTCGACGCGGAAGATGCGTACGCCGCACTCCATCCAGTGGCGCACGACGCGCAGCACCTCGTGGAACAGACCCTCGGGGTCGGCGTCGAAGTAGACCGGGTAGATGTCCTGGTACTTCTTCGGCGGGTTCTCGGCGTAGGCGATCGTGCCGTCGGCCCGGTGCGCGAACCACTCGGGGTGCTCGGTCACCCAGGGGTGGTCGGGCGAGCACTGCAGCGCGAGGTCGAGCGCCACCTCGAGCCCGAGCTCGCCGGCCCGCGCGACGAAGGCGCGGAAGTCCTCGAGCGTCCCGAGATCGGGGTGCACGGCGTCGTGCCCGCCCTCGGCCGACCCGATCGCCCACGGGACCCCGGGGTCGTCCGGTCCGGGGGTCAGGGTGTTGTTGGGACCCTTGCGCGCCGTGCGCCCGACGGGGTGGATCGGCGGGAGGTAGACGACGTCGAAGCCCATGGCCGCGACGGCCGGGAGGCGCTCGGCGGCCGTGGCGAACGTGCCCGAGCGGGGCGGGTCGAGGGTGGCGCCCTCGGACCGCGGGAAGAACTCGTACCAGCTGCCGACGAGCGCCCGCTCCCGCTCGACGTGGACCGGGACCGGCATCGACGCCGTGACGTTCTCGCGCAGCGGATACTGCACGAGCAGCTCCGTCACCGCCGGGTCCAGGGCGACGGCGAGCCGCGCGGGAGCGGGCCGCGCCGTGTCGGTGAGCGCCGCGATCGCGGCCTTCAGCGGGTCGCGGGCCTTGCCGCGGGGCAGGTTCTTGAGCGCCCGCTCCAGGACGAGCGAGCCCTCGAGCAGCTCGAGCTCGACGTCGAGCCCCGCCGGCACCTTGATCTCCGCGCGGTGCCGCCACGTCTCGACCGGGTCGCCCCAGGCCTCGACGACGTACGTCCAGTGCCCCGTCGACGTGGGCGTCACGTCGGCCGTCCAGCGGTCGACACCGTCGGTGGGCCGCATCGGGGTCGGGACCGCGGTCCCGTCCGGCGCGTGCAGCACGACCGTCGCGGCCACGGCGTCGTGCCCCTCGCGGAACACGGTGGCGCTCACCGTGAACGTCTCGCCGACGACCGCCTTCACCGGGCGGCGGCCGAGCGCGACCACGGGGGAGAGGTCCTCGATCGCGTAGCGGCCGGTGCTCGGTGGCTGCGGCGGATCCGGTGTCGAGCCGCGCGGGTGTCTCGGCGGACGACGTGCGTCCATCCGACGGGGCGCTGGGCGTCGAGCGCTCGGCCGAGCCGGTCGCCGTGCGGGTTCGAGGCGGCATCGTGCCGAGCGTAGCGACGTAACGCGATGTCGCGAGGGGTGAACGCGGGTGAAACGGCCAGCAACGCATGTAACCGGCGAGTGCGCTCTGCCGCCGTTCCCGGAAGGCCCCTAGGGTGGCCGACGTGAGAGCGATCCGACGGTTCACCGTCCGCACCGTGCTGCCCACCGCGCTGGAGCCGCTGGCCTCCGTGGTCACCAACCTCCGGTGGTCGTGGCACCCCGAGACCCAGGACCTGTTCGCCCGCATCGACGCCCAGCTGTGGGACGAGGTCGGCCACGACCCGGTGCGGCTGCTCGGCGAGGTCCCGTCGCGCCGCTGGGCCGCGCTCGCCGCGGACGAGGACTTCGTGGGGCACCTGCGCTGGATCGCGAACGGACTGCAGGACTACCTGACCGGCGACCGCTGGTACCAGTCGCTCGGCGCGGACGCCCCGGCGTCGATCGCCTACTTCTCCCCCGAGTTCGGCATCACCGAGGTGCTGCCGCAGTACTCCGGCGGGCTCGGCATCCTCGCCGGCGACCACCTCAAGTCCGCGAGCGACCTCGGCGTCCCGATCGTCGGCGTCGGCCTGTTCTACCGCTCCGGCTACTTCCGGCAGTCGCTCTCCCTCGACGGCTGGCAGCAGGAGACCTACCCCGTGCTCGACCCCGACGGGCTGCCGCTCTCGCTGCTGCGCGAGCACGACGGGACGCCGGTCGTGGTCGAGGTGGGGCTCCCCGGCGGACGCACGCTGCGCGCACACGTGTGGCGGGCCGACGTCGGCCGCGTGCCGCTGCTCATGCTCGACTCCGACGTGGAGGACAACGACCCGGCGGAGCGCGACGTCACCGACCGTCTCTACGGCGGCGGCGGTGAGCACCGGCTCCAGCAGGAGCTGCTCCTCGGCGTCGGCGGGATGCGCGCCCTGCGCGCGTTCAGCCGCATCACCGGCGCACCCGAGCCGGAGGTCTTCCACACGAACGAGGGCCACGCCGGCTTCCTCGGTCTCGAGCGCATCCGCGAGCTCGTCCTCGCCCACGGCCTCGGCTTCGACGAGGCGCTGCAGGCCGCGCGCGCCGGCACGGTGTTCACCACGCACACGCCGGTGCCCGCCGGGATCGACCGCTTCCCGCGCGAGATGGTGCAGACCTACTTCGGCGGCGACAACGCCGCGGCCGGCGTCCCCGTCGAGCGCATCCTCGCGCTCGGTGCCGAGGACTACGAGGGCGGCGACCCGACCGTGTTCAACATGGCCGTCATGGGCCTGCGCCTCGGGCAGCGGGCCAACGGCGTGAGCCTGCTGCACGGCGAGGTGAGCCGCGGCATGTTCGCCGGTCTCTGGGACGGGTTCGACGTCGAGGAGGTCCCGATCTCCTCGATCACCAACGGGGTCCACGCCGCCACGTGGGTCGCCCGCGAGATCCGCGACCTGCTCGCCGCGCAGGTCGGTCCCGAGCTCGCCGCCGAGACCGAGGGGTGGGAGTCGGCGCAGGCCGTCCCCGCGGGCGAGCTCTGGGCGACCAAGCGCGTGCTGCGCGAGCGACTCGTCCAGGACGTGCGCCGACGGCTGCGCACGTCGTGGGTGCAGCGCGGCGCGTCCGACGCCGAGCTCGGCTGGATCGACGACGTGCTCGACCCCGACATCCTCACGATCGGGTTCGCCCGCCGCGTGCCGTCGTACAAGCGGCTCACCCTCATGCTGCGCGATCCCAAGCGGCTCAAGGCGTTGCTGCTCCACCCGGACCGCCCCGTGCAGCTGGTGATCGCCGGCAAGTCGCACCCCGCGGACGACGGCGGCAAGAAGCTCATCCAGCAGCTCGTGCACTTCGCCGACGACCCCGAGGTGCGGCACCGCATCGTGTTCCTGCCGGACTACGACATCGGCATGGCGCGGCTGCTCTACCCCGGCTGCGACGTGTGGCTCAACAACCCGCTGCGTCCGCTCGAGGCGTGCGGCACGTCGGGCATGAAGGCCGCGCTCAACGGCGGCCTCAACCTGTCGATCCTCGACGGCTGGTGGGACGAGTGGTACGACGGCGAGAACGGCTGGGCGATCCCCACCGCCGACGGCGTCGCCGACCCCGACCGGCGCGACGACCTCGAGGCGGCGGCGCTCTACGACCTGATCGAGAAGAGCGTCGCGTCGCGGTACTACGACCTCGACGCCAGCGGGCTGCCGACGCGGTGGATCACCATGCTGCAGCACACGCTGACGACGCTCGGCCCCAAGGTGCTCGCCTCGCGCATGGTCCGCGACTACGTCCAGAAGCTGTACGCGCCGGCGTCGACGTCGTCGCGCGCGGTGCTCGCGGACGACGCCGCGCTGGCCAGGGAGCTCTCGGCGTACGCCGCCCGCGTCCATGACGCGTGGCACGGCGTGCGGGTCGAGCACGTCGACGCGTCGGGCGTGGGCGACGCCCCGCAGCGGGGCACCCAGCTGACGGTGCGCGCCTTCGTGGCGCTGGGCGGGCTCACGCCCGCCGACGTCCTCGTCGAGCTCGCGAGCGGCCGGGTCGACCACAACGACCGCATCGTCCACCCGACCTACACGGCGCTCGCCGCGGCGGAGTCCTACGAGGGCAACCGCTGGCGCTACGAGGCGACGCTGAGCCTGGACGACACCGGTCCCTTCGGCTACACGGTGCGCGTCCTGCCCGACCACGCGGGCCTGCACGACCCGGCCGAGCTGGGGCTGCAGGCGCTGCCGGTGCCGACGCACCGTGGAGGGCGACGTCGCCTCCACGTTCGCGCCGACGTACTGACGCACCCGCGGCCACGACGCGGAGGCCCGCACGGGGGAGCGGGCCTCCGCGTCGTCGCGTCAGGCCTCGGCGCCCTCGACCCGGAACAGCGTCACCGAGCGGCCGGCGACGGACGTGACCGAGCCGACCCGGTGCGTCGGCCCGGTGACCGGTCGGGCGTCGTCGGTGTCCAGCAGCCGTCGGTAGGCCGTGCCGTACGGCGTGGCCGGCATGGTCAGCGGCACGGCGTCGTCGGCGCGGTTGAGCACGACGAGGAACGCCGAGTCGCGCAGCGGGTGACCGTCCGCGTCGCGGGTGAAGAGCTCGCCGGACAGCGCCATGACCAGCGTGCCCGTGCCCGGGTCGTGCCATTCCGCGTCGGTCATCGGCGTGCCGTCCGGGCGCAGCCACGCGAGGTCGGCGGGTCGCCCGTCGGAGAGCGGACGGCCGTCGAAGAACTCGGTCTGCCGCAGCGCCGGGTGGTGCCGTCGGGTGTTGAGCAGGGTCGTGGTCCAGCGGAGGAGGTCGGACTGCCAGGGCGCGAGATCCCAGTCGACCCAGGAGATCTCGTCGTCCTGGTTGTAGGCGTTGTTGTTGCCGCCCTGGGTGCGACCCATCTCGTCGCCCATGAGGAGCATGGGCGTACCGGTCGAGAGCAGGAGGGTCGCGAGCAGCGCGCGCATGGTGCGCAGGCGCTGCTCCTCGACGGCCGGGGTCGGCCGTCGGGCCCTCCACGCCGTGGTTCCACGACCGGTTGTTGTCCGTGCCGTCGCGGTTGTGCTCGCCGTTGGCGTCGTTGTGCTTCTCGTCGTAGCAGACGAGGTCGCGCAGCGTGAAGCCGTCGTGGGCGGTGAGGAAGTTGACCGACGCGGCCGGCGAGCGGCCGTGGAAGACGTCCTGCGACCCGGTGAGCCGCCAGCCCATGTCGGCCGGCGCCTCGCGCTGCGTCGGCCCGCCGCGCCAGAACGACCGCACGTCGTCGCGGTAGGCGTCGTTCCACTCCGCCCACGGCGAGCCGAACATGCCGAGCCGGTAGCCGCCGGGTCCGACGTCCCAGGGCTCCGCGATCAGCTTCACCTGGCGCAGCACGGGGTCCTGGTGCACCGCCGCCAGGAAGGGCGATCGCTCGTCGACGTCCATCCGCTCGCGGGTCAGCGCGGTGGCGAGGTCGAACCGGAACCCGTCCACGTGCATCTCGGTGACCCAGTACCGCAGCGAGTCGAGCACGAGCCGCAGGACGTCGAGGTCGCCGACGTCGAAGGTGTTGCCGCAGCCCGTGGTGTCGACGTAGGACCCGCTGTGCGGCGCGATCTTGTAGTGGTCGCGCTCGCCGAGGCCACGGAACATGATCGACGGGCCGTCCGGCCCGCCCTCGCAGGTGTGGTTGTAGACCACGTCGAGGATGACCTCGAGGCCCGCGGCGTGCAGGGTGCGCACCATCCGCTTGAACTCGGCGACCTGCGCCACCGGGGCTGCGGTCGGCGGCGTACGCCGCGTGCGGGGCGAAGAAGCCCAGCGTGCTGTAGCCCCAGTAGTTGACGACGCCGCGCGCGGCGAGCACCGGCTCGGCGACGGAGTGGTGCACCGGCAGCAGCTCGACCGCGGTGACGCCGAGCGAGAGCAGGTGCTCCACCGCCGCGGGGTGGGCGAGGCCGGCGTAGGTCCCGCGGATCTCCGCCGGGACGGAGGGGTGGCGGGCGGTGTAGCCCTTCACGTGCATCTCGTAGAGGACCGTCTCCGCCCACGACGTCGCCGGGGCGGTGTCGTCGCCCCAGTCGAAGTCGTCGGTCACGACGATGCCGCGCGGGACGCAGCCCCGCCGAGTCACGCGGGTCGGGCACGGACGGGTCGCCCGGCGTGCCGGGCCGCAGGACGTCGGACCACCGGACGGCGCCGTCGATGGCGCGGGCGTAGGGGTCGACGAGCAGCTTCGCCGGGTTGAACCGCAGCCCGTCCTCGGGTCGCCACGGCCCGTGGGCGCGGATGCCGTACGGCGTGCCGACGTCGACCCCGCGGATGAAGCCGTGGTGGACGCCGTGGCTGCGCGCCTCGAGAGGTACCCGGACCTCCTCGCCGCCGATCCACAGGCAGGCCTCGAGCAGCGTGGCGCTCGGCGCCCGGACGGCGACGTTGAGGCCCTCGGGGGTCCACGTGGCGCCGAGCGGGGACGGTGCGCCCGGCGGGCGGACCACCCCCTCGTACGCCGACCCCTCCGGTGGCGTCGCCATGCGACCGCGCTCCTCCCGCCGGCGCCGTGCCCCGGGGCGGGACGGCAGGGAGACAGTCTGCCCGCGTGCGGCGCCGACGCGGCGCAGGCGCGACCCGGACCGAGCAGCGTCCGGACGCCGGCCGGCGCCGGTCCCGGCCGTCTCCGCCGGACGGGGCGCTCGTCGCGGGGCCGACCCGCGTGAGGCGGGTGTCGCGGTTAGGCTCCGGGCGGTGCTCCTCGCGCGGGGGAGCCCGGTGCGCGGGGAGGCCACCGTGAGCGAGTTCGTGCAGTTCGAGGTGCAGGACGGCGTCGGCACCATCCGGCTCGACCGCCCGCCGATGAACGCCCTGTCGGCGCAGGTGCAGTCCGAGATCCGCGAAGCGGCGCACGAGGCCACCACCCGAGTCGAGGTCCGGGCCGTCGTCGTGCACGGCGGCCCGAAGGTCTTCGCGGCCGGCGCCGACGTCAAGGAGATGGCCGCCTGGTCCTACCAGGAGATGGTCGACCGCTCGGCCGCCCTGCAGTCCGCCTTCACCGCCGTGGCGCGCATCCCCAAGCCCACGATCGCCGCGATCACCGGCTACGCGCTCGGCGGCGGCTGCGAGCTGGCGCTGTGCTGCGACCTGCGGGTCGCGGGCGACAACGCCCGGCTCGGCCAGCCGGAGATCCTGCTCGGCATCATCCCCGGCGCCGGCGGCACGCAGCGGCTCACCCGGCTCGTCGGGCCGGCGCGGGCGAAGGAGCTCATCTTCACCGGCCGCTTCGTCGAGGCCGAGGAGGCGCTGCGCATCGGCCTGGTCGACCGCGTGGTCGCGCCGGACGACGTGTACGGCGACGCGTTCGCGCTCGCGCGGCAGCTCGCCGAGGGTCCGGCGTACGCCCTGCGTGCGGCCAAGGAGGCGATCGACCGCGGTCTCGAGGTCGACCTCGTGACGGGCCTGGAGATCGAGCGGGTGCAGTTCGCCGGGCTCTTCGCGACCGAGGACCGCGCGATCGGGATGCGGTCGTTCATCGAGCACGGCCCCGGCAAGGCGACCTTCGTCGGCCGCTGACGGCGGATCCGCCCGCGCCGGCCGCTGACGTGCGGTCCGCCCGCCGGCCGTTGACGTGCGGTCCGGCCCGTGCCGGATCGCGTGGCACACTCCCGCCATGACGTCCGACCCCGCTTCGCCCGCCGCGTCGGCGGCGCGCGGCCCGGTGACGGCGGAGCAGGTCGCCGCCGCCTGGGACGACCCGAAGCTCGCCAACGTGCTCTACCACGACTGGGAAGCCGCGACGTACGACGAGAAGTGGTCGATCTCGTACGACGAGCGCTGCATCACCTACGCGCGCGACCGGTTCGAGCACGTCGCCGGCCGCGACGGCTGGCCCTACGCGCGGGCGCTCGAGCTCGGCTCGGGCACCGGGTTCTTCCTGCTCAACCTCAAGCAGGGCGGGGTCCTCGACGAGGGGCACGTCACGGACCTGTCGCCGGGCATGGTCGAGGTCGCGGTGCGCAACGCCCGCGGGCTCGGGTTCGAGGTCGAGGGCCGGGTCGCGGACGCCGAGTCCCTCCCCTACGACGACGACACCTTCGACCTCGTCGTGGGCCACGCCGTGCTGCACCACATCCCCGACCTCGACCTCGCGATGCGCGAGGTGCTGCGGGTGCTGCGGCCCGGGGGCCGGTTCGTGTTCGCGGGGGAGCCCACGCAGCGCGGCGACTGGGTGGCGCGCCGCCTGTCCCGCGCGACGTGGTGGGCGGCCACCCGGTTGACCCGGCTTCCCCCGTTGCGGGAGCGGTGGGCGCGGCCGCGGGCGGAGCTCGAGGAGTCCTCGCGGGCCGCGGCGCTCGAGGCCGTGGTCGACATCCACACCTTCGACCCGGACCGGCTCGCGGCGCTGTGCCTGCGCGCGGGTGCCGCCGACGTGCGGACCGTGACCGAGGAGCTCACGGCGTCGTGGTTCGGCTGGCCGGTGCGGACCTTCGAGGCGGCGGTCCGGCCCGGTGCCCTCGGCTGGGGCTGGGCGACGTTCGCCTACCGGGGCTGGCTGCGGCTGTCGTGGCTCGACGAGAACGTGCTCTCGCGGGTGGTGCCCGACGAGCTCTTCTACAACGTGTGCGTCACAGGTACCAAGCCGGCGTCGTGAGCCCGGCGCCCGGGCGCACGAGCGGCGGGCGCTCCGCGTCGTCGACGGCGACGGTGTCGCTGTCGGTGGTCGGGTCGACGGTGAGGTCGCCGATCGAGGCGAGCAGGTCGTCGAGGTCGGTGCCGATGTCCAGGACGTGCGTCATGGCACCATTCTCGACCGCCGCGTGTGACGCCCAGATGACATCTGGGCGTGGGCTGCGTCACGCGGGGTTGGCGGACTCGTCAGGCTGGCCGCGGGGTTGGCCCTCGTGCACGTCGGCCGCCGGCGCTGATCCCCGGGTCCGCCGTACGCTGACGCCGTGCTGCTCGAGGCCCTCGGCTCCGCCGCGCGCTCGGCGCGCCGGCTGCCGCCGCGCGACCCGCGCCAGGCGAAGTTCGTCACCGGCGACTCGCTGCGCTGGATGTGGCGCAACCGCGCGTTCTCGCCGTGGTACCTGCTGCGCTACTGGCGGCTGTTCCTGCTCCGGGTCCTCCACCCCGACGTCGTCACCGAGGGCATGGTGTTCATCGGGAAGCGGGTCGAGCTCTACGCGCGCACCGGCTACGCCCGGCTCGTCCTCGGTCGCTGGGTGCACGTCGGCGCGGAGAACCGGCTGCGCGCGCACGAGGGCACGCTGCGGGTCGGCGACAAGTGCGTGTTCGGCCGGGACAACACGATCAACTGCTACCTCGACGTCGAGATCGGCGCGACGACGATCCTGGCCGACTGGGTCTACGTGTGCGACTTCGACCACGTCTACGACGACATCGAGCGGCCGATCAAGGACCAGGGCATCGTGAAGTCCCCGGTGCGGATCGGCCCCGACTGCTGGATCGGCACGAAGGTGACCGTGCTGCGCGGCTCGGTGATCGGGCACGGGTCGGTGCTCGCGGCGCACACCGTGGTGCGCGGCGAGGTGCCCCCGATGTCGGTCGTCGGCGGCGTGCCCGGCCGGGTGCTCAAGGACCGGCGCGAGGTCTACGCCGCGAAGGCGGCCACCCGCGCCGCGCTCGAGGACATCGCGCGCAAGACCGCGCGGGCCGCCGCCCGGCCGACCGGGTAGTCACTGAGGGTGGCCCTGGTTGCTTAGAGCGCAACAAGCTCCGCCCTCATCGGGCGCGCCCTGACCACCTACTGGCGCATGAGACGAACCTGCTCACCGCGCGGTTCTGGCCGTCGTGCGGCTTCCGGGAGACCCACCTGCGCTCCTACCGCAGCATCCCCTGACGCGGCCGCGCGGCGCTCAGGTGGCGTCGCGCAGCAGGTTGCCGTCGCGCACGACGACGCGCAGCTCGGGCCGCGTGCCCGGCCGGGCGAGCAGCGCACGCTCCTCGCGGATCGCGCGCTCGTAGGTCGCGACGGTCGCCGCGGCGAGCGCGGGCCACGCGTAGTCCCGCGACAGGACGTCGCGCGCCGTACGGACGACCCGCCGCGCGAGCACCTCGTCGCGCAGCATGCCGGTGACGGCGTCGGCGAGCGCCGCGGCGTCGAGCGCCGGGAAGGTCAGCCCCGTCTCGCCGTTGACCACGATCTCGGCGAGGCCGCCGGTGTCGGAGGCCACCAGCGGCGTGCCGAGCGCGGCCGCCTCGAGCGCGACGAGCCCGAACGGCTCGTAGACCGAGGGGACCACCGCGACGTCCGCGGCGGCCGCCACCGCGCGCAGCCCGGCCTCGGTGAGCCAGCCGGTGAAGAGCACCGAGCGCGAGACGCGCAGCCGGCGCGCGAGCGCCTCGAGCGCCTCCTGCTGGGACCCGCGGCCGACGACGACGAGACGCAGCCCCGGGAAGCGCCGACGCAGCCGTGGCACCGCCTCGACGAGGGTCTGGACCCCCTTCTCCCACTCGAGCCGTCCGGCGTACAGCACCATCGGGCCGTCACCGGCGTACGCCGCCCGCGCCGCGGCGACGTCGTCGGCCGTCGTCGTCCACTCGGCGAGGTCGATGCCGTTCGCGACCACGTCGACCTTGTCCGGCGGCAGCTCGAAGAGCCGCTCGACCTCCCAGCGCATGTGCTGCGAGCAGGTGATGACGCGACGCGCCTCGAAGGTGAGCCACCACTCGGTCGTGTGGATGGCCCGGCTCAGGTCGTTGGGCAGCCAGCCCTGGTGGCGCCCCGCCTCCGTGGCGTGCATCGTCGCGACCAGGGCTACGCCGTACTCCTGACGCAACGCCGCGCCGGCGTGCGCGACGACCCAGTCGTGGCCGTGCAGCACCTCCGGGACCCAGGACCGGCCGAGGCGCAGACCCGCGCGGGCGAACGCGTGGTTGAGCGCCAGGACCCAGGCGAGCAGGTCCGACATCGGGACCGCCGGGGGGTCGTGCGGCACGCGCACGACGCGCACCCCGTGGACGACCTCGTCGAGCGGGACGCCGGGGTCGCCCGGGTGCTGGGTGAGGACGACGACGTCGTGCCCGGCGGCGGCCTGCGCCTCGGCGAGGGCGTGGACGTGCCGCCCGAGCCCGCCGTAGACGAGCGGCGGGTACTCCCAGGACAGGTGCAGGATCCGCACGGTCACCCGCCCGTCGGCAGCAGGCGGGCGTCGAGGTGGCCGAACGGGCCGTCGACGTCGTGCAGGCGCAGGGCGAGCGCGTGCGCCGCGGAGTCGTCCCCGCGCTCGACGAGGTCGGCGAGGTGCCGGGCCTCGCGGTGGTGCCGCTCGTGCCGGTCGCGCGCGTAGCCGGCCGCCGAGTCCTTGGTGACCATGAAGGCCCAGTCGCTGGACAGCGCGAGCAGCGTCGAGCGGGCGAGCTGGTCGCGCACCCGGTCGCGGTCCGGGGTCGGGATCGCGAGCACCTTCGCCACGCGGTCGCGCAGCCGCTCGTTGTCCGCGACGAGGTCGGCCACGGCCGCGCCGTCCCACACCCGCCAGTCCTTGCCCGAGCCCCACGACCCGGCGCCGAGGTGGCGCGGTCCCCCGACGTGCCCGGCCTCGACCGCGCCGGCCAGCGTCGTGACCCGCACGCCCGCCTCGGGGAGCGCGCGCAGCACGGCCTCGAGCCACTGCGGCCCCTCGTGCCACCAGTGGCCGAACAGCTCGGTGTCGTACGCCGCCACCACGAGGCCGGGCCGTCCGTCCCGCCGATCGGCGAGGTCGACGAGGCGCCGGCGTACGACGTCGACGAAGTCCGCGGCGTCGGCCGTGACCGCCGCCGCCGCGCGGTCGGGCTCGTACGCCGCCTTCTCGTGCGAGGGGGTGGCGCGGCTCGGTGACGCGTACCGGCCGGAAGCCCGACGTGTGGTCGAAGGTGTGGAAGTCCCGGTACCAGCGGCCGCCGGGGTAGCCCTTGCGCGGCGACCAGACGCGGTAGGTGACCTCGAGGTCGCGGGCGAACGCCACGACGTCGCTGTCGCCCACGGTGACGCCCTCGGCGGTCGTGCCGCCGGCGCCCTGCAGCGTCGGCCCGTCGACGAGGAAGCGGCGTACGCCGAGCTCGGCGTAGGCGTCCTCGAGCCCCGGGTGGTAGCCGCACTCGGGCGCCCAGATCCCCTCGGGCCGACGCCCGAGCCGCAGCGCGGCGTCGTCGAGCCCGGTGCGCAGCGCGAACCGCTGCCACTGTCGGTCGAGCAGCGGCAGGAACGGGTGGGTGGCCGGGCCGCCGAGCAGCTCGACGGCGCCGGCGTCGAGCAGCGGCCGGAGGACCGGCGACAGCCCGCCCGACCAGGCGCCCTCGGCCGCCGCGAGCGCACGCTGCGACGCGACGAACTCGCGGGACCCGAGCTCGCGCATCGCCGGATCTCGGTGCGTGGCAAGGCCTTCCGCCCGCGTCTGCCAGAAGCCGAGCCAGGTGAGGAACTCGCGGTGCGCGTACGGGTCGTCGAGCTGCGCGGCCAGGACCGGCGTGAGGCCGAGGGTCACGCAGGTCGCGCCGACCCTCGGCCGCGAGCCGGTGGAGGACGTCGAGGACCGGGAGGTAGCTCGTGGCCCACGCCTGGTGCAGCCACTCCTCGCCGACCGGCCAGGCGCCGTGGTGCGCGACCCACGGCAGGTGGGTGTGCAGCACGAGGCAGAACGTCCCCACGGGCTCGCGCGTCACGGGCGCGCTCACGGCCCCGCGACAGCGACGAGGTCCTGCGCGCCCTCCGCCGTACCGACGACGAAGTCCGCCGCCGTCACCGATGCCACGAACGCCCCCAGTCCGGACGCACGTAACTGGTCGTGTGGTTGTTTCCCGAGCCCGGAAGCAACCACACGACCAGTGACATCCGACCCGGGGTCGAGGACGGCGGCGACCTGCGCGGCCACCAGGCTGCCGTGGGTCCGCTCCCACGCGGCGAGGCGCTCGCCGTGGTGCAGGCCGAGCAGCTCGACGTCGACGAGGCCGGCCGCGACGAGCAGGTCGCGCAGCTGCTCGGCGTCGAGCTCCTCGACGTGGAACGGGTTCGTCGGACGCTCGCCGCGCGCCAGACCGGGGGAGAACACCGGGCGGTTCGGCGTCGTCACCACGAGCAGGCCCCCGGGACGCAGCACCGTCACGCAGTCGCGCAGGAACCCGCGCACGTCCCACAGGTGCTCGACCACCTGGAGCGTCACGAGGACGTCGGCCGACCCGTGCGCCAGCGGCAGCGCCGCGAGGTTCGCCCGCGTCGTCACGACGTCCGGGTACGCCGAGCCCGCGTGTGTGACCGCAGCCTCGTCGTACTCGAGCGCCACCACCAGCCGCGCGCCCGCGGCGCGCAAGAGTTCCGCGCCGTAGCCCTCGCCGCTCCCGGCCTCGACGACCACCGCCCCGCGCAGCCGCTCGGCGTGCGCCGCCGCGATCCAGCGGTAGGCGGCCTCGTGCCGGGCGAACCAGTACTCCTCGCCGGGCACGCCGGGCAGCGTGCGCTCGCCGGTCAGGGGGAGGGGGTGGGCCACGGGTCCGAGCCTAGGGTCGCGCTCCGGCCGTGGGCGCTCCGAGCCAGGGCGTACGGCGAGCACCGGGGGCCGACGGAGTGCTGCCACCCGTCGGTGCTCCGAGCCAGGATGGCCCGGTGACCAGCACCGGGGGTGGACCGACCGCCGCACGCGCGGCTCCGAGCCAGGATGGCCCGGTGACGAGCACCGAGGGCGGACCCACCGGCGCACGCGACCTGTGGGACGCCGCGGCGCCGACCTTCGACGACGAGCCGCACCACGCGCTCGCCGACCCCGGGTTGCGCAGCCTGTGGTGGGACGTCCTCGAACCGGTGCTCCCTCGTCCGCCGGCCCGCGTCGCCGACCTCGGCTGCGGCACCGGCTCGCTCTCGGTGCTGCTCGCCGAGCGCGGCCACGTCGTCGTGGGCGTCGACGTCTCGCCGCGGATGCTCGAGCTCGCCCGGGTCAAGGCCACGGAGCGCGGCGTCGACGTGGGGTTCGTCCTCGGTGCCGCGGCCGCCCCGCCCGTCGGGCCGGTTGACGTCGTGCTCACCCGCCACGTGGTGTGGGCGCTCGCGGACCCCGCCGCCGCTCTCGACGTCTGGTTCTCCCTGCTGGCTCCCGGTGGGCGACTCGTGCTCGTGGAGGGCTGGTGGCACACCGGGGCCGGCATCGCGAGCGACGTGCTCGCCGGCCTGGTCGCCCGGCCGGGCGTCACGGTCGAGGTGACGGTCCTCGACGATCCCGCCCTGTGGGGCGCGCCGGTCGCGGACTCCCGCTACCTCCTGGTCGCCCGCACCCGGGTCCCGTCGGCCGGCGGTCGCGAGGGGGAGGAGCGCCCAGGGGCGCCAGCCGGGGTTACCAGTGGGTAACATCTCCGACCGGAGCCCGGAACGCCCCGCGCGACACCCCGGGAGGGGTCTCGGGCATGCTGACCGGACGAGCCACGTCGGAGTGGTGACGGTTGTCCCACGAGCTAGGGAGGTCGGTCCCCGACCATGAAGATCGTCGTACTGGTGAAGCACGTCCCGGACGCCGCGAGCGACCGGTCGTTCGCCGCCGACCAGACCGTCGACCGTGCCGCGGTCGACAGCCGGCTCTCCGAGCTGGACGAGTACGCCGTCGAGCAGGCGCTCCAGGTGGTGGAGAAGTCCGGCGAGGGCGAGATCACCTATCTGACCATGGGGCCGGAGGCCGCCGGTGAGGCGTTGCGCAAGGCGCTGAGCATGGGTGGCGACGCGGGCGTCCACGTCGTCGACGACGGTCTGCACGGGTCGGACGCCTGGCCACGAGCCTCGTGCTGGCCAAGGCGCTCGAGAAGCTCGAGTGGGACCTCGTGATCTGCGGGATGTCCTCCACCGACGCGTGGATGAGCGTCGTCCCCGCGATGATCTCCGAGCGGCTCGGCGTACCCGGCCTGACCCTCGCGGGCGACCTCGCCGTCGACGGCTCGACCGTGACCATCCGCCGCGACGGCGACGACGCCTCGACGACCGTGACCGCGTCCCTGCCCGCGCTCGTCAGCGTGACCGACCAGACCGGCGAGGCGCGCTACCCCTCGTTCAAGGGGATCATGGCGGCGAAGAAGAAGCCGGTGACGACCTTCTCGCTCGGCGACCTCGGGCTCGACGCGGGCACCGTGGGGCTGGCCGGCTCGTGGTCGGCCGTCGAGTCCGCGACCAGGCGCCCGCCCCGCGCGGCCGGCGTCGTGGTCACCGACGAGGGCGACGGCGGCGTCAAGCTCGCCGAGTTCCTCGCGACGAACAAGTTCATCTGAGAGGCGTGGCAACTCATGGCTGAGATCCTGGTTCTGGTCGACCACGTCGACGGCGCGGTGCGCAAGCCCACGCTCGAGCTGCTCACGATCGCGCGCCGCCTCGGCGAGCCCTCGGCGGTGTTCCTCGGGTCGGGCATCGCGAACGCGACCGAGACCCTGGCGCGCTACGGCGCGGCGAAGATCTACGTCGTCGACGCCCCGGAGATCGACGGGTACCTCGTCGCCCCGCAAGGCGGAGGCGCTGGCCGCGGTCGCGGCGCAGGCCTCGCCGGGGGCGATCCTCGTGACGAGCAGCTCGGAGGGCAAGGAGATCGCCGCCCGCGTCGCCGTACGCACCGGGTCGGGGATCATCACCGACGCCGTCGACGTCGACGCCGACGGCGTCGCCGCCCAGTCGGTGTTCGCCGGCGCCTACCTCGTGACCGCGAAGGTCACCCACGGCACCCCCGTCATCGCGGTGAAGCCCAACGCGGCCGCACCCGAGGAGGCGCCCGCCGCGGGCACCGTCCACGACGTGACCGTGGCCTTCTCCGACTCGGCCAAGGGCGCCCGGATCACCGAGGTCGCGCCGCGGGCGAAGTCCGGCCGACCCGAGCTGACCGAGGCCGCGATCGTGGTCTCCGGCGGTCGTGGCGTCGGCGGGGCGGAGGGCTTCGCCGTGATCGAGGCGCTCGCCGACTCCCTCGGCGCCGCGGTCGGCGCGTCCCGGGCCGCGACCGACGCGGGCTGGTACCCGCACGCGTTCCAGGTCGGCCAGACCGGCAAGACCGTGTCGCCGCAGCTCTACGTCGCCAACGGCATCTCCGGTGCGATCCAGCACCGCGCCGGCATGCAGACCTCCAAGACGATCGTCGCGGTCAACAAGGACGCCGAGGCGCCGATCTTCGAGCTCGTCGACTACGGCGTCGTCGGCGACCTGTTCGCCGTCGTGCCGCAGCTCACCGAGGAGATCGCCAAGCGCCGGGCCTGAGCCCGGACCACGAGCGACGCCCAGGGGGCGGCCGGCGGATTCTCCGCAGGCCGCCCCCTGGCGGCTCACCTAGAATCCGCAGCGTGGCACCGACCCCCGTCTACCTCGACCACGCGGCCACCTCCCCGATGCGACCCGAGGCGGTCGCCGCGCTGACCGCCGAGCTCGGCGCCGTCGGGAACCCGTCCTCGCTGCACGCGTCCGGCCGGCGCGCCCGCCGGGTGGTCGAGGAGTCGCGGGAGAGCATCGCCGCGGCGCTGGGCGTCTCCGCCGGCGACGTCGTCTTCACCTCCGGCGGCACCGAGGCGGACAACCTCGCGGTCAAGGGGCTCTACCGCGCCCGGCGCGGCGCCGACCCGCGGCGCACGCGGGTGCTCGCGTCGGCCGTCGAGCACCATGCCGTCCTCGACCCGGTCGAGCACCTCGGCGCCCGGCGAGGGCGCGGAGGTCACCTGGCTCGAGGTGGACGAGCTGGGCCGGCTGCGGCTCGACGTGCTGGAGAAGGAGCTCGACTCGGCCGGGGGGACGGTCGCGCTCGTCACGGTGATGTGGGCCAACAACGAGGTCGGGACCACGCAGCCGATCGCCGACGTGGCGGCGCTGTGCGCGGAGCACGGCGTACCCCTGCACACCGACGCCGTGCAGGCGCTCGGCCACCTCGACGTGGACGCGGCCACGGTCGACTCGCTCGCCGCGTCGGCGCACAAGGTCGGTGGACCGCTCGGCGTCGGGGCGCTCGTCCTGCGCCGCGGCCTCGAGGTCGAGCCGCTGCTGCACGGCGGAGGACAGGAGCGCGACGTGCGCTCCGGCACGCTCGACGCCCCCGCGATCGCCGGGTTCGCCGCGGCCGTCCGAGCGTCGCGGGAGGACCTCGCCGAGCGCACCGCGCGGGTGCGCGGGCTGCGCGACGACCTCGTCGCGCGGGTGATGACCGAGATCGACGGCGTCACCCGCAACGGCGACCCGGTCGACAGCCTGCCCGGCATCGCGCACCTGTCCTTCGCCGGGTGTGCGGGCGACGCGCTGCTCCTGCTGCTCGACGCCGCCGGCGTCGAGTGCTCGCGCGGGTCGGCCTGCTCGGCCGGTGTCCCGCGCCCGAGCCACGTGCTGCTCGCCATGGGCCTGGACCCGGTGACGGCGATGAGCTCGCTGCGGTTCTCCCTCGGCCGGACGTCGTCGGCGTACGACGTCGACCGGCTGCTCGAGGTCCTCCCGGGCGCCGTCGCGCGGGCCCGTCGCGCCGGGCCGGCCCGATGAGGTCGCCCCGATGAAGGTCATCGCGGCCCTGTCGGGAGGTGTCGACTCGGCGGTGGCCGCGGCGCGCGCCGTCGACGCCGGCCACGACGTCACCGGCATCCACCTCGCCCTGGCCCGTACGCCGCAGAGCCACCGCACCGGCGCCCGCGGCTGCTGCACCCTCGAGGACGCGCGCGACGCGCGACGCGTCGCCGACGTCCTCGACATCCCGTTCTACGTCTGGGACCTCTCCGAGCGCTTCGCCGAGGACGTCGTCGACGACTTCGTCGCGGAGTACGCCGCGGGGCGCACGCCCAACCCGTGCCTGCGGTGCAACGAGAAGATCAAGTTCTCCGCCGTCCTGGACCGCGCCCTCGCGCTCGGGTTCGACGCCGTAGCCACGGGACACTACGCGCGGCTGATCGACACCCCGTCCGGCCGGGAGCTGCACCGCGCGGTCGACCCGGCGAAGGACCAGTCCTACGTGCTGGGGGTGCTCGACCGCGACCAGCTGGCGGGGGCGATGTTCCCGCTCGGCGACTCGGTGAAGGCGGAGGTGCGCGAGGAGGCCGCCCGCCGCGGCCTGCTCGTCGCCGAGAAGCCGGACAGCCACGACATCTGCTTCGTGCCCGACGGCGACACCGGCGAGGTGGCTGCGCGACCACCTCGGCGCGGCACCGGGCGACATCGTCGACGCGGAGTCGGGGGAGACGCTCGGCCGGCACGAGGGCGCCTTCGCCTACACCGTGGGGCAGCGCCGCGGCCTCGGTCTCGGCCGTCCCGCGCCGGACGGCGCGCGGCGCTACGTCGTCGGCGTCGACACCGGCTCGTCGACCGTGCTGGTCGGCCCGCCGGTGCTGCTCGAGGTGGACCGCGTCCACGCCGAGCGGCCGCGCTGGTGCGGACCGGTGCCCGACGGTCCGGTCCACGGGCAGGTGCAGCTGCGCGCCCACGGCGAGCCCGTCGACGCCGTCGTCGAGGTCGTCACCGACGCGGCCGGCGGGACCGAGGTCGTCGCGCACCTCGGTGCGCCGGTCCGGGGCGTCGCTCCGGGCCAGGCGCTGGTGGTCTACGACGGCAGCCGCGTGGTCGGCAGCGCGACTATCACGCGTTCCACGCGTGATAGCCGCGTGGGCCCCCGCTGAAGCCGCAGGCGGCAGTAGGGGACATCACGCGTTCCGCGCGCGCCTGATCCGCTGCCGGCTCAGGGGTGTTCCGCCGCGCCCGCGTCGGCCGCGACGTCGTGCGGGGCGCGCATCCGCCAGGCGTCGGTCACCAGCTCGGCGAGCCGGTCCGCGTCGAGCTCGGCCAGCCGGACGAGGACCAGCGGCAAGCCGTCGTAGCCGGGCGTGGTGAAGAAGATCCCCGGCTCGCCGAGCAGCAGCGCCTGCTTCTCGGCCTCGTCGCCGACGTACAGCACGGCGATGTCGGTGCGGATGACCCGGGGCCGGCCCGGGACCCGCTCGGGGTAGGACCAGACGAACCCCTGGTCGCCGACCCGGAAGTCGAACCCGTCGCTGTCGATCTCCACGACGTCCGGCAGCGCCAGCGCGAGACGGCGCACGTCCTCGGCGTCGACCATCGCAGAGCCCTCCGATCCGCCCTGGGCGCCCTTGCGGACAGGCTAGCCACCGGGACCGACGGCGGTCAGCGGGCCAGCAGCTCGTCGAGCTGCTCGTAGCCCTCGCGCACGCCCTGCTCCATGCCG
This sequence comes from uncultured Actinomycetota bacterium, assembly GCA_963711805.1. Taxonomy (GTDB): domain Bacteria; phylum Actinomycetota; class Actinomycetes; order S36-B12; family CAIYMF01; genus Longivirga. Next base: position 960,524 of record CAVQFE010000003.1, read on the forward strand.
CTGGCCACGAACGCATCGCGGTCCTCGAAGGAGTCCACGAGCGACGTCGTGACCAGGAGCGTCCGTCCGCCGCCGAGGTCGGTGACGGCGAGCTTCTCCAGCGCCACCTGGTCCGGCATGCCCTCCCAGGTGAACGTCTGGACGATGAGCTCGTCCGGCCGCACCTCGTGGAAGCTGCCGTGGAACCAGAACTCGTCGTCGTCGCGCCGGTGCACGTAGCGGTAGCCGCCGCCCGTGACGCAGTCGTAGCGCTCGACCTCCATCACCAGGTCGCGCGGGCCGAGCCACTGCACGAGGAGCGCCGGGTCGGCATGCGCGCGGAAGACGCGCGCGACCGGGGCGTCGAAGGTCCGGGTGAGGCGTACCAGGGGCACGCGGTCGTCGAGCTCGATGCGGGTCTCGTGGCCGCTCATGGCTGGTCTCCGTTCGCTCGTGGGGTGGGGTCGGGCCGTGCGCCGTCGCGCGACGGTCCGTCGGGGGGCTCGTCGGGTGCGGCGGCGGCGAGGACGTCGTCCAGCCGGCGGTAGCGCTCCTCGGCCCGGCGCCGGTACCGCTCGATCCACGCGGTCATGAGGTCGAGCACCTCCGCCTCGAGGTGGACCGGTCGGCGCTGGGCGTCGCGCCCCCGGCTCACCAGGCCCGCGTCCTCGAGCACCCGCAGGTGCTTCGAGACCGCCTGGATCGACACGTCGTACGGCTCGGCCAGCTCGGTCACGGTGGCGTCGGCCACGGTGAGCCGCGCGACCAGGTCGCGGCGGGTCGGGTCGGCCAGAGCGGCGAACGCTCGGGACAGCGCATCGGCCGGCATCGGCGCCTCCAGTCGTCAACCGATCGGTTGCAGACAGCGTGGACCCAGAGAGAGGCATTGTCAACCAGTTGGTTGAGAACTGCGGGTCAGCTCCGGGTGGGCCGGCCCAGCCCCGCGGCGAGGCGCGCCTCGAGACCGCCCCACAGGTCGTACGCCGTCGGCGTGCGCCAGCCGAGCCGCTGCGATCCGGCGCGCAGCGCCGCGGCGCCCACGATCGTGACCACCTGCGCGACGTCGAGGCCCACGCCCGCCTGCACGAGCAGGACGAAGACCACGGCCGCGGGGATCGCGGCCGCGACGTACCACTCACCCGGGCGCACCGCGGCCGGGACGTCGTGGCAGAGCAGGTCGCGCAGGAGCCCGCCGCCGGTCGCGGTGATGACGCCGAGGAAGGCCGCGGAGGAGTACGAGAGGTCGACGAGCAGCGCTCGCTCGGCGCCGATCACGACCCACACGCCGATGAGCAGCGTGTCGACGACGCTGATCACCGGCAGCGCGGCGCGGACGACTCGGGCGAACAGCACGCCCACGACCGACGCGAGCGCCGCGCTCGCGAGGTAGGACGGGCTGGCCAGGAACACGGGTGTCCCCGACTGCAGCAGCACGTCGCGGATCGCACCGCCGCCGATCGCGCTGATGAGCGCGAGGGCGAAGACGCCGACCGGGTCGAGACCCTTGCGCGTCGCGTGCAGGGCGCCGGACAGGGCGCCGAACGTGACGGCCGCCATGTCGACGGCGTAGGGCAGCGCCACGACGGTGTAGACCGGCGTGCTCACGGCCCGCCGTCCTCGGTGCGCGCCCAGACCGACCACACCCGGTCGCTGATCTCCGCCGCGGACCGGGTGCGCCACTCGAGCCGCACGGCGAGCAGCCGCACGGCGAAGACGACGACCATCGCGAGGATCTGCGCCTGGCCGGAGGGCAGCGACGTCGTGGTCTCGAGGAGCACGAAGGCCAGGGCGCCGAAGAACGCCGCGGCCGCCGTGAAGACCCCGGGGCGCAGGACCCGCGGCGCGTCCCCGGCGAGCAGGTCGCGCAGCACGAGGCCGCCGACGGCCGTCACCGTGCCGAGGAAGACCGCCGCGACCGGCGACAGCCCGATGGCGAGCGCCGAGGCGGCGCCCACCGTGCAGAAGAAGCCGAGGGCGATGGCGTCGAGCACGAGGACGACCCCCTCGAGCCGGTCGACGAGGCCGGCGAAGAAGAAGCCGACCACGGCGGCGCCGGACGCCACGAGCAGGTAGCGGCCGTCGAGCAGCACGACCGACGTCCCCGTCTGCAGCAGGGTGTCGCGCAGGAGCAGCCCGCCGAGCCCCTCGGCCACGGCCAGCAGCAGCACGCCGACGACGTCGAACCCGCGCTTGGCGGCGTAGACCGCGCCGCTGACCGCGCCCACGCCGGCGGCGGCGAGCTGCGTCCACGCGGGGAGCGCGAGCGGCAGACCCTCGATGACGGTCGCCGCGGTGCCCACCTCGCGACCCTACGGCGGTGCCGTGCCCGGCTGCCCGGGCGCGGGGAGCAACTAGCCTGCCGAGGTGACCGACCACCCGCTGCCGATCCCGGCCGTCCCCGCCGCCGCCACGACCGTCGGGTCCATGCCGGGGACGTCGCCGCGCGCGGCCGTCGCGGTGGTGGCGGCGGCGCTGACCTCCGGCGACGGCCTGCCGCACCTGCCCGAGCTCCCGGCCCGCGGCCCCGGCGCGGACCTCGTCGGCCGCACCGCCGGACTGCTCGCCGCCGTGGCTCCGGACCTGGCGGTGGAGACCACCCCCGCGGGCTGGCGGTTCGCGGACGCTCCCGGCCGCGAGTCGCGCCGCGCCCGCTCGTGGCTCGCGGAGGACCTCGACGCGTGGGAGGAGGCCCTCGACGGCTACGCCGGCCCGGTGGCCGTCTCGCTCGCGGGCCCCTGGACGGTGGCGGCCGCGGTCGAGCTGCGTACCGGCGAGCGCGCGGTCCGCGACCCGGGGGCGTGCCGCGACCTCGCCGAGGCGCTCCGGCAGGCCGCGATCGACCACGTCGCCGACGTACGCCGCCGCCTCCCCGCCGCGCAGGTCTCGGTGTGGCTCGACGAGCCCACGCTGCCCGCGGTCCTGCAGGGCGCGATCGCGACCCAGAGCGGGCTCGGGCGCTACGCCGCGGTCGACGAGCCGGTCGTCGAGGCGGCCCTGCGCCGCGTCGTCGACGCGCTGCACGCGCGAGGAGGTGCCCGTGGTGGTGCACTGCTGCGGCAGCCGTCCGCCGTACGCGCTGTTCGCCCGCTCGGGGTTCGACGCCGTCTCGGCCGACCTGCTGCTGCACGACCGGCGCGACGACGACGCGATCGGCGAGCTGCTCGAGACGGGCCGCCGACTGGTCGCCGGCGTGCTGCCCGCGACCGACGCCGAGCTGTCGGACGTGCGCGCTAGCGTCGCACTCGTGCGCGACCTCGGTCACCGGCTCGGCCACGGCCCGGACGTCGTCTCCGAGCGGGTGCTCGTCTCGCCGACGTGCGGCCTGGCCGGAGCGTCGGACCGCCACGTGCGGGCCGTGCTCGAGGGGCTGCGCGCCGTGGGGCGCGGGCTGCGCGAGGAGGAGGGGACGCGTGACGAGGGCCGGTGACGCCGCGGCGGGTCCCGCCGCGCGATGGCGCGAGCTGGTCGAGCTGGTCGAGGACGCCCGGCGGCGCTACTACGTCGACGACGCGCCCACCCTGTCCGACGCCGAGTACGACACGGCCTACCGCGAGCTGGAGGCGCTCGAGGCCGAGCACCCGGAGCTCGCCTCGGCCGACTCGCCCACGCAGGCCGTCGGCGGCGAGCGCGCCGAGATGTTCGACCCGGTGGAGCACCTGCAGCGGCTGCTGAGCCTCGACAACGCGTTCAGCGCGGACGAGCTCGTGGCCTGGGCCGCGCGCCTGGAGCGCGACCTCGGCGCCGTCCCGCCGCTGCTGTGCGAGCTGAAGGTCGACGGCCTCGCCGTCGACATCGTCTACGAGCGCGGCCGGCTGCGGTCGCTGGCCACCCGCGGCGACGGCCGCGTCGGCGAGGACGTCACCTACAACGCCCGGTTCATCCCGGCGATCCCGCGCTCGCTCTCCGCGACGTCCGGGCACCCGGTGCCCGAGCTCGTCGAGGTGCGCGGCGAGGTCTACTTCCCGGTCGCCGACTTCGACACGCTCAACGACGAGATGCTCGCCCTCGGCCGCTCGCCGTTCGCCAACGCGCGCAACGCGGGCGCGGGCACGCTGCGCCAGCGGGTCGACCGGCGCGAGGCCGAGCTCGCGGCCGCGCGGGACCGCGGCGCCGGCAGCGTCGAGCGGCTCGAGGCCGACCTCGCCCGCGCCGTCGCGCCGCCTCGAGCTGCTCCGGCTCGTCGTCCACGGGGTCGGCGTCTGGCACGGTCACGAGCCGGCCCGCCAGTCCGAGGCCTACGCCGCCCTGCGCGGCTGGGGGCTGCCCACCAGCGACCGCGCCACGGTCGTCGACGACCTGACCGGCGTCCAGGAGTACGTCGAGCACTACGGCGTGCACCGGCACGACGTCGAGCACGAGATCGACGGCGTCGTCGTCAAGGTCGACGACCTCGCGACGCAGGGGCGGCTCGGCTCCACCTCGCGCGCGCCGCGCTGGGCCATCGCCTACAAGTACCCGCCCGAGGTGGTGCGCACCCGGTTGCTCGACATCGAGGTGAACGTGGGGCGCACCGGCCGGGTCACGCCGTTCGCGGTGATGACACCGGTCAAGGTCGCCGGCTCGACCGTCTCGATGGCCACGCTGCACAACCAGGAGGAGGTCGTCCGGAAGGGCGTCCTGATCGGCGACCTGGTCTTCCTGCGCAAGGCCGGCGACGTCATCCCCGAGGTCCTCGGCCCCGTCGTGGAGGAGCGCACGGGTACCGAGCGGGCCTTCGTGATGCCCACGCTCTGCCCGTCGTGCGGCACCCCTCTGGCGCCCGCCAAGGAGGGCGACGTCGACATCCGCTGCCCCAACCAGCGGTCCTGCCCGGCGCAGCTGCGCGAGCGGGTCTTCCACCTGGCGTCGCGCGGTGCGCTCGACATCGAGGGCCTCGGCTACAAGGCGGCCGTGGCGCTGCTCGACGAGGGCATCGTCTCGGACGAGGGCGACGTCCTCCTGCTCACCGCCGACGACCTGCGGCGGAGCACGTTCTTCACCCGCGACGGGGGCCCGGGCGAGGCGCGGCCGCTCACGGCCAACGCCGAGAAGCTGCTCGCCGAGCTCGAGACCGCGAAGGGCCGCCCGCTCTGGCGGGTCCTCGTCGCGCTGTCGATCCGGCACGTCGGGCCTACTGCGGCGCAGGCGCTCGCCCGCGAGATCGGCGACCTCGACCTCATCGCCGCGTCTCCGGTCGAGGTCCTCTCCGCCGTCGAGGGGGTCGGGCCGATCATCGCGGAGGCCGTCGTCGACTGGTTCGCCGTCGACTGGCACCGCGATGTCGTGGCCAAGTGGCGCCGGGCCGGCGTCCGGCTGGCCGAGGAGCGGGCCGACACCGGTCCGCGACCGCTCGACGGCGTCAGCGTCGTCATCACCGGCACGGTCGAGGGGTGGTCGCGCGACGGCGCCACGCTGGCCGTCCAGGAGCGCGGCGGCAAGGTGAGCGGCTCGGTCTCGAAGAAGACCGACTTCGTGGTCGTGGGGGAGAACCCCGGGTCGAAGTACGACAAGGCGGTCGCGCTGGGCCGCCCCGTCCTCGACGCCGCCGGGTTCGCCGTGCTCCTCGATCGCGGCCCGGACGCCGCGCGCGAGGCCGCGGTCCCGCCGAGCGGCTGAGCGGGCACCTGGCCGAGCCGGAACTCGGTGGCGCCGGGCAGGTCAAGGAAGTGCCACCACGCGTCGAAAGTGCGAGGGACGGCTGACCTGCGCCCCCGACGGGTGCGGGCACCGAACCGACACTTGAGAGGCGGGGATATGGGGGCGCGCGAACGGCCGTCGCTGTGGGGATTCTCCCTGTTCGCGCTGACCTGGCAGATCTCGCTGTGGCTGGGCTGGGGCCTGCTGCTCGTCGCCGTCGTGATGTACGAGCGGGCCCACGTCGTGATGTACGAGCAGGCCCCCGTCAGCCCGGTCGGCTACGAGCTCGCGATGGTCGCCGCCCTGGTGATCTTCGGCGAGCTGAGGCCGGTCGTCGCCTCGGACAGCTTCGCGCAGGAGGGCGTCCCGATCTCCGACGCGTTCGTGTTCGCCACGCTCTTCATGTGGGGATTCGCGCCCGCCGTCATCCTGCAGGCGGTCGCGATCCTGCTCAGCGAGATGCTCCAGCGCAAGGACGTCTGGAAGCTGGTCTTCAACGTCGGTCAGTACGTCATCAGTACGACGGCGGCCTGGGCCGTCATGGTGCTCGGCGGCATGCACCCGAGCCTCGAGCACCCGACCACGGGCCTGTCCGTCGCCGACGTCGGGTGGATGGCCCTGTCCTGGGTCGTCTACCACCTGATCAACCTGAGCATCGTCGCCGGCCTCGCCGGCTCCACCGGCCAGACGTGGTGGGAGTCGTTCACCGAGGACTTCTGGTACTACACGTTCTCCACCCTCGCGGTCCTCGCCGTGTCGCCGTTCGTCGTCGCGATGCTGCTCACGAACAGGTGGCTCGTCCCGCTCCTGCTGCTGCCGCTCGTCGCCGTCTACAAGACCGCCTCCATCTCCCGCAGCCGGGAGCGACAGTCGCTGCACGACGCCCTCACCGACCTGCCCAACCGCGTCCTGCTCCAGCAGCGGGTCACCGCCGCGCTCGACGAGGTCCACCGCGACGGCACCGGGCTGGCCTTCTTCCTCCTCGACCTCGACCGGTTCAAGGAGGTCAACGACACGCTGGGCCACCCCGCGGGCGACGCGCTGCTCGAGGTCGTCGCACGACGCCTGAGCGCCGCGGTCCGCCCGGGCGACACGGTCGCCCGGCTCGGCGGCGACGAGTTCGCCGTGCTGCTGCCCGAGATCGAGCACCCCAACGACGCGATCGAGGTCGCCGGCCGCATCAAGATGGCGCTCGCCGAGCCGTTCCGCCTCGAGGGCGTGACGATGGACGTCGACGTGAGCATCGGCATCGCGCTGTGCCCGCAGCACGGGGAGGACGTCGAGGTGCTCATGCGCCACGCCGACGTCGCCATGTACGTCGCGAAGGACGAGCAGACCGGCATCGAGGTCTACGACGTGGCCCGGGACCCCAACTCGCCCGCGCGGCTCGGCACGGTGACGGCGCTGCGCGAGGCCCTCGACCTCGGTCAGCTCGAGCTGCACTACCAGCCGAAGGTCTCCCTCGACGACGGGACGGTCGTCGGTGTGGAGGCGCTCGTGCGCTGGCAGCACCCGGTCCGCGGCCTCGTGCCGCCGGACGAGTTCGTGCCGCTGGCCGAGCGCACCGGCCTCGTGCACCGGCTCACCGCGTTCGTCCTGCGCGAGGCGCTCGACCAGGTCGCCGAGTGGTGGGCGACCGGGATCCAGATCCCGGTCGCGGTCAACGTGAGCATGCGCGACCTCCAGGAGACCGACCTCGCGGGCCTCGTCGCGGCCGAGCTCGACGCCCACCACCTGCCGCCGACCGCGCTCGTGCTCGAGGTGACCGAGAGCGTCCTCGCCCAGGACCCCGGCCGCGCCGTCTCGACCCTGCGCGAGCTCGCCGACCTCGGCGTCTCGAGCTCGCTCGACGACTTCGGCACCGGCTACTCCTCGCTCCTGCTCCTCGAGCGGCTCCCGGTCGCCGAGGTCAAGATCGACCGCACGTTCGTGCGCCGGCTGGACGAGGCAGATGGCGACCCCGCGATGGTCCGCTCGATCATCGGGTTCGCCCACGGCCTCGGGCTGTCGGTCGTGGCCGAGGGGGTCGAGTCGTCCTCGGCCTGGAAGCTGCTGCGCGACATGGACTGCGACGTCGCCCAGGGCTACCGCGTGGCCCGCCCGATGTCGACCGCGCGGGCCACCCAGTGGCTCGTCGAGCGGGTGGTCCGGGGTCCCGCGGAGCGCGCCGGGCTGCGCGTGGTCGGTGGCGAGGACGCCGCGCGGCACTGAGCGGCGGACCGCCCGTCGGGGTGCCGGCCCGGCCGACGCCGCGCGGTCCCGGCCGCGGCCGGTCCGTAGGATGACCGCATGTCCGACACCCCCTCGATCACCCGGGACGACGTCGCGCACCTCGCGCGCCTCGCCCGCATCGACGTACCGCCCGAGCAGCTCGACCACTACGCCGAGCAGCTGCAGGTGATCCTGGGGGCGGTCGCGCAGGTCTCCGAGGTCGCCGCCGCCGACATCCCGCCGACGAGCCACCCGCTGCCGCTCGTCAACGTCTTCCGCGAGGACGTCGTCCGGCCCTCGCTGTCCAACGCCGAGGCGCTCGCTGGCGCCCCGTCGGTCGAGTCCGAGCGGTTCCGCGTGCCGCGGATCCTCGACGAGGAGTGAGCGCCCCCGTGGGTACCGACCTGACCAGGCTCACCGCGGCCGAGACCGCCTCCGCCGTGGCGTCGGGCGAGGCGTCGGCCGTCGACGTCACGCGGGCGCACCTGGACCGCATCGCCGCGGTCGACGACCGCGTGCACGCGTTCCTGCACGTCGACACCGAGGGTGCGCTCGCCGCCGCCGCCGCGGTCGACTCCGCGCGGGCGGCGGGGGAGACCCTGGCGCCGCTCGCCGGCGTCCCGCTCGCGCTCAAGGACGTGCTGACCCAGACGCGGTATCCCGACCACCTGCGGCTCGCGCATCCTCGAGGGCTGGCGACCGCCGTACGACGCCACCGTCACGGCTCGGCTCAAGGCCGCCGGCGTCGTGATCCTCGGCAAGACGAACATGGACGAGTTCGCGATGGGCTCCTCCACCGAGCACTCGGCGTACGGCCCGACGCACAACCCCTGGGACCTCGACCGCATCCCCGGCGGTTCGGGCGGCGGCTCGGCCGCGGCCGTCGCCGCCTACGAGGCGCCGCTCGCGATCGGCACCGACACGGGCGGCTCGATCCGCCAGCCCGCGGCGGTCACCGGCACGGTGGGCGTCAAGCCGACGTACGGCGCGGTCTCCCGCTACGGCCTCGTGGCGCTGGCGTCCTCGCTCGACCAGGCCGGGCCGTGCGCCCGCACGGTGCTCGACGCCGCCCTGCTGCACGCGACCATCGCGGGGCACGACCCGCTCGACTCCACGTCGGCGTCCGTGCCGGTGCCGGACGTCGTCGGCGCCGCGCTGACCGGCGACGTGCGCGGCATGCGGATCGGCGTCGTCCGGGAGCTCGGCGGCGAGGGCTACCAGGCCGGCGTCCGGCAGCGCTTCGACGAGGCGGTCACGGTGCTCACCGAGCTGGGCGCCGAGGTCGTGGAGGTGTCCTGCCCGCACTTCCCGTACGCGCTGGCGGCGTACTACCTCATCCTGCCGAGCGAGTGCTCGAGCAACCTGGCGAAGTTCGACGGCATGCGCTTCGGCCTGCGCGTGGGCGAGGACGACGGCAGCCCGTCCGTGGAGCAGGTCATGGCCCGCACCCGGGCCGCGGGCTTCGGCGCCGAGACGGTCCGGCGCATCATGCTCGGCACGTACGCGCTGTCGGCGGGGTACTACGACGCCTACTACGGCTCGGCGCAGAAGGTCCGCACGCTCATCACCCGCGACTTCGCCGCGGCGTTCGAGCAGGTCGACGTCCTCGTGTCGCCGACCGCGCCGACGACCGCGTTCAAGCTCGGCGAGAAGCTCGACGACCCGCTGGCGATGTACCTCAACGACATCGCCACCATCCCCGCCAACCTCGCCGGCACGCCCGGGATGTCCCTCCCGGTCGGGCTCGCGCCCGAGGACGGCCTCCCGGTCGGCCTGCAGATCATGGCTCCGGCCATGGCCGACGACCGGCTCTACAAGGTGGGCGCGGCCCTCGAGGCCGCGCTGCTCGACCGCTGGGGTCGTCCCGTCCTCGAGGAGGCTCCGTCCCTGTGACCACGCAGACCACCGAGGCAGTCCTGCCCTACGACGACGTCGTCGCCCGGTTCGACCCGGTCCTCGGCCTCGAGGTCCACGTCGAGCTCGGCACCGCCACGAAGATGTTCTGCGGCTGCCCGACCGGCTTCGGCGCCGCACCGAACACCCAGGTGTGCCCGACCTGCCTCGGCCTGCCCGGGATCGCTGCCCGTCGTCAACGCCGTGGCGGTCGAGTCGGCGATCCGCATCGGGCTGGCGCTCAACTGCACCATCGCCGAGTGGTGCCGCTTCGCCCGGAAGAACTACTTCTACCCGGACATGCCGAAGAACTTCCAGACGTCGCAGTACGACGAGCCGATCTGCTTCGACGGCTACCTCGACGTCGACGTCGAGACGGACGACGGCGTGCGGACCTTCCGCGTCGGCATCGAGCGCGCGCACATGGAGGAGGACACCGGCAAGACGTCGCACCAGGGCGGCGCCACCGGACGCATCCACGGCGCCGACTACTCCCTCGTCGACTACAACCGCGCCGGCATCCCGCTCATCGAGATCGTCACCAAGCCGCTCGAGGGCACCGGGCGGTACGCGCCCGAGGTGGCGAAGGCCTACGTGTCGGCGCTGCGCGAGGTGCTGCGCGGGCTCGGCGTGTCCGACGTGAAGATGGAGCAGGGCTCGCTGCGCTGCGACGCCAACGTGTCGCTGCGCCGTACGCCGTCCGACGCGCTCGGGACGCGCACCGAGACCAAGAACGTCAACTCGCTGCGGTCGGTCGAGCGCGCCGTGCGCTACGAGATGACCCGCCAGGCGGCGGTCCTCGAGGCCGGCGGTCGTGTCGTGCAGGAGACCCGGCACTGGCACGAGGACACCGGCGTCACGACGTCGGGGCGCGAGAAGTCCGACGCCGAGGACTACCGCTACTTCCCGGAGCCCGACCTCGTGCCGATCGCGCCGTCCCTCGAGTGGGTCGAGCGGCTGCGCGCGACCCTCCCGGAGAACCCGGCCGTGCGCCAGGCGCGGCTCATGGCCGCGTGGGGGATCAGCGCGTTCGAGATGGCCTCGGTCGTCAACGCGGGGGCGCTCGACCTCGTCGAGCGGACGATCGCCGCCGGCGCGGACCAGTCCGCCGCCCGCAAGTGGTGGACCGGCGAGCTCGCCCGCATCGCGAACGAGCGCGGCGGCGAGGTGGCCGACCTCCCGATCACGCCGGCCGACGTCGCCCGGGTCGAGGCCCTCGTCGGGGAGGGCGCGCTCAACGACAAGCTCGCGCGCCAGGTCATCGAGGGCGTCCTCGCCGGTGAGGGCACGCCCGACGAGGTGGTCGCCGCCCGCGGGCTCGCGGTCGTCAGCGACGACGGCCCGCTGCTCGCCGCCATCGACGACGCGCTCGCCGCGCAGCCGGACGTCGCGGACAAGATCCGCGGCGGGAAGGTCGCCGCGGCCGGTGCGATCGTCGGCGCGGTGATGAAGGCCACGCGCGGTCAGGCCGACGCCGGCCGCGTGCGCGAGCTCCTGCTCGAGCGTCTCGGCGTCACGGAGTAGGACCCGTCCACCGACGGTGCACAGGCGGGCCGCCGGGGGCGGTGTAACGCCGCGCCCCGGTGCGTCGTTCCTAGGTCACGGACGACGCCGCGGGGTGGGACCCGCACGGTGTCGTCACCGCGCCACCGAGGGGAGCGTCGCAGCCATGGTCCAGGTCGCCGAGCGCTGCCCGGTGTGCGGTGACGCGATGGCGGGCCACGGCCTGTGGGACCTCGTGGACTGCCTGTCCGACGTCCCGGCCTCGGCGGAGCCCCTGGAGACGCAGCTCGCGCAGCTGTGGGCGGACCTCGACCGGCTGGGGACGCTCGAGGACGCCCCCGACGAGGCGTCCGATCACACCCACCGTTGGGTGCGGATCGACGCGACGCACCGCACGTCGGTGGAGGAGTGCATGAGCTGCGCCGACTGGCGCACGAGCCGGACGCAGGGTCCGGTCGGGTGACGGCTCGTCGTCACTTTACCGATCCCTTACCGGACACCCGACAACGGCGCTAGAGTCCGCTGCCGTGGGCAATCGATTGTGGGGCCGGCGCCCCGCACCCCGCTGGGTCAAGGTGCTGGGCTACGCGGTCGCCGTCGCCCTGGTCGTCCTCGTGTTCTACCTCGCGATCCGCTGGAGCGCGGACTTCGGGGTGAGCGAGGCCGAGCGCTGACCTGGTCCGGACGCGCGACGGTCCCGACGGTGATCGTGGTCAGGCCCGGCCGATGCGGACGAGGTTGGGTGGAGTGGGGCAGGCTCGGCCCGTGATGCCGACCGCCGATCCCGACCCGAGGGCGGTCCTGACCGCGTTCGGGCTGCCGGGGGCGCCGCTGGCGCTGGTGGAGGTCGACGGCGCCTGGTCGAATCGCGTGCTGCGCCTGCGCACCACCGACGGGGACTACGCCGTCAAGGAGCTGCGCAACCCGTGGGGGGAGCCGCGCTGGCGCGAGTGGCTCGACGAGAGCTGGCGGCTCGAGCTCGCCGTCCTCGCCGCAGGGGTCGGCGTACCGGAACCGGTGCCGGTCCCGGGCACCGGCGAGTGCGTCGCCTACGTCGCCCGGGCCGGGGGTGCGGGCGACCTGCCGGTCCGCCTGCACCGCTGGGTCGAGGGTGCGCGCCCCGGTCCGGGGCCGGTTCCGCTCGACGTCGCCCGGTGGGCCGGTCGCACGCTGGCGACGGTCCACGCGCTCGGGCTCGAGCCCCGCGACCCGATGCTGTTCCCGCGACCCGGCACCTGGACGGCGGACACCTGGCCGGACCTCGTCGCCCGGACGCGTGCGGCCGGCGTCGGCTGGTGGGAGCGCCTCGCGTCGGCACAGCCGGTGGTACGCCGTGCCGCCGACCTGCTGCCCGCTCCCGACGGCTCGCCCACGGTGCTCACCCACGGCGACCTCGACCAGAAGAACCTGCTCGTCACCTCGGCCGGCCCGCTGCTGTGCGACTGGGACGTCGCGGTGCCGCACGTCCGGGAGCACGACCTCGCCGACGTCGCGGTCTCGCTCGCCGCGTGGCGTGACCGGTCCGTCGCACGCGCGGTTCTGGGCGCCTACGCCGCGGCCGGCGGCCGGGCCCGACCGCCTCGGCCGCAGGACGTGGGCCTCGCACTCATGGTGCGGCTGGACTGGATCGCGTTCTGCGTCGACCGCGCCTCCGGCGTACGGGCCGCCGACCCGGACGAGACGGCCCGGGCCGCGTCGCTGGTGCCGGGCCTGCTGCGCGAGCTCGAGCATCAGGTCCGGGTCGCCGAGTCGCTCGACACCTGGCTCGCCTGAGCGGCCGGCCGGGTAAGCGGTCGAGGGCGCGTGGCCCGGCGTCCTAGGCTCGCCACGTGTACCTGCCCCGCCACTTCGAGATGGGCGACCTCGACACGGTCGCCGCCTTCGTCGACTCGGTCGGCGCGGCGGACCTCGTCACGGCCGACGAGGACGGCCGCCCCGAGTCGACCCTCGTCCCGGTGCTCTGGGACCGCGAGGGGATCGACCCCGCGGCCGGGCGCTTCGGGCGGCTGCTCGCGCACGTCGCCCGGGCGAACGAGCAGTGGCACGGGGTCTCCGGTCGTCGCGCCCTCGCGATCGTCCACGGCCCGCAGGCGTACGTCTCGCCGTCCTGGTACGCCGCGAAGGCCGAGCACGGCCGCGTCGTACCCACCTGGAACTACAGCGCGGTCCACCTCGCGGGCACGGTCGAGCTGCTGGACGACGCCGGATGGCTGCGCGATCTCGTGGGCCGGCTCACCGACCGCCACGAGGTGGGTCGCGCGGACCCGTGGTCGGTCGACGACGCGCCATCGGCGTACGTCGCCGGTCAGCTGCGCGCGATCGTCGGCGTCGTCGTCCACCTCGACGCCGTCGAGGCGAAGGCGAAGCTCAACCAGAACCGCAGCGAGGCGGACCGGGACGGCGTCGTCGCGGGCCTGCGCGTCGAGGGCGGGCCGGAGGCCGCCGCGGTCGCCGATGGGATGGTCCGCGGGTAGCCCCGTGCGCCGTCGGCTCGGATGCGCTCAGTAGCGCGCGCCTCGCGGCGCCGGCAGCGCGTCGAGCTCGGCCAGGTCGTCGGCGGTGAGGACGAGGTCGGCGGCCGCGGCGTTCTCCTCGAGCCGCTCGACGCGCTTGGTGCCGGGGATCGGGACGACGCCGGGTGCCTGGGCCAGCAGCCACGCGAGGGCCACCTGCGCCGCGGTGGCGTCGTGGCGGGCGGCGACGACGCGGACCGCGTCCACGATCGCCTCGTTCTCGGCCATGGCCTCGGGGGAGAAGCGCGGCAGCCGGGACCGGAAGTCGTCCGCGGTGAAGTCGCGCGCGGCGAGGGCTCCGGTGAGGAAGCCGCGCCCGAGCGGCGCGTAGGGCAGGAACGCGACGCTGTTCGCGGTGCACCACGGCAGGACGTCGTCGGCCCAGTCGCGGGTCCACAGCGACAGCTCGCTCTGCACCGACGCGACCGGGTGGATCGCGTGGCAGGTCTCGAGCTGGTCGACGGTCACCTCGGACAGCCCGACGGCGCGCACCTTGCCGGCCTCGACGAGGCCGGCGAACGCCCCCCACGTCTCCTCCAGCGGCGTGTCGGGATCGACGCGGTGCAGCTGGTAGAGGTCGATGTGGTCCACGCCGAGCCGGCGCAGCGAGGCGTCGCACGCGGCGCGCACGTACTCGGGAGAACCGTTGCGGTCGTAGCGGAACGACGGGTCGTGGACGAGGCCGCACTTGGTCGCGACGACGGCCCGGTCGCGACGGCCGGCGACGGCGCGCCCGACGAGCTCCTCGTTCGTGTGCGGCCCGTACACGTCGGCGGTGTCGAGCAGCGTCACGCCGATCTCGAGCGCACGGTGCACGACCGCGACCGACCGCGTCTCGTCGGCCGAGCCGACGTCGTAGGCGTGCGACATCCCCATGCAGCCCAAGCCGATCGCGCCGACCTCGATCCCGCTGTCACCCAGAACCCGCGTCTGCATGCACGCGAGGCTACCCGCGGCCGCGGGAGAGCGCCGGAGGACCGGGCCTCGCACTACGGTCGGGACATGACGCACGGACTGGTGCTCCAGCCCTGGACCGACCACGCCGAGGTCCTCGGGTCCACCGACGAGGGACTCGAGGTCGCGGTCTACGACGGTGGCGACGACCCCGGTGACGACGTGCTCGGTCGTACGACGTTCTACGTGCCGCCGTACATGGGTCCGGACCGCACCCTCGAGCTCGTCGCGCGCATGCCGCGGCTGCGCGTCGTGCAGACGCTCACGGCCGGCGTGGACAACGTCTGGCCGTTCCTGCCCGAGGGCGTGACCCTGTGCAACGCCGCCGGCGTCCACGACGCGAGCACCGCGGAGCTCGCCGTCGGCCTGATCCTGGCCAGCCTGCGGCGGATCGACGACTTCGCCCGGGCGCAGGCGACGGGGGAGTGGCGGCACGCGCGCTACGACTCGCTCGCCGACAAGCGGGTCCTCGTCGTCGGCGCGGGGCACGTGGCGCAGGCGCTCGTGCGCCGGCTCGAGCCGTTCGAGGTGGACATCACCGTGGTGGGGCGCACGCGTCGCGAGTCGCACGCCGGGTCGGTCGTCCACGGCGACCGACGAGCTGCCCGAGCTCCTGCCCGACGCCGACGTCGTCGTCCTCATCGTCCCGCAGACGGTGGAGACGACCCGTCTCGTCGACTCCGCGTTCCTCGCGCGGATGAGGCGCGGCGCACTGCTCGTCAACGTCGCGCGGGGCGGCGTCGTCGTCACCGACGACCTCCTGGCGGCGGTACGGCGCGGTCACGTGCGCGCGGCGCTCGACGTGACCGACCCCGAGCCGCTCCCGGCCGACCACCCGCTCTGGACCGCTCCCGGCGTCCTCATCAGCCCGCACGTCGGCGGCGACACCACGGCGTTCCTCCCGCGCGCGCACCGGCTCGTCGCCCAGCAGCTGCGCCGGTGGCGCCTGGGCCAGCCGCTCGACAACGTGATGCCCCGTCCAGGGGGCGAGACCCACGGGACGTCGTGACGCGAGGGCTCGTAGGCTCGGGACCGTGACCACCGACAAGCCCGACATCAAGCCCAGGTCCCGCACCGTCACCGACGGACTCGAGCGTGCGGCGGCGCGCGGCATGCTGCGCGCGGTCGGCATGGGTGACGACGACTGGGTCAAGCCGCAGATCGGCGTCGCCTCGTCGTGGAACGAGATCACGCCGTGCAACCTCTCCCTCGACCGGCTGGCCGACGCCGCGAAGGACGGCGTCCACGCGGCCGGCGGCTACCCGCTCGAGTTCGGCACGATCTCGGTGTCCGACGGCATCTCCATGGGCCACGTGGGGATGCACTACTCGCTCGTGAGCCGCGAGGTCATCGCCGACTCGGTCGAGACGGTGTTCGAGGCCGAGCGGCTCGACGGCGGCGTGCTGCTCGCCGGCTGCGACAAGTCCGAGCCCGCGATGCTCATGGCCGCCGCGCGGCTCGACATCGCCGCGGTGTTCCTCTACGCCGGGTCGATCCTGCCCGGGCCGCGTGGGCGACAAGGACGTCACGATCATCGACGCGTTCGAGGCGGTCGGGGCCTGCGCTCGCGGCCTGATCACCCGCGAGGAGGTCGACATCATCGAGCGGGCGATCTGCCCGGGCGAGGGCGCGTGCGGCGGCATGTACACCGCCAACACGATGGCCGCGGCCGCCGAGGCGATGGGGATGTCGCTGCCGGGCTCGGCCGCGCCGCCCGCCGTCGACCGCCGCCGCGACGGCTACGCCCGCCGCTCGGGCGAGGCCGTCGTCGAGCTGCTGCGCCGCGGCATCACCACGCGCGACATCATCACCCGCGAGTCGCTGGAGAACGCGATCGCCGTCGTCGTCGCGCTCGGCGGGTCCACCAACGCGGTCCTGCACCTGCTCGCGATCGCGCACGAGGCGCACGTCCACCTCGAGATCGAGGACTTCAACCGCATCGCCGACCGCGTGCCGCACCTCGCCGACGTCAAGCCGTTCGGCCAGTACGTGATGAGCGACGTCGACCGCATCGGCGGCGTGCCCGTGGTGATGAAGGCGCTGCTCGACGCCGGGCTGCTCCACGGCGACTGCCTCACCGTGACCGGCCGCACGATGGCCGAGAACCTCGCCGTGATCGACCCGCCGGACCCCGACGGCAAGATCCTGCGCGCCCTCTCCAACCCGATCCACCGCACCGGCGGGCTGTCGATCCTGCACGGCTCGCTCGCCCCCGAGGGCGCCGTGGTGAAGACGGCCGGCTTCGACACCGACGTGTTCGAGGGGCACGCGCGGGTCTTCGACGGCGAGGCCGGTGCGATGGCGGCGGTGGAGGACGGCACCCTGAAGAAGGGCGACGTCGTCGTGCTCCGCTACGAGGGGCCGAAGGGCGGCCCCGGGATGCGCGAGATGCTGGCCGTCACCGGTGCGATCAAGGGCGCCGGTCTCGGCAAGGACGTGCTGCTGCTCACCGACGGCCGGTTCTCCGGCGGCACGACCGGGCTGTGCGTCGGCCACGTCGCTCCGGAGGCGGTCGACGGCGGACCCATCGCCTTCGTGCGCGACGGCGACCGGATCCGGCTCGACGTCACCACCCGCCGGCTCGACCTGCTCGTCGACGACGCCGAGCTCGCCGCCCGCCGTCAGGGGTGGTCCCCTCCCGCGCCCAAGCACGCCCGCGGCGTCCTCGCGAAGTACGCGAAGCTGGTCGGCTCCGCCCGCTACGGCGCGGTCTGCGACTAGCCAGGTCAGTCGTCGGACACCGCCGGGGCACGATCGTCGGCCAGCTGGGCGAGCAGCCGCAGCTGCCGGGTCACGGACCGGTTGACCATCGAGCGCGTCATCGCACGCAGGCCCGGCCTGAGCCAGTAGGGCACGTAGTTGCCGTCGCGCCCGCGGCAGGAGTAGACGATGCGCGAACCCGCGCCGTCCGGCTCCAGCTCGTAGCGGTGGACGAAGTGCACGCGGAGCTCCGCACCGTGCCTGCGGTCGAGCCGCGACGCGGTCTCGAACTCGAACACGAACGGTTCCGCCACCGTCACCACCGACGTGTCGTGGAAGGTGCCGTTCATGTTGGCTCCGGTCGAGGAGAACCGGGTCCCGACCGTCGCGGGCGTGGTCGGGGCATCGAGGGACAGCAGCCGGAACGTCTTCTGCGCGGAGCGGGTGCCGCCCCACTCGAGATGGGCCGGCAGGTCGCGCAGGACGTCGAGGACTGTCCCCGGGTCCGCGTGGCTCGTCGCCGTCGCCCTGAACGTGATGAGGTCGCCGCTGGTGCCCCTCGCGCTCGATCCAGCCGCGACGTCCGGCTGCGGTGTGGTCATGACTGCTCCTTCTCGGGCCGGGTGGTACCGAGGAAGCTAGGCGGGCCGGCGACGACGTCACATGGGGAGTTCTCCTCACGGACGCGGGGAATCCGGCCGCGGTCCGGGCCGCTACATGGCGTCGAGCAGACCGTGCTGCATCGCGAACATGGTGGCCTCGGCGCGGGACGAGGCGCCGATCTTGGCGTAGATGTGCTCGACGTGGTTGCCGGCGGTCTTCGCCGTGATGCCGAGCTCGGCACCGACCTCGCGAAGGGTCGCGCCGCGGGCGACCCGGACGAGAACCTCTATCTCGCGCGGTGTCAGACCACCGGGTGCGACCGGCTTACGACGTCGCGCGTGCCCGGCGGCGGCGAGCACGCAGTCGACCGCGTCGCCGCGCAGGGTCCCGGCCCGTGCCATGTCACGCAGCTCGCCGGCCGCCGCCTCCCTGCTGAGCGCAGCGCGGTAGGGACGTGGCTCGCGCATGGCGTGGTAGGCGTCGGCAGCCTCGAGGATCCGGCCGAGCTTGGGGATCGCGTCCCCGGCGATGCCACGGGGGTAGCCGCTGCCCTCGGCGCGCTCGTGCGCGGCGGACGCGATCGACGCGAGGTGGGCCAGGGCACCGGCCCGACGCACGACACGGTCGGTGTAGTAGGCGTGCAGCTGGGCGCGCTCCATCTCCGCCTCGGTGAGCGGACCCGGCTTGTCCCAGATCGAGTTGGGCACCCCGTTGCGACCGAGGTCGTGCAGCAGCGCCGCGCGACGCAGCGTGGTGACGTCCGCCTCGGGCATGCTGGCGTGCCGGGCGGCGATCGCCGCGAGGTCGGCGACACCTCGGGAATGGCCGGAGAACCACGGCGACTTGAGGTCGGCGTAGTCAGCGACGACCTCGAGCGCCGCGTCCAGCTCGCGCTCGCTCAGCGGGGGTCGTGGTCGTGGCTCGGCCGCGATCACGGCGTCCCAGGACGACTCCTCGCCGAGGGAGTCCAGGACCTCGGTCGCGACGGCGGTCCAGGCCTCGACGAGGACCGGGTCGAAGAACGTCCCGGAGCCCGCCCGCACCCGGTCGACGGCGCCCTGGATCCCCTCCTCGCGGTGCCAGACCTCGATGCCGTCGGCCATCTGGCAGATGCGCATGGGCAGGGCGATGCCGTCGCCGCCCAGCCCGACGGGGACCCCCTTGCCGTCGAACCGGGCGAACGTCTGGTCGAGCGTCGCGGAGATGCGCGGGTCGAGTCCGACCCGGTCGCCGAGACGCCCGCTCACGTGGCAGTGCGCGACGAGCGAGTCCTGCACCGCGCGCAGGCCCGTGCGCATGAGGTCGGCGCGCAGGCGCAGCCGGCTCGCCGGCGACCGGTCGTTGCCGGCCCGGCCCAGGTGGTAGCGGAGCTGGGAGAGCGCCGAGGGTCCGACGTCGTGCCAGCGCGACCGCCATGCGATGTCGTCGCCGAACAGTGCGGTCAGCTCGTACGACGCCCCGGTGCAGCCGACCGTCACGAGGAGCGTCAGCCAGTACGTGGCCTCGAGGTCGTCCTCGCTCACGTCGAGCTGCCGGGCGAACCGGGTGGCGATCACGCACGACCGGAGCACGTGCTCCATCGGCTGCCCCAGTCCGAGGTCCGCCGCGAGGGACACCGCGGCGATCACCTCGGAGAGCCGCACGCCGGAGCTCGTCTCCGCGCCGGCCCCCTCGAGTGTCCGGGACATGCCGGAGACGGTAGGCCAGCGGTGGGCCGCGCAACCACCGGATCCGTGCGGTCACCGACGCGCCGCAGCGGGCTGGCGCGTCCCCACGTAGCGGCGCCGGTCCGTGCGGCCGGTCTCGCGGTGCAGGACAGTCGTCTCGGATGATGAGACGCGTTGTGTCAGCGCTTGACACCGCCCGAACGCCCGCGCGACGGTAGGCGGGTGTTCCGCACCGCCATTCTCGTAGTTCGCAGGCGCGCAGCCTGACGAGCTCCCGTCGTCTGCGCGCGCCCCTCGAAGCCCACCAGGGCCGGGGGGTTTTTCGTTGCCCGGCCCGCACGCAGACCACGACCCGACCGACCGCCGTACCGCCGAGACCCGCGAGGACCGCATGACCGAATCGATGACCGGAGCCCAGAGCCTCGTCCGCTCGCTGGAGCACGCCGGAGTCGACGTCGTCTTCGGCATCCCCGGTGGCGCCATCCTCCCGGCGTACGACCCGCTCATGGACTCCACGAAGGTGCGCCACATCCTGGTCCGCCACGAGCAGGGCGCCGGCCACGCCGCCGAGGGCTACGCCCAGGCGACCGGGCGGGTCGGCGTGTGCATGGCGACGTCGGGCCCCGGCGCGACGAACCTCGTGACGCCGATCGCCGACGCCTACATGGACTCGGTGCCGATCGTCGCGATCACCGGACAGGTGCCCAGCGCGTCGATCGGGACGGATGCCTTCCAGGAGGCGGACATCCGCGGCATCACGATGCCGATCACGAAGCACAACTACCTCGTCACCGATCCCGCGGAGATCCCGCGCGCGATCGCCGAGGCGTTCCACATCGCGGGCACCGGCCGACCCGGGCCGGTGCTCGTCGACATCGCCAAGGACGCGCTGCAGGCGAGGACGACGTTCGACTGGCCGGCGCAGCTCGACCTCCCCGGCTACCGGCCGGTCACGCGCCCGCACGCCAAGCAGGTGCGCGAGGCCGCGCGGATGATCGTCGAGGCGAAGCGCCCGGTGCTCTACGTCGGCGGTGGCGTGCTCAAGGCGCGGGCCCACGTCGAGCTGCGCCGCCTCGCCGAGCTCACCGGCATCCCCGTCACGACCACGCTCATGGCGCGCGGCGCGTTCCCCGACAGCCACCCGCTGCACCTCGGCATGCCCGGCATGCACGGGACGGTCTCGGCCGTCGGCGCGCTGCAGAAGAGCGACCTGCTCATCACCCTCGGCGCCCGCTTCGACGACCGCGTCACCGGCCGGCTGGACTCGTTCGCGCCCGACGCGAAGGTCATCCACGCCGACATCGACCCGGCGGAGATCTCCAAGAACCGCACGGCCGACGTGCCGATCGTCGGCGACGCGCGCGAGGTGATCGTCGACCTCATCGCCGCACTGCAGGCCGAGCACGAGGCCGGCCACGTCGGCGACTACGCCGAGTGGGTCGAGCTCCTCGACCACATGAAGGCGACGTACCCGCTCGGCTACGACAAGCCGGCCGACGGCTCGCTCTCGCCGCAGTACGTCATCGAGCGGCTCGGCCTCATCGCCGGCCCCGAGGCGATCTACGCCGCCGGCGTCGGCCAGCACCAGATGTGGGCCGCGCAGTTCGTGAAGTACGAGCTGCCCGGCACGTGGCTCAACTCCGGCGGCGCCGGGACGATGGGCTACGCCGTGCCCGCGGCGATGGGCGCCAAGGTCGGGCGCCCCGACGCGACGGTGTGGGCGATCGACGGCGACGGCTGCTTCCAGATGACCAACCAGGAGCTGGCCACCTGCGCGATCAACGACATCCCGATCAAGGTCGCGCTGATCAACAACTCGTCGCTGGGCATGGTCCGCCAGTGGCAGACGCTGTTCTACGAGTCGCGCTACTCCAACACCGACCTGCACAGCCACCGCATCCCCGACTTCGTCAAGCTCGCGGACGCCTACGGCTGCCACGGCCTGCGCTGCGAGAGCCCCGACGACGTCGACGCGACGATCGAGAAGGCGATGGGCATCAACGACGCCCCGGTCGTCATCGACTTCGTCGTGCACAAGGACGCCATGGTCTGGCCGATGGTCGCGGCCGGCACCAGCAACGACGACATCAAGGTCGCCCGCGACCTTGCCCCCCGGTGGGACCGCGAGGAGTGAGGAACGAGATGAGCCGCCACACGCTGTCCGTGCTGGTCGAGGACCAGCCCGGTGTCCTGGCCCGGATCTCCGCGCTGTTCTCCCGCCGCGGGTTCAACATCGACTCGCTCGC
Source organism: uncultured Actinomycetota bacterium (assembly GCA_963711805.1). Classification (GTDB taxonomy): domain Bacteria; phylum Actinomycetota; class Actinomycetes; order S36-B12; family CAIYMF01; genus Longivirga. Next base: position 982,409 of record CAVQFE010000003.1, read on the forward strand.
GGTCGGTCCGACCGAGCTGGCCGGCGTCTCGCGGATGACGATCGTGGTCAACGTCGAGGAGCTCCCGCTCGAGCAGGTCACCAAGCAGCTCAACAAGCTGGTCAACGTGCTCAAGATCGTCGAGCTGGACCCGGACTCCGCCGTCCAGCGCGAGCTGCTCCTGGTCAAGGTGCGCGCCGACATGGACAGCCGCTCGCACGTGCTCGAGACCGTGCAGCTCTTCCGCGCCAAGGTCGTCGACGTCGCGACCGACACGGTGACCGTCGAGGCGACCGGCAGCCGGGACAAGCTCGAGGCCCTGCTCCGCGTCCTCGAGCCGTTCGGCATCAAGGAGCTCGTGCAGTCGGGCATGGTCGCCGTCGGCCGCGGCCCGCGCTCGATCTCCGACCGCAGCCTGCGCCCGGCCGCCGACCGACCGGCGTGACCCACGCGTCCGGGCGCCGCGCGGCGCTCTGACACACTGCCCGAACCCCCCGCTACACAAGGAGAAGCCCACCGTGGCCGAGCTGTTCTACGACGACGACGCCGACCTCTCGATCATCGCCGGCCGCAAGGTCGCCGTCATCGGGTACGGCAGCCAGGGCCACGCCCACAGCCTCAACCTGCGCGACTCGGGGGTCGACGTCCGCGTCGGCCTGCTCGAGGGGAGCGCGTCGGGGCCAAGGCGGAGGCCGAGGGCCTGCGCGTCCTCACGCCGGCCGAGGCCGCGGCCGAGGCCGACGTCATCATGATCCTGGCGCCGGACCACAAGCAGCGCCAGCTCTACACCGAGTCGATCGAGCCGCACCTCACCGCCGGCAAGGCGCTGTTCTTCGGCCACGGCTTCAACATCCGCTTCGGCTACATCAAGCCCCCGGCGGACGTCGACGTCATCATGGTCGCGCCCAAGGGCCCCGGTCACCTCGTGCGCCGCGAGTACTCCGCGGGCCGCGGCGTACCCGTCATCGTCGCCGTCGAGCAGGACGCGACCGGCGCCGCCTGGGCGCTCGCGCTGTCCTACGCCCGGGCGATCGGCGGCCTGCGCGCCGGCGGGATCAGGACCACGTTCACCGAGGAGACCGAGACCGACCTGTTCGGCGAGCAGGCGGTGCTCTGCGGCGGCGCCTCGCAGCTGGTGATGTACGGGTTCGAGATGCTCACCGAGGCGGGCTACCAGCCCGAGGTCGCCTACTTCGAGTGCCTGCACGAGCTCAAGCTCATCGTCGACCTCATGTACGAGGGCGGCATCGCCAAGCAGCGCTGGTCGGTCTCCGACACGGCGGAGTACGGCGACTACGTCTCCGGCCCGCGCGTGATCGACCCGCACGTGAAGGAGAACATGAAGGCGGTCCTCGCCGACATCCAGTCGGGCGCGTTCGCCGCGCGGTTCATCGCCGACCAGGACGCCGGCGCGCCGGAGTTCAAGGCGCTGCGCGCCGCCGGGGAGCAGCACCCGATCGAGGCCGTCGGTCGCGAGCTGCGCGGCATGATGAGCTGGGTCAAGAGCAACGAGGACGACTACACCGAGGGCACCGCCACCCGCTGACTTCCTTGATCGTCCCTTAGGGACGATCAAGGAAGTTCAACTGCGCGAATCTGTCCACGATTCGTGATCTTGCTCGGGGTCGGGGGAGCGGCGCCGCCGGGTCGTTCCCCCGACCGTCACCCTTGTACTACTACGTCGGACGTTATAGCGTCCGACGTAGTAGAGGGAGGGCGAGGCATGGCGACGTCGGACGGTGGGTGGAGCGACCCCGGGCTCCTCGTGCTGGGCAGTCTCGCGGACGGTCCGAAGCACGGCTACGCGATCACCGAGGACGTCGAGGCCTCGACCGGCGCGCGTCTCGGGCCGGGCACGCTGTACGGCGCCCTCGCCCGGCTCGAGGAACGCGGACTCGTGCGTGCCCTGCCGAGCGAGGACCGGCGCAAGCCGTACGAGATCACGGCGGCCGGCGCCGAGGTGCTGCGCGAGCGCGCCGTGGCGATGCGCTCGTTCGCCCGTCGCGCGCTGCGCCACCTGAGCGCGGGCGGCGCGACGTGAGCGCCGTCCCGGCCGGGCACCGGCTCCTGCTCGCGGCGTATCCGCCTTACTTCCGGGAGCGGTACGCCGACGAGCTCGATGCCCTCCTCGACGACACCGGCACCGGTCCTCGTGTCGTGCTCGACCTGCTCCTCGGGGCTGCGCGCGCCTGGCTGCGTCCGGCCTACGGCGCCGAGCCGCTCGAGCGTCGGCGGCTGCGCCTGCTGTCCAGCGTCTCCGCCGTATGGGTCGCGTTCTGCACCGTGCTCTGCGGCACGGCCGGCACGCTGCGGCTGCTCGAGGACCCGCCGGCCGCGGACTACGACCCGCACGCAGGAGGCTGGCTCGCCGGGCACGACCTCGCCCGCTCGGCGCTGGCCCTCGCGGCCGTCCTGGTCCTCGTCGCCGGTGTGCCGCTGGGACTGCGCGCGCTGCGTTCGAGCCGCGAGGTGCGTCGGCTGGTCGCCGGGCCGGTGGCTGCCCTCCTGGTCCTGGGCGCGGTGTTCGCGGGGCTGGAGACCTACCTCCTCGGGCAGCCGGCCTCCACCTGCTGCACGACCCTGCCCCGCTGGTTCCTCGTGACCGGGTCCGTGGGGCTGCTCGGCGCGGCCGGCGTCGCGGCGTGGTGGATGCTGGCGCTGCCGCGGGCGCTGCGCGCGGCCAGACCCGAGACGGGTCGGCTGCGCGTTCCGGCCGCGGTCGCCGCTGCGGTCGCGGTGCTGCTGTCCGCGCCGACCGTCCTCGTCGTGGCGGTCGCGGCCCGCACGGGGAGCGCGTGGGGCACGGCGTACGCCGTCGTCATGTGGACCTGTGTCGCCGGGGTCGTCGTCGCCTGGCTGGCGGCACTCACGAGCGCCTCGCGCGGGCTCGGCGCGCTGCGCGTCAGAACCTGAACGTGCCGGCGTCGTCGAACTCGGCCGGGCGCACGTCCTCGACGAGATGGACCGGCAGCTCGGCGTACAGGTGCGGGAAGAGCTCGCCGGTGCCGGCGTCCTCGAACCGGACGGGTACGCCGGCCGCCTCGAGCCGCGCCGTGTCGAGCACGAGCAGCACGAGCGGGTCCGTCGCGTCGGCGTAGAAGCGCGACGCCGTGGCCTGGATCTGCGCCGCGGTGGAGGCGTGGATGAAGCCCTCCTCGTCGATCGTGACGCCGAGGGTGGAGACGCGGTAGGTGCCCGCCGCGAGCGCGTCGGCCCAGTCGACCGCCGACGCGATGTGGAGGATCCGCACGCCGAGGAGTCTAGGGATGTGGATGGGGTGCGTGGGTTCGGCGGCCGCCGTGGTGCGAGGTGGGAAGACCGTACGCCGTACGAGATCACGGATCGTCGCCGTCCACGATCACCACTCGCGGCTGTCCAAGATCGCGAATCGTGGACAGATCCGCGCAGTTCAACTTCCTTGATCGTCCCTAAGGGACGATCAAGGAAGTTCGTGGGGTGGGGCGGGCGGGTCTGGTCCAGCATCCGGACCTCGTGAAGGCGTTCACAAGGGGCTCGGTAAACTCGGCGGCGCCGCCATCCGTCGAGCCCCAAGGTGCCCACGTGAGCAAGCCGGTCGTCCTCATCGCCGAAGAGCTGTCCCCGGCCACCGTCGAGGCACTCGGTCCCGACTTCGAGATCCGTCACGTCGACGGCGCCGACCGCGCGGCCCTGCTGCCGGCGATCGCGGACGTCGACGCGATCCTGATCCGCTCGGCCACGAAGGTCGACGCCGAGGCCATCGCCGCGGCGAAGCGGCTCAAGGTCGTCGCCCGGGCCGGTGTCGGCCTCGACAACGTCGACGTCAAGGCCGCCACCCAGGCCGGCGTCATGGTCGTCAACGCCCCGACCTCCAACATCGTGAGCGCCGCGGAGCTCGCCGTCGCCCTGCTGCTGGCCTGCGCGCGCAACATCGCACCGGCGAGCAGCGCGCTCCGGGCCGGCCAGTGGAAGCGCTCGAAGTACACCGGGGTCGAGCTCACCGACAAGACCGTCGGCGTGGTCGGGCTCGGTCGGATCGGGCTGCTCGTCGCGCAGCGGCTCTCGGCGTTCGGCGTCAAGCTCGTCGCGTACGACCCCTACGTGCAGCCGGCGCGCGCCGCCCAGCTCGGCATCCGCATGCTCTCCCTCGACGAGCTGCTCGCCGAGTCCGACTTCATCACGGTGCACCTGCCCAAGACGCCCGACACCGTCGGGCTCATCGGCGAGGAGGCGCTGCGCAAGGTGAAGCCGAGCGTGCGCATCGTCAACGCGGCCCGCGGCGGCATCGTCGACGAGCACGCCCTCTACGTCGCCCTCAAGGAGGGCCGCGTCGCCGGCGCAGGAATCGACGTCTTCGCGTCCGAGCCGTGCACCGACTCGCCGCTCTTCGAGTTCGAGTCCGTCGTCGTGACGCCGCACCTCGGCGCCTCCACCGACGAGGCGCAGGAGAAGGCGGGGATCGCCGTCGCCCGCTCGGTCCGCCTCGCGCTCGCCGGCGAGCTCGTGCCCGACGCCGTCAACGTCCAGGGCGGCTCGATCGCGGAGGCCGTGCGCCCGGGCATCGCGCTCGCGGAGAACCTCGGCCGCGTGGCCGGGTCGCTCGCCACCGCGCCGCTCGAGGCGGTGGAGGTCGAGGTGCTCGGCGAGGTCGCCGCGCACGACGTGAAGATCCTCGAGCTGTCCGCGCTCAAGGGCGTCTTCTCGGTGCTCGTCACCGACCCGGTCTCCTACGTCAACGCCCCGGTCCTCGCCGGCGAGCGCGGCGTGGCCGTGTCGCTCACGACCTCGACCGAGAGTGCGAGCTGGCGCAACACGGTCCGGATCCGCCTCTCGCTCACCGACGGACAGCGGGTCGTCGTCGGCGGCACGGTGACCGGGCCGCGCAACGTGCAGCGGCTCGTCGAGATCGACGGCTTCGAGATCGACGTCCCGGTGAGCGAGCACGTCGCGTTCCTGCGCTACACCGACCGCCCCGGCGTCGTCGGTGCCGCGGGTCGCCTGCTCGGCGAGGCCGACATCAACATCGGCGGCATGCAGGTCAGCCGCGACGAGGCCGGCGGCCAGGCCCTGATCGCGCTCACCGTCGACTCGGCGATCCCGGCCGACGTGCTCGCGCGCATCGCCGCGGAGGTCGGCGCCATGTCCGCCCGCTCGGTCGACCTCGAGCTCTAGCGAGAGGCAACCCCCCGTCGGTCGTCCGTCCGCTGATCGCGTAACCGGTGGTCGGGGGCTCGCGGCAGTACGACGCTGGGCGGCATGAGGCTCCTGGTTCTCGGCGGTACCCAGTACGTCGGCCACGCGGCGGTGGCCGAGGCCCTCGCGCGCGGCTGGGAGGTCACGGTCGCGAACCGCGGCCGAACCGGCCCGCCGCAGGACGGCGTACGACAGGTCGTCCTCGACCGCACGCATCCGGGTGCGTTCGAGGCCCTGGCCGGTGAGCGCTTCGACGTGGTGCTCGACACGTGGTCGAGCGCGCCGAGCGTCGTGCGCGACGCCGCCCGGGCGCTGGGTGCGAGCACCGACCGCTGGGTCTACGTCTCGAGCCGGTCGGTCTACTCCTGGCCGTTGGCCCGCGGCGCCGACGAGTCGGCCGCCCTGGTCGACGGCGACCCCGACGCCGGCGCGACGGACTACCCCGCGGACAAGCGCGGCGCGGAGCTGGCGCTCGAGCGCGAGCTCGGCGCGGAGCGCGTCGTGCACCTGCGCGCCGGGCTCATCCTCGGTCCGCGCGACAACGTGGGCCGCCTGCCGTGGTGGCTGCGCCGCGTCGCGCGCGGTGGCCCCACCCTCGCGCCCGCGCCGGCCGACCTGCCGATCCAGTACGTCGACCCGCGCGACCTCGCCTCGCTGGGTCTCGACGCCGCGGCCGCCGGGCGGCACGGCCCGGTCGACGTCGTCAGCCCGCCCGGGACCGCCACCCTCGGCGACGTCCTGGGCACGTGCGTCGAGGTCACCGGCTCCGACGCGGGCTTCGTCTGGATCGATCCAGGCTGGCTCCTGGAGCAGGGCGTCGCGGTCTGGACCGAGCTGCCGATCTGGGTCCCGGAGTCCGAGGAGGCCTACGCCCTGCACCTGAGCGACGTCACCCGCGCGCTCGAGTGGGGCCTGCGGATCCGCCCGCTGCGCGAGACCGTCGCCGACTGCTGGACGTGGGTGCAGGAGGTCGACGCCGCTGGCACGGCGCCGCCGCCGCGCGACGACATCGGCATGGACCCGGCCCGCGAGACCGATCTCCTCGCTCGCTGGGCGGCGCGCTAGCCGGCACCCGCCGCGTGGCGCACGGGTGCCGGTCGGTCACGGTGTGCCGGCGTATCCGTTGCGGCTCAGGGTTTCAGCAGGTCCGCCAGGGCGCGCAGGCCCGTCCCGTCACCCCGGTCCCACGCCGCGAGCCGCTCGGCCATCGGCGCGGGGAGGCGGCAGTCGGCGCGGATCGTCACGGGCCACACGTCGCGCAGCCAGTCCCGCGCCGCGAGCAGGTCGCCGCCCGGGTCGAGCTCGACCACGATTCGGATGCCGTCGCGATGGGTGGACTCGTCCCGCGCCGCCAGGACCGGGCCTGCGCGGTGCGGTACGACGTGATGCGCGAGGCCGGCGCGGTCGGGCTCCAGCTGCGCTGCCCTGGCGACCACGGCGGACGGGATGAGGTTCCCCTCGGCGCCGAGCGGGACCTCGGTGATGACGAGACGGCCGCCCTCGGGCCGGATCGTGCAGCCGAGGGTCAGCTGCACCGGCCGCCCCGCGAGCAGACCGTCGAGGTCGCCCTCGACCGTGCCCCCGGTGGGCAGCGCCGGGACGCCGGCGTCGGTGGACGCCGCGAGCAGCGCCCCGACGACGCGCGCCGGGTCGAACGGAGGCACGTGACCACCGCGGTAGAGCGACCCGTCGACGAGGTCGAGCGGGAGGGGCCCGACGTCGCCCCGCTCGGCGGCCAGCGCGAGGGCGCCGACGGGCGAGAGGCGGGTCTCGACGTGGACCGGCTCGGCGGGCGGGTCGCCCAATGCGGACCCGCAGTTCCCGTACAGCTCCACCAGGGTCAGATGCCGTCGCCAGGCGACGCCCAGGTCGACCAGCACGAGCCACGCGTAGCGCGGTCCGATCCCGGCGCGGTCCTCGACCGCGGTGAGCACGTCCGAGCACCGCACCGGCTCGCCGTCGCTCTCGAGCAGCTCCACGGCGTCGAGCAGGGCGACCTCGACCGGTCCCAGCCCGGTGCGCGTGCTCATCGCGCCGACCCCCCGGCCACGGCGAGGTCAGGAGGGGGTGGTGTCGCGCTCGGCGCGGTTGACGGCGCTCACGACGGCCTTGAGCGACGCGGTCACGATCGACGGATCGATCCCGACGCCCCACAGGACCCGGCCGCCGACCGCGCACTCGAGGTAGGACGCGGCCACGGCGTCACCGCCGGAGGACATCGCGTGCTCGTGGTAGTCGAGCACCCGGACGTCGACGCCGTACGCCGCGAGCGCCTCGCAGAACGCGGCGATCGGCCCGTTGCCGACGCCGGTGAGCTCGACCTCCGCGCCGCGGTCGGCGAGCAGCACGCGCACGTGCGTCTCGCCGTCGACGGTGGAGTCCTGCGCGATGCTGCGGAGCGCGAAGCGGCCCCACGGCGCGGCGGGGTTGGGGAGGTACTCGTCCTGGAAGTAGTCCCACATCGCGGCCGGGGTGACCTCGCCGCCCTCGGAGTCGGTGACCCGCTGGACGACGCCGCTGAACTCCATCTGCAGCCGGCGGGGCAGCTCGAGCCGGTGCTCGGTGCGCATGATGTAGGCGACGCCGCCCTTGCCCGACTGCGAGTTGACCCGGATGACGGCCTCGTACGTGCGCCCCACGTCCTTCGGGTCGATCGGCAGGTAGGGCACCTCCCACCGGTACGCGTCGACGTCGACACCGTCGGCGTCCGCGTCGCGCTGCATGGCCGCGAGCCCCTTGTTGATCGCGTCCTGGTGCGACCCGGAGAACGCCGTGAAGACGAGGTCGCCGCCGTACGGGTGCCGCTCGTTGACCGGCAGCTGGTTGCAGTACTCGACCGTACGCCGTACCTCGTCGATGTCGCGGAAGTCGATCTGCGGGTCGATGCCCTGGCTCATCAGGTTCATGCCGAGGGTGACCAGGCAGACGTTGCCGGTGCGCTCGCCGTTGCCGAACAGGCAGCCCTCGATGCGGTCGGCGCCGGCCATGAAGCCGAGCTCCGCGGCCGCGACGCCGGTGCCGCGGTCGTTGTGCGGGTGCAGCGACAGCACGATCGAGTCGCGCCGGGCCAGGTGGCGGTGCATCCACTCGATGGCGTCGGCGTAGACGTTGGGCGTCGCCATCTCCACCGTCGCCGGCAGGTTGATGATCGCCTTGCGGTCCGGGGTCGGCTCCCACACGTCGAGCACGGCGTCGCAGACCTCGACGGCGAACTCGAGCTCGGTGCCGGTGAACGACTCGGGGGAGTACTCGAAGTAGACCTCCGTGCCCACGAGGTTCTCGGCGTACTTGCGCACGAGCTCCGCGCCGTGGACGGCGATGTCCTTGATGCCGTCGCGATCCAGGCCGAACACGACGCGACGCTGCAGCGTCGACGTCGAGTTGTAGAGGTGCACGATGGCCTGCTTCGCCCCGGCGATGGCCTCGTAGGTCCGCTCGATCAGCGGCTCGCGCGCCTGGGTGAGCACCTGGATGACGACGTCGTCGGGGATCAGGTCGTTCTCGATGAGCTGGCGGACGAAGTCGAAGTCGGTCTGCGAGGCCGAGGGGAAGCCGACCTCGATCTCCTTGTAGCCCATGCCCACGAGCAGCTGGAACATCCGGAGCTTGCGGGCCGGCGTCATCGGGTCGATGAGCGCCTGGTTGCCGTCGCGCAGGTCGACGGCGGCCCAGCGCGGGGCCGCCGTGATGACCTTCGTCGGCCAGGTGCGGTCCGGCAGGTCGACCGGGGTGAACGGGGAGTAGCGGCGCCACGCCATCGGCGACGGCTGCTGGGCGTTGCGCACGTCGTACGACGCGGCGTAGTCGTTCGTACTGGTCACGGGAGTCCTCGCAGGCGGAAGGGGGATGGCCGGGATCGGGTCGATCGACCGGCACGACAGCACCCCGCAGCGAGGAGGCCGGTCCTAGGCCCCGCTGCGGCCGCTAAGGAGCAGTGCCACGTGAGTCATCGCGAGAAGGGTAGCAGCGCCGCCGCGGAAGTCGACCAGGAGGCCCGGACGAATCCGTCCGCATGATGGGACGGCGATGTCGGATGGTGGGACGCGGTCGTACGCTCCGGGCATGTCGACGCACTACCGCCTCGCGGTCATCCCCGGCGACGGGATCGGGACCGAGGTCGTGGCCGAGGGTCTCAAGGTCCTCGACGTCGCGGCCGCCCGGCACGGGATCACCTTCGACCGGGTCGAGTACGACCTCGGCGCGCGGCGCTACAACGCCACGGGCGAGGTGCTGCCCGACTCCGTGCTCGCCGAGCTCGGCGGCGCGGACGCGATCCTGCTCGGCGCCGTGGGCGACCCCTCGGTGCCGCCCGGCGTCCTCGAGCGCGGCCTGCTGCTGCGCCTGCGCTTCGCCCTCGACCACCACGTGAACCTGCGCCCGGTGAAGCTCTACCCCGGCGTCGTCACGCCGCTGGCCGGGAAGGGCCCCGAGGACATCGACATGGTCGTGTGCCGCGAGGGCACCGAGGGCCCGTACGCCGGAGCCGGTGGCGTCCTGCGCGCGGGCACGCCGCACGAGGTGGCGACCGAGGAGAGCATCAACACGGCGTACGGCGTCGAGCGCATCGTGCGCGACGCGTTCGCCCGCGCCGCGCGCCGGCGCAACAAGGTCACGCTCGTGCACAAGACCAACGTGCTCGTGCACTCCGGCGGCCTCTGGCAGCGCACGTTCGACGCCGTGGCCGCCGAGCACCCGCAGGTCGAGACCGACTACTGCCACATCGACGCCGCGACGATGTTCTTCATCACGAACCCGGAGCGGTTCGACGTCGTCGTCACCGACAACCTGTTCGGCGACATCATCACCGACATCGGCGCCGCCATCGCCGGTGGCATCGGCCTCGCGGCCAGCGGCAACCTCGACCCGAGCCGCGCGCACCCGAGCATGTTCGAGCCGGTGCACGGCTCGGCGCCCGACATCGCCGGACAGGGCAAGGCCGACCCGACCGCGACGGTCCTGTCGGTCGCGATGCTGCTCGACCACCTCGGCGAGGACAAGGCGGCGGCCGAGGTCGAGGCCGCGGTGGCGGCGGATCTCGTGTCGCGCGGCGCGGCCTCGCGGTCCACGTCCGCGATCGGCGACGCGCTCGCGGGGCGAGTAGCCGGCTGATCCGGTCGCCCGACGGCTGGATCAGGCCTCCCTCGCCCGCATCCGTCCGTCCCGAGAGGTAGTTTCAGCCCATGCCCACGACGACCATCCCCCGCACCACGACCCCGACCCCGCGCTCGGCCGCCGAGATCCGCGCCATCCAGGAGAACCCGGGGTTCGGGCGGTACTTCACCGACCACATGGTCACGATCGCCTGGACCGAGGACGCCGGCTGGCACGACGCCAAGCTCGTGCCCTACGCGCCGATCCCCATGGACCCCGCGACCAACGTCCTGCACTACGGCCAGGCGATCTTCGAGGGCCTCAAGGCCTACCGCCAGGCCGACGGCTCGATCGCGACGTTCCGCCCGGAGGCCAACGCCCGCCGGTTCCAGCGCTCCGCCGCCCGCCTGGCGATGCCCGAGCTGCCCGAGGAGCTGTTCCTGGCCTCGATCGAGGCGCTCGTCGACCAGGACCGGGCCTACGTGCCGGACGACGTCGAGGAGTCGCTCTACCTGCGGCCGTTCATGGTCTCCACCGAGGTGGGCCTCGGCGTCCGCCCGGCCAACTCCTACCTCTACGTCCTCATCGCCTCGCCGGTCGGCGCCTACTTCAAGGGCGGCGTGAAGCCGGTCTCGGTGTGGCTGTCGACCGAGTACGTCCGCGCCGCTCCCGGCGGCACGGGAGAGGCCAAGTTCGCCGGCAACTACGCCGCGTCGCTCATCGCGCAGGCGCAGGCGGCCGAGCGGGGCTGCGACCAGGTCGTGTGGCTCGACGCGCACGAGCACCGCTGGGTCGAGGAGATGGGCGGGATGAACCTCTTCTTCGTCTACGGCGAGGGCGAGAACGCCCGCATCGTGACCCCCGAGCTCAGCGGCAGCCTGCTCGCGGGCGTCACGCGCGACTCGCTGCTCACCGTGGCCAAGGACCTCGGTCTCGGCGCCGAGGAGGGTCGGGTCAACGTCGACGACTGGCGCGAGGGCAACGCCGCGGGTGAGATCACCGAGGTCTTCGCCTGCGGCACCGCCGCCGTGATCACCCCGGTCGGCACGGTCAAGAGCGCCCAGCACTCGTGGACCGTCGGCGAGGGGCAGCCGGGCGAGGTCACGATGCGGCTGCGCCACGCCCTGCTCGACATCCAGACGGGTCGGGCGCAGGACGCGCACGGCTGGATGCACCCGCTCGTCGCGGCTCTCTGAGCGCGACCCGCCGACCGGCGAAAGGTGGCACCCGGGCCGGGCGGATGTGGCAGTCTCCGCGTGTGCCTCGAGGTGTCGCCTCCCGTCGTGTCGCCTCCCGTCGTGTCGTGCTCGCCGCCCTGTCGGCCGTCGCCCTGACCGCCGGCCTCGTGCCCGTTGCCTCCGCGTCGCCGGTTCCTGACGCCGGCTTCGGCACCGACGGCCTGGTGACGACGAGCGCCACGGCCGCGTTCCGCGATGCGCTGGGGATGGCCGACGGCTCCGTCGTCGCCGCGGGCGGTACCGATGACCGCCAGGCGAGCACGGATGCGCCGGGTCTGCTGATGCGCTACGACGCGACGGGCGCCCCGGTGCCCACGTTCGGCGACGCGGGGACGGTCTCGTTCCTGCGGCCGGGCGTGCGGCTCGCGTTCACCCACGTGGAGCACGGCCCGAGGGGGACCCTTGTCGCGTTCGGTCAGTATGCGCGGCTCGGCGGTGAGTGCGGCGACGCTCACCCGCTTGGTGGTCGGCGCGGCGGCGCGGCACACCGTCACGATCACGGCCATGGTCACGTACGCCCGCGGCATTGCGCGCAGCTGCGGCAGGACGCAGGCGACCGCCTGCCCCGTCGGTACGACCTGGTACCTCGGCGGCGGCGCGTGGCCGATCGAGTCCCGCGAGCCGTCGCGCGTGGTGGTCACGCTGCAGCGGCGCGGCTACGACCGCCTGTGGCACACCGTCACGACCGCGACGTCGTTCGTCACCGACGCCGGTGCCTACCGGTCGGCGGGCAGGCTCACGTCGGTGGGGGCCTACCGACTGCGGGCCGCGGTCCCGACGTCGACCGCGACGTCCTGGCGTGCCACGCCCTGGGCCTACCTCCGTCGCTGACCCGCGCCGCCTGCGCCGGGTCGACGGCGACGCGCGGGCTACCCGGCGGGAGCCGTCGCAGTCGGGTCCGTCGCCGCCGGGGTGGTGGTCCCGCCAGAGCCGTCGTGGCGGACGCCGGCGGTGCGGTCCCGGTCGGGTCGAATCGTGGACGTCGGCGCGGTCGAACCGGACGTGGCGGTCGCCCGCCGACGTGGGCGCGGTCGAACCGGACGTGGGCGGGCCGCTCGTCGACGTGGCGGAGGTCGACACGGCCGTGGGCGGTTCGCTCGTCGTCGTGGGGTTGGTCGACCCGGTGGAGGTGGCGGACGAGGAACCGCTCGCGCCGCGGGTGTCGAGCCGGTGGACCCGCTGCGGGACGAGACGGACGCCGAGCCGCTCGACGGGGAGCGGTACTGCCCGGACACCGGGCCCCAGAACGCGCTCTGCGGCAGGACCTCGCGCCGGGCCCGGGGGGCGTTCGGGTCCAGGGCGCTGCAGCCCTGCGCCGCCTCGGCGAAGGCCCGGGCCCGGGCCTGCGCCCCGGCCTCGTTCGGGTGGATGCCGTCGCCGGACATCCACTCCGGGTGGGCGGCCACCAGCTCGGTCCAACGCAGGACCCGTACGTTCGGCCGGCCGGACGCCGCCCGGTCGAGGGCCGCGTTCATCGTCGTCTGCGCGTCGCCGACGCGGTCCGGGCGTACGACGTCGACCCACACCACGCACCGCGCCGGCCCGAGCAGGTCGAGGATCCGGCGGGCCGACTCCTCGAACACGTTGGCCACCGGGTCGTTCGTGCCCGAGCTCACGATGACCACCGGCGGTACGACGCCGATCTGGTCGAGCTGCTTCTCCGTGGCGGGCGTGGAGCGGCCGACCTCCGCCTGGTAGGACACGTAGCGGTCCGGGAGCAGGTCGGCGAGCCACGGGTAGACGGCCAGACCGAGGGAGTCGCCGAGCACGAGGGTGGGCTGCGCGGGCGGCAGCGGTGGCGGCGTCGCCGGGTCGGTGGCGTCGCCCGGCTCGGCGGCCGCCGGGGTCAGGCCGCCGCCGGGCGGCTGGACGGAACCGGCGCCGGTCGGCGCCCCCGCCGCCGATGCGTCCGCGCCGACGCGCGCGAGGGCGGCGGCCCCCACCGCGCCGAGCACGAGGACTCCGGCGGCGACGCCGGCCACGACCGTCAGCGCCCGGCGACGGCCCGTCGCGGGCGGCTCGGCGGGGTCCGGCGTCACCGTCGGGTCCATCCGAGGAGGGTACGTCGCCGGGCTGTGGGTCGCCCCCGGCCGAGGCCGGGTCCGCGACGCTGTCCGGCTCGTGAGACGGGGGTGTCCGACCCGTGGTCGGTGTGGCACCCTGGACGGGTGACCCACCTGGTGATCATTACGTAGCGCGTCCGCGACCCCGTCGCCGACGCGCAGCCTCTCGCACCCGTGCGGGGGGCTTTTTCGTTGCCCGACACGACCGCGGCCCCGGCCGCACCCCACCACCCGCACCGACAGAAGGACCCCCAGATGACCACCGACGCCTTCCACGTCTACGACACGACGCTGCGCGACGGAGCCCAGCGCGAGGGCATCTCGTACTCCGTGAACGACAAGCTCGCGGTGGCGCGGCTGCTCGACGAGCTCGGCGTGGGGTTCATCGAGGGCGGCTGGCCGGGGGCCCTGCCCAAGGACACCGAGTTCTTCGCCCGGGCGAAGAACGAGCTCCGCCTCGAGCACGCCCAGCTGGTGGCGTTCGGCGCGACCCGGAAGGCCGGCGTCGCGGTCGAGGACGACGCCCAGGTGCGCGCGCTGCTCGACTCCGGCGCCCCGGTCGTCACGCTCGTCGCGAAGTCCGACGTGCGCCACGTCGCCGAGGCCCTGCGGACCACGCCGGAGGAGAACCTCGCGATGGTGCGCGACACCGTCGCGTTCCTGGTCGGGCACGGCCGGCGGGTGTTCGTCGACTGCGAGCACTTCTTCGACGGCTACCTGCACGACCCGGACTACGGCGTCGAGCTGCTCAAGGTCGCGGCCGAGGCCGGCGCCGTCGGTCGGCGTCCTGTGCGACACCAACGGCGGCACGCTCCCGAGCCGCGTGGGCGCCGATCGTGGCCGACGTGCGGGAGCGCAGCGGCGTACGCCTCGGGATCCACTGCCAGGACGACACCGCCTGCGCGGTGGCCAACACGATCGCCGCGGTCGAGGCGGGTGCCACGCACGTCCAGTGCACCGCGAACGGCTACGGCGAGCGCACCGGCAACGCCGACCTGTTCGCCGTCATCGGCAACCTGGAGACGAAGCTCGACCTGCGGGTGCTGCCCGAGGGCCGGCTCGCCGAGATGGTGCGGGTCTCGCACGCGCTGGCCGACATCGCGAACCTGCCGCCGAACACCCACCAGGCGTTCGTCGGGATCTCCGCTTTCGCGCACAAGGCCGGCCTGCACGCCAGCGCGCTCAAGGTGAACGCCGAGCTTTACAACCACATGGACCCGGCCCTGGTCGGCAACGACATGCGCATCCTCGTCACCGAGATGGCCGGCCGCGCGTCGGTCGAGCTCAAGGGCCGCGAGCTCGGGATCGACCTGTCCGGCGACGGCGCCGTCCTGGGTCGCGTCGTCGAGCGCGTGAAGGACCTGGAGAGTGCCGGGTGGACGTTCGAGGCGGCCGACGCCTCCTTCGAGCTCCTGCTCCGCGACGAGCTGGCCGGCGAGCGGCGCCGGCACTTCCGGGTGGAGTCCTGGCGCACCATCGTCGAGCAGCGCGAGGACGGCACCGTGGTGAGCGAGGCCACCGTGAAGGTGCATGCCGGCGGCGAGCGGATCGTCTCGACCGGCGAGGGCAACGGACCGGTGAACGCGCTCGACAACGCGCTGCGCAACGGGCTGTCGACCGCGTTCCCGGAGCTCGCGAAGCTCGAGCTCATCGACTACAAGGTGCGCATCCTCGACGGCGGCAGCGGCACCGACGCGGTCACCCGCGTCCTCGTCGGCACCACCGACGGCGAGCACGACTGGACCACGGTGGGCGTGCACGAGAACGTCATCGCCGCGTCGTGGCTCGCCCTCGAGGACGCCGTCGCGTACGGGCTGCTCAAGGCCGGACGAGCTGCGGAGACCGACGCGCCCACCGACTAGGGTTCGCGTGTGCGCATCGCGAGGTTTGCCGGTCCTGATGGAGTCGTCTCGTTCGGCGTGGTCGAGGGCGTCGGCCCCGACGGCGAGGTGGGCGACGACACCACGGTGACGCCCATCGCGGGCCACCCGTTCGGCTCGTTCGAGGCGCCCGGCCCGCGCGATCCCGTACGCCGACGTGCGGCTGCTCGCGCCGGTGCTGCCGAGCAAGATCGTGGCGGTCGGGAAGAACTACGCCGACCACGCGGCCGAGATGGGCGGCGAGGTGCCGACCGAGCCGATGATCTTCCTCAAGCCCTCGACCTCGGTCATCGGCCCCGGGGACCGGATCACGCTGCCCGACCAGTCCGAGCGGGTCGAGCACGAGGCCGAGCTCGCGATCGTCATCGGCCGGCTGTGCAGCGAGGTGCCGATCAAGCGCGCGCACGAGGTGATCCTCGGCTACACCTGTGCCAACGACGTGACCGCTCGCGACCTGCAGCGGACCGACGGCCAGTGGGGCCGTGCCAAGGGCTTCGACACCTTCTGCCCGCTGGGACCCTGGATCGTCACGGACGCTCGACCCCGACGACCTCGCGATCTCCTGCCGGGTCAACGGCGAGCTGCGCCAGGAGCGGCCGCACGTCGGACCTGGTGCGCGGCGTCGAGGAGCTGGTGAGCTGGATCAGCAACGTCATGACGCTGCTGCCCGGCGACGTCATCCTCACCGGCACCCCGGCCGGCGTCGGCCCGCTCGTCGACGGCGACTCGGTCTCGGTCTCCATCTCCTCCGTCGGAACTCTCACGAACCGGGTGACCCCGCGTGCCTGACCTCACCACCCCCGCACTGCCGCCCACCGGATCGTCGCCCGTGCGCGTGCGGTTCTGCCCGTCGCCCACGGGGAACCCGCACGTCGGCATGGTCCGGACCGCGCTGTTCAACTGGGCCTACGCCCGGCACACCGGCGGCACGTTCGTCTTCCGCATCGAGGACACCGACTCCGCGCGCGACACCGAGCAGTCCTACGACGACCTCGCTCGGCGCGCTGCGCTGGCTCGGGCTGGACTGGGACGAGGGCCCCGAGGTCGGCGGACCGCACGAGCCCTACCGGCAGAGCCAGCGGCTGCCGGTCTACGCCGACGTCGCGGCGCGGCTGCTCGAGTCCGGCTGGGCGTACGAGTCCTTCTCCACGCCCGACGAGGTGGAGGAGCGCCGTCGCGCCGCGGGCCAGGACCCCAAGCTCGGCTACGACAACGCCGACCGTCACCTCACCGAGGAGCAGCGCGCCGCGCTGCGCGCCGAGGGCCGGCGTCCCGGTGCTGCGGCTGCGGATGCCCGAGCGCACCTGGACGTGGGACGACCTCGTCCGTGGCGAGGTGTCCTTCGCCCACGAGCACGTGCCCGACTTCGTCATCGTCCGGGGCAACGGCGAGCCGCTCTACACGCTGGTCAACCCGGTCGACGACGCGCTCATGGGCATCACCCACGTGCTGCGCGGCGAGGACCTGCTCTCGAGCACGCCGCGCCAGCTCGCGATGTACGAGGCGCTCGCGGCCATCGGCGTGGGCGACGGCACCACGCCGCGCTTCGGCCACCTGCCCTACGTCATGGGGGAGGGCAACAAGAAGCTCTCCAAGCGCGACCCGCAGAGCTCGCTCAACCTCTACCGCGAGCAGGGCTATCTCCCCGAGGGGCTGCTCAACTACCTCGCCCTGCTCGGCTGGTCCGCCGGCGACGACCTCGAGTTCTTCTCGCCGGCCGAGCTCGCCGCGCTGTTCGACCTGGACCGCGTGCAGCCCAACCCGGCGCGCTTCGACTCCAAGAAGTGCCTGGCCATCAACGGCGACTGGATCCGGCACATCGACGCCGCCGACCTCGCGCGCCGGATGGTGCCGTACCTCGACGCGGTCGGTGCGATCGACGGCACCCCCACCGCGGCGCAGCAGGCGGTCGTCGACGCGGCCGTCCCGCTCGTGCAGGAGCGGATGGAGACGCTGCGCGCCGGAGCCGACCAGCTGCGGTTCCTGCTCGTGCGAGGAGGCCGAGTTCGAGGTCGACACCGAGGACCGCGAGCGGGTCCTCACCGCGGAGTCGCACGTCGCGCTGAAGGCGGCATACGACGCGCTGGCGACCCTCGAGCCCTTCGGGCACGCGGAGGTCGAGGCGGCCCTGCGCGCGGCGCTCGTGGACGGTCTCGGGCTCAAGCCGAAGGTGGCCTTCGCGCCGGTCCGCGTGGCCGTCAGCGGCCGACGCATCTCGCCACCGCTGTTCGAGTCGATCGAGCTGCTCGGCCGCGAGCGCACCCTCGGCCGGCTCGCTGCGGCGCTGGCCTGATCCGACGCGCGCGGGCCGGAGTCCGGTTTGGGCGCGGCGGACGCGGCGGGCTATCATTCACGGCGTCGTCGACTCGCGAGGGTCGAAGGCCTTGGGGTATGGGGTAATTGGCAGCCCAACTGATTCTGGTTCAGTTAGTCTAGGTTCGAGTCCTGGTACCCCAGCTGATCGTGACGATCACCCGATGCGTGAGCGGTGCCACTCCCCGTGGATTTGGTTGCCCTCCGCGCGCTCGGGTAGCGTCACGGTCCGCTGGTCCGGCGTCCCTCGCGGGGCGCCGTCCCATGAAGCACGGCCCCGTTGTGTAGTGGCCTAGCACGCCGCCCTCTCAAGGCGGTAGCGCGGGTTCGAATCCCGTCGGGGCTACGCGAGCGAAGGCCCGTCACCGAGGTGGCGGGCCTTCGTCGTGCGTCGGGCCGTGAGGTCGCGGCAGCCGCCGGCTCGGGCGGCGTACGGCCGTCAGCTCCCGCCGTTGCGCCGTAGCGCGTCGGTGAGCCGAGCGGCCGCCGTCACGACGGACTGGGCGTGCAGGCGTCCCGGCGCGCGCCCGAGGCGTTCCATCGGGCCGCTGACCGACACCGCGGCCACGACGCGGCCAGCGGGACCGCGCACCGGTGCCGAGACCGAGGCGACGCCGACCTCGCGCTCGCTCACGCTCTGCGACCAGCCGCGCCGCCGTACGCCGGCGAGCGTGGTGGCGCTGAACTTCGCGCCCATGAGCCCGCGGTGCATGCGCTCGGGCTCCTCCCAGGCGAGCAGCACCTGCGCCGCGGAGCCGGCGTGCATGGTGAGGACCGAGCCCAGCGGCACGGTGTCCCGCAGGCCGGAGAGGCGCTCGGCCGCGGCCACGCAGATCCGCTGCTCGCCCTGCCGGCGGTAGAGCTGGCACGACTCGCCCGTGGCGTCGCGCAGGGCGGTGAGCACCGGCCCCGCGGCGGCGAGCAGCCGGTCCTCCCCGGCGGCCGTGGCGAGCTCGCCGAGACGGGGGCCGAGGACGAAGCGGCCCTGCAGGTCGCGGGCCACGAAGCGGTGGTGCTCGAGCGCCGTCGCGAGGCGGTGCGCGGTCGGTCGGGCGAGCCCGGTGGCCTGCACGAGACCGGCCAGGGTGAGGGGGCCGGCCTCGAGCGCACCGAGCACGACGGCCGCTTTGTCGAGAACGCCGACTCCGCTAGTGTTGTCCATGTCGTGATACTGCCGTCTCACCATACGAGATGGCAAGTGCGGCTCGGACGAGCGAGGAGACAGGCATGGGCAAGACGCTGGCCGAGAAGGTCTGGGACGCGCACGTCGTACGCCGCGTCGCCGGCGAGCCCGACCTGCTCTACATCGACCTGCACCTCGTCCACGAGGTGACGAGCGCCCAGGCGTTCGACGGCCTGCGCGACGCGGGACGCCCGGTCCGGCGTCCCGACCTCACGCTCGCGACCGAGGACCACAACGTCCCGACGATCGACATCGACAGGCCGATCGCCGACCCGGTCTCGCGCGCGCAGGTGGAGGCGCTGCGCGCGAACGCGGCCGAGTTCGGCGTCCCGATCCACTCCCTGGGCGACGTCGAGCAGGGCATCGTCCACGTCGTCGGCCCGCAGCTCGGTCTCACCCAGCCGGGCATGACGGTCGTGTGCGGCGACTCGCACACCGCGACCCACGGCGCGTTCGGCGCGCTCGCGTTCGGCATCGGCACGAGCGAGGTGGAGCACGTCCTCGCGACGCAGACGCTGCCGCTCAAGCCGTTCCGCACCATGGCGATCGAGGTCGAGGGCCGCCTGCCGGACGGCGTCACCGCGAAGGACCTGATCCTCGCCGTGATCGCGGAGATCGGCACCGGCGGCGGGCAGGGCCACGTCCTGGAGTACCGGGGCGAGGCCGTCCGCGCGCTGTCGATGGAGGCGCGCATGACCGTGTGCAACATGTCGATCGAGGCCGGCGCGCGTGCCGGCCTCATCGCGCCGGACCAGACCACGTTCGACTTCCTCGAGGGTCGCCAGTACGCGCCGACAGGCGCGGACTGGGACGCCGCGCTCGCCTGGTGGCGCACGCTCGTCACCGACGACGACGCCGCGTTCGACAAGGTCGTGCGGATCGACGCGTCGACGCTTTCGCCGTTCGTCACCTGGGGCACCAACCCCGGGCAGGGCGTCCCGCTGTCGGCGTCGGTCCCGTCGCCGGAGCAGTACGCCGACCCCGTCGACCGCGCCGCAGCCGAGCGCGCGCTCGAGTACATGGGCCTGAGTGCCGGCACCCCGATGACGGACGTCACGGTCGACACCGTCTTCATCGGCTCGTGCACGAACGGTCGCATCGAGGACCTGCGCGCCGCCGCGGCGGTGCTCGAGGGGCGCACGGTCGCCGACGGTGTCACGGCACTCGTCGTACCCGGATCGGTGCGCGTGCGCCTGGCCGCCGAGGCGGAGGGGCTCGACAAGGTCTTCGAGGCCGCCGGCGCGCAGTGGCGCAACGCCGGGTGCTCGATGTGCCTCGCGATGAACGCCGACAAGGTCGCGCCGGGCGGGCGCAGCGCGTCGACGTCGAACCGGAACTTCGAGGGGCGCCAGGGCCCCGGCTCGCGCACGCACCTCGTCTCGCCGCAGGTGGCCGCCGCCACGGCCGTGCTCGGCCACCTCGCCTCGCCCGCCGACCTCTCCGCCTGACCCGGACCCAGGAGCCCACGTCATGGACCCGTTCACCGTGCACACCGGCCGGGCGCTGCCGCTGCGCCGCGGCAACGTCGACACCGACCAGATCATCCCGGCGGAGTACCTCAAGCGGATCTCCCGCCACGGCTACGAGGACGCGCTGTTCGCGGCCTGGCGCCAGGACCCGTCGTTCGTCCTCAACGACCCGCGCTACGCCGGCGTCTCGGTGCTCGTCGCCGGCCCCGAGTTCGGGACCGGGTCGTCGCGCGAGCACGCGGTGTGGGCCTTGCAGGACTACGGCTTCCGCGTGGTGCTCTCCTCGCGGTTCGCGGACATCTTCCGCGGCAACAGCGGCAAGATCGGGCTGCTCACCGCGGTCGTCGACCAGGACGTCGTCGAGCGGATCTGGGCCGCCGTCGAGGCCGATCCGGCGCTCGAGGTCACGGTGGACCTCGAGGCGCGTGAGGTGCGGGCGGGAGCGGTGGTGGCCCCGTTCGAGGTCGACGACTACACCCGGTGGCGCCTGCTCCAGGGGCTCGACGACATCGGCCTGACCCTCCAGCACGAGGCCGACATCACCGCCTTCGAGGAGGCCCGACCCGCGTTCCTTCCCTCCGCGGGCTGAGCCCAGGGACCCTCGCCGGAGCACCCGAAAGCGGGCTCTCGGACCGAGCGTGACGCATCGCACGCAGAACTCGTTGCGACACACCGGTTCTCACCGGCGCGCCGTCGTTGTGCGGGGCGTCGGCGATGGTTAGGTTTCCGTGTGCGCCGGACGGTGGGTCCGGCAGTTCCCCGGAGGATCATCGTGGCTGTAAGCGTCAACAAGGCTGAGCTCGTCGACCGACTCTCGGCTCGCCTGGGCGTCACCAAGAAGCTCGCCGGCGAGGCCGTGGAGGCCATCGTCGACGAGATCACCAAGAGCGTCGCCAAGGGCGACAAGGTCGCCATCAGCGGCTTCGGTGTCTTCGAGAAGGCGGACCGGGCCGCTCGCGTGGGCCGCAACCCGCAGACCGGTGCCACCGTGAAGATCAAGGCGACCTCGGTCCCGAAGTTCCGCGCGGGTGCCGAGTTCAAGAACAGCGTGGCCGGCAAGCGGAAGGCTGCCGCGAAGAAGGTCGCCCCGGCCGCCAAGAAGGCCGCCCCGGCGAAGAAGGCCGCCCCCGCCGCCAAGAAGGCCGCGCCGGCTGCGAAGAAGGCCGCTCCCGCGAAGAAGGCTCCCGCCCGGAAGCGCTGACCTCGCTGCACCGACACCGAGGTTCTCACTGAGGGTGGCCCTGGTTGCTTCTAGCGCAACCACGGCCACCCTCAGTGATGTCAGTCCGGAGGCAGGTCGAAGCTCACGAGGGTGATCGCCACGACCGTGGGCGGCTCGCCGTCGAGACGCAGGCGCACCCGCTGGCCCGAGCGCAGCAGGAGCAGGCCGCCGGCGTCGAACGCCGACGCGGAGTAGGGCAGCGACGTGCCGTCGTCGAGCAGGACGGACCCGGTCCGGGTCGCGGTGTCGTGCTCGCGGACCGTGGCGGGCAGCTCGGTCACGCGGACACCGACGTACCACCGGCGTCGAGCAGCGGCGCCGTCGCGATGCCGAGCCCGAGCCGGCCGGCGTCCCAGAGGTCGACCTCGGTGTCCACGTCCCGGCGCAGGCCGGGGACCGGACCCGGCTCCAGCGCGGTCGCGCCGGTGGCCGCGTGCGCGGCTCGCGAGCGCGGGCCGAACCGGGCGTCGAGCGCGACACCCGGCCGGGCGGTCAACAGCGTGGTGCCCGTTCCCGAGGCGTCGGCCACGAACCCGCGGTCCACCAGGCTCGCGGCGGCCAAGGCGCGAGCGAGCTCCTCGGACCGCAGGGCGGGCAGGTCGGCGGCGAGGACGGCGACGCCACGCGTCGGGGGCGCGGTGCCGGACCACGTCCGCGCCGTGCGTCAGCGCCGCGTTGAGCCCGGAGTCGGGCTCGTCGGGCACCCAGGAGGCCCCGAGCTCCTCGACCGCGGCGCGCACCTCGACGTCGTCGGTCACGACCACGACCCCGATGACGCACTCGCACCCGACCGCGGCGCGGACGGTGTCGAGGGCGAAGGCCAGGGCGAGCGCGCGGCGCTGGGGGGCCGGCCGGGCCGAGAGCCGCGTCTTGGCGCGGTCCAGGCGCTTCACCGGGACGACCACGACCCACTCGGTCGGACCCGTCCCGGATGCCCGCCATGGTCCACATCCTCTCCCATGGTGGTGTCACGCTGGACCCGCGCCCCGTGCGCGGCGAGGATCGACGCCGGGTACCGTGCCGGGCCGGACGAGCGCGTGACGAGCGGGGGAGGTGGGCACGGTGGCGAAGGTACGCAGCGGCAAGCGGTTGGGCTTCTGGTTCCGGCTGGCCGTGTGCCTGCTGCGTCCCGGGATGCTGCTGCTGACGAAGCGTGACTGGCGCGGCGCGGAGCACCTGCGCCCGGAGGTGCTCCCGGACGGCACCCAGGAGGGCATCGTCGTCTGCCCCAACCACATCTCCTGGTTCGACCCGCTCGAGTCGGCCCACTTCCTCTACGACAACGGCCGCCCGCCGCGCTACCTCGGCAAGGAGTCGGTCTTCCGGGTCCCGCTCGTCGGACGGATCATCACCGGCGCCGGGCAGATCCCGGTGTACCGGGAGACCGCCGACGCCGCGTCGTCGGTCCGTGCGGCCGTCGCCGCCGTGCGCGCGGGCGAGTGCGTCGTGGTCTACCCCGAGGGCACGATCAGCCGCGACCCGGGCCTGTGGCCGATGACCGGCAAGACCGGCGCGGCGCGCATCGCGCTGACCACCGGCGCCCCGGTGGTCCCGGTGGCCCAGTGGGGGGCGCAGGAGGTCATCGGGCCGTACCGCAGCGAGTTCAAGATCCTGCCGCGCAAGGTCATGCGCGTCAGCGCCGGCCCCCCGGTCGACCTCGACGACCTGCGCGGCCGGGCGCTGGACAGCGCCACCCTGCGCGAGGCGACCGAGCGGATCGTCGCGGCGATCACCGCGCTGCTGGAGGGCATCCGCGGGGAGCAGGCCCCCGCCGAGCGCTTCGACCTCCGGGCGCACCGTGCCGCGCAGGAGGCGGCGACGGACGCCGACACGAGACCCGAAGGGACGTCGGGCTGATGCGCATCACGGTCATGGGGAGCGGGTCCTGGGGCACGGCCTTCGCGATGGTGCTCGCCGACGCCGACAACGACGTGGTGATGTGGAGCCGCGACCCGCGCCTCGCCGAGGCGATCAGCCATCGGCACGAGAACCCCGACTACCACCCGGGCATCCCCCTGCCGCCGTCGCTGACGGCGACCGGTGACCCGCGGGCCGCGCTCGCCGACGCCGAGGTGGTGGTGCTCGCCGTGCCCGCGCAGTCGTTGCGGGCCAACCTCGACGCCTGGGCTCCGGCGCTGCCCGAGGGCGCCGTCCTCGTCTCGCTGATGAAGGGCATCGAGCAGGGCACGACGCTGCGGATGAGCGAGGTGGCGGCGCAGGTCGCCGGGCGTCCCCGCGGAGCGGGTCGCCGTGATCTCCGGGCCGAACCTCGCTCGCGAGATCGCGCAGCGCCAGCCGGCGGCCACCACCGTGGCCTGTCCCGACGAGGACGTCGCCGAGCGGCTGTCGGACGCGTGCACGACGGCGTACTTCCGGCCCTACTGGACGACGGACGTCGTGGGCACCGAGATCGGCGGCTCGGTGAAGAACGTCATCGCCCTCGCGAACGGCATGGCCGTGGGGATGGGGTACGGCGAGAACGCGCAGTCCGCGCTCATCACCCGTGGCCTCGCCGAGATGACGCGGCTCGGGACCGCGCTCGGCGCCTCGCCGATCACGTTCCTGGGCCTCGCCGGCATCGGCGACCTCATCGCGACCTGCCAGTCGCCGCTGTCGCGCAACCGGACGTTCGGCGAGCACCTCGGTCAGGGCCTGTCGATCGCGGAGGCCACCGAGATCACCACGCAGACCTGCGAGGGCGTCAAGAGCTGCCGGTCCATCCTCGACCTCGCGTCGGCCAACGGCGTCGACCTGCCGATCACCGAGCAGGTCGTGCAGGTGGTGCACCACGGGCTCGACCCGCGGCACATGCTGCGCACGTTCATGAACCGTGCGACGAAGGCCGAGTCCGAGGTCGGCTGAGGCCGGGATAGCCTGTCCGGCATGGGCTTCGACGTCTCGTCCTCGGCATACGCGCGCTTCATGGGCCGTTACTCCGGGCCGCTCGCGCTCGAGCTGGTGGACCTCGTCGGGGTGTCTCCCGGGCAGCGCGCGCTCGACGTGGGCTGCGGTGCCGGCGCCCTCACCACCGTGCTCGTCGAGCGGCTCGGCGTGGCGAGCGTCTCCGCGGTGGACCCCTCCGAGTCCTTCGTCGCCGAACTGCCGCGCGTGCTGCCGGGGCTGGACGTCCGACGGGGCGCGGCCGAGCACCTGCCGTACGCCGACGGCTCGTTCGACCGGACCCTGGCCCAGCTCGTCGTGCACTTCATGACCGACCCGGTCGCCGGGCTCGCCGAGATGGCCCGGGTG
Source organism: uncultured Actinomycetota bacterium (assembly GCA_963711805.1). Taxonomy (GTDB): domain Bacteria; phylum Actinomycetota; class Actinomycetes; order S36-B12; family CAIYMF01; genus Longivirga. The sequence continues at coordinate 1,007,268 of CAVQFE010000003.1, forward strand.
ACAAGGCCCGGCGGGATCGTGGCCGCGAGCGTGTGGGACCACGCGGGCGGCGGCGGACCGCTCGCGACGTTCTGGCGCGCGGCCCGCGAGCTCGCACCCGACGCGCCGGACGAGTCCGGACTGGCCGGCGCCGCGGAGGGTCGGCTGGGTGAGCTCTTCACCGCGGCCGGGATGCCCGGCGCCACGTCGACCCGGCTCGAGGTCCACGTCACCCACCCGAGCTTCGAGGAGTGGTGGGACCCGTTCACCCTCGGCGTGGGGCCGGCCGGCGCCCACGTGGCGGCGCTGGACGCGGACGAGCGTGCGGCCCTGCGCGAGCGGTGCCGGGAGCTGGTGCCCGCGGCACCCTTCACCGTCGACGCGGTCGCCTGGACCGTCTGGTGGGCCCGGCCGAAGGACTGAGCCGGTCGGTCAGAGCAGCCCGTCGAGCGCCCGGGAGAGGTCGGCCCAGAGGTCCTCGACGTCCTCGATGCCGACCGACAGCCGGATGAGGGTCTCGCCGATGTCGGGACGCTCCTCGGGCCAGCGGCGCCGGCGCTCCATGAGCGTCTCGACGCCGCCCAGGCTCGTCGCGTGGGTGATGAGCTCGGTGCGGTCGCAGAACGCCTCGGCGTCCGCTGCGTCGCCGACCGTCTCGAAGGCCACGATGCCCCCGAACCCGTCCATCTGGCGCCGCGCGATCTCGTGCCCGGGGTCGCCGGGGAGGCCCGGGTAGCGCACCGACGTCACCGCGGGGTGCGTCGAGAGGCGGGTCGCGAGCTCGAGCGCGCTGGCCTGCGACTGCTTCACGCGCAGCGCCAGGGTGCGGATGCCGCGCAGCGCGAGGTAGGCCTCGAACGGACCGGGGATCGACCCCATGAGCGTGCGGGCGCGCAGCAGCCGCTGGTGGTAGCCGTCGTCGGTCGTGACGACGATGCCGAGCAGGACGTCGGAGTGCCCGGCGAGGGACTTCGTCGCGGAGTGCACCACGACGTCGACGCCGTGCTCGATCGGGCGCTGCAGGATCGGTCCGGCGAACGTGTTGTCGCACACGGTGCGGACGCCGAGCTCGCGGGCGGCCGCCGCGACGGCGCGCGAGGTCGCACACCTCCATCGCCGGGTTCGTCGGGGTCTCGATCCAGAGCAGGTCGGCGCCCGCGCAGGACGCCGCGACGCTCGCGGCGTCCTGGACCGCGACGAGCCGTACCCGCACCCGCCCCTCGGCCTCGAGGTCGCGGAGCCGGGCCGCGACACCGGAGTAGGAGTGCGACGAGACGACCACGGTGCCGCCGGTCGGCACGAGGTCGAGGACGGCGGAGACGGCGCCCATGCCGCTCGAGAAGGCGAGGGCGCGACCGCCCTCCAGGGTCCCGACGACCTCCTCGAGCGCCTCCCACGTGGGGTTGGACGTGCGGGCGTAGGCGACCGGGCCGCCGGCGTGGAACGTGGAGCTGAGCACGACGGGCACGTTCACCGGGGCGTCCGGCTCCTTGGCCGGCCTCCCGACGGCGACGACGAGGGTCTCGGGGGACAGGTCGGGGCGCAGGTCGCGGCTGGTCACGGGTCGACGCTAGCGGTCGCGTCGCGGCGGGCGTGCCGGGCGTGCCGCGCCGGCCCCCCGTAGGGTGACCGCGTGACCGAGCGCATCCGGGTGGCCGTCGTGTTCGGCGGCCGTTCCAGCGAGCACGCGATCTCGTGCGTCTCCGCCGGTTCCGTGCTGCGCGCGCTCGACCGCGAGCGCTACGACGTCGTCCCCATCGGCCTCACCCCCGACGGCCGCTGGGTGCTCGAGGCCGACGACCCCGACCGCCTGCGCATCACCGACGGCCTGCTGCCCGAGGTCGACGCGACCGGCGTCTCGCTCGTCCTCGCCGCCGACCCGACCCGCCGCGACCTCGAGGTGCACGCGCCCGGCGACGTCCCCGGGACGCTGGCGGGCGTCGACGTCGTGTTCCCCGTGCTGCACGGCCCCTACGGCGAGGACGGGACGATCCAGGGCCTGCTCGAGATGGCCGGCGTGCCCTACGTCGGCTCGGGCGTCCTGGCGTCCGCCGCGGCGATGGACAAGGGCGCGATGAAGGCGCTGTTCGCGCACGCGGGCCTCGAGCAGGCGCCGTACGTCGTCGTCAGCGACCGGCAGTGGAGCCGCGACCGCGCGGCCGTGCTGGAGCGGGTGGCCGCGCTCGGCCTGCCGGCGTTCGTCAAGCCGGCCCGCGCCGGGTCGAGCGTGGGGATCACCAAGGTCAGGACGGCCGAGGCGGTCGTGGCGCGCGATCGAGGCGGCCCGGGCGCACGACCCGCGCGTCGTGGTGGAGGCGTCGGTCGAGGGGGCGCGGGAGATCGAGTGCGGCGTGCTCGTCGACGCCGACGGCGAGCCGCAGGCCAGCGTGTGCGCGGAGATCGTCGTGCGCGGGGACCACGAGTTCTACGACTTCGACGCGAAGTACCTCGACGACGCCGCGGACCTCGTCGTGCCCGCCGACCTGCCGGTCGAGGTGTCCGAGCGGGTGCGCGAGCTGTCGGTGCGCGCGTTCGAGGCGCTGTCCTGCGAGGGGCTCGCCCGCTGCGACTTCTTCCTGACCCCGGACGGCCGGGTGCTCGTCAACGAGGTCAACACGATGCCGGGGTTCACCTCGATCTCGATGTTCCCGCGGGTGTGGGCGGCGTCCGGCGTCGACTACCCGACCCTCGTGGACCGGCTGGTGGCCGACGCCCTGCGCCGCGGTACCGGCCTGCGCTGAGTCCGCATTCCGGTCGGTTGCCGTGGCCGGTCGGCGCTCCGCAGCGGCGGGTCGCGCCGCCGGGGCCGCGACCGGCTGGCGTCCGGCGGGGTGGCTGGTCCAGGGTGTCCGGGAGCACCAGTCCGTGAGCGAAGGGGGCCGTCATGATCCCGCTGGACCGCGTACCGCCGACGCCGCCGACCCCCGCGCCCGTGCCGGCCGGGTCGGCCACGCCGAGGCCGGGCGAGGCGATCGACCTCACGGTCGCGACCGGCGGCCGCCGGACCACGTCGCGCTGAACGACCGCCGTCAGCCCGACGCCGGGATGGCCGCGGCGACCGCGGGCGAGAGGTCGGCGAGCGCGTCCGCCTCGGGGGAGTACGCGCTCGGGACGCTCACTTCGACGTTCACCGAACGCCCGACCGTCGTGAACAGGTAACCCGCGGTCAGCTTCTCGGGCAGCCAGTCGACGCCGTCGACGGTGAGCAGCTGGGACGTGGGGGTGAGCGCCGCGGGGACGCCGACCCCGCAGCGGAGCACGATCGACGGTGTTCCCCACGCGCTGGTGAGCGGGCTCTGCGGCTCGGTCGCCGTGACGGTCTGGCCGGAGACCTCGTCGGGCAGCCGGCCGTGCAGGGACGAGCAGGCGTACGCCGCGGCGCCGGTCGGGAGCGGGTCCGGCGGCGGAGACCGGCAGGCCGGACGAGCAGGCCGTGACGGTGAGCAGGGCGAGGGCCGCGACGAGCGGTCGCGCGAGCGGGGCGGGCCGCACCTTACAGGTGGACGACGGGGCAGGTCAGCGTGCGGGTGATGCCGGGCACGGCCTGGATCCGGGCGACGACGAGCTTGCCGAGCTCGTCGACGGTGCGCGCCTCGGCGCGCACGATGACGTCGTAGGGACCGGTGACGTCCTCGGCGAGGGTGACGCCCTTGATCTGGGCGATCTCGGCAGCGACGTGCGCTGACTTGCCGACCTCGGTCTGGATCAGGATGTAGGCCTGGACCACCACGGTCGTCCTCCTGGGCGTCGGGTCCGGTCAGGGGCGCGATCGGTGCGCGAGCACCGGCCGCGCCGACGACACTACTGCCCGGGCCACCGGCGTTGGGCACCGGATCCGGGCGGACGACGACGGAAGGCGGAACGATGGCGGCACGCGAGGACGGCACCCCGGCGCACGAGGCGGGGTCGGTCGGCGCGCTCGGCGAGTTCGGGCTCATCGATGCCGTCGTCGACCGGTTCCCGACCACCGCCGACGTCCTGCTCGGGCCCGGGGACGACGCGGCGGTGGTGGCCGCGCCGGACGGCCGCGTCGTGGCCACGACCGACCTGCTGGTCGAGGGCCGGCACTTCCGCCGGGACTGGTCCTCCGCGTTCGACGTCGGCCGCAAGGCGGCGGCGCAGAACCTCGCCGACGTCGTGGCGATGGGGGCGCGGCCCACCGCGCTGCTGGTCGGTCTCGGTGCCCCGCCGGACCTGCCGGCCTCCTGGGCCACCGGTCTCGCCGACGGCCTCGCGCACGAGTGCGCGCTCGTGGGCGCCGCGGTCGTGGGCGGCGACGTCGTCCGGAGCGACGCCGTGGTGATCGCGGTGACCGCGCTGGGCGACCTCGAGGGCCGCCCGCCGGTCACGCGCGCCGGCGCGCGTCCGGGCGACGTCGTGGCCCTCGCCGGCCGGCTCGGGCTGGGCCGCCGCCGGCCTGGCCGTGCTCGGGCGCGGGTTCCGCTCCCCGCGCGCGCTCGCCGACGCGCACCGGGTCCCGGCACCGCCCTACGCCGCGGGCGCGGCCGCGGCCCGTGCCGGGGCGACCGCCATGCTCGACGTGTCCGACGGCCTCGTGCAGGACGCCGGCCACCTCGCCGACGCCTCCGGCGTCCTGGTGGCAGCTGGAGACCGCCCGGATCGCGGTGGACGCGCCGGTGGCCGAGGCGGCCGCGGCGTTCAACGCCGACCCGCTCGGCTGGGTGCTGGGCGGCGGCGACGACCATGCCCTGCTCGCGACGTTCCCGGCCGGTACGCCGCTGCCCGAGGGCTTCGTCGCGATCGGCTCGGTCTCCGCGGGAGGACCCGCGGTCCTCGTCGACGGCGCGCGGTGGACCGGACCCGCGGGTCACGACCACTTCGCCGGCTGAACCGCGCCGGAGTGCGCGTCAGGTCAGGCGCCAGGACCGTCCGGCGAGGGCGACGACGTCGCCGGGTCCGAGCTGAGCGCCGCGGCGGGTCTCCACCCGGCCGTTGACCTCGACCTCGCCGGCCTCGAGCACGATCTTGGCCTCGCCGCCGGACTCCACGGCTCCGGCGTACTTGAGGAACTGCCCCAGCCGGATGCCCTCGGGGCCGATCTCGACGTCCGTCACGGGGCCAGTCTCGCCCACGTGCCTGCCGGCGCGGTGTCCCGGGCCGGGACGTGCGAGAGGGCCGCACCCTCGCGGGTACGGCCCTCTCCGGGCTTCGGGGCGGTCAGACGCGGGCGACCTTGCCGGCCTTGATGCACGAGGTGCACACGTTGAGCCGCTTCGGGCTCTTGCCGACCATCGCGCGGACCGTCTGGATGTTGGGGTTCCAGCGCCGCTTGGTGCGCCGGTGCGAGTGCGAGATCGAGTGGCCGAAACCGGGGCCCTTGCCGCAGACGTCGCAGTTGGCAGCCACAGTCGTAGTCCTCACGGTCGAGTTCGGGTGTCGTCGCCACGGGCGTCGCCGGGCGCGCCCGGACGGCCGGGCAACCCGCACAGGCTACAGGGCGGGGCGGCCGAGTCCCAAACCGGTGCTCGGTCGGCGTCGGACACTACGCTCGCGGTGACCCTGCACCCGTGGCGGGGAGGTTCGCCCCCGCCACCGGCCCCCGAGGAGTCCCGCGACCGTGCTGGAGCGTCTCGACGCCGCGGCGATCCGCCGATGGGCCGACCTCGGCCTCGCGGCACTGGGCCGGCACCGGGCCGAGATCGACGCGCTCAACGTCTTCCCCGTCCCGGACGGGGACACGGGCACGAACCTCTTCCTCACCTTCGAGTCGGCCGCCGCCGCGCTCCACGAGGCCGGCGGTGAGCTGGACCTGCGGGCGACCGTCCGCACGTTCGCGCACGGCGCCCTGCTCGGCGCCCGCGGCAACTCGGGGATCATCCTGAGCCAGCTCGTGCGCGGCTTCTCCGAGGCGCTCGGCACCGCCGAGGTCGACGGGAGCCTGGTCACCCAGGAGGCGCTGCTCGTCTCGGCGTTCCGTCGCGCCGCGGACTCGGCGTACGCCGCGGTGGCCGACCCGCGCGAGGGCACGGTGCTCACCGTCGCCCGGGCGGCCGCCGACGCGGTCGCGGCCCTCGGCCCGGGGACCAGCCTCGAGGCGCTCGTCACGGCCGCGGCCGACGCCGCGACCGACGCGCTGGCCCGCACGCCCGAGCAGCTCGAGGTGCTGGCCCGTGCGGGCGTCGTCGACGCCGGCGGGCGCGGGCTCGTGGTCATCCTGGACGCCCTCGTCGAGACGGTGACCGGCGTACGCCGGGACCCGGGCCCGTCGGTCCCGCCGATCCCGTGGGACGTCCACGAGCTCGACGAGGGCGGCGGCGCCTACGAGGTGATGTACCTGCTCGACTCCGAGGAGGCGGCGGTCCACACGCTGCGGACCCGGCTCACCGAGCTCGGCGACTCGGTGGTCGTCGTCGGGGGAGCGGGCCTGTGGAACGTCCACGTGCACGCCGACGACGTCGGCGCGGCGATCGAGGCGGGGATCGGGGCCGGCCGACCGCACCGCATCCGCGTCACCGACCTGCGCCAGGAGGCGGCCGAGCGCCGGGCGGCCGGGCGGCCGACCGGGCGCACCGTCGTGGCGGTCGCGCACGGCCCGGGGACGGCCGCGCTGCTCGACGCCGTGGGCGTCGTCGTCGTCCGGGCGACGGCCAACGTCGCGCCGTCCACCGCCGAGCTGCTCGACGGCGTCCACCGGGCGGCCACGGCGGAGGTCGTCCTGCTCCCGAGCGACTCGGACATCCGGCCGGTCGCCGAGGCCGCGGCGGAGAAGGCGCGCGGGGAGGGTCTGCGCATCTCCGTGGTCCCGACCCGCTCGATCGTGCAGACCCTCGCCGCGGTCGCGGTGCACGACGGGTCCGCGCCGTACGGCGACGACGTCGTGGCCATGACCGCCGCGGCGGCGGCCACGAGGTACGGCGGCGTCTCGATCGCCTCGCGCGAGGCGTTCACGAGCGCGGGCACCTGCCACGTCGGCGACGTCCTGGGCATCGTCGAGGGCGACGTCGTCGAGATCGGCGCGACGGTCGAGGACGTCGCCGTCCGCGTCCTGTCCCGGCTGCTGTCGACGGGCGGCGAGCTCGTGACGATGGTGCGCGGAGCCGAGTCGGCCGAGGCGCTCACGACCGCGGTGACGCGTCGGCTGCGCGGTGAGCACCACGGCGTCGAGATCGCGGTCTACGACGGCGGACAGCCGTTCTGGCCGCTGATCCTCGGGGTGGAGTGACCCGTGGCCGAGCTCCGTCTCACCGACGCGCTGCCGAAGGTCCTCGGTGCGAAAACCGCAACCGCGCTCGAGAACGGCCTCGGGCTGCGCACCGTGGAGGACCTGCTGCGGCACTACCCGCGGCGCTACGCCGAGCGCGGGCAGCTCACCGACCTCGGCTCGCTCGTCGTCGACGAGCACGTCACCGTCCTGGTCCGCGTGCTCAAGGTCGACAACCGGTCCTACGTCGACCGGCGCACCGGCCGTCGCGCGGAGCGGCTCGAGGTGGTCGTGACCGACGGCACCGGGGAGCTCACGCTCACGTTCTTCAAGCAGTCCTGGCGCGCGAAGGAGCTGCGGGCGGGCCGCGTAGGGCTGTTCAGCGGCAAGGTCACCGTGTTCAACCGCAGCCGCCAGCTCACCCACCCGGACTACATCCTGCTCCCGGACGACGCCCGGCCGGTCGCCGCCGCGTCGCCCCTCGGCGACCTGCCCGGGGGCGACGAGTCGGTCCTGAGCTTCGCCGGCGAGCTGATCCCGGTCTACCCCGCCACCGCGCAGATGTCGTCGTGGAAGATCTCGAGCGCGGTCGGCATCGTGCTCGACCAGCTCCCCGACGAGCTCGACGACCCGCTCCCGCCGTCCACCCGTGTCCGGCACGGACTTCCGGGGCTGCGCGGGGCGCTCCTGGCGGTGCACCGGCCGCACTCGCGCGACGACGTGGTCGAGGCGCGGTCCCGGCTGCGCTGGGACGAGGCGTTCGTCCTGCAGACCGTCCTGGCCCAGCGCCGGATCGCCGCCGCCGGCCTGCCGGCCGTCCCCCGGGTCGCCGTCCCCGACGGGCTGCTCGACGGCCTTCGAGGCGCGCCTGCCGTTCACCCTGACGAACGGGCAGGTCGAGGTGGGTCGCACGATCGCCGCGGACCTGGCGCGGACCCATCCGATGCACCGGCTGCTGCAGGGCGAGGTCGGCTCGGGCAAGACCCTCGTGGCGCTGCGCGCGATGCTCACCGTGGTCGACTCCGGCGGGCAGGCGGTGCTCCTCGCGCCGACCGAGGTGCTCGCGCAGCAGCACCACCGGTCCGTCACCGCGCTGCTCGGGCCGCTCGCCGAGCGCGGCCTCCTCGGCGGCAGCGACGCCGGCACCGGCGTGGCCCTGCTCACCGGCTCGGCGTCCAGCGCGCGCCGGCGCCAGGCGATGCTGGACATCGCCTCCGGCCAGGCCGGCATCGTGATCGGCACGCACGCGCTGCTCGAGCAGAAGGTGCAGTTCTTCGACCTCGGGCTCGTCGTCGTCGACGAGCAGCACCGCTTCGGCGTCGAGCAGCGCGCCGCCCTCGCCGCCAAGGCGCGCGACGACAACCGGCCGCACGTGCTCGTGATGACCGCCACGCCGATCCCGCGGACCGTGGCGATGACCGTGTTCGGCGACCTCGAGGTGTCGACCCTCACCGAGCTGCCCGAGGGGCGCCTGCCGGTCGTCACGCACGTCGTCCCGGCCGAGAAGCCGCGCTTCCTCGACCGCGCGTGGACGCGCATCCTCGACGAGGTGTCCGCGGGTCGGCAGGCCTACGTCGTCTGCCCGCGCATCGGTGGCGACGACAAGGCCTCGACCGACGACGTCGGCACCGACGACGCCACCGACCGCAGGCCGCCGATCGCGGTGCTGGACGTCGCGCCGATCCTCGCCGAAGGGCCGCTCGCCGCCGCGCGCGTGGGGATCCTGCACGGCCGGCTGTCGCCCGAGGAGAAGGACGACGTGATGCGGCGCTTCGCCGCCGGGCCGACCGCGTCCGACGGCATCGACGTCCTCGTCGCCACCACCGTCGTCGAGGTCGGCGTCGACGTGCCGAACGCGACCGTCATGGTGGTGATGGACGCCGACCGGTTCGGCGTATCCCAGCTGCACCAGCTGCGCGGCCGGGTCGGCCGCGGCGACCACGCCGGTCTCTGCCTGCTGGTCACCGACATCCCGCCCGGCACACCGGCTCGCGAGCGGCTCGACGCCGTCGCCGGCACGCTCGACGGGTTCGAGCTCTCCCGTCTCGACCTCGAGCAGCGCCGGGAGGGCGACGTCCTCGGCGCGTCGCAGTCGGGCAGCCGGTCGTCGCTGCGGATGCTCTCCGTGCTGCGCGACGAGGACGTCATCACCGCCGCCCGGGCCGAGGCCACCGCCCTCGTGGCGGAGGATCCTGACCTCGCGACCGTGCCGGCGCTCGGCCGTGCCGTGGTCGCGCTCCTCGACGAGGAGCGCGCCGACTACCTGGAGAAGTCGTGACCGACCTCGTGCTCGCCGACGGGCGCACCCTCGACGTGCGCAGCTGGGGCGACCCCGGCGCGCCCGTGCTGCTCTACCTGCACGGCACGCCGGGCAGCGCCCTGGTGCCGCCCGGCACGCTCGCGGCCGCGGCGGAGCGGGGGCTGCGCGTCGTCGCGTGGTCCCGACCGGGGTACTCGACGTCGACCCGGCTCCCGGGCCGGACGGTCGCCGACGTCGCGGACGACGCCCGGCAGGTCCTCGACGCGCTGGGTGCCGGGACGGCCGTCGCGCTGGGCTACTCCGGGGGCGGCCCGCACGCACTGGCCTGCGCCGCGCTGCTGCCGGACCGCGTCCCGGCGGCCGCGAGCCTCGCCGGCGTCGCCCCACGGGTGGAGAGCGACGGCTCGCTGGACTGGTTCGCCGGTCAGGGCGAGGACAACGTGGCCGAGCACACCGCCGCCATCGCGGGGGAGCGGGTCCTGCGCGAGCGGCTCGATCCGCTCCTCGCCGGCTACCAGGTCATCACCGCCGACGAGATCCTCCCGGCCCTGGCCACCCTGCTGCCGGAGGTCGACCGCGGCTACCTCGGGGGCGAGCTCGGCGAGTGGCTCGCGGCGAGCTTCCGCGAGGCGACGTCGGTCGGTGGCGACGGCTGGGTCGACGACGACCTCGCGTTCGTCCGGCCGTGGGGCTTCGACCTCGGCGCCGTCGCCGTCCCGGTGTCGGTGTGGCAGGGGTCGGCCGACCTCATGGTCCCGTTCGCGCACGGGCAGTGGCTCGCGAGCGCGGTGCCCGGTGCCCGCCCGCACCTGCTCGACGGCGAGGGGCACCTCTCGGTCGTCGTCGGTCGGGTCGGCCCGCTGCTCGACGACCTCACCCGCCTCGGGCGCGGCTGATGCGCATCGTCGCGGGTGCCGCGCGCGGGCGCCGGCTCGCCTCGCCCGCGGCCGGCACGCGACCCACGTCCGACCGCGTCCGCGAGGCCCTGTTCAGCGCGATCGAGTCCCGGCTCGGGGCCTTCGGCGGGCTGCGCGTCGTCGACCTCTACGCCGGCTCGGGCGCGGTGGGGCTCGAGGCGCTCTCGCGCGGCGCGGCCCACGTCCTGCTCGTCGAGCGGGACCGACGGGCCCTCGACGTCGTGCGCGCCAACGTCGCCGCGGTGGGGCTGCCGGGCGTGGTGGTGCTCGGCGGCGACGTGGCCGCGCTCACGTCCCTCGCGCCACCGCCGACCGCGGTCGCGCCGTACGACGTCGCGTTCCTCGACCCGCCGTACGACGTGCCCGACGACGTCGTGGAGCGGGTGCTCGGCGGGCTCGCCGGGCACGGCTGGCTGAGCGCCGGGTCCCTCGTCGCGGTCGAGCGGGCGCGGCGCGGCGGCGGCTTCGCCTGGCCCGTGGGCTACGACGCGCTGCGCGACCGGGACTACGGCGACACCAGGGTGCGGACCGCGCTTTGGTACGGTCACGGCGCCTGAACGGCGTACCCCGTCCCGGGGTACCGCGAGGAGGTCTGCGTGCGCAAGGCCGTCTGCCCCGGGTCCTTCGACCCGGTCACCAACGGACACCTGGACGTCTTCGTCCGAGCGGCCGACCAGTTCGACGAGGTCGTGGTCGCCGTCCTCGTCAACAAGACCAAGAGCAGCCTGTTCACGGTCGACGAGCGCATCGAGATGCTCCGCGAGGTCGTCGCGCCGTACCCGAACATCGTCGTGGACTCGTTCCACGGGCTGCTCGTCGACTACTGCCGGAACCACGACATCTCCGCGATCGTCAAGGGACTGCGGGCCGTCAGCGACTTCGACTACGAGCTGCAGATGGCGCAGATGAACTACCGGCTCTCCGGGGTGGAGACGTTCTTCGTCAGCACCAACCCGCTCTACAGCTACCTGTCGTCGAGCCTGCTCAAGGAGGTCTCGACGTACGGTGGTGACGTCTCCGGACTCCTCCCGGACTCCGTGCTCGCCCGGCTGCTCGAGCGGCTGGCGGCGCACCGGGCCGAGTCCTGACCCCTCCTCCTCCGCCGCTCCGCGGCGGTGACCGGGCGCGCACCCGTCCGACCGACCGACCGAAGGACCACCGTGGACGTCCACGACAAGCTCGACGAACTCTCCGCCCTCGTGGAGAACGCCCGTGCGATGCCCATGTCGGCCTCGTGCGTGGTCAACCGCGGGCACGTGCTCGACCTGCTCGACGAGGTGCGCGCCCTGCTGCCGGACTCGCTCGCGCTGGCCGACGACGTCCTCGCCGATCGCGAGGACATCGTGGCGGCGGCCCGGGTGGAGGCCGACCGGGTCATCGCCGACGGTGAGGAGCGGGCCCGGCAGCTCGTGAGCGAGCACGAGATCTACCGCGCCGCCGTGGCCGAGGCGGACGCCGTCCGCGCCGACGCCGACGCGGAGGCTGCCCGCATGCGCCGCGAGACCGACGACTACGTCGATGCCAAGCTGGCCAACTTCGAGGTGGCGCTGCACAAGACGATCGCCGCCGTCCAGAAGGGCCGGGACAAGATCCGCGGCCGGCACGACTACGACGACCTCGCCGGACCGGTCGACGACACCCCGCTGCCCGGCTGACGCCGGCCCGGGCCACGGTTTGGGGCGGGACCCCGCCCTCGGCTACCCTGGCGTGTCGGCCGACATGAGGCCGTGCCCCACCGTGCCCGGCCCCGGAAGGCGACCCTGACCACGATCGACCCCCGTTCCCCTCTCGTGCTCGACACCCGAGAGCTGGGACACCGCGCGGGGTCGATGCGGGAGGTGTCGCTCACGGTGCCGGCTCCGGCGGGCATGGGGATCATGTCGATCGGCGTACCCGAGGGATCCGACATCGAGCTGGACGTCCGGCTCGAGTCGGTGATCGAGGGGGTGCTGGTGTCGGGAACGGCACTGGTACACCTCACGGGCGAGTGCAGCCGCTGCCTGGACCCGGTCTCCGACGAGCTGGAGGTCGACCTGCAGGAGCTGTACGCGTACGAGGAGACCGACGCACGTGGTCGCCCCGTCGCTCACGCGCCGGTCGAGGACGACCCGGACGACGAGCAGCCGCGCCTGGTGGGGGACCTCCTCGACCTCGAGCCGGTCCTGCGCGACGCCGTCGTGCTCGACCTGCCGCTCGCACCCGTGTGCCGGGACGACTGCCCGGGACTGTGCCCGCACTGCGGGTTCCGTCTCGAGGACGACCCGGAGCACCACCACGACGTGATCGACCCCCGGTGGGCCGCCCTTGGCTCCCTGGGGACGATCGAGCCGACCGACATCGAGAAGGAAGAGGGCTGAGCCATGGCCGTCCCGAAGCGGAAGACCTCGCGCAGCAACACCCGGCACCGCCGCGCGAACTGGAAGGCCAAGCTGCCCCAGATCAACAAGGTGGTGCGCAACGGCCGCGTCGAGTTCGTCGTGCCGCACCGCACCGACGTCGACGGCGAGTACAACGGCCGTCAGGTCCTCGACGTCTGACCCACCTCGCACGGGCGTCACGAGACCCGGCCGCCGCCGAGCGGTCGGGTCTCGTGTGCTGTCCAGCCCCCGGCGTATCCCGAGTCACCGACCCACGAGATCCGCCCCGGTTCTCGATCGGTTGCGCCAGTGACTCCCTGCTCGGGGTCGCGGGGGCCGGTGGAGGGGGTTCGGGCTAGCCTCTCGGCATGACCGATCGCCACCCCGACCCGGCTCTCGACCTCGCCGCCCGGGCCCTGGCCGTCGTGCTCGACCTCGAGGCCGCCGACCTGCGGGCAGACAGCCCGCTCGACGACCTGGGGGCCGACGCGCTGGCGCGGGTCCAGTGGGCCGACGTCGTCGAGGAGCTCGCCTCCGCCGACGGCCGCACCGTCGTCGTCCCCGACGGTGCCCTGGGCGCCGCCACCACGCTCGGCGACCTGGCCGAGCTCCTGCCGGCGGACCTCGCCGAGCGACCCACGGCGGAACCGGACGCGCGGCTCGCGGCGCACGGGACCTCGACGTGAGCCGGCTCGAGAGCACCCGCCCCCCGCTGTCCGCACTCGCCGAACGGCTCGAGGTCGACCTGGACCTCGACCTGCTCGAGCGCGCGGTGACCCACCGGTCCTTCGCGTACGAGAACGGCGGCCTGCCGACCAACGAGCGCCTGGAGTTCCTCGGGGACTCGGTGCTCGGCCTCGTCGTCACCGACACGCTCTACCGCACGCACCCCGACCTGCCCGAGGGGCAGCTCGCCAAGCTGCGCGCCGCCGTCGTCAACGCCAAGGCGCTCGCCGGAATCGGGCGCGGCCTCGGCCTCGGCGAGCACCTCCGGCTCGGTCGCGGCGAGGAGACCACCGGCGGCCGGGACAAGTCCTCGATCGTGGCCGACACGGTCGAGGCGGTGATCGGGGCGGTCTACCTCGACCGCGGCCTCGACGTGGCGACCACCGTGATCCACCGGCTGTTCGACCCGCTCATCGCCGAGTCGGCCGGACTCGGCGCCGGCCTCGACTGGAAGACGAGCCTCCAGGAGCTGTGCGCCGCGCAGTCCCTGGGCGTCCCCGAGTACGTCGTGCAGGAGAGCGGTCCGGACCACATGAAGTCCTTCCGCGCGCGGGTACGCGTCGCGGGGGAGCTGCACGGCGACGGCCGGGGTGGGAGCAAGAAGGAGGCGGAGCAGGAGGCGGCGTCCACGGCGTACGCCGAGCTGCTCGAACGGTCCGTCCGGCCGCGGCCGTTGGCCCGCGCGGAGGAGTAGTGCCCGAGCTGCCCGAGGTGGAGGTCGTGCGTCGCGGCCTCGACCGCTGGGTGGTCGGGCGCACGGTGGAGCACGCCGAGGTCCTCCACCCCCGGGCCGCCCGCCGGCACGGTGCCGGTGCGGCCGACCTCGAGGCGCGGCTCCGGTGCCGGACCGTCGCGGCGGCGAGCCGTCGTGGGAAGTACCTCTGGCTGCCGCTCGACGGCCGGGACGTGGCCCTCGTCGCCCACCTCGGCATGAGCGGACAGCTGCTGGTGCGACCCCCGGCGTCACCGGACGAGACCCACCTGCGCGCGCGCCTCGCGTTCACCGACCACGGTCCGGAGCTGCGCTTCGTCGACCAGCGGACGTTCGGCGGCCTCGCGCTCGACGACCTCGTGGCCGACGGCGCCGGTGCGGTGCCCCGCTCGGTCGCGCACATCGCCCGCGACCCGCTGGACCCGGAGTTCGACGACGCGCTCTGGGTCCGTCGCCTGCGCGCCCGGCGCACCGGGCTCAAGCGCGCGCTGCTCGACCAGACGCTCGCGTCGGGCATCGGCAACATCTACGCCGACGAGGCGCTGTGGCGGTCCCGGCTGCACTGGGCGATGCCGACCGACGAGCTCGCACCCGCGCGGGCCCGCACCCTGCTCGCCCACGCGCGCGACGTCATGGGCGAGGCGCTGGCCCAGGGCGGCACGTCCTTCGACGCGCTGTACGTCGACGTCAACGGCGAGTCGGGCTACTTCGACCGCTCGCTCGCGGCGTACGGGCAGGAGGGCCGGCCGTGCCCGCGCTGCGGACGACCGATCGTGCGCGAGGCCTTCATGAACCGGTCCTCCTACCGCTGCCCGCGCTGCCAGCGGACGCCGCGACGGCCGCACCCGTGACCGACCGTCCCGACGCTCCCGCCGGCTCGCCGCGGGCCGATGCGGAGCCGGTGCGCGTCACCGCCTGGGTGCGCGGCCGGGTGCAGGGCGTGGGGTTCCGGTGGTGGACCCGGGCCACCGCACTCGAGCTCGGGCTCACCGGCTGGGCGCTCAACCTCGACGACGGCCGGGTGGAGGTCGTCGCCGAGGGTCCGCGTCCGGCGTGCGAGGCGCTCGTCGAGGCGCTCGGCTCCGGACGTACGCCGGGCCGGGTGCAGCTGGTGACCCATCGCTGGTCCGACGCGCGAGGGACTCAGCGGCTTCGCCGAGCGGTGATCACGCGTCGGCGGGCTTGGACGCCGTACGCCGCGCGACGGCGAAGACGCGCCGGAACGGCAGCAGCACCGTGCCGTCCGGGCGGACGGGGTACGCGCGGGAGAGCCGGCGCCTGAACTCGGTCTCGAACGACGTGCGCAGGTCGGCGGGGAGCGCCTGCAGCGTCGGTCGCGCGCCCGTGCCCGACACCCAGGTGAAGACCGGGTCGGGTCCGCTCAGCACGTGGGTGTAGGTGGTCTCCCAGACGTCGACCGCCTCGGCGCCGGCGTCGGTCAGCGCGTCGTAGTAGTCGGCCGGATCGTGCGAGGACGGCACCGCGACGTCGGCCGTGTGCTCGGCGTACGGCGCCTCCGCGGCGAGCTCCGCGCGGATGCGGTGGCTCGGCTCGTCGAAGTTGCCCGGGACCTGGAGGGCGAGCCAGCCACCGGGCGCCACGGAACGGAGCAGGCGGGGGAGCAGGTCGCGGTGCCCCGGCACCCACTGCAGGGTGGCGTTGGAGACCAGCACGTCGACCGCCTCCTCGGGAACCCAGGTCCGGAGGTCCGCGACGGCGTACTCCACGCGCTGACCGAGGCCGCGCGCCGTCGCGATCATCTCGGGACTGGAGTCCAGCCCCAGCACCCGAGCCCGGGGCCACCGCTCGGCCAGCAGGCCGGTGAGGTTGCCCGGGCCGCACCCGAGGTCCACGACCCGGGACGGGTCTACGGCGCCGACCCGGCCGAGGAGGTCGAGGAACGGGCGGCCCCGCTCGTCGGCGAAGGCCAGGTAGCGGTCAGGATCCCAGGTGTGCGGCGTCACGGACGGCTCCGGCTGCTCGAAGGAAAGTATCTTGACGTCAAGATAACAGCCCGGGTTGACTGGCTCGCGCGGCCGCTGTCACGCTGAGTCCACCGGCCGCTGCGCGGCCGTCGTACCCGAGACATTGCGCCGGAGACGGCGTACCCGGCACCGCGCCCGCACGGGCGCCGCACGGCTCGGCGCCCATCGCGCCGCGTGCACGACTCGCGTCAAGGGAGACCGAGTATGTCCAAGGCGATCTACGGCCACCTGGGCGGGTCCGACGCCCTGCTCGTCACCGAGGTCGGGCGGCTGCGCCGCCGCGTCCAGGAGCTCGAGGAGCAGGTGTCGGCGTACGAGGCCGAGCTCGTCTCGCTCCGGGCGCCGAGCGAGATCGTGGCGCTGCACCACGCCGAGCTCGACGTCGCGCTGCGCGAGCTCGCGCTCAGTTAGCCCCGCCTCCAAGCGAGCGGCCTCCGGCGGCGCCGCCTCGCGTCGGGCAGGCGCCTCGCCGTGTTGCCTGCGCCTCCAGGCGAGCGGCCTCCCGGCCGCTCGCGTCGGCGCCGCCTCCGCCGTCGGGGCGGGCGCCTCGCTGCGCTCGGCGCCCCGACGATCGTTCGGAGGTGCCCTTCGGGCACCGTCCTCGCGATCGATCGGCTCCCTCCGGGCTTCGGCGTAGGGCAGCCTCTGTCGCGCCTGCGCGCTCCGCGCGACCGGCCTCCGGCCGCTCGCGTCGGCCCCTTGGGGCTTCGGCGTACTGCCTGCGCCTCCAGGCGAGCGGCCTCCCGGCGCGCTCGCGTCGGCGCCGCCTCCGCCGTCGGGGCAGGGCGCCTCGCTGCGCTCGGCGCCCCGACGATCGTTCGGAGGTGCCCTTCGGGCACCGTCCTCGCGATCGTCGGCCCCTTGGGGCTTCGGCGTGTTGCCCACGCCTCCAGGCGAGCGGCCTCCCGGCCGCTCGCGTCGGCGCCGCCTCCGCTTCGGAGCAGGCGCCTCGCTGCGATCGGCTCCTCCGTGCTTCGGCGTACTGCAGCTCGTCGGCGCCCTTTGGGCGCCGCGTCGCCTCCGGTGTCGGGGTCGCGGGGTGGCGGGGTGGCGAGGGTAGGGTGAGGCACCTTCCCTCCGACCTGCTGACGCCGACGCGCCTGGAGCCTCTCGCGTGCATCTCAAGAGCCTCACCCTGCGCGGCTTCAAGTCGTTCGCGTCGTCGACGACGCTGCACTTCGAGCCGGGCATCACGTGCGTCGTCGGACCGAACGGCTCGGGCAAGTCCAACGTCGTCGACGCCATCGCGTGGGTGATGGGCGAGCAGGGCGCGAAGAGCCTGCGCGGCGGCAAGATGGAGGACGTCATCTTCGCCGGCACGGCCGGCCGGCCCCCGCTCGGCCGCGCCGAGGTGCTGCTCACGATCGACAACCACGACGGCGTCCTGCCGATCGAGTACTCCGAGGTCACCATCTCGCGGACGATGTTCCGCAACGGCGGGTCCGAGTACGCCATCAACGGTGCGCCGTGCCGGCTGCTCGACGTCCAGGAGCTGCTCTCCGACTCCGGCATCGGCCGCGAGATGCACGTCATCGTCGGCCAGGGCAAGCTCGACGACATCCTCTCGGCGTCGCCCGAGGAGCGCCGCGGCTTCATCGAGGAGGCGGCCGGCGTCCTCAAGCACCGCAAGCGCAAGGAGAAGGCGCTCCGCAAGCTCGACGCGATGCAGGCCAACCTCACCCGCCTGCAGGACCTCACCGACCGAGCTACGCCGCCAGCTCAAGCCGCTCGGCAAGCAGGCCGAGGTCGCCCGCCGCGCCGCCGTCATCCAGGCCGACCTGCGCGACTCCCGGCTGCGGCTGCTCGCCGACGACCTCGTGACGCTGCGCGACGCCGTCGACCAGGAGGTCGCCGACGAGACCGCGCTGCGCGAGCGCCGGCGCCGAGGTCGAGTCGGCCCTGGCCGGGGCGCAGTCCCGCGAGGCCGTGCTCGAGGCGGAGATCGCCGACGAGGCCGCCGAGCGTCGCGCGCACCCAGGAGACCTGGTACCGGCTGTCCAGCCTGCGCGAGCGGGTCCGCTCCACCTCGGCGCTCGCCGCCGAGCGGGTGCGGCACCTCCAGCCCGAGGCGGGGGACGAGCGCCGCGGCCGCGACCCCGAGGAGCTCGAGGCCGAGGCGCGCCAGGCGCGCGAGGAGGAGGCCGAGCTCGGCCGCCGGTCGCCGCCGACCGCGACGTCCTCGCCGCAGCGGTGACCGCCCGCACCGAGGCCGAGACCCAGCACGCCGCCGAGGAGCGCCGGCTCACCTCGCTCGTGCGCGCGGCCGCCGACCGGCGCGAGGGCCTGGTGCGCCTCACCGGCCAGGTCCACGCCGCGACGTCACGGCTCGAGGCCCGCGCGGCCGAGGTCGAGCGGCTCGAGGCCCAGTACGCCGACGCCCGGGCCCGCGCCGACCGGGCCACCGCCGACTTCCACGCGCTCGAGTCCCAGGTGGCCGGCCTCGACGAGGGCGAGGTGGGGCTCGACGAGGAGCACGAGGCCGCCGCGACCGAGCTGGCCGAGGCCGAGGCCCGGGTCCAGGCACTGCGGCTCGAGGAGCAGGAGGCGGAGCGCGACCGCCACGCCCTCACCGCCCGCGTGGAGGCCCTCGAGCTCGGCCTGGCCCGCAAGGACGGCGGGGCCGCGCTGCTCGCCGCGGGCGAGCGGCTGTCCGGCGTCCTCGGGACCGTCGCCGCCCTCGTCCACGTGCGAGCCCGGCCACGAGGCGGCGATCTCCGCCGCGCTCGGGCCGCTGGCCGACGCCGTCGCCCTCGGCTCGGTGGCCCACGCGGTCGACGCCGTCACCCTGCTCAAGTCCGACGACGCCGGCCGCGCGGCCATGCTCGTCGGCGGCGCCGCGGCACCCGACCGCGGCAGCTGGCCGACCCTGCCGCCGGGCGCCCGCTGGGCGGTCGACCTCGTCGACGCGCCCGACGACCTCCGCGGCTCGATCGGTGTGGCCCTCGCCCGGGTGGCCGTCGTGCGCCGACCTCGAGGCCGCCCGGTCGCTCGTCTCGGCGTACGCCGACGTCCTCGCCGTCACCCGCGCCGGGGACCTCGTCGGTGCCGGTGCCGTCCAGGGCGGCTCGTCGGCGCAGCCGTCGCTGCTCGAGGTGCAGGCCGCGGTCGACGAGGCCCGCGGCTCGCTCACCACCGCCGTGCACCGCTGCGAGCGGGTGCGGTTCGAGCTCGGCACCGCCGCGGAGGCGAACGCCGCGGCGCAGCAGCGGGTCGACCACGCCCTGTCCCGGCTGCACGAGTCGGACGCCCGGATGGCCGCCGTCGCCGAACAGCTCGGCCAGCTCGGCTCCGCGGCCCGGGCCGCGGCGGGCGAGGCCGAGCGCATCGCCGCGGGGATCGCGTCGGCGACCGCGGCGCGCGACGCCGACCAGGCCACCCACGACGCCCTGACCGCCCGGCTGGCCGCCGCGCAGGAGGCACCGGACGAGGGCGAGCCGTCGGCCGCCGAGCGCGACCGGCTCGCCGAGGTCGTCGGTGCTGGCCCGTCAGGCCGAGGTCGAGGCACGGCTCGCGGTCCGCACGGGCGAGGAGCGGGTGCGCGCCCTCGCCGGCCGGGCCGAGCAGCTCGAGCGCGCGGCCGTCGCCGAGCGCGCCGCGCGGGCCCGGTCGGCCGAGCGTCGCGAGGCGCGGGCGCGGGCCGCCGCCGTCGCGGCCGCCGTGCACGCCGGGGCCGACGCGACGCTCGCGCGGCTCGAGGTCTCGCTGACGATGGCGTCGTACGAACGCGACGCCGCCGAGCAGGCGCGGACGGTGCGCGAGGGCGAGCTCCTCGCGCTGCGCGCCCGCACCCGCGAGCTGCAGACCGAGCTCGAGTCGCTCACCTCGTCGGTCCACCGCGACGAGATGGCCCGCGCCGAGCAGCGGCTGCGGATCGAGGCGCTCGAGGCCAAGGCGATGGAGGACTTCGGGGTCGACGCCGAGGCGCTCGCCGAGGAGTACGGCCCCGACGTCCTCGTGCCGCCCTCGCCCCCGGCCCCGGGCGACGAGGTCGACCCCGAGGCGCCCGAGCCCGAGCCCTATCCCTACGTGCGCGGCGAGCAGGAGAAGCGGATGCGCTCCGCCGAGCGCTCCCTCGCGCTGCTCGGCAAGGTCAACCCGCTCGCGCTCGAGGAGTTCTCCGCGCTCGAGGAGCGGCACCGCTTCCTCAACGAGCAGCTCGACGACCTCAAGCGCTCGCGCGCCGACCTGCTGTCGATCATCAAGGACGTCGACGACCGGGTGCAGCAGGTGTTCGCCGAGGCCTACGCCGACGTCGAGCGCGAGTTCGAGCGCATCTTCGCCCGGCTGTTCCCGGGCGGCGAGGGCCGGCTGATCCTCACCGACCCGGCCGACATGCTCACCACCGGCATCGAGGTCGAGGCCCGGCCGCCGGGCAAGAAGGTCGAAGCGGCTCTCGCTGCTCTCCGGCGGCGAGCGGTCGCTGACCGCGGTCGCCTTCCTCGTCGCGCTGTTCAAGGCGCGACCGAGCCCCTTCTACATCATGGACGAGGTCGAGGCCGCGCTCGACGACGTCAACCTGCAGCGCCTGCTCGACCATCATGGAGGAGCTCCGCGAGGACTCCCAGCTCCTGGTCATCACCCACCAGAAGCGCACCATGGAGATCGCCGACGCGCTCTACGGCGTCTCGATGCGCGGCGACGGCGTCACGACCGTCATCGGCCAGCGGCTGCGCGAGGACCGCGACGAGCCCGGCGACGTCGCGTCCTGATTTCGCCTCCAAGAGCCGCTCCTCGCGGAGCGGCTCGTCGGCGACGGCTCCGCTGCGCGGCCTGGTCGGCGGCCGTCGGCCGCCTCCTTCTCGGCCTCGCCGACCCCCTGCGGGGGCCGGACTCCGGCCTCGGGCCGCTCCGCTTTGCCGCCGGGCGGGACCTGGGAGGATGTCGCCGTGGATTCCGCACTGCTCTACGTCCTCATCGGCCTGGCCGTCCTCGTCGTCGCCGGCGTCGCGCTGCTGCTGCTCCGCCGTCCGGGTCGGCGCCCTGTCGAGGCGCCGCCGACGCCGAGCCGACCGACCACCGGAGCCGGCCCGGCCGGTGGCACCGGTACGGCGGTCCTCGAGCCGGCCGCCGAGGCGCCACCCGTCGCGCGCGAGACGCCGGAGCCCACGAGCGGTCGCCTCGCCCGGCTGCGGGCCCGGCTCGCCCGGTCGAACTCGGCGGTGGGCAAGGGGCTGCTCGCCCTGCTCACCCGTGACCACCTCGACGACGCGACCTGGGACGAGGTCGAGGAGACCCTGCTCGCCTCCGACCTCGGCGTCGGCCCGACGCAGGAGCTGCTCGAGGCGCTCCGGCGCCGGACGAGGGTCGAGTCGGTGTCCGACGCCGGCGGAGCCCGCGCGATGCTGCGCGAGGAGCTGCTCGCGCTCGTCGACCCGACGATGGACCGCTCGCTCGCGACCCACACCGACGCGGATCGACCCGCCGTCGTCCTCGTCGTCGGCGTCAACGGGACCGGCAAGACCACCACCACCGGCAAGCTCGCGCGCGTGCTCGTCGCCGACGGCCGCAGCGTCGTCCTCGGTGCCGCCGACACCTTCCGCGCCGCGGCCAGCCAGCAGCTGCAGACCTGGGGCGACCGAGTCGGGGCGACCGTCGTCACCGGCCCGGAAGGCGCCGACCCCGCGGCGGTCGCGTTCGACGCCGTGAAGCACGCCGTCGCGGAGCGGGCCGACGTCTGCGTCCTGGACACCGCCGGCCGCCTGCACACCAAGACCGGTCTCATGGACGAGCTCGGCAAGGTCAAGCGCGTCGTGGAGAAGCAGGCGCCCGTGGACGAGGTCCTCCTCGTGCTCGACGCCACCACCGGGCAGAACGGCCTGCGCCAGGCCCAGGTCTTCGCCGAGGTCGTCGACGTCACCGGCATCGTGCTCACCAAGCTCGACGGCACCGCCAAGGGCGGCATCGTCGTCGCGGTGCAGCGCGAGCTCGGCGTCCCGGTGAAGCTCGTCGGCCTGGGCGAGGGTCCCGACGACCTGGCTCCCTTCGACGCCGAGGCGTTCGTCGACGCGCTGCTCGACTAGCGCGGTCTCCGGGCGCGACCGTCCGGCGGCGTACACACGGCCGTAACACGAGGCCGTGAATCGTCACGGCGGCGAAACACGCGGCGCCGGGTGCGGCAACACGGTCCCGATGTGATCTCCCCAGTCGACGCAGCGGCGCGTCGGGTGCAGAGCGACGCGCCCCCCGCGCCGCTTTTCGCGTACAGAGGGAGCAATCCATGGATCTGAACTCGGGCGACACAGCCTGGGTCCTGGCGAGCACGGCACTCGTGCTCCTCATGACACCGGGACTCGCGTTCTTCTACGGCGGCATGACGCAGGCGAAGAGCACCCTCAACATGATGATGATGTCGTTCATCACGATCTGCATCGTCAGCGTGCTGTGGGTGATCTACGGGTTCTCGCTGGCGTTCACCGACTCGGGCAGCGGGTTCATCGGCAACATCGGCAAGTCCGGTCTCGGCACCGCGGTCAACGAGCTGACGAACAACGGCGGGCCGTACGGCATCCCGTTGCTCGCGTTCGCGGGCTTCCAGCTCATGTTCGCCGTCATCACGCCGGCGCTCATCAGCGGCGCCATCGCCGACCGGACGAAGTTCCTCACCTGGGGCGTGTTCGTCGCGCTGTGGGTGACGCTGGTCTACTTCCCGGTCGCGCACTGGGTCTTCTACTTCGGCAACAAGGCCGACGACGGCACCGTCACCGGCGCCGGATGGCTCGCAGCCAGGGGCGTCGAGGACTTCGCCGGCGGTACGGCGGTCCACATCAACGCCGGTGCCGCGGGCCTGGCGCTCGCGATCGTGCTCGGCCGGCGCCTCGGCTTCAAGAAGAACCCGATCCGGCCGCACAACCTGCCGCTCGTGCTCCTCGGCGCGGGTCTGCTCTGGTTCGGCTGGTTCGGCTTCAACGCGGGCTCGGCGCTCGGCGCCAACGGCACCGCCGCTCTCGCCTTGATGAACACGCAGGTGGCCACGGCCGCCGCGCTCGGCGGCTGGCTGCTCGTCGAGAAGATCCGCGACGGTCACCCGACCAGCCTCGGTGCCGCCTCCGGCGCCGTCGCCGGCCTCGTCGCGATCACGCCGGCGTGCGCGTTCATCGCACCGTGGGCCGCGGTGGTGCTCGGCGTCCTCGCCGGCATCGTCTGCTCGCTCGCGGTGGGCCTCAAGTACCGGTTCAACTACGACGACTCGCTCGACGTCGTGGGCGTGCACATGGTCGGCGGCATCGTCGGCTGCCTGTTCATCGGCTTCTTCGGCAGCTCGGCGGTGAACGCCGTCGGGATCGACGGACTGTTCTACGGCGGCGGCTGGAAGCTGCTGGGGCTGCAGGCATTGGGCGCGTTCTCGGTCCTGGCCTACTCGTTCGTGGTCACCCTGATCCTCGGGTTCCTGCTGGAGAAGACGCTCGGGTTCCGGATCAGCCGCGACGAGGAGCTCGAGGGCATCGACCTCACCGAGCACGCGGAGACGGCGTACGACTTCGAGGGCGCCCTGGGCGGCGGCTTCGGCGGCGGTTCGGTCGCCACCCGGCCGAAGGTCGCGCTCAAGGCCGACGAGGAGGTGCCGGCATGAGGCTCGTGACCGCGATCATCAAGCCGTTCAAGCTCGACGACGTGAAGTCGGCCCTCGAGGCCTACGGCATCCAGGGCATGACGGTGTCCGAGGCCAGCGGCTACGGGCGCCAGCGTGGGCACACCGAGGTGTACCGGGGCGCGGAGTACACCGTCGACCTCGTGCCGAAGGTGCGCCTCGAGGTCCTCGTCGAGGACGACGACGCCGACTCGGTCGTCGACGTCGTCGTGAAGTCGGCGCAGACCGGGCGGATCGGCGACGGGAAGGTCTGGACCGTCCCGGTCGAGACGGTCGCGCGGGTCCGCACCGGCGAGCGCGGGCCGGACGCCCTCTAGGCGCAAGCGGAACGGGGGGTCGGGCCTCGGCGACCGGCAGGTGTCGGTCGCCGAGGCCCGTTGTCCCCGTTGCCGTCCCGTCGTCCGGGTGCGGGCGGCGAGCACGTCCGGCTCGTGGGAGAGTCCGGGGACGTCCGGTCCGGTGGACCGGCGGGGGAGGAGAGCGACATGAAGCTCGTGACGGCGATCATCAAGCCGTTCAAGCTCGACGACGTGAAGTCGGCGCTGCAGGACTTCGGCGTCAACGGCATGACGGTGTCCGAGTCCAGCGGCTACGGGCGCCAGCGCGGCCACACCGAGGTGTACCGCGGGGCCGAGTACACCGTCGACCTCGTGCCCAAGGTCCGGCTGGAGGTCCTGGTCGAGGACCACGACGTCGAGGACGTCGTGACCCTCATCGTGTCCGCGGCGCAGACCGGGCGCATCGGCGACGGCAAGGTCTGGACGGTCCCGGTCGAGACCGTCGCGCGAGTGCGCACCGGCGAACGCGGGCCCGACGCGCTCTGACCGATCCCACGACACGAGAGGAGCCGCGGCGTGCGGATGACGGCGGACGAGGCGAACGGCACGTACGCCGAGGCCCGCTCCCGGCTCCTCGGGAGCCCCGGCGCGCCGGCGGCCGCGCGGAGGCGTGCGCTCACCGCGCTGACCGACGACTGGCTGCACGCGCTCTACGTGGCGTCCGGCGCCGGCGGGATCGGCGCGGCGCTCGTGGCGGTCGGCGGCTACGGCAGGGGCGACCTCGCCCCCGGCAGCGACCTCGACCTGCTGCTGCTCCACCCCGCCTCGGCCGACCCGTCGCACCTCACCGCGGTCGCCGACCGCCTCTGGTACCCCGTCTGGGACGCCGGCCTCAAGCTCGACCACGCCGTGCGGGCACCGGCCGAGGCCCGGCGGCTCGCCGCGCAGGACATCAAGGTGCTGCTCGGGCTGCTCGACGCCCGGACGGTGGTCGGCGACGAGGCGCTGACCCGGCAGCTGCGCGAGTCGGTGCTCGGCGACTGGCGCGCCCTCGCCCCGCGCCGGCTCGACGAGCTGCGGTTCGGCGTCGAGGAGCGGATCGCCCGGTCCGGCGAGCTCGCGCACCTGCTCGAGCCGGACATCAAGGACAGCTACGGCGGGCTCCGCGACCTCGTCGCCCTGCGCGCGATCGCCGCCTCGTGGGTGACCGACGCGCCGGTCGCGACGCTCGCCGCGCACCGCGACCTGCTCCTCGACGTCCGGGACGCCCTGCACCTGGTGACGTCCCGCCCGAGCGACCGCCTGCTCCACCAGGAGCAGGCCCCCGTGGCCGCGCTGCTCGAGCTCGACGGCGACGACCCGGCCGACGCCCTGCTGCGCGCGGTCTCCGGCGCGGGCCGGGCCGTGGCCTACGCCGCCGACACCACGTGGCACCGCGTCGAGCGGCTCACCCGCCGTACCGGTGTGCGCAACGGGATCGCGGGCGCGGCGCGCCGGCTGCGCAGCCCCCGGGCCGAGCGCGCACCGCTCGCCGAGGGCGTGGTCGTCCAGGACGGCGAGGCGGTCCTGGCGGCGGACGCGCGACCCGAGCGCGACCCGGTCCTCGTGCTGCGCGCCGCAGCCGCCGCGGCCCAGGCGGGTCTGCGGCTCGCGCCGCACGCCGTCGAGCGGCTCGCCCGCGACTCGGCCGAGCTGCCCGTGCCGTGGCCGGCGCCCGCCCGCGACGCGTTCGTGTCGCTGCTGGGCGCGGGACGTCCGGCCGTGCCGGTGTGGGAGGCGCTCGACCAGTCCGACATCTGGAGCCGGCTCCTGCCGGAGTGGTCCGTCGTACGCAGCGCGCCGCAGCACAACCCGATCCACCGGTTCACCGTCGACCGCCACCTCGTCGAGACCGCCGTGCAGTCCGCGGCGCACACCCGGCGCGTGGGCCGCCCCGACCTCCTGCTCGTCGGCGCGCTGCTGCACGACATCGGGAAGGGCCGCCCGGGCGACCACACCGACAACGGCGTCGCGCTCGTGGCCGAGCTCGCGCCCCGGCTCGGCTTCCCGCCCGAGGACGTCGACGTCCTGGTCGCGCTCGTGCGCCACCACCTGCTGCTCCCCGAGACCGCGACGCGGCGCGACCTCGACGACCCCGCGACGGTGACCGCCGTGGCGGCGGCCGTGGGTGACCAGGACACGCTCGACCTGCTGCACGCCCTCACCGAGGCCGACGCCGCCGCGACGGGGCCGGCGGCCTGGAGCGACTGGAAGAAGAGCCTCGTCGACGAGCTCGTGGCGCGGACCCGTGCCGTGCTCGCCGGCCGGCCACGACCGGCGGACCCGCGCACCACGACCGCCCAGCGACTGCTCTCCGAGGCGGTACGGGCGACGTCGCGCGACGGCGTGACCGTGCTCCTGGACGAGGAGTCCACGGCCGGCGCGATCACCGTGACCGTGGCGGCGCCGGACCGCTCCGGCCTGCTCGCGTCGGTCGCCGGAGTCCTGTCGCTGCACCGCCTGCAGGTCCGCGGGGCGCAGGTCGACACGGTGACCGCCCCGGACGGGTCGCGTCGCGCGGTGCAGGTCTGGACCGTGACCCCGGCGTACGGCGACCCCCCGCCGGAGGACCGCCTCCGCGAGGACGTCGTGCGGGCCCTGGCCGGGTCGCTCGACGTCGCGGCCCGGCTCGACGCCCGGGAGCAGGCCTACCCCGCGCCGCAGGGCACCGCCGCGCCGCGGGTCGCCGTCGTGCCCGGCGCCAGCGAGCGGGCGACGGTGCTGGAGGTCCGGGCGCACGACGCCCCGGCGCTGCTCCACCGGATCACCCGGGCCATCGCCGCCGCCGACGTGATGATCACCGCCGCGCGCGTGGCGACCCTCGGCTCGGAGGCGGTCGACGTCTTCTACCTCGTCGACCGCGACGGGGCGCCGCTCAGCGACGCCCGGGCCGCCACCGCGTCCGTCACCGTCCTCGGGGCGCTCTCCGGCGCCTGAACCCCGCCCCGCGAGCTACACGCCGAACCGACCCGTTCGGCGCCTCGACCGGTCGGTTCGAGGTGCGACTCGCCACCCGCGGCGGGCGAGTCCGGGCGGACCCAGCCCACCCGGTTACCCTGGGGCGGCACCGACCGGCACGTCCTGCACCGCCCGTGCCGCCCGCACCACCCACGACCGACGGGACGTTCGTTGTTCACCTCGCTGTCCGACCGCCTCGCCGCCACGTTCAAGAACCTGCGCGGCAAGGGACGCCTGTCCGAGGCCGACGTCGACGCCACCGTGCGGGAGATCCGTACGGCGCTGCTCGAGGCCGACGTCGCGCTGCCCGTCGTCCGCGAGTTCACCGCGCGGGTGCGCGAGCGCGCGCTCGGTGCGGAGGTCAACCGGGCGCTCAACCCGGCGCAGCAGGTCGTCAAGATCGTCCACGAGGAGCTCGTCGGCATCCTCGGTGGCGAGACCCGCCGGCTGCGGCTGGCGAAGAACCCGCCCACGGTGATCCTGCTCGCCGGGCTCCAGGGCGCGGGCAAGACCACGCTCGCCGGCAAGCTCGCGCACCACCTCAAGGACGGCGGCCACCAGCCGCTGCTGGTCGCGGCCGACCTCCAGCGGCCCAACGCGGTCGACCAGCTGACCGTCGTCGCCGAGCGGGCCGGCGTCGCCGTGCACGCTCCGGAGCCGGGCAACGGCGTCGGCGACCCGGTGGCGGTCGCGCGCTCCGGCGTCGAGCTCGCCCGTACCAAGCTGTACGACGTCGTCATCGTCGACACCGCCGGTCGCCTCGCCATCGACGCCGACCTCATGGACCAGCTCAAGCGGGTCCGCGACGCCGTCACGCCCGACGAGACCCTGCTCGTCGTCGACGCGATGATCGGGCAGGACGCGGTCGCCACCGCCGTCGCGTTCGACGAGGCCGTGGGCATCGACGGCGTCGTGCTCGCCAAGCTCGACGGCGACGCCCGAGGTGGCGCGGCGCTCTCGGTCGTCACCGTCACCGGCAAGCCGATCCTCTTCGCGTCCGTGGGCGAGAAGGTCACCGACCTCGAGACGTTCCATCCCGACCGGATGGCGTCGCGCATCCTCGACATGGGTGACGTCCTCACCCTCATCGAGCAGGCCGAGAAGGCGTTCGACGCCGAGACCGCCGCGCGGATGGCCGGCAAGGTGGCCAAGGGCGACGACTTCACCCTCGAGGACTTCCTCGAGCAGATGATGAGCCTCAAGAAGATGGGCTCGCTCACCAAGCTGCTCGGCATGCTTCCCGGCATGGGGGAGATGAAGGCCCAGCTCGACTCCCTCGACGAGCGGGAGCTCGACCGCGTCGCCGCGATCATCCGGTCGATGACCCCGGCCGAGCGCGCCGACCACACAATGCTCAACGGCTCGCGCCGGGCCCGCATCGCCCGCGGCGCCGGCGTCGAGGTGTCGGCGGTCAACCAGCTCGTGGACCGGTTCGTCGAGGCGCAGAAGATGATGCGGCAGATGCGGGCCGGCGGCGGAATGCCGGGGATGCCCGGGATGCCGGGCATGGGGGGCGGCAAGCGGGCGAAGGCCAAGCAGAAGCCCCAGGCGAGGTCCGGCAAGGGCGCCAAGCGCAGCGGGAACCCCGCCAAGCGCGCCCAGGAGGTGAGCGCCCCGGCCCCGGCGAGCGGCCTCCCGGACCTCACCGGTGGATTCCCGGGGACCCTTCCGGGCGGCGTCGACCCCGCCGACCTCGAGGCGCAGCTCGGCGAGCTGCCCCCGGAGTTCAAGGGCCTGCTCGGCCGCTGATTTCCTGCCCGGGTGCCTCGTCTGGCACGATGGGCTGGTTGATCCCGTCGCTCCAGCGGCCCTCTAACCCGGCTGGCATCGATCGGTTTCCCTCGGGACCTGCCCCACCGCGCCCCACGCGGGTCGGCCGGTCCCACCCCTGACGTACAGGAGACAACGGCCCCGTGGCTGTCAAGATCAAGCTCAAGCGCATGGGCAAGATGCGCAACGCCCAGTACCGCATCGTCGTCGCCGACGCCCGCACCAAGCGGGACGGTCGCGCGATCGAGGAGATCGGCCTCTACCAGCCGAAGGAGGAGCCGAGCCTCATCCGGATCGACTCCGAGCGCGCGCAGTACTGGCTCGGGGTCGGCGCCCAGCCGACCGACGCCGTCGCGGTCCTGCTCAAGATCACCGGTGACTGGCAGAA
Organism: uncultured Actinomycetota bacterium; assembly: GCA_963711805.1. GTDB lineage: Bacteria > Actinomycetota > Actinomycetes > S36-B12 > CAIYMF01 > Longivirga. The sequence goes on from CAVQFE010000003.1 coordinate 1,036,387, forward strand.
GTACAAGGGGCTCCCGGGCGCCGAGGGCACCCTGCGCGTCGCCGAGGCCAAGGCCGACAAGAAGTCGATCTTCGAGGCGGCCGCACTCGACGCGGCGAACGAGCCGGCGAAGGACGCGACCACCCCGCGGAAGAAGGCCGCCAGGGCCGACGCCGCTCCCGTCGCGGACGTCGCGCCCGTCGCCGAGGCGGCCTCCGAGGCCGCGGCCGAGCCGACCGAGGTCGTGGCCGAGGCCGTCGCCGAGGCCCCCGCCGCCGAGGCCCCCGAGGCCCCCGAGAGCACCGAGGCCTGACGTGCTCGAGGAGGCTCTCGAGCACCTGGTCAAGGGCATCGTCGACAACCCCGACGACGTCGAGGTACAGGAGCGGGCCAACCGCCGCGGTCCCGGGCGCACGCTCGAGGTCCGGGTGCACCCGGACGACATGGGTCGCGTCATCGGCAAGTCCGGCCGTACCGCGACCGCCCTCCGCACGGTCCTCTCGGCGCTCGCGCCGGGCAAGGGCGTGCGGGTCGACTTCCTCGACCTCGGAGAGCGCTGACCCGCGTGCAGGTCGTGGTCGGACGCATCGGCCGCCCCCACGGGATCCGTGGAGAGGTGACCGTCGAGGTGCGTACCGACTCGCCCGACGTCCGCTTCGCGCCCGGATCGGTCCTCACGACCGAGCCGGCGCGGCTCGGCCCGATCACCGTCGCAGCCGCCCGCTGGCACAGCGGGCGGCTGCTGCTCGTGGCCGAGGGGGTCCACGACCGCACCGGGGCCGAGGCCCTGCGGGGCGCCGTCCTGTCGGCCGAGGTCGCCGACGACGAGGTGCCCGAGGACCCGGAGGAGTTCTACGACCACCAGCTGCGCGGGCTCTCCGTCGTACCGGAGGGCGACTCCGAGGCCGTGATCGGCGTGGTCGACGACGTCGTCCACCTGCCCGGGCAGGACCTGCTCTCGGTGAAGCGCGAGGGCGACCGCGAGGTACTCGTCCCGTTCGTCGCGGAGATCGTCACCGGCATCGACGTCCACGCCGGTCGCATCACCGTGGATCTCCCGCCCGGCCTGCTCGAGCTCGACGAGCCGGACGCGCCGCGGACCGGTCCCGGACCGGAGTGATCGGCGTGCGCATCGACGTCGTGACGATCTTCCCCGACTACCTCGCCCCGCTGCGGCTCTCGCTCGTCGGCAAGGCGGTCGAGGCCGGCCGGCTCGACCTGCGGGTCCACGATCTGCGTGAGCACACCCACGACCGGCACCGCACCGTCGACGACACCCCGTACGGCGGGGGGCCGGGCATGGTCATGCGCCCCGAGCCGTGGGGCGAGGCGCTCGACGCGATCCTCGGGTCCGACCCCACCGGGACACCACGCCTGGTGATCCCCACGCCGAGCGGGCGCCGGTTCACCCAGGACGTCGCGCACGAGTACGCCGAGGACGACTGGCTCGTCTTCGCCTGCGGACGCTACGAGGGCATCGACGCCCGCGTCGCCGAGCACTACGCCGGACGGACGCGCCTCGACGAGGTCAGCGTCGGGGACTACGTCCTGGCCGGCGGTGAGGCGGCCGTCCTCGTCATGGTCGAGGCCGCGGCGCGACTGATGCCGGGAGTGCTCGGCAACCCCGCCAGCGTCGTCGACGACTCCTTCGCTCCGGGGGAGATGGCCGCACTGCTCGAGGGTCCCGTCTTCACCAAGCCGCCGGTGTGGCGCGACCTCGCCGTCCCCGACGTCCTGCTCTCCGGCGACCACGGCCGGATCGCGACGTGGCGCCGGGACCAGGCGAAGACCCGCACCGAGCGTGTCCGCCCCGAGCTGCTGGCTAATCTCTGCGCCTCCAAGGTCCGCTCCTGTCGGAGCGGACCGTCGGCGACCCCTCCGGGCTTCTGCGCCTCCAAGGTCCGCTCCTGCCGGAGCGGACCGTCGGCGACCCCTCCGCTTCGCGGCCTGGTCGGCTCCCTGCGGTCGCCTCCCGCTCGGCCTCGCCGACCCCCTTCGGGGGCCGGACTCCGGCCTCGGGCCGCTCCGCTTCGGGGTACTGCAGTGTTGCTGCGCCTCCAAGGTCCGCTCCTGCCGGAGCGGACCGTCGGCGACCCCTCCGCTTCGCGGCCTGGTCGGCTCCCTGCGGTCGCCTCCCGCTCGGCCTCGCCGACCCCCTTGCGGGGGCCGGACTCCGGCCTCGGGCCGCTCCGCTTCGGGGTACTGCACCGTTGCGGCTCCTCTAGCCAGCCGCGCTGCCTCGCTGATTTCGGGGGGACCGAGGGGGTGTGGCAGACTGACGTGGCTCGATCCGGTCTTCCTGCCACAGGGGGATGCCGGACTCTCCGGCCCAGCCGGCGGGCACCATCCGAGACAGCCGCGTCGCGGCACCGTTCCGCGTGTGTCCTGTGGCACGGGCGAGGAGTAGACATGAACACGCTCGACGTCGTCGACGCCGCATCGCTCAAGAGCGACATCCCGACCTTCCGACCCGGTGACACCGTCAAGGTCCACGTCAAGGTCGTCGAGGGCAACCGCTCCCGCATCCAGGTCTTCCAGGGCGTCGTGATCCGTCGCCAGGGCGGCGGCGTGCGGGAGACGTTCACCGTCCGCAAGGTCAGCTTCGGGGTCGGTGTCGAGCGCACCTTCCCGGTCCACACGCCGATCGTCGAGAAGATCGAGCTGGTCAGCCGGGGAGACGTCCGCCGCGCCAAGCTGTACTACCTGCGCGACCTGCGCGGCAAGAAGGCGAAGATCAAGGAGAAGCGCGACAACGCGCCCAAGGCCTGATCGACGCACCTCATCGACTCGAACGCCCGGGAACCCCGTGAGGGGTCCGGGCGTTCGCAGTTCGTGCCCCGCGTCCCGTTAGGCTCGCACCACCATGGTTGACCAGACGGACGTCGCGACGGCGCTCCCCGAGCCGGAACCTCCGCGGCGGCGTTCCGCGGGGGGTGCCCACGCCGCTCCGCCGACGAGGTCGTCGGGGTCGTTCTGGAAGGAGCTGCCGCTCCTCCTGCTCGTCGCGTTCGGCCTCGCCTTCCTGGTGAAGACGTTCCTGGTGCAGGCGTTCTACATCCCGAGCGGCTCCATGCAGAACACCCTCGAGATCGGGGACCGCGTGCTCGTCAACAAGGTCGTGTTCCACCTCCGACCCATCGAGCGCGGGGACGTCGTCGTGTTCAACGGTGTCGACTCGTTCACCCCGGAGGTCACCATCGCCGAGCCGACGGATCCGGTGGGCCGCGCCCTGGACTGGTTCGGGCGCACCTTCGGCTTCGCCCCCCCGAGCGAGCACGACTTCGTCAAGCGCGTCGTCGGTGTCGCGGGCGACCACGTGGTCTGCTGCGACGCCACGGGGCACATCACGGTCAACGGCGTAGCGCTCGAGGAGACGTCGTACCTCTACCCCGGCAACGCGCCGAGCGAGGACAAGTTCGACGTGGTCGTCCCCGACGGCAAGCTCTGGGTGATGGGCGACCACCGCGCGGCGAGCAGCGACTCGCGGGCGCACCTCGGTGACCCCGGCGGCGGGTTCGTGCCCACCGACCGGGTGATCGGGCGCGCCTTCGCCGTCGTCTGGCCGTTCGCCGACGCGCAGGTGTTCGACATCCCCGACACGTTCGAGCAGCCCGCGCTCGCCGGGAGCCGCTGATGTCCACCACGTCGAGCCCGCAGTCGCGCGACGCCGAGCGGCGCGGGGCGGCCAAGCAGACGTCGCTGGTCCGCGAGCTGCTGCTCATCGTCGGCGTCGCGCTCGTGCTGTCCATCCTCGTGCGGACGTTCCTCGCGCAGGCGTTCTACGTCCCGAGCTCGTCGATGGAGAACACCCTGCTCGTGCAGGACCGCATCCTGGTCTCGAAGCTCACGACCCAGATCGGCGGCGTCCACCGCGGGGAGATCGTCGTCTTCACCGACCCGGGTGGCTGGCTGCCCGCCACGGAGCCCGTCGGCGGCGTCGCGGGCACGGTCCGCGACGCGCTCATGTGGATCGGCCTGCTGCCGTCGGACACCGGTGAGGACCTCGTCAAGCGGGTCATCGGGGTCGGCGGCGACCACATCGTGTGCTGCGACTCCCACAACCGCATCGTCCTCAACGGCGTCTCGCTGGTCGAGCCCTACCTCAAGCCCGGCGACGGCACCGCGCAGGTGCGCTTCGACATCACCGTGCCGGCGAACCGGTTCTTCGTCATGGGCGACAACCGCGGCGACTCCTCGGACTCGCGGTTCCACCTCGACGTCGCGTCGGGCACCGTGCCGCAGGCGAACATCGTCGGCCGGGTGGTCGCGGTCATCTGGCCGATGTCGCGCTGGTCGGGCGAGCCGATCCCGGCGACGTTCGAGAACCCGAAGCTCGACGCGTCGCCGCTCGGCCGTCCCGCGGGCGGCTCGGGCGACGGCCCACCGCGACCGCCGGACAGCACCGGCTGACCATGGCCGACGACTCGGTCACGTCCTGGCCGGCGTACGACGTGGAGCGCTCGAGCGTCCGCGTGGTGCTCCTCGACGACGAGGGACGGGTGCTCCTGTTCCACACGATCGACCCCACCATGCCGGAGTCCGGCGAGTGGTGGGAGCTCCCCGGGGGCGGTGTCGAGGCCGGCGAGGGGGTCGTCGACACCGCGGTGCGCGAGGTCGCCGAGGAGACCGGCTTCGAGCTGGCCCGCGCGGGGATCGGCGCCCCGACGTGGCGCCGCGACAGCACCTACGTACGTCGGCACCGCCGCACCTGGCAGCACGAGGTGGTCGTGACGGCCCACGTCGCCGGTGTCGCACCGGTTCCGGCGCGGGACGGCCGCACCGCGGAGGAGCTCGAGGAGTACGTCGGTCACCGCTGGTGGACGGTCGCCGACGTCGTCACGGCGGGTGGCGGCGTCCGCTTCTTCCCGAGCCGGTTGCCGGACCTGCTCGAGGACTTCCTCGCCGGCGTGCCGATCGACGAGCCGTTCGACCTGTGGAACTAGGACGCGACGTAGAGTCCCACCGTGGCTGACGTCGTGGAGGAGGGACCGGTGCTGCGCCGGGCGGCCCGGGTCCTCGCGGTGTCCGACCGCGGTCGGCTGCTCCTGCTCCGAGGCGGGGACCCGGCCCGCCCGGGCACCCACATCTGGCACGCGCCCGGTGGCGGCGTCGAGCCGGGCGAGACCGACCGCGCCGCCGCGGCGCGCGAGTTCGTCGAGGAGACCGGTCAGGTGGTCGAGCCCGGACCGCTGGTGTGGGACCGCGAGCTCGTCTTCTCGTTCAACCACGTGCTCTACCACCAGTACGAGCTGTTCTTCCTGGTCCACGTCGGCGCCGAGTTCGAGCCGGACCGGGCCGGCCACGACGAGATCGAGCAGGAGTACCTCTCCGGTCACGGCTGGTTCACGCCGGACGAGCTGCGGACCGCCGGGGAGGCCGACCTGCTGGCGCCGCCGGACGCCGTCGAGCGGCTGACCGAGCTGCTGCGCGACGGCCCGCCGGCGCGGCCGGTGCGGGTGCTCGGGGCGGTGCTGCCGTGAGCCGGGCACCGTCCCTGCGCTACGAGCGCGAGCTGCTGCGCAGCCGCGGCGTGCGCTGGCTGGCCTCGGTCGACGAGGTCGGGCGCGGGGCGCTCGGCGGCCCGGTCACGGTCGGCGTCGTCCTCGTCGACCTCGAGACCCCGTCGGCGCCGACCGGGGTGCGCGACTCCAAGCTGCTCACCCCCGCCGCGCGCCAGCGTCTCGTTCCGGCGCTGCGCCGCTGGGCGCCGGCGTGGGCGGTGGCGCACGCGAGCGCCGACGAGATCGACGCGGTCGGGATCCTTCGCGCGCTGCGGCTCGCGGGGGAGCGGGCCTTCTCGGCCCTCCCGCGTCCGGCCGGACCACGTGCTGCTGGACGGCAGCTACGACTGGGTGTCCCGCCCGGCCCCCGCGCTGTTCGACGACGACGGGACCCCGAGCGACCCGGACTCCTGGGACGAGCCCCCGCCGGTGACCGTGCGGGTGAAGGCCGACCTGACCTGCTCGTCGGTGGCGGCGGCGAGCGTCCTGGCGAAGACCACTCGCGACGCGCTCATGGTGGAGCTACGCCGTGAGCTTCCCGGCGTACTCCTGGGAGGTCAACAAGGGCTACGCCAGCCCGGAGCACCTCGACGCGCTCCGGCGGCTCGGTCCCTGTGCGCTGCACCGGCGGAGCTGGGCGATCCCCGGCGGGCGCGGTGACCAGCCGATGGCGGACGAGGACGCGGAGATCGACGTCCGGGACGCCCTCGAGCTGTCCGACGTCGCGCCCTGAGCGACGCACCGCGGACCGCGCCTCCGGCATCCCGGGCCGGTCGCGACGGCGCCGACGGCGGCGTCCGACGAGGCGCGCGCGCGAGCGGGCGCCGGTAGGCGAGGATGGGGTGCAGTCGTCCGCTCTGCGGGCGGCGCCGCGGAGGAGGGGACGATGTCGGCCGAGGACCTCGAGCGCTACGAGACCGAGATCGAGCTCGGGCTCTACCGCGAGTACCGCGACGTCGTCGGGCTCTTCTCCTACGTCGTGGAGACCGAGCGGCGGTTCTACCTCTGCAACTCCGTCGACGTGCAGGTGCGCACCGGCGACGGCGGCGAGGTGTGGTTCGAGGTGCGGATGTCCGACGCGTGGGTGTGGGACATGTACCGCCAGGCCAGGTTCGTCAAGAACGTGCGGGTCCTGACGTTCAAGGACGTCAACGTCGAGGAGCTCGCCACGCCCGAGCTGCAGATCCCGGACTCCGGCGCGCGCTGACCCGACGGCGTAGGGCACTCGCTGCCACGCCCGCGCCCGACCGCGCCCGACCGGCTCGTGAGACCGCCTCCCCAGACCGGCGCGTCCTCCCCACCCGTTCGCCCCGAGCGTCCGACGTCGTCCGCGCCGGGCGGCACCGTCGGCGTGCAGCGGTGCACGGGCACCCGGTGGGGAGAGCGACGTGGGACAGGTGCGGGAGACGGCGTCGGGGCCCAAGGCGGTCCGGGCCAAGGACGCGCTGGGTCGCGACGGCGAGGAGCTCGCGGCGCGACATCTCGTGTCCGACGGGTTCGTGATCCTCGAGCGGAACTGGCGGTGCGACTTCGGCGAGGTCGACATCCTCGCCCGCGACGCCGACGTCCTCGTCGTCTGCGAGGTGAAGACCCGGCGGAGCGCGAGCCACGGCTCGCCGTTCGAGGCGGTCACACAGCGCAAGCTGCACCGGCTCGAGCGGCTCGGTCTGCGCTGGATGCGCGACCGCGGCGTGCGCCCGGCCTCGATGCGCGTCGACGTCGTGTCGGTGCTCCGACCGACGACCGGGCCGCACCGTCATCGAGCACGTGCGAGGCCTGCGGTGAGCGGCGTGGCCCGCACGCGCGGCGTCGTGCTGCTCGGCGTCGACGGCCACGTCATCGGGGTCGAGGCGCACGTGTCGATCGGGGTCTCGGGCTTCTCGGTCGTCGGCATGGCGGACAAGCTCGTGAACGAGGCGCGCGACCGCTGCCGCTCGGCGGTCATCAACACCGGGCTGGAGTGGCCCGGGCCCAAGATCACCGTCGGGCTGCTCCCCGGCGGAGCTGCCCAAGCGCGGCCCGACGCTCGACCTGGCGATCGCCCTCGCGCTGCTCGCGGCCAGCGGCCAGGTGCCCCCGCAGCGTGGTGCCGGACCTGGTCGTCGTCGGCGAGCTGGGGCTCGACGGCCGGGTCCGGGCGGTGCGCGGCGCGCTCGTCGCGGCCCTCGCGGCGCGTGCCGCGGGCGCGCGCCGGCTCGTGGTGCCGTCGGCCAACGTCGACGAGGCCGCGCTCGTCCCCGGCATCGAGGTGCTGGGCGTCCGCACGCTCGCCGGGCTCGTCGCGCTGGTGCGCGGCGACGACGTCCCCGACGTCGAGCTCGACGCGGACGCCGACGTGGCGGCGCGGCCGGGCGACCCGCCGCCGGTGCCCGACCTCGCCGACGTCCGCGGTCAGCACGCCGCGCGGGCTGCGCTCGAGCTCGCCGCCGCCGGCGGTCACCACCTCGCCATGACCGGCCTGCCCGGCGTCGGCAAGACCATGCTCGCCGAGCGGCTGCCCGGGCTGCTGCCGCCGCTGGACGAGCAGGCGGCGCTCGAGGTGACGGCGATCCACTCCGTGGCCGGCCGGCTCGGCACCTGTGGACGACTCATCACGGTCCCGCCGTTCGAGGCGCCGCACCACACCGCCACCCACGCCGCGATGGTCGGCGGCGGGTCGGGCGTGCCGCGCATCGGTCTCGTGTCGCTGGCGCACCGGGGCGTCCTGTTCCTCGACGAGGCGCCCGAGTTCCCCGTCGCCGCGCTCGACGCGCTGCGCCAGCCGTTGGAGTCCGGCGAGATGGTCGTCACGAGGTCGGCGTTCTCGGTCCGCTTCCCGGCCCGCTTCCACCTCGTGCTCGCGATGAACCCGTGCCCGTGCGGCGGAGGGGGAGCGCCGGAGGCGCCGGCCTGCGTGTGCACCCCGCAGCAGCGGCGCCGCTACCTCGTCCCGGATCAGCGGGCCGCTGCTCGACCGCGTCGACCTGCGGGTCACGCTGGTGCGACCGACCCTCGCCGACCTCGAGTTCGGCGCGTCCGACGCCGAGTCGACCGAGGTGGTGGCGGCTCGGGTGCGCGAGGCGCGCGACCGCGCCGCCCGGCGCTACGCCGGCACCCCGTGGGCGGTGAACGCCGACGTCCCGGGGCCGGTGGTGCGCCGCCGGTACGGGCTCGACGCCGATGCCGCCGCGCCGTTGGACGGCGCCCTCTCGCGTGGGCTGGTCTCCGCGCGCGGTGCCGACCGCATCGTGCGGGTGGCCTGGACGGTCGCCGACCTCGCCGGCCGCGACCGGCCGAACCGGTCCGACGTCTTCACGGCGCTGCTCCACCGCGACGGGGGTGCGTCGTGGGCGGCCTGAGTGCGGACCGCGAGGCGCGCGCGCTGCTGTCGCGAGTGGCCGAGCCGGGTGACCGGCGGATCGGCGCGCTGCTCCGCGAAGCCGACGCGGTCGACGTGGTCGCCATGATCCGGACCGGCGCGTCGGGCCTCCCGCACGACGAGCGCTACCGGCTGCCGCCTCGAGACCGCCGACCCGCGCGCCGACCTCGCGCGGGTGGCCGACGTCGGCGGACGGCTCGTGGTCCCCGGGGACCTCGAGTGGCCGCGGCAGCTCGAGGACCTCGGCGACCTCGCACCCTGGGCGCTGTGGGTGCGCGGCACGGTCGACCTGCGACTCAGCGCCCTGCGCTCGGTCGCCGTCGTCGGCGCGCGGGCGGCGACGTCGTACGGCACGCACGTCGCGTCGACCCTGGGCAGCGACCTGGCGGCCTCGGGCTGGGCCGTGGTGTCCGGCGGCGCGTTCGGGATCGACGCCGCGGCGCACGCGGGAGCGCTCGCCGCCCGGGGAGTCACCGTCGCGGTGCTCGCGTGCGGGGTCGACGTGGCCTACCCGCCCCGCCACGACGCCCTCTTCGCGCGGATCGCCGCCGACGGGCTGCTGGTGTCCGAGGTGCCGCCGGGCGCCGCGCCGCACCGCACCCGCTTCCTCGTCCGCAACCGCGTCATCGCCGCGCTGACCCGCGGGACGGTGGTCGTCGAGGCGGCGCTGCGCTCGGGGTCCCTGTCCACCGCGCACGAGGCCGAGCGGCTCGGCCGACCGGTCCTCGGCGTCCCCGGCCCGGTCACCTCGACGATGTCGCAGGGCGTCCATCGGGCGCTGCGCGGCGGCGCGCTCCTCGTCACCTCCGCGGCCGAGGTCGTCGAGGCGGTCGGCGACCTCGGCGCCGACCTGGCCCCGGAACCGTCGGGCCCGACCGCGACCGCGCGACGCGCTCGACCCGCTCGCCGCGCGGGTGCTCGACGCCGTCCCGGCCCGGCGTCCCGCCACGCTCGACTCGGTCGCCCGGACCGCGGGCGTCACCGCGGCCGAGACGGCGGCCGCGCTCGGGCTGCTCGAGCTGTCCGGGTTCGTGCGGCAGGGGACGGAGGGGTGGGCGCTGGTCCGGTCCGGCGGCGCGGCGCGTTGACTCCGCCGGGGCGGACGCCGACCGTGGGGGCGTGACACCGAGCGTGCCCGATGCCGCGGCGAGCGACGTCGTCACCGACCCGCTGTCCGCCCGAGCTCGGCCGAGGTGCTCGACGCCTTCGCGCGTCCACCTGAGCGCAGAGCTGGGCCGCAGCCCGCACACGGTCCGCGCCTACGTCGGCGACGTCACCCGCCTGCTGCGCTTCGCGCGGCACCGAGGGCGCGGTCCACCTCGCCGACCTCGACCTCACCGACCTCCGCGGCTGGCTGGCCGCTGAGGGCGCCGCGGGTCACGCCCGCTCGACCCTCGCCCGGCGAGCCGCGGCCGCTCGGGTCTTCACCGCGTGGGCCCACCAGCCGCGGGCTGCTGCGTGGCCGACCCCGGCGACCGGCTGGCGACGCCGAGCGCTCGTCGCTCGCTCCCCGGCGTCCTCAAGCAGCGCGAGGCGGTCGGCCCTGCTCGACGTCGCGACCGTCTCGGCCGACGACGGCGACCCCGTGCACCTGCGCGACCTGCTCGTCCTCGAGCTGCTCTACGCCACCGGGATGCGGGTGGGTGAGCTCGTCGGCCTCGACCTGCACGACGTCGACGAGAGCCCGGCGGACCGTCCGCGTCCTCGGCAAGGGGGCGAAGGAGCGGATCGTGCCCTACGGCGCGCCCGCGCAGCGTGCCCTGGAGTCCTGGCTGACCGACGGGCGACCGGCGCTGCGGACGGTCGAGTCGGGCTCCGCGCTGCTGCTCGGGGCCCGTGGCCGGCGGATCGACCCCCGGACCGCGCGCTCGGTGGTGCACCGGACTGTTGCGCCACGTGCCCGGCGCTCCCGACATCGGGCCGCACGGACTGCGACACTCGGCGGCGACACACCTGCTCGAGGGCGGCGCGGACCTCCGCACCGTCCAAGAGATATTGGGGCACGCTACGCTCGCGACAACACAGATCTACACCCATGTCAGCGTCGAACGGTTGAGGGCTACGTATGAGCAGGCGCACCCGCGAGCCTGACGGCGTCGAGGACGCCGTCGCGGCCGAGGACGCCTTCGAGGCGGAGGACGATCTCGAGGGGGACGACCCCGACGACGTCGCCGCCGACCCGACCCTCGAGGACGCTCGAGGCCGCCGCCAACGCGCTGCTCGACCAGATCGACCTGACGCCGACCGAGGACGAGAAGGCCGCCGCCGCGGACGAGAGCGCGGCGGCACTCCGCCGGCTCTGGGAGGAGTTCAAGGCCACCGCCGACTCCGGGCTCCGCGAGCGGCTGATCCTGCACTACTCGCCGCTGGTGAAGTACGTCGCCGGCCGCGTGGGCGTCGGTCTGCCGCCCAACATCGAGCAGGCCGACCTCGTCTCCTACGGCATCTTCGGGCTCATCGACGCGATCGAGAAGTTCGACCTCGAGCGGGCGATCAAGTTCGAGACCTACGCGATCAACCGGATCCGCGGCGCGATCATCGACGAGCTCCGCTCCATCGACTGGATCCCGCGCTCGGTGCGGTTCAAGGCCCGCGAGGTGGAGAAGGCCTACCAGGCGCTCGAGGCCAAGCTGCAGCGGACGCCCACCGAGGCCGAGGTCGCGCACGAGATGGGCGTGCGGATCGAGGAGCTCCACGCGATCTTCAGCCAGGTCTCCTTCGTCAACGTCGTGGCCCTCGACGAGCTGCTCCACGCCGGCGGCGAGCGCGGCGACAAGATGACCCTCGGCGACACCCTCGAGGACCCGAAGGCACCCGACCCGATCAACCTGTTCGAGGGCGAGGAGACGAAGTACATCCTCGCGAAGGCGATCAACACGCTGCCGGAGCGGGAGAAGATCGTCGTCACGCTCTACTACTACGAGGGGCTCACCCTCGCCGAGATCGGCCAGGTCCTCGGCGTCACCGAGTCGCGGATCTGCCAGATGCACACCAAGGCGGTGCTCCAGCTGCGCGGCAAGCTCGCCGACGCGCACGAGGAGGACTGACCTCCGCCCTCCGGCTCAGGGCAGCAGCACGGGCCGGCCGCGGCGGAGCAGCTGCATCGGGTCGAGGTAGTCGTCGCCCCGGCGCAGGCCCCAGTGCAGGCACGACGGCACCCCACCGCAGTGCCCGGCGCCGGCCGTGAGCACGCCGAGCACGTCGCCGGTCCCGACCACGTCGCCGACCTCCACCACCGGATCGACCGGCTCGTACGTCGTACGCCGGCCGTCCGGGTGCAGCACCACGACGACGCCGCGTCCCGCGAGCGGCGCCGCCCAGGTGACCGTGCCGGGCCCCGCGGCCCGGACGACGTCGCCCACCTGCGCGTCGAGGTCGACCCCGCGGTGCCCGGGCAGCCACGGCTCGGCGGGCGGGTCGAACCGGGAGAGCACCGGCCCGTCCACGGGTGCGGACCACGCGAGTGCGGTGGCCGGGCTCGGCGCGGGAGAGGGCGCGGCGGGCCGCCCGGGTTCGGGCGCGGCGGCGCGCGGCGGGAGCAGGGCCAGGACGACGGAGGCGGCCATCAGGGGCGCGCGGAGCAGGGGGAGCACGGCCCCAGGATCCGGCCGCGATGGGACGGTCCGGGGCGGCGCCGACGCCGGGACGGTGCACGACCCGCCCGGGAGCGGCGCGGGGGACGTCGTCCCGCCGCCGCGAGGCCGCGCCGCGCGGCCCGGTCGCGGCGAGCACGGTACGGCGAGCACGGCACGGCGAGCACGGCACGGCGAGCACGGCACGGCGAGCACGGTGCGGCGAGCACGATTTCGGCCCTGCGGGGTGCAGCACGTAGACTTCGTCCCGCGGTTCGCCCGGCGAGCCGACATCGCACGCCCGCATCCCGGCCCACGAGCCGGCGGCGCGCCCTCGGTCCGGCTCCGGCCGGAACGGTGCGTCCGGCGGGAGTCAGGCACCTGACCGCCCGGTCAGGTGGACAACCGAGTGGCGCTGCCGCGTCGCGGGACCTCCCGCGCGCCTCGGCGCCGGATCAAGGAGCGATCGGCCATGGCCGTCGTCACGATGAAGCAGCTGCTCGAGAGCGGCGTGCACTTCGGGCACCAGACCCGCCGTTGGAACCCGAAGATGAAGCGGTTCATCTTCAACGAGCGCAACGGCATCTACATCATCGACCTGCAGCAGTCGCTGACCTACATCGACCGCGCGTACGAGTTCATCAAGGAGACCGTCGCCCACGGTGGCTCCGTGATGTTCATCGGGACGAAGCGCCAGGCGCAGGAGCCCGTCGCCCAGCAGGCGACCCGCGTCGGGCATGCCGTACGTCAACCAGCGCTGGCTCGGCGGCATGCTCACCAACTTCAGCACCGTGCACAAGCGGCTCCAGCGCCTCAAGGAGCTCGAGCTCATCGACTACGACGACGTCGCCGGCTCGGGGATGACCAAGAAGGAGCTGCTCGTCCTCAAGCGCGAGAAGGACAAGCTCGACAAGACCCTCGGCGGCATCCGCGACATGTCCAAGGTGCCCAGCGCGGTGTGGATCGTCGACACCAACAAGGAGCACATCGCCGTCGCCGAGGCGAAGAAGCTCGGCATCCCGGTCGTCGCGATCCTCGACAGCAACTGCGATCCCGACGTCGTCGACTTCCCGATCCCGGGCAACGACGACGCGATCCGCGCCGTCGCGCTGCTCACCCGCGTGATCGCCGACGCCGTCGCCGACGGCCTCATGGCCCGGGCCGGTCGCGGCTCGGCCGCCGCCGCGGAGGAGGGCATCGTCGCCGCCGACGAGCCGCTCGCCGCGTGGGAGGCCGAGCTCCTCGCCGGCGCCGAGGCGCCGGTGGCCGAGGCACCCGCAGCCGAGGCACCCGCGGCCGAGGCAGCCCCCGCCGAGGCTCCGGTCGCCGAGGCCGTCGCCGAGACGCCGGTCGCCGAGGCTCCGGTCGCCGAGGCTCCGGTCGCCGAGGCGACCGAGGCCCCGGCCGACGAGGCCCCGGCCGAGCAGGCCTGACCCGCACACAGCACCAACTCCGGCCTGCGGCCTGGACCGGTCCGCCTCGGACCGCTCCGGGCCGCAGCCGCGAGAACCCGACGTACCACCAGACGAGAGAGAGCCCCGCGATGGCCGAGATCACCGCCGCCGACGTGAAGAAGCTCCGCGACCTCACCGGCGCGGGGATGATGGACTGCAAGAAGGCGCTCGTGGAGAGCGACGGAGACTTCGAGGCCGCCGCCGAGGCGCTGCGCGTCAAGGGCGCGGCGAAGATGGCCGCCCGCGGTGCCGAGCGCGAGGCCAGCAACGGCCTCGTCGCGGCGCAGGACGGCGCGCTCATCGAGCTGCGCGCGGAGACCGACTTCGTGGCGAAGAACGCCGACTTCCAGGCGCTCGCCGCCAAGGTCGTCGCCAAGGCCGCCGAGACCCGCCCGGCCGACGCCGAGGCGCTCGCCGCCACCGAGCTCGAGGCCGGCCAGACCGTGGCCGACGCCATCGCCGGCCTGTCCGCCGTCATCGGCGAGAAGCTCGAGCTCGGCCGCGTGGCCGTGCTCGACGGCCCGGTCGCGGTCTACCTCCACAAGCGGGCCGCCGACCTGCCCCCGCAGGTGGGCGTACTGGTGGCCTACGAGGGCTCCGAGGACGCCGCGCGCGGCGCCGCCATGCAGATCGCGGCGATGCGCCCGCGCTACCTCACCCGGGACGAGGTGCCGGCCGACGTCATCGAGACCGAGCGCCGCATCGCCGAGGCCAAGGCGGTCGAGGACGGCAAGCCGGAGGCGGCGCTGCCGCGCATCATCGAGGGCACGGTGAACGGCTTCTTCAAGAACAACGTCCTGCTCGAGCAGGAGTCGGTGCAGGAGTCGAAGAAGAGCGTCCAGGCCGTGCTCGACGCCGCGGGGACGAAGGTCACCCGGTTCGCGCACTTCGAGATCGGCGCCTGACCCTGCCTCACGGGTCCGTCTCCTGACAGACTCCCCTGCAAGCCCGAGAGCCAGGAGGCCGCCGTCGTGGACACCTCAGCACCTTCCGCGACGGCGGCCGCCGGCATCTCGGTGACGGCCGTCCAGCCCTCCCTCGAGGGCACCCTCGAGACCTGGCCGGGCGTGCCCGACGGCGGCTTCTCCCGTGTGCTGCTCAAGCTCTCCGGCGAGGCGTTCGCCGGCGGGGGCGGCCTCGGCGTCGACCCCGACGTCGTGCAGAACATCGCCCGCCAGATCGCCGGCGTCGTGCGCAGCGGCGTCGAGGTGGCGGTGGTCATCGGTGGCGGCAACTTCTTCCGCGGCGCCCAGCTCAACGAGCGCGGGATGGACCGCTCGCGGGCGGACTACATGGGCATGCTGGGCACGGTGATGAACTGCCTCGCGCTGCAGGACTTCTGCGACCGGCAGGGCATCGAGACCCGTGTGCAGACCGCGATCCAGATGGGTCAGGTCGCCGAGCCCTACGTCCCGCGCCGCGCGATCCGCCACCTCGAGAAGGGTCGCGTCGTCATCTTCGGCGCGGGGCTCGGCGCGCCGTACTTCTCCACCGACACCACGGCCGCGCAGCGCGCGCTCGAGGTCGGGTGCGAGGTGGTCCTCATGGCCAAGGGCGTCGACGGCGTCTACGACGACGACCCGCGCACCAACCCCGCCGCGACCATGTTCGAGACGCTCACCCACGCCGAGGTCCTGGCCCGGGACCTCAAGGTCGCCGACGCCACGGCGATCAGCCTGTGCCAGGGCAACGGGCTGCCGATCCTCGTGTTCAACCTGCTCGTCGAGGGCAACATCGCCCGCGCCGTCCGGGGTGAGAGGATCGGGACGCTCGTCGCCACCTGAGCGACGCGCCGCCCGTCCAGTCCGCCGTACGAACCACGAGGAGCACTCCGGTGATCGACGAGACCCTGCTCGAGGCCGAGGAGAAGCTGGAGAAGGCCGTCGGCGTGGCCAAGGAGGACTTCGCCGGCATCCGCACCGGACGGGCCACGGCCAAGATGTTCGACAAGATCACGGCCGAGTACTACGGCACGCCGACCCCGGTGACGCAGATGGCCGGGTTCCAGATCCCCGAGGCGCGCCTCGTCGTCATCTCGCCGTACGACAAGAGCTCGATGACCGCCATCGAGAAGGCGATCCGCGACTCCGACCTCGGCGTCAACCCGACCAACGACGGCGTCGTCATCCGCATCGCGTTCCCCCAGCTCACCGAGGACCGGCGCAAGGAGTACATCAAGGTCGCCCGGCACAAGGCGGAGGACGCCCGCGTCGCGATGCGCAACATCCGGCGGCACGCGAAGGACACCCTCGACCGGCTGGTCAAGGACGGCGACGCCGGCGAGGACGACGTAC
Organism: uncultured Actinomycetota bacterium; assembly: GCA_963711805.1. GTDB lineage: Bacteria > Actinomycetota > Actinomycetes > S36-B12 > CAIYMF01 > Longivirga. The sequence goes on from CAVQFE010000003.1 coordinate 1,052,545, forward strand.
GCCGCGCCGAGAAGACCCTCGACGACCTGACGCACAAGTACGTCGCGCAGATCGACGACCTGCTCAAGCACAAGGAGGCCGAGCTGCTGGAGGTCTGAGGACCTCCTGGCCCGACCCCTCATGACCGAGGCACCCGCCGAGCACCCGCAACCGCCGCCGACCGGGCGCGCGGGACGCAACCTCGTCTCGGCCGTCCTCGTCGGTGCCGCCCTCGGCATCTTCCTGGTCCTGCTGCCGCTGCTGTACGCGCCGTGGCTGTTCAGCATCATCGTGTCCGTCGCCCTCGTCGTGGCCGCGCACGAGCTCGCGGGCGCGCTGGCCCAGCGCGGCTGGCACGTGGTGCTCGATCCCGGTCTACGCCGGCGTCGCGCTCATCCCGCAGGCGGCGTACTGGTGGGGGACGCAGGCCTTCGTCGCAGCGTTCGGCGCGACCGTGCTGCTCGTCCTCGGGTGGCGTCTCGTCGCCGGTCCCGAGGGCTACGTCGGTGACGTGTCGGCCTCCATCCTCGTGGTCGGCTACATCGGCCTCATGGGCGGGTTCGTCGGTCTCATGCTGGCCTCCTCGCAGGGCGGGGAGCGGGCCATCGCGTTCGTCGTCCTCACCATCTGCAGCGACATCGGCGGCTACGCCGCGGGCGTCCTCGTCGGCCGGCACCCGATCGCCCCGCGGCTCTCGCCCAAGAAGTCCTGGGAGGGGTTCGCCGGCAGCGTCGTGCTGCAGGTGGTGGCCGGCGTCGCGCTGTTCGTCGTGCTGTTCGACGCGCCGTGGTGGCAGGGCGCGCTCACCGGCGTCGTGCTCACCGTGACCGCGACGGCGGGCGACTTCGTGGAGTCGGCGATCAAGCGCGACCTCGGCGTCAAGGACATGAGCAACCTGCTCCCGGGCCACGGCGGGCTCATGGACCGGCTGGACTCGCTGCTGCCCAACGCCTTCGTGGCCTGGCTGCTCATGCGCGTGTTCCTCGGCCCCTGACCGTCGTGGGACAATCGACACCGACATGACCGAGGACCTCGAGACCCCGCGCCGCCCCGTGCCGGGCGAGCTGACGTTCACCCCGCCGCGCGGGCGCAAGCCGCGCCGGCACCTCGCGGACATGACCTCGGCCGAGCGCCGCGAGGCGGTGACGGCGCTGGGGCTGCCGGCGTTCCGCGCCGACCAGGTCTCGCGGCACTACTTCGCCCGGCTGGCCGACGACCCCTCGGCGTGGACCGACATCCCGGCCGGCCTGCGCGAGGACCTCGCGGCCGCGCTGACCCCGTCGCTCATGACGCCGGTGCGCGAGCTGACCGCCGACGCCGGGACCACGCGCAAGATGCTCTGGCGGCTCTTCGACGACGTGCTCGTCGAGAGCGTGCTCATGCGCTACCCGGACCGCGTCACGATGTGCGTGTCCAGCCAGGCCGGCTGCGGCATGAACTGCCCGTTCTGCGCCACCGGGCAGGCCGGGCTCACCCGCAACCTGTCCACCGCGGAGATCGTCGAGCAGGTGGTCGCGGGCGCGCGCGAGCTCGCGCACGGCGACGTGCCCGGCGGACCGGGACGCGTCTCGAACGTCGTCTTCATGGGCATGGGCGAGCCGCTGGCCAACTACAAGGCGGTCGTCGGAGCCGTGCACCGCCTGGTGGACAAGAGCCCGGAGGGCCTCGGCATGTCCGCCCGCGGGATCACCGTGTCGACGGTCGGCCTCGTGCCGCGGATGCGGGAGCTGGCCACCGAGGGCCTGCCGGTGACGCTCGCGCTGTCGCTGCACGCCCCGGACGACGAGCTGCGCGACACCCTCGTGCCGGTGAACACGCGCTGGAACGTCGCTGAGGTGCTCGACGCCGCGTGGGAGTACGCCCGGGCCACCAAGCGCCGCGTGTCCATCGAGTACGCCCTCATCAAGGACGTCAACGACCAGGCGTGGCGGGCCGACCTGCTCGCCAAGCGGCTGCGCAACAAGCTGGTCCACGTGAACCTCATCCCGCTCAACCCGACGCCCGGGTCGAAGTGGACCGCGTCGCGGCGGGAGGACGAGCGCGAGTTCGTCCGCCGGCTCGAGGCCGGCGGCATCGCCGTGACGGTCCGCGACACCCGCGGTCGCGAGATCGACGGCGCCTGCGGCCAGCTCGCCGCGGCCGAGTAGCCGGACCGGCCGCGCCGCTCGGCGCCCGTCGAGCCGCGTTCGGCGCACGAGATCGTCGTCCGCCCGACACGCGCCCGGAGCATTCGTACCCTGGGGCCACCACCGCCGGGAGGACGTCATGCCGCAGGACCAGACCGGGGCCTACGCCGCCGCGCACGCACGCAGCCTGGAGGACCCCGCCGGGTTCTGGTCCGAGGCGGCGCGGGCGATCGACTGGGACACCGAGCCGACGACCGTCCTCGACCGCTCGGACGCGCCGTACTACCGCTGGTTCACCGGCGGCCGGCTCAACACCTGCTGGAACGCGCTCGACCGCCACGTCGAGGCCGGCCACGGGGACCGGGTGGCGCTGATCCACGACAGCCCCGTCACGGGCACGGTCGAGACGTACACCTACGCGCGGCTGCGCGACGAGGTCGCGACGTTCGCCGGCGGGCTGCGCAGCCTCGGCGTCGGGGCGGGCGACCGCGTCGTGCTGTACATGCCGATGGTCCCGCAGGCCGTCGTCGCGATGCTCGCGACCGCGCGCCTCGGCGCCGTGCACTCGGTCGTGTTCGGCGGCTTCGCGCCGCACGAGCTCGCGATCCGGATCGACGACGCGACGCCCAAGGTGATCGTGTCGGCCTCGTGCGGCATCGAGCCCGGACGGGTCGTGGAGTACAAGCCGATGCTCGACCGCGCCCTCGAGCTGGCCGCGCACGAGCCGTCGGCGTCGGTCGTGCTGCAGCGGCCGCAGGCCGTGGCGACCATGGGGGAGAAGGACATCGACTGGGCCGACCTGGTCGCGCGGTCCGAGCCGGTCGACTGCGTCCCGGTGGCGGCGACCGACCCGCTCTACGTCCTCTACACCTCCGGCACGACGGGCAAGCCCAAGGGCATCGTCCGCGACAACGGCGGGCACGCCGTCGCGCTCGCGTGGACGATGGCCAACGTCTACGACGTGGGTCCGGGGGAGGTGTTCTGGGCGGCGAGCGACGTCGGCTGGGTCGTCGGCCACTCCTACATCGTCTACGCGCCGCTGCTCGTCGGCGCCACGACCGTGCTCTACGAGGGCAAGCCGGTCGGTACGCCGGACGCGAGCGCGTTCTGGCGGGTGATCGCCGACCACGGCGTCAAGGCGCTGTTCACCGCTCCCACGGCGTTCCGGGCGATCAAGAAGGAGGACCCGACGGCGGCGCTGCGTGCGGGTCACGACCTGTCGTCGCTGCGGACGCTGTTCCTCGCGGGGGAGCGGCTCGACCCGGACACGTACCACTGGGCGAGCGACATCCTCGGGATCCCCGTCGTCGACAACTGGTGGCAGACCGAGACCGGCTGGCCGATCGCCGCGAACCCCCGCGGGCTCGAGCCGATGCCGATCAAGCCCGGGTCGCCCACGGTCGTGATGCCGGGCTACGACGTCCGGGTGCTCGACGAGAACGGCGTCCCGGTCGGCCCCGGGCAGGAGGGCAACATCTGCATCCGGCTGCCGCTGCCGCCCGGCACGCTGCCCACGCTGTGGAACGACGACAAGCGCTACGTCGAGTCCTATCTCAGCGTCTTCGACGGGTACTACACGACGGGCGACGGCGGCTCGATCGACGCCGACGGCTACGTGTTCGTGATGGGACGCACCGACGACGTCATCAACGTCGCCGGCCACCGGCTCTCGACCGGCGCGATGGAGGCGGTCGTCGCGACGCACCCGATGGTCGCGGAGTGCGCGGTGATCGGCGTCCACGACGAGCTCAAGGGCCAGCTGCCGCGCGCCTTCGTGGTCCTCAAGAGCGGGGCCGAGGTCGACCCCGACCAGCTGCAGCGCGAGATCGTGGCGGCGGTCCGCGACGAGATCGGCCCGGTGGCCGCGTTCAAGAGCGTCGTCGTCGTACCGGCGCTGCCGAAGACGCGGTCCGGGAAGATCCTGCGCCGCACGATGCGCGGGATCGCCGACGGCCGTCCCGAGGCACCGCCGAGCACGATCGAGGACCTCGGCGTCCTCGACGTGCTCCGCCCGCTGCTCGCGCCCTCCGCCGACTGAGCGCGGCCGCTGCTCGGTCAGCGCGCGGATCTCCCCTACTGCCGGCTGCGCCGGCAGCGGGGGCCCAGTCTCGGGGCCAGTCTCGGGCGGCTGTCCGTCAGCGCGCGGTTCTCCCCTACTGCCGGCTGCGCCCGCAGCGGGGGCCCAGTCTCGGGCGGCTGTCCGTCAGCGCGCGGTTCTCCCCTACTGCCGGCTGCGCCGGCAGCGGGGGCCCAGTCTCGGGCGGGTGTCGGTCAGCGCGCGGTTCTCCCCTACTGCCGGCTGCGCCGGCAGCGGGGGCCCAGTCTCGGGCGTGTCGGTCAGCGCGGTTCTCCCCACGCCGGCTGCGCCGGCAGCGGGGCCCAGCCTCGGGCGGCTGTCCGTCAGCGCGCGGTTCGTCCCTCGAGCGCTCGGGTCACCGCGACAACGCAGTTGTCGCGGTGGGACTTCTGGACGGCGACGGCGCGGCGTACGTCGCGCGCGCGCAGCGCGTCGACGAGGTCGGCGTGGTCGTGCAGCACCCGGGCCCGGTTCGCCTTGCCGGCGAAGTAGACCGAGCGGTAGACGTCGGTGGCGTCCCAGAGCTGGCGCAGCAGCCGCGACAGCCGCGGCATCCCGGCGGCGTCGAAGAGCAGGAAGTGCAGCTCGCGGTTGTGCGCCGTCATGGCGGCCAGGTCGCCGCGCCGGCCGGCCGCGTCGACGGCGTACGCCGCCTCCTCGACCGCAGCCACCGTGGCGTCGTCGAGGCGGGGCACGGCCACCCGGATGGCCTCGGCCTCGAGCAGCTCGCGCAGCCGGTAGACCTCGGTGAGGTCGTCGACCGAGAGCTCCGCGACGACGTAGCCGCGGTGCGGCAGGTAGACGACGTGGCCCTCGCCCTCGAGCACCTTGAGCGCCTCGCGCACCGGCACCCGGCTCACCCCGAGCCGCTCGGCCACCGCCTCCTGCCGGACCGGCGCGCCGGGCGCGAGCTCGCCGGCCACGAGCAGGCGGCGCAGCTCGGCGAGCACGGCCTCCTGCGCGGTCGGCGGCCGCACGAACACCTCGGTCACGCCGGCGAGCCGATCGCGGGCGGGGGAGTGCGGTACGTCGGCGGGGTCGCGGACATCCGCAGCGGGTTGGCCACCTGCGGCACCGGGCTCCCGGGCACGGCGACGACGGGTTCGAGGCCGAGCGAGGTCGCGAGGCCGAACGCGCCGCCGACGTCGTTGATCGGGCCGCACGGGACGCCGGCCGCGGTGAGCTCGCGGTACCAGTCGTCGGCGCCGCGGGCGGCGAGCGCGGTCTCGAGCACGTCGCGCACCTCGGCCCGGTGCGCGACCCGCTGCGGGTTCGTCGCGAAGCGGGCGTCCTCGCCGGCCGCGCCGATGCCGAGCACGCGGACGAGCGAGCGGAACTGCCCGTCGTTGCCCACGGCGAGCACGATCGGCCGGTCGGCCGTCGCGTACGACGGCGTACGGGACGATCGACGGGTGGTCGTTCCCCAGGATGGCGGGGACGACGCCGCCGGCGACGTACGCCGAGCCCTGGTTGACCAACGCGGACAGCAGCGACGAGAGCAGGTTCACCTCGACGTGCTGGCCCTCGCCGCTGACGTCGCGGTGGCGCAGCGCGGCGAGGATGCCGTAGACGGCGTGCAGCCCGGTGACGACGTCGACGAGCGCGACGCCGACCTTCGTCGGGTGCGACGGGTCCGGGCCGGTGACCGACATGAGGCCGCCCATCGCCTGCACGAGCAGGTCGTAGCCGGGCAGCTCGGCGCCCGCGCCGGCGCCGAAGCCGCTGATCGAGCACAGCACCGTGCGCGGGTTCTCGCGCGCGAGGTCGGCGTATCCCAGGCCCAGCCGCTCGAGCGTGCCGGGCTTGAAGTTCTCCACGACGACGTCGGCCCGCAGCGCGAGCGCGCGCGCCTCGGCGCGGCCCTCGGCGGTGGCGAGGTCGAGGGCGACCGAGCGCTTGTTGCGGTTGACCGAGGCGAAGTAGGTCGCGGTGCCGTCCGCGGCGTACGGCGGCCCCCAGTGCCGGGTGTCGTCGCCGGCGCCCGGGCGCTCGACCTTCACCACCTCGGCACCGAGGTCGGCGAGCAGCATCGTGGCGTACGGCCCGGCGAGCACGCGGGAGAAGTCCGCGACGACGACGCCGTCGAGCGCGCCGGCTCGGACCGGGCCGGTCCCGTCGGCCGCTGCGGGCGCGGTCATCCGCGGTACGCCGCGAGGCCGGTGAGCGCCTCGCCGACGACGAGGGTGTGCATCTCGTTGGTGCCCTCGTAGGTGAACACCGACTCGAGGTTGTTCATGTGCCGGATCACCGGGTACTCGAGCGTGACGCCGTTGGCGCCGAGGATCGACCGGCATTCGCGGGCGATGGCCAGCGACTCGCGGGCGTTGTTGAGCTTGCCGACGCTGACCTGCTCGGGCCGGAGCCGGTGCTCGTCCTTGAGCCGCCCGAGGTGCAGCGCGAGGAGGAACCCCTTGTCGAGCTCGAGCGCCATGTCGGCGAACTTCTTCTGGGTGAGCTGGAACCCGGCGATGGGCCGGTCGAACTGCTCGCGGTCGATGGCGTAGGCGATCGCCGTCTCGAGGCAGTCGCGCGCCGCGCCGAGGGTGCCGAACACGATGCCGAACCGCGCCTCGTTGAGGCAGGACAGCGGGCCGCGCAGGCCGGTGACGCCGGGCAGCACGGCGTCGGCCGGGAGCCGGACGCCGTCGAGGACCAGCTCGGCGGTCACCGACGCCCGCAGCGAGAGCTTCTTGTGGATCTCGCGCGCGGTGAAGCCGGGCGTGCTCGTCGGGACGACGAAGCCGCGGATGCCCTCGTCGGTGCGCGCCCAGACGACGGCGACGTCGGCGACCGTGCCGTTGGTGATCCACATCTTGCGTGCCGTCGAGGACCCAGTCCGCGCCGTCGCGCCGGGCCGACGTCCGCATCCCCGCCGGGTTCGAGCCGAAGTCGGGCTCGGTGAGGCCGAAGCAGCCGATCGCCTCGCCCGCGGCCATCCGCGGCAGCCACTCCTGCTTCTGCTCCTCGGAGCCGAACGCGTGGATGGCGTACATCGCGAGCGAGCCCTGCACGCTCACCAGCGAGCGGATCCCGGAGTCGCCGGCCTCGAGCTCGAGACAGGCCAGGCCGTACGCCGTGGCGCTCGTGCCGGCGCAGCCGTAGCCCTCGAGGTGCATGCCGAGCAGCCCGAGCTCGCCCATCTCCTTCGCCAGCTCGCGGGCGGGGATCGTGCCCGACTCGAACCAGTCGCCGACCTCGGGCTTGATCCGCTTCTCGACGTAGTCGCGGACGACGTCGCGGATCGCCCGCTCCTCCTCGCCGAGCAGCGCGTCGAGGTCGAGCAGGGCGAACGGGGACTGGGGGGTGCGGGCCATGCGGAACTCCCGGGACGGACGGCGGGCGCGGAGCCCGGTTCACGGATGCCGGGAAGGCTAGCAAGAATTGGATCCAATATCCAGACGGTCGTCCGGGCGCATCGGTGCGGACGACGAGGGACCGCCCGAGCCGAGCGGCACGGACGGTCCCAAGTGGAGCGGTGGCGGTCAGGCCGGTGCGTCGATGCACACCGCGTAGATGCGTGACGGACACGGCGCCCGAGCCGTTGTAGAGGGACGACGTTCCATGTCCGCGGATCGACGTCAGGGTAGGACCCAGTCACGATGACGCCGAACGCCGGGACGCCCGCAGTACCCGCCGCCGATGGCCACTTGACCAACCGGGCAAGTGACGGTTCCGCTTGTCGAGGCCCCGCCCGCGGCGAGGGTCACGCTCGCCGACTGGACGAAGCGCGACGCCGCGACGGACGGCCCGGTGGCTCCGGTCGCACCGGCCGGACCGGTGGCGCCGGCCGCCCCGGGAACCCCGGCCGGTCCGGGAAGCCCGGCCGGTCCGACGGGTCCGGCGGGGCCGGTCGCACCCGCGGGTCCGGCGGGCCCGGTCGCGCCGGTCGTCCCACCCGCTCCGGCCGGTCCGGTCGCGCCGGGAAGGCCGCCGGGTCCGAGCGGTCCCATCGGTCCGGCGGGTCCGACCGGGCCCTGTGACCCGGTGGCTCCGGCGGCACCGGCGCTCCCCGGCGACCCGGTGGGGCCGGTGGGTCCGGCCGGCCCGGCGCTCCCGGCGCTCCCGGCGGGGCCGGTCGCGCCGACCGGTCCGGCCGGGCCGGGGAGGCCGGTGCGGATCGGCACGACGTACTTGCGGGTCCCGCGGGGGCAGACCGTGGTGGACCAGGCCAGGGCGACGGCCCGGGTGCTGTGGTGCGCGCAGATGAAGAGGTCGCCGATCGGCTGGGCCGGGACGGCGGCGGTGGCGGGACCCGTCGCGAGCGCTCCGGCCCCGACGAGAACGGCGGCCCCCAGCTGGAGGGCGAGGTACTTCTTGGTCGTGGACGAGCGGACACTCATCGCCGAACCTCCTGTCAGTCACCGGGAAGTTACGAACGGTGACGACGTCGCCGCGCCGGAGCAGAGGAGCGGGAGCGTCCGGTGCGCGGAACGAGAGGAACGACCGGCCTCGGCCGGAGCGACCGGCCGCGCGGCCGCGACGGCCGCGACGGCCTCAGCCGGCGACGACGAAGAGCTTGCGGACCGTCTCGGTGACGTCCCAGCGACCCGACCAGCCCCGAGGCAGCACGAACACGTCGCCCTCCTCGAGCTCGACCGGCTCGCCACCGAGCGGGGTGATGGTGGCGGCGCCGCGCAGCAGCAGCATCGTCTCGGTGTCCGGCCGGTCGACGATCGGCCAGCCGCCCGGCGTGCACTCCCACACCCCGACGCTCACGCCGTGGCCCTCGAAGAACACGACGGTGCTCGTCTGCGGGTCCCCGCTGTCGAAGCCCTGGCGTGGCCCGGTCGGCTCGAGCTCGCCGCCCAGGACGTCGGCGTAGGCCACGACCATCGTGCGCAGCTGCTGCTCGGGGGACAGGTCGGGGGTGCTCATCACGGGGCTCCGGGTGCTCGGGTGCGGGCGGCGGGTGGTCCGGGGGCGGCGGTCAGTGCCCGCCGAGGAAGGGCGCGAGGAGCTCGGCCCGGCGTGCCGGGCGACCGCTGCGCTCCTCGGCGCCGTCGGCCGTCGCCATCACCCGCAGGCCGAGGTTGACGCCGAGCCACCGCAGCGGCTCGGGCTCCCAGCGCGGCGAGCGCCGGTTGACCCACGGCAGCGCGGTGCGCTCGGTGGAGACGCCGCGGACGAGGTCCGCGAGGGTGCGACCGGCGAGGTTGCTCGAGGCGACGCCGTCACCGACGTAACCGCCCGCCCAGCCGATCCCGGTGCCGGCGTCGAGCCCGACCGACGGGTACCAGTCGCGCGGGATCCCGAGCGGCCCGCCCCAGGTGTGCGAGACCGCGTGACCGGCCACGGCGGGGAACAGCTCGCGCAGCACCCGCCAGAGCTCGTCGAACACCTCGGGCTCCCGGTCGAACTCCGGCCTGATCCGCGAGCCCAGGTGGTACGGCGCCCCGCGTCCGCCGAAGACGAACCGGTCGTCGGTCGTGCGCTGGCCGTAGATGATCAGGTGCCGGTGGTCGGCGAAGGTCTCGCCCGCGCCCAGCCCGATCTCCCGCCAGACGGCGGCCGGCAGCGGCTCGGTCGCGAGGACCAGGGAGTAGACCGGCGCGATGTCGCGCGCGTGGCCCGGCAGCTCCGCGGTCCACGCCTCGGTGGCGCGCACGATCCTCGGCGCGCGCACGTCGCCGCGCTCGGTGCGCACGACGCCGGGCTCGATCGACGTGACGCGGGTGTGCTCGTGGATGGTGACGCCGTGCCGCTCGACGGCCAGGGCGAGGCCGCGGACGAGGCGGGCGGGATGGATCGAGGCGCAGTGCGGGGAGTACGTCGCGCCGAGGACGTCGGTGGCGCCGACCCGTTCCCGCGCCTCCTCGGCCGAGAGCAGGGCGAAGTGCTCCGGCCCGAAGCCCCACGAGCGCTGGTCCTCGATCTCGGCCCTGGCCCGCTCGAGCTGCACCGGCGTACGGGCGAGGACGACCGTGCCGCCCTTGCGGAAGTGGCAGTCGATGCCCTCCGCGTCGGCGACCCGGCCCACCTCGTCCACCGTGTCGAACATCGCCTCGAGCAGCGCGACGGCCGCCTGTCGCGACGACGAGGCCGCCACCTTGGCCAGCGAGGTCGGGAACAGCGCCGAGGCCCAGCCGCCGTTGCGACCGCTCGCGCCGAAGCCCGCGGTCTCCGCCTCGAGGACGACGACGCGCAGCGACGGGTCGGCCAGCGCGAGGTAGTACGCCGTCCAGAGCCCGGTGTAGCCCGCCCCCACGACGACGACGTCGGCCGTGGTGGACCCCTCGAGCGGGGCGCGGCGCGGGCCGGCGAGCTCGTCGGGCAGGGAGTCCCACCAGAACGACAGCGAGCGGTAGTCCTGCGTGCTCATCGGGTCCACTGCTCCAGGTAGGCGGGGACGGGGTGCGCCGCGCCGGCCTCGTCGGGCACCGGGTCGCCGAAGACCTCGCGGATCGGGACCCGGCCGGCCCAGACCGGGCGGTCCACGTCCTGCGGGTCGTCGTCGGGCCCGCCCGACGCTCACCTTCACGCTGACCTCGTCGAGCGGCAGGGCCAGCACGAGCGTGGCCGCGAGCTCCTTGCGCGAGGGCGGGCGGATGTCGTCCCACCGTCCGGGCAGCAGGTGGTCGGAGATGCGCCGGAGCGCGTCGTCGCGCTCCCGTCCGTCCAGCACCGTGCAGGTGCCGAGCGCCATCACGCCCCGGTAGTTCATCGAGCTCTCGAACGCCGAGCGCGCGAGGACGAGCCCGTCGAGCAGCGTCACGGTGACGCAGGTCCGGGCGCCGTCGGCGAGGCGGCGGAACAGCCGTGATCCGGTGGAGCCGTGGAACAGCAGCCGGTCGGCGTCGCGCGCGTAGGCGACCGGGACGACGTACGGCTGGCCGTCCTCGTCGACGATGCCGACGTGCGCGACGAGGCCGGCGTCGAGGATCGCGTCGAGGACCGCGCGGTCCTCGACCGCCTTCTCCGGGATACGCCGCACCCGGGTCCGCTCGGAGGACCCGGGTGCGGGCAGGTCGTGACGGTCCACTGGACGCGTGGCTCCTTCGGTTCCCGGACGCGGCTGCGCCGCCCGGGTGCCCCTGCCGGTGCGCCGGTGTCGACCGGCGGCACCAGCAGGGGAGCGCGGTCAGAGGACGTTCATGCCCTCGATGAGGACCGAGCGCAGGATCTGCTCGATCTCGTCGAACTGCGCCTGCTCGAGGATCAGCGGCGGCGCGAGCTGGATCACCGGGTCGCCGCGGTCGTCGGCGCGGCAGTAGAGGCCGGCGTCGAAGAGCGCCTTGGACAGGTAGCCGCGCAGCAGCCGCTCGGACTCGTCGTCGGTGAAGGTCTCCTTGGTGACCTTGTCCTTGACGAGCTCGATGCCGTAGAAGTACCCGGCGCCGCGGACGTCGCCGACGATGTCGAGGTCCTTGAGCCTGGACAGCGTGGCGAAGAAGGCACCCTCGTTGTCGCGCACGTGCTGGGTGAGACCCTCGCGCTCGAACAGGTCGAGGTTGGCCAGCGCCACCGCCGCCGAGACCGGGTGCCCGCCGAAGGTGTAGCCGTGGGCGAAGTACGCCGTGCCGTGCCGGAACGGCTCGAACAGGCGGTCGCTCGCGATCATCGCGCCGATCGGCGAGTACCCGGACGTCATGCCCTTCGCGCAGGTGATGATGTCCGGCGTGACGCCGAAGCGCGTCGTGGCGAACATCTCGCCGATCCGGCCGAACGCGGTGATCGTCTCGTCGGCGACCATGAGCACGTCGTACCGGTCGCAGATCTCGCGGACGCGGTCGAGGTAGCCGGGCGGCGGCGGGAAGCAGCCGCCGGAGTTCTGCACCGGCTCGAGGAACACCGCGGCGACCGTGTCGGGACCCTCGAGCTCGATCGCCTCGGCGATGCGGTCGGCGGCCCAGCGGCCGAACGCCTCGATGTCGTCACCGTGCTCGGGAGCGCGGTAGAAGTTGGTGTTGGGCACCTTGTGCGCGCCCGGCACGAGCGGCTCGAAGTACTTCTTCGCGTCCGGGATCCCGGTGATCGACAGCGCGCCCTGCGGCGTGCCGTGGTAGGCGACCGCGCGGCTGATCACCTTGTGCTTCATCGGCTTGCCGGTCAGCTTGAAGTACTGCTTGGCCAGCTTCCACGCCGACTCGACCGCCTCGCCGCCGCCCGTGGTGAAGAAGACCCGGTTGAGGTCGCCGGGGGTGTAGTGCGTGAGCCGCTCGGCGAGCTCGATCGCCTTCGGGTGGGCGTAGGACCAGAGCGGGAAGTAGGCCAGCTCCGACATCTGCTTGGCCGCGGCCTCGGCGAGCTCGGTGCGACCGTGGCCGGCCTGGACGGTGAACAGGCCGGCGAGACCGTCGAGGTAGCGCTTGCCGTTGTCGTCCCAGATGTAGGCGCCGTCGCCGCGGACGATCACGGGGACGTGGCCGCCCTGCTCGTAGACCGAGTGGCGGGTGAAGTGCATCCACAGGTGGTCGCGGGCCCGGTCGGCGAGAAGGTCGGTGCCTGGCTCGCTCACGTACTGCGGTGTGCTGGTCATCGTGTTCCCCAGGTGTAGATCTGCTTGCGGAGCTTCAGGTAGACGAAGGTCTCCGTGTGGCGCACTCCGGGCAGGGCCCGGACGCGGCGGTTGACCACCTCGAGGAGGTGCTCGTCGTCCTCGCACACGACTTCGGCGAGGATGTCGTGGCTGCCCGCGGTGATGACGAGGTAGTCCACCTCGGTCATGGCAGCCATCTCGTCGGCGACGGTCTCGACGTCGCCCTCGACCTTGACGCCGATCATGGCCGCGCGGGCGAACCCGACCTGCATCGGGTCGGTGACCGCCACGATCTGCATGACACCGGACTCGATGAGCCGCTGGACGCGCTGGCGGACGGCCGCCTCGGACAGGCCGACGGCCTTGCCGATGGCGGCGTACGGACGGCGCCCGTCCTGCTGCAGCTGCTCGATGATGGCCTTGCTCACGTCGTCGAGACCGACGTGGACCGTTCGTTCGCGGGTGACCACGTCTTGCATCGTCGGGGATCGAGTGGGGGCTTGGCAAGTGAATCCGCAGCCTGAATGGCAAATTCTTGCGGATTCGGTCGCTGACGGGCCGTTCATCTATCGAGAACCGAACCCGTCGCGCTAGGGTGGGCGTCGCGTCACGGACCCGGTGTCCGCCCCGGAACTGCTCCGTGCGTCCCAGCCACCACCACCCAGGAGTCCGCGTGAGCGACAAGCGCCAGCTGCGCAACTTCGTCAACGGCGAGTCGGTCGACTCGGCCGATGGCCGCACCATCGACCTCGTCGACCCGTCCACGGGCGAGGTCTTCGGCACCGCCCCGGTGTCCTCGGCCGAGGACGTCGACCGCGCCTACCGGGCGGCGGCCGCCGCCTTCGAGTCGTGGCGCGACACGACCCCCTCGACGCGCCAGAAGGCGCTGCTCGACATCGCGGACGCGTTCGAGGAGCACGCCGAGGAGCTCGTCGCGCTCGAGTCGCAGAACACCGGCAAGCCGATCGCCCTCACCATGTCGGAGGAGATCCCTCCGATGATCGACCAGATCCGCTTCTTCGCCGGAGCCGCCCGTCTGCTCGAGGGCCGCGCCGCCGGTGAGTACATGCAGGGCTTCACCTCGATCATCCGCCGCGAGCCGGTCGGTGTGATCGGGCAGGTGACCCCGTGGAACTACCCGATGATGATGGCCGTCTGGAAGTTCGCGCCGGCGATCGCCGCGGGCAACACCGTCGTGCTCAAGCCGAGCGACACCACCCCGGTGTCGACCCTGCGGATGGCCGAGCTGATGGCCGACATCCTCCCGGCCGGCGTGTTCAACGTCGTCACCGGTGACCGCGACACCGGCCGCGCGCTGGTCGAGCACCCCACGCCGGCGATGGTGGCCATCACCGGGTCGGTCCGGGCCGGCATGCAGGTGGCCGAGTCGGCCGTCCCACGGCCTCAAGCGGGTGCACCTCGAGCTCGGCGGGAAGGCGCCGGTCGTGATCTTCGACGACGCCGACGTCGCCGCGGCCGCCGAGGCGCTGGCCGTGGCCGGCTACTTCAACGCCGGTCAGGACTGCACGGCGGCCACCCGCGTGCTCGTGGGTCCCGGTCTCTACGACGACTTCGTCGCGGCGCTCGCCGAGCAGGCGCGCAACACCGACACCACGTTCGCCGACGGCCCCGGCGGCGGAGCCATGGTGCCGCCGGTCAACAACGCCGGCCAGTACGAGCGGGTGCTCGGCTTCATCGAGCGCACGCCCGACCACGCGACCGTCGTCGCCGGCGGCCGTCGGCAGGGCGACCGCGGCTACTACATCGAGCCCACCGTCATCGCGGGTCTCCGGCAGGAGGACGAGATGATCCAGAACGAGATCTTCGGCCCGGTCATGACCGTGCAGAAGTTCTACGACGAGGACGAGGCGCTCCGCCTCGCCAACGGCGTCCCCTTCGGCGCTGGCGTCCTCGGTGTGGACCAAGGACTTCGGCCGGGCGATGCGCATGGCCAAGCGGCTCGACTTCGGCGCGGTGTGGATCAACACCCACATCCCGCTGGTCGCCGAGATGCCGCACGGCGGCTTCAAGCACTCGGGCTACGGCAAGGACCTGTCGATGTACGGGTTCGAGGACTACACCCGCATCAAGCACGTCATGGCCTCGCTCGACTGATCGCTCGACGATCTCGCGATCGACCGCACGGCCGACGGGTCCGCACCCGCCGAGACGGGGCGGGCCCTCGCCGCGTCGGGCTCAGCGCCGGATCGCGTCGAGCCCGAGCAGCGCGACGTGCAGCGACAGGCACGACTCGACCGAGTCGAGGTCGACCGAGAGCACCCGCTCGATGCGGTGCAGGCGCTCGTAGAAGCTGGGTCGCGACATGTGCGCGGCGTCCGCCGCGGCGGACTTGTTGCGGCCCGCGCCGAGGTAGGTCCGCAGGACGCCGACCAGGTCGCTGGAGTGCTGGGCGTCGTGCGCGAGCAGCGGACCGAGCTCCCGCTCGACGAAGGTCTGCAGCCGGTCGTCGTCGCGCAGCAGGTGCAGCAGCCCGCGCAGCCGGACGTCGGGCAGCCGGTAGTACGCGCGGGCCGTGCCCTCCTCGCCCGAGGGCGCGGCGTCGGCGACCTGGGCCGCCTCGAGGAAGGCGCGTCGGACGTCGCGGACGGACGACACGATCGAGCCCACGGCCATCAGCCAGTCGTCGGACGCGACCACGGCGTGCCCCGTCGCGGCCCGCTTCGTGAGCGCGACCGACAGCCGCTCGAGGACCCGGTCGACGTCCTCGCGGGGCGGCAGCGAGAGCAGGACGCCGACGGTCGCGTCGTCCACGCCGCCGACGAGCGCCACGCCGCGGATGTCGCGCACCGCGGCCGACACGGTCTCGGCGAAGTCGCGCAGCCGTTCCTGCGCCGCGAGCGCGGGACCGGCCGGCCCGACGGTGAGCCGGACGAGCACGGACACGAGCGCCCGACCCTCGAGCGGTACGCCGAGCGCCTGGGCGCGAGCGGTCGTCTCGGTGAGGGCCACCGACCCGGCGATGATGCCGGTGAGCAGCGTGCGGTGGCTCTGCCGCTCCAGCGACTCGCGGTCGCGCTCGACCAGTCGGGACAGCGCGACCGTGGCGGCACCGCGCTCGAGCAGCATGGAGTCGCGGACCGAGGGCGCGGCGTCGGTGACCAGCACCAGACGGCCCCAGTCCTGCCCGCGGGCCCCCACCGTCGTGAGCAGCCAGCCGCTGGCGGCGTCGTAGCCCGTGCGGTCCGCGACGCGCACCGCACGGCTGCGGTCCTCCCACCCGTCGAGCACGGTCGAGAGGTCCTCGCCCGCGGCGTCGACCGCGAGCACCTGGTGCGCGAGGTTCTCGAGGACGACCGGCCGCCCGGACATCCGGGCCACCTGCCGCACGATCTCGGTGGGCGGGGCGCCCTCGACGGTGAGCCCGGTGAACGCCGCGTGCACCTCGTCGGAGGCGCGCAGCTCGGCGAGCTGCGCGTCGACGATGCGCGCGTGCACCTGCTCGGTGACGGCGGCGAAGCGCACCTCGTGGGTCAGCTCGACGAGCACCAGGCCGGTGGCCTCGGCGGCGTCGACCATCGCGTCGGGCAGCCGGTCGAACCGGCGGCCGACCTCGACGAGCACGCCGGTGACCCCGGCCGCGGCGAGGCCGCGGACGTAGGAGGCCAGACCGGCGTCGTCCGCCGGCAGGAGCACGCCCGTGGTGAGCAGCAGCTCGCCGCCCTTGAGCAGCCGGGCGACGTCGGCCACCTCCGCCGCGTGGGTCCAGCGGACCGCGCGGCCGAGCGAGCCCGCTCCCGCCCGCACGACGGGGTCGCCCTCGCGCACGGCCGGGAGGTCGAGGACCTCGCGGACGCTCGGGTAGATGTCGGCGAGACGGTCGGGGGAGCCCACGGCGCCCGAGGGTAGTCCCGCCCCGGGACAGGGCGTCAGGGATGGGCGTCTACTCTTGTCAGCCTGTCCGCCCCCGGTGCCCGCCGGCGCTGCGGCGACGGGCGAGGGTGACGGTCCCGACCGCTGAGCGGTACGGGAAACGTCACTCGCGCGTGACAAAACTGAGGCAATCCGTCGCCGGATGTGGCTTTGGCCACGGAATCCCTTGTCTCTGCGGTTCGCGCGTGCGAGGATCGCCGCGGTTCGGGCGAAGCTGTCCGAGGCATGCGTTCGCCCGTCGTTCACGTTCAGGAGGAGATCCGGTGCCGGAGCACGGCCACCAGTACGTCGCCGGGGGCTTCCGCCGCGGCACGTCGGGGGAGACCCACGACGTCGTCAATCCCGCGACCGGGGCCGTCGTCGCGAGCACCGACCTCGCCGGGGCGCAGGACGTCGATGCCGCGGTCGCCGCGGCGAAGGCGGCGCACCCCGAGTGGTCGCGGGCCACCCCGGGCGAGCGCGCCGCCGCCCTCAACGCGCTGGCCGCCGTCATGGCCGGCCGCGCGGAGGAGTACGCCGCCGTCGAGACGGCCCAGACCGGCAAGCCGATCAAGCTCACCCGCGAGTTCGACGTCCCCGGCTCGATCGACAACGTGTCGTTCTACGCGGGCGCGGCCCGCAGCCTCGAGGGTCGCGCGTCGGCGGAGTACGACGGGCTGCACACCTCGATCGTGCGGCGCGAGTCCGTCGGCGTGGTGGCCTCCATCGCGCCGTGGAACTACCCGCTGCAGATGGCCGTCTGGAAGATCATGCCGGCCGTCGCCGCGGGCAACACCATCGTCCTCAAGCCGGCCGAGCTCACCCCGCTGACCTCGCTCATGCTCGCGGAGGACTGCACCCGCGCGGGCCTGCCCGACGGCGTCGTCAACGTCCTCACCGGAGCGGGCCGCGTCGCCGGCGAGGCGATGCTCACCCACCCCGACGTCCGGATGTGCTCCTTCACCGGGTCGACGCCGGTGGGGCAGCGCGTCATGGAGCTCGCGTCCAGGACGGTCAAGCGGGTCCACCTCGAGCTCGGCGGCAAGGCGCCGTTCGTCGTGTTCGACGACGCCGACCTCGACGCCGCGGTGCACGGCGCGGTCGCCGGTGCGCTCATCAACACGGGTCAGGACTGCACCGCCGCCACCCGCGCCTACGTCCAGCGCCCGCTCTACGACGCGTTCGTGCAGGGTGTCGCGGACGTCATGCGGACCGTGCGCCTCGGCGACCCCACCGACCCGTCGACCGACCAGGGCCCTCTCGTCTCGTGGCGCCAGCGCGACTCCGTCGCCGCCTACGTCGAGCGGGCCCGGGGCTACGGCGCGAAGGTCGTCGTGGGCGGTCGCGCCCCGGGTGGCGCCCTCGCCGCCGGCGCCTACTACGAGCCGACCCTCGTCGTCGACGTGGCGCAGGACTCCGAGATCGTGCAGGAGGAGCTGTTCGGCCCGGTGCTGGTCGTGCTGCCCTTCGACACGGACGACGAGGGGATCGCCCTCGCCAACGACACGCCGTTCGGCCTGGCCGCGTCGGCGTGGACCCGCGACGTGGTCCGCTCGATGCGCGCCACCCGCGAGATCCAGGCGGGCTGCGTGTGGGTCAACGACCACATCCCGATCGTCTCCGACATGCCGCACGGGGGATACAAGGCATCCGGCTTCGGGAAGGACATGAGCCAGTACTCCTTCGACGAGTACACCCAGGTCAAGCACGTCTCGATCGACATCACCGGCGAGGTCCGCAAGGACTGGCACCGCACCATCTTCGGCGACCGCTGACCGCGGCGCCGGACGCTCCACCACCCTCCCCCCATCGCACGACGCACTGATCACCGAGGAGACACCACCATGGCCGAGCGCCCCTTCGACCCCATGACCGAGGCCGTCCGAGCCGCCGCGCGCGCGGGTGTCCCGCGTCGCCGCCTGCTGCAGGCGGCCGCCCTCGGGGGTGCTGCGATGGCCGGTTCGCCGCTGCTCGCCGCGTGCGGCACGGCGGGCACCAGCAACGCGTCCGCGAGCGCCAAGCCGTCCGCGCCGGACAAGTCCGACACCGACAAGACGCTGAACTTCAGCAACTGGCAGCTCTACATCGACGTCGACGCCAAGAACCAGAACGTCCACCCGACGCTCGACCAGTTCAAGGCCAAGACCGGCGTCACGGTCGCCTACACCGAGGACATCAACGACAACGACTCGTTCTACGCCAAGATCGCGCCGGCGCTGCGCGCCGGCCAGGACACCGGCCGCGACCTCATGGCGCTCACCGACTGGATGGCCGCCCGCCTCGTGCGCCAGGGCTACGTCGAGAAGGTCGACAAGACCCTCACGCCGAACGTCCAGGCGAACCTCATCGACTCGCTGAAGTCGCCCACGTGGGACCCGAACCGCGACTACTCCGCCCCGTGGCAGTCCGGCGTCACCGGCATCGCCTACAACGCGGCGAAGACCGGCGAGGTGAAGAACATCGAGGAGCTGCTCACCCGCCCCGACCTCAAGGGCAAGGTGACCGTCCTCACCGAGTGGCGCGACACGATGGGCCTGATCATGCTGCAGCAGGGGGCGGACCCGTCGAACTTCACCGCTGACCAGTTCAACAACGCGATCGACTACCTGCAGAAGGCCAACGACTCGGGCCAGATCCGCCAGTTCACCGGCAACGACTACTCGAGCCTGCTCACCGACGGCACGGCGTGGGCCTGCATGGCGTGGTCCGGCGACGTCGTCCAGCTCCAGGCGGACAACCCGAACATCAAGTTCGTCCAGCCCGAGGCGGGCATGATGATCTGGGCCGACAACATGCTCATCCCGAACATGGCGCAGCACACGAAGAACGCCACCGAGCTGATGAACTTCTACTACGACCCGGCGATCGCTGCGCAGCTCACGGCGTACGTGCAGTACATCTGCCCGGTCAAGGGGGCCAAGGAGGAGATGACGAAGATCGACAAGACCCTCGTCGACAACCCCCTGATCTTCCCCGACGAGGCCTTCCTCGCGAAGACCCACCTGTTCATGGGTCTCGACGAGGCGACCGAGAAGACCTACGCCGCCGCGTTCAACAAGGTGAAGGGCTCCTGACCCGATGACCAGTACCTCCGCCGGCGCCGACCTGCGGATCGTCGACGTCACGAAGCGTTTCGGCGACTTCGTGGCGGTCGACGACCTGACGCTCACGATCCCGTCCGGGTCGTTCTTCGCCCTCCTCGGGCCGTCGGGCTGCGGCAAGACCACCACGCTGCGCATGGTCGCCGGTCTGGAGGAGCCCACCGCGGGCTCGATCCTGATCGGCGACCAGGACGTCACGTGGGCGAAGCCCTACAAGCGTCCGGTCAACACGGTGTTCCAGAGCTACGCGCTGTTCCCGCACCTCGACATCTACGAGAACGTCGCCTTCGGCCTCCGCCGCCGCGGGATCAAGGACGTCAAGAAGGTCGTCGAGGACATGCTCGCGCTGACCGAGCTCACCGGCCTTGCCCAGCGCAAGCCGCAACAGCTCTCCGGCGGCCAGCAGCAGCGGGTCGCCCTGGCCCGGGCGCTCATCAACCAGCCGCAGGTGCTGCTGCTCGACGAGCCGCTCGGTGCCCTCGACCTCAAGCTGCGTCGTCAGATGCAGCTCGAGCTCAAGCGGATCCAGACCGAGGTCGGCCTCACGTTCATCCACGTGACGCACGACCAGGAGGAGGCCATGACCATGGCCGACACCATCGCGGTCATGAACGCCGGCAAGGTCGAGCAGCTCGGCGCCCCTGCCGACCTGTACGAGAACCCGCGCACCACGTTCGTCGCGAACTTCCTCGGCCAGTCGAACTTCTTCGACGGGTCGATCACCGAGCGGGGTGCCGACGGCTACGCCACTGTCTCCGTGCAGGGCATCAACGTGCGTCTGCCCGCTCGGGCGGGTGCACACCGAGGGCAGCAGCGTCCACGTCGGCGTCCGCCCGGAGAAGCTCCGGATCCAGTTCCGCGACGGCGCCGAGATCCGGGACAACGAGAACCGCCTCGAGGTGGTGGTGAGCGACTCGTCGTTCATCGGCGTCTCGACGCAGTACCTCGTCGACACCGCCTGGGGCCAGGAGCTCACCGTCTTCGCGCAGAACACCCACCGCGACGAGCGGCTGGTGCCCGGCGCCCTGGCCGTCCTCACCTGGGCGCCCGACCACAGCTTCGCCCTCGACGCGGCGCAGGACGTCGACGCCGGTGTGGAGATCGACGAGGACGCGGTCGCCCCGGATCCCGTGGGAGCCAGTTCGTGAGCGGCGGGGCGGTCGCCGCGACGGCGGTCGAGCAGGAGGACATCCGTGGACCGCACAACGGCGGTGCCACGGAGTCCAAGGGCGTCGGCACGTCGAAGTGGACGCCCTACCTCCTGCTCACGCCCGGTCTGCTGTGGCTGGCGGTCTTCTTCGTCGTCCCGACCGTCGTGCTGCTGGCCACGTCGCTCTACACCGGGTCGCTCGACCAGGGCTACTCGTTCGTGTTCCCGGGCAACTGGTCGACGTACAGCGCGGTGGTCACCTACTGGCCGCAGTTCGTCCGGTCGTTCGTCTTCGCCGGTCTCGCCACGCTGTTCACCCTCGCTGCTGGCCTACCCGCTGGCGTACTTCATCGCGTTCCGGTCCGGCAAGTGGAAGGCGACGCTGCTCGTCCTCGTCATCGCGCCGTTCTTCACCAGCTTCCTGATCCGTACGCTGGCGTGGAAGACGATCCTCTCCGACGACGGCGTCGTCGTGACGTTCATGAACTGGGCGCACATCACCGACGTCCTCACGGCGCTCCACCTCACCGAGACCGGCCGCGTGCTCAACACCCCGCTCGCGGTCGTGCTCGGTCTCACGTACAACTTCCTGCCGTTCATGGTGCTTCCGCTGTACGCCTCGCTCGACCGGATGGACCCCAGGCTCGTCGAGGCCGCGCAGGACCTGTACTCGTCACCGTGGACCGCGCTGCGCAAGGTCACCTGGCCGCTGTCGCTGCCCGGTGTCGTGGCCGGCACGCTGCTCACCTTCATCCCGGCCGCCGGCGACTACATCAACGCCGAGCTGCTCGGGACGACGAAGGTCTCCATGATCGGAAACGTCATCCAGGACCAGTTCTTCGTCGTGACGGACTACCCGACGGCGTCCGCGCTGTCGTTCGTCCTCATGCTGGCGATCCTCGTGCTCGTCTTCCTCTACGTACGCCGAGCCGGGACGGAGGAGCTGGTCTGATGGCCACCGACACCGCCACCGCCTCGGGCCCGCGCGTCGTGCGCACCACGAAGCGACCGTCCGGCCCGATCCGCTGGGTACGCGAGCGCATCATCCCGATCATCGGGTCGCTGGTGCTGCTCTACATGTTCCTGCCGATCTTCGTCGTCATCCTGTTCTCGTTCAACAAGCCCACCGGCCGGTTCAACTACCAGTGGGTGCAGTTCTCCACCGACGCGTGGACGAACCTGTGCGAGCCGGGCGGGATGTGCGAGGCGCTCAAGCTCAGCCTGACCATCGGCCTGCTCGCCACCCTCGGCAGCGTCATCCTCGGCACGCTCGTCGCCTTCGCGATCGCCCGGCACCGCTTCCGCGGCCGCGGCGCGACGAACCTGCTGATCTTCATGCCGATGGCGACCCCCGAGGTCGTCATGGGTTCCTCGCTGCTCACGCTGTTCGTCGCGATGAACTTCGCCCGCGGGCTGCCGACCATCCTGATCGCGCACATCATGTTCTGCCTGAGCTTCGTGGTCGTCACGGTCAAGGCCCGCATCGCCGGCCTCGACCCGCGCCTCGAGCAGGCGGCGATGGACCTCTACGCGGACGAGAAGACCACGTTCTGGCGGGTCACCTTCCCGCTCGTGCTGCCGGGCATCGTGGGGGCGTCGCTGCTGGCGTTCTCCCTGTCGTTCGACGACTTCATCGTCACGAACTTCAACTCGGGGTCCACGATCACGTTCCCGATGTACGTCTGGGGAGCCGCGCAGCGCGGCACCCCGCCGCAGATCAACGTCGTCGGGTCGCTCATGTTCCTCGTGTCGCTGGCCATCGTCCTGGTCGCCCAGGTCGTCCAGCGTCGTCGCAAGCCGGCCTGACCGGCACCGCCCGACCCACCCGACGCCCGCCTCGTCCACCCGGACGGCGCGGGCGTCGGTGCGTTCCGCCCGGGGCCTTCGGCGAGCACGATGCTGTACGGCCGTTCAGGATCTGGGGTAGTCTCGGGACGTCACGGGAGGACGCGGCGGATCCCTCCGCCCGCCCGTGGCGGCCGTATCGTCCGGAGGACCCGGGGCGGCCAGCACCGGAGCCGTGAGAGTCGTGCCGTTCGCACGCACCCCCCGCCCCTCGTCGTACGCCGCGGTCGCCGACGCGTCGCCGATCCCGTTCTGGCTCGACGACCCGCGCCGCCCGGACGCCCTCGACCCGCTCGCCGGCGCGACGAGCGCGGACCTGCTCGTCGTCGGCGGCGGCTTCGCGGGCCTGTGGACCGCGCTGCTGGCCAAGGAGGCCGACCCGACCCGCGACGTCGTGCTGCTCGAGGGCTCCCGCATCGGCTGGGCGGCGTCGGGCCGCAACGGCGGGTTCTGCGCCGCGTCGATCACCCACGGCTTCGGCAACGGGCTCGCCCGCTGGCCCGAGGAGCTCGGCACGCTCGTCCGGCTCGGCCAGGAGAACCTCGAGGGCATCGCCGCGACGATCCAGCGCTACGGCATCGACTGCTCCTTCGAGCGCACCGGCGAGCTCGACGTCGTCACCGAACCGCACCAGCTCGCGGACCAGGCCGAGGTGCCGTCGCTCGCGGCGGAGCACGGCCTCAAGCTCGAGGTGCTCGACCGCGACCAGGTGCGCGAGCTCGTCGACTCGCCGCTCTACCTCGGCGCGCTCCTCGACCGCGACGGCGTGGCGATGGTGAACCCGGCGCGCCTCGCGTGGGGCCTGCGCGACGCCTGCCTCGGGCTCGGTGTCCGGATCCACGAGGGCACCCGCGCGGTGGACCTGGGCGACTCCGCGGGCGCGACCGTCGAGGTCCGCACCGAGTCCGCGGCCGGCCCGGGGACCGTGCGGGCCGCCCGCGTCGCCTTGGCCACCAACGCTTTCCCGCCGCTGCTGCGTCGGCTCCGGCACTACGTCGTACCCGTCTACGACTACGCGCTCGTGACCGAGCCGCTCGCCGACGAGCAGTGGGACGCGATCGGCTGGCGCGGCCGGCAGGGTGTCGGCGACGCCGGCAACCAGTTCCACTACTACCGGCGTACCGACGACGGGCGCATCCTGTTCGGGGGCTACGACGCCGTCTACCACCGCGGCAACGGGATGGGCGCGCGGTACGACCAGCGACCCGAGTCCTTCGCCCTGCTCGCCGAGCACCTCACCGAGACGTTCCCGGTGCTCGAGGGCGTCCGGTTCTCGCACCAGTGGGGCGGTGCCATCGACACCTGCTCGCGCTTCTCCGCGTTCTTCGGCACGGCCCGTGACGGACGGGTCGCGTACGCCACCGGCTTCACCGGGCTCGGTGTCGGGGCGACCCGCTTCGGTGCCGCCGTCATGCTCGACCTGCTCGACGGCCGGTCCACCGAGCGCACCCGCACCCGGATGGCGAGC
Organism: uncultured Actinomycetota bacterium; assembly: GCA_963711805.1. GTDB lineage: Bacteria > Actinomycetota > Actinomycetes > S36-B12 > CAIYMF01 > Longivirga. The sequence continues at coordinate 1,076,637 of CAVQFE010000003.1, forward strand.
ACGCTGCCGCTGCCCTTCCCGCCCGAGCCGGCCCGCTCGGCCGCGATCGGGCTGACGACCTGGTCGCTGGACCGCGCCGACCGCTCCGCGGGCCGGCGCAACCTCTGGCTGCGCACCCTCGACCGCCTCGGCCTCGGCTTCGACTCCTGACCGCCGCGTCCGCATGAGGGTGACCCGGCCGGCCCCGCTCGGCGCCGCGACCGCGCCCGCGGCGGGCTGACAGGTCGTCAAGGAGATCGAAGCCAGGCCGTCAGTCTGCAGGTGGCGTGGGTCGGGCCGGGGGGCCACACTCGCACCATGACCGAGCCCACCCGCATCACCCACTGGATCGACGGCAAGCCCTTCGGCGCCGTCGCCGAGCGCACCGGCGAGGTCCACGACCCCGCCACCGGAGCCCTGACCGGTCGCGTCGACTTCGCGACCGCGGAGGTCATGGACGACGCCGTCGCCGCCGCCAAGGCCGCCTTCGCGGTGTGGAGCACGACGTCGCTGACCAAGCGCACCAACGTCCTCTTCGCCTTCCGCCAGCTGCTCAACGAGCGCAAGGAGGAGCTCGCCGCGATCATCACGGCCGAGCACGGCAAGGTCCTCTCCGACGCCCTCGGCGAGGTCACCCGCGGCCTCGAGGTCGTCGAGTTCGCCTGCGGCATGCCGCACCTGCTCAAGGGCGGCTTCTCCGAGAGCGTCTCGACCGGCGTCGACGTCTACTCGATCCGGCAGCCGCTGGGCGTCGTCGGCATCATCTCGCCGTTCAACTTCCCGGCGATGGTCCCGATGTGGTTCTTCCCGATCGCGATCGCCGCGGGCAACACCGTCATCCTCAAGCCGAGCGAGAAGGACCCGTCCGCGGCGAACTTCGTCGCCGGGCTCTGGGCCGAGGCCGGCCTGCCCAACGGCGTGTTCAACGTGGTGCACGGCGACAAGGTCGCGGTCGACTCGCTGCTCACGCACCCCGACGTCAAGAGCATCTCCTTCGTCGGCTCGACCGCGATCGCGAAGTACGTCTACGAGACGGGCACCGCGCACGGCAAGCGCGTCCAGGCCCTCGGCGGCGCGAAGAACCACATGGTGGTCCTGCCCGACGCCGACCTCGACCTCGCGGCCGACGCCGCCGTCAACGCCGGCTTCGGCTCGGCGGGCGAGCGCTGCATGGCGATCTCCGCCCTCGTCACCGTCGGCGACGTCGCCGACCCGCTGGTCGCGAAGATCCGCGAGCGGATGGCCACGCTGCGCACCGGCGACGGCCGCCGGGGCTGCGACATGGGCCCGCTCGTCACGGCGGTCCACCGCGACAAGGTGAAGTCCTACGTCGACGCCGGCGAGGCCGCGGGCGCGACGATCGTCGTCGACGGGCGCGACCCGGAGGTCGACGGCGAGCCGGGCGGCTACTGGCTCGGGCCGACGCTGTTCGACAACGTCACGACCGACATGAGCGTCTACACCGACGAGATCTTCGGTCCGGTGCTCTCGGTGGTGCGGGTCGACAGCTACGCCGAGGCGCTGCGCCTGGTCAACGACCACCCGTACGGCAACGGCACCGCGATCTTCACCAACGACGGCGGCGCCGCGCGGCGCTACCAGAACGAGGTGCAGGTCGGCATGGTCGGCGTCAACGTGCCGATCCCCGTGCCGATGGCGTACTACTCCTTCGGCGGCTGGAAGTCCTCGCTGTTCGGCGACAGCCACGCGCACGGCACCGAGGGCGTGCACTTCTTCACCCGCGGCAAGGTCGTGACGAGCCGCTGGCTCGACCCGAGCCACGGCGGGCTCAACCTGGGATTCCCCCAGAACCTCTGACCGCAGAGGCAGATCGCGTACGAAGGTCCGTCGCCCGCCAGGGCGGCGGACCTTCGCTCGACCTGGCCCATCGCGGGCCCGGGCGGCGTAACGTCCAGCCCATGAGGCTCAACGTAGTGCTGGACTGCCGAGACCCGGACGCCCTCGTGGGCTTCTGGGAGACGGCCCTGGGGTATCGCTTCAACGAGACCCTCGACGAGTATCGGATCCTCGTGCCGAAGGACGGCAACGAGGGACCCGTCTTCATGCTGTCGGCGTCGGGCGACGTCAAGCGGGACAAGAACCGCATGCACGTCGACGTCCACCCCGACAACGCGGACGCCCACCTGATGCGGCTCCAGCGGCTCGGCGCCACCCTCGTCGGCGAGCGGGTCGAGCGCTACGGGATCTGGTGGCAGGTCATCGCCGATCCCGAGGGCAACGAGCTGTGCGTCGTGTCCGGCGGGTCCGGCTACGAGATCGGCGACGCCAGCAGCGGCTGAGCCGGGCAGTCCGTCGTACGGCGGTCGCCGGTACACCGCGGGTCCGAGGCGTTCAGTCCCGTTCCACTACGCCGTACCCCGTGCCGCGACGGTGCGGCGGCGCGGGCTCGGCGCGCTCGACGGGACAGCGCGCGTCCGGGCAGGCGAGCTCGTCGCACATGCGGCACATGTGCTCGCTCGTGAGCAGGTCGTCGGTGATCGCCTCGAGCATCGCGCCGGCGGCGTCGGCCAGCGCCCGGACCTGACCGTCGTCGAGCGCGGTGAGTGCACGCCCGACGACGTCGCGTCGGGCGTCGAGCACCGCGAGGGCGACCCGCTCGCCCTCCGGGGTGAGCGCCAGCAGCTTGGTCCGGCCGTCGACCGCGGGGATGCGCTCGACGAGGCGGTCACGCTCCAGCCGGTCGACGAGCTGGACGGCGCCGGGGTGAGTGATCCGCAGCCGGTCGGCGAGGAACGTGATCGGCCGGTCCGGGTACCAGAGCAGGGTGACCAGGGCCGCCGGGGCGTTGGCGCCGTGCCGGGCGACGCGCGCGGAGCCGGCGGCCACGCGATCGCCGATCGCGAGGGCGAGCGTGCCCAGCACGTTCGCGGTGAAGGCCCGGTCGGCGCGGGCACCGCGCCGCGGCGGACGCGGTGCCGCAGGAGGGATCGCGATCCCGCCCTCGCCGTAGGCGCGTGACGGGCCGTCCACCGGTCGAGGCCTCATATAAGCACCTTATGCCCTAGCGTGCCAGGAAGAGGCGCCCGGCGACCGGCCGGACGCCGTGCCAGAACAGGAATCCAGCCATGCGGGTCCTCTGCGTCGGCGCCGGTGGCGTCGGATCCTCCGCCGCACTCATCGCCACCCGGCGCGACTTCTTCGAGTCCTGGGTCGTCGCCGACTACGACCTCGCCCGTGCCGAGGCACTCGTCGCGCGCGTCGGCGACCCGCGCTTCGTCGCGGCGCAGGTCGACGCCGGGAGTGCCGACGCCGTCGCCGCGCTCGCGCGCGAGAATGGCGCGACGCACGTCCTCAACGCGGTCGACCCGCGCTTCGTGCTCCCCATCTTCGACGGCGCGTTCGCCGCCGGCGCCGACTACCTGGACACCGCGATGTCCCTCTCGTCGCCGCACCCCGAGCGGCCGCACGAGCTGCCGGGGGTCAAGCTCGGCGACGACCAGTTCGCGAAGTCGGGCGAGTGGGAGACCAACGGCCGGCTGGCACTCGTCGGCATGGGCGTGGAGCCGGGCCTGGCCGACGTGTTCGCCCGCTACGCCAGCGACCACCTGTTCGCCACGATCGACGAGCTCGGCGTGCGCGACGCGGGCAACCTGGTCATCGAGGGCTATGACTTCGCGCCGTCGTTCTCCATCTGGACCACCATCGAGGAGTGCCTGAACCCCCCCGTCATCTGGGAGAAGGACCGCGACTGGTACACGACGGCCCCGTTCTCCGAGCCCGAGGTCTTCGACTTCCCCGGCGGCATCGGCCCGGTCGAGTGCGTCAACGTCGAGCACGAGGAGGTCCTCCTCATGCCGCGCTGGCTCGACGCGAGGCGTGTGACGTTCAAGTTCGGCCTCGGCGACGAGTTCATCGACGTCCTCAAGACCCTGCACAAGCTCGGCCTCGACCGCACCGAGCCGGTGACCGTCCGCGGCGTCCAGGTGTCGCCGCGCGACGTCGTCGCGGCCGCCCTGCCGGACCCGCTCACCCTCGGCGACAAGATGACCGGCTCGACCTGCGCGGGCGTGCTCGTCACCGGCACCGGCACCGACGGGCAGCGGCGCGAGGTCTACCTGTACCACGTCGCCGACAACGCCTGGACGATGGCGGAGTACGGCGCCCAGGCCGTGGTGTGGCAGACCGCGATGAACCCCGTCGTCGCCCTCGAGCTGCTGGCCACCGGCGTGTGGACCGGCGCCGGGGTGCTCGGTCCGGAGGCGTTCGACGCCGTGCCGTTCCTCGACCTGCTCCGCGACGGCTACGGCCAGGCGTGGGGGATGCAGGAGCGCGACCCGGAGACGCACGCGGTGATCTCGGGCTGACCGCACTGGTGTGACCGGTCAGTACTCCCGCTCGCTGGTGGAGCGGGAGTACCAGCCGCGGGCCGGACCGCCCGGACCCGGTGCCCACCCGTTTGCTCGTCGCGAGCTGGCGCCGTTCCCCTGCGGAAGCACCGGTCGGTGCCGCACGATGTGCGTCGAGACGCACGTCGCCGGTCGCGACGCGTTCACTCGGAGCCAGCGGGTGGGTATGGGCAGTGCCCTCGCCCCGATGACGACACCTCGACCGCGACCATCGGTGCGCGCGTCACGGCGTTGCAGCGATGCGTCCCGCGTCGCCCGTGCGCGTCGGCGGACCTTCGGCATCGCCCAGGTGCCGACGAAGGCAAGGGGGCTCGATCATGCATGATCCATGGCGCACGGGACGCGGAAGGGCAGTCACCCTGCTCGCAGCGGTGAGTCTGCTCGTCGTCGGTGCTCCCGCGGCCCAGGCCGGCGCGACGACCTCGGGGACGGTCGCGACGGCGAAGGTCGGGACGGTGACGATCCAGACGCCGGCCCTGAAGAACGACTTCAACAGCGACGGTCACCATGACGTCCTCGCGCGGGACGCGCAGGGCGGCCTGTGGTTGTACCCGGGCAACGGCACGGGTGGCTGGCTGGCGAAGGTCAAGGTCGGCGTCGGCTGGAGCGGCATGACGGCGCTCGTGGCTCCCGGCGACTTCAACGGCGACCGGCACGCGGACCTCCTCGCGCGGGACGCGCAGGGCAACCTGTGGCTGTACCCGGGCAACGGCACCGGCGGGTGGCTGGCGAAGGTCAAGATCGGGTCCGGCTGGAACGCGATGAACGCGATCGTGGGCATCGGTACGTTCAACCGGGACCGCTTCGCGGACATCCTGGCGCGGGACACCCAGGGCAACCTGTGGTTGTACCCGGGCAACGGCACCGGCAGCTGCCTGCCCAGGCTCAAGGTCGGGTCCGGCTGGGGCGCCATGACCGCGCTCGTCGGCGTGGGTGACTTCACCGGCGACCTGCACCCCGACCTGCTCGCGCGCGACGCTCAGGGCAACCTGTGGCTGTACCCGGGCAACGGGACCGGCAGCTGGCTGCCCAAGACGAAGGTCGGCTCCGGCTGGAATGCGATGACCGCCCTCGTGGGTCCCCGCGACTTCTCCGGTGACATCTTCGTCGACGTGATCGCCCGCAACGCCCAGGGGCAGCTGCTGCTCTACCGCGGCAACGGTGCCGGTGGCTGGATCTCGCCGTCACGGCAGATCGGATCGGGCTGGAGCAGCATGACCGCGATCGTGTCGTAGCCGGAGCGCAGTCGGCCCCGGCCCGTTCTCGACGGGTCCGGGGCCGACGTGCACTCCGGGTCAGTGACCGGTGGCCGCCAGGAACTGCTCCTCGAGGACGGTGAGCGCCTCGTCGAGCAGGTGGTCGGGCATGGACAGCGGCGGCAGGAAGCGCAGCACGTTGTTGTAGGTCCCGGCGGTGAGGACGACGACGCCCTGGGCGTGGCAGGCCTTCGCGACCTGGCCGGTGAGCTCGGGGTCCGGCACGTCGGTGCCGGGCTTGACGATCTCGACCGCGATCATCGCGCCGCGACCGCGGACCTCGCCGATGACGCCGGTCTTGTCCGCGATGGCCTGCAGCCGCGGCTTCATCACCGACTCGATGCGCCGCGCGGCAGCGGGCAGGTCCTGCTCCTCCATCGTCGCGATGGAGCCGAGCGCGGCGGCGCAGGCCACCGGGTTCCCGCCGTAGGTCCCGCCGAGGCCGCCGGCATGGACGGCGTCCATGATCTCGGCGCGACCGGTGACGCCGGCGAGCGGCAGGCCACCGGCGATCCCCTTCGCCGTCGTGATGAGGTCCGGGACGATGCCCTCGTGGTCGCAGGCGAACCAGTCGCCGGTGCGGCAGAAGCCGGTCTGGATCTCGTCGGCGACGAACACGATGCCGTTGGCCCGCGCGTACTCGACGAGCGCGGGCAGGAAGCCGTCGGCGGGGACGATGAAGCCGCCCTCGCCCGCGATGGGCTCGATGACGATCGCGGCGACGTTCGTGCCGCCGATCTCCTTGTCGATGCGGCTGATCGCGTCGGCGGCGGCCTTGGCGCCGTCCCGGCCGTCGTGGAACGGGTACGACAGCGGCACGCGGTAGACCTCGCTCGCGAACGGGCCGAAGGACTGCTTGTACGGCATGTTCTTCGCGGTCATCGCCATGGTGAGGTTCGTGCGGCCGTGGTAGCCGTGCTCGAACACGACGACGGCGTCGCGCTTGGTGTAGGCACGGGCGATCTTCACCGCGTTCTCCACCGCCTCGGCGCCGGAGTTGAACAGCGCCGAGCGCTTCTCGTGGGTGCCCGGCGTGAGGCGGTTGAGCGCCTCGCAGACCTCGACGTAGCCGTCGTAGCTGCGTGACCATGAAGCAGGTGTGGGTGAAGCGCGCCACCTGGTCCTGCACCGCGTCGACGACCTTGGGCGCCGAGCTGCCGACCGTGGTCACGGCGATGCCCGAGCCCAGGTCGATGAGCGAGTTGCCGTCGACGTCGAGGATCACGCCGCCGCCGGCGGCCACGACGTACACCGGCAGGGTGGCGCCGACGCCCGCGCTCACGGCGGCGGTGCGGCGGGACTGCAGGGCGTCCGACTTCGGGCCCGGCACGGCGGTGACCAGGCGGCGCTCCTGGGGGAGGTCCGCGGCGAGGGGGGAGCTGGTGGTCGTCATGGGACGACCGTAGCGGGCCGATCGGCCGGAGCCATCTGGACTTCGCGGCCAAGGGCCCGGATATCCTTGTCCGGATCGGACAACCGCCGCGCGTTCGCGGCCGGAAGGGGCCGGACGTGCCACCTCGCCTGCGCGACATCACCGCCATCGCCGACCTCGGCCTCACCGTGCGGGCGGCCGCGTCGGGGCTGGACCGGCCGGTCCGCTGGGTCGCGGTGAGCGAGCTCGAGGACCCCGCGCCGTTCCTCGAGGGCGGCGAGCTGCTGCTCACGACCGGCATGCGCATCCCGGAGCAGCCGGCGCCGTGCGCGGAGTACGTGCGCCGCCTGGTCGCCGCGGGCGTCGTGGGGCTCGGGTCTCGGCGTCGGCCTGTCGCACGCGTCGGTCCCGGACGCGCTGGTGACCGCCGCGGAGCAGGCCGGGCTCGTGCTGCTCGAGGTGCCCGAGGGCACGCCGTTCATCGCCGTCACGAAGGCGGTCTCGCGCCTGCTCGCGGCGGAGGAGTACGACGAGGCCGCCCGCGGGTTCGCCGCGCAGCGCGACCTCATCCGCGCCGCGCTGCTCGCCGAGGACGGCGGGGTGCAGGCGGTCGTCTCGCGGCTCGCGAAGCACGTGGGGGGCTTCGCGCTCGTCCTCGACCCGACCGGCAGCGTCGTCCAGGCGAGCCCGGCCGACGCCGGGTCCCGCGCGGCGGACCTCGCCGGTGAGATCGCTCGGCTGCGGCCCCGGGGTCTGCTCGCGTCCGCGGTCGTGTCGCGGCGCGGACGACTACGTCGTGATCCAGCCGCTCGGCGTACGCGGCCGGGCCCGGGGCTTCCTGGCGGTGGGCGCGCCGGGACCGCTGCGCGCCAACGACCAGGCGGTGGTGAACCTGGCTGTGTCGCTGCTGTCGCTGTCGCTGGCCCGGGCCGAGGGCCGGACGTCGGCGGAGCGCGGCGTGCGCGCCGCGGCGTTGCGCCTCCTGCTCGACGGACGCGCCGCGGACCTCCCGCTCGAGCAGCTCGGCTGGGCCGGCCTGCGCGGCCGCCCGGTCCGCGTGCTCGTCGCGCGGCCCGCCGGCCCGGACGCGGCAGGTACGGCGGCGGCCGAGGACCGGCTCGCCGAGGCTCTGCCCGGGTCTGCCGTGGCGGCCGGGCTCGTCACCGACGACCCGGCGGCCGTGGTCGCGGTCGTCCCGGCCGCGCTCGCCGGCGACGGTGCCGCCGCCGCGGCGGCCGACACCGACGTGCTCGCGGGCGTGGGGATCGGCGACGACGCCGACGTGGACGACGCGCGGGAGCCTCGCGCGCTCGTGGGCGCGGGCGCGCCGCGCGCTCGCCGCGGGCGGTATCGGCGTACGCAGCTACGACGACCTCGGGGGAGGGCTCGAGGCGCTGCTCGACCCGGCGGCGGCGGACGCGTGGGCGGCGGCGCTGCTCGCCCCGCTCGACGAGCCGGCGGAGCGCGCCGACCTCGCCGCGACGCTGCTGGCCTGGCTGTCCCGGCACGGGCAGGTCGACGCCGCGGCCGCCGACCTCGGCGTGCACCGGCACACGGTGCGCCACCGGCTGCGCCGGGCCGAGGCGCTGCTCGGCCGCTCGCTCGACGACCCCGGCGTCCGCGCCGAGCTCTACCTCGCCCTCACCCGCCGCCCCGACTGACGCTCCCGCGACCGACCGGCCCCGGCCGACCGGCCACGGCAGAGGGGGGTCGTACGAGACAACGCGGTTGTACGGGGTGGCGGGTGCACGGGGTTGCGTGCGACGGATGGGCGTACGCCGTCGGCCGGGCGTTCCGTACCGTCGATGCCATGACTGACATCCGCCCGTTCTGGATCGCCGGCCGCGCCGAGACCTCCGACGTCACCGTCGAGGTGACCAGCCCCTACGACGGCTCCCTCGCCGGCGCGCACCACGTCCCGGACGCCGCGCAGGTCGAGCGCGCGGTCGCCGCGGCGTGGGACGTCCGCCAGGCCTTCGCGGCGACGTCGGCCGCGCAGCGCGCCGACGCGCTGCTGCACGTCGCGACGCGGCTCGTCGAGCGCGCGGACGAGATCGCCGAGCTCATCACCGCGGAGAACGGCAAGCCGATCATGTGGGCGCGCAGCGAGGCGGCCCGCGCCGCGTCGGTCTTCCGCTTCGCGGCGGAGGAGGCCCGCCGGTTCAGCGGCGACCTCCAGCGCCTGGACACCGACGCCGCGGGTGCCGGCCGGGCCGCGATCGTCCGTCGCTTCCCGCTCGGCCCCGTGCTCGGGATCTCGCCGTTCAACTTCCCGCTGAACCTGGTGGCCCACAAGGTGGCTCCGGCGATCGCCGTCGGCGCGCCGATCGTGGTGAAGCCCGCCCCCGCCACGCCCCTCTCGGCGCTCCTGCTCGGCGAGCTGCTCGCCGAGACCGACCTGCCCGCGGGCTCGTGGTCGGTCCTGCCGGTCGGCAACGACGTCGCCCCGGCGCTCGTCGACGACCCGCGCCTGCCCATCGTCTCCTTCACCGGCTCCGAGCCCGTCGGCTTCGCCATCCAGCGCGCGGTGCCGCACAAGCACGTGACGCTCGAGCTCGGCGGCAACGCCGCGGCGGTCGTGTGCCCGGACTGGTCGAGCGACGCCGACATCGAGTGGGCCGCGTCGCGGATCGCGACGTTCGCGACGTACCAGGGCGGCCAGTCCTGCATCTCTGTGCAGCGCGTGCTCGTCGACACCACGGTGTGGGACCGGCTCGTGCCCGCCGTCGTCACCCGCGTGTCGGGGCTGGCCACCGGGTCGCCGTGGGACGAGGCCACCGTCGTCGGCCCGCTCGTCAACGAGGCGGCCGCGATCCGCGTCGAGTCGTGGGTGGAGGAGGCCGTCGCGGCCGGCGCGACCGTGCTCGTCGGCGGCACCCGCGACGGCGCGACGTACGCACCCACCGTCCTCGTCGACGCCCCGGCCGACGCGAAGGTGGTGTGCGAGGAGGTCTTCGGGCCCGTCCTCGTCCTCGAGCGCGCGGACGGCGTCGACGACGCGTTCGCGACGGTCAACGCGAGCCGCTTCGGGCTCCAGACCGGCGTCTTCACCCACGACATCGGCGTGGCCTTCCGGGCGCACGCCGAGCTCGAGGTCGGCGGCGTGGTCGTCGGCGACGTGCCGACGTTCCGCGCCGACCAGATGCCCTACGGCGGCGTCAAGGCGTCCGGCGTCGGCCGCGAGGGCGTCCGCGCCGCGATGGAGGACTTCACCTACGAGCGGGTCCTCGTCCTCACCGGCATCGCGTTGTAGTCAGAGGAGTCCCGGTCGGACCGGACGTCGGGCAGCTCGACCGCAGCCGTCGGTGCCGCTGTGCCACGGTGCGGGCCGGCGTTAGCCGTCGACGGCCGGCCGGTCCGCCGGGACCGGCAGGCCGAAGCAGACCGAGCGCGGGTCGTCGACGTACTGCCCGTAGTTCGCGACGCGGCGCCAGCCGCTGCGCTCGTAGAGGCCCACGGCCTCGGGCTGCTCGGTGCCGGTCTCGAGCTGGAGCCAGGTGTAGCCGAGCTCGGCGGCGAGCACGAGGAGCGCGTCCATCAGCGGCCGGGACAGCCCGCGACCGCGGGCCGCGGGGTCGACGTACACGCGCTTGACCTCGCCGTGGTCCGCCGCCGCACCCGGGATCGACTTCCGCAACGGCTGCAGGGCGCCGCAGCCCAGAGGCGTGCCGTCGTCGTCGCGCAGGAGGACCCACTCGGCGCCCGGGGCCGTGCCCGCGATCTCGTCCGGGTCGCCGCCGTAGCGCTCCGCCATCTCGCGGAGCAGCGCCGCGCTGAACCGCCCGACGTCGGGGTCGTCGGCGGCGACACGGGTCACGGACGGCACACGGCCATCCTCGCCCACCGCTCGGGACGCACTCGGCGCCGGGTCGCGAGCCCGGCGGAGGCCGGACGGCCGCGCGTCGGTCACACTGGACGCGTGCGCGGCGTCGTCATCCTCGGGAGCACCGGGTCCGTCGGGACCCAGGCGCTGGACGTCGTACGCCGCAACCGCGACCGCTTCGCCGTGCGGGCGCTGGCGGCCGGGGGCGCCGACGTCGCGGCGCTCGCCGCGCAGGCGGCGGAGTTCGGGGTCGACGTCGTGGCGGTCGCGGACCCGGCCCGCGAGGCGGCGCTGCGCGACGCGCTCGAGGCGCACGGCGTCACGCCGAAGGTGCTCGCCGGCCCGGAGGCCGCCACCGAGGCCGCCGCCCTCCCCGCCGACGTCGTCCTCAACGGGATGACCGGGTCCATCGGCCTGCGGCCGACGCTGGCCGCGCTCGCCGCCGGGTCGCACCCTCGCGCTGGCGAACAAGGAGTCGCTCGTCGCGGGCGGTCCGCTCGTGCGCGCCGCGGCCGGACCCGGCCAGATCGTCCCGGTCGACTCCGAGCACTCGGCACTCGCGCAGGCCCTTCGCGGTGGCCGCGCCGACGAGGTACGCCGCCTGGTCGTCACGGCGAGCGGCGGGCCGTTCCGCGGCCGCGCCCGGGCCACGCTGCACGACGTCACGCCCGAGCAGGCGCTGGCGCACCCGACCTGGGCGATGGGCCCGGTCGTCACGATCAACTCCGCGACGATGGTGAACAAGAGCCTCGAGGTCATCGAGGCGCACCTGCTCTTCGACATCCCCTACGACCGGATCGACGTCGTCGTGCACCCGCAGTCGATGGTCCACTCGATGGTCGAGTTCGTCGACGGCTCGACGCTCGCGCAGGTCAGCCCGCCGGACATGCGACTGCCCATCGCGCTCGGCCTGTCCTGGCCCGACCGGGTGGCCGGCGCCGCCCCGGGCTGCGACTGGACCACGGCGTCGGAGTGGACGTTCGAGCCGCTCGACGAGGAGGCGTTCCCCGCCGTCGCGCTCGCGCGCCGGGCGGGCGTGGCCGGGGGGACCGCCCCGGCGGTGTTCAACGCCGCGAACGAGGAGTGCGTCGCCGCGTTCCTGGCCGGTCGGCTCCCGTTCCTCGGCATCGTCGACACGCTGGCGCTCGTCGTGGAGGAGCACCTCGCGGCGTCGCCCGGGAACCCCCGTACGGTGGAGGACGTCCTAGCCGCTGAGGACTGGGCGCGCGCACGCGCCCGCGAGCTGACGGGGGACCCGGCATGACGCTGGCACTCGAGGTGCTGGGCTGGCTGATCTTCCTCGTCGGCATCGGCCTGTCCATCGGGCTGCACGAGATCGGGCACCTGGTGCCCGCGAAGGCCTTCGGCGTCAAGGTGACGCAGTACATGGTCGGCTTCGGCCCCACCGTCTGGTCGCGGCACCGCGGCGAGACGGAGTACGGCGTCAAGGCGGTGCCGCTCGGCGGCTACATCCGGATGATCGGCATGTACCCGCCCGCGCCGGGCACCGACGGCACGATGCTGCGCGCCTCGACGACCGGGCGCTTCTCGGCGCTCATCGACGACGCCCGCCGGCAGTCGCTCGAGGAGGTCACCCCCGACGCCGTCGACCGGGTCTTCTACAAGCTCCCGGTGCGCAAGCGCATCGTCGTCATGCTCGGCGGCCCGACGATGAACCTGGTGCTGGCCTTCGTGCTGTTCACGATCGTGCTGAGCGTCATCGGCCTGCAGGGCACGACCACGCGGATCGGTGCCGTCGTGCCGTGCGTCCCGACCGCCACGAACGTCGACGGCTCGAAGGCCGCGGACGGCAGCTGCGCGTCCTCGGTCGCCACCCCGGCGGTGCTCGGCGGGCTCCAGGTCGGCGACCGCATCCTGTCCTTCGCCGGTACGCCGGTGAGCACGTGGGACGAGGAGCAGGCCGCGATCAAGTCCGCGCCGAGCGGCGACGTACCCGTCGTCGTCGAGCGCGACGGCCGCCAGGTGACCCTCACCGTGCCGGTCGCGACCGCGGTCCGACCCGTCTACGACGCCAACGGTGACCCGACCGGCGCCACGGAGACGCGCAACTTCGTCGGCATCTCGCCCGCCCTCGAGCGGCAGACCGTGGCCGTCTCGACCGTGCCCGGCTACGTGTGGAACGTCACCACGGTGTCGGTCGAGAAGATCGTGACGCTGCCCGCCCGCATGTGGGACCTCGTGCGGCAGACGTTCACCAGCGAGCCGCGGGACCGGAACGGGATCGTCGGGATCGTCGGTGCCGGCCGCATCACCGGCGAGGCGGTGGCGCTGCAGAACACGCCGGTGCTCGACAAGACCGCGTTCGTGCTCGGCCTGCTCGCCGGTCTCAACCTGTTCCTCTTCCTGTTCAACCTCGTCCCGCTGCTGCCGCTCGACGGCGGCCACGTGGCGGGCGCGGTCTGGGAGTCGATCAAGCGCGCCTTCGCGCGCGTCCGGCACCGCCCCGACCCCGGACCGGTCGACACCGCCAAGGCGCTCCCGCTGACGTACGCCATGTCCGTCGCGCTCGTGCTCATGGGCGCGATCACGGTCGTCGCCGACCTCGTCAAGCCCATCACGATCGGCGGCTGATCCCGCCTGGCGGCCCGCCCGGGGGCGGCGCGCACCCGGGGTTCGGGGGATGATGGGGGCATGACCGTCGGCCTCGGTATGCCCGCCCTGCCCGCTCCCGTCCTCGCGGAGCGCCGGCCCAGCCGCAAGATCCTGCTGAACCACCCGACCCACCCGGTCGAGGTCGGCGGGGACGCGCCGATCTCGGTGCAGTCGATGACCACCACGCTCACCAGCGACGTCAACGCGACCCTGCAGCAGATCGCCGAGCTCACCGCCGCGGGCTGCCAGGTCGTCCGCGTCGCGGTGCCGAGCCAGGACGACGCCGACGCGCTCGCCGAGATCGCCCGCCACTCCCAGATCCCGGTCATCGCCGACATCCACTTCCAGCCGAAGTACGTGTTCGCCGCCATCGACGCGGGCTGTGCGGGTGTACGGGTCAACCCGGGCAACATCAAGCAGTTCGACGACAAGGTCGGCGAGATCGCGCGGGCCGCCAAGGACGCCGGCGTACCGATCCGGATCGGCGTCAACGCCGGCTCGCTCGACAAGCGGCTGCTCGAGAAGCACGGCCGCGCGACGCCCGAGGCGCTCGTGGAGTCGGCGCTCTGGGAGTGCTCGCTGTTCGAGGAGCACGACTTCCGCGACATCAAGATCTCGGTGAAGCACAACGACCCGGTCGTCATGGTGTCGGCGTACCGCCTGCTCGCAGCCCGCTGCGACTACCCGCTCCACCTCGGCGTCACCGAGGCGGGCCGGCGTTCCAGGGCACGATCAAGTCGGCGGTCGCGTTCGGCGCGCTGCTCTCCCAGGGCATCGGCGACACGATCCGCGTCTCGCTGTCCGCGCCGCCGGTCGAGGAGGTCAAGGTCGGCAACCAGATCCTCGAGTCGCTGAACCTGCGCAAGCGCGGCCTCGAGATCGTCTCGTGCCCCTCGTGCGGCCGCGCCCAGGTCGACGTCTACACCCTCGCCGAGCAGGTCACCGCGGGTCTCGAGGGCCTGTCCGTCCCGCTGCGCGTGGCCGTCATGGGCTGCGTCGTGAACGGCCCGGGCGAGGCGCGCGAGGCCGACCTCGGCGTCGCGTCCGGCAACGGCAAGGGCCAGATCTTCAAGCGCGGCGAGGTCGTCTCGACCGTGCCGGAGTCCCAGATCGTCGAGACGCTCGTCGCGATGGCGCTCGAGATGGCCGAGGAGATGGGCGTCGACCCGGAGTCCGGCGAGGGCCTCGACGCCCCCGTGGTCACCGTCGGCTGAGGGCGTTCGACCCCGCTGGATCGCCCCCGCACCTGTCGTGTCCCGCCCGTCTCGAGGCCGGGATACGACGGAAGCGGGGGTGATTCACGCACCGAGCGCGCGGCGAAACCGCTCGACGACGAGGCGAGGCGTCCGCCACAGCTCGTCGGACGTCCAGCGGACGACGACGAAGCCGGCATCGCGCAGGGCGTCCTCGCGGCGCTTCTCGGCGTGCACGTCCGCGATGGCGGCGTACTTGCCCCAGCCGTCGGCCTCGCCGACGACACCCCGGTCCCGCCACAGGAAGTCGACCCGGTGGTCCTGGCCCGACCGGTCGCGGACCCACACCTGGAGGTCGGGCACCGGCACGCCGGCGCCGATCATCACGCCGCGGGACGCCGACTCGAGCGGCGACTCGGACCGCGGGTCGGCGAGGCTCGCCGCCCACGCCAACGGGCCAAGGCCCTTGTGCCCGCTGAGGCGGGTGTACGCCGCGGCGAGCGCCTCCGTCCCAGCGGCCCGAGCGGCGGCGTCGAGCACCACCAGCGACTCGGGCAGCGCCCGGAACCGCCCGACGTCGAGCGCCGTGCGCGCCACCGACGTGCACCGGACGCCGTCGACGAGGGCGAGGTCCTCCGGCGGGACGGTGCCCTCGTGCACCCGGAAGCCGTGACGGGTGTGGCCGTGCCGGTCGGCGGTGACGTGCACCAGGTCCGGGCCGAGGCCGGGCCGGGGCGTCGGGAGTCCCTCGAGCAGAGCCGCCGAGTCGTGGCTGACCACGGCTCCGGTGCTCAGCTGCAGGGCGGCGGCGCACTCCTCACGGTGCCGGAGACGGGCATCGGAGAGCTGCCGTCCGGGGGACAGGGCGGCCGCGCCGGTCAGTCCCCCGGCCGGGTCGAGGTCCGCCTCCGCCGCGACGAGCACCCCCCGGCGTACGCGACGCAGGGTCCCGGCCGCCACGGCGGCGCGCAGCTGTCCCGGCGTGATGCCCGCGTCGAGCACGGCAGCCACGGTCGACCGGGTCCGTCCCGAAGGAGCGACGGACGGCTGCGGCGGTGGCGTGCGGCCGGTGGATCGGGGGCATCCCGGGGATGCTGGCGTGGATCGGCCGGGGGGCGCCGCGACCATCCACAGTGCCTTCGCTCGCATCGCGCCCCGCAGATGTCGCCACCCGGGCGTGCGGAGCTGGGGTAACGACGCGACCGGGGGTGATCCGCGACCGAGGCACCCGTCGGGGACGATGGCTGGGCAAGAACGGCGAGAAGGGGGTGCGGTCCGGCAGTATGTCCGGGTGACGACGGCGACGACCGGTGTGCTGCGGGTGCTGTCCCCGCGCGACCTGCGCCAGGCACTCAACGTGCTCGACCGAGACCCTGTGGCGCACTGCTTCGTCTCCTCCCGGATCCACGTGAGCGGCCTGGACAGCTGGCGCCTGGGCGGGGAGGTGTGGGGCTGGTCGGAGGACGGCGTGCTCACGTCGCTGCTCTACCTCGGGGCCAACCTGGTCCCGGTGGAGACCACGCCGGAGTCCCGTCGCGGGTTCGCCGACCGGTGCCGCCGGATCGGCCGGCGCTGCTCCTCGATCGTGGGACCGGCGGACGAGGTGGCTCACCTCTGGCCGCTGCTCTCCAGGTCGTGGGGACCAGCGCGCGAGGTCCGCGCCCACCAGCCGCTGCTCGTGATGGACGCCGATCCGACGGTTCCGCTCGACCCGGGCGTACGCCGGGTCCGCGAGGACGAGATCGACCTGCTGCTGCCGGCCTGCGTCGCCATGTTCACCGAGGAGGTCGGTGTCTCGCCGCTCGCCGGCGGGGCCGCCGACGGCTACCGCGCCCGCGTGGCCGAGCTCGTGCGGCACGGCCGGGCCTACGCCCGGATCGAGCACGGCGAGGTCCTGTTCAAGGCCGAGATCGGCGCCGTGAGCGACAAGGTGTGCCAGGTGCAGGGCGTCTGGGTGGCTCCGGAGCACCGCGGCCGGGGGATCGGCACCCCGGGCATGGCCGCGGTCGTGGCGCTCGCCCGGCGCGACCACGCGCCCGTCGTGAGCCTCTACGTCAACGACTTCAACACCGTGGCGCGACGCGTCTACGAGCGGGTGGGGTTCCGCTCGCACGGCGAGCTCTCGACGATCCTGTTCTGACCGGCGTACCTCCCGCGCAGGCAGCGCCGCGCGGGCACACGCGCCGGGGCGACCCCGAGCGGGCGACCGGCGGGTGGGCCGACGTCGGGCGTAACGGGTGCGGGGCCCGCACCGCCGTCCGGATATCCTGCGGGTCCGTCCTACCGAGGAGATCCCCGTGCTGCTCCGCATGTCGTCGCTGTTCCTGCGCACCCTGCGTGAGGACCCGGCGGACGCGGAGGTCCCGAGCCACCGCCTGCTCGTCCGCGCCGGCTACGTCCGCCGGGTAGCGCCCGGCATCTTCTCCTGGCTGCCGCTGGGCTATCACGTCTACCGCAACGTCGAGCGGATCGTGCGCGAGGAGATGGACCGGGCGGGGTTCCAGGAGGTCCACTTCCCGGCGCTGCTGCCCCGCGAGCCCTACGAGGCGACGGGGCGCTGGACGGAGTACGGCGACGGCATCTTCCGGCTCAAGGACCGTCGGGACAACGACTACCTGCTCGGCCCCACGCACGAGGAGATGTTCACCCTCATGGTCAAGGGGGAGTACTCGTCGTACAAGGACCTGCCGCTCGCGCTGTACCAGATCCAGACGAAGTACCGCGACGAGCCGCGTCCGCGCGCCGGCATCCTGCGCGGTCGCGAGTTCGTCATGAAGGACAGCTACTCCTTCGACGTCGACGACGCCGGCCTGCAGGTGTCCTACGACAAGCACCGCGACGCCTACATCCGGACCTTCGACCGGATGGGCCTCCAGTACGTCATCGTCTCCGCGATGTCGGGAGCGATGGGCGGCTCGGCGTCCGAGGAGTTCCTCGCGATGACCGAGAACGGCGAGGACACCTACGTCCGCTGCACCACCGGCGACTATGCGGCGAACGTCGAGGCCGTCGTCACGCCGGCTCCGCCCGCGATCGACCACGCCGGGGCGCCCGCCGCACACGTCGAGGACACTCCCGACACCCCCACCATCGACACCCTGGTCGACCACGCCAACGCCCACCAGCCGCGCGACGACCGGGCGTGGACGGCCGCCGACACCCTCAAGAACGTCGTGCTCACGGTGACGCGTCCCGACGGCACGACGTACCCGCTCGTCATCGGGCTGCCCGGCGACCGCGAGGTCGACATGAAGCGGCTCGAGGCCGTGCTGCACCCGGACGAGCCGCAGGCCATGGTCGAGGCCGAGTTCGCGAAGCACCCCCAGCTGGTCAAGGGCTACATCGGGCCGCAGGTCCTCGGCGAGGAGTCCGCTTCTGGCATCCGCTATCTCGTCGACCCCCGCGTGGTCGAGGGCACCCGGTGGATCACCGGGGCGAACGAGCAGGGCCGCCACGTGTTCGACCTCGTGATGGGCCGCGACTTCGGCGCCGACGGGACGATCGAGGCGGCCGAGATCGTCGAGGGCGACGTCTGCCCGCTGTGCGGTTCGGCGCTGGAGATGGCGCGCGGCATCGAGATCGGCCACATCTTCCAGCTCGGCCGCAAGTTCGCCGAGGCGCTCGACCTCAAGGTGCTCGACGAGAACGGCAAGCAGGTCGTCGTGACGATGGGGTCGTACGGCATCGGCGTCTCGCGCGCCGTGGCCGCCATCGCCGAGCAGAGCTTCGACGACCTCGGGCTCTGCTGGCCGCGCGAGGTGGCTCCCGCCGACGTGCACCTCGTGGCGACGGGCAAGGACGACGCCGTCTGGACCTACGCCGAGCGGCTCGCGACCGACCTCGAGTCGGCGGGCCTCCGGGTGATCTACGACGACCGGCGGCACGCCTCGCCGGGCGTGAAGTTCAAGGACTCCGAGCTGCTCGGCGTACCGACCATCGTCGTCGTCGGCAAGGGGCTGGCCGAGGGCGTCGTGGAGCTCAAGGACCGGGCGACGGGCGAGCGCAGCGAGCTGCCGGTCGGCGAGGCGGTCGAGCGCATCGTCGCCGCCTGCCGCGCATGACCTCGGCGCGGTCGGTCGACGCCGTCCTGTTCGACTGGGGCGGGACGCTGACCCCGTGGCACTCGATCGACCTCGTCGCGCAGTGGTACCCGTACGCCCAGGCCTACGACGCCGTCCACGCGGCCGAGCTCGCGCGGCGGCTGTTCGACGCCGAGGAGTCGCTCTGGCGCCGCCAGCGCGAGACCGGCGGCGCCGCGGGGACGGGCAACCTCACCCACGTGTTCGAGCTGGCCGGCGTCGACGTCGGGTCCCGCCGTCACTCCGAGGCGATGGTGGCCTACCTCGAGGCGTGGGACCCGCACACCTACACCGATCCCGACGTCGTCCCGCTGCTCGAGGGGCTGCGCGCCGACGGCGTCAGGGTGGGCGTGCTCTCGAACACGATGTGGCCGCGCGAGCACCACGAGGCGGTGTTCGCCCGCGACGGTGTCCTCGACCTGATCGACGGCGCGGTCTACACGAGCGAGACGGCCGCGGGGAAGCCGCACGCGGACGCGTTCCGCGCCGCGATGGCGGCCGTCGGCGTCGTCGACCCGTCGCGCGTGGTCTTCGTCGGTGACCGGCCGTGGGACGACGTGCACGGCGCCCAGCTCGTCGGCATGCGGGCGATCCTCGTGCCGCACTCGGACATCCCCCAGCACCAGCAGGTTCCGGTCGAGGTCACGCCGGACGCCGTGGTGCACGCGATCGGCGAGGTGCTCGACGTCGTGCGCCGCTGGAACTCCTAGCCCGTGGAGTCGCTGTACGGCGTGACCCCCGCGGTCCTCGCGTTCCTCGTCGCCGCGGCCGCGCTCGCCGGCTGGGTCGACGCCGTCAGCGGTGGCGGCGGGCTCGTCCAGCTCCCGGCGCTGCTCGTCGGGCTGCCCGGCGCGGCGCCCGCGACGGTCCTCGGCACCAACAAGCTCTCCTCGATCATCGGCACCTCGGCGGCGGCCGTCACCTACCGGCGCGCGGCCGTCACCGACGTCGCCACCGCGGTGCCCATGGCGGTCGCGGCGTTCCTCGGCTCGGCGCTCGGCGCCGTCGTGGCGACGCACCTGCCCGGCACCTTCTTCCGGCCGCTCGCGCTCGTGCTCCTCGTCGTCGTGGGCGGATGGACGCTCGTGCGGCCGGCCCTCGGCGAGGACCAGGACCTGCGCTGGCACGGCACCGACGCGCACGCCCGCCACCGGGTGGCCGCGGTGGTCATGGGCGCGACGATCGGGTTGTACGACGGGGTCTTCGGCCCCGGCACCGGGACCTTCCTCGTCTTCGGTCTCGTCGTCCTGCTCGGCTACTCGTTCCTCAACGCCTCGGCCATCGCGAAGATCGTCAACGTCTCGACGAACCTCGCCGCCCTCATCGTGTTCGCCGCCGGCGGGCACGTGCTCTGGGCGCTCGGGCTCACCATGGGCGCGGCCAACCTCGTGGGCGGCGTGGTCGGCGCCCGCACGGCGGTCCGTCGCGGCTCGGGGTTCGTGCGCGTCGTGTTCCTCGTCGTCGTCGCCGCGCTGCTGGTCAAGCTGGGCTACGACGTGATCTCCACGCTCTAGTTCGGTCGGCCGCTACGGATGCACGGAATCCGCGGTGCGGCGGGGGCCACGGCGTGCGTCGTCGACGGCACCCAGGAGGTGATCGAGGGTGGCTTCACCGCCGTCGTCGTCAACGGCACCCTGCTGCCCTGACCGGCGCCGGCCCTAGACCGCGCCGTTCCAGACCGGGGCGGCGCCCGACCAGGACACCGAGCGGACGGCGCAGGCCTGCGCCGTGAGGGCGTCGCTCGATCGCTTCGCCGCGGGAGTGGCGGCGGCGAGCCCGGCCCACTGCCCGGCGAGGCGGTCCTCGACCAGCGCGGCGAGCCGGCGAGCGGAGGCGGCGTCGGCCACCGGGAACGGCGGGGTGTACGCCGCGTCCGCCGCCGGCGGGGTGACACCGAGGGCGCCGATGCGCACCCGCAGGGCGTCGCGGTGCAGCCGGTGCCAGGCCATCGCGGCGAGGGCCCGGGCTCGCTCGGCGCCGGTGAGCCGCGCCGCGACGAGGCCGTAGGCGTACACCGCAGCCTCGGTCCCGTCGAGGACCAGGACGGCGCTGTCCGTCTCGCTCATCGCGCCCTCCCGGCGGACAGCACGGCGGCCGCGGACGCGGCGCCGGCCCCGGCGAGCACGACCACGCGCACGAGCGACGGGTCGACGGCGGCGGCGGACTGCGTCGCGCGCGCCGCCGCGGCCGCGGTCTCGGCCGCGACGAGCACCGGGAGCGCGGTCGCCGCCGTCAGAGTCGGCAGTGACGTCTCGGTCGGTGACGGGGGAGGGGCGCTCGCGCCGGCCGGGGCAGACGCGGTGGCCGACGCCGACGCGGTGGCGAGACCGTCCGGGTCGATCGCCTGGCGGTACGCGTCGTGCCGGGCACCGACGTCCGCGACCTGGGTCGCCACGGCGCCGGTGAGGACGCCGGCAGCGGCGGCGTACAGCGCGGAGAGCCGCGTCTCGTCGCGGCCGATCTCCGCGCGCAGCGCGCGATCCGGGTCCTGCGGGCCGCCCGGGTCGGTCGGGGCCGGGCTCCCGTTCGACGCCGTCGTGCACGCCGTCAGACCGGCCGCGGCCGCGGTGACGAGACCGAGGCGCAGCAGGTCTCGGCGGGACAGGTCGATCGGCACTGCGGCAGCCTCTCACGCGCTCCGTCGACTGCCCGACCCCGGTGGCCGGGCGCGAGGCCCGTCGCGCGAAGTCCGCGGCGGCGAGGGCGACGGCCGCCGGCGAGTAGGCTGGCGGACCGACAACAGGTCGACCACAACAGGATCCCCACAACAGCACAGCACCGCGGCGCACGGCGTCGTCCGGTGCCCCCAGGAGGCGCCCCATGACCGCCCGACCCCCTCAGGGCCGACGTCCCGGCGCGGCGCCGCGCAGATCGGACTCCGCCCAGGCCGAGCAGGTCGCGGCTCTCCTCGAGCCCGCGGTCCGCGCGACGGGCGTCGAGCTCGAGGACGTCGAGCTGCGCACCGTCGGTCGCCGCCTCGTCCTGCGGGTGCTCGTGGACAGCGAGCGCGGGGTCAGCCTCGACGAGGTCGCCGTGGCGAGCCAGGCCGTGTCCGAGGTCCTCGACTCCTCCGACGTCCTCGGTGACGCCCCGTACACCCTCGAGGTGTCCTCGCCCGGGGTGGACCGGCCCCTGACCGAGCCGCGGCACTGGCGCCGCAGCGTCGGGCGCAAGGTCGCCGTGACGCTGCGCGACGGCCGGGAGGTCACCGGCCGGGTCCGGGCCGTGACCGAGACCGAGGTCGAGCTCGAGCTCGAGACCAAGGGCCGGACGAGCCGCACCACGGTGGCGCTCGTCGACGTCGCCCGCGCCGTCGTGCAGGTCGAGTTCTCGCGGGCGGCCGAGGCGGACCTGGGCGACGGGTCCGAGGGCGACACCGACGGCCTCGACGAGGACGACGACTCCGACGAGAGCGAGGGCTGAGCGCCATGGACATCGACGTCAGTGCGCTGAAGGCGCTCGTGCGCGAGAAGGAGCTCTCCTACGACATGGTCGTGGAGACGATCGAGCAGGCGCTGCTGCTCGCCTACCACCGCACCGAGGGTGCGGCCCCGTCCGCGCGGGCCCACCTCGACCGCAAGACCGGCCACGTGATGATCTGGGCGCGCGAGGAGCCGGCCGAGGACGGCACCCCGGGCCGCGAGTACGACGACACGCCGGACGGCTTCGGCCGGGTCGCGGCGACGACGGCGCGCCAGGTCATCATGCAGCGCCTGCGCGAGGCCGAGGACGACGTGACGTTCGGCGAGTTCGCCGGCACGGAGGGCGACCTCGTCTCGGGCATCGTGCAGCAGGGGAACGACCCGCGGATGGTGCTCGTGGACCTCGGCAAGATCGAGGCCGTGCTGCCGCCGCAGGAGCAGGTGCCGGGGGAGAAGTACACCCACGGCTCCCGGCTCAAGTGCCATGTCGTCTCGGTCGCGAAGACACCGCGCGGTCCGCGGGTCACCATCTCGCGCACGCACCCAAACCTGGTGCGCTCGCTGTTCGCCCTCGAGGTGCCCGAGATCGCCGACGGCTCGGTCGTCATCGAGGCCATCGCGCGCGAGGCGGGCCACCGAACCAAGATCGCCGTGCGGTCCGCCGTCCCGGGGCTGAACGCCAAGGGCGCCTGCATCGGCCCGATGGGTGCCCGCGTGCGGGCGGTCATGACGGAGCTGCACGGCGAGAAGATCGACATCGTCGACTGGTCCGACGACCCCGCCGAGATGGTCGGTCACGCCCTGTCGCCGGCCCGGGTCAGCTCGGTCACCGTCGTCGACCTCGCGACCCGGTCGGCCCGCGTGGTGGTGCCGGACTACCAGCTCTCCCTCGCCATCGGCAAGGAGGGGCAGAACGCCCGGCTCGCCGCTCGGCTGACCGGCTGGCGCATCGACATCCGCGCCGACACCGCTCCGCTGGGCGAGGACGACGTCGTCCCTGGTCCGGCGCGTGAATGAGCGCCCGGCCGGCGGGGTAGACTCGTCCCCGACCGGTCGCCCGGTCTCCCGTCCTGATGCGCGCACCCCGGTGCGCACCTGCATCGGGTGCCGGGGCAGGGGCGGCCGCTCCGACCTGGTGCGCGTCGTCCTGGTCGAGGGCGAGCTCGTCCCCGACCCCAGGGCGCGCATCGCCGGACGGGGTGCTTGGTTGCACCCCGACCCGGCATGTCTCGATCTCGCCGTACGCCGGCGGGCGCTGGCCAGGGCCCTGCGGGCCGAGGTCTCGCCCGACGTCACGGCGGTGCGGATCGAGCTCGAGCGCCGGTACGCCGAGCGCTCGGAGCCCAGCTCCACCCCGCACGACGGGTGACGGTCCGCGCCGTCAGCCGGTACCACTCGCCACTTGTCCGCCGACGTCGGGAGCGACAGGACATGAGCAGCCAATGAACGCCCAGCGATGAGCGTGTCCGTGCACGTCTGAGTGGTCCGGGTCGACCCCCGATTCCGGACCGAGATCAGGAGAACTGTGTCGAAGGTCCGGGTCTACGAGCTCGCCAAGGAGCTCGGAGTCGAGAGCAAGGCCGTCGTGGCCAAGCTCCAGGAAATGGGTGAGTTCGTCCGTTCGGCGAGCTCCACCATCGAGGCGCCGGTCGTCCGGCGGCTCCGGGAGGCGTTCCCCGCGGCACCCGCCGCGCCGGCCGCCCCCAAGCCCGCCGCGAAGGCGGCCCCCAAGCCCGCGCGCCGCGGCCGCCCCTCCGGCGTCCGTGGTCGAGGCCGCACCGGCGCCCGCGCCCGTCGCGCCCGCGGCGGCCACGCCGGCTCCGGCTCCCGTGCCGGCCCCGGCGCCCGCGCCGGTCCCGTCGGCCCCCGCCGCGCCGGAGGCCCCCGCGGCGTCCGCCGCGCCGGCCGCTCCGCGCGCCCCGCGCCCGGGGAACAACCCGTTCACCGACCGCAGCGCCGAGGCCCCGCCGCGCCCCGCGGCCCCCGGCGCCGTTCCCGGTGCCCCCCGTCCGGCGCGTCCGGGCAACAACCCGTTCACCGACCGCAGCGGCGAGCGCCCGCCCGCTCCGGGCGTCCCGGGCGCCCCGCGCCCGGCGGTGCGCCCCGGCGGCGTACCCGGTGCGCCGCGCCCCAACCCGGGGATGATGCCCGGCATGCGGCCCGGCCGTCCGGCCGGTCCCGGCGGACCCGGCGCCGGTCGTCCGGCTCCCGGTGGCCGCCCCGGCGGTCCGGGCGCGGGTCGTCCGGCTCCCGGCGGCCGTCCCGGTGGCGGTGGCTACGGCGCCCCGCGTCCCGGTGGCGGTGCCGGCGGTCCCGGTGGCGGTGGCGGCTTCGGTCCGCCGCGCCCGGGTGGCTTCGGCGGCCGTCCCGGTGCGGGCGGTCGAGGCACCACGGCCGGCGCGTTCGGCCGCCCCGGCGGCAAGCCGGCCCGCGGTCGCAAGTCCAAGCGGGCGAAGCGCCAGGAGTTCGACAACATGTCCGCGCCGTCCATGGGCGGCGAGATCCGGCCCATGGGGCAGGGCGAGCTCGTGCGCCTCGCGCGCGGCTCCTCGCTCACCGACTTCTCCGACAAGATCGGCGTACCGTCGGGCGTCCTCATCACGGTGATGTTCAAGCTCGGCGAGATGGTGACGGCGACCCAGTCGCTGTCCGACGACGCGCTGCTGCTGCTGGGCACCGAGCTCAACTTCGACGTCCAGATCATCAGTCCCGAGGACGAGGACCGCGAGCTCCTGGAGAGCTACGACCTCGAGTTCGGCGAGGACGAGGGCGACGAGGCCGACCTCGTGGCGCGACCCCCGGTCGTCACGGTCATGGGTCACGTCGACCACGGCAAGACCCGCCTGCTCGACGCCATCCGCAACACCAACGTGGTGGCGAAGGAGGCCGGCGGCATCACCCAGCACATCGGTGCCTACCAGGTCGTCGCGCGTCCCGACTCCGACGAGCCGCGGGCGATCACCTTCATCGACACCCCGGGTCACGAGGCGTTCACCGCGATGCGTGCCCGCGGCTCGCAGGTCACCGACATCGTGATCCTGGTGGTCGCGGCGGACGACGGCGTGAAGCCGCAGACGATCGAGGCGCTCAACCACGCCAAGGCCGCCGACGTCCCGATCGTGGTGGCGGTCAACAAGATCGACAAGGAGGGCGCGGACCCGACGAAGGTGCGCGGCCAGCTCACCGAGTACGGCCTCGTCCCCGAGGAGTACGGCGGCGACACGATGTTCGTCGACGTCTCGGCCAAGGCCGGCCTCGGCATCGACGAGCTGCTCGAGGCGCTGCTGCTCACCGCGGACGCGGCCCTCGACCTGCGGGCCAACCCGAACCAGCCGGCGCAGGGCGTCTCGATCGAGGCGCACCTCGACCGCGGTCGCGGTCCGGTGGCCACGGTGCTCGTCCAGCGCGGGACGCTGCACCCGGGCGACTCGATCGTGGTCGGCGACGCCTACGGCCGCGTGCGCGCCATGCTCGACGAGCACGGCGAGGCGCTGCACGAGGCCGGCCCGGCCCGTCCGGTCCAGGTGCTCGGTCTCACCGCGGTGCCCGGCGCCGGCGACAACATGCTCGTCGTCGACGACGACCGCACGGCGCGCCAGATCGCCCAGACCCGCGCCGCCCGCGAGCGCAACGCCGCCCTGGCGCAGGCCCGCGGCCGCCGTACCCTCGAGGACTTCCTCAAGTCCCTCGAGCGCGGCGAGACCGAGGAGCTCAAGCTCATCCTCAAGGGCGACGTGTCCGGTTCGGTCGAGGCCCTCGAGGACGCGCTCGTCAAGCTCGAGGTCGGCGACGACGTGCAGCTGCGCGTCATCGACCGCGGCGTCGGCGCGATCACCGAGAGCAACGTCATGCTGGCCGCCGCGTCGGACGCCGTCATCATCGGCTTCAACGTCCGGCCGGAGGGCAAGGCCCGCGACCTCGCCGAGCGCGAGGGCGTCGACGTGCGCTTCTACTCGATCATCTACCAGGCGATCGACGACATCGAGGCCGCGCTCAAGGGCATGCTCAAGCCCGAGTACGAGGAGGTCTCGCTCGGCACCGCCGAGATCCGCGAGGTCTACCGCTCGAGCAAGTTCGGCAACATCGCCGGCTCGCTCGTCCGCTCCGGGCTGATCCGGCGCAACTCCAAGGCGCGGCTCATCCGCGACGGCGCAGTCGTCGCGGACAACCTCACCATCGAGTCGCTCAAGCGGTTCAAGGACGACGCCACCGAGGTCCGCGAGGGCTTCGAGTGCGGTATCGGCCTCGGATCGTTCAACGACATCAAGGTCGACGACGTCATCGAGACGTTCGAGATGCGCGAGAAGCCGCGCGTCTGACCGGGAACGTCGCACGCCAGGAGGACGTCGTGTTCGTGGGAACCCTCGAGCTCGACGTCCTCCTGGGCGACATCCACTCGCTCAAGGAGAAGCGCGGCGTCGTCCGCCCGGTGATCGCCGAGCTGCGCCGGATGTTCGACGTGGCCGCGGCGGAGGTGGGTCACCAGGACCTGCACCGCCGGGCGCTCGTCGGCGTCGCGACCGTGTCCGCACAGGCCGCTCAGTGCCAGGCGGTGCTGGACTCCTGCGAGCGGCTGGTCGCCGCCCGCCCCGAGCTCGACCTGCTGAGCGCGCACCGCACGCTGCGCGCCAGCGACGACTGACCACGCCCGACCGCTCGACCGTCCGCCGTGCCCGCACGGCGCGCGACCACGGCACCACCCGAAAGGACAGCCCCATGGCCGACCCCGCCCGCGCCCGCAAGCTCGCCGACCGGATCCGCGTGATCGTGGCGGAGATGCTCGAGCGGCGGATCAAGGACCCGCGACTGGGCTTCGTCACGGTCACCGACGCCCGGGTGACCGGCGACCTGCACGAGGCGACCGTCTACTACACGGTCTACGGCACGCCCGAGGAGCGCACCGCGACCGCGGCGGCGCTCGAGAGTGCCAAGGGCGTTCTGCGCAGCGAGATCGGCCGGCAGACCGGCCTGCGGTTCACCCCCACGGTCACGTTCGTGGCGGACGCCGTCCCGGAGAACGCGCTCGCCATCGAGGGCCTGCTGCAGCAGGCCGCGGCCGCCGACGCCGAGGTGCACGAGCAGGCCGCCGCCGCGTCGTACGCCGGAGAGCCAGATCCCTACCGCAAGCCGCGCGAGGACGAGCTCGACGAGGACGACGACGCGCTGCTGCTCCTCGGGCCGGGCGACGACGAGACCGAGCGCACGGGGACACCGGCGTGACCTGGACCGCGGCACCGACCGGTGCCGCCTGGGACGCGACGGTCGCGGCGCTCACCGGCGGGCGCCCGGTGCTCCTGCTGGCCCACGTCTCGCCGGACGCGGACGCCCTCGGCTCGGCGCTCGCCGTCGGCCTCGCGCTCGAGGCGCGCGGCGTCGACGTCGCGGTGTCCTTCGGCGACGACCCCTTCACCGTGCCGCGCATCCTGCGCTCGCTGCCGGGCCAGCACCTGCTCGTGCCTCCGGCGAGCGTCGGGGAGCGACCGGTCGTCGCGTCGTTCGACGTCAGCTCCATCGAGCGGCTCGGCGTCCTGCGCGCCACCGCCGAGTCCGCCGAGACGTTCGTCGCCGTCGACCACCACGCGACGTTCACCGGCTTCGGCCACCTCCAGCTCGTCGACGTCCACGCGCCGGCGACCGCGGTCCTCGCGCTCGAGCTCGTCGACCGCCTCGGCGTCGCCCTCGACGCGGTCATCGCCACCCCGATCTACGCCGGCCTCGTCACCGACACCGGCTCGTTCAAGTACGCGGCCACCACGCCGGCCACGCACGAGATCGCCGCCCGGCTGCTCGCGACGGGACTGCGGCACGACGTCGTCGCGCGGCACATCTACGACGACGAGCCGTTCGGGGCGCTCCGGCTGCTCGGTGCCGCGCTCGACCGCTCGGTCCTCGAGGAGAACGCGGCCGGCGGCCTCGGGCTCGTGTGGACCGTCGTCACCGACAGCGACCGGGCCACCTTCGACCTCCCGCTCGACGCCGTCGAGCGCGTGATCGACGTCCTGCGCATCGCGACCGAGGCCGAGGTGGCCTGCGTGGTCAAGCAGGACGACACAGGCGCCTGGCGCGTCTCGATGCGCAGCAAGGGACGCATCGACGTCTCCACCGTCGCGATCGCGCTCGGCGGGGGCGGGCACCGCTTCGCCGCCGGGTTCACCGCGCCGGACGGCCCGCGCGACGTGCTGCACTCGGTCCGCGAGGCGCTCGCCGTGGCCGAGCACCTCCCGGAGTAGACGTGGCCCGAGGCCCCCGCGCGCGCACCGCCCCCGACGGGCTCGTCGTCGTCGACAAGCCCGCCGGCCTCACCAGCCACGACGTCGTGGCCCGGGTGCGGCGCATCCTCGGCACGCGCAAGGTCGGGCACGCCGGCACGCTCGACCCGATGGCCACCGGCGTGCTCGTCCTCGGCGTCGAGCGCGCGACGCGACTGCTCGGGCACCTGGCGCTGTCGGACAAGGCGTACGACGCCACGGTGCGCCTCGGCCGCGCCACCGTCACCGACGACGCCGAGGGCGACGAGATCTCCGCGACGGACGCGTCGTCGATCACCCGCGAGGCGGTCGAGGCCGCGCTCGAGCCGCTGCGCGGGGCGATCGAGCAGCGGCCGTCGTCGGTGAGCGCGGTCAAGGTCGACGGCGTGCGCTCCTACGCCCGGGTGCGCGCGGGCGAGGACGTCGCGCTGCCCGCGCGGCGCGTCACCGTCGCTCGGCTCGACGTGCTCGACGTGCGCGCCCCCGTCGTCGACGGCCCGCCGGTGCTGGACGTCGACATCACGGTCACGTGCTCCTCGGGCACCTACGTGCGTGCGATCGCGCGCGACCTCGGTGCCGCCCTGGGCGTCGGCGGGCACCTCACCGCCCTGCGGCGCACCCGCGTCGGCCCGTTCGCGCTCGAGGACGCTCGCACCCTCGAGGACCTCGAGGCGCGCCCGGGCGTCCTCCCGATGGGCGAGGCCGTGGCCGCGGCGTTCGCCCGTGCCGACGTCGACACCGCGACGGCGGCCCGCGTCCTCACCGGCGCGCGCGTCGACGCGGGCGGCCGAGACGGCGAGCTCGTCGGCGTGTTCGGGCCGGACGGGACGGTCCTCTCGCTCGCCGACGCGCGCGACGGGCTCCTGGTGCCGGTCGTCGTCTTCTCCTAACCCGCACGACGCGGACCGGGTGCACGGTCGTCGCTCGCGGGCTGGCAGGCTGGCCCCGTGCAGCGCTGGCAGGGTCTCGACGACGTACCGGCCGACCAGCCCCCGTCCGTCGTCGCCATCGGGGTCTTCGACGGCGTGCACTACGGCCACCGCGCGGTCATCGGCAAGGCCGACATGCACGCGCACCGGCTCGGCGTGCCCAGCGTGGTCGTGACGTTCGACCCGCACCCGGACGAGGTCGTCCGGCCCGGAACCCACCCGGCGCTGCTGTCCACGATCGACCACCGCTGCGCGTTGCTGGCGGAGCTGGGCGTCGACGCCGTCTGCATCCTGCCGTTCACCCGCGAGCTCGCCGCGCTGTCGCCGGAGCAGTTCGTCGACCAGGTCCTGGTCTCGCGGTTCCACGCCGTCGCGGTGGCCGTGGGGGAGAACTTCCGCTTCGGTCATCGCGCGGCCGGCGACACGGAGACCCTCGCCGAGCTGGGCCGGGCCCGCGGCTTCATCGTCGACTCCGAGCCGCTCGTCTCCGGCGAGGGCGGCGTCTGGTCCTCGACCTACGTCCGCGGCCTCGTGCGGGCCGGTGACGTCGCGGCGGCGGCGTACTCCCTCGGGCGGGACGCACCGCGTCGAGGGGACCGTCGTGCACGGCGACCACCGCGGTCGCGAGCTCGGCTACCCCACGGCCAACCTCGCCACCACGCCGCACGCCGCCGTGCCCGCCGACGGGGTGTACGCCGCCCGGCTCGTCGTCGCGCCCGTACACCGAGCACGCGGCGACGCACGCCGCCGTGGTGAGCATCGGGACGAACCCGACCTTCGACGGGACCGAGCGCCGGGTCGAGGCGCACGTCCTCGACCTGCACGGCAGCGACGACCTCGACCTGTACGGGGCGCACGTGGCGCTCGACTTCGTCGACCGGATCCGCGGCCAGATCAGGTTCGAGGGGGCCGACGCGCTGGCCGACCTCGTCGCGCAGATGGCCCGCGACGTCGACGTCGCCCGGACCCGGCTCGCCACGGGCGCCTGAGCCCGGGCCGGCCGTCGGCCCGCCCGCCGGTCCAGCGCGCTGACCTGCGATGTCGCCGCTCGTGGGGCGGCCGGGTCCATTTGGGCCGGGGTCGCCGCGCTGTTACCCTGAAGCCTGACGGCCGCGGGGTGGGCGCCCTGCGGCACGCGACTGTTCGAGGGTCGCCGCGCCCCGCGGGACCCGTGACGCGCCCGTGAAGGAACCACGCATGTCGCTCGACACCGCGACCAAGAACGCCATCATCGCCGAGTACGCCACCGCTCCCGGTGACACCGGCTCCCCCGAGGTCCAGATCGCGCTGCTGACGCGTCGCATCAACGACCTCACCGAGCACCTCAAGATGCACAAGCACGACCACCACAGCCGCCGCGGGCTGCTGCTGCTGGTCGGTCAGCGGCGTCGGCTGCTCCAGTACCTGACCAAGAAGGACATCAACCGCTACCGCTCGATCATCGAGCGGCTCGGCATCCGCCGATAGCGCGTGACCGGGGGAGCGGCCGTCGGGTCGCTCCCCCGGTGTCCGTCGCCGCCGCGGCCGAGCCGCCCGGCGAGCACCACCGCCACAACTGAACACACCCGATGCTGGACATCCAGCAGGGCACCACAGGGATGATCGTGGGGCGAACGCCCCGGAGACGCCTCAGTCGTCGGTCCTCGGTAGTGGCACCCGGGCACGTCGTCCCCCGCGCAGGAGCGTGGGAGCGGCCCGCCGCCCGGGCGCTTCGATCGAAGACCGGCCTCCTGCCGACTGGTAGGCACTCCTGCGCTCGCTCCTCGTCGTCCCCTACGACAGAGGAGGGCACCCGTGGAGGGTCCCGAGATCCACACGTCCGAAGCCGTCATCGACAACGGCGCCTTCGGCACCCGCACGATCCGTTTCGAGACCGGCCGCCTGGCCCAGCAGGCCGCCGGCTCCGCCGTCGCCTACCTCGACGACGACACGATGCTCCTGTCGGCCACGACCGCCGGCAAGCACCCCAAGGAGCAGTTCGACTTCTTCCCGCTCACGATCGACGTCGAGGAGCGGATGTACGCCGCGGGCCGCATCCCCGGCTCGTTCTTCCGTCGCGAGGGTCGCCCGAGCGAGGACGCGATCCTCACCTGCCGGCTCATCGACCGCCCGCTGCGCCCGTCCTTCGTCAAGGGCCTGCGCAACGAGATCCAGGTCGTCATCACGGTGATGTCGCTCAACCCCGACCACCTCTACGACGTCGTGGCCATCAACGCCGCGTCGATGTCGACGCAGATCGCCGGCCTCCCGTTCAGCGGCCCGATCGGCGCCACCCGCGTCGCGCTCGTCCGCGGCCAGTGGGTCGCCTTCCCGTCGCACAGCCAGCTCGAGGAGGCCGTGTTCGACATGGTCGTCGCGGGCCGGGTCGTCGGCGACGACATCGCGATCATGATGGTCGAGGCCGAGGCCACGGCGAAGACGATCGAGCTCGTCAAGGGCGGCGCCACCGCGCCCACCGAGGAGGTCGTGGCCCAGGGCCTCGAGGCCGCGAAGAAGTTCATCCGGATCCTGTGCGACGCGCAGAGCGAGCTCGCGGCGAAGTCCACCAAGGAGACCCGCGAGTTCCCGCTGTTCCCGGACTACCAGCCCGACGCGTTCGACGCCGTCGAGGCCGCCGTGTCCACCGAGCTCGCCGCGGCGCTCACCATCGCCGGCAAGCAGGAGCGCGAGGCGGAGCTCGACCGGGTCAAGGACCTGGCCGCCGAGCGGCTCGCCGGCGAGTTCGAGGGCCGGGAGAAGGAGATCGGCGCCGCGCTGCGCTCGCTGACCAAGAAGCTCGTGCGCAAGCGCGTGCTCACCGACAAGGTGCGCATCGACGGCCGCGGCCTCACCGACATCCGCACGCTGTCGGCCGAGGTCGACGTCGTCCCGCGGGCGCACGGCTCGGCGCTCTTCGAGCGCGGCGAGACCCAGATCCTCGGCGTCTCGACGCTCAACATGCTCCGGATGGAGCAGCAGCTCGACACGCTCAGCCCCGAGACGCGCAAGCGCTACATGCACAACTACAACTTCCCGCCGTACAGCACCGGTGAGACCGGTCGCGTGGGCTCGCCGAAGCGGCGCGAGATCGGCCACGGTGCGCTCGCCGAGCGCGCCCTCGTGCCGGTGCTGCCGACCAAGGAGGAGTTCCCCTACGCCATCCGTCAGGTGTCGGAGGCCCTCGGCTCCAACGGCTCGACGTCGATGGGCTCGGTCTGCGCCTCGACGATGTCGCTGCTCAACGCGGGTGTGCCGCTCAGGGCGCCCGTCGCGGGCATCGCGATGGGCCTCATCTCCGACGAGGTCGACGGGGCGACGGAGTACGTCACCCTCACCGACATCCTCGGCGCCGAGGACGCTTACGGCGACATGGACTTCAAGGTCGCCGGCACCAAGGAGTTCGTGACCGCGCTGCAGCTCGACACCAAGCTCGACGGCATCCCCGCGTCGGTGCTCGGCGGCGCGCTCACGCAGGCCCGCGACGCCCGCCTCGCCATCCTCGACGTGATGATGGAGGCGATCGACCGTCCGGACGAGATGTCGCCGTACGCGCCGCGGATCATCTCGATCCAGATCCCGGTCGACAAGATCGGCGAGGTCATCGGGCCGAAGGGCAAGATGATCAACCAGATCCAGGACGAGACCGGCGCCGAGATCACGATCCAGGACGACGGCACGATCTACATCGGTGCGACCGACGGCCCCAAGGCCGAGGCCGCGCGGGCGCAGATCAACGCCATCGCCAACCCGCACATGCCCGAGATCGGCGAGCGCTACCTCGGCACCGTCGTGAAGACGACCGCCTTCGGCGCGTTCATCTCGCTCATGCCGGGCAAGGACGGCCTGCTGCACATCTCCAAGCTGCGCAGCCTCGCCGGCGGCAAGCGGGTCGAGAACGTCGACGACGTCGTGTCGATCGGCCAGAAGGTGCTCGTGGAGATCTCCGAGATCGACGCGCGCGGCAAGCTGTCGCTCTCGCCGGTCGAGGAGGACGCCGCCGCCCCGACGGACGCGGACGCGCCCGCCGACGCCACGGTCGAGGTCTGACCGCCTCGATGACGACCGCACGCTCCACCGCTCCGGGCCCACGGCGCAGCCGTGTGCCCGGAGCGCGCGAGCAGGCCCCCGGGACCACCCGCACGCTGCTCGTCGAGGACGGCGCCCGCGTGCGGCGCACCGTCCTGCCCGGCGGGCTGCGGGTGGTGACCGAGAACGTCCCGGGCGTGCGCTCCGCCTCGTTCGGGATCTGGGTCGGCGTGGGCTCGCGCGACGAGACGCCCGCCCAGGCCGGTGCCGCGCACTACCTCGAGCACCTGCTCTTCAAGGGGACCGCGCGGCGTTCCGCGCTCGACATCTCCGCGGCGCTCGACGCCGTCGGCGGCGAGATGAACGCGTTCACCAGCAAGGAGTACACCTGCTTCTACGCCCGGGTGCTCGACGCCGACCTGCCGCTCGCGGTCGACGTGATGAGCGACCTGGTGACGTCGGCGCTGCTGCGCGCTCCCGACGTCGACTCGGAGCGCGACGTGATCCTCGAGGAGATCGCGATGCGCGACGACGACCCCGGCGACCTCGTGCACGAGGAGTTCGCCGACGCGATGTTCGGCCCGACCCCGCTCGGCCGGCCCATCCTCGGCACCGTCGAGACCATCGCGTCGATCACGCCGCGCGCGATCCGCGGGTTCTACCAGCGCCGCTACCGCCCCGAGAACATGGTCGTCGCGGCGGCCGGCAACGTCGACCACGCGACCGTGGTCCGCCTCGTGCGCAAGGCCTTCGGCGTCGCGGGCTACCTCGACGGCGAGACCGAGCCGGCGCTCCCGCGCGCCGGCGCGTTCCGCACCCGCGGGGCGGGCGACGTACGGGTCCTCAGCAAGACCACCGAGCAGGCCAACGTCGTGCTCGGCGTGCCCGGCCTGTCCCGCGACGACGAGCGGCGCTTCGCCCTCGGCGTCCTCAACGCCGCGCTCGGCGGCGGGATGAGCAGCCGGCTGTTCCAGGAGATCCGGGAGAAGCGCGGGCTGGCGTACTCGGTCTTCTCCTTCGCCTCGCACTACGCCGACACGGGCATGTTCGGCGTCTACGCCGGGTGCATGCCGAAGAAGGTCGACGACGTGCTCGCGATCGCGCGCGACGAGCTCGCGAAGGTGGCCGTCCACGGCCTCACCGACGAGGAGCTCGAGCCGCGGCAAGGGCCAGGTGCGCGGCGGGCTGGTCCTCGGCCTCGAGGACACCGGGTCGCGGATGTCGCGCATCGGCAAGGCGGAGCTGCTCGCGGGCGACCTCTGGTCGACCGCCGACGTCCTGTCCGCGATCGACGCCGTCACGATCGACGACGTCCGCGAGATCGCCGGCGAGCTGCTGCGAGACGACGCCGACCCTCGCCGTGATCGGGCCGTTCGACACCGACCGCGACTTCTCGTCCGCCGTCGCCTGAGGGGGAGTCGCATGACCGTCCGCGTGGGGGTGCTCGGCTCGGCCGGTCGCATGGGCGCGGAGGTGGTCCGCGCGGTGACCGCGGAGCCCGACCTCGAGCTCGTGGCGGCGCTCGACCAGGACGACGACCTCGCCGCGCTGACCGGCGTCCGGTGCCGAGGTCGTGGTCGACTTCACCCACCCCGGCGCCGTGATGGGCAACCTCGAGTTCCTCGTCGCCCAGGGGATCCACGCCGTGGTCGGCACGACCGGCTTCGACGACGAGCGGCTCGCCCGGCTGCGCGGCTGGCTCGTGGCGTCGCCCGGGACCGGTGTGCTCGTCGCCCCCAACTTCGGCATCGGCGCGGTGCTCATGATGCGGTTCGCCGCGATGGCGGCGCCGTACTTCGAGTCGGTCGAGATCGTCGAGCTGCACCACCCGGGCAAGGTCGACGCCCCCTCGGGCACGTCGCGCCACACCGCGCGCCTCGTCGCCGAGGCCCGCCGCGCCGCGGGGCTCGGCGCCCAGCCCGACGCCACGGTGGAGAGCCTCGACGGCGCCCGCGGCGCCGACGTCGACGGCGTCCCGGTCCACTCGGTCCGCGTGCGCGGCCTCGTGGCCCACCAGGAGGTGCTGCTCGGTCACGAGGGGGAGACCCTCACGATCCGGCACGACTCGCTCGACCGGGTCTCGTTCATGCCGGGCGTGCTGCTCGGCGTCCGCCGGGTCGCCTCGCACCCCGGCCTCACCGTCGGCCTCGACGGCTACCTCGGCCTGGAGCTGACGCGGCGGCTCACACCGCCCAGCCGAGGTGCCGGAACGCGGCGGCGGTGGCGGCGGCCACGACGACGACCACGAGGAACGGCGCCCGCAGCAGCAGGGCGACGATCGCCGCGCCCAGCCCCGCGACCCGGGCGTCGAGCACGAGGTGCTGCCCGACCGCGAAGGTCTGGACGGCCACGAGGGCCATGAGCAGCGCGATCGGCAGGGCGTCGGAGATCGCGCGCACGATGGGGCGGTCGAGCACGCGTTGCGGCACGGAGTGCCCGCCGATCTTCGCGGCGTAGCAGCCGAGGGTGGCCACCACGACGGCCCACCAGGTGGCGCTCATCCGCCCACCCGCGCGTTGCGCACGGCGAGGACGCCGGCCACGACGGCGACGACCGAGGACAGCAGGACGGGTACGCCGGGACGCAGGAACGGCGTGAGCACGAGGGCCACCGCCGCGGCGGAGAGCCCGATCGTCCACGAGCGACGGTCCCGCAGCCGCGGCCACACGAGGGCGATGAAGCCGGCGGGGATCGCGGCGTCGAGCCCCCAGACCTTCGGGTCGCCCAGGGCGCTCGCGCCGAGCGACCCCGCGAGGGTCGCGAGGTTCCAGAAGGTGAACACCGACAGGCCGGTGGCCCAGAACGCGAGCCGCGAGGCCCGTCCGTCGTCGTGCTCGACCGAGCGGGCGACGGCCATCGCGGTCGACTCGTCGATGGTGAGCTGGGCCGCGACCGCGCGGCGCAGCCCGTGCACCCGCAGCACCGGAGCCATCGCGAGCCCGTAGAACGCGTTG
Source organism: uncultured Actinomycetota bacterium (assembly GCA_963711805.1). GTDB lineage: Bacteria > Actinomycetota > Actinomycetes > S36-B12 > CAIYMF01 > Longivirga. The sequence goes on from CAVQFE010000003.1 coordinate 1,112,877, forward strand.
CGGAAGCCGAGCAGGACGCTCGTCGCCACCGCCGAGAGCGCACCCCCGCCCGCGGCGAGGACGCCGACGAGGGCGAACTGCGAGCCGCCGGTGAACATGAGCGCCGAGAGGACCTGCGTCTGCAGCACGGTGAGCCCGCCGGTGACCGAGATCGCGCCGAAGGAGACGCCGTACGCCCCGGTCGCCAGTCCGACGCCGACCGCGTTCGCGACGATCCCGCGACGTTCGTCGTGCCAGTGCGTCTCGCCGTCGGACCCCGTACCGCCCGCGACTGAGCTCATCGCGGCTCGGGCGGGATGCCGTCGTCGACCGGTCCGACGTGGTCGGCGAGCCAGTCGACGAGAGGTGTCATCGCCTTCCACTCCTTGCGGACCCGCGTCAGCGCGGCCCGCGTGCTCACCCACGGCTCGACCGGGTGCTGCCGCTCGACGGTCAGCGTGCGGTGCCGGATCAGCTCGAGGTGCGGGTGGTCGTCGGGGACGCCGCGCGGGCGCGTCTTCATCACGTCGCCGCCGACCTCGAGCCCCGCCCTCGTCGCGGACCGCAGCGCCCGTTCGAGCTCCACGACGACGGGGGAGTCGACCGCGTCGCGGTAGCGCTGGACCTGCTTGCCTTCCGCGGAGTACCAGCCCCCGGCCACCATGAGGCCGGACCGCGACACCTGGACGTACCAGCCGATGGAGTCCTCCGCCCCGACGAAGGCGCCCTGGTGGTCCTTGTACGGCGTCTTGTCCTTGGCGAAGCGCACGTCGCGGTACGGGCGGAACACGTGGCCGGCGCCGAACTCGCCCTCGAGCTCGGCGAGCAGGTCGACCATCGGCGTGCGCACGAGGGAGTCGTACTCCGCCTTGTGCGCGGCCCACCACGCCTTGGTGTTCTCCGCCGACAGGGCGTCGTAGAACTCGAAGGCCTCGACCGGGAACCCGGAGAACCGTGTCGTCACAGCACGGAGCCTAGGCCGCGGGTACGGCGCACCCTCAGTCGATCCGCGCCGACCAGCGCACCTGGCGCAGCGCGGCGGTGCCGGGCCCGCCGTCGAGGGTGCGGGCGCCGCCGTCCGCGGCGAACCCGGCCGACGCCAGGAACGCCAGCCGGGCGTCGTCGCCGACGGCGACCCAGATGAGCAGCTCGGCGGACCCGGCCGCGCGCAGGGTGTCGACGACCGCGGCCAGCAGCCGCGAGCCGTGCCCGCGGCGGGTCCGGTCGGCCCGGACGACGAGGTCGAGGACCTCGGCGCTCGTGCCGTCCGCGGCGGCGTCCGGGTCCTGCGAGGGCGCCGCGAGGCTGTAGCCGACGACGTCGTCGCGCTCGAGGGCCGCGAGGACGACGTGGCGGGGGCTCGGCGGGTCGGTGATCGCGTCGCGCCAGTCGGCGGCGAGGCCGTCGACGGTCACGCCGTCGAGGATGCCCGGCGGCAGGAGCTCGGTCGGCTGGGCCCGCCAGGTGGCGAGGGTGAGCGCCGCGATCGCCTCGACGTCGTCGGGTCGGGCCCGGCGTACCGATGCGTCCGGCCCGGGAGCGGCCACCGGTGGCTGGTCCGTCATGGGTCCATCCTCGCCGGTACCGTCGCTCCGTGCGGATGATCGTCGTGGGAGCCGGTGCCTGGGGCCTGCCCGCCGCCGCCGAGCTGGCCCGCCGCGGGCACGACGTCACGCTGCTCGACCGGCACGGCCCCGCGTCGCAGCTCATGTCGTCCTCCGGCCCGACCCGGCTGTGGCGGCTCAGCCATCCCGACCGGCTGCGCGTCCGGCTCGCGCGTCGCGCGGTGGAGGCCTGGGAGCGGCTCGAGGCGGCCAGCGGCATCACCGCCACGCTCCGGCGCGGCCTGCTCTGGCGCGACGACGTCACCGCCGCGGCGGTCGCGGACGCGCTGGCGGCCGAGGGCGTCCCGCGGACCGTCGTCGACCCGGGGGACGTGGCGCGGTTCTTCCCCGGGCTGCGCCCGGACGGGCGGGTGGGGATCTGGCAGCCGGACGCCGGCCCGGTGCTCGCCCGCGAGGCGCTCGACGCCCAGGCGGCGCTGTTCGCGATGGCACGTGGCCGGCTCGTCGTCGGTCCCGTCGTCCGGGAGGTCGACACCGAGGGTGACGACGTCCTCGTGCGCGCCGAGGACGGCCGTGAGTTCCGCGCCGACGTCGTCGTGCTCGCGCCCGGCCCGGGTGCCGGCGCGCTGCTCCCCGCCGTCGGGGTCGAGCTGGCGTTCCGGCCGGTCCTCGAGCAGGTGTGCCACGTCGGGCGCGCCCCGGCGACCGACCGGATGCCCTGCCTGTACGACGGCCCGCAGGGCGACGAGCCGGGCATGTACGCGATGCCGACGCCCGGGCGCGGCTACAAGCTGGGGATCGACCAGCCGGTCCGGGAGTGGGACGAGCACGACCACGACCGGGTGCCCGTCCCCGAGGTGTCGGCGGCGATCTCGGCCCGCGTCCTCCGCAACTTCGTCGACCTCGACCCCACGGTGCTCGACGCGCAGGTCTGCACGTGGACCGAGTCGCCGGACGGCCGCTTCGTCATCGACACCGTCGCCGACGGCCGCGTGGTGATCGCCGCGGGGGACTCCGGTGAGGGGTTCAAGTTCTCCGCCCTCATGGGCCTGGTCCTCGCCGACCTGGCCGAGGGCGAGCCGGCCGACCCTGACATCGCCCCGTTCGGCCTCGCCCGGTTCCGCGACGGCGGGACGCCCGCCGGCCATCACGTCCTGGGCCGGTAGGCATCCCCGGCGCGGTCCCGTCGAGGGCGGCGGTCAGGCCGCCTCGAGCAGGCGCGGATCCGCCTCGTGCTGGGCCGGGCCGGGGTGCGGCAGCGCGGCGGACCCGGGGACGGCGGGGTCGTCGAGCCCGTGCAGCGCGGGGAGGAACACGGTCGCGACCGACACGACGAGCAGCAGCACCGCCAGCAGGACGAAGACGGCCTGCGCGCCCCAGCCCTGGACGAGCGGGCCGGCGACGAGATAGCCGAGCGGCCCCGCGGCGTAGGCGGCCGACCCCATGACCCCGACGACGCGGCCGCGCAGCGCCTCGGGCGTGCGGTTCTGCAGCGCGAGGTTCGTCACCGGGTTGACCGCGCCGAAGAACGCCCCGCTCACCGCGCCGAGCACCAGCAGCAGGGGGTACGCCGGGAGGAACGCCATGGCCACCACCGGGACGGCGCAGCCGATCAGCGCGACGACGAGCGCGGGACGTCGGCGTACCCGTCCGCCCAGGGCGGCGTAGCCGAGGGCGCCGGCCACGCCGCCGGCGCTCATCGCGGTGACGAGCAGGCCGAGGTGCTGCGGCTGGTCCACCGAGCTGAACAGCACCGGCAGCACGACGCCCTCGATGGGGAGCCACACCCCGACGACCAGCGCGGTGAGGACCGCCATCGTGCGCAGCACGCGGTCCCGCCAGAGGAACGAGAGGCCCTCGCGGGTCGAGGACCAGATGCCGGTCCGTCGTGCCGCCGGGGCCGCCCGGCCGCCGGCCGGCATGCGGGTGACGCCCATGAGCAGCGCGGACGCCGCGAAGGCCGCGGCGGTGGCCCAGAACGTCGCGGTCGTGCCGACGAGCCCGATGAGCAGGCCGCCGATGCCGGGCCCGAGCAGGAACGCGACGGAGTAGGCGCCCTCGTGGATGCCGTTCGCGCGCTCGAGCGTGAGGCCCGCGCCGCGGGCCGCGGTCGGCAGCATCGTCTCGCGCGCGGTGAGCCCGGCCGGGTCGAACACCGCGCCCAGCGCCGCCACGAGCAGCAGCAGCCCGAAGCCGAGCCCGACCGTGGCGGCCAGCACCGGGACGAGTACGACGCTCAGCATGGACAGCACGTCGCTCGTGACGGCGACGGCGCGGCGGCCGAGGATGTCGACGAGGACCCCGGTGAACAGCATCGAGGCCAGCAGCGGCAGCGACGTGACGGCCGCGATCAGTGCCGTCGCGCGGGCGTCGCCGGTGGTCTCGAGGACGAGCCACGGGAACGCGACCATCGTGATGCCGTTGGCCGTGCCGGACAGGACCGTCGTCGCCTCGAGGGTGACGAACGGGCGCCAGGAGCGCATGGTCAGACCCGCCTCGGTGGGGACGCGATGCCGGCGAGGGTGAGCGTGACGACGTGGCGCGTCGCGGTGGCCGGGGCCACCCGACCGTCGCGTACGCCGTTCCAGACGCCGAGCAGGATGCCGGTGAACGCCTCGACGACGACCTCGGCGGGGATGTCGCCGCGGATGTCGCCCTCGCGCTGGCCGCGCTGCACGAGCCCGTCGAGCGACGCGGTGACCGACCACCAGGCGTCGCGCATGAGCGGGAGGTCCCACACCTCCGGCCCCGAGTCGAGGAAGGCGAGCTCGTCGGACAGCGGCAGGACCTCCTCCACCACGCGGGCGAGGACGTCGGGGACCGGGCCGTCGTCGAGCCGGGCGGCGGCCAGCGCACCGGTCAGCCGGTCGACCGCCTCGAGCGCGAGGGCGGTGAGCAGGTCGGTCCGGGTCGGGAAGACCCGGTGCACCGTGGTGCGCCCGACGCCGGCGGCCGCGGCGATCTCGGCGAGCGAGGCCCCCGAGTCCGTGGCGAGCAGGGCGGCGGCCGCCTTCAGGACGACCTCGCGCACCGGCTCGGCCGGCACCGGGGCCGTGGGCAGGGAACGCACCGGACCAGTCATGTCCCTATTGGAACACAAGTGTTCCGTCTGGGCAAGGGGAGTTCCACGCGTCGACGCGCTCCCCACGGCGCTCGTGGGGGTCGCGCCGCGGCGCCGCGACCCGACGGGTGCACCGGGTGACGTGTCGGTGCCGTGGTCTAGGTTCGGGCCCGTGACCGAGAACGCGACCGCCGAGATCACCTTCCGCAGCGACGTCACCGTCGAGCTGGTCAAGTCCTCGGCGTCCGACGCCGACGTGCTGTTCGCCGCGCGGGTCTCCACCAAGGGCGAGCAGTCGCTCGAGGACGTCGACTCCGACGCCTCGCGCTCGGCCGGCCTGATCAACTACCTCATGCGCGACCGGCACGGCAGCCCGTTCGAGCACAACTCGTTCACCTTCTTCGTCCGCGCCCCGATCTTCGTGTGGCGCGAGCACATGCGGCACCGCATCACCTCCTACAACGAGGAGAGCGGCCGCTACCGCGAGCTCGAGCCGGTGTTCTACGTGCCCGGTCCCGAGCGCAACCTCGTCCAGGAGGGCAAGCCCGGGGCCTACGTCTTCGTGCCCGGCACGGCCGAGCAGCACGCGGTCGTCGACGCCGAGGTGCGCCGGTCGTGCGAGCAGGCCTACGCCGCCTACCAGACGATGCTCGCCGCGGGTGTGGCGCGCGAGGTGGCCCGCATCGTGCTGCCCGTGACGATCTACTCCTCGGCGTACGTGACCATGAACGCGCGCGCGCTCATGAACTTCCTGTCGTTGCGCACCAAGCGCGAGGGCTCGCACTTCCCGTCGTTCCCGCAGCGCGAGATCGAGATGGTCGCCGAGCTCTACGAGGCGGAGTTCACCCGGCTCATGCCGCTGACCCACGCGGCGTTCGAGGCCAACGGGCGGGTCGCCCCCTGAGGCGGGGCGGGCGGTAGCCTGGCGGCCATGCCAGCGACCTCCACCCCGCAGCGGCCGTTCGGCCGGATGCTGACCGCGATGGTCACCCCGTTCCACGCCGACGGCTCGCTCGACGAGGCCGCGGCCGGCGCCCTCGCGGTCGAGCTGGTCGACCTCGGCAACGACGGTCTCGTGGTCAACGGGACCACCGGCGAGTCGCCCACCACGTCCGACGACGAGAAGGACCGCGTCCTGCGGGCCGTGCTCGAGGCCGTGGGCGACCGGGCGCACGTCGTCGCCGGAGTCGGCACGAACGACACCCGGCACACGGTCGAGCTGGCGAAGCAGGCCGAGAAGTCCGGGGCGCACGGGCTGCTCGTGGTCACGCCGTACTACAACAAGCCGCCGCAGGACGGGCTCCGGGCGCACTTCACCGCCGTGGCCGACAGCACCGGCCTGCCGGTGGTGCTGTACGACATCCCGGGCCGGACCGGCGTTGCGATCTCCACCGAGACGCTGCTGCGGCTCGCCGAGCACCCGCAGATCGTCGCGAACAAGGACGCCAAGGGCGACCTGTTCGCCGCGCAGCGGGTCATGTCGCGCTGCGAGCTCGTCTACTACTCCGGCGACGACGCCATGAACCTGCCGCTCGTCGCCGTCGGCGCCGTGGGCGCCATCAGCGTGACCGGCCATCTGGTCGCCGACCGCATCGCCGCGATGGTCGCGGCGCACGAGGCCGGCGACGTCGAGCTCGCCCGGGAGCTCAACGACGAGCTCGTCCCGGTCACCGAGGCGATCATGACGAGGACGCAAGGAGTCATTGCCGTGAAGGCAGCACTGGAGCACCAGGGTCGACCCGGTGGGGGCGCGCTGCGGCTGCCTCTGCTGCACATGCCCGCGGCCGACCGCCCCGCCCTCGTCCAGTCGCTGGCCGACGGTGGCGTGCCCGGCTTCGAGTCCGTCGCATGACCTACGCGCACCCCCAGCTCGGCGCCCCGCCGGAGCTCCCGAGGAACGCCCTGCGCGTGGTCCCGCTCGGCGGCCTCGGCGACATCGGCCGCAACATGACCGTGTTCGAGCACGCCTCGCGACTGCTCGTCGTCGACTGCGGAGTGCTGTTCCCCGAGGACGCGCAGCCCGGCGTCGACCTGATCCTCCCGGACTTCGACCTCATCCGGGACCGGCTCGCGGCCGTCGAGGCGATCGTGCTGACGCACGCGCACGAGGACCACATCGGCGCGGTGCCCTACCTCCTGCGCGAGCGGCAGGACATCCCGGTCTACGGCTCGCGCCTCACCCTCGCGCTGCTCGAGGCGAAGCTCAAGGAGCACCGGATCAAGGCCACGACCGTGGAGGTCGTGGAGGGCGAGACCGCCACGGTCGGGCCGTTCGAGCTCGAGTTCGTCGCCGTCAACCACTCCATCCCCGACGCCTTCGCGGTCTTCATCGCCACGCCGGCGGGCACGGTGCTGCACACCGGCGACTTCAAGATGGACCAGCTCCCGCTCGACGGCCGCATCACCGACCTGCGCTCCTTCGCGCGCCTCGGCGAGCGCGGCGTCGACCTCTTCCTCGTCGACTCGACGAACGCCGAGGTGCCCGGCTTCGTGGCCAGCGAGCGCGACCTCGAGCCGGCCCTCGACCGCGTCTTCACCAACGCCAGGGGCCGGATCGTGGTGGCCTCGTTCGCCTCCCACGTCCACCGGATCCAGCAGATCATCGACGTAGCCCATCGGCACCACCGCAAGATCGCCTTCTTCGGGCGGTCGATGGTGCGCAACATGGGCGTGGCGAGCGACCTCGGCTACCTCACGATCCCCGGCGGCATCCTCGTCGCGTCCGACCAGCTGTCCGAGCTGCCCGACGACCAGGTCGTGCTCATCTGCACCGGCTCCCAGGGCGAGCCGATGGCCGCGCTGTCGCGCATCGCCAACAACGACCACCAGATCAAGGTCGGCGTCGGCGACACCGTGGTGCTCGCGTCCTCGCTCATCCCCGGCAACGAGAACGCCGTCAGCCGAGTGATCAACGGCCTGACCCGCCTCGGCGCCAAGGTCGTGCACAAGGGCAACGCCATGGTCCACGTGAGCGGTCACGCCGCTGCCGGGGAGCTGCTCTACTGCTACAACATCGTCAAGCCCCGCAACGTCATGCCGGTCCACGGCGAACCTCGACACCTCAAGGCGAACGCCGAGCTCGCCCTCGCCACCGGGATCCCGGCCGAGCGGATCCTGCTCACCCTCGACGGCGGGGTCGTCGACCTCGTCGACGGCCGTGCGTCGGTCGTCGGCGCCGTCCCGTGCGGCTACGTCTACGTCGACGGCGCCAGCGTCGGCGACCTCACCGAGACCTCGCTCAAGGACCGCCGCGTCCTCGGCACCGAGGGCTTCGTCACCTGCTTCGTGGTGGTCGACTCCGTGGACGGCAAGGTGACCGCCGGCCCCGAGATCCAGGCCCGCGGTTTCGTCGAGGACGACGCCGCCTTCGACGACGTGCTGCCGATGATCAAGGAAGCCGTCGAGGACGCCCTCCGTCAGGGCACCACCGACCAGTTCGCGCTGCAGCAGGTCGTCCGCCGCGTCCTCGGCCGCTGGGTCAACGCCCAGCACCGCCGCAAGCCCATGATCGTCCCCGTCGTCGTCGAGGCCTGACGGCCTTCGCCTCTCCCGGTGAATCGGCCTGAACTGCGCTAGGCGCGGCTCACGTTCCCCCGCGCCGCGACCTCGGAGCACGTCACCGCCGGCGCGTCCGCAGACCTCTGGCCGGGAGGGCAGAGAAACCCCGGCCAGAGGTCTGCGGACGACCCGTCGGGGGACGGCGCGGACGCCGCGAAGCCGGTCAGCGGTCTGTGGACGCCCCCGGGGCGATGGGACCGGGAGGGTTGGCTCTGGAGTGCACCCCGGTGAAGTACGGCGAAGCAAGGAGGGGCGCCGACCGCGAGTCGCCGCCGGAGGCGGCGGCGAGGGGCGGCGGGGCCGGAGCGCAGCGACGGCCCTTGCCCCGACGCGGAGCCGTCCGCCGACGGGCCGCTCCGGGAGGAGCGGCCCTTGGAGGCGGCAGGAACACCGTGCAGTACGGCGAAGCACGGAGGGGCGCCGGCACGGAGTCGCCGCCGGAGGCGGCGGCGAGGGGTCGGCGGGGCCGGAGCGCAGCGACGGCCCTTGCCCCGACGCGGAGCCGTCCGCCGACGGGCCGCTCCGGCAGGAGCGGCCCTTGGAGGCGGCTAAGTACGACCGGTGTGGCAGACGGGACTGGTGGGGTGGTGTGGGTAGCCTGCGAGCATGGCGACCCGTTCGCCCGCGCCGCCGCGCTCCCGCTCGGGGTCGAAGCGGTCCGGGACTTCCCCCACGAGCCGCTCGGCGAAGACCCCGGCCTCCGCGCCCAGGTCGTCCTCGACGCGTCCCTCCTCCGCGCGCCCGCGCCCGGCCCCGGCCAGGTCGGGGCCAGGGCCACTCGCGCGCGCCTTCGGGGGTCTCACCGCCGTGGTCGGAGCCGTCTGGCTCGGCGTCGGCCACGTGCTGGGCGGCGTCGTGCGCCGCCTCGGCCACGGGGCGCGCGACCTCGACCCGGCGCACCGCCGCGACGGTCTCGGCCTCACCCTCGTCGGCCTGGCGATCCTCGTCGCCTTCTCGGTCTGGTGGGACGTCACCACCGGCCTGGGCGGCATCGTCGGCGCGATCGTCACCGGCGCCTCGGGCAGCCTGGACTGGACCCTGCCGTTCCTCCTGCTCGGCCTGGCCTGGCGCGTGCTGCGCCGCCCCGAGGAGAGCGCGGCCACCGGCCGCATCACGATCGGCTGGACCGCTCTCGTGCTCGCGGCCTGCGGCCTCGTGCACGTCGCGCACGGCACCCCGGTGCCGGCGGACGGCGGAGCGGCGATGGAGGCGGGCGGCGGGTGGATCGGCTGGCTGGCCTCCGCGCCGGTCGTCGCCGCGACGCATCCCGTCGTCGCCGGGCTGCTGCTGGTCCTGCTCGCGCTGTTCGGCGTGCTCGTGGTCACCGCCACGCCCATCGCGGCCGTGCCCGAACGGCTGCGCCACGTGCGCGACCGGATCACCGGCGTACGGATCGAGGGCGAGGTCGAGCCCGAGCCGTCCGGTCCGGTCACGACGACCCGACGTCAGCGCCGTCGCGCCGCGGCCGAGGCGCAGCCCGCGACTGCCGGTCTCGGCGTCCTCGCGGGCGACATCGCGTTCGAGACGCCACTGGTGGCCGACGAGGGCACCCGGGGCCGGCGCCGGCCGCGCAAGGTCGACGTCGACCTCAGCGAGCAGGTCGACCACGCGGAGCACCCGGACGCGGATCCCGGACGCCGTGTCGACGGTGATCGTCGACCTCACCTCGGGCGCGATCGTCGCCGCACCGGCGAAGCACGTCGCCGAGCCGCTGCCGCAGACCCCGTCGCGGGTCGAGCAGCTCGCCCTGTCCGGCGACGTCACCTACCACCTGCCGCCGTCGGAGTCGCTCAAGCCCGGCGCGGTGCACAAGTCGACGAGCAAGGCGTCCGACGCCGTCGTCGACTCGCTGTCCGTCGTGCTCGACCAGTTCGACATCGACGCGCAGGTCACCGGCTACTCCCGCGGCCCGACGGTCACCCGCTACGAGGTGGAGCTCGGACCCGCGGTGAAGGTCGAGCGGGTCACCCAGCTGTCGAAGAACATCGCCTACGCCGTAGCCAGCGCGGACGTCCGGATCCTGTCGCCGATCCCCGGGAAGTCGGCCATCGGCATCGAGATCCCGAACACCGACCGCGAGCTGGTGAGCCTCGGCGACGTGCTCAAGAGCAAGGCCGCGACCAGCGACCACCACCCGATGCTCGTCGGGCTCGGCAAGGACGTCGAGGGCGGCTTCGTGTGCGGCAACCTCGCGAAGATGCCGCACATCCTCGTCGCGGGCGCCACCGGCGCGGGCAAGTCCGGCTGCATGAACACCCTCATCACGAGCGTGCTCATGCGGGCCACGCCGGACGAGGTACGGATGATCCTCATCGACCCGAAGCGGGTCGAGCTCACGGCGTACGAGGGCGTCCCGCACCTGATCACGCCGATCATCACGAACCCGAAGAAGGCGGCCGAGGCCCTGCAGTGGGTCGTGCGCGAGATGGACCTGCGCTACGACGACCTGGCGCACTTCGGTTTCCGCCACATCGACGACTTCAACAAGGCGGTCCGCACCGGGCAGGTCCAGCCGCTGCCGGGCAGCGAGCGCGTCATCACGCCCTACCCGTACCTGCTCGTCATCGTCGACGAGCTCGCCGACCTCATGATGGTCGCCCCGCGCGACGTCGAGGACTCGATCGTGCGCATCACGCAGCTCGCCCGCGCGGCCGGCATCCACCTGGTGCTGGCGACGCAGCGACCGAGCGTCGACGTCGTCACCGGGCTCATCAAGGCCAACGTGCCGAGCCGGCTCGCGTTCGCGACGTCGAGCCTCGCCGACAGCCGGGTCATCCTCGACCAGCCCGGCGCGGAGAAGCTCGTCGGCCAGGGCGACGCGCTCTTCCTGCCGATGGGGGCCAGCAAGCCGATCCGGCTGCAGGGGTCCTGGGTCACCGAGAACGAGATCCGCGCCGTCGTCGGGCACTGCAAGGGCCAGCTCGCGCCCGCCTACCGCGAGGACGTCGCGGCGCCCACGGGCGGCAAGAAGGAGATCGACGAGGAGATCGGCGACGACCTCGACCTGCTGCGGGCCGCCATCGAGCTCGTCGTCACCACGCAGTTCGGCTCGACCTCGATGCTCCAGCGCAAGCTCCGGGTCGGCTTCGCCAAGGCCGGCCGGCTCATGGACCTCATGGAGAGCCGCGGCATCGTCGGCCCGAGCGAGGGCAGCAAGGCACGTGACGTCCTTGTCACACCGGACGAGCTCGAGGGCATCCTCACCGTGCTCGGCGGCGGCTGAGCCGGCCCCCGACCGGTCGAACGATCTTGGCGGGGTTGGCCGTGGCCGGAGGTCCCGGCCTACCATGGGGGCTCCGACGGTGTCCTGAGCGGCGTCCGTGCTGCTCGCCGTCGCTCCGGCGAAGGGATCTGGCGTGTCCGAGGCAGCGATGACGGTCGGCGCGACCGTCGCACGCGCCCGAGCGGCCGCCGGGATGACCGTCGCCCAGGTTGCGGCGCAGACCCGCGTCAGGTCCACCGTGATCGCGGCCATCGAGAAGGACGACTTCCGCCTCTGCGGCGGCGACGTCTACGCCCGCGGCCACCTCAAGAGCATCGCCACCGCCGTCGGGGCCGACCCGGTCGCGCTGGCGGCTCAGTTCGACGAGCAGCAGGGCGCGACGCGGGCAGTCGTGGAGCCCGTCGAGCCGATCGCCCAGCCGACCCAGGTCTCGCAGTCCGGCGGCGAGAACGGCCTCGCGGCGCTCGCGGGCACGCTCGGGGCGTCCCTGTCGGGCGGGCGCCGTGGTGCGAACTGGACCGCGGTCATGGCGCTCGCGCTGGCCGTCATCGTCGGCATCGGGCTCATCTCGTTCCTGCAGCGCCCGTCTTCCGCCCCGGTCGCGACCGGTCCCGGCCCGTCCACCAGCAGCAGCCCCGAACCGGGAGCCACGCCCTCCTCGACGCCCACGACGACACCGAGCGTCCCGGCCTCGCCCTCGACGAGCCCGACCGACATCGTGGCCGCCGCCGACGGCGTCACCGTCACCGTGACCACCACCGGCCGGGCGTCGTGGATGCGCATGACGACCGACAGCGGCAAGACCCTGTTCGAAGGCACCCTGACCAAGGGCGAGACGCAGACCGTGCGCGACAAGACCAAGGTCAAGCTGCTCATCGGCAACGCCGGTGCCGTGGCGCTCAACGTCAACGGCCGCGACCTCGGCGCGCCCGGCTCGGGCGGGCAGGTCGTCAAGGTGGAGTTCGGCCCCGGCGACCCGACCCTGTCCGCCGCCTGAGTCGCGGGGCGTCTCCCCGCTGCCCGTAGGCTCCAGGTATGAACGTGGCGTCCCCGCAGAGCCCTTCCGCGCGTCGCGTGGCCCTCGTCACCCTGGGCTGCGCGCGCAACGAGGTGGACTCCGAGGAGCTCGCCGGACGGCTCGCGGCCGACGGCTGGGAGCTCGTCGAGGACGCCGCCGACGCCGACGCGATCGTGGTCAACACCTGCGGCTTCGTCGAGCAGGCGAAGAAGGACTCGGTCGACACGCTCCTCGAGGCGGCCGACCTCAAGGCCGACGGCCGGGCGCGCGCAGTCGTCGCGGTGGGCTGCCTCGCCGAGCGCTACGGCGACCAGCTCGCCGAGTCGCTGCCCGAGGCCGACGCCGTGCTCGGCTTCGACGACTACGCCGACATCGGTGCCCGGCTGCGCTCGATCGTGGCCGGCGAGCCGCACGTGCCGCACGCGCCCCGCGACCGCCGGCTGCTGCTCCCGGTGACGCCGGTCGAACGGGCCGACGCCGCGGTCGCCCTGCCGGGTCACGCGCAGGCGCCGGACCTGCCCGAGGGCGTCGCGCCGGCCAGCGGGCCGCGGGTCGTACGCCGTCGGCTCGGGGCGGGCCCCAGCGCCCCGCTCAAGCTCGCCTCGGGGTGCGACCGGCGCTGCGCGTTCTGCGCCATCCCGTCCTTCCGCGGCTCGTTCGTGTCGCGCCGCCCGACCGACGTCGTCGAGGAGGCGCGCTGGCTGGCGGGGCACGGCGTGCGCGAGCTCGTGCTGGTGAGCGAGAACTCCACGTCGTACGGCAAGGACCTCGGCGACCTCCGGCTGCTCGAGACGCTGCTGCCCGAGCTCGCGGCGGTCGAGGGCATCGACTGGGTGCGGGTGTCCTACCTGCAGCCGGCCGAGACCCGCCCCTCGCTCGTCGAGGTCATCGCGCGCACCCCCGGCGTCGTCCCGTACTTCGACCTGTCGTTCCAGCACGCGTCCGCCACGGTCCTGCGCCGCATGCGCCGCTTCGGCGGCACCGAGTCCTTCCTCGACCTGCTCGCGTCCGCGCGCGCGCTCGCGCCGGAGGCCGGGGCCCGCAGCAACGTCATCGTCGGCTTCCCCGGCGAGACCGAGGCCGACGTCGAGGAGCTCGAGCGCTTCCTCGTGGCGGCGCGGCTCGACGCGGTCGGCGTCTTCGGCTACTCCGACGAGGAGGGCACCGAGGCCGCGGGGTACGACGGCAAGCTCCCCGAGGAGATCGTGCGCGAGCGGGTCGAGCGGGTGGCGGCGCTCGTGGAGGAGCTGACCGCGCAGCGGGCCGAGGACCGGCTCGGCGACACGGTCGAGGTGCTCGTCGAGGGCGTCACCACGGGCGACGACGGTCTGGTCGTCGAGGGCCGCAGCGCGCACCAGGCACCGGAGGTCGACGGCGCCACGTTCCTCGTCGCGGGCGGGCTCGACCTCGCCGGGATCGGCGTCGGCGCGCTCGTCACGGCCGAGGTCGTGGGGACCGACGGTGTCGACCTGCTGGCCGTGCCGCGCCGGCCGGCGCGGTGATGCGTCCGGCACCGCTCGACCACGTCGGCGACCCGGTCCAGTCGCCCTCGGTCGTCAACCTCCCCAACGCCCTCACGATGCTGCGGCTGCTGCTCGTCCCGGTGTTCGCCTGGCTGCTGCTGCGCGAGGGGGGCGAGGACGCCGCGTCGCGGGTGTGGTCGGCGGTGGTGTTCGTCGTCGCGGGTGCCACCGACTTCGTCGACGGCGAGCTCGCGCGGCGCCAGGGCCAGGTCACGACGTTCGGCAAGGTGGTCGACCCGATCGCCGACAAGGCGCTGACCGGCACGGCGCTCGTCGGCCTGTCCTACCTCGGCGACCTGCCGTGGTGGGTCACGGTCGTGATCCTGGTCCGCGAGGTGGGCGTGACCCTGCTGCGCTTCTGGGTGATCCGGTACGGCGTGATCCCGGCGAGCCGTGGCGGCAAGGCCAAGACGGCCGCGCAGATGCTCGCGATCCTCATGTACCTGCTGCCGCTCACCGGGTGGCTCGTGACCGCGGGCGAGGTCGTCATGGGCGTGGCCGTGCTGCTCACCCTCGCGACCGGCGTCGACTACGTCGCGCGCGCCCTGAGGCTGCGATCCACGGCACTCGCCGCGCGGGGCTGACCGTGGGCGTGCCGTCCCCGGAGGAGGTCGCGACGGAGGTGGTCCGCCTGCTGACCCTGAGCGGGCGCACGGTCGCGGTCGCCGAGTCGCTCACCGGCGGGCTGGTGGTCGCCACCCTCGTCGGCGTCCCGGGCGCCTCGAAGGTCGTGCGCGGGGGAGTCGTCGCCTACATGACCGACGTGAAGGCGAGCCTGCTCGGCGTAGACCCGGACCTGCTGGCCCGCCGTGGCGCGGTCGACCGCGAGGTGGCCCTCGCGATGGCCAGGGGCGCCGCCGTACGCCTCGGTGCCGACGTCGGTGTCGCCACCACCGGCGTGGCCGGTCCCGACCCGCAGGACGGCCATCCGGTCGGCGAGCTGTGGGTCGCGACCTGGTCCGCCGCCCGCGGCGGCGCGGCGACCGGCCACCACCTCGACCCGTCCCTCGGCCGCGACGCCCTCCGCCGCGCCGCCGTCGCCGAGGCCCTCCACCTCCTGCAGACCCAGCTCCCGCCACCCCCCACCCGTTCTTGACTCCCGGTCGCCGGGTGCCGCCGGTAGCTGCGGCCGCAACCCGTTGAGCCTCAACGGTTCACATTCCTGGTGCACCACCGCGGCGCCGCGGGAGGGCTCGAGGAGGCGGGCCGGAGCCCCGGTCGGCCGTCCGGCTTCGCGGGCATCCCGGCGATAGGGTTGTGGGGCGAGATCGGCACGGGGGAGGCGTCATGAGCCGCGTCGAGCCCACGAGGCGTCCTACGCCGTCGGTTGTGCTCCACCGCGTGCCCACGCCCCCGTCGGCCTCGCACACGCGGGAGTCATGTCCGCCGCGCCCGCGCCCAGATCCCGCGGGTCGTGTCGTCCCCGACCCCGTCGCCCGGACGTCGTACCCACCCACCGCACCCTGACAGCTGCGCGGGCCACCGGCCGACGCGTCGGGACGCTGCGCGGGAAGGCACGATCGGACGGAGGACACATGAGCACCGAGACCGAGAAGCCGTCTGCGACCAGCTCGTTCCTCAAGGCCGTGGGGACCCCGGACCGCGGCGCACGGCTCTCCCTGTTGTGGGTCTTCGCGATCCTCAACTACCTGTACTGCGACGTCCTGGGCCTCATGGACCCCGAGTCGCTCCGGCAGTACCTCAACGGCGAGGTCGGCGGCATCGTGATCTCCCAGGGCTTCCTCTTCAGCGCCGCGATCCTGATGGAGATCCCCATCGCCATGGTCCTGCTGTCCAGCGTCCTGCCCTCACGAGGCAGTCGCTGGGCCAACATCGTCGCCGGGACGGTCATGACCCTCGTCCAGATCGGGTCGTTGTTCATGGGGTCCGGCCTCACCGCCTTCTACGCGTTCTTCAGCGTGATCGAGGTCGCCTGCACGGCGTTCATCGTCTGGTACGCGTGGCAGTGGAACATCCCGCAGCGCGAGACCCAGAGCACCCGGTAGGCGCCAAGCACCGAAGGCAACCGCGGCTCCGCTAACCGCGGTTCCTCCGGCGAGCCGGGAGCGTGGCCAATCTCGGTGGCGGTGCCGGGAACACCGGCTGATGATGGCGACGTTGGACCATCGACGGCGCCCGCCGTCGATGCCACGGCGCGAGCACGCCGGCGCCGTGCACCGGTTCGAGAAGGGCCCTCCCGCATGAGCCGTACCGGCACCAGCCCGGTCAGCACGGCCGTGGCGCCGCGACGCGCCGATGTCGCGCGTACGGGTGCCGACGCTGCGCAGAGCCTCACCTCCCGGTACCGTGGATCCCACGTTCCCGCCCAGGGGGACCGGCCCGCGAGAGGGGGTGGACCCGTGATCGTGCTACGCCGCGTCATCGGTGACGAGTTGCGCCGTCGTCGTCAGGACCAGGGGCGCACCCTGCGCGAGGTCTCCTCCGCCGCGCGCGTCTCCCTCGGCTACCTCTCCGAGGTGGAGCGCGGACAGAAGGAGGCCAGCAGCGAGCTGCTCGCCTCGATCTGCACCGCGCTCGACGTCCCGCTCGCGATCGTGCTGCGCTCGGTGAGCGACGAGGTCGCCCAGCTCGAGGGCGTCGCTCCCGTCACCGACCTCCCGGTCGCCACCGCGTCCGTCGTCGCCGCGGCCTGACCGGTCCCGTGGTCGAGCGTTCCCCGCGATCCCGCGCGGGCAACGCCATGGGCCGCACCCGCACCGCCGCCCTCGACGGCGCCCGGCGCGTCCTCGCCGAGCACGGGCTGCGCAAGGCGACGATGGGCGACGTCGCGGTTCGCGGCGGACTCGCCAAGGCCACGTTGTACAACCACTTCCGGACCAAGGACGACCTCGTCGCGGGTCTCGTCGCCGACGACGTCACCGAGCTCGGCACCGACTGCCGCGACCTCGCCGCGGACGACCTGTCGGTGGCCCTGACCCGCGCTGCCGACGGTGTCGCCACGCACCCGGTGCTCGTCGGTCTGCGCGGGGTCGAACCCGCAGCCCTGCTCGCGGCCGCGGCCCCCGGCACCGGCGCCGGGTGGGACGTCGTGCGCGCCCAGGTCGCGCTCGTCCTCGACGCGGCCGACCGCTCCCAGGAGGCCGTGCACGTCGACCTCGTCTGCCGCTGGCTCGCCTCGCACGTGCTCGAGCCCGGGACCCGGGACTCCCGCGCCGCACAGGCGCGAGCCGTCGCCGGTGCGGTCCCGGCCGCGGTGCGCACGACGACGTTCGCCACGCCGACCGCCTGACCGCGCCGCGGGCCGAGCGCGACCGTCAGGCCTGGGACGCCTTCGCGACCAGGAACTGACGGACCTCGGGCGTGAACGACGAGCCGTCGACACGGAGCCCGTCGCGGCCGTTCTCCGAGCGCAGCGACCGCTTCACGGCCTCGGCGTACGCCGGTGGCACGGGTCCGCCCGGGTCGGCGAGCAGGGCGGCCCGGACCTCGGGGGCGAGCGACGCCCACCAGTCGTCGAACGGGTGGCCGTGCGCGGCCACGAAGGCCTCGTGCGCACCCGGCGCCCAGTGGTCCTCCTGGCGGTGCCGCGCGCGCAGCTTGCGCACCTCGGCCCACGACGCGACCCGCACCGGCGGGTACCGGTCGTCGAACGTCGCGGTGAACGACCCGTCGGGCTGCTGCGCGATCTCCAACCGGTGCTCGGACACGTCTCGACCCTACGCGGCGGCGAGGCGTGCTCTCGCGCCGCGCGGGTTCGGTGGCTCGGCCGGCGGTGGGACAACCGCCGCCAGGGCTCAGGCGGTCGATCGTCACCAGGCCTCGAACTCGCGCGACCGGTGCGGTTCGGTCAGGATCGAGACGTACGGCGCCCGCCGTACGGAGGGGAGCGTCATGCGGATCGCGGTACTCGGGACCGGCGTCGTCGGCACGAGTGTCGGCTCGCGTCTCGTGCAGACCGGACACGAGGTGCGGATGGGCTCGCGCACCGCGGGCAACGAGCGGGCCGTGGCCTGGGTCGAGGCCACCGGTGCCGGCGCCAGCGAGGGCACGTTCGCCGACGCCGCATCCTGGGCCGAGGTCGTCGTCAACGCGACCGGCGGCCTCGTGTCGGTCGAGGCGCTCACCGCGGCCGGTGCCGAGAACCTCGCCGGCAAGCCGCTGCTCGACATCTCCAACCCGCTGGACTTCTCCGCGGGCTTCCCGCCGACCGTCGCGCAGCCCGACGGCCGCTCGCTCGCCGAGCTGATCCAGGCGACGTTCCCCGAGGCGCGCGTCGTCAAGACGCTCAACACCATGACCGCCGACGTGATGGTGCACCCCCGTGCCCTGCCCGGAGCGCACTCCGTCTTCGTCGCCGGCGACGACCCCGCCGCCAAGGCGCTGGCGACCGACCTCCTGCGCGGCTTCGGGTGGCAGCCCGACGAGATCCTCGACATGGGCGGCATCGACGCCGCTCGCGGCCTCGAGCTGTACCTGCCGCTGTGGCTGAGCCTGATGGGCACCTTCGGCACGCCGGCGTTCAACGTCCGCGTCGTCCGCCCGTTGCCCCCGGAGTCACTGGCGTAACTGACCGAAACCGGGGGGCGGCTTGCGATCGCTTCCGCTAGTGACTCGGGGGTCGAGGTGCGCGAGCGAGCGGCGGGCCGGGGGCGGCTCGGACGGCGGGAGGGCCGGTCGCGGCGGGCGTCGCCGCGGGAGCGGATTCGGTGGGTCAGGCGCGCAGGCGGAGGCCCTGGGGTGTCGCGGTGAAGCCCGCGGCCTCGAGGGCGGAGCCGAGCGGCGAGTGCGGGGCGAGGACGGACGCGCCGTCGGCCCGCTGCACGGTGAGCCGGCCGAGTACGCCGCGGCGCACGGCACCGGCGAGCGCACCCGCGGCGACCCGCAGCACGTCGCCGTCGTCGGACCAGGTCAGCAGGGTGCGGCCGCCGCGCTCGACGTAGAGCACGAGCGCTCCGTCGACGAGCACGACGAGGGCACCCGCCTTGCGCCCCGGCCGGTGCCCGCTCGCGACCTCGCCCGGGCGGACCGGCCAGGCCAGCGCCGCGCCGTACGGGTTCGCCGGGTCGGTGGCGGCGAGCACGACGGCCACCGGCGCCGCGCCCGGGTCGCGGCGGTCGGGTGCGGCGGCCCGGACCCGGTCGACCGCACCGGGGAGGGCGAACTGCGCGGCGCCGAGCCCCTCGACGACGTAGGCCCGCCGGCACCGCCCGGCGTCCTCGTACGCCGACAGCACGCGGTAGACGCCCGCGAACCCCCCGGGGACGTGCTCGGCCGCGACCGCTCCGCGGGTCACGACGCCGTGCCGGTCGAGCAGCCCCTCGGCCACGGCGGCGGCGCGCAGCGTGACGTCGGGGGAGCGCGGCTCGAGGAGGGACCACCGGCCGCTCACCGACGGCGGCCCGGAACGGGTCGGCAGCCCGGCGCGCGGCCGGGCGTAGCGGGCGCGGGGACCCGCCGCGCACGGGTGCGGCCGCGGTTCGCGGCCGCCGGCCGGGACCCGCGAGCCGGGCGCGCAGCGGGGCCCAGGTGTCACCGGTGACCTGCCCGGACCACACGAGGTCCCAGAGCGCGTCCGCGAGCCGGGCGTCGTCGACGCCGCCCGCTCCAGGCGCGACGAGGGGACCCACCCGGTCGGACAGCGCGCGGAAGAACCACCCGCCACCCGAGGCGAGCGTGTCGAGCAGGGCGCGGTGGACGTCGTCGAGCTCGAGCTCCATCGGCTCGGGGAGCAGCAGCGCGGCGGAGTCGGTCGGCGCGAGCGCGACGTAGCCGTCACCGCCGGGGAGCGCGCCCGGCGCCCGCCCACACGATCTCGCCCGACGACGTGAGCTCGTCGAGCATCCCGGGCTGGTACCCCTCGATCCGGGACGGCAGCACGAGCGTCTCCCACGCCGACGCCGGTACGACGACGCCGGCCAGCTGCTCGACCACGCGCAGGACGCCGTCGGGGCCGCGCAGCCGACCGCCGACGTTCTGCCACGCCGGGAGGAACATCCCGAGCGCGTCGGGCGCCACCGGCTCGGCCTCGCGGCGCAGGGCCGCCACCGAGCGGCGCCGGACCAGCCGGAGCACCTCGGCGTCGCACCACTCGGTGCCCGCGCCGCCGGGCCGGAACTCGCCGCTCACCACCCGCCCCGACGCCGCGAGGCGCTCGAGCGCGCCGCGGACGACGGCGCCGCCGAGACCGAACGCGGCCGCGACGTCGCCGACGTGGAACGGCCCGTGCGTGCGCGCCCACCGCGACACGAGGTCGCCGACCGGGTCGGCGACCGGCTCGAGGAACGCGTCGGGCAGGCCGACCGGCAGCGCGGTGCCGAGCGCGTCGCGCAGCCGCGCGGCGTCCTCGACCGCGGCCACCCGCGTCGTGCCGCCGACGCGCACCTCGACGGCGCGCCGCGCCCGCACGAGCGAGTCGACCCACTCGGGCCGCGCGCCGCGCGCGGCGAGCTCGTCGCGGTCGAGCGGGCCGAGCATCCGCAGCAGGTCGGCGACCCCCTCGGGGTCGCGCGCGTGCCGCTCGGGCACGAGGCGCTGCAGCTCGAGCTCGACCTGCGCGAGCGAGTCGGGGTCGAGCAGGTCGCGCAGCTCGGCCTGGCCGAGCAGCTCGGCGAGCAGCGTGGCGTCGAGGGTGAGGGCGGCCGCTCGTCGCTCGGCGAGCGGGGAGTCGCCCTCGTAGAGGTACGCCGCGACGTAGCCGAACAGCAGCGAGCGCGCGAAGGGCGACGGCGTCTGCGTCTCCACCTCGACGACGCGCACCTGGCGCGAGCGGACCGACCGCATGAGCGAGACCAGCCCCGGCACGTCGTAGACGTCCTGGAGCACCTCGCGCATCGTCTCGAGCACGATCGGGAACGAGCCGTACTGCGACGCCACGGACAGCAGCTGCGCCGAGCGCTGACGCTGCTGCCACAGCGGGGACCGCTTGCCCGGGCGTGCGCCGGGGCAGCAGCAGCGCCCGCGCCGCCGACTCGCGGAACCGGGCGGCGAACAGGGCCGAGCCGCCGGCCTCGGCGGTGACGAGCGCCTCGACCTCGTCGGGGTCGATGAGCGCCGCCTCGAGCACGCCGCGCAGCACGTCGTCGTCCTCGACGTCGGGCAGGCGCAGGACGATGCCGTCGTCGGCGTGCATCACCTGGGCGTCGACGCCGTGCCGCTCGCGGATCCGCGCGGCGATGGCGAGCGCCCACGGGGCGTGGACCTGGGCGCCGTGCGGCGAGTGCAGCACGATGCGCCAGTCGCCGAGCTCGTCGCGCACCCGCTCGACGAGCAGCGTGCGGTCGTCGGGCAGGTGACCGGTGGCCGTGCGCTGGTCGTCGAGGTAGGCCAGCAGGTTGGCGCGGGCCCGCTCGTCGAGCCCGGTCGCCGCGAGCCGCGCGTCGGCCTCGCCGGGAGGCAGCGCGCCGACCTCGCGGACGAACTCGCCCATGGCGCGGCCGAGCTCGTAGGGACGGCCGAGGGAGTCGCCGTGCCAGAAGGGCAGCCGGCCGGCGAGACCGGGCGCCGGCGACACGAGCACGCGGTCGTGGGTGATGTCCTCGATGCGCCAGCTCGAGGCGCCGAGGGAGAACACGTCGCCGACGCGCGACTCGTAGACCATCTCCTCGTCGAGCTCGCCGACGCGGCTCGCCTTCTCGCCCACGAGGAATACGCCGAACAGGCCGCGGTCGGGGATCGTGCCGCCGCTGGTCACCGCGAGCCGCTGCGCCCCCGGGCGCCCGGTGATCGTGCCCGACGTGCGGTCCCAGACGAGCCGCGGGCGCAGCTCGGCGAACTCGTCGCTCGGGTAGCGGCCGGCGAGCATGTCGAGGACCGCGTCGTACGCCGACTGCGGGAGCGACGCGAACGGCGCGGCGCGGCGCACGAGCGTCAGGGCGTCGTCGACGTTCCAGGTGTCGAGCGCCGTCATCGCGACGAGCTGCTGCGCCAGGACGTCGAGCGGGTTGCGCGGCATGCGCATCGACTCGATGAGGCCGTCGCGCATCCGCTGCGCGACGACCGCGGTCTGCACGAGGTCGCCGCGGTACTTCGGCAGCACGACGCCCTTGCTCACCGCGCCGACCTGGTGCCCCGCGCGCCCGACCCGCTGGAGCCCGCTCGCGACGCTCGGCGGCGACTCGACCTGGATCACGAGGTCGACCGCGCCCATGTCGACGCCGAGCTCGAGGCTGCTCGTCGCGACCACGGCGGGCAGCCGCCCGGCCTTGAGGTCGTCCTCGATGAGGGCGCGCTGCTCCTTGCTCACCGAGCCGTGGTGCGCCCGCGCGAGCACCGTCGGAGCGCCGCCGGCGGTCCCCGACTGGGCCATCAGCTGCGCCGGCGCGGCGCCGGTCTCGAGCGCCTCGCCGGTCTGCCGCTCGTGCCAGATCTCGTTGAGCCGCGCGGTGAGCCGCTCGGCGAGCCGGCGCGAGTTGGCGAACACGATCGTGGAGCGGTGCGCGGCGATGAGGTCGACGACCCGCTCCTCGACGTGCGGCCAGATCGACGTACGCCGGTCCTCGCCCGCCGCCGAGCCTGTCACCTCGCCGGTGCTCGCGCCGAGCTCGGCCATGTCGTCGACCGGCACCACGACCTCGAGGTCGACGGTCTTCGGGCTGCGCGGCTGCACCACCGTGACGGGCCGCGAGCCGCCGAGGAAGGACGCGACCTCCTCGACCGGTCGGACCGTGGCCGACAGGCCGATCCGCTGGGCCGGCTGCGGGAGCAGGGCGTCGAGCCGCTCGAGCGAGATGGCGAGGTGCGCGCCGCGCTTCGTGCCGGCGAGCGCGTGCACCTCGTCGACGATGACCGTGGTGACGCCGCGCAGCGACTCGCGCGCCGCGGAGGTCAGCACGAGGAAGAGCGACTCCGGGGTCGTGATGAACACGTCCGGCGGCCGGGTCCCGAACCGGCGCCGCTCGTCGGCGGGCGTGTCGCCGGAGCGCACCCCGACCGTGATGTCGGGCTCGGGCAGGCCGAGCCGGGCCGACTCGCGGCGGATCCCGGCGAGCGGGCTGCGCAGGTTGCGCTCGACGTCGACCGCGAGCGCCTTGAGCGGCGACACGTAGAGGACGCGGCAGCGCAGCCGCGGGTCGTCCACCGGGGGCGCCGACGCCACCCGGTCGAGCGCCCAGAGGAACGCGGCCAGGGTCTTCCCCGAACCCGTGGGCGCGACGACGAGCGCGTGCTGCCCGGAGGAGATGGCGTCCCAGGCGCCGGTCTGCGCCGCGGTGGGGGCCTCGAACGCCGAGCCGAACCAGGCGCGGGTGGCGGGGGAGAACCGCGCCAGCACGTCGGCCGGAGGGGGCGGGCCTGGGCGAGTCCGGGGCACAGGGACATCCTGGCCCGCCCGCCCGACACCGCGCGCTCGCGCCCCGTCGCCCACCCGCGCTGGGGTCCGTGCTCCGACGGCCGCGTGTCCCGGCGGTCGCGGGCATGGCACGCTGGGCGGCGACGGCGCAGGAGGGGCGGTGGGCACGGTGGCGATGACGGCAGCGGCGTACGCCGTGGCCCTGGGCGAGACGGCCGCGACGTCGCCCGGTCCGGTCGCGGTCGTCGCGGTCACCGTCGTCCTGCTGCTCCTGCTCGCCGCGGTGTTCTGGTCGTTCCTGCGCCGGGCCCGCCGCGAGGGCGTCGCGCCGCTCGCGGTCGACCGGCGTACCGCCCCGGCACAGCCGATGGCCCCGACCGGTCCGGCCACGGCGTCGGTCGGGGGCGCCGCGCGGGCCGAGGACGCCGAGACCGAGGCGGCCATCGCGGACGAGATCGCGGAGGGCGGCCCCGTGGTCGACCCGGAGGAGCGGTCGTGACCCGGTCCGGGACGGGCGTGCCGTGCGGCTGACCGACTTCTGGGCGCGGATGGAGCGCGCCCTCGGTCCGGGCTACGCCCGGTCCTGGGCGCACGACCACGTGCTCGCCGGCCTCGGCGGGCGCACCGTCGACGAGGCGCTCGCGGCCGGCGACGACACCCTGCTCGTCTGGCGCGCCGTGCACGCCGAGCTCGCGCTGCACCCCAGCGACCGGTGACCCGGCTCTGACGTGCGAACGGCCGACACCCCGGAGGGTGCCGGCCGTTCCGGTGGTCGGTCCGCTCAGTCCATCATCGGCAGCGGCACCGCGGCGTCGTCCGCGAGCACGTGCGCGGTGTCCTGCTTCGTGCGCAGCCGCACCTCGGGCAGCACGAGCGCCATGACGAACGCGAGCGCCATGATCGGGACGGCGACGAGGAACGTCGTGTCCATGGCGCGGGCGAACGCGGCCAGCACCTGGTCCTGCACCACCGGCGGGAGGGAGTGGATCGAGCCGATCGACGAGGTCACGTCGCCCTGGGTGCCGCCCGGGAAGACGCCGGAGAGCTCGGCCGCGAGCCGCGCCGTCCAGACCGCGCCGAAGAACGCCGTCCCGAACGAGCCGCCGATGGAGCGGAAGAAGGTCGACCCGCTCGTCGCGGCCCCCATCTGCTGCGGTGCCACGGTGTTCTGCACCGCGAGCACGAGCACCTGCATCACGTTGCCCATGCCGGCGCCGAGGATGAACATCGCCAGTGCGGCGTACCCGTACGGCGCGTCGACGCCGAGCTTCGAGAGCATGAACAGGCCGATCGTCGCCAGCCCCGTCCCGATGATCGGGAAGATCTTGTAGCGGCCCATCTTGGTGATCAGCTGGCCGGACAGGATCGAGGTGAGCAGGACGCCGACCATGAGCGGCAGCAGCATGAGCCCGGCCTCGGTGGGCGTCGCGCCGCGCACGACCTGGAAGTAGATCGAGAGGTAGACGATCGAGCCGAACATCGCGAAACCGACGATGAACCCGATGATCGAGGAGACCCGGAAGACCTTGTTCACGAAGAGGGTCATCGGGACGATCGGCTCCTCCACGCGCAGCTCGTGCCACACGAAGACGGCGATCGTGACGACGCCGGCGAGGCTGAGCCCGATGATCTGCGGCGAGGTCCAGTCGTACTGGTGGCCGCCCCACACGGTGACGAGCAGCAGCATCGTGACGCCGGCGACGAGCAGCGCCGAGCCGAGCCAGTCGATCGGCTTCTTCTGGTGCAGCACGGGCAGGTGCAGCACCGCACCGAGGATGAGGAAGGCGGCGATGCCCAGGGGCACGTTGATGTAGAAGATCCAGCGCCAGCTCAGGTGCTCGGTGAAGTAGCCGCCGAGCAGCGGGCCGACGACGGACGAGATGCCGAACACCGCGCCGAACAGACCGGCGTAGCGGCCCCGCTCGCGCGGCGGGATGAGGTCGGCGATGACCGCCATGACGAGCACCATGAGCCCGCCGCCGCCGACGCCCTGGATGGCGCGGGTCGCGATGAGCTCGGTCATGTTCTGCGAGGCGCCGGCGAGGGCCGAGCCGATGACGAAGACGACGACGGCGCTCTGCAGCATCAGCTTGCGGCCGTGCAGGTCGGAGACCTTGCCCCAGATGGGCGTGCTCGCGGTCGCGGCGAGGAGGTACGCCGTGACGACCCAGGACAGCTCCTGGAGGCCGCCGAGGTCGCTGGTGATGGTGGGCAGCGCGGTGGAGACGATGGTCTGGTCCAGGGCGGCCAGCAGCATCGTGAGCATGAGCGCGCCGAGGATGACGCGGAGGTGTCGGCGGCTCTCGGCCACCTGCGGGTCGACGGGGGCGTCGGCGGGGACGGTCACAGGTTCTCCAGGTCGTGGGTGAGGCGGTGCAGCAGTCGGGCGAGCTCGGCGGTGTCGGCGCGCGACCAGGTGTCGGTCGCGCGGGCGAGGAGCTCGGTGCGGGTGCGGACGTTGCGCTCGAGCAGGTCGCGGCCGGTGCCGGACAGCTCGAGCAGGGCGGCCCGACGGTCGTCGGGGTCGGGGGAGCGGCGGACGAGTCCCGCGGTCTCGAGGCCGTGCAGGTGCCGGCTGACCGTCGACAGGTCCAGGCCGACGTGCTCGGCGAGGTCGGTGGCCCGGACCGGTGCCAGCCGGTCCACGAAACCGAGCAGGAACGCGCCGGCGCTCGCCTCCGGGTCGCCGGACCGGCGCTTGAGCTGGGTCATGAGCGTGACGAGGTCGAGGGCCACGTCGTCCGCCCAGCCGGCGGGCACGTCGTGCCTACTTGCTTGTGCCATGCAACCATTCTACCACGGCCGCGGGACGCCTCGACCACGGCCGGAGCGCGGGCCGGAACGGGGCGGCCGGACCGTCGCGAGGGCTGTCCGGCGGCCCCGGCGTGTCGTAGCATGGTCGAACACCCGTACGACGTAGAGTCGTGCCCGCAGCACCCGCCCGGCGCCCCACTCGCCCGTGAACCCCGGCCCGCACGTCCGGCCGGTCGTCCCCAGGCCCGGCTCGTCGCGGCGGCGTTGTCGGACCTCGTCCGTAGCGTCCGCGTCGTTGACATCCGCATCCCACGAAGGCAGGTCCCGATGGCCCCCTCCGACCGCAAGACCCCCGGCGGCTCCGGCGGCTCCGACCGCGAGAAGGCGCTCGACACCGCGCTGGCCCAGATCGAGCGTCAGTTCGGCAAGGGGTCGGTCATGCGTCTCGGCCAGGAGGGCCGGGCCCCCGTCGAGGTGATCCCCACCGGCTCGGTGGCCCTCGACATCGCGCTGGGCATCGGCGGCCTGCCGCGCGGCCGGGTCATCGAGATCTACGGCCCGGAGTCCTCCGGCAAGACCACGCTGGCGCTGCACGCGATCGCCAACGCGCAGAAGGCCGGCGGCATCGCGGCGATCATCGACGCCGAGCACGCGCTCGACCCGGAGTACGCGAAGGCGCTCGGCGTCGACATCGACGCCCTGCTCGTGAGCCAGCCGGACAACGGCGAGCAGGCGCTCGAGATCGCCGACATGCTCATCCGCTCCGGCGCGATCGACGTCATCGTCATCGACTCGGTCGCCGCGCTCGTGCCGCGCGCGGAGATCGAGGGCGAGATGGGCGACAGCCACGTCGGCCTCCAGGCCCGCCTGATGAGCCAGGCGCTGCGCAAGCTCGCCGGCGCGCTGAGCAACTCCAACACCACCGCGATCTTCATCAACCAGCTGCGCGAGAAGATCGGCGTGATGTTCGGCAGCCCGGAGACCACCACCGGTGGCAAGGCGCTCAAGTTCTACGCCTCGGTCCGCCTCGACGTGCGCCGCATCGAGACGCTCAAGGACGGCACCGACGCGGTCGGCAACCGCACCCGCGTCAAGGTCGTGAAGAACAAGATGGCCCCGCCGTTCAAGCAGGCCGAGTTCGACATGATCTACGGCGAGGGCATCTCCCGCGAGGGCGGTCTCATCGACATGGGCGTCGAGCAGGGCTTCGTCCGCAAGTCCGGTGCCTGGTACACCTACGAGGGCGACCAGCTCGGCCAGGGCAAGGAGAACGCCCGCCAGTTCCTCAAGGACAACCCCGACCTCACCGACGAGCTCGAGCGCAAGATCAAGAGCAAGCTCGGGATCGGCGGCTTCGCCGAGCTGCCCGAGGGCGAGACCATCGTCGTCCCGGACCACGTGCCGATCGACCTGTAGGTCCCGCGCGATGAGCTCCCGTCCCACCCGCAACGCCACGTCGGCCGACGGCCCCACCCCGGGGTCGTCGGCCGACGACGTGCCGGACGCCGTGCCCGCCGACGTCGCCCGCGAGATCTGCCTGCAGCAGCTCGCGGCGTCGCCGAAGTCGCGCGGCCAGCTCGAGACCGTCCTGCGACGTCGGGGCGTCGAGCCCGGTGTCGCGGCCGAGGTCCTCGACCGGCTCGAGGACGTCCGCCTCGTCGACGACGCCGCGTTCGCCGAGTCCTACGTCCAGTCGCGCCGTGCCGCGACGATGTCGCGCCGGGCGCTCGGCCACGAGCTGCGCGGCAAGGGCGTCGCCGACGCCGTCGTCACCGAGGCGCTCGACTCCCTCGACCCGGCCGCCGAGGTCGAGACCGCGCGGGCCCTCGTCGCGCGACGGCTGCCCTCGACCCGCGCGCAGCCGGTCGACGTCCGGGTCCGTCGGCTCGTCGGCATGCTGACCCGCAAGGGCTACGCCGGAGGCCTCGCCCTGCGCGTCGTGCGCGAGGCGATCGCCGCGGAGCGCGAGCTCGACGAGCTCGAGCGGGCGATGCTCGACGACCTGGACGTCGACCTCAGCGACGCGGCGCGGCTGGGGGAGTAGCGCCGGCGCCGTCAGGTGGGCCGGTTCCCGGTGTCCGGGTGGCTCCGGCGGAACTCGGCCATGGCGAGCTCGGGCAGCGAGTCGAGCCGCCGGTGCACCGTGTCGGCGAGCCGGCCCAGCAGGGCGGTGAGCGCCTCGACGTCCTCCACCGGCCACTCGGCCAGCAGGATCCGGGTGAAGGACCGCGTGATCGCGGTCGCGTCGAGGACCACCGCGCGACCGAGGTCGGTGAGCGCCACGGTCGTGCGCCGGCGGTCGACCGGGTCGGAGCCGCGGACGAGAAGGCCGTCCTCCTCCACCTCGCCGAGCAGCCGGCTCACCGTCGAGTGGTCGAGGTCGAGCTCGGCCGCGATGTCCTTGACGCTGACGCTCGCCCGCGTGGTCGAGAGCTCGGCCACGGCGTCGCAGGCGAAGATCTTCGCGATGTCGAGCTGTCTGCCCAGGGCGGGCACGGGGACGAGCCCGGCGGGCGGGCGGATCATCGAGCGGCGCAGCCGGCGGAACGATCGGTCGAGGGTGTCGACGAGGGCGTCCGGCAGGTGCGCGCCCGCGGGGCCGGCCGGCGGTCCGGCGGGTGGCAGCACGGGCCGCGCGGCCGCCGTCGCGGCGGCGCCCGGCTCGGTGATGGGTCGGAGGGTCGGCACCCGGATCGCCTCCTCACCAAGTCATTTGCATGTGCCGGACACATAACCTACCGTAAGGAATGCGTGTGTAGCACATATGAGTGCGTGCCGGTCGCGACCACCTGGGGTCCGGACGGTCGAGACGAACAGGACGAGTGTCGACATGGGTGGTCTGTCCCGTTGGGCCGTGCGCAAGCCGTGGTGGGCGATCGGTGCCTTCCTGCTCATGGCGGTGGTCATCGGGTTCATGGGCAAGCAGCTCGGCGGAACCCTCAACGACTCGTTCTCGCTGCCTGACACCGAGTCGCTCAAGGCGCAGGAGCTCCTGCAGCAGATGAGCGGCGGGCAGGCGTCGTCGGCCACCACCGCCACCGCGACGATCATCTGGTCGCCCGGTACGCCGGGCGCGTCCGCCGTCGACGAGGCGACCGCGGCCACCGTCTCGCCGCTGCTCACCAAGATCTCGAAGCTGCCCGGCGTCGCCTGCGTGACCGATCCGTTCAGCGCCACCGGCAAGGCCCTCGGCACCGCGTGCCCGAAGGCCGACGCCGCGCCCGACCTCACGTCGCTGCCCGCGGCGCAGCAGGCGGCGATGAAGGGCGCGCTGCTCGCGACCCAGAAGGCGCTGTCGCCGGTGAGCGCCGACGGCCACGTCGCGAAGTCGGTCGTCACCTTCTCCGGCGGGGCCAGCGGCACCGACGTCCCGACCGAGACGGCCAAGACGATCATCAGCGAGGTCAAGGCGGCCAACGGGACCAACGGGCTGCAGGTCGGCGCCAACGGCCAGGTGCTCGCGTTCGCCGGACAGGAGCCGCCGAGCAGCGAGGGCATCGGTATCGGCGTAGCACTCGTGATCCTGCTCGTGGCCTTCGGCTCCCTGCTCACGGCCGGGCTCCCGCTGGTCACCGCCGGGTTCGGCGTGTCGCTCGGCGGGCTGCTGCTGCTGTTCGTCGCCCGGTTCATGGACGTCGCGACCTTCGCGCCGACGCTGGCGTCGATGATCGGTCTCGGCGTCGGGATCGACTACTCGCTGTTCGTCATCAACCGGTTCCGCCAGGCGGTCCACGCCGGCCACGACGCGAAGAACGCCGCGCTCGAGGCGGTCAACACGTCCGGCCGCGCGGTCGTGTTCGCCGCGTCGACGGTCGTCATCGCCCTGCTCGGCCTGTTCGTCATGCGGATCACGCTTCTTCAACGGTCTGGCGCTCGCCGCGTCCGGCACCGTGCTGCTCGTCATGCTCTCCGCCGTCTGGCTGCTGCCGGCGCTGCTCTCGCTGCTCGGTGACCGCGCGGTGACCCCGGTCTCGCGGTTCGCCGCCCGCGCCGTCGAGCGCGGTCGCTACGGCCGTCGCGGACAGGTCCTCGCCGTCGTCGCCGGCGTCGCGCTGTTCGCCGCCGGGACCGCCCTGCCGGTGGCGACCCGGAGCCAAGACGCTGCTCGTCGTCCTCGCGATCGTGGCCCTCGTGGTCGGCATCGGCCCGTGGTTCTACGCGATCACCCGCGACGGTCGCACCGAGCACGCGTACCACCCCGAGGGCAAGGGGTGGGCGCACTACGCCCGCCTGCTGCAGCGGCGCCCGATCGTCCCCGCGGTCGTGTCGCTCGCGGCCGTGCTCCTGCTGGCCGCCCCGGCGCTCGGGCTGCGGCTGGGCTTCCCCGACGACTCGGGGACCCCGCCGGGGAGCATCTCGCGGATCGCCTACGACCTGACCGCCGAGGGGTTCGGGCCCGGCGCCAACGGGCCGTTCGTCGTGGCCGTGCAGCTCCCCAAGAACGGCGACGTCTCGGGGCTCGGCCAGATCATCGGTGCCCTCGCCAAGACCGAGGGCGTCGCGAAGACGGTGCCCGACCTCGCGATGCTGCCGCTCGTCGGCGCCTCGCTGCAGGACTCGAGCATCACCGCGATCCAGGTCCAGCCCACGACCGGGCCGCAGGACGAGGCGACCACGCAGCTGCTCGACCGGCTGCGCACCGAGACGCTGCCGCCCGTCACCGCAGAGCACGCAGTCGGAGGCCTACGTCGGTGGGACCACGGCCATCACCGCGGACTTCAGCGCCGTCATGCAGAAGGCGATGCCGGTCTTCCTCGCCGTCGTCGTCGGCCTCGGGTTCCTCATGCTGCTGGTCCTGTTCCGCTCCGCCGTCGTCTCGCTCACCGCGGTCGTGACCAGCCTGCTGTCGTTCGCGGCGTCCACCGGCATCACCGTCGCGGTGTTCCAGTGGGGCTGGCTCAACGGCATCCTCGGCGTCACCGGGACCGGGCCGATCTTCCCGTTCCTGCCCGTCATGGTGTTCGCGATCCTGTTCGGCCTCTCGATGGACTACCAGGTGTTCCTCGTGTCCCGCATGCAGGAGGAGTGGGCCCGCACGCAGGACAACGCCGTCCGCCGTACGCCGCGGCCTCGGCGGCTCCGGCCGCGTCGTGCTCATGGCGGCGCTCATCATGGCGAGCGTGTTCGCGGCGTTCATCCCGACGCCGAACAACACGATCAAGCTGTTCGGCGTCGCGCTCGCCTCGGCGGTGCTCGTCGACGCGCTGCTGATCCGGCTGATCTTCGTGCCCTCGTTCATGTCCATCCTCGGCAAGGCCAACTGGTGGCTCCCGGGCTGGCTCGCCACCCACCTGCCGCACTTCGAGGTCGAGGCCGGCGCCGACGAGATCGTCGACGACGAGCCCGAGGAGCTGGAGCCCGACGCCGAGCTCGCCCGGTCGTAGTCGGCGCGGACGAGCCCCTGGAGTCGGAGCCCGACGCCGAGCTCGCCGGTCCGGACCCGCGCGGTCCCGCGGGGACGACGGCGTGCTCGCCCGCTCGTAGCGCGGCGCGGGCGCGCGGAGGCGACCGGGACGGTGCGACCACGGCCCGCGGCGGTTAGCCTTCGGGTGCCGGGTCGTGCACCCGGCCCCGACGTACGACATCGCTGATCACGGCCGTCCGGCCCTTGTCGAGACCGACCCGCGCCCGCGCGGGACGGTCTGTGGTGCTCCCGTCGTCGGTGCGCGACGTGAGGGGGCGAGGTCGATGAGCCCGCTGGCCGTGGTGGTCCTGGTGGTTGCGGCCGGTCTCGCCGGAGCGCTCGTCGTCGTGAGCGGCCGGGCCCGCCGCCAGGCCGCGGAGTGGGAGCGGACCCGCGCCGAGGCGATCGCCGCGGGCGTCGAGGCCGAGCTCGGACGCCGCCAGCAGGACGCGCAGGCCCACGCCGACCGGCTGCGCGCCGCGGCCCAGGACGACGCCGAGCGCACCCGGTCGCTGGCCGAGCAGGCGCTCGCCGCGGCCGAGCAGACCCGCGCCGAGGCGGCGGAGGACGTACGGCGCGCCGAGGAGCGGCGGCTGCTCGTCGAGGCCGACGTCGCGGCCGCCCGGGCGGAGATCACCGCGGCGCGCGACGAGGTGGCCCGGGTGCGCGACGAGGCGCAGCGCCGCGAGGACCGCCTGGCCGAGCGCGAGGCGCGGCTCGACTCCGAGCTCATGGCCCTGTCCGACCGACGCGCCGTCATCGAGCATCACGACGCCGACCTGGCCGAGCGCACCGCCGTACTCGGCCGCGGCCGAGTCCGCGCTGATGGCCGAGCGGGCCGCGGCGCTCGAGCACGTCGCCGGCCTGACGGCCGAGGCGGCCCAGGCGGAGGTGGTCGCGTCGATCGAGGGGCAGGCCAAGCGCGAGGCGGCGCTCACCGTCCGCGAGATCGAGCGCGAGGCGCGCGAGGAGGGGGAGGACGCGCGCCCGGCGCATCGTGACCCTCGCCGCGCAGCGGATCGCGTCCGAGCAGACGGCCGAGTCGACCGTCGCCGTCCTGCACCTGCCGGACGACTCGATGAAGGGTCGGATCATCGGCCGCGAGGGCCGCAACATCCGCACGTTCGAGGCGGTCACCGGCGTCAACCTGCTCATCGACGACACGCCCGAGGCCGTGCTGCTGTCCAGCTTCGACCCGGTACGCCGCGAGGTCGCGCGGATCACGCTCGAGGCGCTCGTCGCGGACGGGCGGATCCAGCCGTCGCGCATCGAGGAGGAGTACGAGCGCAGCCGGCTCGAGGTGGAGGCCCGCATCGTGCGGGCGGGCGAGGACGCGATCGTCGCCGTCGGCGTCGGGGACATGCACCCCGACCTCGTCGCGCTGCTCGGTCGGCTGCGCTACCGCACGTCGTACGGGCAGAACGTCCTCGGTCACCTCGTCGAGTGCGCCAACCTCGCCGGCGTGATGGCGGCCGAGCTGCGCCTGCCGATCGAGCACGCGAAGCGCTGCGCGCTGCTGCACGACATCGGGAAGGCCCTCACCCACGAGGTGCAGGGGTCGCACGCGCTCATCGGCGCCGAGGTCGCCCGCCGGTACGGCGAGCACGAGGACGTCGTGCACGCGATCGAGGCGCACCACAACGAGATCGAGGTGCGCACCCTCGAGGCGGTGCTCACCCAGACCGCCGACTCGATGAGCGGCGGCCGGCCGGGCGCGCGCCGCGAGTCCCTCGAGCACTACGTCGAGCGGCTCGAGCGGCTCGAGCAGATCGCGTCGTCGCACGACGGCGTCGAGAAGGTCTTCGCGATGCAGGCCGGTCGCGAGGTGCGCGTCGTCGTGCTGCCCGACCAGGTCGACGACATCGGCGCGCAGGTCCTCGCCCGCGACATCGCCGCCGAGATCGAGCACGAGCTGACCTACCCCGGCCAGATCCGCGTGACGGTGGTACGAGAGTCCAGAGCCACCGGCCTAGCCCGCTGACCCCCGGTTCTTGATCGTCCCTAAGGGACGATCAACGCAGTTGAACTGCCTTGATCGTCCCTTAGGGAAGATCTGCGCAGTTGAACTGCACGATCCTGTCCACAACTCGTGATCTTGAAGCAGTTCGACGTCCGCGATCGGGGACGATCAGGGAACGCTCCCGTCCGCCCGCCCCGAGCACGTCCTGATACGCCGACCGCTCGTACGACATCCGGGCACGTCCCGATACGCCGACCGCCCGCATCTCTCCCGAGGACGCCATGACGACCACGCGCACCGCGCCGCACAGCGAGCGGATCATCACGCGACGCGGCGCCGCCTGGGGCGCGCTCGCTGCGGCGCTCGCCGTCGTCCTGCTCGGCGCCCTCGTCGCCCGCGAGTGGGCGCCGCTCCTCGACCTCGACCGGAGCATCGACACGGCGATCCACCACTGGGCGCTGCGCACGCCGTGGGCCGTCGACGTGTCGCGCGTCCTCGAGACGATCGGGCGGTTCCGCTTCGCGATGTGGGTCGTCGTCGCGACGACGGCCGTCCTGCTGGTCGCGCGGCGCTGGTGGCAGGCGCTGACTCTCGTGGTCGTGGCGACCCTCGCACCACTCCTCACGGACCTCATCAAGCCGATCGTCGGCCGCCCACGCCCGGTGTGGGTGGTCCCGCTCGGGTCGGAGGACACGCTGTCGTTCCCCTCGGGTCACGCGACGGCCGGGATCGCGGTCTACGCCGCGTGCGGCGTGGCGCTCGCGAGCCTGCTGCGCAATCCGTCCTGGGGCGCCGTGGTGGCATTGCTCGGGATCCTGCTGGGCGTCGCCATCGGCCTGTCGCGCCTCGTGCTCGGCGTCCACTGGCCCAGCGATGTCGTCGGCGGCTGGGGAGTGGCACTCGCCGTGGCGGGTACTGCCGCGGCACTGTTCGTCCTCCCGCGACCTCCGGCCCGCTCATGAGGGCGGAGTTTGACCACTTCTAGGCAACCAGGGCCACCTTCAGTGAAAACCACCCGAGTCGCGCCACGTACCCTGGTCGCACCATGAGCGCGCGCACGTACGAGGTCCGCACCTACGGGTGCCAGATGAACGTCCACGACTCCGAGCGGCTCTCCGGCCTGCTCGAGGCGGCCGGCTACGCCCGCCCCGCCGAGGGGGAGCAGGCCGACGTCGTCGTGTTCAACACCTGCGCCGTACGCGAGAACGCCGACAACCGGCTCTACGGGAACCTCGGCCACCTCAAGCCGGTGAAGGACGCGCACCCCGGCATGCAGATCGCCGTGGGCGGCTGCCTCGCGCAGAAGGACCAGGGCGCGATCGTGCGCCGCGCGCCGTGGGTCGACGTCGTCTTCGGCACGCACAACATCGGGTCGCTGCCCGTGCTCCTCGAGCGCGCCCGGGTCAACCGCGAGGCCGAGGTCGAGATCCTCGAGGCGCTCGAGACGTTCCCCTCCACGCTGCCGAGCCGGCGCGAGTCGGCGTACGCCGCCTGGGTCGCGATCAGCGTCGGCTGCAACAACACCTGCACGTTCTGCATCGTGCCGAGCCTGCGCGGCAAGGAGAAGGACCGCCGCCCCGGCGACGTCCTCGCCGAGATCTCGGCGCTCGTCGCCGAGGGCGTCATCGAGGTGACGCTGCTGGGGCAGAACGTCAACGCGTACGGCGTCGAGTTCGGCGACCGCCAGGCGTTCGCGAAGCTGCTCCGCGCGACCGGCACGATCGACGGCCTCGAGCGGGTGCGCTTCACCAGCCCGCACCCGGCCGACTTCACCGACGACGTCATCGCCGCGATGGCCGAGACGCCGAACGTCATGCCGCAGCTGCACATGCCGCTGCAGAGCGGCTCGGACCGCATCCTGCGCGAGATGCGTCGCTCCTACCGCTCCGAGCGCTACCTCGGCATCATCGACCGGGTCCGCGCCGCCATGCCCGAGGCCGCGATCACGACCGACATCATCGTCGGCTTCCCCGGCGAGACCGACGAGGACTTCGCCGCGACGCTCGACGTCGTACGCCGGGCCCGGTTCGCCTCGGCGTTCACGTTCCAGTACTCGCCGCGTCCCGGCACCCCGGCGGCGACGTACGACGCGCAGGTGCCGCCGGACGTCGTGCGCGAGCGCTACCTCGCGCTGCAGGAGCTCTCCGAGCAGATCGCCTGGGACGAGAACAAGCGGCTCGTCGGCCGGCGCGTGGAGCTGCTCGTCGCCGAGGGCGAGGGGCGCAAGGACGGCGCCACGATGCGCCTGTCCGGCCGCGCCCCGGACAACCGGCTCGTGCACTTCACCCCCGGCGACGCGGCGCCCCGTCCCGGCGACGTCGTCGTCGCCGAGATCACCTCGGCCGCACCGCACCACCTCGTGTCCGACGTCCCGGTCGACGGCGTACGCCGGACCCGCGCCGGCGACGCGTGGGACGCGCGGCAGTCCGACGCGTCGTGCGGCGTACCGACGTCCGGCGAAACCGCGCCCGTGCTGCTCGGCCTCCCGACCGTCCGCGCGTAAGACCTCCCCGCGGCTCGGCACGTAGGGTCGACGGCGTGATCACCGGAGCCGCCTTCGTCCCGAGCACGCCGATGCTGGTGCCCGCCGTCGCGTCCGGCGCCGCGGACGAGCTGGCCGACGTGCGCGACGCGTCGATCACCGCGCTGCGCCGCGTCCTGGGTTCGGGCGCCGAGCGGGTCGTGGTCCTCGGGGCCGGACGGGAGATCCGGACGCACTTCTCCGGCACGGGTTCGCTGCGCGGGTTCGGCGTCGCCATCGACATTCCGCTCGATCCGGCTGTGCCCGGCGGTGAGGCGCTGCCGCTCGCGCCCGGTGCGCCCGGCGGTGAGGCGCTGCCGCTCGCGCACACGGTCGGGGCCTGGCTGCTGGCGCAGGTGGGCTGGCCGGGCGACCGGGTCGCGCTGGAGCTCGACCCGGACGCGAGCACCGCGACGATCGCGTCGGTCGCGACGGCGCTCGCCAACGAGACGACGCGCTCGGTGCTGCTCGTCGTGGCCGACGGATCGGCGGCCCGCAGCGAGCGGGCGCCGGCGTCGCTGCACCCCGACGCTGCGGCGTTCGACGCGGACGTCGCCGCCGCGCTGGCCTCGGGCCACCCGCACCTGCTCGCCGAGGTGGACCGCGACCGGGCCGTCGCGGTCGCCGCCCAGGGCTGGCCCGCGTGGCACGCCGCCGCGGTCGCGCTGGCGGTCGGCCAGGACGCGCCGTACGACGCCGAGGTGCTGGCCGACGTCGCCCCGTACGGCGTCGCCTACCTCGTAGCCACCTGGACCCCACCCGCGACCTTGATCGTCCCTTAGGGACGATCAAGGAAGTTCAACTGCACGATTCCGTCCACAAGTCGCGATCTTGAGGCGGGCGCGAGCGGCGATTCCCCCCCTGCCGGCCGCGGTACGCCCGAGGCAGTACTGGCGTCGCCCGGCCGGCGTACGCCGAGGCCGCATCGGCACGACCCGGACGGCGTACGCCCGAGGGAACACCGGCGGACCGGCGTACGCCGGGTGGCCGCACCGGCACGACGCGGTCGGCGTACGCCCGAGGCCGCACCGGCACCGTCCGGGCGCGGGCGCGGGTGCCGTGTCCGCGGCGCAGACCCGGGTGCGGGAGGATCCACGGTGTGCAGTCGGAGCCATCGGATCCGCGACCCGCGGTGGTCGCCGTCGTGGGCCCGACGGCGTCCGGCAAGTCCGACCTCGGCGTGGCGCTGGCGCAGGCGCTGCGCGGCGAGGTCGTGAACGCCGACTCGATGCAGCTCTACCGGGGGATGGACGTCGGGACCGCGAAGCTCACTGCTGCCGAGCGTCACGGCGTACCGCACCACCTGCTCGACGTCTGGGACGTCACCGAGACGGCCAGCGTCGCCGACTACCAGCGGCGGGCGCGCGCGATCGTCGACGGGCTGCGCGGGTCCGGTCGTACGCCGTTGCTCGTGGGCGGCTCGGGGCTCTACGTCCGCGCGGTGCTGGACCACCTCGAGTTCCCCGGCACGGACGCGGCGGTGCGGGCACGGCTCGAGGCGGAGCTCGCCGAGGTCGGACCGGGGGAGCTGCACCGCCGGCTGGCCGAGGTCGACCCGGCGGCGGCCGTCGCGATCCTGCCCACCAACGGCCGGCGGATCGTGCGGGCGCTCGAGGTCATCGAGATCACCGGTGACCGGTTCACGGCGACGCTGCCCGAGGAGCGCGAGTTCTACCCGTCCGTGCGGATCGGGCTCGACGTCCCGCGCCCGGTGCTCGACGCCCGGATCGACGAGCGGGTGGAGCGGATGTGGGCGGGCGGTCTCGTCGCGGAGGTACGTCGGCTGGTCGACGCCGGTCTGCGCGAGGGAGTCACGGCGTCGCGGGCCCTCGGCTACGCGCAGGTGCTGCGGCTGCTCGACGGCGAGCTCACCGAGGAGCAGGCGCTCGAGGAGACCCAGCGCGCGACGCGCCGCTTCGCCCGCCGCCAGGACACCTGGTTCCGCCGCGACGCCCGCATCGTGTGGCTGCCGTACGACGCCGACGACCTGCTCGAGCGCGCCCTGGCCGGCATCCCCGCCCCGCACGTTCCTTGATCGTCCCTTAGGGAAGATTCGCGCAGTTGAACTGCACGATCCGTCCCTAAGGGAAGATGCGAGCAGTTCAACTGCACGATCCTGTCCACAACTCGTGATCTTGAACCGGGCCGGCGTCCGCACGTTCCTTGATCGTCCCTTAGGGAAGATCCGCGCAGTTGAACTGCACGATCCTGTCCACAACTCGCGATCTTGAGCCGGCGGCGGTGCGCGCGCCGAACCGCGGATCGCGGCGCCACGTCCGGGTCGGCGCAGGGCACGCGTACGGCACGCGCGGCGCGGGCTACGTCGGGCTACCGCGTCGGCCGCGGGAGCTCGACGTAGAACTCGGTGCCGAAGACCTGCCGGTACAGCGGTCGCGGCATCCGCAGGAACGCGGCCAGCGTGCGGTCGCCCTCGTCGGCGGTCGCCTGCGACGCGTGCGCGGCCATCGACGCGCGCTTCTGCGTCGAGGTAGCGGCGTACGTCGACCCGGTGGGTGATCTCGGCCGACGCGGTGAACGCGCGCTCGAACGACGTCGGGTCGAACTCCGGCGGGAAGCGGTAGACCCTGCCCGCGAGGCGGATCGCGCGCAGCAGCAGGTCGCGCGGCACGGTGGCCTCGAAGACCCGCGGCGTGCCGACGAGGTCCGCGGCGCGCACGCCGAGCTCGTGCACGCGCACGTGGTCGGGGTGGCCGTAGCCGCCGTTCGGGTCGTACGTCACGAGGACGTCGGCCGCCTCCTCGACGAGCACCGTCGCCAGCGCCGCCGCCGACTCCTCGAGCGGCACGCGGCACAGCGGGACGGGCACCGTCGGGCTCGCCCTCGGCGTCGCCGTGCAGCCCGCTGTCGGCGTAGCCCAGCCGGACGAGCCGGTGTACGCCGATGGCCCGGCACGACTCGTCGAGCTCGGCGTCACGACGCGCGGCGAGCCCGACGGACAGCTCGCGCGAGGCGAGCCCGGCGCCGCCGTCGGTCGCGACGACGAGCACGACGCGCTGCCCCTCGGCGACGGCGCGGGCCATCGTGCCCGCGGTCAGCAGCGCCTCGTCGTCGGGGTGCGCGTGGACGAACACGAGCGTCCGCGGCGTACGCGCCGCGGGCGGTCGGTGGTACGACGTCGCGGAGCGGGGAGCGATCACGTCCCGGTGCTGGATCCACTCCCGCTGGCGCGCCACGGGCGCGATCCTCGCAGATCCGGGTCGACCGCCGGGCGGATCGCTCGCGCGGTGTCGCGGCCGTGGCGCGGTGCTCCCGGCCGCGGTCGAGTCGACCGGCGCTCCGCGCTCGCGACACGGCGAGCTTCGCGGGTGGCGCCGTC
The DNA here is from genome assembly GCA_963711805.1 of uncultured Actinomycetota bacterium. GTDB lineage: Bacteria > Actinomycetota > Actinomycetes > S36-B12 > CAIYMF01 > Longivirga. The sequence goes on from CAVQFE010000003.1 coordinate 1,152,027, forward strand.
TTGGTGCAGCACTCACGGCCGCCCCGGCTCGCGTTCCGTCAGACGCGGCGCGGGCGACCTCCGGGCGGATCGCTCGCCCGGCTGTCGGCGCCGGTCGAGAATGCCGGGCGGCGATGCGGTGACGACGCGACGCCCGGGCAACCACCGGTCGCGCGCGGCAGGGTCCGGCCTCGCCGGCGGGTAGGGTCGCGGATCGTGCGGATCGTCCACATCAGCGACTGCTACCCGCCTCGTCTGGGTGGCATCGAGACGCAGGTCCGCGCCCTCGCCGTACGCCAGGCCGCCGCGGGCCACGACGTCCACGTCGTCACCGCGACGCCGGGTACGTCGGTACGCCGCGGCACGGAGACGCTCGACGGCGTCGTCGTGCACCGTGCTACCGCCACGATGCCGGCCGACCTGCCGGTGCACCCGCGGGTGAACCGCGTGATCCGCGAGCTGCTCGCCGAGGGCGGGGACGCCGCCGGTGCCGACGCCGTCCACGTGCACGGCGGTGTCGTGTCGCCGTTCGCCTACCCGGGGGCGCGGGTGGCGCGTCAGCTCGGCCTGCCGACCGTCGCGACGATCCACGGCGTGTGGGGCGGCGTGTTCTCGCCGGCCGTGCGGTTCGCCGATCTCGTCACCGGCTGGACCCGCTGGGGCGTCGTGCTCACCGCGGTGAGCGACGCGGCCGCCGACCCGATCCGGCGCATCGTCGGGCCGGCCGTCCCCGTGACCCTGATCCCCAACGGGATCGACGTCGAGCGCTGGCGCATGCCGCACGTCGCGGGCGATCCCGACGAGGTGCGGCTCGTCGCGGTGATGCGGCTCGCGCCCCGCAAGCGGGCCATGCCGCTGGTGTCGATGGTGGAGGAGGCGAGCCGCTTCCTCCCGGACGGACGGCGTCTGCGGCTCACGATCGTCGGTGACGGTCCGGTGACCGCGCAGGTACGCCGGCGGATCGAGCGACACGGGCTCGCGTACGGCTCGTGCGTCGTCGACCTCGCGGGTCGCCTCACGCCCGACGAGGTGCGCGCCACCCTCGCGGCGTCCGACGCGTTCGTCGCGCCGGCGCGGCTGGAGTCCTTCGGCATCGCGGCGCTCGAGGCGCGCACGGCCGGTCTGCCCGTCCTCGCCTACGCCGCGACCGGGATCTCGACGTTCGTCCACCACGAGCGCGAGGGGCTGCTCGCCGCCGACGACCGCGCGATGGTCGACGCGATCGCCCGCATCGCGAGCGACGACGAGCTGCGCGAGCGCATCGCGCGGCACAACCGCGAGACCGAGCCGGAGCAGGCCTGGCCGCACGTCCTCGAGGTGGTCGAGGCCGCCTACGCCGACGCCCGCGCCCGAGCCACCACCCGCCCCTGATTCCCCCGAGTTGCACGCCCAACCCACCAGTCCCGCCCCCGACCTCGCCCGTGTTCCACGTCCAGCCCGCCCCCGACCTCGCCCGAGTTCCACGTCCAACCCACCAGTTCGGCCCCCCGATCTGCCCCGAGTTGCACGTCCGACCCACCAGTTCGGCCCCCCGTCCTCGCCCGAGTTGCACGTCCGACCGACCAGTTCGGCCCCCGTCCTCGCCCGAGTTGCACGTCCGACCCACCGGTTCGACCGCCGAACCGGTCGGTCCGGGGTGAAACTCGCGATCGGGGGACCCGCCGCGTAGGCTCGGGCGCGTGACGTCCGCGGCCGAGGCCCTCGCCCAGCTGCGCGGCGTACGCGTGCTCAAGGGCCACGGCACCGGGAACGACTTCGTGCTCGTGCCCGACCCCGACGCCGCGATCGAGCTGACCCCGGCCCAGGTGCGCGCGCTCTGCGACCGGCACGCGGGGCTCGGCGCCGACGGCGTGCTCCGCGTCGTACCGACCGCGACCTCGCCCGAGGTCGCCGACCAGGCCGACGCCGCGCGCTGGTTCATGGACTACCGCAACGGCGACGGCAGCACGGCCGAGATGTGCGGCAACGGCGCGCGCGTCTTCGCCCGCTACCTCGTCGACTCCGGCCTCGAGGCGGGCCCGGAGTTCGGCATCGCCACCCGCGGCGGCACCCGCGCGGTGCGGATCGAGAGCGACGGCGACGTCACGATCGACATGGGTACGGCGACTACGCCGGCCGCACGGGCGATGCCGGTCGTGAGCGTCGGCCACACCGCGTGGAACGGCAGCGGCGTCCTCGTGCCCAACCCGCACTGCGTGGTCTTCCTCGACGACGCCGACGAGCTCACCGCCCTCGACCTCACGGTGGCGCCGCGGGTCGAGCCGCGGGCGATGTTCCCCGACGGTGTCAACGTCGAGTTCGCGCACCGCGTCGGCGCGCACGCGGAGCACCACGTGCGGATGCGCGTCCACGAGCGCGGCGTCGGCGAGACCCTGTCCTGCGGCACGGGCGCCTGCGCCGTGATGGTCGCGGCGGCGGCGCGGGACGAGGCGCCCGAGGCTACGGCGTACACGGTCGACGTCCCCGGCGGCACGGTCGTCGTCACGCGCCGCGCCGACGGTCACCTCGAGCTGCGCGGTCCCGCGGTGCTCGTGGCGGTCGCGACGATCGGAGAGATCGCATGAGCGGCAACGAGATCGACGTCGACGACGGTCCAGGTCACGTCGCGTCGCGCGCGCCGATGGTCGTGACTGCAAGGATCCGGGAGATCGCATGATCGGCAACGAGATCGACGTCGACGACGGTCCGGCCTTCGCCGCCGCGTGCGCGCCACTCGTCCAGTCCCTCGGCGGCGGCTTCATGATCTCGCCGCAGGCCAAGGCGTTCAGCCAGCGGCACGGCATGCGCGGGCGGCAGGGCTACTTCGTCGGCCGCGGCAGCGTGCTCGGCGACGTCGACGCGGACGTCGTCACCGCCGCGTTCGGCTTCTTCCCCGCCGACATCGTGCGCGAGATGTGGGACGCCGGCCGCACCGCCGTCGACGTCGCGACCGCCCGGGAGGACTACGCCGAGGCCTGCCGCGACTGGGGTCGCGCCCGGCTCGAGACGTTCGCGGCGGCCGGGCGACTCGCGGAGCTGCTCGGCTGGGTCGTCGACGGCGCCGACGTCGCCGGCTCTCCCGCTCTACGCCGGCTGGCGCGCGATACCGCTGCCGTCCGACGACCTCGGGCGGGCGGCGCAGCAGCTGCACGTGCTGCGGGAGTACCGCGGCGGGCCTGCACGTCGTCGCCGTCGTCGCCTCGGGGCTCTCGCCGCTGCAGGCGGTCCTCGCGGGCCCGGGCGGCACGCGGGAACGCGTCGTTCTTCGGCTGGGAGGAGCCCTTCGAGGACGTGAGCGGCCTCGTGGTCGCCCGGTCCGAGGCGGAGTCGCTCACCGACCGGCTGGTGACGCCGTCCTGGGACGTCCTGGGTCACGACGAGCGGGTCGAGCTCCTCGCCCTGCTCGCCGAGGCCGCCACTCTCGCCTTCGGCCACGCCGCCCCCTGATACCGTCGCGACCGGCCCCGGCCGACCCAGGCCGGGCCGGTGCTCCGGCCGCCCGTCCAGCTCCGTGTCGCCGTGACGGCTGCCCCCGACGTCGGCCGCGGAGGGCGACGGCGCGGGCCGCGGCGACCTGGGAATCGGGTTCGCGGGGGGCCGGGGTGCGTGGGACCCTGGAGGCACGATGACGGATCCTCTCGACGACCTCGCGCTCGACCTCCTCGACGACGACCCCACCACGGGTGCGCTCGACCTCTCCGACCGCGCCGCGCTGCGTCGCGTCCAGGGGCTCTCGACCGAGCTCACCGACATCACCGAGGTCGAGTACCGGCAGATCCGGCTCGAGACGCGTGGTGCTGGTCGGCGTGTGGACCGAGGGGACGCTGCTCGACGCCGAGCGCAGCCTCGCCGAGCTCGCGCGCCTCGCCGAGACCGCCGGGTCGGTCGTCGTCGAGGGCCTGGTCCAGCGCCGGGACCGGCCCGACCCCGCGACGTACATCGGCTCGGGCAAGGCCCAGGAGCTGCGCGCGGTCGTCATCGAGACCGGCGCCGACACGGTCATCTGCGACGGCGAGCTCACCCCCGGCCAGCTGCGCCAGCTCGAGGACGTCGTCAAGGTGAAGGTCGTCGACCGCACCTGGCTGATCCTCGACATCTTCGCCCAGCACGCCCGCAGCCGGGAGGGCAAGGCGCAGGTCTCGCTCGCGCAGATGCAGTACCTCCTCCCGCGCCTGCGCGGCTGGGGCGAGTCGCTGTCCCGGCAGGGCGGCGGCGCCGGCGGCTCGAGCGGCGGCGTCGGCACCCGCGGACCCGGCGAGACCAAGATCGAGACGGACCGACGCCGGATCCGCACGAGCGTCGCGAAGCTGCGCCGCGAGATCAAGGAGATGAAGACCGCGCGCGACACGCAGCGCGCCGACCGGCGTCGCCACGGCGTGCCGAGCGTCGCGATCGCGGGCTACACCAACGCCGGGAAGTCCAGTCTGCTCAACCGGATCACCGGCGCGGGCGTCCTCGTCGACGACGCGCTGTTCGCCACCCTCGACCCCACGGTGCGCCGGGCGCAGACCCCCGGCGGGCGCGACTTCACCGTCGCCGACACGGTCGGCTTCGTGCGCCACCTGCCGCACCAGCTCGTCGAGGCGTTCCGCTCCACCCTCGAGGAGGTCACCGACGCCGACCTCATCCTGCACGTCGTCGACGGCAGCGACGACGCACCCGAGGAGCAGCTCAACGCCGTGCGCGCCGTCCTCGCCGAGATCGGCGCGCAGCACGTCCCGGAGATCGTCGTCGTCAACAAGGCCGACGCCGCGGACCCGGTCGTCCTGTCCCGTCTGCTACGCCGCGAGCCGCACTCGGTCGTGGTGAGCGCGCGCACCGGCGAGGGCATCGACGAGCTCATGACCCTCATCGAGATCGACCTGCCGCACGCGTCCGTCGCGATCGACCTCGTCGTCCCCTACAGCCGCGGCGACCTCGTCGCCCGCGCGCACCGCGAGGGCGAGCTGTCGAAGGTCGAGCACCTCGACACGGGCACGCGCATCGTCGGCCGGGTCAACGAGCCGCTCGCCGGCGAGCTGGCCTCGGCCGCCGCTGCGGCCGACGCCGCCGTCACCGCCTGACCGTCACGGACTGACCGTTCCGGCCCGGGCGGCACCGCCGGGACCGCCGGGACCGTCCCGCCCGAGGCAGCGCCGCCGTCACCGCCTGACCGGCCCGGCCGACCGTTCCGGCCCGGGCGGAACCGCCGGGACCGCCGGACCGTCCCGCCCGGGCAGCGCCGCCGTCACCGCCTGACCGGCCCGGCCGACCGTTCCGGCCCGGGCGGCACCGCCCTCGGGCAGGATCGGGGCGTGCTCCGGCTCGCGACCTGGAACGTGCTGGCACCGGCGTACGCCCTGCCCCATCGCTACGCCGGTGTCGCGGCCGACGACCTCGCTCCCGCGACGAGGACACCGCGGGTGCACGCGCGGCTGCGCGCCCTGCTCGCCGACTGCGACGTCGTCGCGGTGCAGGAGGCCGACGCCGAGCTGGTCGGGTGGCTGCGCGACGGCGTCGGGGCGTCCGTGGTCCACGCACCCCGGCCCTCGTCGCCCGACGGCGTCCTGCTCGCCTCGACCGTCCACGAGCTGGCCGGCGAGACGGTCACGACCGGCGACGGGCGACGCACCTGGGCGTCCGCGCTCGTCGAGGGGGTCCTGGTCGTCGCCGTGCACCTCGACCCGGAGTGGCCGGCCAAGCACCTCGCCGGTGCCCGGCAGGCGCGCGAGGTCGCGCGCTGGGTCGACGCCACCGCGGCTCGGACCGTCGTCGTCCTCGGTGACATCAACGCGGCGTGGACGAGCCGCACCGGAGACGTGCTGCGCCGCAACGGGTTCGAGGCGAGCTCAGCGGGATCGACCGCAGCCACGAACGGGAGGTGCCGGGAGCTCGACGTCGTCGCGGTGCGCGGCGTCGCCTCGGTCGTCCTCACCCCTCCCGGTCTGCCTCCGGTCGGTACGGCGATGTGGCTGCCGGACGCCGAGATCCCGAGCGACCACGCGCCGCTGCTGGCCACGGTCGACTGAGCACCGCGGGCCGGGTACCACGGCCCGGGGACGGCGGCGGCATCACCTCGCGCGGCATCAGCACGCGAGGGCACCGTCGCGACACATCGCCGGGACGCGCGCGGGCACGGACCGGCGACGCCCGCGGAGACGCGCGCGGGCACGGACCGGCGACGCCCGCGGAGACGCGCGCGGGCACGGCACGGGGACGCCCGCGGGGACGCGCGCGGGCACGGCCGCGGGGCGCGCGCGGGGTCGCCGCGGGGGACGGCTCGGGCACGCGACCCACGGGTGCTGGTTGGATCCAGGGATGAGCACCCCCGACGCCGGCCCGGCCGACGAGACCGCCGCGCCGGCCGACGAGACCGCCGCGCCGGCCGGCGACGCCGCCGCGGCGTCCGAGGTCGCCCGGGCGCTCGCCGCCGCCGTCGACGCGCTCGGCGGGGAGCACCGCGACGGGCAGCTCGCGATGGCCGAGGCGGTGGCCGCGACCTTCGGCGGCGCGGGGCACCTGCTCGTCCAGGCGGGCACCGGCACCGGGAAGTCGCTGGCGTACCTCGTCCCCGCGGCGCTGCACGCCACGAACCCGGACCGTCGCGTGATCGTGGCCACCGCCACGCTCGCGCTGCAGCACCAGCTCGTCTCGCGCGACCTCCCGCGCCTCGCCGACTCCCTCGAGCCGGTGCTGGGGAGGCGGCCGACGTACGCCGTGCTCAAGGGTCGGCACAACTACGTCTGCCTCGACCGGCTGCACCGCGGCGTCGGCGACCGCGAGGACTCCGACGACGACGCGCTGTTCGCCGCGCCGACCACGGTCCTCGGCCGGCAGGCCAAGGACCTGCGCGAGTGGGTCGACGAGACCGAGACCGGCGACCGCGACGACCTGCCGTTCCCCGTCGACGGGCGGGTGTGGCGCGGGGTGTCGGTGTCCGGGCGCGAGTGCGTCGGCGCGCAGAAGTGCGTGTACGGCGAGGAGTGCTTCGCCGAGGCGGCGAGAGCCCGCGCCGTCGCCTCCCAGATCGTGATCACCAACCACGCGATGCTCGCGATCCACACGCTCGACAACGTGCCGGTGCTGCCCGAGCACGACGCCGTCGTGATCGACGAGGGTCACGAGCTCGTCGACCGGGCCACCGCCGCGGTCACCAACGAGCTGTCCGCGGCGATGATCGACCGCGCCGCGTCGCGCACGAAGCGGCTGGTCGACGCCGACCTGTCGGAGCGGCTCGAGTCGGCCGGTGAGGCGCTCGGCATCGAGCTCGCCGTCCGGGCCGAGGGGCTGCACGGCCCGGTCCGCGTCGAGCGGGTCGAGGGCGGGCTGCTGCTCGCGCTCGCCGCGGTGCGCGACGCGACGCACGCCGCGATCACCAAGCTCGGCTCGGACGCCTCGAGCAAGGACGACCCCGAGGCGCTCGCGGCGAAGTCGCGGGCCCGCGGCCTGCTCGGCGAGGTGCACGACGTCGCCGGCGAGCTGCTCGCGCTCGACGAGACCGACGTCGCGTGGCTCGACCCCGGCGACCGCCGCTCGCCCGCGCTGCGGGTCGCGCCGCTCGAGGTCGCGGGCCTGCTGCGCACGTCGCTGTTCGACGCGTCGCGGGTCGTCGTCACGAGCGCGACGATGCAGCTCGGCGGCTCGTTCGAGCCGGTCGCGCGGTCCTTCGGCCTCCCGCTCGACGGCGCGTCGTCGGCCGAGGGCGCGTGGACCGGGCTCGACGTCGGATCGCCGTTCGACCATGCGCGCCAAGGGATCCTCTACGTCGCCACCTCGGTGCCACCGCCCGGGCGCGGCGGCACGGACGACGCCGCGATGGACGAGCTCGCCGACCTCATCGCCGCGGCCGGGGGCCGCACCCTCGCGCTGTTCTCCTCCTGGCGCGGCGTCGAGCGCGCGGCCGAGCACCTCGCCACGGCGCTGCCGGACAAGCTGCTCGACCGCCGGATCGTGCCGCTCGACGTCCCCGTGCTCGTCCAGAAGCGCGGCGACTCCGTCGCGGACCTGGTCTCGCGCTTCGCCGGCGACCCGAGGTCCGTGCTGCTCGGGACGCTCTCGCTGTGGCAAGGGGTCGACGTACCGGGGGAGGCGTGCCACCTCGTCGTCATCGACCGGATCCCGTTCCCGCGCCCGGACGACCCGCTCGTGGCCGCGCGGTCGAAGTACGCCGAGGACCACGGCGGCAACGGGTTCACGGCGGTCTCGGTGCCCCGCGCCGCGCTGCTCCTCGCGCAGGGCGTCGGCCGGCTCATCCGGTCCTCGACCGACCGCGGCGTCGTCGCCGTGCTCGACCCGCGGCTGGCCACCGCGCGCTACGGCGACTACCTGCGCCGCTCCCTGCCGCCGTTCTGGTTCACCACCGACGGCGCCCTCGTCCGCCAGAGTCTCCAGCGCCTGGACGAGCTGACCGTCGAGGCGGCGAAGCCCGCGAAGAAGAAGGCGACGAAGCCCGCGACGAAGACGCCCAAGAAGCCGGCGGCGACGGCCGCTCCGGAGGGCTGAGTCCGGGCGTCCCACGGCTGCCGCCCACTCCCTCGCCCTCACCGGGCAGCCGTCCGGTCGCGCAGCGAGCAACGGCCGGGCAGCGAGCACCGGCCGGGCAGCAGCAGGGAGTAGTCCGACAGCACCCCGGCGACGGGCGGCTCCGTGCGCGCGGCCCGCCCGGGCAGGGCGGGGACCGTCGTGGCGGTCGAGCCGCGGTCCGGATCGTGTCGGACCTGATGCCCGTGCGTCCCCGCCATCGCGGCGGCCGAGCCGCGGTTCGGATCGCGTCGGTCCGGACGCCCGCGCGTACCCAAAATCGTGACGGCCGAGCCGCGGTTCGGATCGTGTCGGACCTGAGGCGGGCGCGTCTCCGTCATGGCCGTGCCGTTCGGCCGGCGTCGTAGAGGGCTTCGCCGCGGAGCAGGACCGTCGTGATGATCGCCCGCGCCACCCGGAACCCGAGGGGCGGCGACGGTGCCGGCAGGTCGTCCGAGCCCGTCCCGGGCGACGGAGCCGGGATCCGGGACAGCAGCTCCACGGCGTCGGGGGAGCCGTGCGCGGCCTCGTCGAGCAAGGCGCGCACCGCTGGCAGCTGACGCGTCGTCGGGTTCCCCTCGGCGGCGTCGAACACGACCCGCATCGGCACGTGTCCCGAGATTCGGAGCCCATGCCTGCGGGCGGCATCAGCCACGAGGCGCAGGCCCACGTCGGCCGTCTCGGTCGGCTGGCCCTCGAGCCGCTGGAGGCGGCCGAGATCCATCAGGGCGCACACCTCGGCGTCGAGCCGCCGGGTGACGCGGACCGATCGCTCCTCCGGGGACAGGACCCAGACCGCGGTCGCGGCGTCGTCGAGGCCCTCGTGCAGTAGCGCCGCCCAGGTCCGCTGCTCGAGACCGAACGGGTCGGTGGACTGCGGGCTCACGGCGTCTCCGAGCTGCCAGGGGTCGAGCAGACCGGCCGCGTGCGAGAGCAGGTCGCTGGCGTACGACGAGACCGCGAACGGGCTCGCGACAAGGTCGTCCTCGTGGAGCGAGCTGCCCGGGGCGGGACCGGGACGGGCGGGTGCGGGGGTCGCGCCACCTGGGCGGTCGCGACGCGGGTCGGGCAGGGCGGTCGTTCGCCGCTCCGGCAGGAGGAGGGCGGCGAGGGAGTCGTCGTAGGTGGTCATGGCGGCGACGCTAGGAACCCCGCTCGGACACGGTCCGCCGCGACCGCGAGGACCCCTGTGGACGGCGCGCACGCGAGCGCCGCCTGTGCAGGATCACCGACGCAACGCCGCCGACGGGGCGAGCCTCGGCAGGATCGCGTCGTACGCGGGTGACCTTGCCGGGCGACGAGCCGCGCCCCCGCGCCCTTGCCGGGGCGGCGAACGACGCCGTACGGTCGGGCGAACAGGCAGTCCCGACATCGGCCGCTGTGGAGCAGCCCGGCGTCACCCTCGGGCGAGATGGCAGTCCGACGTGACCCGGCGCAGGGAGGTGACCGTGTCCTACGAGACGCCGCTCGACCGCGCGATCCGCGAGGCCACCGAGCGAGGTGCCTTCGACAACCTGCCCGGCGCGGGCAAACCGTTGCCCCTGCGCGGCAGCGGCGATCCCGACTGGTGGCTCAAGGACCTCATGGCGCGCGAGGGCATCTCGGGCAGCGAGGTCCTGCCCCCGGCCCTCGCGCTGCGGCGTGAGGCGGACGGCTTCCCGGAGTCGCTCGCGGAGCTTCCGACCGAGGACGCCGTACGCGCGGTGCTCATGGACTTCAACGCCCGGGTCGAGGCCGACTGGCGACGGCCGACCGTGGGTCGCGGCGATCCCGTGGTCGCCCGGCGGATCGACGTCGAGGTGATGGTCGAGGCGTGGCGCGACGTGTGGGCCACACCACCGGGCTCGGATCCCTCGACCGAGAACGGCTGAGGCACAAGGCGAGTCCGAGGCACGGCGACGCATGCACCGCCGCTCACCAGCACTGGATCCGGCCGAGCCACGGCGTACGACTCGAACCCTCACCGACCCGTCGATCCCTCCCCGGCCGGCGAGCGGCCCCGCGAAGCGCGGCCGCCGGTCAGCCGCGCTTGCGCGCGGTGAGCAGGAGGTACTCCCACTCCATGACGAGCGTCTCCGGCGTAGCACCCGCACCCGCACCCGAACCGTCGGCAGGTACGCCGTGCCGCTCGGCCAGCTCCGCGAGCGACGCGTCGAGCGCGGCGACCCGCTCCGGCTCGTCGGCGATCGCGCGGTAGACCGCGACGGTGGGGCCGTAGTTCGCCTTGAAGAACTCGCGGAAGTCGGCGCCCGTGGCGAACCGGTCGACGCGGACCGTGCGCCGCTCGGCGTCGACGTCGGTCACCCGGTCGCCGAGCAGGCCGAGCACGTGGTCCGGCGAGCCCCACAGCGGCGGCGGCTGCGCGCCGGGCGGGGGCGGCGGGGCGTACGGCGACATCGTCCGCAGCATCTGCCCGACGAACCCCTCGGGCGTCCAGCTCACCAGCCCGATCGTGCCGCCCGGGCGGCACACCCGGACCAGCTCGTCGGCGCTCGTCTGGTGGTGCGGCGCGAACATGACGCCGACGCACGACAGCACGGCGTCGAAGGAGTCCGCGTCGTAGGGCAGGGCCTCGACGTCGGCCTCGTGCCACTCGAGCTGCACGCCGCGTTCCGCGCTGGCCCGGCGTCCGGCCTCGACGAGCTCGGGCGACAGGTCGCTCGCGACGACCCGCGCGCCGGCGATCGCCGCGGGGATGGCGGCGTTGCCGGCGCCGGCCGCGACGTCGAGCACGCGCTGGCCGGGCGAGATGCCGCACGCGTCGACGAGGGTGGCGCCGAGGGTCGGGATCACGTCGTGCGCCACCCGCGGGTAGTCGCCGAGCGCCCACATGGCGCGGTGCCGCGCCTTGAGGGCGGCGTCGTCGATCGATACGGGTGCCTGGGTCGGAGCCGTCATGGCGGACTCCCTCGTGTCGTGGGTCCGCGGGCCTCCTGCCGGGTGGCAGGTGACCCGGTCGGCCCCGGGTGACGTCGAGGCTAGGCAGCGGCCCGGGCCGCCTCCAGTACGAGATCTGTACCGGCTCTCGTGCATCGGCCCGCCGAGTCCTACCGTGGCTCGCATGGGAGCCAGCTACGGCCAGTTCTGCCCGGTTGCCAAGGCGATGGAGCTGCTCGACGAGCGGTGGACGCTGCTCCTCGTGCGCGAGCTCGTCTCCGGCAGCGAGCGCTTCAACGACCTGCGCCGCGGGCTGCCGCGGATGTCGCCGTCGCTGCTGTCGCGCCGGCTGCAGCAGCTCACCCGCGCCGGCGTCGTGGAGCGCGTCCAGACCGGCAACGACGTCCGCTACGTCCTGACCCCGGCCGGCGCCGAGCTGCGCCCGGTGGTCGAGGCGCTCGGGGCGTGGGGGATCCGCTGGATCGGCGAGCTCGGCGACGAGGACCTCGATCCGCAGCTGCTGCTGTGGGACATGCAGCGCAACATGGACCTCGACGCCGTGCCCGCGCGTCGCACGGTGATCGCGCTGCGCTTCACCGACGTACCGCAGCGCACCCGCGACTGGTGGCTCGTCGTCGACGCCGGCGCGGTCGACGTGTGCGACCAGGATCCCGGCTTCCCGGTGTCGGTGACCCTCGAGTCGACGCTGCGGCGCATGGTCGAGGTCTGGCGCGGCGACGTGTCGTGGTCGGACGCCGTCCGCGCGGGCAGCATCGAGGTCGACGGTCCGGAGCGCCTACGCCGCGCCGTGCCGCACTGGTTCACCTGGTCGGTGTTCGCCGCCGTGCCGCGCCCCGCCTGAGATCACGAGGTACGCCGGACCGCGCGGACGCCCGGTGAACGCAGATGTGGCGTGAGCGCGCGCTATAGCCCGCGCTCACGCCACATCTCGGCGTATCAGACCGACTACAGGCGGCGGAGCACCGCGACGACCTTGCCGACGATGCGGGCGTGGTCGCCGTCGATGGGGGAGAAGTCCTTGTTGGCCGGGAGCAGCTTCACGTGGCCGTTCTTGCGCTGGAACGTCTTGACCGTGGCCTCGTCGTCGAGCATCGCGGCGACGATGTCGCCGTTGACGGCGTCGGGCTGGCTGCGTACGACGACCCAGTCGCCGTCGCAGATGGCGGCGTCGATCATCGACTCGCCGACCACCTTGAGCAGGAAGAGCTCGCCGTCGCCGACGAGGGACTTCGGCAGCGGGAAGACCTCCTCGATCGCCTGCTCGGCGAGGATCGGGCCACCGGCGGCGATGCGGCCGATGACCGGGACGTACGTCGCCTCCGGCATGGCGTCGCCGATCCCGGTGACGTCGTGCCCGGAGTCGCCCGGGTCGACGATCTCCATCGCGCGCGGCAGGTGCGGGTCGCGGCGGAGGTAGCCCTTCCGCTCGAGGGCGGCGAGCTGGTAGGCGACCGACGACGGCGACACGAGGCCGACGGCCTCGCCGATCTCGCGCATCGACGGCGGGTAGCCGCGGGTCTCGACCGAGTTGCGGATCATGTCCAGGACGACCCGCTGCCGCGCCGTGAGGCCCTCGACCGGCGGCCGCCCCTTGCGGCGGGCGATCGGCACCACCTTGCTCCCGCTGGACTTGCCGCGAGGGGCTGCGGGGGTGCTCTTGCTGGCCATCGGTGCTCCCTGCCGTGTGCGACTGGACCGGACTGTCAGACCCCCCGAGCAGGCTGTGAGAGCCGGCCAGGTGATCGACATCCACGATAGCCAGACCGGACACGTGTTTCAAACATCTGTTCGGTAAATGCGTGACACGGCGCGTCGCAGGTGCTAGAAATCGGATAGGTGTTCGATAGAACACACGTTCGGGCGAGAGCCCGGGCGTCACGCCAGACCGCGGACGAGCAGCAGACGGTACGACGACAGCAGGAGGCAGACATGGCCGCGATCACCCTCGTCCCACCGAGCCGTAGCTGGAACCGTGGGCTCACCCGCCCCAGCGAGACGCTCGCTGCGAAGCCGGCCGCCCACGTCGCGTACGTCGCGCCCCGGAGTGCATGTGCCGCACCGGGTCACGGCGTACGCCGACCTGCCGCACCTGTCGCTCCTCCGAGCGTCTCGGCCGCACCGGATCACGCCGTACGCCGCACGCTCGTGCTGGCGCGGCCGCAGGTCACGTCGGGCGCCCGTCCCCTGCGCCTGACCCGCCGCGGCCGTCGCCTCGCGCGCACCGTCGTCGTCCTGCTCGCCCTCGTGGCGGCGCTCGTGCTCTCGGTGGCCGGGCGCTCCGCGACGTCGCAGGCCGGCGACGGCGCCGCGGTGCCGGCCACCACCACCGTCGTCGTCCAGCCGGGGCAGACGCTGTGGAGCGTCGCCCGCGGCCTGTCGCGTCGACGCCGACGTCCGCGAGACCGTCGCCCGGATCCAGGAGCTCAACGGCCTGTCCGGCACCGCCGCGACCACCGTGCGCCCCGGCCAGCAGCTCGTCGTCCCCGTCACCCGCTGACGCCGTCCCTCCGCGCGCAGCGCAGCCGAGAGGTGGCGTCAGCGCGCGTGGCATCTCGCGTTCACGCCACGTCTCGGCGACGGGGGACGAGGGGGTGGAGTCGCGCGCGCGACACGCCGGTCCAGCCGTACGGCGTACCGCCGCCGGAACCGGTCCTCGAGGCCGGTTTCTCAGCAATCCCAGGCGTGTCGGGACGTCGCGCGACGCCGCGAAGATCACGACACGCCGAGGCGGTCGGACGGGCCTTGCGCCTGTCGGGGGTGGGGTCTACGGTTCCCACATCTAGTAGTTACACGGCTGTAAGTCGTCCACAGATTGTGGTCCTGGACCAACAGGTTCTCCCCAGGAGATCCCCACGTCTATCCACAGGCCGCACCGGACGCCCAGCAGCAAACCGGGACAAACCCGGACATCGACGCCATCACGCCGACGCCCAGAAGGGGGCCGAGATGCACTGTCCGTTCTGCCGGCACTCCGACTCCCGCGTCGTCGACTCCCGCGCCAGCGACGACGGCACGAGCATCCGTCGCCGGCGCCAGTGCCCCGAGTGCGGCAAGCGCTTCACCACGGCCGAGACCGTGACGCTGACCGTGGTCAAGCGCAACGGCGTCACCGAGCCGTTCAGCCGCTCGAAGGTCGCCGCGGGCGTCCGCAAGGCCTGCCAGGGCCGGCCGGTGAGCGAGGACGACCTCGCGCTGCTGGCCCAGACGGTCGAGGAGGCGGTCCGCACCAGCGGCTGCGCCGAGATCGCCAGCCACGACGTCGGCCTGGCCATCCTCGGCCCGCTGCGCGACCTCGACGAGATCGCCTACCTGCGGTTCGCGAGCGTCTACCGCGCGTTCACCGACCTCGAGGACTTCGAGGCCGAGATCGCGCTGCTGCGGGCCGAGCGGCAGCTCGCGAGCAGCAGCGCCACCCCCTAGAGCTCGAGGGCGCCTTCCCCCCGCCCGAAAGGCACGACCGGCACGACTAGGCACGACAAGGCAGCACCGAAGCGCGGAGGCACCCCCGAAGCGCCGAAGCGACCGCCACAAGAACCACCCCTGCACCACCCGGATCGCGGAAGCCCGCGGACCGGCCAGACGTTGGAACTACAGCACGGTTCGCCTCTCTCGTGGGGGATGGCGACCAGCCGGAGGAGCGAGGATGACCGAGACGACGGGCAGCGCGAAGAGCACCGCCGCGAAGAAGGGCCAGCCGCAGGTGGCGGGCCTCTCGATCGAGCGGATCTACACCACTCCCGGGGTGCACCCCTACGACGAGGTGACCTGGGAGCACCGCGACGTCGTCCAGACGAACTGGAAGACCGGCGAGGTCATCTTCGAGCAGCGCGGCGTCGAGTTCCCCGACTTCTGGAGCGTCAACGCCACCAACATCGTCACCACGAAGTACTTCCGCGGCGCGGTCGGCACCGACGTCCGCGAGCGCAGCCTCAAGCAGCTCATCGACCGGGTCGTGCTCACCTACACCAAGGCGGGCAAGGACTACGGCTACTTCGCCACCGAGACCGACGCCGAGATCTTCGAGCACGAGCTGACCTGGATGCTGCTGCACCAGGTGTTCACCTTCAACTCCCCGGTCTGGTTCAACGTCGGTACGTCGAGCCCGCAGCAGGTCAGCGCCTGCTTCATCCTCTCCGTCGACGACACGATGGACTCGATCCTGAACTGGTACCGCGAGGAGGGCCTGATCTTCAAGGGCGGCTCCGGCGCCGGCCTCAACCTCTCCCGCATCCGCTCGACCAAGGAGCTGCTGTCCTCCGGCGGCACCGCCACCGGCCCGGTCAGCTTCATGCGCGGCGCCGACGCGTCCGCCGGCACGATCAAGTCCGGCGGCGCCACCCGCCGCGCGGCGAAGATGGTCGTCCTCGACGTCGACCACCCCGACATCGAGGAGTTCATCGAGACCAAGGCCGCGGAGGAGCACAAGATCCGCGTGCTGCGCGACGCCGGCTTCGACATGGACCTCGGCGGCAAGGACATCACCAGCGTCCAGTACCAGAACGCGAACAACTCGGTCCGGGTCACCGACGAGTTCATGCGCGCGGTCGAGGAGGGCCGCGAGTTCGGCCTGCGCGCCCGCGAGACCGGCGAGGTCATCGAGACCGTCGACGCCAAGACGCTGTTCGAGAAGGTCTGCAAGGCCGCGTGGGAGTGCGCCGACCCGGGCATCCAGTACGACGACACGATCAACGACTGGCACACCAACCCCGAGACCGGCCGGATCACCGCGTCCAACCCGTGCTCGGAGTACATGAGCCTGGACAACTCCTCCTGCAACCTGGCGTCGCTCAACCTGCTGAAGTTCCTCAAGGACGACGACACCTTCGACGGCGCGACCTTCGCCAAGGCCGTCGAGCTGATCATCACCGCGATGGACATCTCGATCTGCTTCGCCGACTTCCCGACCGAGCCGATCGGCGAGACCACCCGCGCGTACCGCCAGCTCGGCATCGGCTACGCCAACCTCGGCGCGCTGCTCATGGCGACCGGGCACGCCTACGACTCCGACGGCGGCCGCTCGCTCGCCGCGGCGATCACCTCGCTGATGACCGGTACGGCGTACCGGCGCTCGGCCGAGCTCGCCGGCGTCGTCGGCCCGTACGACGGCTACGCCCGCAACGCCGAGGCGCACCAGCGGGTCATGCGCAAGCACGCCGCGGCGAACGACGCGGTCCGCACGGTCGACCAGCCTCGACTCCGACGTGCTCAAGCTCGCGCACCAAGGCGTGGGAGGACGGCCTCAAGATCGGCGCGAAGAACGGCTGGCGCAACGCGCAGGCCTCGGTGCTCGCGCCGACCGGCACCATCGGCTTCATGATGGACTGCGACACCACCGGCATCGAGCCGGACTTCTCGCTGGTGAAGTTCAAGAAGCTGGTCGGCGGCGGCTCGATGCAGATCGTCAACCAGACGGTGCCGCGGGCGCTGCGCAAGCTCGGCTACCACCGAGGAGCAGGTCGAGGCGATCGTCGAGTTCATCGCCGAGCACGGCCACGTCGTCGACGCGCCCGGCCTGCGGCCCGAGCACTACGAGGTCTTCGACTGCGCGATGGGCGAGCGGTCGATCACGCCGATGGGCCACGTGCGGATGATGGCGGCGGTCCAGCCGTTCCTGTCCGGCGCGATCTCCAAGACGGTCAACATGCCGGAGACGCGACCGTCGAGGACGTCGAGGAGATCTACTTCCAGGGCTGGAAGCTGGGCCTCAAGGCGCTGGCGATCTACCGCGACAACTGCAAGGTCGGCCAGCCGCTGTCCGACGGCAAGTCAGGCCAAGGCCGGACAACGGCGTCGCCGCCGAGGCCGCGCCCGCGACCGTCGTGGAGTACCGCCCGGTGCGCAAGCGGCTGCCGAAGAAGCGCCCGTCGCCAGACCGTGTCGTTCACCGTCGGCGGCGCCGAGGGCTACCTGACCGCCGGCTCCTACCCGGACGACGGCCTCGGCGAGGTCTTCCTCAAGCTCGGCAAGCAGGGCTCGACGCTGGCCGGCGTGATGGACGCGTTCTCGATCGCGATCTCGATCGCGCTGCAGTACGGCGTCCCGCTGGAGACCTACGTCTCGAAGTTCACCAACATGCGCTTCGAGCCGGCCGGCATGACCGACGACCCGGACATCCGGATCGCGCAGTCGATGATGGACTACATCTTCCGCCGCCTCGCGCTGGACTACCTGCCCTACGAGAAGCGCGCCGCGCTCGGCATCTTCACCGCCGAGGAGCGCGCCGCGCAGGTCGCCGAGTCCTACGGCGCCCGTCCAGGCCTCGGCCGCGGAGTCGTCGAGGCCGTGGCGGAGGAGCTCGAGACGCTCTCGCAGTCGGCCCCGGTCGAGTCGCCGGCCCCGGCCGCGGACAAGACGCCGCGCCGGCTCGGCGCCCGCGCCGAAGGAGGCGCACTCCTCGGCCGAGCTGCTCGAGGTGCATCACCGGCAAGGCGTCCGACGCGCCGCTGTGCATGACCTGCGGCACCAAGATGCGCCCGGCCGGCTCCTGCTACGTCTGCGAGGGCTGCGGCTCCACCAGCGGCTGCAGCTGATGTGGTCGGTCAGTCAATGTCCCGCGTGAGCGGTCAGCGAATGACCTGACTTCGGTCAGCAATGTCACGGATCTCGGTCAGATTGACATTGCGAGCCAGGGATCGTCCTCTGGGGCGGCAGCCGACGGCTGCCGCCCCGAGGCATGTCCCGCTGCCGCGGAGCCCGCGTACGACCAAGACGGTGGAGGCGCGGAGGGTCTTCACGAACCGCCTGCAGTTCGCTGCCATAGTGGCGACATGACCAGTAGGTCCGGGTCGGCAAGAACGGGGAACGGTGGACGTCTTCAAGGTTCACGAGCAGCTGATCGCGGACTACCGCGCGTTCACGTCGGGGTTCGTCGAGGTTCGTGACCGCCGGATCAAGGCGCTACGTCGACGAGCAGCTCGACGAGGGCGTGCAGTGGCCTGACCCGTGGCTGAGCCTCAACCCGAGCTTCGAGTCCGGCGGCGCCGATCCCGGAGCTCGTCGCGCGAGGGCCTGCTGCACCCGGAGTGCGAGCGGATCTTCCGGGTCAAGCAGCAACCGCGACTGACCCCGGCGCACGCCGCTCGACTCTGCACCGCCACCAGCGCGAGGCGATCGAGGTCGCCCGCACCGGCAAGTCCTACGTCCTGACCACCGGCACCGGCTCGGGCAAGTCCCTCGCCTACATCGTCCCGATCGTCGACCGCGTCCTGCGGACGAGCGAGCGAACGGCGGCGCGCGACCCGGGCGTGAAGGCGATCGTCGTCTACCCGATGAACGCGCTGGCCAACAGCCAGCTGCGGCGAGCTGGAGAAGTTCCTGCGGTTCGGCTACCCGCGAGGGCAGCGAGCCGGTCACCTTCGCCCGCTACACCGGCCAGGAGGACGACGAGCGAGCGCCAGCCGATCCTCGCCGACCCGCCGGACATCCTGCTCACCAACTACGTGATGCTCGAGCTGCTGCTCACCCGCCCGGACGAGCGCAAGCACCTGATCCGGGCCGCGCAGGGCCTGCGGTTCCTCGTCCTCGACGAGCTGCACACCTACCGCGGCCGCCAGGGCGCCGACGTCGCGCTGCTGGTCCGGCGCGTGCGCGAGGCGTGCGCGGCCGCCGGACCTGCAGTGCGTCGGCACCTCCGCCACGCATGGCCTCGGGCGGCACGCTCGACGAGCAGCAGGCCGCGGTCGCCGACGTCGCGACCCGCCTCTTCGGCGCCGCGGTCACGCCCGGAGCGCGTGATCGGCGAGACGCTGCGCGCGGGCCACCGCGCCGACGCGACCGCCGAGCGCGAGCGCTCGCGGCCGCGGTCGCAGCCGCGCTCGGCGCCGCGAGCCCGCGGACTACGCCGACGCTGGCGGCCGACCCGCTCGCCGCCTGGATCGAGACGACGTTCGGGCTGGCACCGAGGACGGGCACGGGCCGGCTCGTCCGGCGCGCACCGACCACGGTCGCCGGCCGCGGCAGCCGCTGAGCTCGCCGGCCAGGCCGGCGTGGACGTCGGACGCGGCTGCGACCGAGCGATCCGCGACACGCTGCTGCGGGCTCGCAGGCCAGCGACCCGGCGACCGGCCGCCCGCTCTTCGCCTTCCGGCTGCACCAGTTCCTGTCCAAGGGCGACACCGTCTACGTCTCGCCTCGAGCCCGAGGACGACCCGCCACCTCACCGCGCAGCTACCAGCAGCGCGTGCCCGGGCCGCCCGGAGCAAGCGCTGCTCCCGCTTGGCGTTCTGCCGCGAGTGCGGCCAGGAGTACTACGTCGTCGCGCAGGTCAGCACGGCCACGGCGAGTCGACCGTACGTGCCCCGCCGGCGACGCCGACGCCTCCGGCGGCGACGCGGTCACCGGCTTCCTCTACGTCGTCCAGCGACCTGCCCTGGCCGGCCGACCCGGTCGCCGACGGGCCGGCTGCCCGACGCACTGGCTCGAGACCGACGACGGCGGCCAGACCAGCGTCAGTCGCGACCAAGCGCCAAGCACCTGCCCGACGACCGGTGTGGCTGCGCCCGACGGCACGGCTCGACGCCGAGGGCGACGGGCTGCGCGCCTGGTTCGTGCCGGCCCCGTTCGCGTTCTGCCTGCGCTGCGGGGTCTCCTACGAGCAGGTCCGCGGCAGCGACTTCGGCAAGCTGGCCACCCTCGACCCGGAGGGCCGCTCCTCGGCGGTCACCGTCTGTCGCGCCAGCGTCGTCGCGGTCGCTGCGCGGCCTGACGCCGACCGAGCTCGACGCCGACGGCCCGCAAGCTGCTCACCTTCACCGACAACCGCCAGGACGCCTCGCTGCAGGCCGGCCACTTCAACGACTTCGTCCAGGTCGGCCCTGCTGCGCGGCGCCTGTACCGGGCGCTGCGGCGCGCCGGCGCCGACGGCCTCGACGCACGACGATCGTCGGCGCAGCAGGTCACCGACGCGCTCGGGCTGCCGATCGCCGAGTACGCCGCCGAACCCCGCCGCCAAGTTCGCGCGCCCGCGAGCCGACGCCGACACGGCGCCTGCGCGACGGTCCTCGGGTACCGGCTCTACCGCGACCTCCAGCGCGGCTGGCGGGTCACGACGCCCAACCTCGAGCAGTGCGGGCCTGCTGCAGGTCGCACTACGTCGACCTGGACGAGCTCGCCGCCGACGAGGAGTCGTGGGCAGGCGCGCACCCGGCCCTGCGCGGCGCGCACCGGCCAGCGGCGCGAGGAGCTCGCGCCGGATCCTGCTCGACCAGCTGCGCCGCGAGCTCGCCATCGACGTCGACTACCTGCACCGAGACTGGCTTCGAGCGGCTGCAAGCGAGCTCCCGCCAGCACCTGCGTCGAGCCCGTGGGCGCTCGACGAGGACGAGCGCGTCGTCGCACGTCGGCACCGCGTTCCCGCGCGCGCGGCACGCCCGGGCGGCCCGCGCAGCGACCTGAACGTCTCCGGCCGCGTCGGCGTTCGGCCAGCTACCTGCGCCGCCCGGCCGCGCTTCGCCGACGCCGGCGAGCCTGACGACCGACGACGCCGACAGCGTCATCGCGACCTGTTCGAGGTCCTGCGACGACGCGGGGCCTGCTCGACCGTCGCGGCGAGCCCGAGGACGGGCCGCCCGGCTACCGGCTCAAGGCCGTCGGCGCTGCGCTGGCGTCGCCGGCGACGGCACCAGGGGCGCCGACGACCCGCTCCGCGTGCCGCTCGACGGCGAGGCGGTCGCCCGGGTCAACCCGTTCTTCGTCGACTTCTACCGCGACGTCGCCGGCGACGCTCGCCGGGCTGCACGCCCGGGAGCACACCGCCCAGGTGCCGCGGCGGACCGCGCGAGACCGCGAGGACGCAGTTCCGCGAGGGCAGCCTGCCGATGCTGTACTGCTCGCCGACGATGGAGCTCGGCGTCGACATCGCCGAGCTCAACGTCGTCGGCCTGCGCAACGTCCCGCCCGACCCCGGCCAACTACGCCCAGCGCTCCGGCCGCGCCGGCCGCTCGCGGCCAGCCGGCGCTCGTCTTCACCTACTGCGCCACCGGCAACGCCCACGACCCGTACTTCTTCCGCCGGCTCGCGCGACATGGTCGCCGGCTCGGTCGCGGCCCCGCGCCTCGACCTGGCCAACGAGGACCTCGTCCGCTCCCACGTCCACGCGATCTGGCTCGCCGAGACCGGACCAGTCGCTGCGGTCGCGGCTCACCGACCTGCGTCGACGCCGGCGGGCGAGGAGCCCGACGCTTGACGCTCCTCCCGGAGGTCTGGCGCGGCGCTGACCGAGCCGACGGCGCCCGCGCGGCCAGCCCACGCGCCGAGCGCGTGCTCGCGCGAGCTGCGCGGACGTGGGCCGACCGGGCGACGCCGGTACCTGGTGGTACGACGGCTGGGTCGCCGACACAGGTCAGCCGGCGCCGCGAGCGCTTCGACGCGGCGCTCGACCGCTGGCGCGACCTGTACCGCGCCGCGCTCGCCGAGTACCACCGAGCAGAACAAGCTCGCGGTCGACCCGACGCGCCGCGCACGCGGCACGCGACGGCGGCCGGTCGGCCGCGCGCGCCGAGGCCGAGAACCAGCTCGGCTGCTGCGCAACGAGGACAGCCGACAGCGGCCAGACCGACTTCTACACCTACCGCTACTTCGCCTCCGAGGGCTTCCTGCCCGGCTACTCCTTCCCGCGCCTGCCGCTGTCCGCCTACATCCCCGGCGATCGCGCGGCGGCCGGCCACGCGCGACGGCGACTACCTGCAGCGGCCGCGCTTCCTCGCGATCAGCGAGTTCGGGCCCGGCGCGCTCATCTACCACGAGGGCGCCCGCTACGAGGTCAACCGCGTCCAGCTGCCCCGCGGCACCGACCGCGGCCGGCGCGGTGGACACCGAGGACGCCCGCCGCTGCCAGGCCTGCGGCTACCACCACCCGCGTCGACGTCGGCACCGACGTGTGCGACCTCGTGCGGCGCAGCCGCTCGGGCGCCAAGACCTACGGGCTGCTGCGGCTGCAGACCGTGTTCACCCGCCGCCGGGAGCGGATCTCCAGCGACGAGGAGGAGCGCCGCCGCGCCGGCTTCGAGCTGGAGATGTCCTACCGGTTCCACGACCACGGCGACCGGCCCGGACGGGTCGAGGCCGTCGCGTCCACGTCGGGCGGCGACCCAGCGATACGTC
>CAVQFE010000004.1:0-184807 GCA_963711805.1 uncultured Actinomycetota bacterium
TTCATCCCAGCAGTCCCGGGAAAACGGTCACGACGATCAAGATCAGCGTCAGCAGGATCAGCACCGCGACCATCGCCCACGCGATCACGTTGAACACGCGCCCGTTGACGAACCGCCCCATCAGCCGCCGATTGTTGATCAGTTGCAGCATCACAATCAGGATCACCGGCAGCAGCACGCCGTTGAGCGTCTGGCTGGCCATCATCGTCTTCACCAGCGACTCGATGGGCAGCAGGATCACCGCCGCGCCCAGGACGATCAGCGCGGTGTAGATGGTGAAGAAGATCGGCGCTTCGCGCCAGCCGTGGTCCACCCCCGCCTCCCAGCCGAACGCCTCGCACACGACATAGGCGGTCGAGAGCGGCAGGATCGCTGCCGAGAAGACCGAGGCATTGAGCAATCCGATGCCGAACAGGATCGACGCATACGGGCCGGCCAGAGGCCGCAGCGCCAGCGCCGCGTCTTTGGCGGATTCGATCCGCACGCCATTGGCATAGAGCGTGGCGGCACAGGCGATCATGATGAACGACGCGACGACCACGGCGAAGAGCGAGCCGACCACGACATCGATCCGCTCGTACGCGAAGTCGGTGATCTTCAGCCCTTTGTCGACGACGGATGATTGCTGGTAGAACTGCATCCACGGCGCAATCGTCGTGCCGATGATCGTGACGAAGATCGTCACGTAGCCCGCATCGAATTGGAAGCTAGGCGTGACGAACGCCTTCGCCACCTCTTCCCACGGCGGACGCGCCATCACGCCTGAGATGATGTAGGCCAGGAAGATGGCGCTGGCGACCAAAAAGACGCGTTCCACCCACTTGTAGTTGGCCTTGACGATCAACAGCCACACGACCACGGCCGCAATAGGCACCGAGAGGTACTTGCTGACCCCGAAGATCTCCATGCTGGCCGCTACACCGGCGAACTCACTGACCGTGTTGGCCAGATTGGCGAACAAGAAGATGCCGATGATCAGCGCCGTCAGGCGCACGCCCAGGCGCTCGCGGATCAGATCGGCCAGGCCCTTGCCTGTGACAACTCCCAATCGCGCGCTCATTTCCTGAACGATGATCAGCGCCAGCGCCACCAAGCGGCATCATCCACAGCAAGCTGTAGCCATAGTGCGCGCCTGCCACCGAGTAGGTGGTGATGCCGCCCGCATCGTTGTCGACATTGGCGGTGATGATGCCCGGTCCGACGACCGCCAGCAACAGCAAGAGGCGGACGCGCAGGGGTTTGAAACGCTGCGATAAGGTCATGGGTCAATTCCTCGAAGGTAGAGGCAACAAGAAGGATGAAAAACTGGCTTCGTCGCGCGAGCACGCCTTCACCGATACATGCGCGGTATGCGCTTCTTCCACGCGGTCGGAATGATCTTGTCCAACGCGTCGTCGGCCGTGACGATGCCCTGGATTTTGCCGTCCTCATCCACCACGGGAACCGCGGCCAGGTTGTACTTGGCGATGGCCTGGGCGGCCTGCTCCTGGCTGTCCGAGGGGCTGAGGGTGACGACACGATCATGCATGATGTGAGCGATCGGCGTCTTGGGATGGGCCAATACCAAATCCTGCAAGGAGAACACGCCAACCAGCCGATCATCGCGGTCGGTGGCGTAGATGTAGTTGATGGTCTCGACCTCCTGCGCCATCTTGCGCAGGTAGGCAATGGTCTGCTCGGCGGTCAGATCGGGCCGGACGGCGACGAACTCGGTGGTCATGATGCCGCCGGCCGAGTCCACGGGATAGGTGAGCAAGCGGCGGACATCGGCGGCCTCGTCCTGCTCCATCAGGTTGAGCAATTCCAGGCTGCGATCCTCCGGCAGCTCAGCCAGCAGGTCGGCGGCCTCATCCGGCGCCATTTCCTCCAGCAGATCGGCGACCTTCTCGTCGGACATGGATTCGACCAGGCTGGCCTGGAAGTCCGGCTCCACCTCTTCCAGGGTATCGGCCAGGGTCTCGACGTCCAGCGAGTTCAGCAGCTGGCTGCTCTCGGCGCGGGTGAGGTCGCTGATGATCTCGGCCAGGTCGGCGGGATGCAGGTCGGCGATTTTGTCGCTGGGCACTTTGAGGCGCATCGGCTGATCGCTCGACAGCAGTTCGACCGCATCCCAGGAGATTATCCCCGGCGTCAACTTGCGGCCCATGCGACCGGCGACCTTCTCGGCAGGTCGCGCCAGCCCCATGCGGCGCATCAGCCCAAGCCCGCCGATATCCACGTTGGCGACGTAGAAATCGCCGTTGACGCGGGCCAGCTCCAGATCATTGACGCGCACGACTCGCACGCCATCGGTGTCGATGATCTGTTTGTCCAGCACGTCGCGGGCCAGATAGAGGTCGTGCTCACTCGGCTGATAGGGAGCGATGTCTTCGAGGCGCTTGTTCAACGCCACGGCCGGCGCGAACAACACGACGACATCGGCCAACGGGATCAGCAGAGGACCGCCGGCGCGCTTGACGACGAGCGCCACGATCTTCGGGTGCGACAGATCATGGGGCACCACGGCGACCAGATCGTCAAGGCGCCCGATACGTTCTCCGTTGACATCGGCGACGGTGTGACCCGTCAGTTCACTCAAGAAAGGCATAAATCACCTCCCGCGGTCACATCCAATGCGCGTTCTGCAGTGAAGCAATGCTCGCTGCGCACGACAGTACAGCTAATCCTAGCGGATTTGCGTTGTGTGGCGTCGGCAGCGAGCGCGGGCGCGCCGGACAATCGCGCAGAATCGTGTCCAGACTTGCTGGCGACGCTGTGCGCAAGTCGTGCGTGTGCTCGTTGAAGGTGGAGAGTGTCAGCTCGCTTCAAGGCTGCCTCCGTGAAACAGAGATATGACAGCAGAAGCGAGGTAACGCCGCCGGCTCATCGCGAGGAAGATGGCCCGGCAGGCGTGCGTTCTATGCCCGTGGGGTATCCTCTGCGCGAAGCGCGAACGTGCATGTGGGCCGGCAACATGCCTGGCCGCTGCTGTGTTTGGTGTCCGGCATGTTACAGCCGGGCTACTACTGGGTAAAGGGTCGTTTGACATCGTGTCTCTAGCAAAAACGGCCTGGCGACACGCATCACCAGGGGCGCACGTCTGCTCAGAAAACTGCACGAACAACCTGTGCACCACCGCGCATTCTACTCCCGTTCGACGAGATGTCAAATCACGACGACCAAGTCGGCAAGAGGAAGGGCGGCTCGACCGGGGCGACTGCCGCGCACAGCATCGAGCGCCCAGGCGAGCGCATCCTGATCGCGCCAGGGGTGCTCGACGACGCCGAAGCACATCGACTGCTCGTGGCCTTTGCCGCACACCACGATCACGTCGCCCGCGCGCGCCAGCCGAACGGCGTGCAGGATCGCGCGTTGTCGGTCTGGGATGCGGACGAAATCGTGCCCTTCGCGCCGGCCTTCGCTCGTCATAGCAGCGGCTGTCTCGGCCATGATCGTCGCCAGCTCTTCGGTGCGGGGATCTTCGGCGGTGATGATCGCCACATCAGCCAGGCGCGCCGCCACGGTGCCCATCAGCCGGCGCTTCTCGCGGTCGCGCAGACCGGCCGAGCCGAAGACGGCGATCAGGCGTCCGCCCGGCTGGACCAGCGTGCGGAGGGTTTCCAGGGTCTTGGCGAGCGCATTGGGGGTATGCGCGAAGTCCACGATCGCCGTGAATGGCTGACCGCGGTCAATTCGCTCCATCCGACCCGGCACCCCGCGCAAGGCCTGCACGCCTGCCTGGATCGCAGCGGCGTCGATGCCCAACGCCAGCGCGGCGCCCGCGGCCGCCAGGATGTTGCTGACGTTGAAGTTGCCGACGAGGGGGGTGACAAGGTGAAGGGAGAACGGGATGACAGGGAGAGACGCGAGCGATGTGACGACTGCACGTCGAATTCGGTGCCGGCAGGGGTGATGCCGGATGGCACGCGCGGTCAGACGAGATATCCGCCTGCGTTCCCACTCTCGTCTTCCCTCAGCCCGTAGACGATCCTCCGTTCGGCTGGAAGCGCAGCCAGGAAATCGAACGAGCTATCGTCGCGGTTGAGCACGGCGGTCTTGATTAGCCCAGGCTTGCGATGGCTGGTGGATAGCGAGCGAAAGAGCATCGCCTTGGCCTCACGATACGACGTCGTAGCTGCCGTGGGCGTCCAGGTGCTCGTGGGTGATGTTGGTGATGACTGCAACATCGAAATGGCACGCGGTCACCCGATGCTGGGCCAGGCCGATCGAGGTGGTTTCGAGCACCGCGATCTCGGTGCCGGCGTCGCGCATCTGGGCCAGGTAGCGCTGGACGTCAGGGGCATCGGGGGTGGTGGTGTGCAGCCCGGTCTCGTAGGCCCGATCGCCGATGACGGCGCTGACGGTGCTGATCAGCCCGGCGCGTTTGCCGGCCGCGACCAGCATGCTGTAGAGCAGATTCGCCGTGGTCGTCTTGCCATCGGTGCCGGTGATGCCGACCAGCGCCATGGCACGGCTCGGGTGATCGTGCCAGGCCGCGCTCAGCCAGGCGAGCGCCTCCCGGCCATCCGCCACCTGGATATACGCCGGCGGCGGCACGGGCAGAGCATCGAGCGGCAGCTCGCCAACGATTGCCGCGGCTCCACGTGCGAGAGCGTCACCGATGTAGCGGTGGCCGTCGGCGCCCACCCCGCGATAGGCGACAAAAAGCGCGCCAGGAGCTGACCTGGCGCGAGTCGGCGGTGATGTGGCTGATCTGAACGCGATCCGTGCCGGTTGCGGCGATCAGATTCGGCAGGCTGAGCAGAAGAGGGGCAAGCTCCATCCATCGGCCCCTATTGCAGCGCCGGCTTGGCGCGGCCTCGGCCACTGTATGTGGAGACCCGCACCCCCGACCAGCCGCAATCACGATTGGTGCAGCGGTAGCGCCGCACCGGAACGAAAACGCTGATGGCTCGATCGAGGGAGTGGCGGTGTACGCGCTGCAGCCCGTCACCGCACCGCGGGCAGTGCGCGTCGGCCAACGCAGGTGTGTTGCACAGTCGCCAGCGGATTCGCCAGATCAAGAGGATCACCACGCCAATCAGCATTGGAATGGCGATCAGTTCCGACAAACCGAGGCGCGTTCGGAGGCCGATCAGATCATCAAAGAGACGCGTGGCTACGTTGAGGCCGGCGCCGATGACGGCGCTGAACCAGCCCAGCAATGTCGCTGCGGATGTTCATTTGCTCGAACAGCAAGAAGACAGCCGAGGATCGAGCCCGACGACGATCAGAATTTCGACCCAATACGTCTTGAGGAACATGCAGAAACGGACTGCTTCGCCGCTGAGAATGATGACGATGGTGCTTTTCGGGCATGCGTCGTTCCTTGACATCTGTCTGACGTCCGTCTTGCACTCAACGCAAAGCCAGCAACTGCACCGACTGCGTGGCCCAATTGATCAGCGGCCCAGGGAAAAGGCCGATGAGCAAGGTCAGCGCGCCCGTCAGCAGCACCGCGCCCTGGAGGGATCGACCGACCTCGATCGGCCCCGCGTCAGGCTCAGGCGGCGTGAAGAACATGTAGCGCACGACATTCAAGTAGTAGAAAGCGGACACGACCGAGTTGAGTGCGCCGATGACCGCCAGGAGGATCATCTGGGCCTGCACCGCGGCGCCAAAGACGAACAGCTTGCCGATGAAGCCGGCAGTCGGCGGGATGCCCGCCAGCGAAAGCAGGAAGATGAACAGCGCCGCAGCAAGCCAGGGCGCGCGCCGGATCATCCCTGCGTAGTCCTTGATTTCCACGGCGCCGGACCGGTTCTCGATGGCGATCACCACGGCGAAGGCCCCGAGGTTCGTCACTAGGTACGCCATCAGGTAGATCAGGACGCCGTTGATGCCGTTGAACGTCAATGACAGCGGCCCTGGTTTCGTGCTGACCGCGGCAACACCGATCAGGATATAGCCCGCCTGGGCGATCGACGAGTACGCCAACATGCGTTTGATGTTCGTCTGCCGGATGGCGGTCAGATTGCCCATGGTCATGGTCAGGATCGACACCAGCGCCAGCAAGGCCGTCCACTGCGCCTCGAACGATCCCAGGGCGACGACGAAGACGCGGATCAGGATGGCGAAGCCCGTGGCCTTGGAAACCGTGGACAGAAACGCGGTCACGGGGGTCGGCGCACCTTCGTAGGTGTCGGGCGCCCACTGGTGGAACGGGACCAGGCTGGCCTTGAAGCCGAAGCCGGCCAGGAGCAGGATGATGGCGGGAATGCCCAGCCAGAGAAGATCGGGGGCGGCCCGTCGGCTCAACGCCTGCGCGAGGCCCGCGAAATCGGTCGTGCCGGTCGCGCCGTAGAGCAGCGACATGCCGTACAGCATCACCGCCGAGGCGGTCGCGCCGTAGAGAAAGTACTTGATCGCCGCTTCGCCCGATTTGCGATTTTCCCGGAAGTAACCGGCCAGGATGTAGCTCGTGATGCTGAGGAACTCGAACGCCAGATAGAGCATCACCAGATTCGTCGCGCTCACGGCCAGGCAGATGGCCACGCCGGTGATCAGCAGGAAGGCGTAGAACTCACCGCCGAAGTGCGTTCGCCCGCGCATGTACGGGATCGCGGCCAGGATGACGATGGCAAGGCCGATGATCGCCAGGGCCTTGAAGAAGAGCGCAAACGGGTCGACGGCCAGCATCGACGCGATCTGCGCGGTCTGCCCGATGCTGGGGAGCAACGCGAGCGCGGCCAAGCCCAGTCCGATCAGCGCGACGTAGGGCAGCCACGGTTTGGGCCGGCGTTCCAGCGTGACCGGGTCGCTGGGCTGACGGCCCGCGATGTCCAGGATGAATATCGCCGCTGCCGTCAACAACAGGATAAGCTCCGGCAGCAGATAAGTCAGATCATTCAGGTTCAAGGAATTGCCTCCGGTGCTGGAAGCCGCAAGCCCGAAGCTGGAAGCTGGGGAAGGGAGATGAATAGATCACGGCATCCAGCTTCTAGCTTCCAGTTTCCAGTCTCACTTTACGGCCAGACCGCTCATCAGCGTCACAAACGTGCCGTTGAAAAAGTTCAATAGCAAGCTCGGGAGGATGCCCAGCAAAACCATGAAGAAGACGAGCGGCCACAGCGTGACCTTCTCATACCGCACGACATCGGACGGCTCATGTGCATCGACGCCGGTTTGGGGATCGGTCCAGTGCTCGATCTTGTGCGGATCGTACTGGCCCAGGAAGACGAACTGGACGATCTTCCAGAGGATATAGGCCGCCGTGAGCACGACGCCGATGATGCCGATCGCCGCCCAGAGGCGGGTGATGGCGAACGCGCCACGGAAGACGAAGAATTCACCCCAGAAGCCGGCCAAACCGGGCAGACCCAACGAGGTGAAGGCCGTCACCGCAAAGAGGCCGTAGTAGTAGGGCAGCTTGTTGCTCAGCCCGCCGAACATCTTCAGATCGCGCAGGTGTGCCCGTTCGTAGATCACACCGACCAGGAAGAACAGGGCGCCGGTGCTGATGCCGTGGTTGAACATCTGCAGCGCCGCGCCATCGAGCGCCATCGCGCTGGAATCCACCAGGTCTTTCGCGCCGACGGCGAGCCCGGCCGCCCCTGCACCGAGCAGGATGTAGCCCATGTGGCTGACCGACGAGTACGCGATCAGCCGCTTCAGATCCCACTGGGCCAGCGACACCAGCGCGCCGTAGATGATCGAGATCACGCCGAGGACCACGATGACCAGGCCATACGCCTTGAACGTGTCCGGGAAGACCGGCAGATTGATGCGCAGGATGCCGTAGGCGCCGAGCTTCAGCATGACGCCGGCCAGGATCACGGAACCGGCCGTGGGAGCCGCGGTGTGGGCGTCGGGCAGCCAGGTGTGGAACGGCCAACTCGGCACCTTGATGGCGAAGGCGATGAAGAAGGCCCAGAAGGCCAGGCTGGACAGCAAGAAGTTGTCCGGCGAACGGCTTCAGCCGCGGCAGCTCAACCATGTCGAAGGTGCCTACCGCCAGGTAGACGCCGATGATCGCCAGCAGCATCAGCACCGAGCCGGCCATCGTGTAGAGGAAGAACTTGATCGCCGAATACTGCGGCCGATCTTTCGCTTGCCCCCAAACGCCGATGAGCAGATACATCGGGACGAGGCCCAGCTCCCAAAAGACGTAGAACAAGACCAGATCGAGCGAGGCGAAAACACCCAGCATCCCCATTTCGAGGAGCAGGAACAGGAAGAAGAACTCCCGCACCCTGACCTTGATCACCCTGGCGGAATAATAGAGGCCGAGTGTCGTCAGGAAGGTTGTGAGGAACACCAGCGGCACGCTCAGCCCGTCCACGCCCAGGTGAAAGCTCACATTCAGCGCAGTGATCCACGGCACATTGGTCTGATACTGGAACCCACCGACGGCCGTGTTGTAGCCTGACGCCAACAAGATCGACAGGATCAGCGGGAGCAGGCTGATGACGATTGCGCCATTCTTGATGAGCCGTTCCTCGCGCTCCTTCTCCCACTTCAGCCACTTGCCGTAGGGCAAAAGCGTCAGGATGGCGCCGGCCAAGGGAATGAAGATGATGAGGATCAGAAGTGAACTATTCATTAAGCGTCCCTCCAGTGGGAATCAGCGGATGCCGAACCAATGAGCGGACCAAATGATGTCATCGCCAAGAGTTTATTTCGGCAGCAACAGGAAAGCTGCCAGCAGCACCGATACTGTGACCAGCATGACCAGCAGATAGTTCTGGACACGGCCGGTCTGGATCACGCGCATGGCGCCGCCGACTGCCGTGGTGACGGCGCCGATGCCGTTCACGATGCCATCCACGACGCGCACGTCGAACACCTGGCCGATCTCAGAGATGCGGCGCCACAGCTTGCCCACGCCATCGACGATGGGATCGATGACCCACAAATCGTCAAAGCGGTAGAGCCAGTTCGACAGGCGCTGCGTGCCTTTCACGAACACTTTGGTGTACAGCTCATCGAAGTAGTATTTGTTTTGCAGCACCCTGTAGATGCGTCCCAGCCGCTTCGCCATCGGATCGACGATCTGCAACGGCGACCAGGAGGGGTCGTCGGCCTTCATGCCGATGGCTGAGATGCCACGATATACCAGCCAGCCCAGCAGCAACCCGCCCAAAGCGACAACGAGCGAATCCAGCAGCGGCACCCCCGCGAAGGGCAGTTCTGCGGCCTCGATGTGCAGCGCCTCTGCCAAGCTGCCCACCTGATGCTGGATGAATGCCGGAGAGAGCTGTCCGAGGAGTGGGAAGGTCGTCGGGATGCCAAGCCAGCCAAAGCCAATGGCGAAGACCGCCAGCACCATCAGCGGGATGGTCATCCAGCGAAAGATGCTGTCGTGCTCGCTGGCATGTTCGGCCGCGACGGTGCGCGGCTTGCCGAGGAAGGTCATCACGATCTGACGGGCGGTGTAGAACGCGGTCAGCAGCGCAGCCAGCGACAGCGTGACGAAGACCAGCGTGTGGTTATTGCCCCAGGCCTCGGCCAGGATCTCATCTTTGCTCCAGAAGCCGGCAGTAACGAGCGGGAAACCGGCCAGGGCTAACCCGCCGATGATGAACGTCCAGGCTGTCGCGCGGCATCTTGTGGAGCAAGCCGCCCATGTTGCGCATGTCTTGGGGATCGAACGATTGAACGGGTGACTCGGTGACATGGTGAGCGGGTGAAGCGTGTCACCGTGTCCCCCTGTCACCGTGTCCCCGTGTCCGTATGCCGTCTCGTGATGGCCGTGCTCCATCCCGTGGATCACGCTGCCGGAGCCGAGGAACAGCAGCGCTTTGAAGAAGGCGTGGGTCAACAGATGGAAAGTGGCTGCGACATAGGCGCCGATGCCCAACGCGGCGAACATGAAGCCGAGCTGGGAGATGGTCGAATAGGCCAGCACCTTCTTGATGTCGTTTTGCGCCAGCGCGATAGTGGCGGCGAAGAGCGCCGTGAACGCGCCAATGAAGGCGATGAAGTGCAACGTCGTCTCGTGCGGCCCGGCGGCCATCAGCGGGAAGGTGCGGATGATCAGGTAGACGCCCGCGGACACCATGGTCGCCGCGTGGATCAGCGCCGAGACGGGGGTCGGGCCTTCCATCGCATCGGGCAGCCAGACGTGCAGCGGAAACTGCGCGCTCTTGCCGATGGCGCCGCAGAAGATCAGGACGCCGATCAACGTGGCCCACGGCACCGGGCCGATGAGCAGGATGTTCGTTGTCGTCGTAGCCAGGCGCTCCAGCGTCTCCGGCTTGAAGATCTCCGCAAAGCTCAGCGAGCCGACCTGGATGAACAGCAGCAGGATGCCCGCCAGCATGATCGTGTCGCCGATGCGCGTCGTCAGGAACGCCTTCAGCCCGGCCTCTCTGGGAGTGATCTTTTTCGGATCATCGTATTTCCGCGCGAACCAGAAGCCGATGAGCAAGTAGGAGCACAGCCCCATGATCTCCCAAAAGATAAACAACATGATCAGGTTGTCGGAGAGGATCAGGCCGAGCATGCCGGTGGCAAAGAGCGCGATGTAGGCGAAGAAACGGCTTGCGAGCGGATCGGCATGTCCCGGCTCGGCCGGCCAGCCGCGCTGATCGTGCGCGCCCACCGATTTGCCGACCCCCATGTAGCCGTAGGCATACACGAAAATCAGGAAGCAGACGAACGGCACCATGATCAACATCAGCGCGGTCAGCGGATCGACCATGAACCCGAACGCCTGCCAGTCTGTACCGATGGGCAGCCAATCGCGGAACATTCGGTAGGGATCCTCGGCGATGCCGAGGTCGCGGAAGGCGGCAAACGCGATCGCCCACCCCAATATCCACGCGACGCCGATGCCGCCCATCGCCAATCCCGCACTCAGTTTTCTTGACCGGTTCGCCCACAGAACGATCAGTACAAACGTCAAAAATGGCAACAGGGGCACGAGAAAGGTCAGGTTGAAAATCGCCGGTGTGGTGGATTCGTGCATAGCAAGTGCCCTCAACGCATGGGCAAATAGCGAATGGCGAATGAGCGAATGAACGAGTTCTCGATCCAGATTCGCCAGTTCGCTCATTCGCTGATTCTATCCCTTCATATCATCCAGCGCTTCGACATCCACTGTGCTGCGCTGTCGGTAAATCGAAATGAACAGCGCCACGCCGACGGCAGCTTCAGCCGCGGCGACGGTGATGACGAAGACCGCAAATGCCTGCCCCACGAGCTGATTCAGCGCTGTGTAACGCCAGAAGGCGATCAAGTTAATGTTGACCGCGTTCAGCATCAGCTCGACGCCCATGAGCACAGCCACGGCGTTCTTGCGCGCCAACACGCCGAAGAGGCCAATGCAGAAGAGCGCAGCGGCCAGAAGCAGATACCAGGTGAGTGGAACCATCCCAGAGACTCCCGAAAACGCTCGTTGCAGGTTTCAGGTTCAAGGCTTAAGGAGGTTGAACCTTCAACCTTATACCTTCAACCGATCATTCCCGCTCTCGCGCGATAATGATCGCGCCGATCATGGCGACGACCAGCAGGACCGACGCGACTTCGAACGGCACCGCGTAGATGCCAACGAAGTCGACGCCGAGTTGCGCGATCGCGTCCGCAGGGACCTCGCCCGCTGCCACGGGCCAGGCCACGCGCGTCACCACGGCCGCCAGCCCGACGAATAGTAGCGCCGCGAACCCGCCCACAATGCCCCATTGACTGTTGAAACGCGGCTGCTGGGGATCCATGATCCGGCGGGTCAGCATGATGGCAAAAATGATCAGCATCGAGATGGCGCCAATGTAGATGAGCACCTGGACGACCGCCAGGAACTCGGCTTGCAGCAAGATGAAGACGCCCGTGATGCCGAAGAAGGAGGCGATCAGCCAGAGCGCGCTGTGCAACAGGTTCCGGCTGGTCACGACCATCAACGCCGATGCTATTGTAATGATGGCAAGTATAACAAAGATGACTGATTGCATGAGAAGAACCTCAAGTCATCTGCGAAGAGTAACGAGTGAGAGTAGTACGTGATGCATGCACTCAGCCTGATGCGTCATACTCGTTACTCGTTACGGGTCACTCGTTCCTGGTTCCGTCTACGCGCCGGCCAGCCCCCGCTTCTCAGCATACCGTTTCGCCGCCTGGCCCATGATCGTCAGCGTGACGAAGATCGCCACAAGGTTGCCGCCCAAGCCCAACACCCATTGCAGCAAGGTGGGCACCGGCAGCTTGATGACCACAGCGACCCACAGCAGCGTGAACAGGCCCAGCGGCACCAGCACCTTCCAGGCCAGAGCCAGCATCTGGTCGATGCGGAAGCGGGGCCACGTGCCGCGAATCCACATGAGCAGAAAGACGATCAGCACTGTCTTAGCGATGAAGTAGAACGGTCCGAGCGCCGGAATCTGCCCTGCGAACGGCCCGCGCCAGCCGCCGAGGAACAGCGTGGTGGCGATGGCCGAAACCGCCAGCAGGTTGCCGTACTCGGCGATGTAAAACCAGCCGAACTTCAGCCCGCTGTATTCGATGAAATACCCTGCCACGATTTCCGAGTCGGCTTCCACCAAGTCAAAGGGCGCGCGACCAGTTTCGGCCGCGGCTGCCAGGATGTAGGCGATGAAGGCCGCGGGGAGCACCAGGATGAAGGGCACGGTCTGCAGCTCGACGATCTGGCCCATCTTCATGGTGCCCACCAGCAGCACCACGGCGGCAATGGCGAGCACCATGGGGATCTCATAACTGAGCAGTTGCGCTACGATGCGGAACGCGCCGATCAGCGCGAACTTGTTGTTGGATGACCAGCCGGCCATGATGACGGCGATGGTGGAGATCGAGCCTACGGCAACCAGGTAGAGCACACCGACATTCAGATCCTGACCGATCATCCCGCGGCCGAACGGGATGACCGCCCAAAGCAGCGCTGCGCCGGCAAAGATGAGCAGCGGCGCAATGTTGAAGACCGGCTTATCGGCGTTTGCCGGGACGATGTCTTCTTTGGTCAACAGCTTGACGGCGTCGGGTATCGCCTGGAAGATGCCCCACGGACCGACCCGGTTCGGCCCGATGCGGTTCTGGATGCGCGCGATCACTTTGCGCTCCATTACCGTCAACGTCAGTGTGGCGACGACGGGCATCATCACGAGGATCACGGCCAAGACCAGGAAATTAACGAGAGTCACTGCCCAGGGCGGCAGAAAGGAGCTGAGTAGCGCGGTCCAGGAGTTGCCTAGATTCACAAAGAGGTTGCTGATATAGTCCATTCACGCCTCTCAAAACCAAACGCGCTGATACGTGCTGTGTGAGCGAGATGATCTGCGCGTGATCCGTTACGCCTCACTCGTCACACGTCGCGCTCACCGCCACTCCAGGGCGCCTTTCCGCCAGGCATAGAGCAGTCCGCCAAACAGGATAGCGATGAAGATGACCATTTCCACCAGGGCGTAGAGTCCGAGCTTGTTATAAGCGATTGCCCACGGGAAGAGGAAAGCGACCTCTACATCGAAAACCACGAAGATCAACGCATAGAGGTAGTACTGGGCCTTGAACTGCACCCAGGTATCACCGATAGTCTCCATGCCGCATTCGTAGGTCGAGTTCTTGATGGGATTGGGCTTCTTCGGGCGCAGCGCCCAGGCAAGCACCAGGCCGATGATGGGGACAGCAAGAGTGATCAGGAAGAAAATTGCTATGAATAGATACTGTGATTGCAAAGCCTACCCTCCTTTGGGTGGAACACATCCTGTCCGATGATCGGGCAAATGCACCAAGGCAGGCACATCTCAAGCACGTGAGGAGTTAGGCCCCGAACAATCCGGCCCACGAAACGTGCGAATTGTAGCACAGCCCACAACGGAATGCAAGGTCTGAGGTTTATTCTTCGATTCGGTTATTGTGTGTAAAAGTACGGTTTTCGCTTGACACGGATGGTGCCTCGTGATAGACTTTGCAAACTTGGAAGGGGTCCTAAATATCGTGCCGCTCGTTTATGGTTCGTACACCCCTCCCATCATTCAGCAAGGGATCGTCGATCCGCGGCCCTGGCGGACGCGCCGTCCTGGTCCGCGTGGCGAGGCAAAACAGCGAGTGCCAATCTCCCGGACGGCGGAGTTTCGTCATGGCTGAAGGCTATCTGCCTATCCTGGTGATGTTCGTCGTGGCGGGAGTTTTTGCCGCGATAGCATTGGTAGTTTCCGCTCTCTTAGGTCCTCGGCGATACAATTCCGTCAAGGATGAACCCTACGAATCCGGCATCATCCCTTTCGGTGACGCCAAACGCCGAATCCCCATCCAGTTTTACGTCATCGCCGTCTTATTCGTCCTCTTCGACGTTGAAGTGATCCTGATGTATCCCTGGGCGGTCGCGGCGCGCCAGCTTGGGCTGTTCGGCCTGATCGAGATGGCGATCTTCATCGTGATCCTGCTGGTCGGGTTCATCTACGCCTGGAAGAACGGCGCGTTCAAGTGGCAATGACGTGATTGCGTAGTGACGTATTCCGTTCGTTCTCGAAAAACGCATGCTGAAGACATCGCACTCACGCAATACGCAATACGGAGTAACGCATGGGCCTTGAAGAACGACTCCCCGACGACGGCTTTGTAACGACCACGCTCGAAGCCGCGGTGAATTGGGGACGCAAATACTCCATCTTCCCGTTGACGTTCGGCCTGGCGTGTTGCGCTATCGAGCAGATCGGCTCCGGCGTCAGCCGTTTCGACATCAGCCGCTTCGGCTCCGAGGTGTTCCGAGGATCGCCTCGGCAGGCCGATCTGCTGATCGTCTCCGGTCGGGTCAGCAACAAGATGGCGCCGGTGGTCAAACGCCTATACGACCAGATGTTGGAGCCCAAGTGGGTGATCGCGATGGGCATTTGCGCCAGCGCGGGCGGTCCCTTCAATAATTACGCGATCATCCAGGGCGTCGACAAGATCATCCCCGTGGATGTGTATGTTCCCGGCTGCCCACCGCGGCCCGAGGCATTGCTCTACGCGATTACGCTCCTGCAGAAGAAAATCCAGAAAGAGAAGTTCCGTGATCGGGCGTATGGACGAAAGATGAAGGACGAATGACCAAGGTCGTCGTCTGTCCTCGTCCTTCGTCGTTGGTCCTTCGTCAGGTATAGAAGATGCCCCAGACAAGTCCAGCGGTAGAGAAGCTGCGTGCAAAATACCCCGATGCCATCACGGCGCAGAGTCGAGTTTCGCGACGAGATGACGCTGGTCGTCCGACCGCAAGATCTGGTCGGGGTGGCGCAGTTTCTGCGCGATGATCCCGAGCTGCGCTTCGATCACCTGGCAAACCTCACCGCGGTGGATTGGAGCAAGTATCCGGCCTTCAACGGCAAGGAACGCTTCACCACCATCTATCATCTGCTCTCCACGTCCAGCGGCCAGCGATTGACGCTCAAGGTGCCCGCGCCCGGCGGCGATAATCCCGTCGCTGCCCACGCTCACCGGCCTCTGGGCCGGCGCCAATTGGTGCGAGCGCGAGGTCTACGATCTCATGGGCA
Source organism: uncultured Actinomycetota bacterium (assembly GCA_963711805.1). Classification (GTDB taxonomy): domain Bacteria; phylum Actinomycetota; class Actinomycetes; order S36-B12; family CAIYMF01; genus Longivirga. The sequence goes on from CAVQFE010000004.1 coordinate 15,396, forward strand.
TCAAGTTCGACGGCCATCCCGATCTGCGCCGCATCCTGATGCCGCTGAACTGGCCCAACTACCCGCTGCGCAAGGATGTGCCGCGCGGCGGCGAGCCGGTGCCGTTCTCGATGACTTGGGAAGACGAGGAATTCGAGTCCTTCGGCAAGCAAATCCTGGAAGCCAAATCGCGTGCCTCCTGTGCCGCCAAAGCAGGCGGACACCAACAAGCACATGATCCTCAACATGGGGCCGCAGCACCCATCCACTCACGGCGTCTTGCGCGTGATCGTGGAACTGGACGGCGAGACAGTCGTCGCGGCCTATCCCGACATCGGTTATCTCCACTCCGGCTTCGAGAAGCAGGGCGAGACGATCCGCTACAAGGATTTCACCCCCTACACCGATCGCATGGATTATGTCTCGTCGATGAGCAACAACCTGGGCTATGCTCTGGCCGTCGAGAAGCTGATGGGCGTGGAGATCCCGCAGCGAGCGCAGGTGCATCCGGGTCATCATGGCCGAGCTGCAGCGCCTGGCGTCTCACCTGGTCTGGCTGGGCACGCATGTGATGGACGCTTCGGGCGTCAGCCATGCGCTGTTGATGTACGCCTTCCGCGAGCGCGAGCAGATCCTCGATATTTTCGAGCTGGTCAGCGGCGCGCGCATGACCACCTCCTACATCCGTCCCGGCGGCCTGTGGAAGGACGTACCGCCCAGCTTCGCCGATCGTGTCCAGGATGTGCTGACGAACTTCCCGAAGCGCATCGACGAATACGAGCGCATGGTCACCGAAAACCCGATCTGGAAGGCGCGCACCGTAGGGATCGGCAAACTGACCCGGCAGCAGGCATTGAGCCTGGGTGTCACCGGCCCGATGCTGCGGGCCACCGGCCTGGCCTTCGACTATCGCAAGGCGCGACCCTACAGCGGCTACGAAAACTACGACTTTGAGATCCCGACCGCAACGGAAGGCGATATCTACGCGCGCTACCTCGTGCGCATCGCAGAGATGCGCCAGAGTCTGCGCATCATCGAGCAGGCCATGGACAATCTGCCCGATGGCCCGGTGTGGACGGCCGATCGCAAGATGGCGCTGCCGCCCCGGCAGGAGCTCGACACCAGCATGGAGGCGGTGATCCACCACTTCAAGCTGAATACCGAGGGCTTCATCCCGCCCAAGGGCGAAGTATACGACTGCGTCGAAAGCCCCAACGGCGAGACTGGGCTTCTATCTGGTCAGCGACGGCACGCCGATCCCGTATCGGCTGCGCGTCCGCACGCCGTCGTTCGTCAATCTGCAAGCCACCGACACGATGGCGCGCGGCGGTTTGATCGCCGATCTGGTCGTGATCATCGGGACGATTGATATTGTTTTGGGGGATGTGGATCGGTGACGGTGCGCAGGTTGCAAGGTTGAAGGTTGAAACCTGGAACTTTCAACCTGTTCGACCTGCAACCGGTTGGAGGCATGCGTGCTTTCTGAGCAAGCCAAAGCTGAAATCCGGGCGCTGCAGGCCCGTTATCCCGTGGCCCGCTCGGCGCTCGGGCCCGGCGTTGTACGTCGCCCAGCGCGAGGTCGGCTGGCTGCCGCCGGACGTCATGGCCGAGGTGGCCGAGCTCTTCGGCCTGGACGCGACCGAGGTCGGCGAGTTCGCCAGCTTCTATCACATGCTGAACACGCATCGCGAGCCGGGGCAGTACCACATCGAGATCTGCACCAATGTGCCGTGCATGCTGCGCGGCTCCGGCAAGCTGGCCGATGCGCTGAAGGAGCGGCTCGGCATCGACTTCGGCGAGACGACCGCCGACGGCAAGTTCACCCTGGGCCAGGTCGAGTGCCTGGGATCGTGCGCCACCGCGCCGATGTTCATCTGCACCGAGAAGTCCACGGGCAAGATCCGCTACTTCGAGGAATTGGACACGCCCGAGAAGATCGACGAGGCGCTGGCGCTGATCGCGTCGGGCCAGGGGTTCGAGACGTGCGAGCGCTGGCCGCTCGGGCCCTATCACCACGGCGGCAAGCCGGAAACCAACTTCCTGCTGGGCCGCGTGGACAAGCCCGATTCGCACAAGATCGACACCTACATCGCCGACGGCGGTTACGAGATCGGCGAAAGCTGTCGCTCGGCGGCAGCAAGACGCCGGCCCAGGTGATCGACGAGATGAAGGCCGCCAACGTGCGCGGCCGCGGCGGCGCGGGCTTCCCGGCCGGCCAGAAGTGGAGCTTCCTGCCCGCGGGCAAGTATCCGCGCTACCTGGTGGTCAACGCCGACGAGTCGGAGCCGGGCACCTTCAAAGATCGCATGATCATGGAGTACGACCCCCACCAGTTGGTCGAGGGCATCATCCTGGCCTGCTACGCCATCGAGGCCGAGCGCGCCTTCATCTACGTGCGCGGCGAGTACTACTTCGCGGCGCAGCGGCTGGAAGATGCGATCGCCGAGGCCAAGGCCAAAGGCTTCCTGGGCCAGAACATCTTCGGGAGCGGCAAGAACCTGGATGTCGTCGTCCATCGCGGCGCCGGCGCCTATGAGTGCGGCGAGGAAACCGCACAGCTCACGTCGCTGGAAGGCTATCGCGGCCACCCGCGCCTCAAGCCGCCCTTCCCGGCGGTCGAGGGCCTCTACGCCAAGCCGACCATCGTCAACAACGTCGAGACGATCTCCAACGTGCCGCACGTCCTGCGCCACGGCGCGGACTGGTACAAGCAGTGGGGCACGCCGCAGAGCACCGGCTTCCGCATCTTCTGCCTCAGCGGCCAGGTGAAGAACCCCGGCTTGTACGAGCTGCCGCACGGCACGACGCTGCGCGAGCTGATCTACGACTACGGCGGCGGGCTGACCGAGGATGCGGGCGAGCTGAAGGCGGTGATCCCCGGCGGCCTCTCGATGCAGCTGCTCGATGCCAGACCAGCTGGATATGCCGCTGGACTATCGAGAGCCTCGCCAAAGCCGGCTCGAGCCTCGGCTCGGCGGCGGTGATCGTCATCGGCAAGAACCAGAACATGGTCGAGGTGGCCCGGCGCACGCTGGCGTTCTACCGCGAGGAGAGCTGCGGCAAGTGCACGCCCTGTCGCGAGGGCACGCCCTGGCTGGAGGCGATCCTGGAGCGCATCGAGCACGGCGAGGGCCGCACCGACGACATCGCCCTGCTGACCTACATCGCGGACATGATCGGCGGCAAGAGCTTCTGTCCGTTCGGCTATGCGGCCGTTTGGGGCCTGCAAAGCAACCTGGCCAAGTTCCGCGGCGAGTTCGACGCCGCCATCGCTGCGGCGACGGAGCTGCCCGTCATCCCCGTCCGCCCGACCTATCGGCCCGATCCCGGAACCCCGTCCGGCGTGACGGAACCGAGCTTGCCGCTGGAAGAGAAGTTCAACGCGCCGACGCATCGGAGATAGATTCCTATGCCTGATCTGGTCAATGTGACCATTGACGATACACCAGTCGCCGTGCCCGCAGGGACGCTGGTGGTGGATGCCGCCAAAGCCGCGGGCATCGAGATACCGGTCTTCTGCTCGCACCCCAAGCTGGATCCGCTGGGCGCGTGCCGCATGTGCCTGGTCGAGTTCCCGGCCCGCGCGGCAGCCGCCTGGATACCGCGTGCACGGTGCGCGTGAGCGAGGGGATGGTGGTCAAGACGAACACGCCCCAGGTGAAGGCAGTGCGCGAGGCCAACCTGGGCTTCATCCTGATCAACCACCCGCTCGACTGCCCGATCTGCGACAAGGGCGGCGAGTGCCCGCTGCAGGATCAGACGATGGAGTATGGCCCCGGGGCCAGCCAGTTCGTCGAGCCGAAACGGCACAAGCAAAAGCATTACCCCATCAGCGACCTGATCATGCTCGACCAGGAGCGCTGCATCCTGTGCTGGCGCTGCATCCGCTATCTGGAGGAGTGGGAGGACAAGCCGCAGCTCGGGCTGTTCGAGCGCGGCGGCGAGACGATGATCGACATCTTCCCGGGCCAGCCGGTGGATGCCAAGACGTCGGGCAGCATCATCGACATCTGCCCGGTCGGCGCGCTGACGAACCGGGTCTCCCGCTTCCGCTACCGCCCCTGGGAGCTCAAGAAGACGCCGAGCGTCTGCACCCACTGCGCGGTCGGCTGCAACCTGCGGCTGGACGAGCGCGCGCACGCGCTGCGCCGCATCGTCGCCCGCGAGAACATGGCGGTCAACGACGAGTGGATCTGCGACAAGGGCCGCTTCCTCCACCAGTTCGTGGATCAGCCGGAGCGGCTCACGACGCCGCTGGTGCGCGCAGGATGGCACGCTGCGCGACGGCGACCTGGGACGAGGCGCTGGGCCGGATCGTCGAGACGCTGGGCGCGATCACTGATGCAAGCGGCGCCAACGCGGTCGGTGGAATCGCCTCGGCGCGCATCAGCAACGAGGCGGCCTATCTGTTCCAGAAGTTCTTCCGGGCCCTGGTCGGCACCAACAACGTGGACTATCCCGACGGCTCGGCTGTGCGGGCGCATCCGACCGGTCTTTCGGCGATCACCGACATCGCCAAGAGCGATCTGATCGTGCTCGTCGGCATCGATCCGAGCGAGGCCGCGCCGGTGCTCGACCTGCACATCAAGCGCGCCGTCCGCCGTGGGGTCAAGGCCAAGCTGCTGATCATCCATCCGCGGCGCATCGAGCTGGCGAAGTATCCCGGCGCGTATCTGCCGGTGCTGCCCGGCAACGAGGCGGCGCTGTTGAACGAACTGGCGATGCGCTGCAGATCAGCAAGCCAGCAAATCAGCAAGCCAGCAAGCCAGCGAGTCAGCGAATGGCGAGTGGCGCCGGGCAGGCTGCGAGTCAACCGGCATCCACGCAACGCGCAACACGCAACACGCAATACGCCTCCGCCGTCGAGCTGCTGACCTCGGCCAAATCGCCGCTCTTCATCTACGGGCCGGACGCGGCCACGGGCGAGCGCGGCGGGGCGATGGTGGCGGCGCTGAACAATCTGGCGAACCTGCTGGGCCAGGGCGACAAGCTGGCCTACGTGGGGCGCGAAGCCAACAGCCAGGGCTGCCGCGACATGGGGCTGCTGCCCGATGCGCTGCCGGGCCAGCTTCCGATCAGCGACGCGGCCGTGCGCGACCGCCTGGGCAAGCTGTGGGGCGTCCAGCCGCCCGCCGAACCGGGACACTCCCTCGGCAACATGCTGGCAGGCGGCGTGAAGGGGCTGATGGTCGTCGGGCTGGATCCTGCCGCGGAGCCGGCGACGGCCCAGGCGTTGCAGGCGCTCGACTTCCTGGTCGTCCAGGATCTCTTCCTGACCGAGACGGCGCAGCTGGCCGAGGTGGTGCTGCCTGCGTGCAGCTTCGCGGAAGCGGATGGCACCTACACCAACCTGGAGCGTCGCGTGCAGCGCGGGCCGGAGGGCATCCAACTGTTCGGCCAAAGCCGGCCCGATTGGGCGATCCTGGCCGCGCTGGCGGAAAAGTGGCAGGCCGTCGAGGGTAGGAGCGACCACGAGGGGTCGCCCGAAGCAGGGCAGGCGCAAGGCAGCTGCCCTTACGGCGAATGCGCCCGACTGGAAGCGCAAGAAACGCAAGGCCCGGCAGGGGCCGACCGCCAAGCCCTGGAACTATCCAAACGCCCAGGCGGTGCTCGAGGAGATCGGCAAGGCGGCGCCGGCTTATGCGGGCATGCGCTGGGAGACGCTCGGCGAAGCGGGTGTGCAGTGGCCCGTCGCGGCGATGGCGCGCGCCGCGCGCAAGCCCGAAAGCGCCGAGATCGCCCCGCTGGCAGCGCCGGACGGCCGGCAGCTTCTATCTCGTCAGTGAAGGCCTGTTGTGGGATGGCGGCGTCCTCATGCAGCACGCCGCCGAACAGGTGCGCGGCCTGATTCCGCAGCCGTTCGTCGCGTTGGCGCCGGCCGATCTGGCCGCGCTGAAGCTGGTCGAGGGCGGCGCGGTGGTCGTGAGCGCATCCGGTCGCAATGTGAACTTGACCTTGAAGGCCGACGCATCGGTGCAGCCAGGGACCGCGTGGGTGCCCGCCGGACAACCGGGCTTCCCGGCGGAAGCTTGGGCGCAGGGCGAGGAGAGCCGGTGCTGGTGAAGCTACAGGTTGCAGGTTGAAAGTTGCAGGGAGAATAGACGTCCTGCCGAAACCGCAACCTTTCACCTTCAACCTTATCCGAACCTATCGAAACAGGATTTCGAGTTATGGATTGGATCGACCTGATTCTCATCCCAGCCATCAAGTCGCTCGTCTTTATTTTGGCGCTTCTGGGCGGCTTCGCATATCTGACCTGGGTGGAGCGCAAGCTGGTGGGACGCTTCCAGTTGCGCATCGGCCCGAACCGCGCCTGGAAGTTCGGTCTCGGGCCATCCGATTGCGGACGCGCTCAAGATGATCTTCAAGGAAGAGACCATCCCCAGCTACACCGACAAGATCCTCTTCGTGCTGGGACCGGCGCTGGCGATCGTGCCGGCGCTCGTCATGTTCGCCGTCGTGCCGGTCGGCCCCGACATCACCCTGTTTGGCCGCACAATCACGATGGGCATTGCGGATATCAACGTGGCGCTGTTGTACGTGCTGGCGATCGGCGGCCTGGGCACGTATGGGATCATCTTGGGCGGCTGGGCGAGCAACAACAAATACTCGTTGCTCGGCGCGCTGCGCACCAGCGCGCAGATGCTCGCCTATGAGCTGCCGATGGGGCTGCTGCTGCTGGCGATCGTGTTGGTCACAGGCACGCTCAGCCTGGTGCAGATCGTCAACGAGCCGATGGCATGGTACTTCCGCATCTGGCTGCTGTTGGCCTTCCCGTTCTTCTTCATCACGACATTGGCCGAGACGAATCGCAGCCCGTTCGACTTTCCCGAAACAGAAAATGAGCTGGTGGCCGGTTTCCAGACCGAATACGGCAGCATCAAGTTCGCTCTGTATTACATGACGGAATATCTGCACATGATCGTCGCCAGCGGCGTGATCGTCTCGCTGTTTTTCGGCGGCTACCGCGGCCCATTCGTGGACCAGATCCCGCTGCTCGGACCGGTTTATTTCATCGGCAAAGTCCTGGTGATGATCTTCCTGTTCATCTGGGTGCGCGCCAGCCTGCCCCGCGTCCGGTATGACCAACTGATGAAGTTCTGCTGGACGTTCCTGACCCCGCTGGCGCTGATCTATCTGGCGATCACGGCGGTGATGGTGGTGTTTCTGTAGGTTACAGGTCGGAAGGTTTGCAAGTTGAAGGTTGATGCTTGCCTGGAACCTTCAGCCTTCTAACCTTTCACCGTGGAGTAGGGTGATGTCTATCGTACGTGAGACGATTGGTGGGATCGGACAAATAGCCCAGTCGATGGGCGTGACGTTGAAGGCGTTGTTCACGAAGCCGTTGACGGTGCAATACCCGGAGCAGCCGATCGCGGTCTATCCGCGCTTCCGCGCACGGCACGAGCTGCGGCGCTACGATAACGGGTTGGAGCGTTGCATCGGATGCTGTCTTTGCGAGGCGGCTTGCCCGACCGGCGCCATCCACGTGGAGGCGGCAGAGAACGACCCCGAGCATCCGACGAGCCCCGGCGAGCGCTACGCCTCGGTCTACGAGGTCAACCTGATGCGCTGCGTTTTCTGCGGCGACTGCGAGACGGCCTGTCCCGTCGAAGCGATTGTGCTCGGCCACGATTTCGAGCTGGCGGTGTACGACCGCGACGGCTTTATGTTGAACAAAGAGCAGTTGTTGAATCCGAAGGTTCCGAATGTGATTGTTAGGGCGGAATAGACCAAAGACGAAGGACGAATGACCGATGCCTTTTCAGTCCTCGGTCCTCGGTCATTCGTCGCATGGTGAGGCGAGCATGTTCTTGTTTGTCATCTTTGCCCTGATCGCCATTGTCGCCGCGCTTGGGGTGATTCTGAGCCGCAAGCCGGTGTACAGCGCGCTGTTCCTGCTGCTCAACTTCGGCACGCTGGCTGCGATGTACATCATGCTCCAGGCGCAATTCCTGGCGATGGTGCAGGTCATCGTCTACGCCGGCGCGATCGTCGTGCTGTTCCTGTTCGTGATGATGCTCATCGGCGGCGGCGAGCTGAGCGATTCCAGGGAAAAGGGCGCATCCCTGCGGGGCTGGCTGACGTGGCCCCGCGTTACGGCCCTCGTCTTGGCGGTGCTGCTGGTCGCCGGCCTGGCTTATGGGCTGATCGCCGGGACGCTGGCCCCCATACAAGGCAACGCGGTCGCCTTCGGCGCCGGCAGCGTCGAGGCCATCGCAAGTGTGCTTTACACGGAGTATGTGTTGCCCTTTGAGCTCACGTCGCTGTTGCTCCTGGTCGGCATGATCGGCGCGGTGGTGTTGGCGAGACGCGAAGCGTGATGCGTGTTGCGTAGTCCGTAGTGCGTATTCCATGTGTTTGGATGGATTTTGGATCACGAGAGACGCAATACGCACCACGCACTACGTCATACGGAGAGACTGCATGGTTCCCACTGAGTACTACCTGGTTCTGAGCGCCATCCTCTTCACCATCGGCGTCGTGGGCGTGCTGATCCGGCGCAACGTGCTGATCATCTTCATGTCGGTCGAGATGATGCTCAACGCCGTCAATCTGTCGTTCGTCGCGCTCGCCTACCACTTCATGGATTTGAACGGCCAGATCTTCGTGCTGATGGTGATGGTCGTCGCCGCCGCAGAGGTCGCCGTCGGCCTGGCCATCGTCATGACGATCATCCGGCGCAAAGACACGACGAACATCGAGGATGTGAACTTGTTGAAAGGTTGACGATAGACCGTGGACGATAGACATTCAATTCTCGGAAGTTGACGAGTGAGGCATAGTATCACCTCGCAAGAGACAGCCAATCCCAAGCGAGGTGACACATGGCCGCTGACATTATCCCGTTGATCGAGCTTTTTGTCGAGATGCCTGACTTTCGGCAGGCTTCGGGTAAGCGGTATACCCTGGCGGCGATTCTGGCGCTGGCCTGTGCGGCGATGCTGTGTGGCTATCGCAGCTACGGCGCGATCGCGGAGTGGGGGCGCAACTACGGTCGGGAGTTGGTGACGGCGCTGGGCTTTCCGAACGGGAAGACGCCCTGTGCCAGTACGCTGCATTGGATCTTCCGCCACCTGGATTGCGCGCAGTTCGAAAGCAAGCTGAGCCAGTGGGCGGAGCAGGTGCTGGCGAGCCAGCCGCCCACGCCCGAGCAGGCCGAGGGCATCGCCATTGACGGCAAGACCCTGCGGGGCAGCCAGAAGCAAGGCGCACCGGGCAGCCACCTGCTCTCGGCACTCAGCCACCGTCTGGGCATCACCCTGGCCCAACAAGCGGTCGCTGACAAAAGCAACGAGTTGTTCCGCATCGAGGATGTGCTGGAGGCGTTGGTGCTCACCGGCCGCATCGTGACCACGGATGCCCTGCACACCCAGCGCTACGTCGCGCAGACCATCTTGGACGGCGACGGCGACTACGTGATGCTGGTCAAAGGCAACCAGCCGGACATGCTGGCGGATATTCAGCTGCTGTTCCAAGAACGCCAGGTGGTCGCTGAGACGCTCACCGCCACGGAGACCGTCGATGCCGGGCATGGCCGCATTGAAGTGCGCCGCCTGACCGCCAGCAGCGCGCTGGCCGACTATCTGGATTGGCCCGGACTCCAGCAGGTCTTCGAGATCGAGCGCACGGTGACCAGCAAGCGTACCGGGCAAGCACGGCGCGAAACCGTCTATGGCATCACCAGCCTGTCGCCCCAGCGTGCCGATGCCGCCCGTTTGCTCAGTCTGGTCCGCCAGCACTGGGCCATCGAAAACAAGTCACACTGGGTGCGCGATGTGACTTACGATGAGGATCGTTCCCAGGTGCGCTGTGGCAGCATCCCGCAGACGATGGCCGCCTTGCGCAATCTCGTCATCGGCCTGCTGCGCCTCGCCGGCGAAACCAATATCGCAGCCGCCTGTCGCCGCTGCGCCGCCCAACCCTGGGCAGCGCTCGCGCTCATCGGCATACCGGCGAGAATTGAATCCTGGAGTACCCATGCTTGACACTGCCTGGTTGATGCTCTTATTTCCCGCGCTGGGGACATTGATCCTGGCCTTCTTCGGCAGGCGGATCGGCCGCCGTCTCGTGGGATGGCTCGCGTGCGGGATGGTCCTGCTGAGCTTCCTCACCGCGGTGGGCGTGTTCGCGACGATGGTGGGCCTGCCCGCCGAGGAGCGCAGCCATCAGATCGTGTTGTGGTCGTGGATGACGACCGGGGCATTCCATGTCGACATGGCGCTGCTCATCGACCAGCTCTCCATCACCATGGCGCTGATCGTCACCGGCATCGGCTTCCTGATCCATGTCTACTCCATCGGCTACATGCACGACGACGTGCGGTATTCGCGGTTCTTCACCTATCCTGAACTTCTTCATTCTGATGATGCTGACGCTGGTGCTGGCCAACAACTACCTGCTGATGTACGTCGGCTGGGAAGGCGTGGGCCTGGCTTCCTACCTGCTGATCGGCTTCTGGTTTGAGAAACCGTCGGCGGCGGATGCCGGCAAGAAGGCGTTCATCGTCAACCGGATCGGCGATTTCGGGCTGGCGCTGGCGATCATGTTCATCTGGACGAGCTTCGGCACGCTGAACTTCGCCGAGGTCTTCGCAAAGGCGCCGACCGTCTGGGTCGCAGGCGCGAGCGTCGCCACGATCACGACGTTGCTGATGCTGCTGGCCGCCACCGGCAAGAGCGCGCAGATCCCGCTCTTCGTCTGGTTGCCGGACGCCATGGAAGGCCCCACCCCGGTCTCGGCGCTGATCCATGCCGCGACCATGGTGACTGCCGGCGTCTACATGCTGGCGCGCTCCAGCGCCCTTCTGAACCTGGCGCCGACGACCCAGACGTGGGTCGCGGTGATCGGCGCGCTGACCGCGCTGATGGCCGCCACCATCGCGCTCACCCAAACCGATCTGAAGCGCATCCTGGCGTATTCGACCATCTCACAGCTCGGCTTCATGTTCATGGCGGTGGGCGTGGGCGCCTATACCTCGGCGATCTTCCATCTGATGACGCACGCCTTCTTCAAGGCGCTGCTTTTCCTGGCCGCCGGCAGCGTGATGCACGCGCTGGCGGGCGAGATCGACATCCGCAAGATGGGCAACCTGCGGGCGAAGCTGCCGACGACCTACTGGACCTACCTGATCGGCGCGGCCGCGTTGGCAGGCATCCCGCTCTTCTCAGGCTTCTTCAGCAAAGATGAAATTCTCTATTACGATTGGCTGAAGGCGCCGCTCCTTTGGCTGGTGGGCGCGATCACGGCCGGGCTGACCGCGATCTATGCCTTCCGATCGGTGTTCGTGCCGTTCTGGGGCCAGGAGCGGGACAAGAAGCTGTTCAGCCACGCGCACGAGTCGCCGCGCGTCATGACCGTGCCGCTGATCCTTCTGGCAGTGGGCGCGGTGTCGGCCGGTTATCTCGGCTTGCCGCGCCTGTCGCTGTTCGAGAAATGGCTGGAGCCGGTCTTCCATCCGGCGGTACCGGCAGAGGCCGTCTCAGCGGCAGCCGGCGCGGCTGCTGAGGCAGTGCTGCGCAGCCCGCTCGAATGGGTCTTGCTGGCCGTGTCGGCGCTGATCGCCATCGGCGGCGCGTATGCGGCCTACCGGATGTATGTCGTGAACACCGGCGTCCCGGCGCGCGTTCGCGAGCGGCTGGGCTGGTTCGTCAAAGTGGTCGAGAACAAATACTACTTCGACGTGGCATACGACAAGGGGATCGTCGGGCCGTTGCGACAGTTGAGCGCGTGGTTCGCCGATGTCGCGGACAAGCGCGGCATCGACGGCGCGGTCAATGGGCTGGCAACCGCCACAGGTTGGGTCGGCTCGCAGGCGCGGCGCTTGCAGACCGGGATGGTGGGGCTCTACGCGCTGTCGATCCTGTTGGGCGCGGTGGCGCTGCTGGCGTGGTTTGTGATTCGATGACGAATCAGTGTGGCAGCCGATCAGAGCAGGGCAGTGAGCGAGCAAAGACAAACTCAGCGAGCGAGAAGTAGACGGACCGCGGTGCAAGCCGCGCTTGCCGCCTATGTCGAGCGTGCGTCGCGGCTCTACCCTGACGAGGTTCTATCCATCACGCTCTACGGCTCGCAAGCTCGCGGTGACGCTGAGGCTGAATCGGATATTGACGTGTTGGTGGTGGTGCGGCGTGATACGCCGGCTCTGCGCCAGGCGCTGGCCGATCTGGCCTGGCAGGTGCAATTCGAATATGGCGTCGTGATCTCGGACATCATCCGCAGCCTTGAACAGTTCAATCGAATGCGTGCGAATCGATTCCCGTTTTACCAGAACATCGAACGAGAAGGCATCTTACTGTGGAAGAGCACGTCCGAGCCTACGCCCGTCTACGTCTAGAGATGGCCCGAGAGGAGTTGGATACGGCGCGCGAGAACATCGCGCACGGGCGCTATCGGGCTGCGGTGAGCCGTGCCTACTATGCCGTGTTCTACATGGCATCGGCGGCCCTGTTCAGCCAATCCGTGGTGCGCGGCAAGCATTCCGGGATCGAGTCGGCGTTTTCGGAGTACCTGGTCAAGCCCGGACACGTCGAAGTAGAATTCGCGTCGCATCTACCAGAAGGCGCGTCGACAGCGTGAAGAAGCAGATTACGCTGACGATGTGACTGTTGACGAAGCGGCAGCCCGCCAAACGCTGACCGATGCAGAGCGATTCGTAGATCGTCTGGAGCGTTTCCTGAAAGACGCGGACGCGTTGTAGAGGGTGATGTTATGCCAGACACCGAGTTCAGTGTCCGAGTTCTGGCGGTCAATTGCTAGCTCATCCGAGAGCCACTCGGCAACGGATGAGGGATTTGGTCGAACTTCGCGCTGCTGGATTCGATCACCGAGGATGAGTTCCAGCAAAAGCGAAGCGACATACTCCGTGGTGTATAACCGTGGACTGAGTGAGCCTTTATGAGTCTCTAACATACCTGTGCTTTCAATCATCATCTTCCTCCCGCTGGTCGGCGCGCTGGTGCTGCTGATCCTGCCGGGGGAGCGGCTCCAGAAGTGGTGGGCGCTGCTGATCGGCCTCGCCACGTTCGCCGTGTCGTGTCTGCTGTGGGTCGGATGGCGCAACGGCGAGGCGGGCATGCAGTTCGTCGAGGCCGCGCCCTGGGTGCCGCAGTTCAACATCGAATACCTGGTCGGCGTCGATGGCCTGAGCCTGTTCCTGGTGCTGCTCACCACGCTGATCACCGTGCTCGTGCTGGTCTTCTCCTGGGAAGGGATCAGCCAGCGGTTGCGCTCGTACCTGGCCCTCATGCTGGTGCTCGAAGCGGGCATGATCGGCGTCTTCGTGTGCGCTCGACCTGGTACTCTTCTTCGTCTTCTGGGAGCTGACGCTGATCCCGATGTATTTCCTGATCGGCGGCTGGGGCGATCCGAACAGCACCTATAACTTCCGCGGCAGGATCGTACCGTGGCGCGTCTACGCGGCGGTCAAGTTCTTCATCTACACCATGCTCGGCAGCGTGCTGATGCTCGTCGCCATCCTGGTGCTCTACTTCCAGGCGCAGCCGCATCCGGCTACGCCATGACGCGCAGCGCCGAGCAGGCGTGGCCGCACTTCCGCGGGTGGCGGGTGAACTACGAGTCGGCGGCGTACGACCTGGCCGAGCGGATCGACGCCCCGCCGGCGGCGTGGACCGGCGTACGGCGCCCTCCGCTGCCGGTGATGATGCCGCGCCGTCCGACGAACCGGATGCCCGGCGGGCGGACCGGCCGCCCGGCCGTCGGAGAATGACGGGGTGACCGTCGCACTCGACCTCGGTGTCCTCGTCGCGACGTTCGCGATCATCTTCCCGGCCGAGCTGCCGGACAAGTCGTTCATCGCCACCCTCGTCCTCGCGACGCGCTACCCCCGGCTGGCCGTGTGGCTCGGCGCTCGGCCGCGTTCGGCGTGCAGATGCTCATCGCCGTCGCCGCCGGCCAGCTCCTCGCGTTCCTCCCGCGCACGCTCGTCCTGGGGGTCACCGCCACCCTCTTCGCCGTCGGCGCGGTCGCCCTCGTGCACGGCGGCCTGCGCGCCCGCGCGGACGAGGTGGCCGAGGAGGAGGAGGAGATCGAGGAGATCGAGGCCCGCGCCGTCGTCGGACGGCACGGGCTCGCGGCCTTCGCGACGACGTTCGCCGTCATCTTCACCGCCGAGTGGGGCGACCTAACCCAGCTCGTCACCGCGGGGCAGGCGGCCCGCACCGACGCGCCGCTGTCGGTCTTCCTCGGCTCGTGGCTCGCGCTGGCCACCGTCGCGGGCCTCGGGGTGCTGGTCGGCGCGTGGCTCCAGCGGCGGGTCCCGCTGTGGCGCATCCGGATCGTCTCGGGCGGGCTGCTCGCCCTGCTGGCCGTCGTCACGGTCGTCGAGCTCGTCCGCGGCTGACCAGTGCGGCCGGGGATCTCCGGACATGAGGATCGGACGCTGCCGACGGGGGATGCGGCAACGTCCGATCGGGGCAGAACCTAGGGGCTGCGCGCCGGGTCACTCAAGCCACAGGCGCGTGTGCGACACGTTCTTGGGGGAACGTTGACGAAGCGCCCGCCCGTCGCCCGGATATCGGTCGATGCGGTGTTCCCGACGTTCCGCTCTGCGGGACCGGAACCCTTGCCGAGAGCCGGGCGAAACCGGCTCAGCGCAGCGTCACCTGACGGTTCGTCAGCCCGGCCCGAGCCCGCCGCTCCGGCTCGGTGAGCGACCCGGCCTCGGCGAGCGCCGCCGCGAGACGGTCGGCCAACGCGGCCGCCGGGGTCTCGATCTCGTCGGCCTCCGTCCCCGGTGCGAGGTCCCAGACCGGGACGAGCAGACCGTCGGCGCGGAACGTGCCGATGAGCCGGGTGCCCTCGCCCAGTCCGTCCGTGCCGCGCGCGTGCAGCCGCGCGAGCGCGTCGAGCAGCGGCTCCTCGTCGTGCGGCAGCACCCAGCGCAGGTGCTCCTTCGTACCGATGCGGACCCAGTACGCGGCGTCGATCCCCTGCAGCCGCACGGTCGGTACGACGGAGGCGTTGGCCCGCTCGAGCGAGGCGGCGACCTCGTCGGTGGTCTCGGCGCCGCTGCCCTCGAGCCAGAAGTCGAACCCGGCGTGCACGGTGACGTCGAGCGGGGCGGACAGGTCGAGCACGTCCTGCAGTCGGGGACCGGCCGCCACCCGCTGCGGCGGGACCGGGCTGCCGCGCTCGGCGTCCAGCGCGCGCAGCAGGGCGTCGGCGACGTCGCGGCTCGTGTCGCCGCTGCTCGTCGTCGTCTGCAGGCCGAGGAAGATCGCGCCGTCGACGCGGACGAGCGCGGGCCAGGCGAGCGGCAGGACCGTCGCCAGGGTGACCGTGCGGTCGCCGAGCCGCGCGGCGTACTCCGGAGCCAGCGTCAGCGGCGCGGTCGCCGCCGGCACGATCTCGCGCATCGCGACCCAGTCCGTCTCGCCCGGGAGCCCGGCGAACGGGCGACGGACGAGGCCCTGCCCGGCGCTCGCCGCGGCGCGGCCGTGGCAGGCCTTGTACCGCCGGCCGCTGCCGCACGGGCACGGCTCGCGCATCCCCACGACCGGCACGTCGGCGCCGGGATCGACCGGCGCGGCGGGGGCGGGACGCGGGGACTTCTGCTTCTGGGCCACGGTCGGCGAGCGTACGCGACGCCGAGCGGGTCGGCGCGGCGTGACCCAGCGGTACGCCGGAGAGCGTGCGCGACGCGCGGGCGGTCGGCGCGGCGTGACCGGAGCGGTACGCCGGCGGGCGCCGACCGTCGGTGCCGGTCCGGCCGAGCTGCGCGAGCACCGGGCCGGGGCGGTTCGTGATGATCGCCTCGACGCCGAGCCGCTCGCACAGCTCGACGTCCTGCGGGTGGTCGACGGTCCACACGTGCAGCCGTCCTCCGGCCCGGTGGACCCGTTCGACGTAGCGCGGGTGCGCGCGCACGATGTCGATGGACGGGCCGGCGATCGACGACCCGAACGGGAGCGAGCCGTCGCGGAAGCGCAGCGGCACCCGGTCCATGAGGAACACGGTCGGCAGCCCGGGCGCGAGGGCGCGCACCCGGCGCATCGAGAGCTGGGAGAAGCTCATGATCCGCACCCGGGAGTCGTGCTCGCTGCGCGGACGGGCCAGGCCGAAGCGCCGCAGCAGCTCGACCGTGCTCTCCTCGACGAGCGCGCCGTAGCGGGTGGGGTGCTTGGTCTCGATGGCCAGGCCGATCTCCCGCTCGGAGTCGACGACGAGCTCGAGCAGCCGCTCGAGGGTGAGGACGCGTCGACGGTCCTCGTCCATCACCACCGGCTCGTCGAGGTCGGAGGCACGCGCCGGTCCGACGCGACGTCCCGGCCTCCCGCCAGCGCCCGAAGTCGCGGCGGTGGAGGTCCTCGAGCGTCATGACGGACACGACCCCACGCCCGTCGCTCGTCCGGTCGATCCGCCGGTCGTGGACGCAGACGAGGTGGCCGTCCGCGGTGAGCCGCACGTCGCACTCGAGCGAGTCGGCGCCGTCGGCCACGGCCTGGACGTAGGCCGCCAGGGTGTGCTCGGGGACGTCCGCGCTCGAGCCGCGATGGGCGACGACCTCGGTCACGCGGGACATCGTGGCACCCCTGGGTGAACGCGCGGACAAGACATCTCCAACGGTCGGATCAGAGGAGCAGGGCACCGGGGTTGAACAGCCCGTGCGGGTCGAGTGCGACCTTGACCGCACGCATCGCGGCGATCTCGGCGGGGGAGCGGGTGAGCGCGAGGTACGCCGCCTTCGCCCGGCCGACGCCGTGCTCGGCGGAGATCGAGCCGTCGTGCTCGGCGACCGTCGCGAGCACGACGGCGTCGACCCGCTCGTCGTCCGGCTCCGGGCCGAGGACCTCGACGTGCAGGTTGCCGTCGGCGAGGTGGCCGAACACGAGCACCTCGTCGACGTCGGGCAGGTCGCAGCACCCGGGCCCGCAGGTCGGCGACGAGCGCGTCCCAGCCGCCCATGCGGCACCGACACGTCGAACCGGTGCGGCACACCGAGGACCGCGGTCGCCTCCGCGGCCCGCTCGCGGTAGGACCAGAAGCGCGCCCGGTCGGTGGCGTCCAGGGCGACGACGGCGTCGCGGTCGTCCGCCAGGTCCATCGCGACGTCGCCCTCGCGCGGCGACTCGGTCTCCAGCAGGAGCACGTGGTCCGGCTCGCCGGCCAGCGGCCACGGCAGCGCCGCGGCCGCGCAGACGTGGCGCAGCATCGCCGCGTCCATGATCTCCGCGGCGAGCAGGCGTACGCCGCGAGGCACCGCCGAGCGCACGAGCGCCAGCGCGTCGGCCGCGTCGCGGACGCCGACGAGGGCGACGGCGGACGCCGTGACCGGTCGTACCAGGCGCAGCCGCACGGCCGTGACGACGCCGAGGGTCCCCTCGCTGCCGACGAGCAGCCCGGTGAGGTCGTAGCCGGTGTTGTCCTTCGGCAGCCCGCCGAGGTGGCTGATCACCGAGCCGTCGGGCAGCACCGCCTCGACCCCCACCACCTGCGCCCGCGTCATGCCGTGCACGCACACCCGGATCCCGCCCGCGTTCGTGCCGACCGTGCCGCCGACGGTCGCGCTGTCGCGGGCCGCGAGGTCGACGCCGTACTCCCAGCCGGCGGCCTGCACGTGCCGGTGCAGGTCGGCGAGGACGACGCCGGCACCCGCCGTGACCTGGCCGGCGAGGTCGTCGACGGCGTCGAGCCGGGTGAGCCGCCGGGTGGAGAGGATCACGACCGGCGGTCCCGCCGCCCCCGGGACCGAGCCGCCGACGAGCCCGGTGTTGCCGCCCTGCGGCAGGACCGGCACACCGGCTGCCGCGCACGCCCGGACCACCGCCGCGACCTCGGCCGTGTCGGCCGGACGGACCACGGCGATCGCCGGACCGGCGAAGCGCCGCGACCAGTCGACGGCGTACGGCGCGACGAGGTCCGGCTCGACGAGCACGTGCGCCGCACCGACCGCCGCGCGCAACGCCTCGATGAGCCCGGGTCACCCCCCGATGATCCCCGATGAGGGTGCCCCAGGACGCGATAGGGGCAGCCGTCGGGACATCCATCTATCGGACGCCGAGGCAGTGGGGCGCCGCAGGTGCGTCTACCGCGTCCTGGGGCACCTTCATGCAGAGCGAGGGGAGACGGCGTCAGAGCGGACGCCGGGGGCTAGTGCTACTTGAGGAACTTGCTGAACCTGCGGTCGGCGAGCGGCTTGCCGTCGGTCTGGCAGGTGGCGCAGTACTGCAGCGACGAGTCGGCGAAGGACACCTCGCGTACGACGTCGCCGCACACCGGGCACGGCTCGCCGGTGCGTCCGTGGACGCGCATGCCCAGCTTCTTCTCCGCCTTGAGGTCGGCGGCGCCGAGCCCCTCCGACCGGCGCACGGCGTCGGTGAGCACGTCGTGCATCGCGGCGTACAGGGTCGCGACCTCGTCGGGGGACAGCTTGCCGGCGGCCTTGAACGGGCTGAGCCGCGCCGCGTGCAGGATGTCGTCGCTGTAGGCGTTCCCGATGCCGGCGATGGTCGACTGGTCGCGGAGCACGCCCTTGAGCTGGCGCCCGCCGGCCTCGGCGAGGATCGCCGCGAGCGTGTCCACGGTGAAGTCCGCGGCCAACGGCTCCGGGCCGAGCCGGGCCACGCCCTCGATCGTGCCGGGATCCCGTACGACGTGGACCGCGAGCCGCTTCTGCGTCGCGGCCTCGGTGAGGTCGAAGCCGCCCGCGGGTACGCCGTCGTCGTCGACGAGCACGACGCGGAAGGCGAGCGGCCCCTTGCCCGGCTTCGGCGGCGCCGGCGCTCATCTCCTTCCGCCAGTGCAGCCAGCCGGACCGGGAGAGGTGGGTCACGAGGTGGAGCACCTCGCCGTCCTCGTCCACGAGCACGACGTCGAGGAACTTGCCGCGCCGCGACGCGTCGACGATCCGCGCGCCGACGAGGTCGGTCACGGGCGGGTCGAACGTCTTGAGCGCGCTGATCGCGGCCAGCTCCACCCGCGCGACGCGCAGGCCCGTCGCCGTCGCGCGCAGGTACGCGGCGAGCGACTCCACCTCCGGCAGCTCGGGCACGGGACGAGCCTGCCATCCGGGCCGCGCCCGCGGGGGGTCGTTCCCGCGTGCGGGGTCGGCCTGTCGCGACGGGCCGCGATGGGTGACACTTTCCCCTGTGGGAGATCAGGTCGGACCCGAGGTCGACGCCGTGCTGCCCGGACGGATCGGGCTGCTCGTGCGCGTCCCGATCAAGCCGGGGCTGCGCGCCGCCGCGCTCGACGTCCTCAACCGCTACGTCGACGACCTCGATCAGGAGCCCGGCACGGAGGCGTTCTTCCTCTGCGTCGAGCCGGACGACTCCGACGTCGTCTGGCTCTACGAGTGGTTCACCGACGAGGGGGCGCTCGAGGCCCACCGCGGGGCGCCGTTGTTCGCCCGCCTGATGTCCGAGCTGCCCGACCTCGTGGCCGACGGTCCCGGGATCATGCGCCTCGACCCGCTGCGGCTGCGGATGTCCAGCGCCGTCACCGCGCAGTCGCTGTAGCCCGCGCCGGTCATCGAAGTCGCGTGGTCGCTGCCGTACGCGCCGTAGCTCTGGTCCCCGACGTGGCCGATCCGCGGCGGCGCTGCGGTCCGACCGGTCAGCGAGCGGCGCGGGTCCGGCGCAGGAAGTTCAGGCCGAGGATCGGCAGCACGAGCGGGATGAACAGGTAGTCGCGGCCGTACCAGAACCACACGCTGGACTTCGCCTCGAACGCCGCGGGGTCGACGATGCTGAGCGTCCCGACCACGAGTACGCCGACGAGCTCGGCGACCATGCAGACGAACGCGACGCGGCGCCACGCCGGCGTGTCCTTCACGAGCGCCACGGTGATGACGCAGTAGACGACCGCGGCCACGGCCGACAGCCCGTACGCCAGCGGCGCCTGGTCGAACTTGACCGCGAGCTCGTAGAGCGAGCGCGGCCGAGGCGCCGACGGCGAGGATCGCGTAGACCGTGATGAGGGCGCGCCCGGCGCCGTGCTTCGTCGAGGCGCGGTGGTTCGGTGGGCTCGGTGGGCTCGGTGCGCTCAGCCATGACCGGTCACCGCCGCCGCCCCGGTCCAGACCTGCTCGAGGCGTACGACGAGCACCGGGATCAGCAGCCCGGCGATGCACACGACACCGGCGCCCCATCGACCCGGCTCGCCCGAGCCCCACCACACCGTGCCGGGACCCGCGAGCAGCACGACGAGCAGGTACGCGAGGAACACGACCGGGTCGGCCGGGCCGTTGCCGCCGACCCAGGCGACGACGCACTGCACGGTGAGCACGACGAGCGCGAGCTCGAGCAGCACGACGAGCACGAGGACCCAGCGCGGCAGCTTCCGGTCGAGGAACGCCAGCACGCCGGTCACGGCGGCGAGCGCGAGCGACAGCACGGTCACGACCGTGGCGACCGAGCTCACCGGCCAGTCGGACGCGAGGAGCGCGGCGGATGTCACGCGGAGATTGTGTCCCCTCGGTCCGCCGGCGCCCGCACCAGGGAGCCCGGCGCGTCGGGCGGGACCGCCGCCGGGTCGGATCGTCGGGCTGCGCGCGCGTCAACCGAGGGCGAGCAGCGCGGCGGCGGCGATGGCGGTGACCATCCCGACCTTCTGCATCGGTCGCAGGTGCTCGGTGAGGACGAGTCGCGCGAGCAGCACGGTCGCCGCGGGGTAGAGCGACCCGAGCACCGAGACGACGGACAGCAGCCCGACCTGCAGCGCCAGCGACGTAGACCGAGTTGGCCACGACGTCCAGCACTCCCGCGACGGCCGCCTGGATCCGCACCGGCGGGTCCTGCGGCAGGTACGGCCGTCCCGACCTCGTCGCGACGACGGCGCCCAGCAGGCCGATGAGGACCGTCGACGTCCCGCGGGCCCAGACGACGGACCACAGGCCGGAACCGTCCGGCGCCCAGGAGATGATCGCGAGGAAGCCGCCGATGCCGATGCCGGCGCCGACCGCGAGCAGCAGGGCCCGCGACGACACCCGCTGGTGGCGCTCGTCGTCGGTGGGCGACCGCGGCTCGAGCCCGACGGTGATGATCGCGACGACGGCGAGCGCCATCCCGATGTACGCCGCCGTGCCCGGGCGGTCGCCGCGGGCGAGCCCGACCAGCACGGGGATCGCCGCGCCGATCACCGCGGAGACCGGCGACACCACCCCCATCGGCCCGACGCTGAGCGCGGCGTAGAGCAGCAGGATCCCGGTGGCGCCGAACAGCGCGGCGCCGATCCCGGGCAACGCCGTACCCGCGGGATCCCCGCCGAGCAGGACGGCCGCGGGGACGACGAGGAGGAGCCCCGCCGGCGTGGTGAGGACGAGGGTCTGCACCGGCGTGGACCGTCGCGACGCGAGGCCGCCGGTGAAGTCCGCGACGCCCCACACCAGTGCCGAGAACAGGGCGAGGACGGCGGCCACGCGCGACAGTCCAGCACATCACTCGTCGTCGGCCGCCCGTGCCCCGCTCGACGACGGCGTCGACGCCGCGGCGATGTCGAGGTGCGGCCGTTCAACGGCAGCTGAGGAGGGCGACGCCGGCACACGGGGACCCGAGTCGCACACGATCGACGGTGGCACCGGCCTGGAAGCGTGGCCACCGACACGCACCCCGTCCGGCGGGCGCCGGCCGGTTACCCGGCCCTGCTGCTCACGCTCACGTCCGTGACGGCAGTGCCGGGGACGTAGTCGTCGAGGTCGCGCATGGAGCGGACGGCCGATGACAGCAGGATGGCCGGCGCGATCCAGGCGACGGCCCCCGCGACCCAGAGTGCTCCTCGGGCACCGATGGCGCCGGCGAGCAGACCGCCGAGCAACGAGCCGATCGGGATGGCGCCCCAGGACACGAAGCGGACGGTGGCCATCACCCGGGGCAGCAGCTCGGGCGGGCTGGCAGTCATCCGGTAGGTACGCGTGCTGATGCTGACGAGCGCGACGCTGCCGGCGAAGCCGAGGTTCCCGACGGCGAAGAGCGCGAGCGCCGTCGCGCCCGCTCCGGCCGGGATGAGCAGGGCGAAGCATGCGGTGGCAACGGACGCCAGGACGCTGGCGCGCGCCGTGCCGAACGCGTCGGTGATCCGCGGGGTGACCGACGCGCCGAGGAGCGCCCCGGCGCCGTCCGTGGCGAGCAGTACCCCGACCAGCCAGGGCGAGACCTGTTGCTCTCGCAACAGGTACAGCGAGAACAGTGCCATCTGGGCACCGCACACGAAGTTGATGACCGTGGCGTCCCACATGAACGGGGCCATGACCGGGTGCCGGCTCACGAAGTGCCAGCCCTCGCGGATCATCTCCCGCACGGGAGGCCACGTGCTGGGACCGACGACCCGACGTGACGGCAGGCTGCGCAGCAGGACCGCGGACACGACGTAGCTCATGGCGTCGGCGGCCAGGGCGTACGCCGCTCCCAGCGCCTGCACCAGCAGGCCCCCCAGCGCCGGTCCGCCGAGCGTGGTGACGGCGTGCGTGGCCGACATCAGGCTGTTGCGTCGCTGCAGCTCGGCCTTGGGGACGATGCCCGGCAGGAACGTCGAGTTGCTGACGTCGAACAGGACCGTGGCAAAGCTGACGACCACTGCGGTGAGCACCAGGTGCGCGAACGTGAGTCGGCCCAAGGCCCAGGCGACCGGGACCGAGGCGACGGCGACCGCTCGGGCGAGATCCATCCCCACCTGCGTGCCGCGCAGGGGCAGCCGTTGGGCAAGCACCCCGGCCGGCAACCCGATGACCAGCCACGCCACGTACCCGGCGGCGGCGAGCAGGCCCACCTGCTGGGGCGTCGCGTGCAGCAGGGTCAGCGCGGTCATGGGGAGTGCGACGACCGTGATCGCCGATCCGGTCGAGCTGACCGTGCCCGCCGCCCAGTAGGTCCAGAACCGGCGCTCCGGGCGGTCGCCCTCGATGGTCACGCCGCACTCCCGTCGTCAGTTTAGAATGTGAACGCACTATACCGAGGTGGGCGTGACTGGTGGAAGTACTGCGTTCCTGCTGAGGTGACCCGGTGAAGTACACGGACCTGACCGACGCCGACTGCGGCATCGCCCAGGCCCTGGGCGTCGTCGGCGACTGGTGGACGCTGCTGGTCGTGCGCGACATCGCCGGTGGAGTCACCCGGTTCGATGCCCTGCAGCGCGAGCTCGGGGTGAGTCGCAAGACCCTCACCGACCGGCTCGCGGCTCTCGTCGAGGCCGGGGTGCTGCAGCGTCGGCCGTACTCCCAGCACCCGCCTCGTTCCGACTACGTGCTCACCCCGGCGGGCGAGGGCCTGCTGCCCGTCCTGATCGCGCTGCAGGACTGGGGTGACCGCTTCGTGCTCGGCGACGGCAGCCTCACCGCGGGCGGTGCGCCGACCTCGGCGGAGGCTCGCCGGGTCCGGTCCCTGGTCGGGAGGAGGATCCCGGCGCTGTCGCTGCACCGTCACGACGGTGGTCGGGTCGACCCGGTGGCCGAGGACAGGTGGACGGTCCTGTACTGCTTCCCCGGGGCCTTCGCCCCGGGCTCGGACGGCTATCCGCCGGGGTGGGACCAGATCCCCGGGACCAAGGGCTGCACCCTGGAGTCGCGGACGTACGCCGAGCATCACGACGAGTTCGCCCGCGCGGGCGCCGACGTCCGCGGCGTGAGCACCCAGCGCCCCGACCAGCTCGCCGCGTTCGTCGCGCATGCAGGCCTGCCGTTCCCCCTGCTCTCCGACGCCGACAGCCTGCTGGCCGCGTCACTTCGGCTCCCGACGTTCCGCGTCTCGGGGGTCGAACGGGTCAAGCGCCTCACCCTGCTCGTCGACCCGCAGCGCACGGTGCGAGCCGTCCAGTTCCCGGTGACCGACCCCGCCGCATCGGTCACCGAGGCTCTCGACCTGCTGCGTTCCCTGGCAACCGAATGACAAAGGCCCCGGGAGCGCCCCGGGGCCTTGCTGCCTTGCGTGCGGCCGGAGGTCCCCGCCTCCCGGCACGCCGGACGAACCTCGACCGGCTTCGACCAACCGTGGGAAGTCCCCGGTTGAGTCAATGTGTGCGCGAGGGGGGAGTTGAACCCCCACACCCTTTCGGGTACACGGACCTGAACCGTGCGCGTCTGCCTATTCCGCCACTCGCGCGCGCCGGAGAAGGCTAACACGCCCGTCGGGCAGTCCCCGAGCCGGTGAACCGGCACGGCCGCGGCCGCCACCGACGCTGCGGCGCAGGTCAGGGCGCCCCGCCCGGTTACGATCGAGGTCGACGACGTCCGCCCCCCGGGGTGCGCCGTCCCCGAGTCACCTGGGAGGCACGGTGGGTCTGCTCGACCGCTTCGAGCAGCGGCTCGACCGGATGGTCAACGGTGCCTTCGCGCGCGCCTTCAAGGCCGAGGTGCAGCCGGTGGAGATCGCCGCCGCGCTCCAGCGCGAGATGGACGACCGGGCCGCCGTCGTGAGCCGCGGGCGCACGGTCGTCCCCAACGTCTTCGTCGTCGACCTGAGCCCGCACGACCACGACCGGCTCTCGGTCTACTCGGGCACGCTCACCGAGGAGCTCTCCGGGATGGTCGGCGAGTACGCCGAGGAGCAGCGCTACACGTTCCTCGGCGGCACCACGGTCGAGCTCACCCGGGACGACGACCTGGAGACCGGCCTGTTCCGGGTGCGCAGCGAGGCCAAGGCCGAGGTCGCGTCGAACCCGCAGGGGCAGCGGACGCCGACCGCCCCGCCGGCCGGCGCCGGGCACCCGCGGCTCGTCGCGGACCCCGACGTCGCGCACCCGCTCACCCGGGCGGTCACCCGCCTCGGGCGCGGCACCGACGTCGACATCCGCGTCGACGACCCGGGGGTGTCCCGCCACCACGCCGAGATCCTGCTCGGCCGGGAGGTCGTGCTGCGCGACCTCGGGTCGACGAACGGCACGTACGTCGACGGCGTCCAGGTCGGGGAGACGGTTCTCCACGACGGCGCGGTGGTCCAGCTCGGGGCGACGCGGCTGACGTTCCGGGCGGGGTGATCCCGCGGTGTCCGAGCTCGTCCTCACGCTGCTGCGCCTCGGGTTCCTCGCCCTGATCTGGGCCCTCGTCCTGGTGACCGTCCTGGTCCTGCGCCGCGACCTGCGTGCCCCGCGCGACGCGCGCCCGCTCGTCGCCGCGGCCGCGCCGCGCGCCAAGCCGGCCAGGTCCGCGGCCGGAGCGGACGCCGAAGGTCAAGACCGGTCCGCGCTCGCTGGTCGTCGTCGAGGGGCCGCTCACCGGCACGGTGATCCCGCTCGGCACCGCCGACGTCACGATCGGCCGCGCCCCCGACTCCACCCTCGTGCTCGACGACGACTACGCGAGCAACGCGCACTCGCGCCTCGCGCTCAGCAACGGCACGTGGGTGGTCACCGACCTCGGGTCGACGAACGGCACGTGGCTCGACCGCAACCGGATCACCGGGCCGACGCCGTTCACGCTCGGCCACCAGCTCAAGGTCGGGCGCACCGTGCTCGAGCTGCGGCGGTAGCCGTGGTGCTCATGCTGCGCTCCGCGGCGCGCTCCGACGTCGGACTCGTCCGCCCCGGCAACGAGGACTCGGGCTACGCCGGGGAGCAGCTCCTCGTCGTCGCGGACGGGATGGGCGGGCACGCCGCCGGCGAGCTCGCCTCGGCCGCCGCGATCGCGACGATGTCGGAGATGGAGACGGCCGGGCTCGGCGACGTCGAGGCCCTCGAGCGGCTCTCCGAGGCCGTCGTCACGACCAGCGAGCGCATCGCCGACGTCGTGGCGGCGCACCCCGAGTTCGCGGGCATGGGGACGACCCTCACCGCGCTGGCGTGGCTCGGTGGCGACCCCGCGCGGGTGGCCGTCCTGCACGTCGGCGACTCCCGCGCCTACCTCCTGCGCGACGGCGCCCTCACCCAGGTGACGCGCGACCACACCTACGTCCAGACGCTCATCGACGCCGGTCGCATCACGGCCGACGAGGCGCTCGTGCACCCGCGGCGCAACCTGCTCATGCGCGCGATCGACGGGGTACACCCGGCGGAGCCCGACGTCTCGGTCCGCGAGGCGCGCCCCGGCGACCGGTTCCTCGTCTGCAGCGACGGGCTGTGCGGCTACGTCTCCGACGAGCGCATCGAGGAGCTGCTCGCGATCGCCGACCCCACCGCGGTCGTCACGGCGCTCGTCGAGGCCGCGCTCGAGGTCGGCGCGCCGGACAACGTCACGTGCGTCGTGGCCGACGTCGTCGAGGTCGGCGAGGTGGGCGACACCGAGGCGCCCGTGGTCGTCGGCGCGGCCGGCGAGCCGCGCAACCGCGAGCGGCTGCCCGGCTTCGCGTTCCCGGCCGACTCCCAGATCGACCCGCGCTCGCACCCCGTGGTCAAGGTGTCGACCAGCTCCGGGGACGGCACCGGTGGGGTCGGGGCGCTCGCCGACGTCTACGCCGAGGAGCAGCCGTCCTCCCGGCGGCGGCTGCCGGTCCGGTGGGTGGCCGTCGCGGTCGCCGTCGTGCTCGTCGCGGCGACGGCCCTCGGCGTCACCTACGCGTGGGCCCGGGGGCAGTACTACGTCGGGAACGAGGGTGGCTACGTCGCCATCTTCCGCGGGCTGCCCACCGACCTCGGGCCGATCGGGATGCACTCGGTCGAGCAGGTCACCACCCTCACCGTCGACTCGCTGCCGGACTTCGAGGCGGCCCAGGTCGAGGCCACGATCGCCGCCGACTCCCTCGCCGGGGCGCAGCAGGTCGTGCAGCAGCTGACCGAGCGCGCGGCCCAGTGCACCGCGGTGCCGACCACCCCGGGCTGCCCCGCCACGGACGCACCGCCCGCGACCGCGAGCCCCACCGCGAGCTCGACCGCGAGCCGCACCCCGTCCCCCTCGGCCTCGCGATGAGCGCCGCGACCGCGGCTCCCGCCGTCCCCCGCTATCGCCAGCCCACGCGGCGCGGCACGGAGGCGGCGCTGTTCGTGCTCGCGTTCGTCGTCGGCGCGTCGGCGTACATCCAGGTCGACCTCGCGATCCTCGGCAAGCCGGCCGACGACACCGCCCTCGTGCTCAGCGCCGTCGCCGCCCTGCTGCTCGTCGCGCACCTCGCGGTCCGGCTCCTCGCGAGGTACGCCGACCCCATCGTCGTTCCTGCGGTGGCGACGCTGAACCTCCTCGGCCTGGCCATGATCCACCGGCTCGACCTCGCCGAGGTCCAGCGCGCCGCCCGCAACGGCGGCGTCGCGCCCCCTCCGGACGTCTACAGCCAGCTGACCTGGACGGCGCTCGGCGTCGTGCTGTTCGTCGCCGTGCTGCTCGTCGTCCGCGACCACCGCACGCTGCAGCGCTACACCTACACCGCGATGCTCGCCGGTCTCGTGCTGCTGCTCCTGCCGCTCGCGCCGGTCCTCGGCGCGACGGTCAACGGCGCCACGCTCTGGGTGCGCCTGGGCGGCCTGTCGTTCCAGCCGGGCGAGCTCGCCAAGATCCTGCTCACCATCTTCTTCGCGGGCTACCTCACGGTGACGCGCGACTCGCTCGCCCTCGTGCGCACGAAGGTCATGGGGATCGAGCTCCCTCGCGGGCGCGACCTCGGCCCGCTGTTCGTCGCCTGGTTCGTGTCGCTCGCCGTCCTCGTCTTCGAGCGCGACCTCGGCACGTCGCTGCTGTTCTTCGGCCTGTTCGTCTCGCTGCTCTACATCGCGACGCAGCGGCGCAGCTGGCTCGTGCTCGGCGCGGTGCTGTTCATCACCGGCGCGACGTTCGCCTACCTCGCGTTCGGCCACGTCCGGCTGCGCGTCGACGTGTGGCTGCACCCGTTCGCCGACGAGGCCGACACGAGCTACCAGATCGCCCAGTCGCTGTACGGGTTCGCGAGCGGCGGGCTGTTCGGCTCCGGCCTCGGGCAGGGCTACCCGCAGCTCGTGCCGTACGCGAAGAGCGACTTCATCCTCGCGGCCTTCGGCGAGGAGCTCGGCCTCATCGGGCTCATGGCGATGCTCGTGCTCTACGGCATCGTGGTCGAGCGCGGCCTGCGCGCGGCGATCGGCTGCCGCGACGTGTTCGGCACGCTGCTCGCCGCCGGACTGTCGATCTCCTTGGCGCTGCAGGTGTTCGTGGTCGTCGGGGGTGTCAGCCGCCTCATCCCGCTCACCGGCCTCACCACGCCGTTCCTCGCCGCACGGCGGCTCGTCGCTCGTGGCCAACTGGATCGCGATCGGCCTGCTCATGCGGGTCAGCGACAGCGCGCGTCGTCCCGACGACGCGAACGTGAGCCTCGAGGACGCGCCGACCCAGGTGGTGTCGCTGTGATCCGGTCGGTGCGTCGCCTCGCGATCGTGCTCGGCGTGCTGCTCTTCGCCGTCCTCGCCAACCTGACCTACCTGCAGTACTTCGCCGCCGCCGACATGCGGGCGCAGCCGGGCAACAGCCGCGTCCTGCTCGAGGAGTACTCCCGCCAGCGCGGCCCGATCCTGTTGGGGTCCACGGCGATCGCGTCGTCGATCCCCACGCAGGACCAGCTCAAGTACCTGCGCCAGTACGCCGCGTGGCCCGCTCTACGCCCCCGCGACCGGCTTCTACTCCGTCGTCTACGGCGCCACGGGCATCGAGCGCACCGAGAACGACGTGCTCTCCGGCTCCGACGACCGCTTCTTCGTCGACCGCGTCCAGCAGCTGTTCGCC
The DNA here is from genome assembly GCA_963711805.1 of uncultured Actinomycetota bacterium. GTDB lineage: Bacteria > Actinomycetota > Actinomycetes > S36-B12 > CAIYMF01 > Longivirga. Next base: position 43,942 of record CAVQFE010000004.1, read on the forward strand.
GGCCGCGGCGTGCAGGGCGGCGCGGTGCGGCTCACCCTCGACCCGGCGGCGCAGAAGGCGGCGTACGACGGACTCGCGGGCCGCACGGGCGCCGTCGTCGGCGATCGACCCACGGACCGGCGCGATCCTGGCGCTCGTCTCCTCGCCGTCGTTCGACCCGAACCTGCTCTCGAGCCACGACCCGGCGACGATCCGCGCGTCGTACGACAAGTACAGCGCCGACCCGGCCAAGCCGCTGCTCAACCGGCCGCTCGCGATGACGCTCCCGCCGGGCTCGACGTTCAAGCTCGTGACCGCCGCGGCCGCGCTCGAGACCGGCCGCTACACCCCGACCACGGTGGTGCCCGGGCCCGGCCAAGCTCAAGCTGCCGAACACGACCAAGGAGCTCAACAACTGGTCGGGCACGGCCTGCGGCCCGGGCGGCAAGACGACCTTCGAGAACGCCCTGGCCATCTCGTGCAACACCGCCTTCGCCTCGATCGGTCTGGACGTCGGCGCCGACGCGCTGCGCGCGCAGGCGGAGAAGTTCGGCTTCAACAACTCCTTCGAGGTGCCCGCTGCGCGCGGCGACCAGCCGGTTCCCCGAGGACCCCGACCTGCCGCAGACCGCGATGAGCGCCATCGGCCAGTTCGACGTGACGGCCACCGCGCTGCAGATGGCGATGGTCGGTGCCGGGATCGCCGACAACGGCCAGGTGATGTCGCCGTACCTCGTGGCGCAGACCCTCTCGCCCGAGCTCACCGTGCTGCAGAACGCCGAGCCGACCGCCTTCTCGCAGGCGATGTCGCCGGCGAACGCGGCGACCCTGCTCGGCATGATGGTGTCGGTCGTGGAGCAGGGGACGGGCTCGAACGCCCGGATCCCTGGTGTCACGGTCGGAGGCAAGACCGGCACGGCGCAGACCGCCCCGGGGCAGCCGCCGCACGCCTGGTTCGTCGGGGTCGCCCCCGCCGACCAGCCGGGCGGGGCCCAGGTGTCGGTGGCGGTCGTCCTGCAGAACGGCGGCGGGGCGGCCGAGATCAGCGGCAACAAGCTCGCGGCCCCGATCGCCAAGGCCGTGATGGAAGCGGTGCTCCGGCCATGATGACCCAGCACACGGCGTCGGGCCCGGGCCCGGCGACAGAGGAGGAACGGTGACCGAGGACATCCGCCGGCTGGGCGAGCGCTACGAGCTCGGTGAGGTGATCGGGCGCGGCGGCATGGCCGAGGTGTTCGAGGGCAAGGACCTGCGCCTGGGCCGCCGCGTCGCGGTGAAGATCCTGCGTCCCGACCTGGCCCGCGACCCCAGCTTCCAGGCCCGGTTCCGCCGCGAGGCGCAGAGCGCCGCGTCGCTCAACCACCCGAACGTCGTCGCCGTCTACGACACCGGCGAGGACGTCCTCGGCGACAGCGAGGGCGCGACCGGCGAGATCGTCCCGTACATCGTCATGGAGTACGTCGACGGCATGACGCTGCGCCAGCTCCTGGCGACCGGTCGCCGGCTGCTCCCCGAGCGCGCGCTCGAGATCACGTCCGGGACCCTCGCCGCGCTCGACTACAGCCACCGGCACGGCATCGTGCACCGCGACATCAAGCCGGCCAACGTCATGCTCACCCGCGGCGGCGACGTCAAGGTCATGGACTTCGGCATCGCCCGAGCCCTCGCCGACGCCGGCCAGACGATGACCCAGCAGTCCGCCGTCCTCGGCACCGCGCACTACCTCTCGCCCGAGCAGGCGCGCGGCGAGATCGTCGACAGCCGCAGCGACCTGTACTCCACCGGCTGCCTGCTCTACGAGCTGCTCACCGGGCGGCCGCCGTTCACCGGCGAGTCCCCGGTGTCGATCGCCTACCAGCACGTGAGCGAGCAGGCGGTGCCGCCCTCGCAGGTCGACCCGTCGGTGACGCCGCAGATCGACACCATCGTGCTCACCGCGCTCGCGAAGGACCCGGGCGACCGCTACCAGACTGCCGCGGAGATGCGCGCCGACGTCGAGCGCGCCATCGCCGGCCTCCCGGTGACCGCGCCGGTGCCGGTGATGGGCCTGGGCCAGGACACCGCCGTGATCCCCCCCGTCGGGGCGGCGGCCGCCGTCGCCGCGACCGACGGATCCGGCTCGGGCTCCACCCAGCGCAGCCCGCTGTTCTGGGTGCTCCTCACTCTCGGCGTGCTCGCCGTCGGTGTCGCGACCCTGCTCGTCGGGCGCGCCATCTTCGGGTCGCCGGCGGTGGAGCGGGTGACCGTGCCCAACCTCAGCGGGCTCACCGTCCCGCAGGCCACCACGCTGCTCAGCCAGCAGGGACTCGTGCTCGGTACGCAGACGCCGCAGACCTCGCCGGACCGCCCGAAGGACACGATCATCGCCCAGGTGCCGCCGTCGGGCGAGCAGATCGAGAAGGGCCAGAAGGTCGACGTCACCGTCTCCACCGGCAAGGACCAGGCGACCGTCCCGCAGCTCGTCGGGCTCACCTCCTCCGACGCCGCCCGGGCGGCGTTGGTCGACGCCAACCTCACCCTCGGCAAGGTCACGCAGGTGAAGTCCGACCAGCCGGGCGGAGTCGTGGTGGCGCAGAGCCTGCCGTTCCAGTCGACGGTCGATGCCGGTACGCCGGTCGACATCTCGGTGTCGGACGGCAAGACGACGGTGCCGAACGTGGTCGGCGAGAGCGAGGCGCAGGCGCGCAGCGACCTCACCAACGCCGGCTTCGAGACGAACGTCGTCCAGCAGGAGGACGGCACGGTGCCCCCGGGCCAGGTCCTGGCGCAGTCCCCGAAGGCCGGCGCCAGCGCCGTCAAGGGCACCCTCGTCACGATCACCGTCGCGACCGCCCCCGCGTCCCCCACCCCGACCGCGACCACCCCGACGCCCACCACGACCGCCCCCACCCCAACAGCAACGTAATTCCTGGCGCCTCCAAGGAGCCCGATGTCTTGCCGGCGCAGGAACAGGGGCAGTACCCCGAAGCGGAGCGGCCCGAGGCCGGAGTCCGGCCCCCGCAGGGGGTCGACGAGAGCCGCGCAGCGGAGGGGGGCGCCGACGGAGCCGCGCAGGAGCGCGGCTCCTGGAGGCGCTAGATAACGGGCGCCAGACCCGCGCAGCGCTCGAGCGCTGCGCGATCGCCGCACGCGGTCAGCCAGTTGGCCAGGATCCGGTGGCCGCCCTCGGTCAGCACGCTCTCCGGGTGGAACTGCACACCCTCGATCGCCAGGGTGCGGTGGCGCACGGCCATGATGACGCCGGTGTCCGTGCGCGCGGTGACCTCGAGCTCCGCGGGCACGCTCGCGGGGTCGATGGTCAGCGAGTGGTAGCGGGTCGCGGTGAACGGGTCGGGGAGGCCCTCGAGCACACCGCGCGCCCTCGTGGTGCACCCGGCTCGTCTTGCCGTGCACCAGCTCGGGGGCCCGCACGATCTCCGCGCCGAACGCCTCGCCGATCGCCTGGTGCCCGAGGCACACCCCGAAGAGGGGGACGACGCCACCGAGCGTGTGGACCATGTCGAGGCAGACGCCGGCGCCCGACGGCGTACCCGGCCCGGGGGAGAGCAGGACCCCGTCGTACGCCGCGCCCCTGCTCGGGCGTGACCTCGTCGTTGCGACGGACGTCCACCTCGGCACCGAGCTGGCCGAGGTACTGGACGATGTTGTAGACGAACGAGTCGTAGTTGTCGACGACGAGGATCCGAGCGGTCACGCGCCCATCATCGCCTACGCCGGTGCTCGGCCCGCAGGCCGATACCGGCCCGGGCTCAGGGGCCGACGCTCGCGGTCGGCGCCGGCGAGTCGTCGACCGTCACGTCGTTGAACGGGAGCCGGGGCTCGATCCACGGGAACACCACCGTGAACAGCAGCACGACGACGGCCGCGAACGCCACGAGGGCCTCGAGCGCCTTCACCGGCCACGGGCCGGGCAGCTTGCGCCACATCCAGGCATACACGGTCTCGTCGGTGTCCTCGTCGCTCGGGATCGGGTGGGCGGTGGTCAGGCGGTGCCGGTGAGCCCGTCCGGCGGGGCCTGGCTGGTCGGACTGGTCGCGGTGAGGACGCCCCACCACGCCCAGCGGCCGGTCGACCCGTAGCGCGGCGTGCAGGTCGTCATGGTGAGCAGGCGCTGGGTGGGCGTGGCCCCTCGCTTGCCGGGAACCGGGTCGACGACCCATACGTCGGTCGGAGTCAGCGTCGAGTCGTCCTGGGTGAGCGTGTAGACGTACCACGTGGTCCTGGTCTGGACGTAGACCTTGTCGCCCGCCCGCAGGTCGGGGAAGTTCGCGAACGGCTCGTCGTGGGTCGAGCGGTGCGCGGCGATCGCGAAGTTCCCGACGGCGCCCGGCATCGCCGAGAAGGGGTAGTGGCCGGCGCCCTGGGCGAGCACGTCCTTGCTCGTGCCCTCGTGGACCGGCAGGCCCCAGACCTTGTCGCTCAGCCGCGGGATGTAGACCAGGGCGAAGCCGGTGCCGTACGCCGGTTTCGGCTGCGCCGTGGCGCTCGGCGTCGGCGTCGAGCCGGGCTTCCCCGACGACGCCGACGGGGACGGGGTCGGGGTCGGGAGGGGCTGATGCCAGGAGCGGACGATCTCGTCGCGGCTGGTCGCGATGGCCTGGGCGCTCTCCACGTTCGTCCACCACAGCTGGTAGACGCACATGAGCAGCAGCAGCACGCCGAGGGTGATGAACAGCTCCCCGAGGCCCCGGACGACCCGCCGCACCGAGTCGCCGCGCTCGCGGGGCGGCGCCGCCTGGTGCAGCCCCGGCTTGTCGCCGCTCATCGTCGAGCCACCCCGTCGACGGCGCGCACGGCGTCGGGCGAGGGACCGGTGCTCACGGCACCACGGTAGAGGGCCGCCGTCCGGGCGACCTCGGACGACCGGTCAGTCCGTCGTGTCGTGCCCACCCGCCCGCACGTGCGTCCCCCTTCACGGCCCGGACCCGACCCGGGACGGGTCCGGCTCCACGAGGTGGGACGAGTCGCGGGGGCCGGCCGTTCCGCGCCCGGACCCGCGCCGGACCGGCGGTCTGGCCGTAGTCCGGTGCGGCCCTGCCCGCACGACCCGGGTGCTCGGTAGGCTGTTCCCCGCGACGGGTCCTTCACCCGCCGCACCACCGGTGAGCCGGACGGCTCGCCCGCGGCCACCGTGCCGCGGCCCACCGCCACGAAGGGGACCACCGTGCCCGAGTCCCGAATCCGCCGGAAGAAGGACTTCACCCCGCCGAACACCGCGCCCGTCCCGGTGAAGTACGGCTCCTCGTCGTGGTGGGCGCCGGTCATGATCACGTTCTTCGTCGTCGGCCTGCTGTGGATCGTCGTGTACTACATCGCCGGGGCCGACCTGCCGGTGATGAAGACCCTCGGCTGGTGGAACGTCGTCGTCGGGTTCGGCCTCATCGGGGTCGGGTTCGGCATGTCGACCCGCTGGCGCTGACCGGCCCCACCGCCGGCACCGGGCTCGAGGCCCGACTTACAGCGGTGTCATTCGTCCCCAGGTGTGGACGACCCTGTGGATAACTCGCCCGATCACGCCCGGATCCGCCTGTGGGTAGCGCGGGCGGCCCGGGCCGCGGCGCAGGCCGCCCGCCCGCGTCAGAGCAGCTCGAGGACGGTGGCGTTGGCCATCCCGCCGCCCTCGCACATCGTCTGCAGCCCGTAGCGGATGCCGCCCCGCCGCATGTGGTGGACGAGCGTGGTCATCAGCCGCGCGCCGGACCCGCCGAGCGGGTGGCCGAGCGCGATCGCCCCGCCGTTCGGGTTGAGCAGGGCGGGGTCGGCGCCGGTCTCGGCGAGCCAGGCGCCGATGACCGAGGCGAAGGCCTCGTTGACCTCGAAGGCGCCGATGTCCGACAGCGCCAGCCCGGCCCGGTCGAGCACCTTCGCGGTCGCCGGGATCGGACCGGTGAGCATGATGACCGGGTCTACGCCGGCCAGCGCGACCGTGTGGATCCGGGCGATCGGTCGGAGCCCGAGCTCCGCGGCCTTCGCCGACGTGGTGAGCAGCAGCGCGGCCGACCCGTCGGAGATCTGCGAGGCGTTGCCGGCCGTGACGACGCCGTCCTCCTGGAACGCCGGCCGCAGGCCCGCGAGGCGTCTCGAGCGTGGTGCCGCGCCGGATGCCCTCGTCGGTGGCGACGTCGCCCACCGGCAGGATCTCCTCGGCGAACAGCCCCGTGTCGGTGGCGGCGGCCGCGCGCTCGTGCGAGCGCACCGCGATCTCGTCGAGCTGGGTCCGCGACAGCCCCCACTTCGCGGCGATCATCTCGGCCGAGATGCCCTGGCCGACGAGTCCGTTGTCGTAGCGGTCGAGCATCCGCGGGCGGGAACGGGCCGTCGCCGCCGACCATGTTCGAGAACATCGGCACCCGCGACATCGACTCGACGCCGCCGGCGATGACGACGTCGTAGTGCCCGGCGACGAGTCCCGCCGCGGCGAAGTGCACCGCCTGCTGGCTGGATCCGCACTGCCGGTCGACCGTCGTGCCGGGGACCGACTCCGGGAACCCGGCGGCCAGCGCCGCGTTCCGGCCGATGTTGACGCCCTGCTCGCCCACCTGGGAGACGCAGCCCCAGATGACGTCGTCGACCAGGGCGGGGTCGACCCCGGTGCGCTCGACCAGGCCCGCGAGGACGTGCGCCGAGAGGTCGCCCGGGTGCACGCCCGAGAGCGCCTTCCCCGGCTTGCCCACGCCCACCGGCGTACGGACGGCTCCGACGATGACGGCGTCGTGCTGGCTCACGGGACCTCCCGGGGAACGCGGGCCGGGCCCGCGGCGACATCGTCCTACCGGACGGTAACCCCGGCGCGTCCCGGCGTCGACGTGGGGGTCAGGCCGGCAGGGACGTGACGCCCAGGGCGGCCAGCTCCGCGGTCAGTGACGCGTCGCGGGCGACGACGAGCACCGACAGGGCGACCACCACGAGCGCGACCCCTACCACCTGGACCAGCACCCGGTGCCGGGCCGGCGCGAAGGCGAAGACCGCCGCGACGACGGCGCCCGTGGCCAGGCCGCCCAGGTGCGCCCGCCAGTCGATGCCGCCCGCGACGAAGCCGATCACCACGTTGAGGGCGATGAGCCCGATCACCTGCGAGATGTCCGCGCGCAGCGCCGCGCCCGACGACGACGTAGGCCCCCATGAGGCCGAAGATGGCCCCGCTGGCGCCGATGCCCACGATCTCCGGGCTGGAGAACCAGAACGACGCCACCGAGCCGCCGATCCCGGCCACGAGGTAGAGCACGGTGAACCGGACGTGGCCCGAGCACCTGCTCGAGCTGCGGTCCGAGCATCCACAGCACCAGCATGTTGAAGCCGATGTGCCACAGGGTCGCGTGCAGGAACATCGAGGTGAGCAGCCGGTAGTACTGGTCGCCCAGCGCCACGCCGACCGGCCACTGCCCGAAGTCGCTGGTGATCCGGTCGAGCCCGGTCGTGGGGTCGGTCTGGCTGATCGTCTGGAGCCCGAAGAGCGACGACGTTGAGCGCGATGAGGGTGAGGGTGACGTACGGGCGGGAGATCGTGCGGGCGCCGAGGCGGGTGCGCACCTCGGGCGCGGCGGCCCGGCCCTCGGCGACGCACTCGGGGCACTGGAAGCCCACCGCCGCGCTGATCATGCAGTCGGGGCAGATCGGGCGCTCGCACCGCGTGCACCGGATGTAGGTCTCCCGGTCGGGGTGCCGGAAGCAGAACGGGACCGCCGTGGGCGCCGCGCCCGTGGGGTCAGGCGTCGACACTCTCGACCGTGACGCTGGTGATGACGACGGCGTCCTTCGGCCGGTCCATGGCACCGACGGGGACGGCCGCGATCGCGTCGACGACGGCGCGGCTCTCGGCGTCGGCGACCTCGCCGAAGATGGTGTGCTTGGCGTTCAGCCACGGCGTCGGGCGCCACGGTGATGAAGAACTGCGACCCGTTGGTGCCGGGGCCGGCGTTGGCCATCGCGAGCAGGTAGGGCTTGGTGAACGTGCAGCTCGGGGTGGATCTCGTCGCCGAAGCGGTAGCCCGGGCCACCGGTGCCGGTGCCGAGCGGGTCGCCGCCCTGGATCATGAAGCCGGAGATCACGCGGTGGAACACCACGCCGTCGTAGAGCGGGGCGTTCGACTTGGCGCCGGTGCGCGGGTCGGTCCACTCCTGCGACCCGTCCGCGAGGCCGGTGAAGTTCCGCACCGTCTTGGGCGCGTGGTTCGGGAACAGCTCGATGCGGATGTCGCCGTGGTTGGTGTGCAGCGTCGCGTAGGTCGTCACCGGGGAATCCTCGCACGTCGGCTGGTGCGCCGCCCGCACGGGGCGGTGGGGGCCAGGGCCGGCGCTCAGCGTGGGTGGAGGCGGGGGAGTCGGGGATCAACCCCGGCCCGTTCTGATGTGTGGAGGCTAGGGGAACCGTCGCTCGCCTTCCGGCGAGCTCCTCCCGAGTCCCCCGCGTCGTCCGGCACACATCAATGCGGGCCGGGGGATCAACCCCGGCCCGTATTAGATGTGTGGAGGCTAGGGGACTCGAACCCCTGACTTCTGCCTTGCAAAGGCAGCGCTCTACCAGCTGAGCTAAGCCCCCGTCGCCGGCCCGGGGCCGGAGCAGCGGGTCCCGTCGGTCAGCGCAGGTCGGGGGCGGACGTCGCCTCGGTCCAGAGGTCCTGCTCGGCCTGGCTGTCCGAGATCTGGCGGTAGACGAGGTAGCCCACGGCGGCGAGCACGGCGATGGCGACGAGCTTCTTCATGGTCCTTGCCTCCCGAGGCGGGGTGGGGCTGGCGGTGGGCCTAGATGGACTTGAACCATCGACCTCTTCCTTATCAGGGAAGCGCTCTAACCGAGCTGAGCTATAGGCCCGTCCGTGGTGCCGCAGCAGGTTACCCCAGGGCGGATGGGCGACCCAAACCCAGGCCGCCGTGGTGGCGCCGCCGTGCGGTCAGGAGTCCTCGGAGAGGGTGACCTCGAGGCCCCCGGTCAGGCCGACGGAGAGGTTGTAGAGGAAGGCGAACAGCGTCGCGAGCGCCGACCCGAGCACGACCTCGATCGCGGTGAGGACGAGCGCCACCCCCATCACGCGGCTGAAGCCGACGAGGGAGAGGAAGTCGAAGGACGTGGTGCCCGAGCCCGCGACGTCGTCGATCGTGCGGCCCACCGCCGCGAACACGCCGGTGACGTCGAGGGTCCACCACAGCAGGGCGGTCGCGATGAGCAGGACGATGCCGATGGAGATCGACAGCATGAACGCGGTCTTCATGACCGACCACGGGTCGAGCCGGGTGAGCAGCAGCCGGGCCCGGCGCGGCCCGGTCGGCCGCGGCGCGGCGACCGGGGCGGAGACACCCGTGGTGCGGCGCGGGTGCGGCCATGCCCGATCCCGCGCGGGGGTCAGGGGTCGCCGGGCGCTCGCGTCACCGGTCCGGCGGGACGCGCCCCGGCCGGCGGGACCGTGACCCCGCCCACCGTGGTGACGGCGGGCCGCGGGCGCCGGCGCGGGTGCCGGCGGGGTCGGCGGGTGCGCGGCCTTCGGCACCGGGACCGGTGCCGTCGCCCCGGCGCCTCCGGTGCGCGCCGCCGTGCCGTCCGTGTCCACCGAGCCTGCTCCTTAGTCCTCGGCCTCGGGGCCGTCCTGCGGCTCCGACGGGGAGTCGTCCCCTGTCACGGTAACCGACCCGGCGACGCCCGCGACGTCAGCGGTGCTCGCGGCGCCGTCCGAGTCGCCGCCGGTGGCGTCGTCCGGCGTCGCCTCGACGTCGTCGGTCTCGACGTCCTCGAGCTCCTCGTCGTCGGCCGCCTCGCCCCGTGCGACGGCGACGATCGCGTTGTCACCGCTGACGTCCATGAGCGAGACACCCATGGTGTCGCGGCCGGTGGCCCGGATCTCCGCGACGCGGGTACGGATGACGACGCCGTCGGACGCGATGGCGTAGACCTCGTCGTCCTCCGCGGCGACGAGCGCACCGACGAGCGACCCGCGCTCCTCGACGAGCTTCATCGCCCGCACGCCGTAGATGCCGCGACCCTTGGGCGCCCACTCCGAGACCGGCGTGCGCTTGGCATAGCCGCCGTCCGTGACGGTCACGACGTAGGACCCCTGCGTCACGGTGTCCATCGCGAGCAGCTCGTCGCCGTCACGGAAGCGCATCCCGATGACGCCCGACGTGGCCCGCCCCATCGGGCGCAGCGTCTCGTCGTCCGCGGTGAACCGGACCGACATCCCCTTGCGGCTCACCAGCAGGAGGTCGGCACCGTCGTCCACGAGCTGGGCGGAGATGAGCTCGTCGTCGTCCTTGAGGTTGACGGCGATGACGCCACCGCTGCGGTTCGAGTCGAACTCGTCGAGGCGGGTCTTCTTCACCATGCCGTCGCGGGTGGCGAGCACGAGGTAGGGCGCGGCGTTGTAGTCGCGGATGTCGAGGACCTGCGCGATCTGCTCCTCGGGCTGGAACGCGAGCAGGTTGGCGACGTGCTGACCGCGGGCGTCGCGGCCGGTGTCGGGCAGCTCGTAGGCCTTGGCGCGGTAGACGCGTCCCTTGTTCGTGAAGAAGAGCAGGTAGTGGTGGGTGGTCGTGACGAAGAAGTGCTCGACGACGTCGTCGCCGCGCAGCTGCGCGCCGCGCACGCCCTTGCCGCCGCGGCGCTGCGCGCGGTAGTTGTCGGTGCGGGTGCGCTTGGCGTAGCCGCCACGCGTGATGGTGACGACGACGTCCTCCTCGGCGATGAGGTCCTCGTCGGTGACCTCGCCGTCCCACGGGACGAGGACGCTGCGTCGTTCGTCCGCGTACTTCGCCGTGATCTCGGCGAGCTCGTCGCTGACGATGGAACGCTGGCGCGGCTCGTTGCTGAGGATGTCGTTGTAGTCGGCGATCCGCGTCTGCAGGTCGTCGTACTCGTCGACGATCTTCTGCCGCTCGAGGGCGGCGAGGCGACGCAGCTGCATGTCGAGGATCGCCGTGGCCTGCAGCTCGTCGACGTCGAGCAGCGTCATGAGGCCGGTCCGCGCCTCGTCGACCGTCGCCGACGCGCGGATGAGCGCGATGACGTCGTCGAGTGCGTCGAGCGCCTTGAGGTAGCCGAGCAGGATGTGCGCGCGCTCCTCGGCCTTGCGCAGGCGGTAGCGGGTACGCCGGACCACGACCTCGATCTGGTGGGTGATCCAGTGCCGGACGAAGCCGTCGAGCGAGAGCGTGCGCGGCACGCCGTCGACGAGCGCGATCATGTTGCAGGAGAAGTTGTCCTGCAACGCCGTGTGCTTGAAGAGGTTGTTCAGGACGACCTTCGCGACGGCGTCGCGCTTGAGCTCGATGACCAGGCGCATGCCGGTGCGCGACGACGAGTCGTCGCGGACGTCGGAGATGCCGGCGATCTTGCCCTCGTTGGCGAGCTCGGCGATGCGCAGCAGCAGGTTGTCCGGGTTGACCTGGTAGGGCAGCTCGGTGACGACGAGCAGCGTGCGACCGCGGGCGTCCTCCTGCACCTCGACGACCGCGCGCATCATCACCGACCCGCGACCGGTGCGGTAGGCGTCCTCGATCCCCTTGCGGCCCACGATGAGTCCGCCGGTGGGGAAGTCCGGGCCCTTCACCCGCGCGAGCAGCGCCTCGAGCAGCTCCTCCTTCGTCGCCTCGGGGTGCGCCAGCGCCCACTGCGCGCCGTCGGCGATCTCACCGAGGTTGTGCGGCGGGATGTTCGTGGCCATGCCGACCGCGATGCCGGCGCTGCCGTTGACGAGCAGGTTGGGGAACCGGCTCGGCAGGATCACCGGCTCCTGCGTGCGGCCGTCGTAGTTGGGCGTGAAGTCGACGGTCTCCTCGTCGATGTCGCGCACCATCTCCATGGCCAGCGGGGCCATCCGGGCCTCGGTGTAGCGCATCGCCGCGGCGGGGTCGTTGCCCGGGGAGCCGAAGTTGCCCTGGCCCTGGACGAGCGGGTAGCGCAGCGCCCACGGCTGGGACAGGCGCACGAGGGTGTCGTAGATCGAGGAGTCGCCGTGCGGGTGGTAGTTGCCCATGACGTCGCCGACGATGCGGGCGCACTTGGAGAATCCGCGGTCCGGACGGTAGCCGCCGTCGAACATGGCGTAGAGGACCCGGCGGTGCACCGGCTTGAGGCCGTCGCGGACGTCGGGCAGCGCTCGGGACACGATGACCGACATGGCGTAGTCCATGTAGGACCGCTGCATCTCGACCTGCAGGTCGACCGCCTCGATGCGCGGGTCGAACTCGTCGGCGGCCGGGGTGGTGGTGTCGATGTCGTCAGGCATGGGGTTCCTTCGCGGTACGACGGGAGCGGGACTCGTACGCCGTACGGCTAGATGTCGAGGAAGCGGATGTCGCGCGCGTTGCGCTGGATGAAGGCCCGGCGGCTCTCGACGTCCTCGCCCATGAGGACGCTGAACATCTCGTCGGCCTGCGCCGCGTCGTCGATGGTGACCTGGAGCAGGACGCGGCGGTCGGGGTCCATCGTGGTCTCCCAGAGCTCGTCGGCGTTCATCTCGCCGAGTCCCTTGTAGCGCTGGGTCGCCTCCTCCTTCGGCAGCTTCTTGCCCGACTCGAGCCCGGCCTTGAGGAGTGCGTCGCGCTCGCGGTCGGAGTAGGCGTACGCCGGGTCCTCGCGCTGCCACTTGATCTTGTACAGCGGCGGCTGGGCGAGGTAGACGTGACCCTGCTCGACGAGCGGCTTCATGAAGCGGAACAGCAGGGTGAGCAGCAGGGTGCGGATGTGCTGCCCGTCGACGTCGGCGTCGGCCATGAGCACGACCTTGTTGTAGCGCAGGCGCTCGATGTCGAAGTCGTCGTGCACGCCGGTGCCGAACGCCGAGATCAGCGCCTGCACCTCGTTGTTCTGCAGCACGCGGTCGATGCGGGCCTTCTCGACGTTGAGGATCTTCCCGCGGATCGGGAGGATCGCCTGCGTGCGCGGGTCGCGGCCGCTGCGCGCCGAGCCGCCGGCGGAGTCGCCCTCGACGATGAAGACCTCGCACTCGTCGGGGTTGGTCGACGAGCAGTCGATGAGCTTGCCCGGCAGGCCCGCTCCGCCCATGAGCCCCTTGCGGTTACGGGCGAGGTCGCGTGCCTTGCGCGCGGCGATGCGCGCGGACGCCGCCTGCACCGACTTGCGCGCGATGTCCTTGCCCTCGGCCGGGTTCGCCTCGAACCACGCGCCGAGCTGGTCGTTGACCAGCTTCTGCACGAACGTCTTCGCCTCGGTGTTGCCGAGCTTCGCCTTCGTCTGGCCCTCGAACTGCGGCTCGCCGAGCTTGACCGAGACGATCGCGGTGAGACCCTCGCGGATGTCCTCGCCGGAGAGGTTGGCGTCCTTCTCCTTGAGGATGTTCCACTCGCGGGCGAACTTGTTGACCAGCGTGGTGAGCGCCGAGCGGAAGCCCTCCTCGTGGGTGCCGCCCTCGACCGTGTTGATCGTGTTGGCGAAGGTGTAGACCGACTCGGAGTATCCCGAGTTCCACTGCATCGCGACCTCGGCGGAGATGCGCCGGTCCTCGTCCTCGTTCTCGACGTGGATGACGTGCTGGTGCGCCGGCCCCTTCGTGGCGTTGAGGTGCCGGACGAAGTCGGCGATGCCGCCCTCGTAGTGGTAGCTCACCTCGCGCTGGATCGACTCGTCGGGCTCGTCGCCGTCGGCGACCGGCTGGGGCACGCGCTCGTCGACGAGGGTGAGGGTGAGTCCCTTGTTGAGGAACGCCATCTCCTGGAAGCGGCGGGCGAGCGTGGTGAAGTCGTGGTGCGTGGTCTCGAAGATGTCGCCGTCCGGCCAGTAGGTCACGATGGTGCCGGTGTCGTCGGTGGCCTCGCCCTTGACGAGCTCCGCCGGTCGGGGGCGCCGTAGCGGTAGGACTGGCGGTAGACGTGGCCCTCGCGGCGCACCTCGACGTCGAGGTCGGTCGAGAGCGCGTTGACGACCGAGACGCCGACGCCGTGCAGGCCGCCGGAGACGGCGTAGCCGGAGCCGCCGAACTTGCCGCCGGCGTGCAGGACGGTGAGGACCACCTCGACGCCGGGCTTCCCCTCGCTCGCCACGATGTCGACGGGGATGCCGCGGCCGTTGTCGACGACGCGCACACCGCCGTCGGCCAGCAGCGTGACCACGATCAGGTCGCAGTAGCCCGCGAGGGCCTCGTCGACGGAGTTGTCCACCACCTCGTAGACCAGGTGGTGCAGGCCGCGCTCGCCGGTGGACCCGATGTACATGCCGGGTCGTCTTCCGGACGGCGTCGAGACCCTCGAGGACGGTGATGGCGCTCGCGTCGTAGGACACGGGTGGGTGGCCCTCCTGCTTCCGGGATGCCCGGTCGGGCGCTGGGGAGGGCCGACGCCGGGGCGCCGACCCTCGCACTGATCGACCGGTCGGGGCGGACCCGGACCTGGTCCGGCCGCCCCGTGGAACTGGGTCTCATCCTAGCGTGAGCAGGGCCGTAGAGCCGTCATGGAGCCGCCCGCATGTGGGGATATGTGCGCCGGGGTCCGTCGGCTGTGAACCCGGTTCAGGCGGCGTGAGCACGCGGTCGCTCGCCGATCTACGGGTCGCCTCAGCCGTAGGTGTCGCGCGGGCCACGGCCCTTGACGTGGAACCGCCCGTGCTTCCACGAGGGAGCGGCCGGTCCCAGGACGGTGATGTCGCGGACCGCGCCGGCGCCGAGCTCGGCATCGATGCGCCGACGCAGGTCGGGCAGCAGCGTGCGCATGGTGTAGGCCCAGGCCGAGGACTCGGCGCGCAGCACCAGGAGGAGGCCTCGGCCGTCGGGCGCCGGCTCGAACGTCTCGGGGACGACGTGCTCGGCGACGTCGGCGCCCACGATCTCGGCCCAGCGCCCGGTCAGCCCGCCGACGGCGGTCGGCTGCTCCCAGCCACGCTCGCGCAGCATCCGCTCGACCGAGGTGCCGAAGCGCTGCGGGTCGCGCTGGTCCGGGCCCGATCCGCTGTAGGCACCGGTCGATCCCCTGTCGCTACGGCGTGGGGCGGTGCGGTTCGGCCCGCCGGCCGCTCGGGACGCCGCCTGGCTCGCGCCCGCCGCGGCCCGGGCCCGGGCGAGCGCCTCCTTGGCCGCGTCCGCGCCGGAGCTCGTGGGTGCGTCCGTCGGCGGTTCGAGGTCGTCGTCAGCGGGCACGGGACACCTCCCCGCCGGCGACGTCGATCCGGTCGCCGGTGAGCAGGTCGGGGACGTCCGCCTCGACCGCGGCGGTGACGAGGACCTGCTCGGCCTCGCTCACCAGCGACGCGAGGCGCGCCCGGCGCTCGACGTCGAGCTCGGCGAAGACGTCGTCGAGGACGAGCACCGGCTCACCGCTCGGGGAGCCGTCGTGGCGCAGCAGCTCGTACGACGCAAGGCGCAGGGCCAGCGCGTAGGACCACGATTCTCCGTGCGACGCATAGCCTTTCGCGGGTGCCGGACCGAGCTTGAGGAGGAGGTCGTCGCGGTGCGGTCCGACGAGCGAGAGCCCACGGTCGAGCTCGTCCCGGCGACGGCGCTCGATGCCCGCGAGCAGGAGACCGGCAAGCGCGGTGCGGTCGGGGACCAGCTCGACGTCGGGTCCGAGCGAGCAGGTGTACTCGAGCGCCGCCGGACCGCCGCCCGAGCTGACCGTGTCGTAGGCCTTGTCGACGAGCGGGACTAGCGCGGCGACGAGGTCGAGCCGCGCCGCGAGGATCTCGGCGCCGACGGTCACGAGGTGGGTGTCCCACACCTCGAGCGTCCGCATCACGTCGGCGGACCCGCCGCCGCGCCGCGCGGCCGACGCGGTCTTCAGCAACGCGTTGCGCTGCTTGAGAACGCGGTCGTAGTCGGCGCGCACGCCGGCGAGGCGCGGGGTGCGGGCGACGAGGAGGTCGTCGAGGAAGCGGCGCCGCTCGCTCGGGTCGCCCTTGACCAGGGCGAGGTCCTCCGGTGCGAAGAGCACCGTGCGCAGGATCCCGAGCACCTCGCGCGGGCGCGGCACGGGGGAGCGGTTGACCCGCGCGCGGTTCGCGCGGCCGGGGTTGATCTCGATCTCGACCAGCGTGCTGCGCTCGTCGCGGACCACCTGCGCGCGCACGACGGCCTGGGCCGCGCCGAGGCGCACGAGCGGAGCGTCGGTGGCCACCCGGTGGCTCGCCAGTGTCGCGGCGTAGCCGAGCGCCTCGACGAGGTTGGTCTTGCCCTGGCCGTTGCGCCCGAGGAACGCGGTGACGCCCGGGCGCAGCTCGACGTCGGCCTGCGCGTAGCAGCGGAAGTCGGTGAGCGAGAGCGCGGCGACGTGCACGGTGCAGATCCGGGCGGACGGGCGTCAGCCCGAGAGCCGCACCGGCATGAGGAGGTAGCGGTAGGCCGGTGCTCCGACGGCCGAACCACCGGTGAGCACCGCGGGACGGGTCGACGTGGTGAAGGACAACCGCGTCGTGGCGTCGTCGAGGGCGCCGAGGCCGTCGAGGAGGTACTGCGGGTTGAACGCGATCTCGATCGGGTCGCCGTCCACCGCGCACTCCACGGCTTCGCTCGCCTGGGCCTCGTCGCCCGCGCCCGCGCGCAGCTCGACCTCGCCACCGGCGAAGGCCAGCCGCACCGGGGTGTTGCGCTCGGCGACGAGGGCAACACGCTTCACCGCGTCGACGAGCGCGCTCGTCTCGACCGAGGCGACGGTGGCCGACTCGCTCGGGAGCAGCGCGCGGTACTTGGGGAACTCGCCGTCGAGCAGCCGGCTCGTGGTGCGGCGGCCGTCGCCCTCGAAGCCCATGAGGCCGTCGCCGGCACCCGACGCGGAGAGCGCGAGGTGCACGACGTCGCAGTGGCCCAACGACTTCGCCGTCTCGGCGAGCGTGCGCGCGGGGACCAGCGCGCTGGTGTCGAGGCCGGAGTGCTCGGGGGTCCAGGAGAACTCGCGGACGGCGAGGCGGTAGCGGTCGGTGGCGGCGAGCGTGATCATCGCGTCGGCGATCTCGACCCGGATGCCGGTGAGGGTCGGCAGCGTGTCGTCGCGACCGGCCGCGGTGGCGACCTGGGCGACGGCGGCCGCGAAGGTCGCGCCGTCGATCGTGCCGGTCGATCCGGGCATGTCCGGCAGCGACGGGTAGTCGTCGACCGGGAGGGTCGGCAGCGTGAACGACGAGCGGCCGCAGCGCACCTCGACCCGGCTGCCCTCGGACGAGACGGTCACCGGGGCGGCCGGCAGGGCCCGGGCGATGTCGGCGAGCAGGCGACCCGACACGAGGACGCGCCCGGGCTCGTCGACGTCGGCCGCGACCGCGACGCGACCCGAGACCTCGTAGTCGAAGCTCGACAGGGTCAGCCCGCCCGGGGCGGCGTCGAGGAGCAGGCCGGCGAGCATGGGCATCGACGGGCGTGAGGGCAGGGTGCGCGCCGCCCACGCCACGGCATCGGCGAGGACGTCGCGCTCGAGCCGGAACTTCACGTCGGGTCACTCCTGTCGGGCCGAGCGGGCGGGTGAGCGGTGTGCGACGTGCGGAGCGTACGCGGGGTCATGCTTCCACGGACCCCCGACGCTCGGACAGACGGCTCCCCGCGCGGGAGCGACGACGACGGCTCGGTCCCGCCCTCGGGCGGGGCTCCCGGCCCGTCGTCCACAGCGGGTCGGGCGTCGAAGGCTCGTGGAGAACTACTGGAGGGAGAAGAGAAGTTGTCGTCATAGGTCCTGTGGACGTTGGGGACGGAGCGCGACGCCGCAGGTCGGGGCGCGTGTCGTCGTCCCGCCCGGCTGTGGACGACGACGGGGGACAACCGCACCGGACTGGGGACGGGGTGGTCGTTCCGACCCGCCGTCCCCCGCTGTCCACAGGTGTCGCCGGGGTGACGTCCCGTCGTCCCCAGTCCCGTCCCCACGGCGCCGGGACGGCCGTCCACAGGGTTATCCCCAGGGTGTGAACGCACGCCGTGACCGCGTCCCGCCGGGTGGTGACGGTGCGTGACGGCACCGGTCGGTCCGGGCGGCCGCGCGTCACCCGGGCGGGCGCCGGACCGGCTCAGGCCTGCCGCGCGGTGCTCTTGATGCGCGCGGTCAGGTCGGTGACCTGGTTGTAGAGGGAGCGGCGCTCGGCCATCAGCTGGCGGATCTTGCGGTCCGCGTGCATGACGGTGGTGTGGTCCCGGCCGCCGAAGGCCTGGCCGATCTTCGGCAGGGAGAGCTCGGTGAGCTCGCGGCAGAGGTACATCGCGATCTGCCGGGCGGTGACGAGCACGCGCGAGCGGGACGAGCCGCAGAGGTCGTCGACGGTGACCCCGAAGTAGGCCGCCGTCTGCATCATGATGATCGAGGACGTGATCTCCGGGCCGGCCTGGTCGGTGATGAGGTCCTTGAGCACGACCTCGGCGAGCGGGAGGTCGACGGGCTGCCGGTTGAGGCTGGCGAACGCGGTGACCCGGATGAGCGCGCCCTCGAGCTCGCGGATGTTCGTCGAGATCTTCGAGGCGATGAACTCGAGCACCTCCGGCGGGGCGGAGAGCCGTTCCTGGGCCGACTTCTTGCGCAGGATCGCGATACGGGTCTCGAGGTCCGGGGGCTGGACGTCGGTGATGAGGCCCCACTCGAACCGTGAGCGCATCCGGTCCTCGAAGTCCTGCAGCTGCTTGGGCGGCAGGTCGCTCGTGACGACGATCTGCTTGTTCGCGTTGTGCAGGGTGTTGAAGGTGTGGAAGAACTCCTCCTGCGTCTGCACCTTGCCCGAGAGGAACTGGATGTCGTCGACGAGCAGGACGTCGACATCCCGGTAACGGCGCTGGAAAGCGGCCGCCTTGTCGTCACGGATCGAGTTGATGAACTCGTTGGTGAACTCCTCCGAGCTGACGTAGCGCACGCGCGCACCGGCGTAGAGGGTGCGGGTGTAGTGGCCGATCGCGTGGAGCAGGTGGGTCTTGCCCAGGCCGGACTCGCCGTAGACGAACAACGGGTTGTAGGCCTTCGCCGGCTGCTCGGCGACGGCGACCGCGGCGGCGTGGGCGAAGCGGTTGCTGGAACCGATGACGAAGGTGTCGAAGGTGTACTTCGGGTTGAGCCGGCTCGCCTCCTCGCCTCGGGTGCCGGGCGATCCGGTGCCCGGGCGGACCGGTTCGGGCGACGGCGGCGGGCGGCGTGATCGACGGCGGGGCCGGGGCGGCCAGCGCGACAGGGTCGGCGTAGGTCGAGTCGGCGAGGTCGTCGGTGGCGTCGTCGTCGAGCGAGGGCGCGATCGACGGGTCGACGGTGACCGCGATCCGCACGTCGCGGCCGAGCGTGCGGGACAGCGCGTCCACGACGAGGGGGCGCAGCTTGCTCTCGAGCACGTCCTTGGTGAACTCGTTCGGCGCGGCGACCAGGGCGGTGTCCTCGACGATCGCGAGCGGGCGGGTCAGGGACACGAACGCGCGCTGCTGCGAGGTCATCCCCTCGTCACCGAGGGACTCCAGGGCCCGGGTCCAGACGTCGATGAGGTCCAGGTCGTCGTCGGCCACAGGTGGGCGTCCCCTCACGTCTCGTGCCGGAGATCCGGCGGGGCGTCCACACGCTCGTCCACAGGTGTGGAACGGGCGGGCGGCGTGCGGTTGCCCGGTGGCGGGGGCCGGGAGACCCCTGCGGTGGTTCGGTCGTCGGCGTGCCTGAGGTGGCGCGGTGGCGTGACCGTAGTCCGGTCCCCACGCCCCCCGTCAAGAGTTGTCCACAGGCAGGGGCCGGAGTCTGCCACGTTCCGCCCGGTTTGTCGGCGTGTCGCTGCGAGCCACGCGTCCGGACCGGCGGAGAGGATGAGCGGTTCCGGCGGCGGCGCGGATCACGGCACCCGCGGTTTGACCCCTCCGACGCGCGCCCCGTACCGTGGACGGGCCGACGACTGTCCTGCCCGAGCCCGCTCGGGTGGTGGCTCATGTCAGCGGCCGCCGCCGCATGCCGACGCCCCGCGCGTCGGCGTCCGGTGGTGGCCGACCGGGAACCCGGTCAGCCACACCGTCTCTGCCGCACCACCCGTACGCCGGACCGGGTCCTCCCGGTCCCCTCACGCCCGGCCAGGTCCCTGGCCCCCCACGGTTCGGAGCCGACCGATGAGCAAGCGCACCTTCCAGCCGAACAACCGCCGGCGGGCCAAGACCCACGGCTTCCGCCTGCGGATGCGCACCCGCGCCGGTCGCGCCATCCTCTCGGCCCGTCGCCGCAAGGGCCGCTCCGAGCTGTCGGCCTGACGGCCCGGTCGACCGCGGCCGTGCTCCCGAGCACCGCGCGGTTGCGCCGCAGCCAGGACTTCACCGAGACGGTACGGCGAGGCACGCGGGCCGGTCGGCCCCTGCTCGTCGTCCACCTCGATCTGGGGTCCGGTCCCGGCCGCCGCCGCCCACGCATCCCGCCCCGGGGACGACCCGAGGGCGGGATTCGTCGTGAGCAAGGCGGTCGGCGGCTCGGTGGTGCGGCACGCGGTGGTCCGGCGGTTGCGACACCTGGTCCGACCGCGTCTGGCGCCCTCCCAGCCGGCTCGCGCCTCGTGGTGCGGGCCCTGCCGGACGCCGCCACCGCGTCGTCCGAGCGCCTCGCGGCCGACCTCGACGCCGCGCTCGAGCGCGCCGTGCGCCGCGCGACCGAGAACGCACGTGCGGCGGGAGTCCCGCGATGACCGTGGTGCACGCGGTACGCCGTACCCTCGGGGCGACCGTGGGCCGGGTCCTGCGACTGCTGCTCACCGGGGCCATCGTCGGCTACCGCACGCTGGTCAGCCCGTTGCTCGGTCCGCGGTGCCGGTTCCACCCGTCGTGCTCGACCTACGCCCTCGAGGCGATCCGGGTGCACGGGGCGGGCGAAGGGCACCGCGCTGGCGACCTGGCGGATCTGCCGCTGCAACCCCTGGAACGCCGGCGGGGTGGACCTGGTGCCCGACAAGGGCCGCTGGACGCCCGAGCCCTACGTCTCGCTGGAGTCGGCGTTCGCCGCCGACCCCGGGACGAACCCTGGACCTGACCGACCCGCCGACGACCGGAGCGCCGCGTGACCCTCAACCCCCTCGCCTGGCTCGAGGACATCGTCTCCTGGATCCTCATCCAGTTCCACACGGTCTTCGGGGCGATCCTCGGCGAGACCTCGGGCTGGGCCTGGGCGCTGTCCATCGTCGGGCTGGTCGTGGTCATCCGCATCGCGCTCATCCCGCTGTTCGTCCGCCAGATCAAGAGCCAGCGCAACCTGCAGATCCTCCAGCCCAAGATCAAGGAGATCCAGCAGAAGTACGCCGGCGACCGGGAGCGGCAGAGCGCCGAGATGATGGCGCTCTACAAGGACACCGGGACCAACCCGCTGGCCAGCTGCCTGCCGATCCTGGCCCAGGCGCCGATCTTCTTCGCCCTGTTCCGCGTGCTCAACTACGGCGTCGCCGCGGGCGAGGCCTACGGCGTCATGACGACGGAGCAGGCGCAGCAGGCCAAGGAGGCGACGATCTTCGGCGTCCCGCTGTGGGCGAAGTTCACCTCGGCCGCCGAGACCCCCAACCCGACCGCGACGACGATCCTCACGATCATCCTCATCGTGCTCATGACGGTCACGACGTTCACCACGCAGCGCCAGCTCATCGTCAAGAACACCGCCCGGGACAACCCGATGGCGCAGCAGCAGAAGATCCTGCTCTACGTCTTCCCGTTCTTCTTCGCGGTCACCGGCATCAACTTCCCGGTCGGTGTGCTCATCTACTGGTTGACCACGAACCTGTGGTCGATGGGTCAGCAGTTCTACGTGATCCGGAACAACCCGCAGCCCGGGACGCCGGCGTACACCGCGTGGGAGGAGCGCGAGGCGGCCAAGCGCCGGCGCAAGAACGCGGGTGTCGACCCGGAGGCACCGATCGTCGTGGTGGCCCCGCCCACCCCACGTCAGCAGCCGAAGAAGAAGTCCCGCAGCGAGCGGCAGAAGAAGGCGCCGGGCTCCGGACCGGACCCGGTGACCGGCTCCGAGCCGCCGACCGACCCGAGTCTCGACCCGGGCGAGAGCCCCGGAGACCCGGCCACCCCCGACTCCCGCTGAGCCGTTTCCCGTGAAACGGACGACCCGTACGACCCCCTGAGCACCCTGCGCCGGACGGCGCCCCATCGACGGAAGACGAGCACCCATGACCGAGACGACCGGCGCCGAGTCCCCCGCGACCGACGGAGCCGACAGCACCGAACCGACTCCGGCCCGCGTTTCCCGTGAAACCGCGCGCGGCTCCGCACCGGTCGGCCAGCTCGAGCGCGAGGGCGACATCGCCGCGGACTACCTCGAGGGGCTGCTGGACATCGCCGACCTCGACGGCGACATCGACATGGACGTCGAGGGCGACCGGGCGCTGGTGAGCATCGTGGGCGGCGACATCGAGCACCTCGTGGGCGACCACGGCCAGGTGCTCGACGCCCTCCAGGAGCTCACCCGGCTCGCGGTCACCCGGGAGACCGGCGAGCGTTCCCGCCTCATGCTCGACGTCGCCGGGTACCGCGAGGCCCGCCGCCAGGCGCTCACCGCGCTCGGTACCGAGGCGGCGACCCGGGCCACGAGCACGGGTGAGCCGGTGCGGCTGGAGCCGATGAGCCCGTTCGAGCGCAAGGTGGTGCACGACGCGGTGGCCGCCGCCGGGCTCACCAGCGAGTCCGAGGGCGTCGAGCCGCGCCGCTACGTCGTCGTCCTCCCCCGCGTCTGACCCATCCGATGCCGGCCACCGACGAGGTGACGGGGGAGACCCCCGACCGCGAGGAGACGGACCTGCTCGTCGAGCAGCGGCTCCGCGCGCGCTACCCCGCGGCGGCCGACGCCCTGGGCCGGTACGCCGCGCTGCTCGCGACCGACGGGGTCCTGCGCGGCCTCATCGGCCCCCGCGAGGTCGGCCGGCTGTGGAGCCGGCACCTGGCCAACTGCGCGGTGCTCGAGGAGCTCGTCCCGCAGGGCTCGGTGGTCGCCGACGTGGGCTCGGGTGCCGGACTGCCCGGTCTCCCGCTGGCGATCGTCCGGCCGGACCTGCGGGTCGTGCTGGTCGAGCCGCTGCTGCGCCGGGCCACGTTCCTCGGCGAGGCCGTCGCCGCGCTCGGGCTGGGCGACCGGGTCGAGGTGCTCCGCGGCCGGGCCGAGGAGCAGCGCCTCGAGGTGGACGTGGTCACCGCCCGCGCGGTGGCCCCGCTCGACCGGCTCGCCGGCTGGACGCTCCCGCTGGCCCGGGTGGGCGGCGTGCTCCTCGCCGTCAAGGGGGAGGGGGCGGCCGCCGAGGTCGCCGCCTCGGCGCCCGCGCTGGAGCGCCTCGGCGGCGGCCAGACCGAGGTGCTCGGCTGCGGGGCCGGCGTGGTGGAACCGGCCACGACCGTGGTACGGGTGGTCCGGCTCACCGCCGGTCGACGGAAGGGATCGCGATGAGCACGCACCCGGGTCCCCACCCGTCGCGGCCGGCGGTGTCCTCCGCCGGCCTGGGGTGGCCCGACCCCGCGCCGACCACCTCGCACCGGGCTCGGCTGGCCGCCGGAACGGCCGGAGCCGAGCCCCGAGTCCCGCCAGGAGCGCCCATGAGCGACGACACGCCACTGGCCCGGTCCGCCGAGGCGGCGGTGCAGGTCAGGTACCGAAGGTTCGGCGAGGACCTGCCCCGTCCGACGCGGACCCGGGTCATCACGGTCGCGAACCAGAAGGGCGGCGTGGGCAAGACGACGTCCACGGTGAACCTGGCGGCGGCCCTCGCGCTGCAGGGGCTCGCCGTCCTCGTCATCGACCTCGACCCGCAGGGCAACGCCTCGACCGCGCTCTCCATCGACCACCACAGCGAGATCCCGAGCGTGTACGACGTGCTCATCGAGGGACGTCCGCTCGCCGACGTGGTCGTGGCGGTGCCGGAGATCGAGGACCTGTGGTGCGCCCCGGCCACCCTCGACCTGGCCGGCGCCGAGATCGAGCTCGTCTCGATGGTGGCCCGGGAGCACAAGCTGCGCCGGGCCCTCGCGACGTACCTGCCGCTGCACGAGGCGGCCCACGGCCGGCTCGACTACGTGCTCGTCGACTGCCCGCCGAGCCTCGGCCTGCTCACCCTCAACGCCCTCGTCTGCGCCGACGAGGTGCTCATCCCGATCCAGTGCGAGTACTACGCGCTCGAGGGCCTCGGCCAGCTCATGCGCACGGTGGGGCTGGTCACGGCGGAGCTCAACCCGGGGCTCTCCGTCTCGACGATCCTGCTCACCATGTACGACGCGCGCACCCGGCTCGCCGCCCAGGTGGCCGACGAGGTGCGCTCGCACTTCGGCGACCGGGTCCTGCCGACGACGATCCCCCGGTCGGTCCGGGTCTCCGAGGCACCGTCGTACGGCCAGACCGTGATGACCTACGACCCGGGCAGCACGGGCGCCCTGTCCTACCTCGAGGCGGCCCGCGAGCTGGCCCGGCAGGCCGGCGCGGTCGCTCCGCCGCCCGCGGACGTGGTCGAGGAATCGCCGCACCAGCGTTACTGAGGACTCGGTCGCGCCGCACTCGCGGCGAGGCACGAGGCGACGCAGGACGGTCGGCGCCGCGGGGTAGGGTCTCGCCGACGGACCGGCACGACGGACGGGAGCAGGGTGAACCAGCGACGAGGGCTCGGTCGTGGGCTCGGGGCGCTCATCCCCTCGGGTGGCGACCGGCCCGCACCGACGGACACCGCGCCCACCGTGGCGCCGGCCGCCGGCGGCCGCGGAACCCCATCGCGGGGACGACCTGGAGATCGTGGCCGGCGCCCGCTACGCCGAGCTGCCGCTCGACGACATCCGGCCCAACCCGCGCCAGCCGCGCACGGTCTTCGACGAGGACGCGCTCGCCGAGCTGGTCCACTCGATCCGCGAGATCGGGCTGCTGCAGCCCATCGTGGTGCGCCCGGTGCCCGACGCCGGTCCCGAGGGACCGCACCACGAGCTCGTGGCGGGGGAGCGGCGCTGGCGGGCCGGTCGCGAGGCGGGTCTCGAGCGCATCCCCGCCATCGTGCGCGACACGGCCGACGACGTCCTGCTGCGCGACGCGCTGCTCGAGAACCTGCACCGCGCCCAGCTCAACGCGCTGGAGGAGGCCGCGGCCTACCAGCAGATGCTCGACGACTTCGGCTGCACCCAGGACGAGCTCGCGTCGCGGATCGGCCGCAGCCGGCCCCAGGTGAGCAACACGCTGCGACTGCTGCGGCTGCCGACCGGCGTCCAGCGGCGGGTGGCCGCCGGGGTGCTCTCCGCCGGGCACGCCCGCGCCCTGCTGGCACTCGACGACACCGACGCGATGGACCGCCTCGCGACCCGCATCGTGGCCGAGGGCCTCTCGGTCCGCGCGGTGGAGGAGATGGTCGCGGTCGGCGAGGCCGACGGCCGGGAGCGGGCCCGCGTCGCGCGCCCGCGTCGTCCGGTCGCCCCCGGGCTCAACGAGATCGCCGACCGGCTCTCCGACCGGCTGGAGACCCGGGTGCGCATCGAGTCCGGGAAGTCCAAGGGCAAGGTGACCATCGAGTTCGCCACCCTCGACGACCTCCGCCGCATCGTCGAGGTCATCGACTCCGCCGGCTCCTGACCCGCTGATATCCCTTCAGCGAGAAGGGATATCAGCCGCGCGCCATCGCCCGCGCGACGAGGCCGGCGGTCACGTCCCCCAGGTCGAGCCCGGCGGCGTGCACGGCCTGCGGATACGTCGACGTCTCGGTCATCCCCGGTGCGACGTTCACCTCGAGGAACCACGGCGTCCCCGCGGCGTCGACGAGGAGGTCGCTGCGCGACCAGTCGCGCAGGCCGAGGACCTCGTGCACGGTCACCGCGGTGGCCGCGCACGACGCCAGGACGTCGTCGGGGAGCCGGGCGGGGGTGAAGAACTCCGTGGCACCGGCCGTGTAGCGGGCGCCGTAGTCGTAGAAGCCCCCGTCGGGCACCACCTCGACGACGGGCAGCGCCCGGGGGCCGCCGTCGTCCGCCACGACCGACACGGCCACCTCGACCCCCTGGACGAACCGCTCGATGAGCGCGGTGTCGCCGTAGGCGAAGGCGGCCACCATCGCGGCCGGCAGGTCGGCCGCGGCGCGCACGACCGTGGCACCGAGCGACGATCCGCCGCGCGTGGGCTTGACCATGAGGGGCAGGCCGAGCCGGCGCCACCACCGCGTCGAGCACCGCACCGGCGCCGAGCTCACGGAACGTCGAGTGCGGGAGCGCGACGGACTCCGGCACGCGGATCCCCGCGGCGGCCACGAGCCCCGAGGCCACCGGCTTGTCGAACGCGCGGCGGCACGCGCTCGCGTCCGAGCCGACGTAGGGCAGGCCGAGCGCGGCCAGGACGTCGCGCACCGCCCCGTCCTCGCCCGCCGCTCCGTGCAGGAGCGGGACGACGCAGGCGGGCGGGTCCGCGGCGAGCGACGGCAGCAGCGCGGCGTCGACGTCCCTGAGCTCGACCTCGGCGCCGGTGAGCCGCAGCGCGTCGGCGACGCGTCGGCCCGACCGCAGGGACACGTCGCGCTCCGGTGAGAGCCCGCCGGCGAGGACGACGACCCGAGCTGGTGCGGTTCGGCTCATCCGACGTAACCCCTTGTGCAGTGACGGATATGACGATTCCTTGTGGGTACCCGGCTCATGCGAGGTCCGGTGCCGGCGCGGCCGGGCCGGCCCGCCCCGCGTGCGCCGCGGGCGAGCCGAAGGTCTGGGCGATCTCGAGCTCGGTCTCGATGACGCCGGCCAGCCGGCGGACCCCCTCGCGGATCCGGTCCGGCTCGGGGTAGCAGTAGGACAGCCGGAGCGACTGCCGGCCCTGGCCGTCGGCGTAGAAGCCGGTCCCTGGCACGTAGGCGACGAGCGCGGCCACCGCGCGGGGCAGCATCGCCGTGGCGTCCAGGCCGTGCGGGCAGGGTCACCCAGCTGTAGAAGCCGCCCGCGGGGACGGTCCACCGGGTGCCCTCGGGCATGAGCCCGTCCAGCGACTCGAGCAGCGCGTCGCGCCGTTCGCGGTAGACCTCGCGGAAGACCTTCACCTGCTCGAACCACGGCTGGGTGGCGAGGTACTCCGAGATGGTGAGCTGGGTGAGGTTCGACGGGCACAGCGTCGCGGTCTCGTTGGCCAGCACCAGCTTCTCCCGCACGCCGTGCGGCGCGACGGCCCAGCCCACGCGCAGTCCCGCGGCGATCGTCTTGGAGAACGTGCCGAGGTAGACGACGCCCTCGCTCTCGTCGGCGCGGATCGCGCGGGGCACCGAGCCGTCGAAGCCGAGCAGGCCGTACGGGTCGTCCTCGAGCAGCAGCAGCCCCGCGGACCGCACGACCTCGAGCACCTCGGCGCGGCGGGCCGGTCCCTGGCAGACGCCGGCCGGGTTGTGGAAGGACGGGATGGTGTAGACCAGCTTCACCCGCTTGCCGGCCGCCTCGGCCGCGCCGATCGCCTCCCGCAGGGCGTCGGGGCGCAGCCCCTCGTCGTCCATGGGGACGTGCACGACCTCGCACTGGTAGGAGGAGAACACCCCGAGCGCGGTGACGTACGTCGGTGCCTCGACGAGCACGACGTCACCGGGGTCGCAGAACACGCGGACGACCAGGTCGAGGGCCATCTGCGAGCCCGCCGTCACGACGATGTCGTCGGGGTGCGCCGTGACGCCGACCGGCGCCATCACCTCGAGGATCTGCTCGCGCAGCCGGACGTCGCCCTGCCCCGACCCGTACTGCAGCGCGACGGCGCCGCGGTCCCGGATGAGCCGTGCGACGGTGTCGGCCATCGCGTCGAGCGGGAGGGCGGAGACGAACGGCATGCCGCCGGCCAACGAGACCACCTCGGGCCGCGAGGCCACCGCGAACAGCGCCCGGACCTGCGAGGCGGTGAGGCCGCGCGTGCGTGCGGCGTAGGCCTCGACCCACGGGTCGAGCCGCGTCCCCGTCCCCGGCTGGTGCGTCGGCTCCATGACTCCCTCGCTGCCCTCGGCGCGTCCGGCGCGCGCGTCGTGCCTCGCGCCGGAGAGGCGCACCCGGGCCCGGACGCCGTTGTCGGGGCTCCCTGTGCAGGATCTACGATGCCGGATGGAAGGTCGGAGGTGTCATGCGGGTTCTCCGTTGGCTGATCGGACTGCTGGTCCTCGGGCTCGTGCTCGGGTTCCTGGCCGGCCTCTTCCGCCCCCACCCCGACGAGCTGCCCCGCCCGGTCGGCCGATGACGAGCACCGCGGCCGCCGCCGGCCCGGGCTGAGTCCCGTGGCCGTCCCCCGGCGCCTCGCGCCACTGACCCGCGACTCGCTCGACGAGCTGCCCGCGCCGTGCCGCACCTGCACGCGGTGGGAGCTGGACGCGGTGGCGCGGGCCCGGACCGAGGCCGAGGGCGTCGAGGCCTGCGCCGAGGCGAAGGCCTCGTGGCTGTCGGCCACGCTGCTCGACTGGGGCTCGTGCGGCCAGGTCGTGCGCGTCGACGGCGACGTCGCGGGCTACGCCCTGTACGCGCCGCCGGCGTACCTCCCGGGCCTCGCCGCGTACGCCACCGCGCCGGTGGCGCCCGACGCCGTCGCGCTCGCGGCGCTGCGGGTCGAGCCGGACCACGCCGGGCGCGGACTCGCCCGGACGCTCGTGCAGGGCATGGCCGCCGACCTCGTGCGTCGTGGGGTGCGCGCGGTCGAGGCGATCGCCTCCACGGACGACACCGGCACGTGCCTCGTCCCGGCCGAGTTCCTGCTCGCCGTCGGCTTCACCACCGTGCGCCCCCACCCCCGTACGCCGCGCCTGCGGCTCGACCTGCGCTCCACGGTCGCCTGGCGCGAGGACGTCGTGGAGGCGGCGCTCGACCGGCTGCTCGGTCGGCGCCGCGCGGTCGGGACGCTGCACCGGGACGACCCGACCGGCTGAGGGTTCGGCGTAGCGACGCGATGCGGCCGCGCGCTCAGACCTCGGCGGGGACGGGCGCGAAGAAGCGCACGACCGCCGCGGCGATGCCCTCCGCGACGGCGTCGCGGAAGGCCGGGTCCTCGAGGCGCCGGGCGTCGCGCGGGTTGGAGAGGTAGCCGCACTCGATGCGTACGGCGGGCATGCGGGTCATCCGCAGCAGGTCCCAGGTCTTCGCGTGGGTGCGGCAGTCGGTGAGGTCGGTCCGCGCGCAGATCTCGTCCTGCACCATCTCGGCGAAGCGCTGACCGAGGCTCGATCCGGTGCCGGCGACGGCGTCGCCGAAGTAGAAGGTCGCGCAGCCGGCCGGCGTGGGGGAGTCGACGGAGTCGACGTGCAGCGACAGCACGAGGTCGGCGGCGGTGGCGTTGGCGAACGCGGCGCGCTCGGACTCGGCCGTGGCCGTTGGCGCGGCCGAGTCGGGGGAGCGGGTGAGCAGCACCTGCACGCCGATCGCGGCGAGGCGGCCCTCGACGCGCGCGGCGAGGTCGCCGGCGACGACGGCCTCGGTGAGCGGGCCGTGGGCGAGACCGTGATCGGGCCCACCGTGACCCGGGTCGATCACCACGACCTTGTCCGCGACCCCGCTGCGCAGCGACTCGAGCGCGTGCAGCTCGCGCAGCGTGGCGGCCGTGCCGCCGCCGCTCATCGTGCGGGCGAGGCGGGCCATCGCGCGGAAGGTGCTGGGACCGCAGGTGCCGTCGGCGTCGACGCCGACGCTGCGCTGGAACTCGCGCAGCGCCGTGTCGGTGCGCACGCCGAAGACGCCGTCGACGCGCCCGAGGTCGAAGCCGAGCCCGGACAGCCGCTGCTGGAGGGCGAGGACGTCGTCACCGCTCACGAGGTGCCCGGGGCTGTAGGACAGCACGCGGTCGCCGAGCGCCCAGCGCGCCTCCTCCAGCCGCCGGAACGTCTGCTCGCCGACCACTCCGTCGACGGTGAGCCCGCGCTCCTGCTGGAACGCACGGACCGCACGGTCGACGGAGTCGTCGAAGCAGTCTGTGGGGGCGTCGACGCGCTGCTCGTGGTGCGGCCCCTCGTGCGCGAGGAGCCCGAGCCGGCCGAGCCGGTCGCGGATCTCCGCGACCGCCGGCCCCGTGTCGCCCCGCCGGATGGCGGACTGGGGCATGGAGCTACAGGAACTCGGCGAGGTCGGCCAGGATCGCGGCCTTGGGGCGCGCACCGATGATCTGCTTGACCACCCGGCCGCCGCGGTAGACGTTCATGGTCGGCAGCGACATGATCCGCTCGTTCGCGCCGGTGACCGGGTTCTCGTCGACGTTGAGCTTGACGATGTTCAGCTTGTCCTGCGTGCCGGCGATCTCCTCGAGCACGGGGGAGATCATCTTGCACGGCCCGCACCACTCGGCCCAGAAGTCGACCAGGACGGGCTTCTCGGACATGAGGACGTCGTCGGTGAACGTCGCGTCGGTCACGATCTTGACAGCGCCCATGCGGCGCTCCTTCCAGGACGGTCGTGCGGACGGACTACCAGGGCCGGTCGGACCACCGTACGGGGTGGGACCGACATCGATCGACTCCCGCGCGTCGCGGTGGGGCGCCGGGGACCGTGCCCGCGCTCAGGCCAGGACCTGGAGCGCGTCGTGGGTGCTCTCGGCGGCCTCTAACGACGCGAGGAACTTCTCGGCGTCGAGCGCGGCGGCGCAGCCCGAGCCGGCCGCCGTGACCGCCTGGCGGTAGGTGTGGTCGACGAGGTCGCCGCAGGCGAACACGCCGGCCAGGTTCGTCCGCGTGCTGCGGCCCTCGACGAGGACGTAGCCCTCCTCGTCGAGGTCGACCTGCCCGCGGACGAGCTCGGAGCGGGGATCGTGGCCGATGGCGACGAACAGGCCGGTGACGTCCTCGGTGCGCGTCTCGCCGGTGACGGTGTCGCGGAGCACGACGCCGGAGAGCTTGCCGTCGCCGACGACCTCGGCCACCTCGGAGTTCCAGGCGAAGCGGATCTTCTCGTTGGCGAACGCCCGCTCGGCCATGATCTTGCTGGCCCGCAGGCTGTCCCGGCGGTGGACCAGCGTGACGCTGTCCGCGAACCGGGTGAGGAAGGTGGCCTCCTCGACGGCCGAGTCCCCGCCGCCGACCACGGCGATGTGCTGGTTGCGGAAGAAGAAGCCGTCGCAGGTCGCGCACCACGAGACGCCGTGCCCGGAGAGGCGCTTCTCCCCCTCGACGCCGAGCTCGCGGTAGCCCGAGCCCATCGCCAGGATCACCGCGTGCGCCCGGTGCGTACGGCCCTCACCGTCGGTGACGACCTTGACCGGGCCGGTGAGGTCGACGGCGGTCACGTCGTCGGTCACGAGCTCGGCACCGAAGCGCTCGGCCTGCTCGCGCATGCTCTGCATGAGGTCCGGTCCCATGACCGCGTCGGTGAACCCGGGGAAGTTCTCCACCTCGGTGGTGTTCATCAGCGCGCCACCGGCGGTCACGGCACCCTCGAACACCAGCGGAGCGAGCTGCGCGCGCGCGGCGTAGATGGCCGCGGTGTACCCGGCCGGGCCGGATCCGATGATGATCACGTTGCGGACGTCGCTCACGACTGGCCTCTCGACGGCGGGACTCGTCCCGGTGGTGCGTGCTGCTGCCGTCAACGATCCTAGGCGGGGCGGCATTCCGAACCGGTGTCAGGAAGCCGGGATGCGCTGGAACTCGAGGATGTCGGCCGACCCCGTCCCACAGCCGGGCTTGACCACGAAGACGTCGAGGCTGGCCGGGTCGCCCTGCGTCGGGACGACCACGACGATGGCGGGGTGCCCGGCGTAGCTGCCGGAGTCGACCGCGAGCGCCGTCGTTCCGTCACCGTCCGTGAGGACACGTACGCACAGGGTCGCCGCGTCCGGGGTGAGCGCGGCGGCGAACGTGGTCCCGCCCACGGACCCGGACTTCGGGCTGGGGGCGACGGAGAGGCCGGTGGCCGGCTCCCCCTTGGTGTCGGCGGAGCGGGCGGCGGTGGCCAGCGACCTGGCCTGCACGGCGAGGGACGCCTGCGCGTAGCTGGTCCCGCTGGCGGTGACCCGCGTGCCGGCCGCGACGCGGCCGATGACGCGGCGCTCTCGGCGCTGCCCGAGGTCGACGAACCACCGCCAGTGGTCCGTTGAGCACGGCGACGCCGCCGAGCACGACGAGCGCGGCCGCGGCGAGGCCGCCCACGATGCGGAAGGCCAGCGTCGAGGGGCTGCGACGTGACGCACCAGTGGGGAGCACCGTCACGGGCGCCGTGGTGGCGGCCCGCCCGGACGAGGCGTCGGCGAGGGCCGTCGCCGGGTCGGTCGCGGCACCGAGCCGGTCCGGCGCTCCTCGGCGAGGACGGCCTCGAGCCGGGCCCGGACGTCGGCGGGCAACTCGAGCGGCTCGTGGCGCAGGAAGGACAGCAGGGCGCGGACGTCGGCGTCCTGCTCCGCCGTGGCGTCGGGCCCGGGGGTGTCGGCGAACCCGCCAGGCGTCGTGTCGGTCATGGGGTCACCTCCCGGGTCGCGTCGTGGCCGGTGCTCGTGGTGGGTGCGGGGTCGTCCGGCCGTGGCAGAGATGGGACGTCCCCCGGGGCGTCGGGGTTCCGCAGACCGGCGAGCGCGACCGCCAGCCGGGCCCGGCCGCGCGAGCACCGGCTCTTGACGGTGCCCTCGGGGATGCCGAGGATCCCGGCCGTCTCGGCGACCGACAGGCCCTCGACGTCGACGAGCACGATCGCCGAGCGCTGGTCGTCCGGCAGCGCGCGCAGCGCGCGGTCGATCTCCATCCGCAGCTCGAGCCGGTCCAGGTCGTCGCGCGGGTCGGCGATCCCGCGGCGACCCGATTCGCCGTCCTCCTCGGGCAGCGGCACGGTCGGCCGGGCCCGGCGTCTCCGCATCCGGTCGAGGCAGGCGTTGACGACCACCCGGTGCAGCCAGGTCGTCACCGCGGCCTCGCCGCGGAACGAGCCGGCGTTGCGGTACGCCGAGACCAGGGCGTCCTGCAGCGCGTCGGAGGCGTCCTCCGGGTCCCCGGTCGTGCGCAGTGCGACGGCCCACAGGCGGTCGCGGTGCCGGGCCACGATCGTGCCGAACGCGTCGGGGTCGCCGGCCACGTGGGCGGCGAGCAGCGCGGAGTCCAGCGCCGGACCGTCGGGCACGGCGTCGCCGGTCGGCGTACGGCTGTCGTCGCTGCTCATCGCGTCGATCAGCCTACGGCGCCGGGTCGCCGACGCCGTGGACGCCGCGACGACGACCGCCCGCTCAGCCCAGGACGTGCAGGTCGGCGATCCCGCCCTGGTAGCTGCCGTCGGCCGAGGGCAGCGAGGTGAGCCAGACGACGACGTAGCGGGTGGTGACCGGCCTCGGCACCCGCAGGGTGAGCTCCTGGCCCGCGCCGGTGACCTGGGCCATCGAGGTGAACGTGTCGACGGCCGCCGTCGGATCGTCGGTGGCGAGCAGCGAGAGGTCGGTGCCGTTGCCCACGAGGCGGAGCGAGACGGCCGAGACCGGGCGGGGCGCCCCGAGGTCGACGAGCAGGCCGACACCCGGCTTGCCCGACATGTCGGCCGCCTTGTAGTGCACGGTCAGCCACGCGGTGGACGGGTCGGCGTCGACGGCGAGCGGGACGAGCCTCGGGTTCTCCTGCTTGCTGCTGCCGAACGGGTCGAAGTCGGAGACCGAGACGAGGGGGAGCACCTGGTCGCCGGCGGAGGTCGGAGCGGCGACGCTGGGGGCCTGCGTCGCGGTGGGTGCGACGACGGTCCGCGGGACGGTGAGCGGCGTGCCGCCGAGCCCGAGCACCATCTGCAGGCCGAGGTAGGCGAGACCGGCGGCGCACCCCACGGCGACCAGGACGCTCGCGATCCGCAGGCGCGCGCGCCCCGGCGGGGTGACCGGCGCCGTCCCGGGGACGGCGAGGACGGCCGAGAGGGCCGAGACGACCTCGCCGAGCGCGGCGTAGTGACCTCCGGGGCGGGGCGGGTCGGTGGTCCGCAGGGCCCGCGCGGCGATCTCGTCCAGGTCGCGGGGGACGTCGGCCACGACGCGGCTCGGCCACGGCGTGAGGCCGCCGCGCAGCGGCGGGACGCCGGGGATGCCGTCGACCGCAGTGGCTCCCGGCCAGCGCCCGGTGAGGCCGGCGTAGAGGATCGCCCCCACCGCGTGGACGTCGGCGAGCGCGGCGTCCCCTCCCGGCTCGACGCCGTGCATCACCTGCTCCACGCCGAGACCGCGCACCCGGACGTCCCCGGTGTCGGTCACCATCACGAGCTCCGGGCGCAGGTGGCCGTGGGTGACCCCCTCGCGCTCCGCCGCCTCCAGCGCCCGGGCCACCTCGAGGGCCATCGTGGCGGCCGCCCGTGGCGGCAGCGGCTCCCCCCGGCGTCCGGCGAGCTGCGCGGCGAAGGACGTGCCGGTCACCCACTCGGTGACGACGACGAGGCGGCCGGACGAGGTGTCGGCCACGGCGTCGAGCACGTGCACGGTGCGCCGGTCGGTCACGTGGGAGACGCGCAGCGCGGCCTCGTGCAGGGCGGCGGCCAGCGGGTGGTCGAGCGGGGTGAACCGGACGCTGACCGTACGTTGCAGGCGCTCGTCGTAGCCCCGCCACAGGGCCGTGCCCACCGTGTCGGCGAGCTTGTCCACCAGGCGGTAGCGGCCCAGGACGACGTCGTCGGGCGCGGGCGTGGTGCCCTCGCGTGTCGTCGTCCGGCCGGTCACGGATACAGGCTAGGTCGAAGCCGCGCCGATCGGTCCCAGGACCCGGTCCGCCGCCCGTGCGCCGCGTGGCCGACCGGCTCGGTGGCGCGACCGGGTCACACCGGCCGGACGGCGCCGATGAGGCCGTCGAGGTAGACCGAGGCCACGCGGACCTGGTCGCCCGTGTGCGGCGCGTGGATCATGAGCCCGTGGCCGAGGTAGAGCGCCACGTGGTGGATCGACGCCGGGTTGCCCGTGTCGTACGCCCAGAACAGGAGGTCCCCCGGGCGCAGGTCGGACAGGGCCACGTGGACGCCGATCTTCCACTGCTCGCGCGACGTGCGCGGGAGGTCGCGGCCGGCGGCGCTGAAGACGCGGAGCATGAGGCTCGAGCAGTCGAAGCCCAGGGTGCTCTGGGCGGCGCAGGAGCCGTCGGCCAGCCGGCCGTTGTCGGGAGCCGCGTTCGAGCACCAGCCGGTGGAGGGGCCGTTTCGCCCGCCGCCGCCGGCCGAGTACGGCGTGCCGAGCCAGCGGCGCGCGTCGGTGAGCGCCCCCACGGCCCACGGCGTCGCCGGGTCCGCGGTGGCCTCGGCGATGGCCCGGTCGACGGCGGCGTAGGAGTCGGCGGGGACGGGGTTCGTGGTCCACGGGAGCTGGCCGGCGAGCGCCGCCGCCGCGGAAGCCTCGGCGGCCGCCTGGGCCGCGGCGCGCTCCTGGTCGACGAGCTGGCGGACCAGGGCGTCGGCACCGGCGAGCGCGGCGGTCGCCTCTGCCTGCAGGGTGGCGGCCCGCTCGGCCGCGGCCACCCGCTTGTCCTCGAGGGCGCGGCGCTGCGCGGTGAGCAGGGCCAGGTCGGCGGCGGTCAGCTGTGCGTGCGCAGCCGTGGCGCGCGCCGCGTCGATCGAGATGACCTGGCCGCGCAGGACGGCGTCGACCGACGCGATGCGGTCGAGGACGTCGGAGATGTCCTGGCCGTCGAGGACGCTGCCGTAGATCGCGCCGGGGCCGCCGCTCATGTAGAGCTGGGCGGCCGCGGCGTCGGTTCGGGCGGACGCCGCGGCCACCGCGCTCTGGGTGTCGTCGACGTTCTGGGAGGCCAGGACGAGCCGGGTGACGACATCGTCGAGCGCGTCGTTGGCCGCACCGTAGTCCTCGGCCGCGGCCTCGGCCTCGGCCTGGAGCCGGTCCACCTCGATCCGCAGCGCCGCGGCCTGCGCCCGCGCCTTGTCGAGGTCCGGGCCGGCGGCCGCGGGTGCGGCGGGGAGCAGCGCGGCGAGCACCAGGCCCGCCGCGGCCGCGGTCGCCACCAGGCCGGAGAACCGCCTGGTCATGGCCCGGGTCGCCGCCATCAGCTCAGCGGGTTGCGGGCGGTGGCGGTCGACGTCGCGACGACGTAGTTCTGCAGGCGGGGCACGTGGGAGCTCACGATCGTGTGCGCCTCGCGCTGCAGGACGACGGTGACCGCGTCGCGGGTGCCGATCGTGAAGCCGCCGGGCACGAGCTCGTCGCCGTGGTCCTGCGCGTACTTGAGCACCGCGGCGTAGGCCATCTGCGGGGTGCCGCGGTTCGCGAGGACGTCGTGCCCCGCGGCGGCCGCCGCCTGGGCGTCGTCGTCCACGGCAACCCGGGTGGCCAGCATCGAGAGGCCGTCGTACCCGAGGGTGGCGGTGACCGCGAGGAAGAGCAGGAGCCTGGTCAGCGTCCCGAGGACGAGCACGCCCGCGTCGGACCGCCAGCCGCGTGCGGGGGCGGCCCGGACCGCCGAGTCCCGGAGAGGTGCCACTGTGTGCCTGTCGGCCCGGCGAGAGCCTCTCTTGAGCCGAGCCGTCGCCCCCAGGGCGCGCAGGTCGCCCGAGTGGAGCAGCGTCGAGGCGTCAGCGACCGGTCGGGAGCCGGCGCCGGAGCACGCCGAGGACCTCGGTGACCTCCGTGATGCGCATGGCGCGGGCGAGCAGGAGGTAGGTCGCGAGGCCCAGGGAGCCGACGAGCGCGATGTCCAGGAGGGCCGCGAGCTTGTGCCCGAGGGTCAGGTGCTCGCCGAGGAGGTGCTGGGCACCGGCCATCACGGCGAACGTGCCCAGGCCGGCAAGGAGCATCCGGACCAGAGCCCGGACCGTGCGAGCGGTCTCGAGCCCGCCGATCCGCCGGGACAGCACGCGCCAGGCCAGGATCACCGTGAGCCAATAGGACGCCACGTACCCGCCGGCGAGGGCGGCCAGCGCCGCGGGACCCGCCTGCCGCGCCGAGACGGCGGAGTAGAGCGGGACGGCGATGACCAGGTTGAGCGCGTTGAGCACGACGTTGACCCAGAACGCGGTCCGGGTGAGCTCGAGCGCGTACCAGCCGCGCAGGATGACGTAGTACAGCGTGAACGGCAGCAGGCCCAGCGCGAACACCGAGGCCAGGGCGCCGGTGACCTGCGCGGACTCGGTGGACGTCTGGCCGTAGTTGAAGAGGAGGACGCCCGCCTGGGTGCCGAGGACGACGAGCGCGACCGCCGCCGGGACGATCAGCGCCGACGCCGAGCGCATGCCGCTCGCGACGTCCCCCGCGAGGTCGCCCCACCGGCTGTCGTGAGCGGCCCGGCTCATCCGGGGCAGCAGCGCGGCCACGATCGACACGGTGATCACCGAGTGCGGCAGGACGAACATGAGGTGCGCGTTGGTGTACGCCGTGAGGCCCGCCGCCGTCGCGCCCTGCTGCTCCGACACGGCGTTCACGCCGGTGGCGAGCCGCACGATGACGGCGTACGCCACCTGGTTGACCAGGACGAGGCCGATCGTCCAGAACGCGAGGCCGCCGGCCGTGCCGAGCCCCGCGCCGCGCCAGGCGAAGTGCGGGCGCCACACGTAGTGGGCCCGGCGCAGGACGGGTACGAGGACGAGGGCCTGGACGGCCACGCCGAGGGTCGTGCCGACGCCGAGAAGGGTGACCTGCCACGGCTCCAGGACACCGTCCGCGCCCGCCTCGGGACCGGCGACGACGATGAACAGCACGAACGTCGCGATGGCCACGATGTTGTTGGCGATGGGCGCGAACATCGGCGCCCCGAACCGCCCGCGGGCGTTGAGCACCTGCGACAGCATCGTGTAGACGCCGTAGAAGAAGATCTGCGGCAGGCAGAAGCGGGCGAACGAGGTCGCCAGGTCGAGCTGCTGCTGCGTGTACTGCGGGGTCGCGTAGATCCGGACGATCCACGGGGCGAGGACGACGGCGAGGATCGAGACGCCGAGCAGGATCGTCCCCACGAGGGTGATGAGCCGGTGCGCGTAGCCGTCGCCGCCGTCCGGGTCGTCCTTCATGTGGCGGACGAGCTCTGGGATGAAGACGGCGTTGAGCGCGCCGCCGATGACGAGGATGTAGACGACGTTGGGCAGGGTGTTGCCCAGCGTGAACATGTCGGCGACCGTGCCGGCGCCGAGCGCCGCGGCCAGGGCCACGCCGCGGAGCACCCCGCCGAAGCGGGACGCCACGGTGCCCGCGCTCATCACCAGGCTCGAGCGCATGACGCTCGCGCTCGCGGTGCCCTGGGACGGCGAGGTCCCGGTGGAGGCGGACGACGAGGGGTCGCTCACGACGTCGCCGGCGAGCTCCTCGGCCAGGTCGTCGGCCAGCTCGTCGGTGCCCTCGGGCGTGGGGTCAGCCACGGTCGTCCTCCGTCTCCCCGCCGCCGGTGGCCGCCGCGGGGACGCCGCGCCGACGTCGGACGAAGTTGATGCCCAGCAGCACCACGAGGACGGCGAAGAGCCCACCGACCACCCACTGCGCCGCGCGAGCGTAGGCGGCCGAGCGCACCTCGGTGCGGGTCGGCTCGCCGAACACCTGGCCGTCCGGGGTGAGCAGGGTGATGTCGACCGTGACGGGCCCGGTCCCGATCACCCGGGTCCGTACCTCGAGCGTGCGCTTCTGCCCGGGTGCGATGGTCACCGGCGCCACGTCGGCGGCGACGAACCGGGTCACCGGCGTGCCCTGCAGCCGCAGGCCGACACGGGCCGGCCGGTCCAGGTCGTTGGCGACCGTCACGGGGATGACGCCGGAGTCCCCCGGCAGCGTGACGGGTGCCCGGGACAGCACGTGCACCCGCGCCACCTGCTGGTCGATCGCGCCCCGCACCGCGGCCAGGAGCCGGCGACCGGCCGAGGGGTCGGTGCGCCAGGCCGAGGACTCGGCGCGGGTGAGGCCCGCCTCGAGCTGGTCGGAGCTGGTCGAGGACGTGTCCGGCGCGACCGAGCGCAGCCCCGCGAGGTCACGGCGACCGGCGGCGACGCCCGCGAGGTAGGCCGGGCGCAGCTCGGCGGCGCGCGCGACCGGGGGATAGTCGGTCCGGGCGCGCGGGACGTCGCTGGGCGGGGCGGCGACGAGCGCGCCGAGCCGGGAGGGGACGGCGAACGGCGAGCCGGCCACGGCCGCGACGAGGTCGCCGGTGCTGCTCGAGTACGCCGACCACCGGGTGTCCGGGGCGATCACCATCGTGCGCGGCGTCCCGGGCAGCTCGAGGGTGGTCATGGCGATCTCGGCGAGGGCGGTCTGCCGACGTACGACCGGGTTGGCCGTGGCCGGGTCCGCGACGGCGCGGGTCGGCGCGGCGACGAGCCGGGAGACGATGGGGTCGGACACGGCGGCGCGCAGCGGCGACCCGCCCGTCGCGAGGTCGACCGAGCCGCTCGGGGTGTAGGTGACGGGCGGCGCGGGCGGGAGGGTGGCGGCCGACAGCACGACCACCCGGGAGCCCGAGGCTCGCAGGACGTCGAGGGTGCCGTCGTCCGTGATCCCACCGGCGGGCCAGGCGAGGCCGTGGTCGACGGGTACGCCGAGCAGCTGCTGCGGCAGGTCGAGCGCGGTGTTGGATGCGAGCGCGATGTCGACGTCGAGCCCTGCGCGGTGCAGCGCCACGACGTCCGGGTCGGCGTACGCCGACGCCGTGACCTCCGCGGACGCGGTGAGCGCCCGCAACCGGGCCAGCCAGGCGCCCGCGACTGCCGCGCCCGTGCCGGGTGTCGTGGTCCCGTCGGGCCGCCGTACGACGTAGCCGTCGGCCATGTCCGCCAGCGACTTCAGCAGGGCCGGGTCGACCACCCAGCTCACCGCGCCCGGCGCCCGCGCGGCGGCGTCGAGCAGACGGGTCAGCCGGCCGGTGGCCGACACCTCCGTGGCCAGGTGGTCGTCGAGGAACACGCCGTCGCCGACGCGCGAGGGAGCCGTCGTGAGCGGGAACAGCCATACGACCGGCGTCGGGCTGACCTGTCCGGCCACCGGGAACCAGGGGAGGAACGCGCGGGTGAGCCCGGTCTGGATCGTGCCCTGCCCGTCGTTGTCGACGTCGGCGAGCGACTCGACGCCGAGGACGACCACCTCGGCGGTGGCGGCCGGCAGCCGCAGCGCGGCCACCGGCACGGTGATCCGGAAGTCGGCGCGGGCTCCGGGGGCCAGCGCGTCGGCCACCGCCGTGCGGGTGCCGTCGACGGCCACGCCGGTCCGGCCGGCGGTGCCGGCGAGGATGTCGGTGATCTCGGAGCGGTTCCGCACGGGGGTCGGCGACAGGCGGAGCCGGACGACGACCTGGCGCGCCGTCGTCGGCGCGGTGTTCGTCACGGTGCCGGTGAGGACGAGGGTGTCCGCGGGCGTGGGGACCGCCGGCGTCATCGACGTGAGCGTGACGGGCAGGACGCCCGGGGTCTGCACGGCCGAACCGACCGCGGTGCGGGGTGCGGCGCCCGCGCCGGGGGCGGTGCCGACGCCGGCACCGACCGAGACGAGCACTGCCGCCGCCGCCACGAGGCGCGCTGCACGGCCCCGGGTCATCCGTCGGGGCCGGAGTCGGCGTGGTCCTCGCCCGGGCGTGCGAGCAGGTCGTCGACGCGCTCGAGGAGACGGCGCTCGTCGGCGTACGCGAGGACCGCCGGGAGGTCGGGAAGCGGGAACCAGGCCACCTCGACGACCTCGACGTCGGCGTCGGAGAGCTCGCCGCTCCGGGCCTCGAGCAGGAAGTGGTGCACGGTCTTGTGCACGCGGCGCTGGTCCGCGACGAACCAGAAGTCGATCGTGCCCAGCGGGGCGAGCACCGTGCCGCGGATCCCGGTCTCCTCCTCCACCTCGCGTACCGCGGCGTCCGCGGGGGTCTCGCCCGCCTCGACGTGCCCCTTGGGCAGCGACCAGACGAGGCGCCCGCGCCGGTCGTGCCGGGCGATGAGCGCGGCGCGGGGGACCCCGCCGCTGCGGTCCAGGACGAGGCCGCCGGCGCTGGTCTCGTCGACCCGGGCGAGGCGCGGCGCGGGGGTGCGCGGCTCCGGCCGTCCGCCCGCGGGCGGAGCGGGACGGGGGGAGCCGGACATACCGTGAGGATAGCCGCGCCCCGCGACGCCTAGGCTGTCGCGACGTGCCCACCGATCGCCCCGCGCAGGACGCCGTCCCCGACGCCACCGGGCCCGCCGGCACCGACCTCGTGGGACCCGGTCTCGCGGTCCTGACCGCCCACGCGACGGTCGCCCTCGACCTCGGCCGGCGCTTCGCCGCGGCCGGCCACGAGCTCGCGCTGGTCGGGGGACCGGTGCGCGACGCGCTGCTGGGCCGGCCCGTCGACGACCTCGACCTCACCACCGACGCCCGTCCCGAGCAGGTCCTCGAGCTCGTGCGCGGCTGGGCCGACGCCGTGTGGGAGGTGGGCATCGCGTTCGGCACGGTCGGCGTCCGCAAGGGCGACCACAAGCTCGAGATCACGACGTACCGCGCCGAGGCCTACGACCGAGACTCGCGCAAGCCCGAGGTCAGCTACGGCGCGTCGCTCGCCGACGACCTGGCCCGCCGCGACTTCAGCGTGAACGCCCTGGCCGTACGGCTCCCGTCGCTCGAGTTCGTGGACCTGCACGACGGCGTCGCGGACCTGCGGGCCGGGATCCTGCGCACACCGGGCACGCCCGAGCAGTCGTTCAGCGACGACCCGCTCCGGATGATGCGCGCCGCGCGGTTCGCGTCGACGCTCGGGTTCGCGGTCGCACCCGAGGTCGTCACGGCGATGACGGCCATGTGCGGGCGGCTCGCCATCGTGTCGGCCGAGCGGGTCCGCGACGAGCTCGAGAAGCTCGTCCTCGGCGACCACC
The DNA here is from genome assembly GCA_963711805.1 of uncultured Actinomycetota bacterium. Classification (GTDB taxonomy): domain Bacteria; phylum Actinomycetota; class Actinomycetes; order S36-B12; family CAIYMF01; genus Longivirga. Next base: position 85,431 of record CAVQFE010000004.1, read on the forward strand.
CCCGCGCCGGGCTCGCGCTGCTCGTGGAGACCGGTCTCGCCCAGCTCGTGCTGCCCGAGCTCCCCGCGCTGGCGCTGGAGATCGACGAGCACCACCGGCACAAGGACGTCTACGAGCACACCCTCATCGTGCTCGAGCAGGCCATCGCCCTCGAGTCCACGCACCAGCCGGTGACCGGCCCCGACTTCGTGCTGCGGTTCGCCGCCCTGATGCACGACGTCGGCAAGCCGCGCACCCGCCGGTTCGAGGGCGACGGCCGGGTGTCGTTCCACCACCACGAGGTCGTCGGCGCGCGACTGACCCGTAAGCGGATGCAGGCGCTGCGCTTCTCGAACGAGACCGTCGACGAGGTGTCCCGGCTCGTCGAGCTCCACCTGCGGTTCCACGGCTACGGCGACGGCGAGTGGACCGACAGCGCGGTGCGCCGGTACGTCCGCGACGCCGGTCCGCTGCTGGCGCGCCTGCACAAGCTGACCCGGGCCGACTCGACGACGCGCAACCGGCGCAAGGCCGAGCGGCTGGCGCGCACCTACGACGAGCTCGAGGAGCGGATCGCGCGGCTGTCCGAGGAGGAGGAGCTCGCGGCCATCCGGCCCGCTCTCGACGGCAACCGGATCATGGAGATCCTCGGCATCCCGCCAGGCCGCGACGTGGGCGCGGCGTACTCGTTCCTGCTCGAGCTCCGCCTCGACCGCGGTCCCATGACCGAGGACGACGCCGAGTCGGCCCTCCGAGCCTGGTGGTCCGAGCGCGCCCACGCCGTAGTCACTGAAGGTGGCCCTGGTTGCCAAGAGAGCAGCATCCGCCGCCCTCATCCACGCGGCACCCGTCCCCCTCGTCGCGATCCGCGACGGTGCCGGCCCGGCCCTGAGCCCCGCCCCCGCGTCAGCCGCGCAGCACGAACCGCTGGGCGCGCAGCGCCAGCACGAGCGCGACGATCCAGCCCACGACGGTCCAGCCGGTCAGCAGGTTGACCCAGAACACCGACCAGTGCGGTACGTCGCGCACTGCGGCGATGGCCCAGGGCAGCAGGTAGCCGCCGGTGACGATCGCGAGGACGACGGCCACGACCTTGGTGGCGGTCCACGACCGGTCCGCGGGCTCGACCCTGTTGATGCTCATGCGCCGATGGTACGGAGCGGACGCGCAGCAGGGTCGGCGCCCGATGGGGGCGGCGGTTGTCCCCTTCTAGGCAACCAGGGCCACCTTCAGTGACTACCTCGGGTCAGGTCGCGGAGTCGTCGGAGGGGCCGGGGGTGACGTCGACGGGTTCGGCGTCCGCGACCGGCGGCGCGGTCTCGACCTCGGGGGCCGGAGGACCGTCGACGGCCTCGTCCCCGGCGCCCGCGGCGGCCAGCAGCTCGACCAGCACGAGGGCGAGCACGGCGATCACGGCGGTCCACAGGATCAGCGACCCGGTGAGCGGGCTCGCGGTGAGCAGGACGAGCGCGGCCACGGCGACGACGAGGAACCGCCAGAAGACGCGGGTGCGGGCGAACCAGGCGCCGACCGGGGCCAGCGCGGTGCCGGACGCCCGCGCGCCGGCCCCGGACACGGCGCCGCCGAACAGGCGCCGGGCGGACTGCGCCGACGCGGTGCCCGAGAGGAACCAGCCGACGACCGCGAGCACGAGCCCGAGCGCGAAGGCGGCGCGGACGGCGTTGAGCAGGAACACGGTGAGGATGGTGAAGAACGCCTCCTGGGCGACGGCGAACGAGGTGCCCGACAGCGTGAGGTCGACCTGGTTCGCGCCGTAGGCCATCGCGAGCCGTACCACGACGGCGCCGACGATGATCGCGATGCCGACCGCCATGGTCATCCGGGCACGACGCCGCGAGACGAGGATCGCGACCACGAACAGCAGCAGCACGGCGTAGATCAGCCACTGCGCGAGGGGCTGGGCCAGGGCGTACGCCGTGCGCGCCTGCTCGAGCTGCGGCGAGGTCAGCAGCACGACCTGGCGGTCGGCGGCCGCGGGCACGGGGATGTTGGCCGCGAAGGAGAGCCCGCGGTCGACGAGGCGCTGCTTCGCCGCCTCGATGAGGTCGCCGGTGTCGAGCACCACCTGGTCGCCCTGGATCGTCACCGCGCCCGACGGCTCGCCGGACAGCGCCGCGACCAGCGCCTTCTGCAGCTGGGTGTTGAGCGTGATCCAGAGCTGGTCGAACTGGTCGCTGTCCAGGAGCTTCGTGACCTGCTCGCCGATGAGGCTGTTGACGCCGGACGCGATCGGGCCGGACAGCGGCTGCAGCCGCGGGTAGTCCTGGAGCAGGTCGCTCACCCGGGTCTGCGCGTCGAGCTGGGTCACGAGGACCTCGGTGACCTTCGCGCCGACCGCCTCCTTGATGGTCGGGTCCTGCGCGAGCGGGGCGACGGTCGCGACGTACCGCTCGGTGTCGGTGAGCGTGCGCTGTCCCCAGTACGCCGTCAGCGCGAGGGGGAACAGGATCGCGCTGACGACGAGGAGCACCCACGCGGTGAGCCCTCGTCCGTCGAAGCGGCGCCTGGCCGCCTTCTGCTCCTCGAGCTCGGCGATCCGGGCCTTGAGCGCTGAGACGTCCTCGCTGGCCATGGTGCTCCCTCCCCCACGCAGGTCGACAGCGTCGACACTAGGGGAGATCGTCGGCAGATGAGACGGCTGTCGGGTCGACGGCATAGCCCGCAGCGGGGTCGCGGCGCTCGGCGGTGAGCGCCCACCACGCCCCCACGACGGCGAGCGCGACCATCCACGCGGCGGCCAGCGGGGCGTTCCCGTCGGGCGGCGCCGCGAACGCGGCGGCGGTGAGACCGGTGACGATCGCGACGTTGACGGCGACGTCGTAGAGCGCGAAGACCCGCCCGCGGCGGTCGTCGTCCACGTCCTCCTGGACGATCGTGTCCGAGCAGACCTTCACCGCCTGACCGGCGAAGCCGACGAAGAACCCCTCGACGAGCAGGCCCGGAAGGCTCGCTACGGCCAGCCCCACCGAGCCGATCGCGACCCCGGTCACGAGGGCGAGCGCGGACCAGCGCACGGCCCCGAGCCGCCGCGACGTGCGCGGGGTGACCACGGCCCCGAGGAACGCGCCGAGCCCGGCGGCACCGGTCGCGAGGGTCAACGCGTAGATCGCGTCGTCCGGGCTGGCCGGGTGCAGCGCCCCGCGGACCTGGAGGACCGTGATCGCGATGACGATGCCGAAGATGACCCGGTGCACCATGACGAGGCCGATGGCGCGCGCCGCGGGTCGGCGCTCGGCCAGGTGGCGCACCCCGTCGACCATCCCGACGGCGACCCCGCGGAAGGTCTCGCGCACGGTCGAGTCGTCCGGTCCCAGCTGCGGGCGGGCCAGGCGGCTCGCGACGCCCGACGCGAGCAGGTAGAGCAGGATCGCGGTGCCGAGCACGACGACCGAGCCGTGGTCGCCGCCGCCGGCGAGGCGGCGGATCGCCACCCCCGCGACGCCTCCCACGACCGACGCGATGGTGCCCGCGGTGGGCGCGAGGGCGTTGCCGGTGACGAGGTAGCGGTCGGCGACGACGTGCGGCAGGCCGGCGGACAGGGCCGCGAGGATGAAGCGGTTGACGCCGAGGACGACGAGCACCCAGACCGCGAGCAGCGCGTCGTCGTGCCCGGTCGCGACGACGACGGCGAGTCCTACGACGAGCAGGCCGCGCACGAGGTTGGCGTAGACGAGGACGTCGCGCCGCCGCCACCGGTCGAGGAGCACGCCGACGAACGGGCCGATGAGCGAGTACGGCAGCAGGAGCACGGCGAACGCGACCGCGACCTTCGCGGCGGTCGGTTGGCGCTCGGGCGAGAACAGCACGAACGTCGCGAGCGAGGCCTGGAGCAGGCCGTCGCCGGTCTGGCCGGACGAGCCGGGTGCCGAGGAGCAGCCGGAAGCCGCGGACGCGGAGGACCTCGCGCAGGCCGACCCCGGTGCCGCTCACGGCGGTGACGGTATCCCGTCGCCGGGCAGCCTTCGCACGAGCACTGGTGCGCGCCCCCGCGCGGCCCGTCGCGCGAACGGCGCGAGGGCCGGACCCGAAGTGGGTCCGGCCCTCGTCGCACCGTGGCGGCCGCTAACGGCCGCCGGGCACAGGTCCGCGCAGGTGAGTCCGGGCCGCGGCCGCGGCGCGCCCCTCGCCCCGGCGGATCAGCGCTCGATCTCGCCCGCGATGAACGCCTCGACGGCGGCCTTCGCCTGGTCGTCGGAGTACTGCACCGGCGGGCTCTTCATGAAGTACGACGCCGCGGAGAGGATCGGGCCGCCGATGCCGCGGTCCTTGGCGATCTTCGCCGCGCGCAGCGCGTCGATGATGATGCCGGCGCTGTTCGGGGAGTCCCACACCTCGAGCTTGTACTCGAGCGACAGCGGCACGTCGCCGAAGTTGCGGCCCTCGAGCCGCACGAACGCCCACTTGCGGTCGTCGAGCCAGGCGACGTAGTCCGACGGACCGATGTGCACGTTGCGCGACTCGATGCCGTTGACGAGCTGCGAGGTGACCGACTGGGTCTTGGAGATCTTCTTCGACTCCAGGCGCTCGCGCTCGAGCATGTTCATGAAGTCCATGTTGCCGCCGACGTTGAGCTGGTAGGTCCGGTCGACGGTGACGCCGCGGTCCTCGAACAGCTTCGCGAGCACCCGGTGGGTGATCGTCGCGCCGATCTGCGACTTGATGTCGTCGCCGACGATGGGGACGCCCGCGTCGGTGAACTTCTGCGCCCACTCGGGGGTGCCCGCGATGAAGACCGGCAGGGCGTTGACGAACGCGACCTTGGCGTCGATGGCGCACTGGGCGTAGAACTTCGCGGCCTGCTCCGAGCCCACGGGCAGGTAGCAGACGAGGACGTCGACCTGCGCGTCGCGGAGCGCGGCGACGACGTCGACCGGCTGGTCGTCGGACTCGGTGATCATCTCGCGGTAGTACTTGCCGAGGCCGTCGAGGGTGTGGCCGCGCTGCACGGTGACGCCGGTCGGCGGCACGTCGCAGATCTTGATGGTGTTGTTCTCGCTCGCGAGGATGGCGTGGGCGAGGTCCTGCCCGACCTTCTTCGCGTCGACGTCGAACGCGGCGACGAACTCGACGTCGCGGATGTGGTACTCGCCGAACTGGACGTGCATCAGCCCGGGGACCGTGGCGGTCGCGTCGGCGTCCTTGTAGTACTCGACGCCCTGGACCAGTGACGACGCGCAGTTGCCGACGCCGACGATGGCTACTCGAACCGAACCCATCGGGATTCCTCTCTCAAACACCGTGGGCGGACGGGTGGTTCCCGGCCCCGGACGTGGTGGTGGTCGCCGCGTGCCCCGACGGGGCGGCGGAGTTCTGGGGGGTGCTCGCGGGCTGCTCGCGCTCGCTGGCGATGAGCTCGTCGAGCCAGCGGACCTCGCGCTCGACGCTCTCGAGGCCGTGCTGCTGGAGCTCGAGGGTGTAGCCGTCGAGCCGCTCGCGCGTGCGGGCCAGGGACGAGCGCAGCGCGTCGAGGCGCTCCTCGAGCCGCGACCTGCGCCCCTCGAGGATGCGCAGGCGCACCGAGGCCTCGGTCCGGCCGAAGAACGCGAGGCGTACGCCGAAGCGCTCGTCCTCCCACGTGTCCGGGCCGGCCTCGCCGATGAGGCCCTGGAAGTGCTCCTTGCCCTCCGCCGTGAGGCGGTAGACGATCCGGCCGCGCCGGCCCGAGAGCGGTGCGGTGGCCGCGCCGTGCGCCTCGCCGTCCTCGACGAGCAGGCCCCGGGCCTCGAGGTCCTTGAGGCAGGGGTAGAGCGAGCCGTAGGAGATGGCGTGGAACGTGCCGAGGACGCCGGAGAGCCGCTTGCGCAGCTCGTAGCCGTGCATCGGGTTCTCCTGCAGCAGGCCGAGGACGGCGAGCTCGAGGACTCCGCTGCGCTTGCCGGGACGCGGTGACATGCTCGGGACCCCCCTCCGGCCGCTCGGCGTGACGCGCCGACTGTGGTCGCTCGATGTATCGAAGCGATATAGCGGGACAGTAGGGCCTGGTGGCACGGCTGGCAACCCGACCCGCGTCCGTCGCCCGCGGTGCGCCGTAGGCTCGATCCGTGGCCACACCACGGCACTCGAGCCACCGGGCGACCCGCATCCGCGGGGCGCGACCGGCCGAGCCGGCGCGCACCCCGCTGCCCGCGGCGGAGGAGGTCGCGGACCCGGCCCGCCCGCGGGCCGTCGTCGACCACGGGCTGGCCCGGCGGGCCGTGCTCGAGCGGATCCGCGGCGGCGACGCGCTCGCCCGCGACGACCACTGCGACGCCGACCCCTACCTCCTGCGCGCGGCGCGCAACCACGGCGAGGCCACCGAGCGGCCGTGCCCGGTCTGCCGCACCACCGAGCTCGTCCACGTCACGTACGTGTTCGGCGACGAGCTCGGCCCCTACTCGGGGCGGGTGAAGTCCTCGGCCGAGCTGCCGGTGATGGCCTACGAGCACGGCCAGTTCCGCGTCTACGTCGTCGAGGTGTGCGGCGGCTGCGGCTGGAACCACCTCACGATGTCCTACGTGCTCGGGGACGGCGTCCCGCGCCGGCCGCTGCACCGCCCGCCGGACCTGCTGGACTGAGGCGGGCGTCACACCGCGACGGGGGTTGCCGCAGGCACCAGCGGGGCATGAGACACGCGCCACACGTCCGCGATTTCGGCCCGGGGCCAGAAACCTGCGACCGTCGTCGTACGTCGCACTCGTGGACGGGTGTGCTCCCGAGCCGGTCCGGCGTCGCCGGACGCGCCCCCAGCAGCCAGAGGATGACCCTGTGAGGATCGACTACCCGCGCCGCGGGCGTACCGGAGTGCGGCACTGGCTGCCCTCGTGGCGCCAGCTGCTGTCGCTGGCCGTCCTCGGGCTCGTCGCGGTGGTCGGGACGTTCGCGCTGCTCGTCGCGCGGACCGACGTACCGGAGCCCAACGAGGTCGCGACCGCGCAGACGACGATCGTCTACTGGAACGACGGCCGGCACGAGCTCGGCCGGATCGGCGACGCGAACCGGGTCAGCGTCCCGCTCGACCAGGTGCCGCTCACGATGCAGCACGCCGTCCTCGCGGCGGAGGACCGGGGGTTCTACGAGGAGGGCGGCTTCTCGCCGTCGGGCATCGGCCGCGCCATCTGGAACAACGTCTCCGGCGGCAGCCTGCAGGGCGGGTCGACGATCACGCAGCAGTACGCGAAGAACGCGTTCCTCTCCCAGGAGCGCACGTTCTCGCGCAAGATCCAGGAGCTGGTCCTCGCGGTCAAGCTCGACACCAGCGTGTCCAAGGACCAGATCCTCGGCGACTACCTCAACACCATCTACTTCGGTCGCGGCGCCTACGGCATCTCCTCGGCGGCGACGCAGTACTACGGCCGGTCGGTGGGCAAGCTCGACCTCGGGCAGGCGGCCGCGCTCGCCGCGATCATCCGCTCGCCCGGCGGCTACTCGCCGGACACCAACCTGGACCGGCTCAAGGGCCGCTGGGCCTACGTCCTCGACGGCATGGTGCAGGAGGGCTGGATCACGCCGGCGCAGCGGGCCGCCGCCGTGTTCCCGAAGTTCATCCCGCGCAAGCCGGCGAACAAGTTCGGCGGCACGAACGGCTACCTGCTCGACGCGGTCCGGCAGGCGCTGCTGCAGCACGGGTTCACCGAGGACGACATCAACCGGGGCGGCCTGCGGGTCACCTCGACCTTCGACCTGAACGCGCAGGACGCCGCCGTCCAGGCGGTGCAGGACCAGGGGCCGACGAAGGGCACCGACGGCCTGCGCATCGGCCTGGCCGCGGTGAAGCCGGGGACCGGTGAGGTCGTCGCGATGTACGGCGGCGCCGACTTCCTCACCAACCAGGTGAACAACGCCACCCAGGCGCTCGGCCAGGCCGGCTCGACGTTCAAGCCGTTCACCCTGGCCGCCGCGCTGGAGCAGGGCGTGACCCTCGACTCCATGTGGAACGGCAACAACGGCGTGGTCGTCGAGGGCAAGCCGGTCGTCAACTACGCCAACGAGTCGCTCGGCCAGATCTCGCTGCTCACCGGCACCGAGCAGTCGGTCAACTCCGTGTACGTCGCGCTCACGTCGCAGATCGGCCCGGCGAAGGTCGTCGACGCCGCCGTCCGGGCCGGCATCCCCGCCGACGCGGCCGGGCTCCAGCCCGTCGTCCTCAACGTCACGCTCGGCGTCGCCTCGCCGCACGTGATCGACCTGGCCGCGGCCTACGCCACGTTCGCCGACCGCGGGCAGCAGGTCGAGCCGACGGTGCTCAAGGAGGTGCGCGGCTCGAACGGTGGCGTGCTCCTCGTGCTCGACCCGACCCCGAAGCAGGCCTTCTCCTCCGACGTCGCCGACACGGTGAACTTCGCGCTGCAGAAGGTGGTCACCGACGGCACGGGCAAGGCGGCCCGGGCCCTCGGCCGCCCCGCGGCCGGCAAGACCGGCACCACCAACGACAACAAGTCCGCGCTCTTCGCCGGCTACACCCCGCAGCTCGCGACCGCGGTGATGCTCGTCAAGGACGGCAAGGACGGAAACCCCGTCTCGATGTCCGGCGTGGGCGGGCTGCGCACGGTGACCGGCGGCTCGTTCCCGGCGCGCATCTGGACGGCGTTCATGAAGGGCGCGCTCAAGGGCCAGCCCGTGGAGCAGTTCGTCACGCCGGCGAACCTGCCCACCGCGACGCCGACGCCGACGGTGAGCGCGTCGTCGACCCTCTCGCCCTCGCCCGGCACCCCGACGTCGCCGACCGGCACGGCGTCGCCGACCACGACGTCGTCGACCGGCCCCAGCGTGACGCCACCGGCATCGAGCCCCGCGACGACGCCACCGGCACCGCCCCCGTCGTCACCGCCGCCGAGCGCGTCGGCCACCGCCACGGGCACCAAGCCGGCCGTGCCCACCGCGGCATCGCCGTAGCCCACCGGCATGACGGGTGAGCGCTCCGCGGGATACCGCGGCGGGTACGGCAGCATGTCCCCCGTGCCCGCGCCCGATGCCGTCGTCCATCCCGCCGACGCCGACCCCGTGGTCGCCTCCGCGACCGAGCGGATCGGCGGCCCGTCCGGCTCCCATCGCGGTCGGTTCGTCGGGTTCTGGACCCCGCTGCGTTCGCTCGTCCTGCTCGCGACGCTCGCCTACACGCTCGGCTACCTCACCAAGCTGCCGTGCCACGAGGAGGCGTTCGGCGGCGATGCCCGCTACACCCGGCTGTGCTACTCCGACATCCCGTTCCTCTACCAGCTGCGCGGCTTCGCCGACGGCTGGCTGCCCTACGTGCAGACCGGACCGGGCCAGGGGCCGCCGCTCGAGTACCCCGTGCTCACCGGGTTCTTCATGCAGGTCGGGTCCTGGCTCACCGGCCGGGACGGCAGCGCGCAGGCCCGGGCGCTGGTGTTCTACGACTGGAACGTCGTCCTGCTCTTCGCCTGCTTCCTCGCGACGGTCGTCCTCACCGCGCTCACCGTGCGCCGTCGTCCGTGGGACGCCGCGCTCGTCGCGCTCGCGCCGGGGGCCATCCTCTGCGCCGTCATCAACTGGGACCTGTTCGCCGTAGCCCTCACCGCGGGCTCGATGCTCGCCTGGTCCCGCTCGCGGCTGGGGTGGTCGGGCGTGCTCCTCGGGCTGGCCGTGGCGGCGAAGTTCTACCCCGTGCTGCTGCTCGGTCCGCTGCTCCTGCTCTGCCTGCGGGCGGGGCGGATGCGGGCCTTCTGGGTCACCACCGGGTGGGCCGCGGCGGCGTGGACAGTGGTGAACCTGCCGGTCTACCTCGTGAACCACGACGGGTGGATGGAGTTCTACTCGTTCTCCTCGTCGCGCGGCGGCGACTGGGGCTCGCCCTGGTACGTGCTGCAGGTGATCGGCCACCCGGTGCCGCCGGAGCACCTCAACCTCGTCGCGATGGGCCTGCTGCGTCCTGCTGTGCGTCGGCGTCGCGCTGCTCATCGTGCGCTCGGCCCGGCGTCCGCGCTACGCGCAGGTGGCCTTCCTCGTCGTCGCGGCGTTCTGCCTCACCAACAAGGTCTACTCGCCGCAGTACGTCCTGTGGCTGATCCCGCTCGCCGCCCTCGCCCGCCCGCGCTGGCGCGACTTCCTCATCTGGCAGACCGGCGAGATCGTCTACTTCGTCGCGATCTGGTACTTCCTGCAGCAGTACGGCACGAGCGACAAGGGACTGCCGGAGGGCTGGTACGTCGTGGCGATCGTGGTCCACCTCGTGCTGACGGCGTATCTCGCGGGCATGGTCGTGCGCGACATCGTCCGCCCCGACCGGGACCCGGTGCGCAGCGACGGCGTCCCCGAGCACCGCGACGACCCGGGGGGCGGCGTGCTCGACGGCGCGACCGACCGCTGGGTCCTCGGCCGCCGCGACCGCGACCGGTACGGCGACGTCGAGGCCGTCCTCGCCGGCCACGCGTCCGCACCCCGCACCGACTGACCGACCCGCGGTTCCAGCCAACCCGCGAATCGGGCAGGCTCGGTCCGCGCCGTCCCCAACCCGCCGGACCGTGTCACTGGTGCTGTGGTCGCCGCCGCTCCGGAAGCAATCACCGAGGACCTCCTGCACGAGGTCCTCGGCGAGGTGCCGGTCACCGGTGAGGACGTAGGCGTGCCGCATCAGCCCCGGTCCCCGGGCAGCGACGAACGCGTCGAACGACGGGTCACTCACCCCCACCGCGCACCTCCTCGGACCACCCGCTGCGACGCCACTGCCCTCTGGACGCGTCGACCCGCCCGATCCGCTGCGTCCCCACCCTGGGGCGCACGTCACTGGTGCTGTGGTTGCCTCCCGACCCCGCAAACAACCACACGAGCAGTGACATGCGGCCTTGGGGGTCAGTCGAGGCCGAGGACGCGGTCCGGGTGCACCGTGGTCATGCGGACGTCGACGTCGACCTCCTCGCCGACGGCGGGCAGCGGCACGCCGTCCGGGACGCGCACCAGCGACACCTGCATGTGCGGCGGCTCGGCGAACCAGCGCTGCCGTCCGGCGACGTGGAACGGCGAGAGCGCCAGCCCCACGGAGTCGAGGACACCGGTGCCGGCGGCGACGGCGCGCTGGCGCAGGGACGCGTTGGGCGACGGCGCCTCGAGGGCTACGCCGTGCGACGTACCGCCGCCGATCACGAGGACGGCGCCGGACCGCGCGGCGCGGCGCTGGCGGTACCCGCTGGCCTGGCCGCGGTCGACGCCGTGGACGGCGAGCACGGTGCCGCGGGTGCGGAGGGCGTCGCGGTCGCCGAGCCAGAGCCGCGTGCCGATGCGCGCGAAGAGCGCGATCTCGGGCAGGGCACGGCGTACCGTCGCGAGCTCGCGGTCGTCGAGGTGGCTCACCCAGAGGGCGGCCGCGGAGGTCATCCCCGCGGCGGCGTCGTCGGACGCGACCGCGCGGACCCGGTCGGAGAGGTCGGCGACGGCGGCGAGCCAGCCGAGGCCCCACGCGTGCACCTCGATGACCCGCCCGGTGGCGCCCGCGGGCGGCGCGGGGGCCACGGCCGAGTCGTGCCAGCGCGCACCGGGATCGGTGCGGTGGTCGGTGTGCGGCTCGGCGAGGGGGAGGTGCAGGGCGAGGCCCTCGAGGCGGATGCGTCCGTCCGCGACGGCGTCAGCGGCCGGCGTCGTCCTGGAGGATCCCGAGCAGCTCCTCGGCGGTGAGCCCGAAGCGGCCCATGCTGGTGAGGGCCTCGAGGACGACGCGGACCGTGCGGGTGGCCGCGGGGCGAGGCGCGCCGGGGAGCTCGTCGGCGCGGGCGACCAGGGCCGTCCACGCCGCGGGCGCGGACACCGTGCGCACGATGCGCGCCGCGTGGGGCCCGCTCTCGAGCTGCGCGCCAGGCGTCGCCCGCGATCGCGTCGGCCGGCTCGAACGGTGCCATCACGAGGATGTCGCCGTCGTAGGCGTCGGCGGCCGCCGCGGCCTCGAAGACCGTGCCGACCGCGAGCCGGGTGAGGCCGAGCCGCGACGCCTCGCGCACGAGGTGCGCGCTGCCGATGCCGTACCCGTTGCCCTTCGCGACGGGGACGAGGTCGCCGTCCGCGTGCTGGTGGGTCCCGGCGCTGATCGCGGTGCGTACCGCGTCACGGGTGGCCCGCGTGTGCGCGCGCCACCGGTCCGCGTCGACGTGCAGCGTGAACGTCATGCCCTCAACCTAGGGCCGGACCCGAGCTGCACGTCGAACCGCGCCGGTTGAGCCCTGAACTGGTGCGGTTCGAGGTGTAGCTCGGGGGCTGGGGGTCAGTGGCGGGACAGGTAGGCGTCGACGGCGCGGGAGAGCATCGGGCGCAGCCGCAGGTCCCACTCGCCGAGGTACTCCTGGGCGTGCCCACCGGTGCCGAGCTTGAACTGGATGAGGCCGAACAGCGGGTCCTCGGGGTCGAGGGTGTCGCTGATGCCGCGCAGGTCGTAGACGTCGCAGCCGGCCGCGAGCGAGTCGCGGATCATCGCCCACTGGATCGCGTTGGACGGTCGTACGTCGCGGCCGGTGTTCGACGAGGCGCCGTAGGAGTACCACGCGTGCCGGCCGACGCGGACGAGCGTCGTCGCCGCGAGCACCCGGCCCTCGTGCCGCGCGAGGTAGAGCGTGAGGCGCTGCGGGTCCTCGGCCTCCATGGCGCGCCACATCCGCTGGAAGTACGCCAGGCCGCGCGGCGTGAACCGGTCGCGCTGCGCGGTCTCGACGTAGACCTCGTGGAACGCGGGCAGGTCGTCGTAGCCGCCGTGGACGACCTCGACGCCGGCCCGCTCGGCCTTCTTGATGTTGCGCCGCCACAGCTGGTTGAAGCCCGCGAGCAGCTGCTCCTCGGTGCGGCCGGCCAGCGGGACCTGGAACACGTAGCGCGGCTGCACGTCGCCGAAACCGGCGCCCGTGTCGGGCTTCTGGCCCCAGCCGAGCGCGCGCAGCCGCTCGCCGACCGCGATCACGTCGGGGAAGGTCTCGTCGGGCCCGACGTCGCGCAGCCGCCGGGCGGTGCCCTCGGCGATGGCCGTCTTGAGGGTGTCGGCGTGCCACCGGCGTACGACGGCGACCGGGCCCATCTTCACCGCGAAGGCGCCCATCGCGCGCAGCGCGTCGCTCATCGGGACGAGCCAGTCGGCGAGGTCCCGGCCGGTGCGGGCGCCGGTCCAGTCGATGTCGGGACCCTCGGGCAGGTAGGCGAGGTAGCGCTTCACCCGGGGGACCTGGCGCAGCAGGACGAGCCCGGCGCCCACCAGGACGTCGTCGTCGAACCAGCCGAGCGACGCGTGCGACCACTCGGCCTTCGCGCCCGCCCAGCTCGGCACCTGGAGGAACGAGATCGACGAGCCGTCCGAGCGGGCCCGGACGTAGGCCAGGTGCTCGTCGCCGGTGATCCGGCGCACGGTCAGCGGGGTGGCGGGGGACACGAGGGACGAGCCTACGTCGGGCTGCCGGCGGCGCCCTCGAGCAGTCCGATCCTCGACCGAGCGGCCGTCTGGACGCCGGCCCGGACCCGCCGGCCGATGTCACTGAAGGTGGCCCTGGTTGCTTCTTGCGCAACCGGCTCCACCCTCATCGGTCCGGGCGGGCGGCTCGGCTGGGTCGGCCCGGCTACGGCGTGACGTCGACCACCAGGGGCGCGTGGTCCGACGGCGGCGGGGTCCCCTTCGGCCCCGGCTTGCGCGCGTCGCGGTCGACGTAGGAGTCGGTGACCGCGGCGGCGAAGGACGGCGAGCCGTAGACGAGGTCGATCCGCATACCGGTGTTCTTGGGGAAGGCGAGCTGGCGGTAGTCCCAGAAGGTGAAGGGCACGTCGTACTTCAGGGCGCGCGGCACCACCTCGACGAGACCGGCGTCCTCGAGCGCCGCCAGCCCGGCCCGCTCGGCCGCCGTGACGTGCGTGGAGCCCGCGAAGGCCGAGATGTCCCACACGTCGGCGTCGGTGGGGGCGACGTTGAAGTCGCCGAGGAGCACCAGCGGCTCGGGCCGCGCCAGCTCCGCGACGACGGTGTCGCGCAGCGCGGCCAGCCACTCGAGCTTGTAGGCGTAGTGCGGGTCGTCGGGCGTGCGCCCGTTGGGCACGTAGAGCGACCAGACCCGGACGCCGCCGCACGTCGCGCCGATCGCCCGCGGCTCGACGACGCCGTCCCACTGCGGCTGACCGGGGAGGTCGCGGGTGACGTCGTCGAGGCCCACCCGGGACAGGATGGCTACGCCGTTCCAGCGTCCGGTACCGCTGCGCGGCCACGGCGTACCCCGCCGCCTCGAGCGCGGCGACGGGGACCTGCTCGGCCGGCACCTTGAGCTCCTGCAGGCACACGACGTCGGGCTGCGCCGACGCCAGCCAGGCGAGCAGCCGCTCGGTGCGGCTCACGACGTTGTTGACGTTCCAGGTGGCGATGCGCACCCGCCGATCCTGTCACCCCGGTGCGACGGACCGGTCAGCACTGAGGGTGGCCCTGGTTGCGCAAGAAGCAACCAGGGCCACCCTCAGTGACATCGCCGGGCGGCGGTCAGGCCAGGACCGAGGCCATCCGGTCGACCGCCTCGGTCAGGGTCGCGCGGCTCGCGGCCAGGTTGAGGCGCACGTGGCCGGCGCCGCCGACCCCGAACGCCGGACCGGCGTTGAGCGCCACCCGGCCGCGCTCGAGGAACACCGCCGCGGGGTCGTCGCCCAGACCGAGGGCCGTGCAGTCGAGCCAGGCCAGGTACGTCGACGACGGCGACCGGTAGCCGACCGCGGGCAGCCGAGCGGCGAGCAGCTCGGCGAGCAGGAGCGCGTTCGAGGCGATGTTCGCGTTCACGGCGTCGAGCCACTCGTCGCCGCGGCGCCACGCGGCCATGTGCGCGACGGCGCCGAGGTGGCTGACCCCGTACCCAGGGAGTGCGGCAGCGCCTCGACCACCGCGCGCGACCGGGGACCGGCCACGATGACGCCGGCCTTCAGCCCGGCGAGGTTGAACGCCTTGGACGCCGACGTCACGACGAGCCCGCGGTCGCTCACCGCGAGGTACGGCGTGAAGCTCTCCCCCTCGGGCACGAGCAGCGCGTGGATCTCGTCCACGACCACGTCGACGCCGTGCTCCTCGGCCAGCGCCGCGACGGAGCGCAGCTCGTCGGCCGTGTGGACCGTCCCGGTCGGGTTGTGCGGGCTGGACAGGAGCAGCACCCGGGCTCCGACCATCGCGGCGTCGATCGCGTCGAGGTCGAGCCGGCCCTCCGCGGTGAGCGGCACCGGGACGACGCGGCGCCCCATGTCGGCGGTGAAGTCGAGCAGCGGCGGGTACACCGGCGAGGGCACGAGGACGACGTCGCCGGGCGCGCTGAGCGCGGCGAGCGCCTGGTGCACGCCGGTGAGGACGTCCGCGACCGTCTGCGTGGCGGTGGGATCGAGCTCCCAGCCCCAGCGCCGGGCGGCGACGTCGGACAGGGCCTCGGCGTACGACGTGTCGAGCGGCGGGTAACCGACGTCGCCGCGGCGCAGGGCGTCGTGGAGCGCGTCGACCACCACCGGCGCCGGCATCGCGTCCATCTCCGCGACCCAGAGCGGAAGCACGTCCGGCGGGTACATCCGCCACTTGATCGACGTACGGGTGCGGAGCTCGTCGAGGGAGAGCTCCTCGAAGGGTGCGTCGGCCACGCGGGCATCCTGGCACCCGCGCTCGCTCGTCAGTCCGCCCGCCCGCCCGCGGGCAGCGACGCGCCCGGACCGGGCGGCCGGTGAGCCGTGGTCGGCGTTTGGGCTACGCCGTACCCGCCCGGTACCCTGATCGGACGTGCCCGGCGGTCCCGGCGTCCCTCCTGGGGCTCCGCGTGCCGGGCGTCGTGACGCTTCAACCCTCCTGCCACGGAGAGACCGTGGCCGTTCTAGTCCAGAGGAGGTGGGTACACATGCGTCATTACGAGGTGATGGTGATCCTCGACCCCGATCTCGAGGAGCGGACCGTCGCTCCCAGCCTGGAGACGTTCCTCAACGTCGTGAAGGCCCAGGGTGGATCGGTCGACAAGGTCGACATCTGGGGCCGTCGCCGGCTCTCGTTCGAGATCAACAAGAAGGCCGAGGGCATCTACGCCGTCGTCGACATGACCTGCACCCCGGCAGCCGTCCAGGAGCTGGACCGTCAGCTCAACCTGAACGAGGCCGTGCTGCGCACCAAGGTCATGCGCCCGGACGCCCACTGAGCCCTCGGGCCCGGTAGTCCACAGTCCGCGCCCGCACTCCTTCCGGGAGCGCGGAGCGCACCCGTAAGGTCCGGCTGGAACGTCGAACCCACACCTTCCACTCGAGGCGGTACTCCATGGCCCAGGGCGACATCAACCTCACGATCGTCGGCAACCTCACCAACGATCCCGAGCTGCGGTTCACCCCGAGCGGCGCCGCGGTCGCGAGCTTCACGGTCGCGTCCAACTCCCGCTACCTGGACAAGACCACCAACGAGTGGAAGGACGGCGAGCCCGTCTTCATGCGCTGCAGCGTGTGGCGGCAGTACGCCGAGAACGTCGCCGAGTCGCTCACCCGGGGCACCCGGGTGATCGTCACCGGTCGCCTCAAGCAGCGCAGCTACGAGACCCGTGAGGGCGAGAAGCGCACGGTGCTCGAGATGGAGGTCGACGACGTCGGCCCGGCGCTGCGCACGGCCACCGCGAAGGTCACCAAGGTGGCCCGCGCCGGTGGCGGCGGCTTCGGCGACGGCGGCTCCGGCGGTTTCGGCGGCGCCACCTCCGGGGGCGGCGGCAACGACGACCCGTGGGCCAGCCAGTCCGGTGGAGGGGCGCCCGCGGGCGGCCAGTCCGCCGGTGGCGGCTCCTGGGGCGGCGGCCAGTCCTACGACGAGCCCCCGTTCTAGGCCGGACCTCCCCGCACGACCCGGCCGCGCACGCGACCGGCTGTCCGGTACCACCCCATCCCGGCATGACGCCGGGCTCCCGACCTAAGGAGCACCACGATGGCCAAGCCTGCTCTTCGTAAGCCGAAGAAGAAGGTCTGTGTCTTCTGCAAGGAGAAGATCGCGAACGTCGACTACAAGGACACGTCGCTGCTGCGCAAGTACATCTCCGACCGCGGCAAGATCCGTGCCCGTCGCGTGAGCGGCAACTGCACCCAGCACCAGCGCGACGTCGCGACCGCGGTCAAGAACGCCCGCGAGATGGCGCTGCTGCCCTACACCTCGACCGCCCGCTGACGAAGGAGGCGACTGCACCATGAAGCTCATCCTGACTCAGGACGTGAACGGTCTCGGCGCCCCCGGCGACGTCGTCGAGGTCAAGGACGGCTACGGCCGCAACTACCTGCTCCCGCGCGGTCTCGCGACGGCGTGGACCAAGGGCGGGGAGAAGCAGGTCGCGCAGATCAAGCGGGCCCGCGAGGTCCGCGAGGTCCGCGACCTCGACGACGCCGCGGCGATCAAGTCGAAGCTCGAGGGCCTCAAGGTCACGCTCTCGGCCCGCACCGGTGACACCGGACGCCTCTTCGGCGCGGTCACCGTCGCCGACGTGGTCGAGGCGATCACGGCCGCCGGTGGCCCGGCGGTCGACAAGCGCAAGGTCACGATCGTCTCGCCGATCAAGACCGTCGGCGCCCACAAGGTCGAGGTGCGGGTGCACCCCGAGGCGCTCGCCTCGGTGACCGTGGACGTCGTCAGCGCGTAACCCCAGAACGCCCGGAGGGGCCGTCACCCATACGGGTGGCGGCCCCTCCGTCGTCGCCATCCCCATCCAGACCCGCGAGTCACACCTGGAACCGGCCGTCTCGAGCGGTGAACCGGTCGCTTCGCGGTGCAACTCGCGGCTCAGGCAGGGCGCGCAGGTAGGTCACGACTCCCGGAGCCGCGGCCTGGATCATCGCGAGGACGTGCTCGAAGTCGTCCCCGTCGCCGTAGTAGGGGTCCGGTACGTCGAGGTCGGGTACGTCGGTCTGCCGCGGGTCGAACGAGCGGATCAGCCGCACGTCGGATCCGGGCGCCATCCGGCGCAGCGCGGCCTCGTGGCTGGAGTCCATCGCCAGCAGCAGGTCCGGTGCACCCGGGGCGTCGAACCACGAGCGGGTGATCTGCTGAACGCGGTGGCCTGAGCCGTCGTACCCGTGCGCCGCGAGCACACGCGTCGCACGCCGGTCCGCGCCCTCGCCGACGTGCCACGCCCCGACGCCCGCGGAGTCCACGACGACAGACGGTCCGAGACCGGCGCGCTCGACGGCGTCGCGCAGGACGTACTCGGCGATCGGCGAGCGGCAGATGTTCCCCGAGCAGACGGCGGTCACCCGCAGTGGTGCGGTCATGGCGCCCATCCTCCCCGGCGCCCGCCGCGCCGGTCGCGGACGGCCCGGGCTCAGCCGCCGGCGTCGCCCAGGGCCGCGGACTCCGCGGCCTCGACCGAGACCGTGCTCGTGCGCAGCCAGGCGTCGCCGCGCGAGCGCAGGGCGAGCAGGACGCCGCGGACGGCCATGAACCAGGTGAGCGCCCACCACAGCCCGACCACACCGAGGTCGCGGACCAGAACCAGGTACGCCGCGGGCGCGAACGCCGCGAGCATCACGAGCCCGGCACCGGCGAGCCAGCGGCCGTCCCCGGCACCGATGAGCACGCCGTCGAGCACGAACACGGGCGCGGCCAGCGGCTGCTGGACCGCCGCGACGACGAGGGACGCGGCGATCAGAGCGCGCACCTCCGGGTCGTGGCCGAACAGCGCCGGCAGCCACGGCACGCACAGCAGCACCAGCAGCCCGAGCGCGGCGCCCATCACGGCCCCCAGCCGGACCAGGCGCCCGGTCACCCGGCGCGCGCCGTCCGCGTCGCCGGCACCGAGGTAGCGCCCGAGCAGGGCCATGCCGGCGATCGCGAGCGCGTCGGCGGCGAGCGCGAGCAGCATCCACACCTGGAAGCTCACGTGGAACGCCGCGAGGTCGGCGTCGCCGAGCCGCGCGGCGACGGCCGCGGCGATCAGGAAGACCGAGCGCAGCACGACGGTGCGGGCGAGCAGCGGCCCACCCGTGCGCGCGGCGCCGAGCATCCCGACACCGGACGGGCGCACCGCCACGCCGTGACGGCGCGCGACGCGCACGAGGACCGCGACGTACGCCGAGGCCTGGACGAGCTCGGCCACCGCCGTCGCCGCAGCCGAGCCGCCGATCCCGAGGTGCAGACCGAGGACGAGGAACGCCGCGAGCCCGAGGTTCACCGACACCGCGACGAGGGTGACCAGCAGCGTCGTGCGGGTGTCCTGCAGGCCGCGCAGCACCCCGACGCCGGCCATCGCGACGAGCGCCGCGGGGAAGCCGAGCGCGACGACGTGGAGGTAGGTCACGGCGTACGGCGTGACCTCCGCCGACGCGCCGAGGGCCACCACGGCCGGCTCGGCGAGCAGCCAGGTGGCGACGGACAGGGCCGCGCCGAGACCGAGGCCGAGCGCCATGCCCTCGACGCCCTCGGACACCGCCGCGTCCCACCGACCCTCGCCGACCCGGCGGGCGACCGAGGAGGTGGTCGCGTAGGCGAGGAAGATGCACAGCCCGAGCACGAGCGAGACGAGCGTGGCCGCCGCCCCGAGCCCGGCGAGGGGCACCGTGCCGAGCGTGCCCACGATCGCCGCGTCGACGAGGACGAACAGCGGCTGCGCGACCAGGGCCCCGAGCGCCGGGACGGCGAGGCGCAGGATCTCCCGGAGGGAGCCGTCCGGAGCCCCCGCATGCGCGTCCCCGTCGTGGGTCCCTGCCTCCGGCACGGCCCCATCCTGCCGGGGAGCGGGGCCGCGGTCCCGTCCGGGGCGGCCGGTGCGGGGCGCCCCGCGCGGCCCGGTCGGAGCACGGGAGGGACACCGCCTGTTCACCAGTCGGACACCCGGCCGAAGTTTCTTCCCTCCCCAGGATGGGGAGGGAATCACCGCAGGTCAGAGGCCTGCGAGACCAAGATCGAGATGGTTATCCCAGGGTTGTCCACAGGCTTGTCACCCGACGCGCCGACGTTCGCCCACACGTGGTCCCCAGGCAGTCCACAGGGCACGTTGTGGGTCCCGCCCATCCTCCGTAGCGTCACCCCGGCGTTGTCGTACCCCCGGCGTAGACCTGGGGGTGGGACGACGTCCACGACCGGTCCGCACCCGCGGTCCGGCCGTGCACCGGGGGCGGGTCGCCGGCCCCGGGCGTGTCGAGGAGGAGCTGCCCTGTGAGCGTCGTCGAGCTCTCGCCCCGCGACGACCCCGGCACTCCCGACCGCACCCCACCGCAGGACATCGCCGCCGAGCAGTCCGTGATCGGCGCGATGCTGCTGTCCAAGGACGCCATCGCCGACGTCGTCGAGACGCTGCGCGAGGGCGACTTCTACCGCCCGGCGCACACCCTGGTCTACGCCACGATCCTCGACCTCTACGGCCGCGGCGAGCCGGCCGACGCCGTCACCGTGTCCGCCGAGCTCACCCGGATCGGCGAGCTCGGCCGGGTCGGCGGCGCGCCGTACCTGCACACCCTCGTGGCCTCGGTCCCCACCGCGGCCAACGCCGGCTACTACGCCCGGATCGTCCGCGAGCGCGCGGTCCTGCGCCGCCTCGTCGAGGCGGGCACCCGCATCGTGCAGATGGGCTACTCCGGCGACGGCGACGTCGACATGGTCGTCGACCGCGCCCAGGCGGCGATCTACGACGTCACCGACCGGCGCACCAGCGAGGACTACCTCTCGCTCGCCGACATCATGCCGGGCACCCTCGAGGAGATCGACGCCATCGCCTCGCGTGGCGGCGTGCTGGCCGGCGTACCCACCGGCTTCGCCGATCTCGACGCCGTCACCAACGGCATGCACGGCGGGCAGATGATCGTGGTCGCGGCGCGTCCCGCGATCGGCAAGTCGACCCTCGGGCTCGACCTGGCGCGGTCCGCGTCGATCCGGCACGGCCTCACCAGCGCCATCTTCAGCCTGGAGATGAGCCGCAACGAGATCGCGATGAGGCTGCTCTCCGCCGAGGCCCAGATCGCGCTCAACCACCTGCGCAGCGGCACGATGTCCGACGCCGACTGGCAGAAGCTCGCGCGCAAGATGAGCGCGGTGTCCGAGGCACCGCTCTTCATCGACGACAGCCCCAACATGACGATGATGGAGATCCGCGCGAAGTGCCGCCGGCTCAAGCAGCGCCACGACCTGCGCCTCGTCGTCATCGACTACCTGCAGCTGATGAGCTCGGGCAAGAAGGTCGAGAGCCGCCAGCAGGAGGTCTCGGAGTTCTCCCGCTCGCTCAAGCTCCTCGCGAAGGAGCTGGACGTGCCGGTGGTGGCGATCAGCCAGCTCAACCGTGGCGCCGAGCAGCGCACCGACAAGCGCCCGCAGATGAGCGACCTGCGCGAGTCGGGCTCGATCGAGCAGGACGCCGACATGGTGATCCTGCTGCACCGCGAGGACGCCTACGAGCGCGAGTCGCCGCGCGCCGGCGAGGCCGACTTCATCCTCGCCAAGCACCGCAACGGACCGACCGGGAACTTCACCGTCGCGTTCCAGGGCCACTACTCCCGCTTCGTCGACATGGCCCAGAGCTGATGACGAGGAGGGACGAAGTCTGGAATCGTCGTCTGCGACAACGGAATCGCTGGAAACGGGCAGTGGAACCTGGCCCGTGGCGCCTCGAATTGACGAGGTCTCGCAGCATGCACGCAGTCTGAAAGCGGGTCGTCATGCCCGAAGATGCGGCGCGCGGGTACCAACCCCGCAGGGTCACTACGTATGGCACAGAGACGATCAGCGGTTGGCCGGTGAAGATCTACGGTCTGGCCGTGACGGGCCAGCCGGCCGACGAGCTGGTATCCGCCGCCCGAGAGCGAGCCGCTTCGGTACTGGCCGCCGCACCGGAGCGGCCCAGTGCGGCGTTCGTCATCGCGCACC
Organism: uncultured Actinomycetota bacterium; assembly: GCA_963711805.1. Classification (GTDB taxonomy): domain Bacteria; phylum Actinomycetota; class Actinomycetes; order S36-B12; family CAIYMF01; genus Longivirga. Next base: position 107,200 of record CAVQFE010000004.1, read on the forward strand.
AGGCCCGGCCCGCGTGCTTCGTCCTGGTGTATCTGGTGGTCGACGCCCGTCGACCTGCGCCTGCAGTACTTCCGCGCGCCGTTGGATGAGCCGGCCAACCTCGTGCCGTTGCCGGCGACCCATGTCGGCTGCGTGTGGGAGCTGGCACTCGCCAACCACGAGCGCGTCTCGTGGGTCCGCCACATGCTTGTCGATCAGCCGGATCTCACCGGATATCTCACCGCGGCACCCCCCGAGCACGTCTGACCGGAGGTGTACGCCGGGAACGCGTGCGCCACTGGCCTCGAGCGCGGGGCGCACCGGCCCGGGCCCGAGCGGGCGTGGCGTGACGCCGGATCAGTGCAGGTGCACCAGCAGGTCGTAGACGACGAACGCCGGCCAGAAGATGGCCTCGAAGATGCCCTCGAGGTGGTTCCAGATGGTGGGGTCCGACGACTGCCAGTAGTAGACGAGGGCGCCGATGAACCCGAGGCCGTAGACCGCTCCGGCTCCGCCGGCCCCCGCGCTGGTCGTCTTGGATGTGCCTGACATGGGCGACCTCCCGGCTCGGACGACGCGCCTCAGTCTGCCAGCGCGACCGGCTGACTCCCGTCGGGCGACGCGTCACCGCGGACGACGAGGGCCCGTCCGCGCGCGTTCGTCGGCGGGCCCGGCCGACTCGCGCCGCGCGCCGTCAGGGTCCACGTCACGGACTCGTCGTCGGTACGGCGGTCAGGGACCGCAGAGTCTCGTCGAGCCCGGTGGCGAACACGTCCACGTCCGGGCAGGTGGCGGCATCGGCGACCGTGACGACGGCGAGCCGGCCGGCGTAGGACAGGGCGCCGACGCCGAACGTCAGGTTGCCCATGAGCGGCACGACGGGGAGCACGTCGAGCAGCTCGGCGCCGGCGAGGTAGAGCGGGGTGTCCGGGCCGCGGATGTTGGCGACGTAGACGTTGTAGGACCGTTGGTGCTCGAGCAGCCGCATCGCGCCGCGCTGGAGGGCGCGGCCGCGCAGCACCGGCGGCCGCCGCGGGATCGCGGACTGCTTGCGCCGTCGCGTCTCGGCGGCGATCGCGCGCAGCCGCTCGACCGGGTCGGCCACGCCAACGGGCATCGGCACGGTCATCTGCCCCAGGACGTTGCCCTCCCGCGGGTCCTCGTGCCGTCGCGGCAGCGCGATCGGCACGACCGCCTGCAGGACCAGGTCGGTGGTCCGCTCGCCCCGGCTGCGCAGCAGGTCGTGCAGACCTCCGGCGACCGCCGCGAGCAGGACGTCGTTCACGCTGACCCTCAGGCGGTGCGCGGTGTCCGTCACCGGGTCGAGGTCGGCGCGCACGACGGTCAGCCGCCGGTCGTGACCGATCGGCCGGTTCAGGCTGGATCGGGGTGCGCGGGTCGCGATCCCGGCGCTGCGCAGGCCGGCCGCACCGGCCCGCGCCCGGCGCAACGCGTCGTCCGGGTGTCCGGCCACACCGCGCGGCCCGGGTCAGCGCGGCACCGCAGCGCCGCAGGTTGTCCTCGAGCAGGTCACCCGCGGTCGGCAAAGGTGCCGGCGTCCATGGCGGCGCGAGCGCGACCGCGGCGGTCCGGGACGAGGTCGAGAAAGGCGCCCAGCAGGGTGAGCGCGGCGGGACCGTCGGCGAGGACGTGATGGACCCTCAGGAACAGACCGACCCGCTCGTCGCGCAGCCCGGGCAGCAGCCACATCTCCCACATCGGGCGCGAGCCGTCCAAGGGGTGGCGTCCCAGGGTCAGGACGGTGGCCCGCAGCACAGCGTCGTCCGAACCTGTCGGCAGCGGGTGCGCCCGCACGTGGTCGGCGATGTCGAAGCGCGTCGCGTCGACCCACAGCGGCCGCCCCAGCCCGGGTGGCGGCGTGTGGACGACCTGGCGCAGCCGCGGAGCGAGATACAGCCGACCGTCCACGTGATCGTGCACCTCGTCGAGCTGCCCGGCACCGATTCCGGCAGGGAGCTCTCGTGCGTCCATGACGGCGAGCACACCCATGTCCTGCTGGTAGCCGACCTCGTCGGGCCACAGGGTGATCAGGTCCTGCGGTGACAGACGCTCCATGAGCCTCCCGCCCGGTCCAGGGATCGAGCTCGGCCTACCGGTGGATGGCGTCGCAGTGCACGACGCGCGGATGCAGGCGAGCGATCACCCGGGTCTCGACGTCGCGCTGCTCGACGGGGTGGACGAACCCGTAGAAGCGCGGGTGCGAGGTGTAGGCGCGAGCGAGCTCGTCGAGCTGGTCCTCCGCGCCGCGCGTGCTGAGGTCGACGTCGGCGCGCACCTCGACCCAGCGGCTGCTGTCCGCCGGGTCGACCACCAGCAGCGTCGCACGCGGGTCGGCGAGCAGGTTGCGGCCCTTGCGGCGCTGCAGCGTGGTGTTGACGAGCAGGTCGTCACCGTCCCTCGCGAACCAGACCGGCTGGGTCTGCGGGACGCCGTGGGGAAGGGACGTGGCGAGGGCCGCCACGAGCGGTGCGTCGAGCAGGTCGAGATGGTCGACGGGCAGCGGCGCCTCGTCCTGGCAGCCCACCGCCGGGGGCAGGGTCGGCACGTCGGTGGCTCGGGTGCCGCCCGGCTCCGCGACGGGCGCGGCTCGCGGACTCGGTTCCGGCGATCGGCGTACCGGCGCGACGGTCCGTACCGCCAACGGCTCCAGCCGACAGGTCACCGGATGCTCCGTGGCGGCGAGACGGGCGGGGACGATCTTCCCGAAGTAGGGACGCAGCCCGGTGTACAGCTCGCCGATGAGGTCCAGGACCTCCCCGGCGTCCTTGTCCTCCAGGCTGACCCTCGCGCGGACCTCGACCCAGTCGCTCGTGTCGTCCGGGCTGAGGACCAGCAGGGTCGCCAGCGGGCGATCGCGCATGTTCCGCGCCTTCGCGAACTCGCGCATCGTGGACACCAGGACGTGCGGGCCGTCACAGGTGAACCACACCGGGGTGGACTGCAGCCGACCGTCCGCCAGCACCGTCGTCAGTACGGCGGGCAGCGGTCGCGCGAGCAGCGGCCACGCGGCCACGAGCGACGTCCGACCACTGGGGTCGCCGGTGTCGTGGTCCGCCACGGGGTCGTCACGGCCTCACGCTCCGGCTGCTCGAGCGGGCCGTACCCGCCTCGGGCGAATTGACGTCCCCGCGCCGGGTCCGGCGCTCGTACCGGTGCGCCACGACCATCGGTACTGCGACGTCGGCGAACCCCAGGATCGACATCCACGGCAGGCCGATGTCGCCCGTCCCATGATGAGGCGACCCTGCGAGGACGGGGCACGAGGCGTCATGGGAGACCTCCCGGACACACTCAGGCTAGCCCCGCCAGGGTCGCCCATTCCCGGCGAGACGGACGCCGAGGCGCAAGTAGCCGCGTTCCGGGATCTGCTGTCCCGCATGGCCGTCCGGCTGTCGCGGCCAGACGCGGAATCCGCGTGATCCGTCGTGGGAGGGCAACCCTCGCGGCCGACAGGTCGCCGGACGACCGGCGGGCACACCGGTCGGCAGGCAACAGGTCCCGCGGCTGCGTAACCTGACGAGTTGCGGGCCGTCCTCTGCTCGCGGGTGTGGCTCGCCATCCGTTCGGAGGACGCCATGTCTGAGCCGGTCCCCGCACTCGAGCCCCACGGCGACGCCGTCGTCGCCAGCCACCTCACCATGACCTACGGGGTGGGTGAGGCCGCGGTCACGGCGCTGGACGACGTCTCGCTGCGGTTCGAGGCCGCACGGTTCAGCGCGATCATGGGGCCGTCCGGCTCGGGGAAGTCCACGCTGCTGCACTGCCTGGCCGGGCTCGACGACCCGACGTCCGGCACGGTGTCGATCGCGGGCCGCGAGCTGACCTCCCTCGGGGACGACGACCTGACGCGGTTCCGGCGCGACCACATCGGGTTCGTGTTCCAGTCGTTCAACCTGCTCCCGATGCTCACGGCGCGGGACAACATCACCGTCACGCTCGACATCGCCGGCCGTACGCCGGACCGCGAGTGGCTCGACGGCGTGATCGAGGCCCTGGGGATCGGCGACCGGCTCGACCACACGCCGTCGGAGCTGTCCGGCGGCCAGCAGCAGCGGGTCGCGTGCGCGCGTGCGCTCGCGGGGCGCCCCGACGTGATCTTCTGCGACGAGCCGACCGGCAACCTCGACTCGAAGGCCGGGGCGGAGGTCCTCGACATCCTCGCCGACGCGTCCCGCCGCCTCGGTCGCACGGTGATCATGGTGACCCACGACCCGGCGGCCGCGGCCCGGGCCGACCGGGTGGTGTTCCTCGGTGACGGGAAGGTCCGCGACGACCTGAGCGACCCGACCATCCGAGCCGTCATCGACCGGATGGAGCGCCTCGAGAACATCGCGGCGTCCTGATGTTCCGGCTGACGCTGCGCAGCCTGGCCACGCACCGGGCGCGCCTGTTCCTCACCTCCGTCGCGGTCGTCCTCGGGACCGCCTTCGTCGCGGGGACGATCGTCTTCACCGCGACGCTGCAGCGGACGTTCGACGAGCTCATCAACACGGGCACGGCGGACGTCGTCGTCGAACCGGACACGCAGGTCACGGCCTGGAGCAACGGCGCGAGGCTGGTCAGCGACGCCGACTACGCGGCCGTCAGCCGGGTCGCCGGCGCGGGCGACGTCCAGGGCACGATCCTCGTCGACGGGGTCCAGGTCATCGGTCCGACCGGAACGGCCATCGGCGTCCCCGGCGCTCCGGCGTTCGGGATCGCCTGGGAACAGGGCGATCTCAGCGACATCACTCTGGTGGACGGCCAGGCCCCGCAGCGGGACGGCGAGGTCGCCGTCGACACACAGACGGCCGCGAAGGCCGACCTGCAGGTCGGCGACACGGTACGGCTCGTGACCCCGGGACCGGCGCTCCGGGCCACCGTGGTCGGGCTGATGCGCTACGGCAGCTCGGGGAACCTGGCCGGCGCGACGATGACGGCGTTCGACCCGGCGACCGCGCGGTCGCTGCTGCTCGGCGACCGACCCGGCTACACCGCGGTGTCGGTGAAGGGCACCGGTCTGTCACCGGACGAGCTCGCCGCACGCGTCCGGTCGACCATCACCGGAGCGGACCTCAAGGTCAGCACGGGCGCCCAGCTGCGGTCCGCGGCGCAGCAGACAGTGACCGACAGCCTCGCGTTCATCTCCGCGCTGCTGCTCGTCTTCGCGGGCATCGCGCTGCTCGTCGGTTCGTTCCTCGTCTTCAACACCTTCTCGGTGCTGGTCGCGCAGCGCACGCGTGACCTGGCCATGCTGCGCGCGCTCGGCGTCACCCGGCGGCAGCTCATGGCGTCCGTGCTCGGCGAGGCCTTCCTGGTGGGGCTCGTCGGGGGCACGTTCGGGCTCGCGCTCGGACTACTCCTCGCCCGTGGCATCCAGTCCCTGTTCGGCGTCATCGGGATGGACATGCCGTACACCGGTCTCACCGTCACCTGGCAGGCGGTCGCCGGGGCGTACGCCGTTGCCGTCGTGGTCACCGGGGTCGCGGCCTACCTCCCGGCGCGACGGGCGTCGCGGATCGCCCCCGTCGCGGCCATGCGGGACGTCACGACGGTCGCGCGGCGACCGCTGGGACGGCGCACCGCGGTGGGCGCGGCCGCGCTCGTCGTCGGAGCCGGCATCCTGCTCGCGGGGGCCGTCGCCTCGCCCAGCTCGCTCTCCGCCGTCGGTCTCGGAGCCGTGGTCTGCTTCGTCGGTGGAGTCCTGACCAGCCCGTGGCTGGTGTCCCGGACGCTGGCCGCGGCGAGCCGGCTGGCTCGGGGTCGTACCGTGGCGGGCCGTATCGCGCTGGAGAACGGCCGGCGCAACCCGCGGCGGACCGCGACCACGGCGTCGGCCCTGATGATCGGGCTCCTCATGGTCAGCGCCTTCGGCGTCTTCGGCGCGTCCAGCACCGCGTCCTCGGACGCCGCCATCGACCGGACCATGAAGGCCGACTTCGTCGTCGTCGGTCAGTCCGGTCGGCTGTTCAGCCCGGTCGTCGCGGAGCGGGTCGCGGCCACGCCCGGCGTCGCGCTCGCCACGTCGGTCACGGCGGCGCCCGCCCTGGTCGACGGCGAGCAGCTGGCCGTGACCGGGGTCGACCCGCGGACCATCACGGACGTCGTGCCGCTGGAGCTCACCAGCGGGGACCTCTCCGGCCTGGCCCGTGGCGGCGTCGTCGTGGACGACAGGACCGCGGCGGCCCACGGATGGTCCACGGATTCCCGGGTCACGATCGGCCTGCCCGCGGTCACGACCACCGCGCCCGTCGTCGGGATCTACCGGGCCGACCTCGGCCTCGGCGGCATCGTCGCCGACCGGGTCGTCCTGGTCGGGGGCGGCTGGCCGGACCAGGACTCGATGGTGTTCGCCCGGCTCTCGCCCGGTGCGGACGCGACCGTCACCGGGACCGCCCTGACCAGCGCCCTGAGCGACTTCCCCAACGTGGCGCTGCGCGACCGCACCCAGCAGAAGGACGCCATGCGCGCCCAGGTCCAGCAGATGCTGGCGGTGGTCTACGCGATGCTCGCCCTCGCCGTCGTCATCGCGCTGCTCGGCATCGTCAACACGCTCGCGCTGTCCATCGTCGAGCGGACCCGCGAGATCGGTCTGCTGCGCGCCGTCGGAGCGACCCGCCGGCAGATCCGCCGGATGGTCACGTGGGAGTCGGTCACCATCGCCCTGTACGGATCGACGCTCGGGGCCGCCCTCGGTCTCCTCGTCGGGCTCGCGTTCTCCTACGCCATGCGTGACGAGGGGATCACCGCGCTCACCATCCCGTGGACCACTCTCGCCGCCGTCGTCCTGCTGGCGTGCGTCCTGGGCCTCCTCGCCGCGGTCCTGCCCGCGCGCCGGGCATCCCGGCTGGACATCCTCGGCTCCATCGCCGAGAGCTAGGACGGGCCGGACGGCCGGGCCGCCCAACCGGCGCTAGGACGCCGCGGGTGCCCGCGGCGCCGTCGTCGCGGCCCTGGTCGCCACCTTGGCCATCTGGGCCAGGGCGTCCAGCGTGCTCTTGGCCGCGACCTCCTGCAGGCCGGGCAGCGACAGCGTCTGGAGCAGCTCCTTGCCGCTGGTCCAGAGGCAGTAGCCGCCCTGGACGCCGGAGACGGTCACGGGCATGCACCAGGTCTTGCCGGTCACCGGGCTCGCGTACTCGGCGGGAGCGCCGGACACGAGCTTCCCGTTCGCCCCGTCGCTCAGCCCGGCGCTGACCGTGGCGAGCAGGTCCTTCGCGGCGCTGTGGTTGGTGAGCGCCCGAACGGCGGTCAGCTGCTCGGACAGCGGCACGTCGGACGCGAAGTAGACGGTCACGGCGTTGCGCGTCCCGTAGGGCTGGACCCACGCCCAGGTGGCGCCTGCGCTGGTCAGCGACGCGGCGATCGCCGTCGTGTGCAACCCGGCGACGGTGTACTGCCGTTGACCACCCAGTGACTTGGGGGCCTTGTGCTCCAGGATGTCCGGCTGCCGCGCCGCAACCTGCTGTGCCTGGCTGGCGAGGTATCTGGGGACGCCGTACGCCGCGGCGCCGCCGAGCACGACGAGCGGCACGGCGAGGATCGCGACCCGGCGCTTCCAGCTGCGCCGTTCGCGGTACATGCCCGTCTGAGCGGGACCGCCGTCACGGCCGAGCGGCGTCGGGACCGTGCCGAAGCCGGACGGCACGCTTCCGAAGCCGGACGGCGCCGCTCCGAAGCCGGACGGCGCCGCTCCGAAGCCGTGACCGGCTCCGGCGAACGGGGTCGGGTCCGAGGAGGTGAACCCCCCTGGCGCGGCGGCCGGTGCGAGCGGCGCCGCGGGGGCCGCCGGGACCGTCACCGGGACCGGGCGGCGAGCGCCCGGACGGGATCGGTCGACGGCGTCTGAGCCAGGGTCGGCGGCGGTGGGCGGGGTCGCAACGGGCGGCACGGCGGGTGCGGGGGTGGGGCGCTCCGAGGGAGCGGCATGGCGGGCGGTGGTCCGACCGGCGCCGGTGGTCTCGGTGGCCGAGTGGCTGCCCGCGCTCGCGACGCCGGCGAGGGCGAGCTCGCGTGGTGCGGGACGGGTCTGCGCGGTCCACTGCGCCCCGTCCCACCAGCGCACGGCGGTCGGATCGGTCGGGTCGGCGTACCAACCGGCCTCTGGACTCACGTCGCCCCCTCTCCCATCGCCTAGGTCAGCCCCATGTCTGTCTCGGCTGGGTCCGCAGGAAACTGAAGGTGACGCCCGGATCGGCCGTTAGTACGGTTCTGCACCCCACCGACCGGTGGGAGCTCGGCAGACGCCGTGGGCCGTCAGGGCAGCCGGCGTACGGCCACGAGGGTGACGTCGTCGCGCCGCCAGTCGGGGGCCCGCTCCCGGAGCTCGGCGAGCACGCGGCTGACCAGCTCGCGCGGTTCGTGCGTGTTCGCCAGCGCGACGACGTGAGCGAGGTCGTCGTCGGACATCTCGAGGTCCGCGTCGCGACTCTCGACGAGGCCGTCGGACCAGGCGATCAGCAGGTCGTGCGCGCCGAACCCGACGGTCTCGGTGGCCCAGGCCCCGCCGAGCGTCGAGAGCAGCGGTCCGGTGGGCACGAGCGAGGTCCGCCGGTCGACGTCGCCGTCGGGCAGCACCCAGCCCGCTGGATGGCCCGCGTTGGCCCAGGCCAGGGTCCCGGCGGAGGGATCGACGAGCGCCACGAGGCCGGTCGCGAACCGGCCGTCGACCGAGTCGGTGAACGACGTCGCCCCGCGGGTCAGCACGGTCCCGGGGTCGAAGCCCGAGCGCAGCGCCACCGACATGACCGCCCGGAGCCGATGCAGCACGAGGCCGGCGAGCTCCCCGTGCCCCGCGACGTCGAGGAGCAGCAGGGCGGTGCGGCCGTCCACGAGCGGGAGGACGCCCCACCAGTCACCCGCGAGGACGCCGTGCGCCGCCCGCACCTCGCCGTGCACCTCGAGCCCCGCAGCGACCGGGTCGGGATCGGTCGCCAGGTCGGCACGGATCGCGGCGACCACCGGGCTCTCCTGGGTCAGCCCCTCGTCGGCGGCACGAGCGGCGTCGGTCTCGACCAGCAGCGCCCGCCGCATCGCCTCCGCGTCGGCACCGACGGCGCGCAGCTCCGGCGGCCCGGTCGGCACGATCACCTGCTCACGGCGACCCGCGCCCGCGACGCCGCGCAGCTGGTGGCGCAGGTCGTCGAGCGGGTGGAGCACCCAGCGGCGCAGCAGGACGTAGGCGCCCGCGACGAGCAGCAGCAGGACACCGCCGGCCACGAGCAGGGCCAGGGCCATCCGGCGGGCGACTCCGGCGAGACCCTCGATCGCGGCGTCGCGCTCGGCGAGGGTCGCGTCCTGGACCGCCCGGGTCGACGTCGCGACGTCGACGTACGCCGCGTGCACGAGCAGGCCGATGACGACGAGCGCGACCAGTGCGACCGCGGTGAGCAGCGCCATGCGCGAGCGCAGGCTCAGGCCTCCGGTCCCCGACATGCGCGTCACGCTAGTGCCGGGACGGGGCGCGGCGCCGTTCGGTGGACGGCACGGCACGTGGCCATGACACCGGCTGCGTTCCAGGCACCGAGGCCACCCGAAGCGACAACGGGCGGTCGGAGGTCGCGCGGCGCGTCGGTAGGGTCGGCCCATGTCCGAGAGCACGCCGCGACTGCGCGAGACGCTCGACCGGTTGCCGGCGTACGTCGCCGGTCGCCCTCCGGCGGTCACCGCCGGACTCACGCCGTACAAGCTGTCCAGCAACGAGAACCCGTACCCGCCGCTGCCCGGCGTCCTCGAGGCCATCGCCACGGCGGCCGCGACGGTCAACCGTTACCCGGACCCGGCGTCGTCCGCGCTCGTCGACGCCCTGGCCGAGCGGCACGGCGTCCCGCGCGACCACCTGGCCCTCGGCACCGGCTCGGTCGGGTTGCTGCAGCAGACGGTCCAGGTCACCGCGGGACCCGGCGACGAGGTGCTCTACGCCTGGCGGTCCTTCGAGGCCTACCCGATCATGACGACGATCTCCGGCGCGACCCCGGTCGAGGTGCCGCTGCGCGCCGACGAGACCCACGACCTCGACGCCATGGCCGACGCGATCACCGACCGCACCCGGCTCGTCTTCGTGTGCACGCCGAACAACCCCACGGGCACGGTCGTGCGCCAGGACGACCTCGACCGGTTCCTCGACCGCGTGCCGGCCGACGTCCTCGTCGTCGTCGACGAGGCCTACGTCGAGTTCGTGCGCGACCCGAGCGCGGTCCGCGGGATCGACACCTACCGCGACCGCCCCAACGTCGCGGTGCTGCGGACCTTCTCCAAGGCCTACGGGCTCGCCGGACTGCGCGTCGGGTTCGCGGTCGCGCACCCGCGGGTGGCCCGGGCTCTGCGCCAGACCCAGGTCCCGTTCGGGGTCTCGACCGTGGCGCAGGCCGCGGCCGTCGCCTCGCTCGGCGCGGAGCCGGCCCTGCTCGAGCGGGTCGAGGTCGCTCGTCGCGGAGCGCACCCGGGTCGAGTCGGCGCTCGCCGGGCAGGGGTGGCGACTGCCGCCGAGCCACGCGAACTTCGTCTGGCTGCGGCTCGGTGACCGGATCGGTGAGTTCGTCGCGGCGTGCGAGGCGGTCAACCTCGCGGTCCGTCCGTACGGCGCCGACGGCGTACGCGTCACCATCGGCGAGACCGAGGCGAACGACCGCGTCCTCGAGGTCACCGCGCGCTTCGCGCCCAGCGGCTCCTAGTCCTCGGTGAGGGTGGCGCTTGTTGCGCAAGAAGCAACCAGGGCCACCTTCAGTGACAACGCCGGAGGTCAGTGCTCGGCCTGCGAGGTCTCGGTGAGCAGACGTTCCTCGGTCGACGCCTCGGCGCTGCGCCGGGCGAGGCGCTCGGCGCTCACCACGAGCATGACCCCGACGACCACGATGGCGCCGCCGACGAGCAGGCCGACGGTCAGCGGCTCGCCGAGGATCCACCAGCCGAGGAGGACCGCGACGACCGGGTTGACGTAGGCGTACGTCGCGACGAGCGACAGCGGCGCGTGCCCGACGACCCACACGTACGCGGTGTACGCGACGAGCGAGCCGACCACCACGAGGTAGGCCCAGCCCCACCACGAGCGGGCACTGGCCCCGGCCATGTCCTGGAGGTGCTCGCCGCGCAGCAGCCCCACCGTCGTGAGGATGACGCCGCCGGTGAGCATCTCGTACAGCGAGAGCACGAGCGGGTCGCGCGGCACGGAGATCCGCGGCTGGAGGAAGGACCCGTAGGCCCAGCAGGCCGTGCCGACGAGCATCGCGAGCGACCAGATCGTGCGCTGGGTCGCGCCGGCGCCGCTGCCGTGCGCCCCGGGCGCGACGAGCACCGCGATCCCGACGATCCCGATCGCGACGCCGAGCCAGGTCACCAGCGGCGGCCGGTCGCCGGTGACGGCGCGCAGGATGACGACCCACAGCGGCATGACCGCGACGATGAGCGCGGCGACACCGCTGGGCACGTACCGCTCGGCGAGGGTGAGGACGCCCATACCGACGCCGAGCAGCAGGGCACCGACGACCATCGCGGCGCGCAGCTCGCGCCAGCGGACGACGAGCGAGCGGGGACCGCGGCGGACCGCGAGGAACCCGGCCAGGACGGCCGTGGCGGTGAGGAACCGGGTGCCGAGGGCGATGAGCGGGGGCATCGACTCGATCGCGACGGCGATCGCGAGGTACGTCGAGCCCCAGACGACGTACACGATCCACATCGCCGACCAGACCGCGACCGTCGACGCGGGTGCCTCGGGAGCGGTCGGGACGGCGGTGGCGTCGGAGGTCACCGGCCCATCCTGGGGGCAGCGGTGCCGGGCCGGCACACCGCCCCGGCACCGGGTCCGCCGGCCCGCGCCGGGACCCGTCCGAGGACGTGAGCAGGTGAGCCTTACCTGGCGCTAGAGGCGCCCTGCGCCGCTGTCGGCGGACGGCAGAAGGCAAGCCTTCGCTATGCGACCGGCTTCACAGCGGTGGGCCCACGGGTGACGGCGCGGATGGAGCAGAGTGACAGGGCACGACTGCGTGCTCCGGCTTCTCGAGGGGGTCTGCTCGATGAATGCACTCGATCTGGCGCGGTGGCAGTTCGGCATCACCACCGTCTACCACTTCCTGTTCGTCCCCCTCACCATCGGGACGTCCTTCCTCGTCGCGATCATGCAGACCGCGTGGTTCCGCACCGGCGACGAGAAGTGGCTCAAGGCCACCAAGTTCTTCGGCAAGCTGTTCCTCATCAACTTCGCGATGGGGGTGGTCACCGGCATCGTGCAGGAGTTCCAGTTCGGCATGGCGTGGAGCGACTACTCCCGCTTCGTCGGCGACATCTTCGGCGCGCCGCTGGCCATCGAGGGCCTCGCGTCGTTCTTCCTGGAGTCGACGTTCCTCGGTCTGTGGATCTTCGGCTGGGACCGCCTGCCGCGCGGCCTGCACCTCGCCACGATCTGGCTCGCCGCGTTCGGCACGATGCTGTCGGCGTACTTCATCCTCGCCGCCAACTCGTTCATGCAGCACCCCACCGGCTACGTCATCAACCCCGAGACGGGGCGCGCGAACCTCGTCGACATCGGCGCCGTGCTGTTCCAGAACACGACGGTCGCGACGTTCTTCCACGTCATCGCGTCGGCGTTCCTCGTCTCCGGCACCATGCTCGTCGGCGTCAGCCTCTGGCTGATGATGAAGAACCAGTCCGCCGACGCCATGCGCGGGACGATGAAGATCGGCATCGTCGCGACGATCATCGCCGGCCTCGCCGTGATGTACACCGGCGACGTCCAGGCCAAGATCATGGTGCAGCAGCAGCCGATGAAGATGGCCGCCGCCGAGGCGGTCTACACGACCGGCGAGAACGTCCCGTTCAGCCTGTTCACCGTCGGCAACCTCGACGGCAGCGAGGTCTTCTGGGCGCTCGACGTCCCGGGGCTGACCTCCTTCCTCGCGACCGGGAACTGGACCGGCCCGGAGAGCACCGTGCAGGGCGTCAACGACCTGCAGGCGGCGTCCGAGGCGAAGTTCGGCCCGGGCAACTACGCGCCCTACGTGCCGCTGGTCTACTGGATGTTCCGCGGCATGATCGGGCTCGGCGCGCTGGGGATCCTGTTCGCCCTCTACGTGTGGTTCGCCACCCGCAGGGGACGGCTGCCCTCGGCCGGCTGGGTCAAGCTCGCCGCGGCGACCGCGACCCTGTTCCCGCTGTTCGGCATCTCGGCCGGCTGGATCTTCACCGAGATGGGTCGCCAGCCGTGGATCGTCTTCGGCCTCATGAAGACGGCGAGCGGGGTGTCCCCGACGCTCACACCGCTGCAGGCGTGGATCTCGATCATCACGTTCACGCTGCTCTACGGCGGGCTCGCGGTCATCGAGGTCGGCCTCATCATCCGTGCCGTGAAGATCGGCCCACCGGAGACCGTCGAGCTGATGGACGCCGATGACGCCAACGCCGGCCGCACCCTGACCTTCTCGTACTGACGGACTAGGAGACCTGACATGTCCTGGGAGACACTCCAGATCGTCTGGTTCGTGCTGATCTGCGTGCTGTGGATCGGCTACTTCGTGCTCGAGGGCTTCGACTTCGGCGTCGGCACGCTGCTGCGCGTGGTCGCCAAGGACGAGGCCGAGCGACGCACCGTCGTCTCGACGCTGGGCCCGGTGTGGGACGGCAACGAGGTGTGGCTGCTGGTCGCGGGCGGCGCGACCTTCGCGGCGTTCCCGATGTGGTACGCCACCCTGTTCAGCGGCTTCTACCTCGCGCTGCTGCTGATCCTCGTCGCGCTCATCGTGCGCGGCGTCGCGTTCGAGTACCGCAGCAAGCGATCCTCGCTGTCCTGGCGCAACCGCTGGGACTGGGCGATCACCATCAGCTCGTTCGTCCCGGCCCTGCTCTGGGGCGTCGCCTTCGCCAACATCGTCAAGGGCACGCCGCTCGAGCTCCAGAACGGCAACAGCGAGTTCACCGGCAACCTGTTCACGCTGCTGAACCCGTACGGCCTGCTCGGCGGCCTGGTCACGCTGACGCTGTTCGTCACCCACGGCGCGGTGTTCCTCGCCCTCAAGACCGACGGCGAGATCCGCACCCGCTCGAACCGCATCGCCGGCCAGGTCGGCCTCGTCGCCGCCGTGCTCGCCGTCGTCTTCGGCGTCTGGACCGGGTTGTCCTACAGCAACAACTCGATCGCCTGGCTCCCGCTCACCATCGCCGTGGTGGCCTGGGTGGGGATGCTCGCGGCCAACCGCCTCGGCCGTGAGGGCTGGGCGTTCGTCGCCTCGGCGCTCACCCTGCTCGGCGTCGTGGTGTTCCTGTTCGCCTGCCTGTACCCCAACGTGATGCCGAGCAGCGTCGACCCGGCGGCCACGCTCACGATCCACGAACGCCTCGAGCACCGAGTACACGCTCAAGGTGATGACCTGGGTCGCGGTGATCATGACGCCGGTCGTGCTGGCCTACCAGGCCTGGTCCTACTGGGTCTTCCGCAAGCGGCTCTCGCCCAGCCAGATCCCGGACCCCGGCCACGGGTCACTGGATCTGCCGCACGAGGTGACCGTCTAACCTGACGAGGTGTCCCGTCCGCTCGACCCCCGGCTTCTGCGCTACGCCCACGGCGTCCGCACGCTGCTGATCGGGTCGGTCGGGGTCGCCTCCGGCACCGCGATCCTCGTCGTCGCCCAGGCGTTCTGCCTGGGCGACATCGTCTCCCGGGTCTTCCTGGGCGGGGCCGACCTCGCCGACGTGCGTGACGTCCTCGGCCTGCTCGCGCTCGTCGTGCTCGGCCGCGCGCTGCTGGCGACGGTCGGCGAGACGCTCGCCCAGCGGGCGGCGACGCGCACGTCGGCCCAGCTGCGCGCGGCGCTGCTCGGGCACGTCGTACGGCTCGGGCCGGTATGGCTGTCCGGCGAGCGTCGCGGCCAGGTCGCCACGCTCGCGACGAGGGGCGTCGACTCGGTCGAGCCCTACGTCGCGCGGTACCTGCCCCAGCTGGTCATCGCGGTGATCGTCCCCCTGACCGTCGGCGTCGCGATCCTCACCCAGGACTTCGTCGCCGCGGTGATCGTCGCCGTGACGGCACCGCTGATCCCGCTCTTCATGGCGCTCATCGGCACGTACACCCAGTCGGCGACCGCGAAGCAGTGGACCACGCTGGGCGTGCTGTCCGGGCACTTCCTCGACGTCGTCGCCGGCCTGCCCACGCTCAAGGCGTTCGGCCGCGAGCGGGCCCAGTCGCAGCGGATGGCCGAGATCGACAAGCGCTACCGCACCGCGACGCTCGGCGTCCTGCGCGTGTCGTTCCTGTCGTCGTTCGTCCTCGAGCTGCTCGCCACGGTGTCGGTGGCCGTGGTCGCGGTGTCGATCGGGCTGCGCCTCGTCGACGGCTCGCTCGACCTGCGGACCGGTCTCACCGTGCTGATCCTCGCCCCGGAGGTCTACCTCCCGATCCGCCAGGTCGGCGCGCAGTTCCACGCGGCGGCCGACGGCATCGACGCCGCGGAGCAGGTCTTCGCGATCCTCGCGACCGAGCCGGCGCGTCACCGGCACCGGCACCGACGTCCCCACCGGCGACGTGGTCGTCGACGGCGTGACCGTCACCTACCCGGGCGCCGACGTCGTCTCGCTCGCCCCCGTGTCGCTGACCCTCCGCGCCGGCCGGGTCACCGCCGTGGTGGGTCCGTCCGGCGTCGGGAAGTCGACGCTGCTCGCGACGCTGCAGGGGTTCGTCGCCCCGACGTCCGGCGCCGTGCGCATCGGTGGCGCGGGTGGCGTCGACCTCGCCACGCTCGACCCGATCGGCCTGGCGGGAGCGCATCGGCGTGGTCGGACAGGACCCGGTGCTCGTCGGGCCCACCGTCGCCGACGACGTGCGCCTGCGCCGCCCGGCGGCCACCGACGCGGAGGTCGACGCGGCCCTGCGCGCCGCCGGCCTCGACCCGGCCACGCTGCCCGGACGGCGCCCTGACCCGGGTCGGCGACCTGGCCTCCGACGTGTCGGCCGGGCAGCGCCGCCGGGTCGCCCTCGCCCGCGTCCTGCTCGACCCGCCCGCGCTCGTCCTGCTCGACGAGCCCACCGCGGGCCTCGACGACGCGACCGAGGTCGACGTCGTCGACGCGATCCGCCGCCTCGCCGACGCCGGCGCGGCCGTCGTCGTCGTGGCGCACCGGCCCTCGCTCGTCGCTGGCGCCGACGAGATCGTCGAGCTCGACCCGGTGGCGGTGGGCGCGTGACGGCCGTCGACGTCGCCCCGTCCACTTCCCCGGCCGTGTCGCCGGTGCGGCGGCTGTGGCCGTGGGTCGCCACGGAGCGGAAGCGGCTCGCCGTCGCGGTGCTGCTCGGGTCGCTCGCCATCGGCTGCGGCGTCGGGCTGCTCGCGGTCAGCGCCTGGCTCATCTCGAGCGCGGCGCTGCAGCCCCCGATCCTCGAGCTCGAGGTCGCGATCGTCGCCGTGCGCGCCTTCGGCATCGCGCGCGGCGCGTTCCGCTACGCCGAGCGGCTCGTGTCGCACGACGCCGCGTTCCGCGCGCTGTCCCGGCTGAGGCTCGCGGTGTACGACCGGCTCGCGGTCGTCGCGCCGGCGGGCGTACCGGCGTACCGCCGGGGCGACCTGCTCGAGCGGCTGGTCCGCGACGTCGACGCCACGCAGGACCTGCCGCTGCGCGTCCTCGTGCCCTACCTCTCGGGCGCGGTCGTGGCGCTCGCCTCGGTCCTGCTCGCGTTCTTCATCCTGCCGGTCGCCGGCCTGGTGCTGCTCGTGTCGCTGCTGCTCGCCGCGACGGTGGTCCCCTGGATCACGTCGAGCTCGGCGGCCGAGGCCGAGCGGGCGAGCGCACCGGCCCGCGGCGAGCTCAACGGCGACGTCCTCACCCTGCTCGACGGCGTGGCCGACCTCACCACGGCCGGGGCGGCGCAGTCCTGGCTCGACCGGCTCGCCGAGGACGACCGGCACATCGGGCGCCTCGCCGAGCGCCGGGCCCGCGCCGCCGGGCTCGCGTCGGGCCTCGGCATCGTGCTCTCGGGCGGCGCGGTCGTGGTGATGCTGCTCGTCGCGATCCCGGCCGTGCGCTCGGGCGCGCTCGTCGGCGTCAACCTCGCGGTGCTCGCGCTGCTGCCGCTCGCCACCTACGAGGCCGTGGTGGCGATGCCGACCGCGGCGCTCGCGCTCGGTCGCGTACGCGGCTCGGCGCAGCGCGTCGTCGAGGTGCTCGACGCGCTCGACCCGGTCCCGGACCCCGAGTCCCCGGTCGCGCCGCCCACGGGCGTCCTCGGCGTGCACCTCGCCGGCGTGCGCGCCGGCTGGCCGGGCGGCGACGCCGTCCTCGACGGCCTCGACCTCGACGTCGCGCCCGGGTCGCGGGTCGGCGTCGTGGGCTCCGTCCGGCGTGGGGAAGTCGACGCTGCTCGCGGTGCTCGCCGGGCTTCCTGCCCTACGAGGGCTCGGTGCGCGTCGGCGGCGTCGAGCTGCGCGAGATGACCGGGCACGACGTCCGCTCGGTCGTCGGCTGGTGCCCGCAGCTGCCGCACGTGTTCGACACGTCGGTGGTGGAGAACGTGCGCCTGGCCCGGCCCGGAGCCGGCGACGACGAGGTGCGCGCGGCGCTCGACGCCGTCGGGCTCGGTCCGTGGCTCGACGCCGCGCCGCAGGGCCTCGACACCCCCGTCGGCGACCACGGGGCGCTCGTGTCGGCCGGGCAGCGCCAGCGGCTCGGCGTCGCCCGCGTCCTGCTCGCCGGCCACCCCGTGGTTCTGCTCGACGAGCCCACCGAGCACCTCGACGAGGCGACGGCCGACGTCGTCGCCGCGGAGCTGCTCCGCGCGCTCGAGGGCCGCACCGTGCTCTGGGTGGCGCACCGCCCGCACGGCCTGGACTCCCTCGACGCGATAGTCCGCCTCATCTGATCCGCCTCCCAACCGCCGCGAATGTGCGCTGAACTGCGCCGGAAGCAGCTGGGACCCCCAGCCTCGGCCGCGGCGTCGACGTGGTCGCACGGTCCGTGCCGCGGGACTCCGCGCGCCCCCGGTCGTGGCCCCGGCGGCTCGGCGGCCGGAAGCCCTCGCGCCTCCTGCTCACCGGGGACCCGGCCCGATCAACGACGCCGCATGGCGTTTCGCGCGCGTCGCCCGGCGCCGCCGCCCCGCCGTCGCGACCCTCGCGGCGTCGTGGCCCGGCCCGGTTCCGACCACGGGCTCCGAGGTGCCAGGATGCGGGTGACACGCGGCGTTGCGTGGGAGTACGGCGGTGATCCCGGCGGCTCCGGCGTCCGCCGTCTTTCGGCTACCGCCAGGAGGTCCATCCATGACCGCAGACGGAGGCCCCGAGCTCGTCCAGCTCCTCACCCCCGAGGGCGAGCGGGTCCACCATCCCGAGTACGACGTCGAGCTGTCCGAGGAACAGCTGCGCGGCCTCTACCGCGACCTGGTCCTCGTCCGACGGGTCGACACCGAGGCCACCGCCCTGCAGCGCCAGGGCGAGCTCGGGCTCTGGGCCCAGTGCATCGGGCAGGAGGCGGCGCAGGTCGGCTCGGGCCGCGCTCTGCTCCCCGGTGACTTCGCCTTCCCGACCTACCGCGAGCACGGTGTCGCGTGGGCCCGCGGCGTGCAGCCGGTGCAGCTGCTCGGGCTCTTCCGCGGCGTCACGAACGGCGGGTGGGACCCGCACGAGCACAACATGGCGCTCTACACGATCGTCATCGGCGACCAGACCCTGCACGCCGTCGGCTACGCGATGGGCGTGCAGCGCGACGGGGCCGACGACGCGGTGATCTGCTACTTCGGCGACGGCGCGTCGAGCCAGGGCGACGTCAACGAGGCCTTCGTGTTCTCCGCGGTCTACAACGCGCCCGTGGTGTTCTTCTGCCAGAACAACCAGTGGGCGATCAGCGAGCCGCTCGAGCGGCAGACCCGCATCCCGCTCTACCGCCGCGCCGACGGCTTCGGGTTCCCCGGCGTCCGCGTCGACGGCAACGACGTCCTCGCCGTCCTCGCGGTGACGAGCGCGGCGCTGGCCGCGGCGCGCGAGGGCCAGGGCCCGACGCTCATCGAGGCGTTCACCTACCGCATGGGCGCGCACACGACGTCCGACGACCCGACCCGCTACCGCGTCGCGGCCGAGCTCGAGGCGTGGAAGCTCAAGGACCCGATCGAGCGGCTCAAGGTCTACCTCGCCCGCAACGGCTGGGCCGACGGCGACTGGT
Source organism: uncultured Actinomycetota bacterium (assembly GCA_963711805.1). GTDB lineage: Bacteria > Actinomycetota > Actinomycetes > S36-B12 > CAIYMF01 > Longivirga. The sequence continues at coordinate 126,310 of CAVQFE010000004.1, forward strand.
TCGCCTCGGTCGAGGAGGAGGCCGAGGCGCATGGCCGTGCACCTGCGCGACGCCTGCCGGGCGATGCCCGACCCCGCGCCGACGTCGATGTTCGACCACGTCTACCGCGAGCCGCACGCGCTCGTCGACGCCGAGCGGGCCGAGTTCACGGCGTACCACGCGTCCTTCGCGGGAGGGGGGCACTGATGGCCGCGACCACGATGGCGAAGGCGATCAACGCCGGTCTGCGCAAGGCGCTGGAGAACGACCCCAAGGTCCTGCTCATGGGCGAGGACATCGGCAAGCTCGGCGGCGTCTTCCGCGTCACCGACGGCCTGCAGAAGGACTTCGGCGAGGCCCGCGTCATCGACTCGCCGCTCGCCGAGAGCGGCATCGTCGGCACCGCGGTCGGCCTCGCGATGCGCGGGTTCCGGCCGGTCGTCGAGATCCAGTTCGACGGCTTCGTGTTCCCCGCGTTCGACCAGATCGTGTCGCAGGTCGCCAAGCACAACGCGCGCTCGTCCGGCAACACCCCGATGCCCATCACCATCCGCATCCCCTACGGCGGCGGCATCGGCGCGGTCGAGCACCACAGCGAGTCGCCCGAGGCGTACTTCGCGCACACGGCGGGGCTGCGGGTCATCTCGCCGTCCAACCCGGTCGACGCGTTCGTCATGGTGCAGCAGGCCATCGCGTGCGACGACCCGGTCGTCTTCTTCGAGCCCAAGCGGCGCTACTGGGACAAGGCCGAGATCGACGACTCGATCGACGCCGCCGCGGCGCCCTCGCCGTTCCAGGCGCGCGTCGTACGCCCGGGCACGGCGGCCACCGTGGCCTGCTACGGCCCGATGGTGCGCACCTGCCTCGAGGCCGCGACCGCGGCGGCGGCCGACGGCATCGAGATCGAGGTGGTCGACCTGCGGTCGATCTCGCCGCTCGACGTCGCGACCGTGGCGGACTCGGTACGCCGTACCGGCCGGCTCGTCGTCGTGCACGAGGCACCGGTGTTCCTCGGCCTCGGCGCCGAGCTCGCGGCGCGCATCACCGAGCAGTGCTTCTACTCCCTCGAGGCCCCGGTGATCCGGGTCGGCGGCTACCACACGCCGTACCCGCCGTCGCGGCTCGAGGAGGACTACCTTCCCGACCTCGACCGCGTGCTCGACGCCGTCGACCGCTCGCTGGCGTTCTGAGGTGGCTGCCGAGATGTCCGACGTACGCACCTTCGCTCTCCCCGACGTGGGCGAGGGGCTCACCGAGGCCGAGATCCTCACCTGGCACGTGAAGCCGGGCGACACGGTCACGGTCAACCAGACGATCGTCGAGATCGAGACGGCGAAGGCCGCGGTGGAGCTGCCCTGCCCGTTCGCCGGTGTCGTCGCCGAGGTCTTCGTGGCCGAGGGCGACGTCGTCGCCCGTCGGCGCCCCCATCCTGTCCATCGCGACCGGAGTCCCCGCCCCCTCCACCCCCCCTGTCCCGCATGAGGGTGCCCCAGAGCGCAGTAGAGGCACTTCAGCCGCCCCAACGGAGGCGGCACCCGCCCCACCCGCCCCGGCGGCGGAGGAGACGGCCGCGCGCGAGCCGGTCCTCGTCGGCTACGGCGTCAAGCAGACCGGCGTACCGCACCGACGGGAGCGGGTGCTCGCGCACGACCCGCACGGCACGACCGCACCGGAGGTGGGCCCCCCCGGCGAGGCCGCGAAGCCCGTGCGCCACGGCGGGCTCGAGGTCGGCCGGCACGCGGAGGAGGTGCTCTCGCAGCGCTCGCCCGTGCTGGCCAAGCCGCCGGTACGCCGGCTGGCGAAGGACCTCCAGGTCGACCTCGCGGTCGTCGACCCGACGGGCGCCGGCGGCGTCATCACCCGCGCCGACGTCGAGCGCACGGCGATGCTCGCCGGCGCGGTCCGGGACCAGGCGCTCCCCAGCCCCGCCTACGCCGCTCCGGGGCGCCCTCGTGCAGAACGGGTGGAGCCGCGCGAGGTGCGGACGCCGATCAAGGGCGTCACGAAGCTCATGGCCGAGGCGATGGTGGCGAGCGCGTTCACCGCGCCGCACGTCACCGAGTGGGTCGAGGTCGACGTCACGCGCACCCTCGAGCTGGTCGAGCGGCTGCGGCCGCGCCCGGAGTTCGAGGGGGTCAAGGTCAGCCCGCTGCTGCTCGTCGCCACCGGGCTGATCCGCGCCGCGCGACGGTTCCCAGGGGTCAACGCGACCTGGGACGCCGCGGCCGGCGAGATCGTCACGAAGAACTACGTCAACCTCGGCATCGCGGCGGCGACGCCGCGCGGGCTCGTCGTACCGAACGTGAAGGACGCCGACCTGCTCGACCTCGTCGGCCTCGCCGGAGCGCTCCAGAACCTCGTCGACACCGCGCGGGCCGGACGCACGCTGCCGTCGGACATGGCGGGCGGCACGATCACGATCACCAACGTGGGCGTGTTCGGCGTCGACGGCGGTACGCCGATCATCAACCCCGGCGAGTCGGCGATCCTCGCCATGGGTCGCGCCGTGGCCAAGCCGTGGGTCGTCGACGGCGAGGTACGGGTCCGTCAGGTCATGCAGCTCACGCTGTCGTTCGACCACCGGCTCGTCGACGGCGCGCTCGGGTCGAGGGTGCTGGCGGACGTCGCCCGCTTCCTCGAGGACCCGGCGGTCGAGCTTGTCCTCGGCTGAGGACGGGGTCGCGCACCCGTCCGGGCGGGTCGTCGCGCCCGGACGGGCCGAGACGTCCGGGCGGGCGACCCTGTCCGACTGGCTCGACCCGGACCACATCGCGTGGTCCGTCCGTCACGTGCGCGAGCTCGTGCCGACCGAGCGGATCCGCTCCTCGCCGTCGCCCCGCCCGCTGCCGGAGCGGATCGATCCCGCGCTGCTCGACCTGACCGTCGAGGCGCACGACGGCGTCGTGCCGCTGCGCGACCTGCTCCGCGACCGCGAGCGGGACGCGCTGCTGGTCCTGCACCGCGGCGAGATCGTGCTCGAGTGGCTCGCTCCCGGCGTGCGCACCGACGAGCAGCACCTCGTCTTCAGCATCACGAAGTCCGTCACGGGACTGCTCGCCGGTGCGCTGGCGACCCGGGGCCAGCTGGACCTCGGCGCGCGGGTGGGCGACCTCGTGCCCGAGGTGGCCGGGAGCGCCTTCGCGACCGCCACCGTGCGCCAGCTCATGGACATGGAGGCGTCCTTCGCGTTCGTCGAGGACTACTCGCCCGGCCCCGACATCACGGCGTACCGCCAGGCGAACGGCTGGTACCCGGCACCGCCCGGCGCGCCCGCCCTGCGCGAGTACCTCGCCACCCGCGCCCCCGACGGCCGGCACGGCGAGCGGTTCCGCTACCTCTCGCCCGCGATCGACCTGCTCGGCTGGGTGTGCGCGCGGGCCGCGGGGACCACGTGGGCGGAGGCGGTGGAGCACCACCTCTGGCAGCCGTGCGGGGCGGAGCTCGGCGCGAGCGTGACCCTCGACCGGGAGGGGACGCCGCGGAGCGCGGGCGGCATGAGCGCCCTGCCGCGCGACGTCGCGCGCCTCGGGCTCGTCCTCGCCGAGCGCGGTGCCGGGATCGTCAGCGAGGAGTTCCTCGACGACCTGCTCCACGCCGGGCACCGCGCGCAGTGGGCCGCCGGCGACTTCGCCGACATGTGGCCCGACGGCGCCTACCGCTCCTGCTGGTACACCCCGAACGTCGACCCGGACGTGGTCCTCGGCATGGGGATCCACGGGCAGATGCTCTACGTCGACGTCCCGCGGCAGGTCGTCGTCGTACTGCTGTCGTCGTGGTCCGAGCCGGACGACGAGGACTGGCACCTCGACAACCACGCGGTGTGCCGGACGGTCGCCCACCACCTCGCGCCCTGAGCCGCGGCGCTACGGCGTGATGGCCAGCGACTCCGGGATCCGCCCGGCCAGCTCGGGATCCCCGCTCAGCCGGACCAGCGCGAGCACTGCGGCAGTCTGCGACGTCGAGCCGCCCCGCGCCGAGGCGGGCGTAGGTCTCCCAGTCGGTGTCGAGCCCGATCGTCGGCGTCTCCGGCCGGGCGAGCTCGTCGACGTCGACCCCGCGCATGTCGTCGTCGACACCGGCCCAGCGCTCGAACGCGACCGCGCCGCTGACCCGGACGCGCATCGTCGTGCCCGCGGGCGCCTCGAGGTTGCGGGCGAGGACGAACGGGGTGGAGCGGGCCATCTGGTACGCCGACACCTGTGCCCCGGGTGTCGCGAGGTCGCCCGGAAGACCGACGGCGCGCCGCACGTCCTGCAGGTGGGTCCAGCTGTCGAAGACCCTGATGCGCAGCAGCGTCTCGAGCGGGACGGGCCGGCCGAAGACGCCCATCACCTCGGTCCGCGGCGAGAGCGGGTCGAGCGCCATGATCTGGGCGAGCCGTACGTCGACCAGCGTCTCGAGCTCGGCGCACGCCTCGGCCTGCGGGACGCTCCGGCGTACGTCGACCCCGATCTCGGTCCGCCGCCCGAAGTCGCTCTGCACGTGCGGCCGCGCGTCCCAGTCGATCTCGTGGTCCGGGTCGGGGCGACCCGCGAGGAACGACTCGATCGAGGCGAGGTGCCGGACGATGTCCCCGGCCGACCAGCCCGGGCACTCCGTCGGCGCCTCCCACTGGTCGGGCGTGAGCCGCTTCCCGAGCTCGCTCACGGCGCGCAGCGTGCTCTCCCAGGCGTCGAGCAGGGCGCGCAGGTCGTAGGTCTCGGCGGCGAGAGGGCTCATGCCCGGAGGCTAGCCCGAGACTTCCGTGCGGCAGGATCGCATCGTGGGACTGACGTCGGCCTGGGTCCGGGGCTGGGCCGCCGAGCCGGCTCGCGTCGTGCTCGTCGACGGCGCCGACGGTACGGCGCTCACCGCCGCCGAGGTCGCGCAGCGCAGCGCGGCCGCCGCACGTGCCCTGGCGCGGCTCGGCGTACGTCCGGGCGACCGGGTCCTGCTCTCGTGCGCGCCGTCGACGGCGACGGTCCTCGCCTACCTCGGCGTCCTGCGGCTCGGGGCGGTCGTGGTGCCGGCGAACACGGCGTACACCTCGGCCGAGCTCGAGCACATCGTCGGCGACGTCCGCCCGGCGCTCGCCGTGGCCGACGAACCGGCGCGGCTGCCCGGTCTGCCGCTCGGCGCGCTCGGTCCCGTCGGCCTCGCCGACGCGGGTGAGGAGTCGGGGCCGGAGGCCAGGCCCGCGTCCGGTCCCGAGCTCGACGCGGCGGGGCCGGATGCCGTGGCCCCTTCCGGTCCGGAGCTCGACGCGGCGGGCGACCGGGACCCCGCGATGGTCGGCTACACCTCCGGCACCACCGGCCGACCCAAGGGCGCGGTGCTCTCGCACGGGAACCTCCGCGCCGGGGCCGACGCGCTGGTCGCCGCGTGGCGGTGGACCCCGGAGGACCGCCTCGTCCACGCGCTGCCGATGTTCCACATGCACGGGCTCGGGGCGGCCGTGAACGGGACGCTCTCGGCCGGCGCGTCGATGGTGGTGCTGCCGCGCTTCGACCCCGCCGCCGTCGTCGAGGCGGTACGCCGGCCATCGCGCGACGATGTTCTTCGGCGTCCCGACGATGTACGCGCGGCTGCGCGACGCCGGGCTGCTGCCCGGGCTGGGCGGCCTGCGCCTGCTCGTGTCCGGGTCGGCTCCGCTGGACCCCGCCCTGTTCGACGCGATCGCGGCGGGCGCCGGGCAGGCCCCGGTCGAGCGCTACGGCATGACCGAGACCGTCATGCTCACGTCGAACCCGCTCGACGGCGAGCGCCGGGCCGGCTCGGTCGGGCGCCCGCTGCCCGGCGTACGGCTGCGTCTCGCGGCCGGTGGCGCGCGTCGAGGTCGACCGGGCCGAACGTCTTCGGCGGCTACTGGGAACGCCCCGAGGCCGACGCCGAGGCCTTCACCTCCGACGGCTGGTTCCGCACCGGCGACGTCGGCGCGCTGGACGACGACGGCTACCTGCGGCTCGTCGGCCGCGCGAGCGACCTGATCATCACCGGCGGCTACAACGTCTACCCGCGGGAGGTCGAGGACGTCGTGCGCGACCACCCCGACGTCGTCGACGTCGCGGTGGTCGGGATCCCGGACGAGACCTGGGGCGAGATCGTCGCGGCGTACGTCGTCACCCGAGGCGAGCTCGCCGATCTCGGTGCCGCGCTCGCCGCGCACGTCGAGCCGAGGCTCGCGCCGTACAAGCGTCCGCGGCGCTGGACGCGGGTCGACGAGCTCCCCCGCAACGCGATGGGCAAGATCCGGAGGGACCTCCTCCCCGACCAGTAGCGCGATGTCCACAGCGTGGGCGGGATGTCACTGGTGCTGTGGTTGCTTCCGGGCCCGGGAGACAACCACAGCACCAGTGACATGCGTCCGGAAGGGGTCGGGGAGGATGTGCGTATGACCCGTGTGGCGCTGATCCAGCTCGACGTGAACGACACCGAGACTCCCGCGGAGCGCGTCGAGCGCGCGGGCGCGATGGTCGAGGGTCTCGTCGACGTCGACCTCGCGGTGCTCCCGGAGCTGTGGCACGTCGGCGCGTTCGACCTCGACGCGGCGCGGGAGTACGCCGAGCCCATGGACGGACCGATCGTCACGCGCATGCGCGCCGCGGCGGCGACGGCCGGGATCTGGCTGCACGCGGGCTCGTTCGCCGAGCTGGCCGGCGGCCACCGCTACAACACGTCGGTCGTCCTCGACCCGTCCGGCGACGTCGTGGCGACGTACCGCAAGCAGCACCTCTTCGGGTGGGAGGACGGCGAGCCCTCGGTGATGACCGCCGGCGACTCGCTCGTCGTGCTGCCGACGCCGCTCGGCGCCACCGGCCTCGCGACCTGCTACGACCTGCGCTTCCCCGAGCTCTACCGCCGCCTGGTCGACTCGGGTGCCGAGACGTTCCTCATGGCGTCGGGCTGGCCGATGCCGCGCATCGAGCACTGGTCGATCCTCGCCCGGGCCCGGGCGATCGAGAACCAGGCGTGGGTCGTCGCGTGCAACACCGCCGGCACGCACGCCGGGGTGCAGATGGGTGGCCGCTCCGTCGTCGTCGACCCGCGCGGCGCCGTCGTCGCCGAGGCGGGGCAGGACGAGGAGATCCTCTACGCCGACGTCGACCCCGCGGCTGCCGCGCAGTGGCGGCGGGCCTTCCCCGTGCTGGCCGACCGCCGGCTCTGAGCGAGGCGTGCCCTTGCCGGCCGACGCCGGCACCGAGCGCGCCTACCCCGTGCCGGCCGACCGCCGGCTCTGAGCGCGCCTACCCCGTGCCGGCCGACCGCCGACTCTGAGCTCGCCGTACCGCGTACGGGCCGACCGCCGACTCTGAGCGCGGCGTACGCCGTACCCCGTGCCGGCCGACGGCCGGCTCTGAGCGCGGCGTACACCGTGCCGGCCGACGGCCGGCTCTGCGCCCGGCGTACCGACTGTCGCGGACCACTCGGGACCACCGCCTCGGGCCGACCACGCGCACGGGTCGCGGCCCGGCGACCGGGTCGCGCTCCCGCTGATCGGTCCCGACCGGCACGGCCCGCCCGGATGCCGGTGCGACGCGGGTCGCGGACTTCTGGGTTCTCCCATCCGGACCCGGCGCGCGGCCCGGCGCGACTATGGTCCGGCCACATCCACCACGGGAACGGTGATCCTCGATGACCCAGGACCAGCCGGCGTCGTCGCAGCGCGACGCGGACTCCTTCGACCTCGTCGTGATCGGGTCCGGCCCGGCCGGTGAGAAGGGCGCGACCCAGGCGGCGTACTACGGCCATCGGGTCGCGGTCGTCGAGCGCAGGTCCGACCCCGGCGGTTCGGCGATCGCGGTGTCCGGCGTCCCGGTGAAGGCCTTGCGCGACACGGCCGTCTACCTCACCGGCTGGTCGCGACGTGACGTGTTCGGCATCGGGATCAGCCTGTCGCCCGACCTCGTGATGAACCGACTGCGGGCGCACGTGACCGACGTCGTCACGACCATGGCGTCGGCGGTCGGCGCGAACCTGGAGCGGCACGGCGTCGAGCTGGTGCACGGCGAGGCGCGCCTCGGACCGGACCGCACTGTGGTCGTACGCGACGTCGACGGCACGGAGCGGGTGCTCACGGCCGGCGTGATCCTGCTGGCGACCGGGTCGCGGCCGCACCACCCGCCCGAGTTCCCCTTCGACGACCCGGACGTGCACGACTCCGAGACGATCCTGTCCCTCGAGTCGCTGCCGCGACGCATGGTCGTCGTCGGTGGCGGACCGGTCGGCTCGGAGTACGCCTCGATCTTCTCCGCGCTGGGCGTCGAGGTGACCCTCGTCGACCGTGGCCAGCGGCTGCTGCCGATGCTGGACGGCGACATCTCGGCGACCCTCGCCGAGAGCCTCACCCGGACCGGCGCCCGGATCATGCTCGGCTCGCAGGTGGAGTCGGTCGACCGCGACGCCGACGGGCTCGTCGTACGGGTGAACGGCGAGCTGCTCCGCCCCGACGTCGTGCTCCACGCGCTCGGCCGCACCGGCAACGTCGAGGGGCTCGGCCTGGCCGAGGCCGGCGTCGAGGCCAACGACCGCGGCTGCATCAAGGTCGACGCGGCCTTCCGGACCACCGCACCCGGGGTGTACGCCGCCGGCGACATCACCGGTCCGCCGGGGCTGGCGTCGGTCGCGATGGAGCAGGCGCGGGTGGGGATGTGCCGCGCGTTCGGCATCCCGTTCAAGGAGACCCTCGACGACACGCTGCCGACCGGGATCTACACGCTCCCCGAGGTGTCGATGGTCGGGCTCACCGAGGAGGCCGCGCGCGCCGCCAGCGACGACGTCGGGACCGGACGGACGCTCTTCGCGGCCAACGCCCGGGCGCGCATCTCCGGGTCGACCGAGGGCATGCTCAAGCTCGTCTTCCGGCAGTCCGACCGGCGCCTGCTCGGCGCGCACATCCTCGGCGAGGAGGCGACCGAGCTGATCCACATCGCCCAGGCCGTGCTGCACCGCGGCGGTGCGATCGACGAGTTCATCGACACCACGTTCAACTTCCCGACCCGCGCCGACGCGTACAAGTACGCGGCGTACGACGGGCTGCCGCCCAGGGCGGCGAGCCTGCGCCACCAGCAGCAGACGGCCGACCCCGACGGAGAGGGACGACTGACGTGAACTGCGCCGCGCGGAGTAGCGCGGCGCATCGGTCGCCGACGACGGCCGTCGTCACCGCGCGTCGACGACGGAGACGCTGATCGCGGTCGTGCCCTCGTCGCTGCGGACGTGCGAGACGTGCACGGTCTGACCGTCCTGCACGAACGTCTTCTCGTCCCACGCCGTGTCGGTCGTGACCCAGCCGTCGGCCGTCAGCGCGTTGCCGATCGTGGCCATGGCCGCCTGGCCGTCCTCGCCCTGGAAGATCCAGTACGCGGAGCAGGTCCCGTCCGCGGATCCTTGCGCCCCGTTGAAGTCCGGGCCGTACGCCGCCAGCCGGTCGAGCGCGGCGATGTCAGTGGCCGAGCAGGCAGCGGCGATGGTTCCCTGCCGCGAGTCGTAGGACCGACCGCCGAGCATCGACATCCCCGCGACGCCCGCCATCACGAGCAGCACGCACGCCGGGGCGAGGACGAGGAGCGCCGGAGCCTGCCGGGCCGGCGGCCACACGGCGAGCCACACGGTCGCTGCGACCAGCAGCCCGGGGACGAGGGACACGAGCAGGACGAGGACCCACCCCTCGACGGAACGGAGATCGGCGCCGTTCTGCTCGGTGACGCCGTAGGCGAGGGCGAGCGCGAACCCCACGGACAGTGCGGCGGCGACGCCGAGAACGACGAGCCAGACCCGGTAGCGGCTCGGGCGGGTCGGCGACGCGGCTTCAGGAAGCGAAGTTCCGGTGGACATGGCGACCACCTCTCGACTGCCCCCCTCACTTCCAGGCTAGACCGATCCCGCACGGGAAGGTCACGTCGCTCGGTCGAGGTCGTTCGGGTTCTCCGCGGCGCAGTGGCCGACGGGCGAACCGTCCGTGGACCCGGCGCGACGCCGCGGAACGGAAGGGCCCCACGGCTCGTGACAGCACGCTGACACGTCGGACATAGGCTCGACGCCATGGGTCGTCCTCGCGTGCGCGCACCTGAGCTCGTCGGCCGTGGCGGCTGGCTCAACACCGGCGGGCGCGACCTGTCCCTCGCCGGTCTGCGCGGCAAGATCGTGCTGCTCGACTTCTGGACGTTCTGCTGCGTGAACTGCCTGCACGTCCTCGACGAGCTGCGCCCGCTCGAGGAGAAGTACGCCGACGTCCTCGTGACCGTCGGCGTGCACTCGCCGAAGTTCGTGCACGAGGCCGAGCACGACGCGGTCGTCGCGGCGGTCGAGCGGTACGGCGTACACCACCCGGTGCTCGACGATCCGGACCTCACCACGTGGGGGCAGTACGCCGTGCGCGCGTGGCCGACGCTCGCCGTCGTCGACCCGGAGGGCTACGTCGTGGCGCAGCTGAGCGGCGAGGGTCACGCGCACGCCCTCGACACGCTGATCGCCGAGCTCGTCGCCGAGCACGAGGCGGCGGGGACGCTGCACCGTGGCGACGGACCCTACGTCCCTCCGGCACCCCGCTCGGGCGCGCTGTCGTTCCCGGGCAAGGTGCTCGTGCTCGACGACGGCAGCCTGCTCGTGAGCGACACCGCGCACCACTCGCTGGCGCACCTCGACGCCGACGGCGAGACGCTGCTGCGCCGCGTCGGCGACGGCACGCGCGGTCTCGTCGACGGCGCGGCCTCGGTGCGCGGTTCAGCGAGCCGAACGGGCTCGCGCTGCTGCCCGCGCGACGTGGCGGACGTCCTCGGCTTCGACGTCGTGGTCGCCGACACGGTGAACCACGCGCTGCGCGGCGTCGACACCTCGACCTGGACGACGCGGACGATCGCCGGCACCGGAGCCCAGTGGATGCAGGGGCAGCCGACGTCCGGCCCGGCGCTCGAGGTGGCGCTCTCCAGCCCGTGGGACGTCGCGTGGTTCGACGGCGCGCTCGTCGTCGCCATGGCCGGCGTCCACCGGCTCGACCGGCTCGACCCGGTGGCCGGCAGCGGTCGACGTCGTACGCCGGGACCACGAACGAGGGGCTCGTCGACGGCGAGCTGCCGCGGGCGTGGTTCGCGCAGACGTCGGGGCTCGCGCGCTCCGCCGACGGGGACACGCTGTGGCTGGTCGACTCCGAGACGTCCGCGCTGCGTCGGGTGCGCAACGGCGTCGTGACGACCGAGATCGGGCCGCGGTCTGTTCGACTTCGGGCACATGGACGGCCCGGCCGGCGGACGCGCTGCTGCAGCACCCGCTCGGCGTCGGGCTGCTCCCGGACGGCTCGGTCGCCGTCGCCGACACGTACAACGGGGCGATCCGTCGGTTCGACCCGCGGACGCGGCACCGTGTCGACCCTGGCCACCGGTCTCGCCGAGCCGAGCGACGTCGCCGTCGTCCCCGACCCCGACCGCGGGCACGTCCTGCTCGTCGTCGAGTCGGCCGGTCACCGGCTGGTGCGGGTCGCGCTGCCCGAGTCGGCGCTCGCCGTCGAGGGCACGGCGTACCGCACCCGGCGGCCGCCGACGGACGTCGCGAGCGGGCCGCTCGACCTCGAGGTGCTCTTCACCCCGCCGGTTGGCCAGAAGCTCGACGACCGGTACGGGCCCTCGACGCATCTCGTCGTGTCCTCGTCGCCGCCCGGGCTGCTCGCCGACGGGGCGCGGGAGCGGTGCCGAGCTCGGACGCGCGCTGCGGATCGCCGACCCGTCCGAGTCCGGGGTCGACGCCGGGGTGCTGCACGTGTCGGTGCGCGCCGCGTCGTGCGACGACCCGGACGCGCCGGGGGCCGCGGAGTTCCCCGCCTGCCACGTGCACCAGCAGGACTGGGGCGTCCCGGTGCGGGTCACCGCGGACGGCGCGGCGCGGCTCGCCCTCGTGCTGGCCGGACTCGACGCCTGAGGTGCAGCTGCGCGACGCGCTCTCCTCGGACGCCTGCGGCTCGCTCGCGAGGTCGGACTCTGCGCCGGAGTGGTCGCGCTCGCGGGTGAGCCAGTAGACGAGCCCCGCGACGGCGGTCCACACGACCGTCCCGAGGCCACCGCCGATCAGCCCGGAGCGCGGCCCGAACCGGTCGGCGGCCCAGCCGATGATGGGGGCGCCGATCGGCGTACCGCCGAAGAAGACGAGCGTGTAGATGCCCATGACACGGCCACGGACCCATGCCGCGGAGTGCGACTGCAGGTAGCTCTGCGAGGACGTCGTGAACGTCATGGCGAGCACGCCCGCGAACGGCAGGGCGAGCAGCATGACCCAGTAGGTCGGGGAGAGCCCGACGAGGATCTCGACGGTGCCGAACACGAGCGCGGCCACGAGCACCAGGCGCAGGCCGATCCGGGTGCGCCGGGCCGCGAGCAGGGAGCCCGCCAGCGCGCCGACCGCGAGGGCGGTCGACATCACGCCGAAGGCCTCCGCGCCGAGCCCGAACTGCTGTCGGGCCATGAGCGCCATCGTCATCTGGTAGTTCAGCCCGAACGTCGCGACGCCGAACGCCAGCGCCAGCACGAGCAGCTGGTCGCGCCTGCCCCGCACGTAGCGCAGCCCCTGCACGAGCCGGACCCGGCCCTCGCGGCGTACCTGGGGGAACAGCTCGCTCGAGCGCATGACGAGCAGCGCCACGATGGTGACCGCGAACGACGCGGCGTTGAGCAGGAAGACCCAGCCGCTGCCGATGAGCGCGACCATGACGCCGGCGAGCGCGGGTCCGGCGAGCCGGGCGAGGTTGAACGACGCGCTGTTGAGCGCGATCGCGTTGTGCAGGGAGTCGGGCCCGACGATCTCGTTGACGAAGGCCTGGCGCGCCGGGTTGTCGATCGCCGAGGCGCAGCCGAGCAGGAACGGCGAAGACGTAGACGAGGTGCACGGTCGCGGCGCCCGAGATCGTGACGAGGCCGAGGCCGAGGGCGAGCAGGCCCATGAGCGTCTGCGTCAGGACGAGCAGCCGGCGTCGCTCGAACCGGTCGGCCAGGGTCCCGCCCCACAGCGAGAAGAAGAGGTAGGGGAGGAACTGCAGACCGGTGGTGATGCCCAGGGCGACGCCGGAGGAGCCGGAGAGGTCGCAGCACGAGCCAGTCCTGCGCGACGCGCTGCATCCAGGTGCCGGTGTTCGAGAGCACCTGGCCGGCGAAGTAGAGGCGGTAGTTGCGCACCGACAGCGCGCGGAACATCGGGGTCACGAGTCGGCGAGCACCTCCAGGACCGGCAGCGCGGCGCGGAGCAGGGCCCGATCGTTCGCGTCCAGGTCGATCAGCCGCGCGGCGAGCCACTCGTCGCGGCGGCGACGGTCCTCGCGCAGCAGGGTCCGGGCGGCGTCGGTGAGCGAGATCACGAGATGGCGTCCGTCGCCCGGGTCGGCGGAGCGGTCGACGTAGCCGCCCTCGGCGAGCGCGGACAGCGTCCGGGTCATCGACGGTGGGCGCACCTGCTCGTGCGCGGCGAGCGCACCCGCGGTCATCGGGCCGTGCCGGTCGAGCGCGGCCAGCGCGGAGAGCTGGCCGAGGCCGAGCCCGTGGTCGCCACGCTGCTGGCGGACCCGGCGGGCCAGGCGCATCACCGCCAGCCGCAGGTCGTGCGCGAGGTCCGCGGTCACCGCGGGGCTGGGAGACATGCCGTTAGCCTAACTAACGATCCGGCGTGCTGCCAACGCGGTTCCGTGGCACAGGGTTCCGTGGCGCCGACCAAGATCGTCCCTTAGGGAAGATCCACGCAGTTCAACTGCCCAGATCCGTCCACAAGTCGTGATCTTGCTGCGCGCGGACCGTTGCTGCATGGCTACGACGCGACCGCGCCCCGACGTCGTCCCGACGGCCGACACGAGGCGCCGCACGGGTCGGCCCGCGCAGCCCGGAGCCGGTCGGATGTCGGGCGAGGCCACGGGGCGCCTGTTGTGGACGGATTCGTGCAGTTGAACTTCCTTGATCGTCCCTAAGGGACGATCAAGGAAGTTGAGGGGGTTGGGGAGGGGGGTCAGAAGGCGGACTCGTCCAGGGTCATGAGGGAGTTGTCGGCGCTCTCGGCGATGGCGCGCTCGGCGGTCAGCAGCGGGAAGCGCTGGTGCGCGAAGAACCGCGCCGCGGCGACCTTGCCCTCGTAGAACGCCCGGTCGGACTCCTTCGGCTGGCCCTGCAGAGCGCTCCAGCGCGACGGCGGCCTGCCTCAGCAGCAGCCAGCCGACGACGAGATCCCCGAGGCAGAGCAGCAGGCGGGTGGTGTTCTGACCGACCTTGTAGAGCTCGGTCGGATCCGACTGCGCCTTCATCGCGTAGCCGCCGAGCGCGCCCACGATCCCCTGGACGTCCTCGAGTGCCTTGCCGAGCATCTCGCGCTCGCGGACGAGCGTGCCGTTGCCGGCGTCGCCCTTGGCGAAGTCCTGGATCTCGCCGCCGAGCCGGGTCAGCGCCTGGAACTGGTCGCGGACCATCTTGCGGAAGAACAGGTCGAGGCCCTGGATCGCCGTGGTGCCCTCGTAGAGGGTGTCGATCTTCGAGTCCCGGATGTACTGCTCGATCGGGTAGTCCTGCAGGAAGCCCGAGCCGCCCAGCGTCTGCAGCGACTGGGCGAGCTGCTCGTACGAGCGCTCCGAGCCGACCCCCTTGACGATGGGGAGCAGCAGGTCGTTCATCCGCTCGGCCGTGTCGAGGTCGACGTCGGCGCCCGCGCCGGCCTCGTTGAGCTCGACCTGGTCCTGGTAGTACGCCGTGTAGTGCACGAGAGCGCGCATGCCCTCGGCGTAGGCCTTCTGGAGCATGAGGCTGCGCCGTACGTCCGGGTGGTGGGTGATCGTCACGCGCGGGGAGTCCTTGTCCAGGAACGCGGACATGTCGCCGCCCTGCACGCGGTTCTTCGCGTAGTCCAGGGCGTTGAGGTAGCCGGTGGACAGGGTCGCGATCGCCTTGGTGCCCACCATCATGCGGGCGTACTCGATCACCTTGAACATCTGCGCGATGCCGTCGTGGACGTCGCCCACGAGCCAGCCGACGGCCGGCTGACGGTCGCCGAAGGTGAGCTCGCAGGTCGTCGAGACCTTGATGCCCATCTTCTTCTCGATGTTCGTGGTGTAGACGCCGTTGCGCTCGCCGATCTCGCCGGTCTCGACGTCGACGTGGAACTTCGGCACGACGAACAGCGACAGCCCCTTCGTGCCGCCGCGCGCGCCCTCGGGGCGCGCCAGCACGAGGTGGATGATGTTGTCGGCCATGTCGTGCTCGCCGGACGTGATGAAGCGCTTGACCCCGGTGAGGTGCCACGAGCCGTCCGGCTGCTCGACGGCGCGGGCGCGGCCGGCGCCGACGTCGGACCCGGCGTCGGGCTCGGTGAGCACCATCGTGGCGCCCCACTGCTTGTCGATCATCAGCCGCGCGAGCTTCTTCTGCTCCTCGTTGCCCAGGTGGTCCAGGATCGCGGCGAAGCCCGGGCCGGACATGAACATGAACGCGGGCGGGTTGGCGCCGAGCATGAGCTCGCTCGCGGCCCAGCGCAGCGACGGCGGGGCGCCCGGGCCACCGAGGTGGGCCGGCAGGTCCAGGCTCCAGAAGCCGGAGTCCATCAGCGCCTTGAACGACGCCTTGAACGACTCCGGCATCGTCACGGTGCAGGCCACCGGGTCGTAGACCGGCGGGTTGCGGTCGGCGTCGACGAAGGACGCGGCGAGGGGTCCGACGGCGAGCCGCTCGACCTCCTCGAGGATCGTGCGCGCGGTGTCGACGTCCATGTCGGCGTACGGCCCGGTGCCCAGTCGATCCTGCGCGCGGAAGACCTCGAACAGGTTGAACTCGATGTCGCGCAGGTTGGACTTGTAGTGGCTCATCGCCGCAGCTCCTCCGTGGTGGCGGGTTACCCGTCGGTAACTCATGATGCTACCCGTCGGTAACCAGCGCAAGCGGCCGTCCCACCCGGCGCGCCGAGCGGCGTTCGCGCAGGTCAGCCCGCCGGTCCGGCTCCGAGTCACCGGCGCACAGTGATCGAAGGTCGGGTCGGCCTCGCGCAGCCGGGTCAGTGACTCGGCGCTCTCGAGGTGACTCAGGCGGGGACGTCGCGGCGCTGCAGGGCGAGCGCGCCGAGCGCCGTGAGGGCGAGCGCGACGGCGGTGATCACCACCACCGGCGCCCAGGCCATCCCCTCGGCGGGCCAGAGCGGCAGGTGCGCGAACGGCGAGGTCTCCCGCAGCGGCTCCGGCAGGCCCAGCACGGCGCCGAGGAAGCCGGTGAGCACGCACCAGACGAGGACGACCCAGGCCACCGCCGCCGACCACGCCGGGCGTACGCCGACCAGCGCGAGCGGGACAGCGACGAGCAGCAGCACGGCCGGACCGCTCAGCAGCGCCGCGGCCGCGGCGCGCAGGCCCTGCCGCAGCGCGTCACCCTCGGCGGCGCCGTGGACCAGGCCGAGCGACAGGCCGCCCACGACGAGCAGCATCAGTGAGCCGACCAGCGCCGTGCTGCCGTGGCCGGCCATCCAGGCCACCCGGGCGCGGGGCCCGCTCAGCACGAGCTCGGCGCGGCCGTCCTCCTCCTCCGTGCGCAGCCGCAGCGCCGTCGAGATGCCGAAGCCGGCGGCCACCAGGCCGAACAGGCCGGCGAGGTCGACCAGGAACGCGTCCCTGACGTCGGTCGTGCCGCCGGCGAGCCGCTCGAGCAGCTCGGTGAGGCCGGGGTTGCCCTCGACCACGCGGACCGACGTCGTGAGCAGCGCCCCCTCGAAGGCCCCGAGCGCGGCGAAGCCGATCGCCCAGACGAGCAGCGAGTTCCGGTCGAGCCGCCACGCGAGCGCGACCGGACCCGAGATCCACCGCGCCGCACCGCGGCGACCGGGCCGGTGCGCGACGAGACCGTCGCCGAGGTCGCGCCGCGCCGCGACGTGGAGCGCGAACGCGGCGAGCGCGAGCGCGGCGACGGCCGACACAGCGACGAGCCACCAGCGCTCCCCGGCGTAGGCCCTGGTCCGCTGCGCCCAGCCGAACGGCGTGAGGTAGGCGAGCGGGCCGTCTCCACCGGACGCGTTGCCGGTCGCCGTCACCACGAACGCCACGCCCACGGCGAGGCCGGCGAGACCGTTGGCACCGCGCGAGGTCCGCGCCACCTGCGTCGTGACGCCGGCGAACCCGGCCAGGACGAGGCCGGCGCACGCCCCGGTGAGCCCGAAGGCGAGCGAACCGGCGGCGTCGAGGCCGATCGCGGTGAGGAGCCCCGCGGACAGCAGCCCCCAGCCGAGCAGCAGGACGACGGCGGTGAGCAGGGCCGACGCGAGCGGGGCGGCGCGACCGACCGGACCGCCGAGGACGAGCTCGGCCCGACCCTCCGCCTCGTCGGCCCGCGAGTGCCGGACCACGAGGAAGCTCGCGACGAGCCCCATCGCGAGCAGGCTGCCCGACCCGACGCGCCAGGCGGTGAGGCCGCCCGTGCCCAGCGGGTCGAACAGCGGACCGAGGATCGCCGACAGCGCCGGGTCGACCGCGAGGGCGTCCGCGAGCTCCCGCCGCGAGCCGACCGTGGGGTAGAGCCGGTCCCAGGACTGCGCGACCGCCACCGTGAGGGTCGCGGCGAAGACGACCCACACGGGGATGCGTACCCGGTCCCGGCGGAGCGCGAGGCGGAGGAGCCCGCCGGTGCCGGCGAAGGCGGACCGTGGCGCCGGGCGCGCCAGCACCGAGGCGCGCG
Organism: uncultured Actinomycetota bacterium; assembly: GCA_963711805.1. Lineage (GTDB taxonomy): Bacteria > Actinomycetota > Actinomycetes > S36-B12 > CAIYMF01 > Longivirga. Next base: position 143,931 of record CAVQFE010000004.1, read on the forward strand.
ACGGGGCCGCCGCGCCGCCGGCCGTGCTCATGCACCGACCCGGTCGTAGTAGCGCAGGAACATCTCCTCGAGGGTCGGTGCCCGGACCTCGAGGGACAGGACCGCCGCGGCGGACAGGTGCGTGAGCAGCTCGTCGAGGTGTCCCGGGTCCACGGTGCAGCGGAGCATGGCGCCGTCGTAGGAGACGCCGTGCAGGCCGGGTACGTCGCGGATCCCGTGCAGCTCGTGGCGGGTCTCGGCGACGATCGTGAGGCGCTGCAGGTGGCGCATCGCTCGCAGCGACCCGGTCTCGACGGTCCGCCCCGAGCGGATGATCGACACGCGGTCGCACACCGCGTCGACCTCGGCGAGCACGTGGCTCGAGAGCAGCACCGTGCGGCCGCGGTCGCGCAGCGCGGACACGGCGTCGCGGAAGACCTCCGACATGAGCGGGTCGAGGCCGTCGGTGGGCTCGTCGAACACGTACAGCTCGACGTCGGCCGCGAGGGCCGCCACGAGCGCCACCTTCTGCCGGTTGCCCTTCGAGTACGCCGACACCGTCACCGCCGGGTCGAGCGCGAACGCCTCGAGGAGCTCGTCCCGGCGCCTGGGGTCCAGGCCGCCGCGGAGACGGCCGAGGACGTCGACGGTCTCCCCGCCGGTGAGCGACGGCCACAGGGCGACGTCCCCGGGCACGTACGCGAGGCGCCGGTGCAGCGCGACGGAGTCGCCCCACGGGTCGCCGCCGAGGAGTCGCGCCTCGCCGCCGTCCTTGCGCAGCAGGCCGAGCAGGATGCGCAGCGTCGTGGTCTTGCCGGCGCCGTTCGGCCCGAGGAAGCCGTGCACGCCGCCCAGCTCGACCGTGAGGTCCAGCCCGTCGAGCGCCCGGGTCGTGCCGAAGGACTTCTGGAGTCCGCGGACGTCGATGACGGGTGCCGAGTCGCTCATCCGTCCGTTGTACCGTCCGGGCCCGGTCTCCGTCGCGCTCGCCGGGCCGGGACGAGCCGCCCGTCCTTCCGCGAGTCGCCGGTGCAGGCGGTCGGCAGCCCCCCAGGTGCATGTCACTGGTGGTGTGGCTGTCTCCGGGCCCGGGAAGCAACCACACCACCAGTGACGTGCCCCGCCGTCGCCGGGCGCGCGCGGAACCGGGATGACAGGACCCGTCGCGGGCACGTACCGTCGGGATGGCGACCGGCGACGAGCCCGGTCCGTGCCCCGCAGGAGGACCCGATGGCTGCCCTGTCCCGCGCCGGCGTCCCCGCACCCGCTCTCGGCTGAGCAGTCCGCTCGAGAGCCTCGCCCGACTCCGGCGGTCACCCCGCCCCGCGTCGTACGACGCACCCTGCCGTGCTGGAGTCATGGTGTCCCCTGCCCTACCCCCCGCCGCCGCGCCGCTCGGCGCCCTCGGCTGGGACGAGACCTGGAACGACGAGAACGACGCCGCCGACCCGGACGGGCGGTGGCGGCCCGCGCGCGTGACGCTGCAGGGCCGGGACGCCTGGCGCGTCCACGACGGCGACGGCGAGCTGACCGTCGGCGTTCGCGGCCGGCTCCGTACCGGGCCGCACGGCCTGCCCGTCGCGGGCGACTGGGTGCTGCTCGGCGGCACGTCGCGCGACGACGCCGTCATCGAGGCCGTGCTCCCGCGGCGTACCACCCTCGCGCGCAAGGTCGCCGGCTCGCGTACCGAGGAGCAGGTCGTCGCGGCGAACGTCGACGTCGTGCTCGTGTGCGTCGCGCTGCACTCGGTCAACCTGCGCCGGCTCGAGCGCGAGCTGACCATCGTGTGGGAGTCGGGTGCCCGACCCGTCGTCGTGGTCACGAAGTCCGACCTCGCGCCCGATCTCGGCGTCGACCTGGAGGACGACGTCGCCGAGGTGCGCGCGGTCGCCGTGGGGGTCGAGGTGGCCACGGTCTCGTCGTACGACGGATCCGGGATCGACCACGTGCGCGCGCTGGTCCCCTCGGGGGTGACGGCCGCGGTGATCGGCCCGTCGGGCGCGGGGAAGTCGACGCTCGTCAACGCGCTGGTGGGCCGAGAGGTGCTGGCGACGAGCGCCGTCCGCGCGGACCTGCGCGGGGTCCATACGACGTCCGCTCGCCACCTCGTGCCGGTGCCGGGCGCCGGCCTGCTGCTCGACACGCCGGGCATGCGCGAGCTCGCGCTCTGGGCCGACGAGGACGCGCTCGATGCGACGTTCGTCGACGTCGACCGCCTGGCCGGCGAGTGCCGCTTCCCCGACTGCGCGCACGAGACCGAGCCCGGCTGCGCCGTGCTCGACGCGGTGGCCTCGGGTCGGCTCGACGAGGATCGGCTCGCCAGCTGGCGCAAGCTGCAGCGCGAGGTGGCCTACCTCGCGCGCAAGCAGGACGTGCGGCTCCAGCAGGAGGAGCGCCGCCGGTGGATGCGGGTCACCCGGGAGGCGCGGGCGCGGATCCGTCCCTGACCGCGGGCTGTGGCCGACCGACCCGTCCGCCCTCGCCCCACCGTCGCCGAGTGCGGAAGGGGGGCGCAATGGGGCGCCGTAGGTGCCTCTATCGCGCTCCGGGGCACCTTCATGCGGGTTCTCCCGCACCGAGCGGGCATCGTCGGGGTTCTCGGCTCCAGGGGCCCGAGGTGACGGGGTGCTGGACGAGTGGGCGCGGCGATGGCACCTTCTCCGCATGACACCACTGCAGGAGCAGACCGCGCGGACGGCGCGCCTCTTCGACGCGCTGTCCACGTCGTACGACGCGGTCGGCGTCGACTTCTTCCAGCCGATCGCCGACGGGCTGCTCGCGGCGATGCCGCCGAGTCCCGGGGAGCGCTGGCTCGACGTCGGCTGCGGACGGGGTGCCGTGCTGCTTCCGGTGGCCGAGGTCGTCGGCGCGACCGGTCGCGCGGTCGGGCTCGACATCTCGGCCGGCATGGTCGAGCAGACCCGCGCGCTGGCCGCGGCGCGCGGGCTGCACCACGTCGAGACGCTCGTCGGGGACGCCGCGGCTCCTCCGGCGTGCGGCGAGTTCGACGCCGTCGCGTCGTCGCTCGTGCTGTTCTTCCTGCCGGACCCCGCTGCCGCGCTCCGGTCGTGGCACGCGCTCATGGCTCCCGGCGCGCGGCTCGGCGTCGCGACGTTCGGGGCCGTCGATCCCCGGTGGCAGCACGTCGACGGCGTGTTCACCCCGCACCTGCCCGCGCAGATGCGGGACGCCCGCACGAGCGGGACCGCGGGTCCCTTCGAGTCCGACGCCGGGATGGAGCGGGTGATGGCCGACGCCGGGTACATCGACGTGCGCACGGTCACCGGCGAGATCCCGGTCCGCTTCGCCGACGCGGACACCTGGCACGCGTTCACCTGGTCGGTCGGGCAGCGACAGATGTGGTTGGCGGTCCCCGAGGACCAGAGGACCGCCGTGCGCGCGGAGGCCGAGCGGCGCCTCGCGGCGTACGCCGACCCCGACGGCTCCGTCACCTTCACCCAGGGCGTTCGCTACACGCTGGGCACCAGCCCCGCGTAGCTTCGCAGGGACGGACGGCGCGTGATCGGGGGCAGCGGACGTGCCAGGCTGACTCGCATCCGGCGTCGACCCGAGGAGGCCCCATGACCACGCCCGAGCCGCGTCCGCCGGTCCCGCCGTTCACCCTCGACGCCGCGGTGGCGAAGGTCCGCGCGGCGGAGGATGCCTGGAACCGCCGCGACCCCGAGCGGGTGTCCCTCGCCTACACCGTCGACAGCCGGTGGCGGAACCGCGCGGAGTTCCCGGTCGGGCGCGCGGCGATCGTCGAGTTCCTGCGGCGCAAGTGGTCCACCGAGCTCGACTACCGGCTGATCAAGGAGCTGTGGGCGTACGGCGACGACCGCATCGCCGTGCGCTTCGCCTACGAGTGGCACGACGACGGCGGACAGTGGTTCCGCTCGTACGGCAACGAGAACTGGCAGTTCGACGGGTTGGGCTACATGTCGCAGCGGCACGCCTCGATCAACGACCTGCCGATCGCCGAGTCCGAGCGACTCTTCCGCTGGGACGCGCCCGCTCCGCGTCCGGCCGACCATCCGGGACTGTCCGACCTCGGGCTCTGACGACGATGTCGGCGAGGTCCGTCGCGCGACGGCCATGAGCAGACCACCGCGCCGGCCCGGGCGGCTGTGCTGAACCGACCTCAACCGCTAGCCGATGCCGCCGATCGCCTTCGCCAGCACGAGGGTCGCGAGCACCAGCGACGCGGTCGACTCGGCGACCATGAGCATCTTCGCCCAGCGCTTGATGGCCGAGACGTCGGTCGGGCTGAACGCGGTCGCGGTGTAGAACGAGAGCGCGAGGTAGTCGACGAAGTGCGGGTACCAGTCACGAGGGACGCGCTCGGGCATGGTCATCTCGGGGAAGACGAATGCCGGGTCGGCCCACGCCCCGCGGATCGCCCGGCGAACCGACCCGCCGCCGTCGACGTCCCAGTACCAGAGCGCGAACGCGATGACGTTCGTCGTCCAGACGATCCCGCCGATCTTGAGCAGGTTGAGCGGATCCGTCGCAAAGTCGTCGTCGCTGATGATGCCCTGCACCAGGCGGATGGCCGAGAACAGGTTTCCCAGCGCGATGAGGGCGATCATGAGACCGGTGATCAGGCGCAGCCACGGCCGTTCGCGGTTGATCAGGCCGGGGTCCCCCGCGATCAGCAGCACGAGGAACACCGACCATCAGCAACGGGAACCACCACGGGCGATCCGAGGCTGAAGTCGCTCGGCAGCAGCTGGTGCAGCACGCCGGCGGCGAGCGCGGCGAGGGCCATCGGCCAGCGGTGCTCGCCGCGGCCCGCCGGGGCGTCGCCCGCGACGATCTCCTCTTCGGCCACAGCGCATCCTTGCGCGTCGGGACTGCCGCTCGCGCGGGTTGGGCCGAGGACGTCGCGCCACGCCGCTCAGGCCCGCACGCCCCACCGCCCGCGACGGACGACGAAGGTCGTGCCTCGCGACGGGCAGGGGCCGCGCGTCACTCCGCTCAGGTCTGCACGCCCCACCGCCCGCGATGGACGACGGCGGTCGTGCCTCGCGACGGGCAGGGGCCGCGCGTCGCTCCGCTCAGGCGTGCACGCCCCACCGCCCGCGATGGACGACGTCGGCCGTGCCCTTGCGTCGGGCATCGACGGTGGCGGGCTGCGGTGGCGCGTCCGAAGAGCGGTGCCCGACGGTGATGGCACCGATCGGGGCGTACTCCTCCGGTACGCCGAACTCCGCGCGGAACGGGCCGATGTTCTCCGGCTGGATGCCGAAGAAGCACGCGCCCAGCCCCTCGTCGACCGCGGTGAGCAGCATCATCAGTGCCGCCATGCCGGTGTCGATGAACCAGTACGGCGCCGGCCAGCGCGACTCCGCCCGGTCCTCCCAGCCCTTGTCGGGCTCGGCGTACCTCTCCAGGTAGGTCAGCTTGTGCGCGAGCGGGACGACGACGAGCGGCGCGTCCTGCATCGTCGGCGTCTGCTCCACCCGGGTGGGCACGAACGGCCAGAACCTGGCGCGATCGGCCGGGTCGGTCAGCGCGAGGAACGCCCAGCCCTGCGAGAAACCGGCCGACGGAGCGCGCAGCGCGTTGGCCAGGACGCGCTCGACGACCTCCGGCGCGATCGGCTCGTCGGTGTAGTGACGGATCATGCGGCGGCGGCGGGCCACCTCGGAGAACTCCATGCGGCGCAGGATGCCACCGCTCAACGCTCACCGCTCATCCGCCCGTCGCTCGCCGCCCGGACGCTCGTCCAGGCGGCACGGCGGTCTCGCTGCCCGGCCGCCTCCCGAGGCGGTCCGCGCACGGTCACGACCGACGCCCCCGCGCGTCTGCGCGGAGGTTCCGTCGTACGGCTACGAACGAGCCGCGCGGATACGCTCGGAGTGTGTCCACCGCCGTACACCGGTCCGGTCCGGAAGGCGAGGGCGTCTGCTCCCCGGACAGCTGCCCCTGCGAGGACGGTGCCTGCACCTTGAGCAAGTACGTGCGCACGACGTCCGAGGCGAGCGGGAGGTCCCAGCACGCGTTGACCCGGACCGAGCAGGCGGTGGCCGACCAGCTCTCCGGGATGCCCATCGACATGGAGTCGATGGCGGCCGTGCACAACATCTACCGCGCCGCGAACGCCATCCGGAAGCGCTTCGAGAGCTCGGTGCTGGCGCCGCACGACCTCACCTGGACCGGCTGGGTCGTCCTCTGGGTCGTGTGGATCTGGGGCGACATCGAGACTCGTCACGTCGCGACCGAGGCCGGCATCTCCAAGGGGACGCTGACCGGCGTCGTCGGCACGCTCGAGCGGCGCGGGCTGCTCGCCCGCCGCACGCACCCGGCCGACGCCCGGCGCGTGCTTCTCTCGCTCACCCCCAAGGGTCGCAGGCTCATGGTCGTGCTGTTCCCGCGGTTGAACGTCGAGGAGTCGTTCGTCACCGCGACGCTCTCGTCGGTGGAGAGGGCGACGCTCGCCCGCGCCCTGCGCAAGGTGGCCCTCCAGGCCGAGCCCAGCTGACCCCACCCCACTCGAGTTGCACGTCCAACCCACCACTTCGAGCCTCGAGCAGGGCGTTTCGAGGTGTAACTCGCCGCGCACGACCGACCGACGGGACGCGAGTGGGAGCCGTGCCATGAGGTCGCCGACAATGGGTGTATGAGCCACGAGGTCGTCGTCGGCCGGGATCTCCGGCGGTACGCCGCGGACGCGTGCCCCCTCCGGGCCCGCGGCCTCGAGGGCTAGACGTGGCGGGGCAGCGCGTCCTCGTCGTAGGCGCCGGCATGGCCGGGCTGCGTACGGCGGAGTCCTTGCGGGCGAACGGATATGCCGACGAGATCACGGTCGTCGGCGACGAGGCCTGGGCGCCGTACAACCGGCCGCCACTGTCCAAGGAGGCGCTGTACGGCGAGCTGGCGCACGAGAAGCTGGCCTTCCGCGTGCGCAGCAACGCCGCGGACGTGACCTGGCGGCTCGGCGTGGCGGCGACGCACGCCGACCTCGTCGCCCGCCTCGTCCGCCTCGACGACGGCGAGGTCATGGGCTACGACGCGCTCGTCGCCGCCACCGGCGTCAGGGCGCGTCGCCTGCAGATCCCCGGCCCGCCGCAGACCGCGGCCGGCGGGCGGCACGTCATCCGGACCCTCGACGACGCGATCGCCCTCCGGGCCGCGCTCGTCAAGGGCGCGAAGGTCGTCGTTCTCGGTGCCGGCTTCATCGGCAGCGAGGTGGCGGCCACCGCGACCACGCTCGGCTGCGAGGTGCACTGCGTGGCCATCGACGCCTACCCGATGGTCCGGCCGCTGGGACCCGCGCTGGCCGCGGAGCTGCAGCGCAGGCACGAGCTGCACGGGGTCACGTTCCACCTCGGGGTCGGTGTCGCGGAGTTCGTCGGCGACCACCGGGTGACGGACGTCGTGCTCACCGACGGCACGCGGCTCGAGGCCGACGTCGTGGTCGAGGCGCTCGGTTCCCGGTGCAACGTCGACTGGCTCGAGGGCAACGGCCTCGACCTCGAGGACGGCGTCCGCGCCGACACCGCGCTTCGCCCGGTGCGCGCGGACGGCCCGCTCGACGGCGTGGCCGTGGTCGGTGACGTCGCGCGTTTTCCCAACCCGCGCTTCGACGATCGCGCCCTACGCGTGGAGCACTGGAGCATGCCCACCGACACCGGGCGGCGTGCCGGTGCCGTCCTCGCGGCGTACCTCTCCGGCGAGGGGTACGCCGACGTGGTCGGGCGGTCGTGGGAGGTGGTCCCGTCGTTCTGGAGCGACCAGTTCGACATCCGGCTGCAGTCGCACGGCATGCCGGGGCTCGCGGACGCCGACGGCGTCCGGCTGCTCGAGGGCGACCTGAAGGGCGAGTGCGTCGTGGGCTACCACCGGGGGGACGAGCTCGTCGGCGTGGTCGGCATCGGCATGCTGCGCGTCGTCAACGGGTACCGCGAGCGGGTCGGGCACCCCACCGCCGGCTGAGCATCGCCCTCCCCGGCGACTGGCGCGTGGGCGACCGCCGCCCCTAGCGTGACCGCCGCGAGACGAGGGGGAGTGACGTGGATCGCAGCCCGCCACAGGCCGAGCGGCCGCCCGGCATCCGCGACGTGGCACGAGCCGCCGGCGTCTCCGTGGCGTCGGCGAGCGTGGCGCTCAACGACCGCCCGGGGGTCGCCGCGGATACCCGCGAGCGCGTCCTGGCCGCCGCGGAGCGGCTCGGCTACCGCGCGAACCCCCAGGCCCGGGCGCTGCGCAGCGGGCACAGCAACACCTTCGGTCTCGTGGTGCGCAACCTGGTCAACCCGTTCTTCCTCGACATCATCAGCGGCGCCGAGGAGGTGGCGAGCGCGGCCGGCGCCACGATGCTGTTCCTCGACTCGCACTACTCGGTCGAGCGGGAGCGGCACCTCGTGGAGGCCATGGCAGCCCAGCGCCTCGACGGCCTCGCCATCGCACCGGTCGGGACGGGGCAGTCGATCCGGCTGTGGCAGTCGCTGCGGCCGGGGATGCCGACGGTCGCGCTCAACGCCACGGTCGACGGCATCGAGAACGTGACCCGGGTGATGCCGGACAACGCCGCCGCGCTCGAGCTGCCGATGACGCGGCTGGCAGAGCTCGGTCACGGCACCGTGGCGTTCCTGTCGGCACCCCGACCGCTCATGGCCGACCCGGACCGGCTGCGGCACTTCCGTCGGCTGGTCCGCCGCCTGGGCCTGCGCTCGGAGGTCTGGTACACGCCGCTGAACCTCGCAGCGGCGCAGAACGCGGTGGAGGGGCGGCTCGCGCGGCCGGACCGCGCCAGCGCGGTGATCGCCAACTCCGACTACGTCGCGCAGGCGGTCTATCGCGCCGCCCGGCGCATCGGGCTCGCCATCGGCGACGAGCTGTCCGTCGTCGGGCACGACGACCTGCCCACGTCGGAGCTGCTCGACCCGCCGCTGGCGACGTTGCGGGTCGACCGGATCGCCATGGGTCGCGCCCTCATGCTCCGGCTGCTCGAGGCGGGTCATGGCGACCACGTCGCGCCGGTCGAGTGGGTCGAGCGGGCGTCGGTCCGGCCAGCGGCGCCGGCCCGCGCCCGGACTCCGGGATCCTGAACGGGAGCGGTCCGCCCCGTGAACAGCGCACGACGTCTCGACACCCGCCCGGCCAGCCGCTTGACTCTCCCGATCCCGAGCGCCAGAGTCCGTGACGAATCGTTTCGGGTGACCTTCTGCACGTCCCCGGATGCGGACCGGACCGGCGGCTCCCGGTGGATCCAACAGGAGGAATGCACGTGAGACTGACCAAGCGTTCCGCGCAGATGGGCCTGGCGCTGGGGGCGCTGCTCGCCGTGGCGGCGTGCGCACCGCCGAGCTCCGGCTCCGGCGCGAGCGCCAGTGCGGGATCGGCCGCGACGGCCACCACCGCAGCGAGCGTCGGCGGTGTCGACGCCCTCTACACCCAGGCCAAGGCCGAGGGGGCGCTGAACGTCATCGCGCTCCCGCCGGACTGGGCGAACTACGGCGCGATCATCGACGGTTTCAAGGCGAAGTACCCGGGCATCACGGTGAACTCCGCCAACCCCAACGGGTCCAGCCAGGACGAGGTCAACGCCGTCCAGCAGCAGGCCGGGACGGACCGCGCGCCCGACGTCCTCGACGTCGGCATGGCCGTGGCCACGGCGAACACGACCCTGTTCGCGCCGTACCAGGTGGCGTCCTGGAAGGACATCCCGGACAGCCAGAAGGAGTCGACCGGGCTCTGGGTCCAGGACTACGGCGGCTACATGTCGATCGGCTACGACTCCTCGAAGGTCCCGGCGATCACCTCGGTGAACGACCTCACCAAGCCGCAGTTCAAGGGCAAGGTCGCGCTCAACGGTGACCCGACGAAGGCCAACGCGGCGCTCAACGGCGTCATGATGGCCGGACTGTCGCAGGGCGGCACGCTCGACGACATCAGCAAGGGCGTCGACTTCTTCCACACGCTCAAGCAGGACGGCAACTTCGTGCCCGTCCAGGCGACGACCGCCACGGTGAAGAACGGCACGACGCCGGTCGTCTTCGACTGGGACTACCTGTCGGCCGCGCACGGCAAGGACGTCCCGACCTGGAAGATCTTCGTCCCGTCCGACGCCGTCCTCGGCGGCTACTACGCCCAGGCGATCAACAAGCAGGCACCCCACCCGGCAGCTGCGCGGCTGTGGGAGGAGTACCTGTACTCGGTCGAGGGCCAGAACCTCTGGCTCAAGGGCGGGGCGCGCCCGGTCGAGATGGCCGCGATGACCACGGCCGGCACGATCGACGCGACCGCGGCCGCCGCGCTGCCGCAGGTCTCGGGTACGCCGCAGATCATGTCGACCGACCAGGCGACGGCGGCCAACACGTACCTGGCCGCGAACTGGGCGAAGGCGATCAGCTAGTAGTGACCGACATCGCTCGCCGCGTGACCGACGACCGCCCCGCACGGGGCGGTCGTCGGTTGCCGGTGCACTGGATCGGCGTCGTCCCGTTCCTGGCGTACACCTCGATCTTCCTCATCCTGCCCACCGGCATCGTCGTCGTCGGGGCCTTCGCCGGCAGCAACGGCGGCTTCTCCACGGAGAACATCAGCCAGCTGTTCACCGACGTCGTCTGGATCGGCTTCTGGCACAGCATCGTCGTGTCCGGTGCCAGCGCCCTGATCGGCGCGCTCGTGGGCGCGGTGCTGGCCTACGCGGTCGCCACCGGCCGGCCCGACGGCCGCTTCCGTCGCGTCGTGATGGCGATCTCCGGGGTGCTCGCTCAGTTCGGCGGCGTCACGCTCGCGTTCGCCTTCATCGCCACGATCGGCCTCGCGGGCTTCGTCACCGTCTGGCTGCAGCAGCACGGCATCGACATCTATGCCAACGGCGTATGGCTCTACGACCTGCCGGGTCTCGTGCTCGTGTACGCCTACTTCCAGATCCCGCTGATGGTCCTGGTGTTCCTGCCCTCGCTGGACGGTCTGCGGCCGCAGTGGCGCGAGGCGGCCGAGAGCCTGGGCAGCACGACGGCCGGCTACTGGCGCATGGTCGCCGTCCCGGTGCTCGCGCCGGCCTTCCTCGGCTCGCTGCTGCTGCTCTTCGCGAACGCCTTCTCCGCCTACGCCACCGTCGCGGCGCTCATCAACCAGGGCGGCACCGTCCTCCCGCTGCAGATCGGCAACGCGATCTCGAGCGAGGTCGGCAGCGCGTCGGCCAACTACGCGAAGGCGCTCGCACTGCTCATGATCCTGGTCGTCGCGGTGGTCATGACGTCGTACGCGCTGCTCCAGCGCAGGGCCGCGCGATGGCTGAGGTAGCCGTCCGCCAGCGCCACCACGGGGTCAACGCGCGAAGGCGTCGGCGGCTCGACGTGTGGCGCCGGGTCGTGTTCGTGGTGCTCGGCCTGTTCTTCCTGACGCCGCTCTACGCGATGGCCGAGTTCACCACCCGCGGCAACGGCGCCGACGCGCCGCGCAACCTCGACGCCTGGCGCCAGATCGTGGAGTACCCCGACCTCACCAGCGCGATCCTCGTCTCCCTCGAGCTCGCCGCCATCACCTCGGCCGTCATGCTCCTGCTGCTGGTCCCCACGATGATCTGGGTACGCCTGCGGTTGCCGCGCATGCGCCGCGTCGTCGAGTACATCTGCCTGCTGCCGCTGACGATCCCGGCGCTCGTGCTCGTCGTCGGCCTCGCGCCGATCTACCTGTGGGTGACGTACTTCTTCGGCGACTCGCCGCTGACCCTGGCCTTCGCCTACGTCATCCTCGTGCTGCCCTACGCCTACCGCGCGATCGACTCGGGCCTCGTGGCGATCGACGTGCCGACCATGTCGGAGGCCGCGCGGAGCCTCGGCGCAGGGTGGCCGACCGTCATGTGGCGGGTCGTCGTACCCAACATCCGACCTGCGATCATCAACGCGTCGTTGCTGTCGGTGGCCCTGGTCATGGGCGAGTTCACGATCGCCCAGCTGCTCAACTACCAGAACCTCCAGGTCGCGATCTTCCTGCTGGGGCGGGCGAACGCCAACATCTCCATCGCCGTCGCTCTCGCGTCGCTGCTGCTGGCGTTCGCCCTGTTGCTGGTGCTCTCGTTCGTCGGTGGTGGCAGGGGCTCGCGCTCCGCCGTGGAGAAGGGGTGACTGTCGCGTGACGCGCGAGACGGCTGGCCGGGCGGGAGTGGAGGTGCGCCTGGAGAACCTACGGCGTACCTACGGCACCGTGACGGCCCTGGACGGGCTCGACCTGTACCTCGAGCCGGGCGAGCTCGTCGCCCTGCTCGGCCCGTCCGGGTGCGGGAAGACGACCGCGCTGCGGCTGCTCGCCGGCCTCGAGGACGCCGACGACGGCCGCGTGGTCGTGGGCGGGCGAGGACCTCACCAGGCTGTCGGCGAACAAGCGCAACATGGGCATGGTGTTCCAGGCCTACTCGCTGTTCCCGCACCTCACGGCGCGGCAGAACGTCGCGTTCGGCCTGCGGCTGCGCGGTGTCTCGTCGGCCGAGCGGCGCAAGCGGGCCGGGGAGATGCTCGAGCTCGTCGGGCTCTCGACCCAGGCCGACCGGTACGCGCACCAGATGTCGGGCGGGCAGCAGCAGCGCGTGGCCCTGGCCCGCGCGCTCGCCATCCAGCCTCAGGTGCTGCTCCTCGACGAGCCGCTCTCGGCGCTCGACGCCCAGGTGCGCACCCAGCTGCGCGACGAGATCCGCCGGGTGCAGCTGGAGGTCGGCACGACGACGCTGTTCGTCACGCACGACCAGGAGGAGGCGCTCGCCATCGCCGACCGCGTCGGCGTCATGCGTGCCGGGCGGCTCGAGCAGCTCGGTCTCCCGGGCGAGGTCTACGCGCGGCCGCAGACGCCGTTCGTGGCCGAGTTCGTGGGGCTGTCGAACAAGCTCGAGGCGCAGGTGCGCGACGGTCAGGCGCTCGTGCTCGGCGTCTCGCTGCCGCTCGTCGACGCGTCGGTCCCCGACGGGCCGGCGATCGCGCTCGTGCGCCCCGAGGCGTTCAGCCTCGCGGGGGACTCCGACGCCGAGTCCGGACCGATGGTCGGCACGGTCATCTCCACGACGTTCCTGGGCGCGGTCAGCCGGGTCCGGGTCGACCTCGGCGGCGGGGTCATGGTGCTCGCGCAGCTGTCGACCGGCGACGCCGGCGACTACCCGCCGGGCACCCGCGTGCGGCTGGCGCTGCGCCGCGACCCGGTCCTGGTGAGCAGGTCCGTGCCCGAGGTGACCGAGTGAGCGGGGTGCCGCCGCTCACCACCCATCGCAGGCTCGGCCCCGGCGAGGCGCTGCGGGCGGGCGCGGCCACGGACTATCGGGCCGTCGCGATGGTGCCCGGCGAGCCGCACCTGGTGCGCGACGAGCTGGTGGGCCGCGGCGACGCCGTCCCGCGCGAGGGACGCGCCCTCGCCGTGCTCGCGCACGTCACCGACCTGCAGCTGGCCGACGTCCAGTCGCCGACCCGCTTCGAGTACCTCAACCGCGGCTTCGGGGACCCGCGCTACCGCAAGATCATCCCGGTGCAGCGACCCCAGGAGGCGCTGACGGCGCACGCGGTCGAGGCCACGCTGCGGACCCTCAACCGGCTGCCCGGCGGCCCGCTCACCGAGGCGCCCGCTCCAGCTCGTCGTGACCACCGGTGACGCCATCGACAACGCGCAGTGGAACGAGCTGCAGGCGTTCCTCGCGCTCTTCGACGGCGGCCCGGTGCGGCTCGACTCCGGCGGGGCGGCGTACGAGGGCGTGCAGTCCCCGTCCTGGCCGGACGACATCTTCTGGGTGCCCGACGGGCGCCCGGGCGGGCCGGACCGGTTCGTGACCGAGCACGGGTTCCCGCTCCTCCCCGGGCTGCTCGAGCGGGCCCTGCGGGAGTTCCCGGCCGAGGGTCTGCGGCTGCCCTGGCTCGCCTGCTTCGGCAACCACGAGGGGCTCAACCAGGGCGTCGGCGCCGTGACCCCGGAGCTGGCCGCCGACGCTGACCGGGGACCGCAAGCCGGTGCGGCTGCCCGACGACTTCGACCACGACCGGGCCTACGACGTGTTCATCGACCAGCCGGAGGAGTTCTTCCGCGCCGAGACCCGTCGGGTGACCCCGGACCCCGCACGGCGTCCGGTGTCCCGTCGGGAGTTCGTCGAGGCGCACTTCCGGCCCGAGGCGCGCCCGGTCGGGCACGGCTTCACCGAGCAGAACCGCCTCACGGGTACGGCGTACTACGTCTACGACACGCCGGCCGCCCGGCTCGTGTCGCTGGACACGACCTGCCTCGCCGGCGGCGCGGACGGCTGCCTGGACCACGCCCAGGCGCGCTGGCTGGAGGACCGGCTCGTCGAGGCGCACTCGCGCTATCGCGCCCGCTCCGGCGAGGAGGTCGCGACGGGCAACGACGACCGGCTCGTCGTGCTGTTCAGCCACCACGGTCTCGACAACCTCACCAACGACCGGGCGCACACCGGCCCGCAGGGCGAGCCCGCGCTCGGCGCGGCGGACCTGCTCGACCTCGTGCACCGATTTCCCAACGTCGTGCTCTGGCTCAACGGACACACGCACACGAACGGCGTCCGGCTGCACCGCGACCCCCACGGGACGGCCGGCTTCTGGGAGGTCACGACGTGCGCCGTCGTCGACTGGCCGTGCCAGACCCGGGTGGTCGAGCTCGTCGAGTGCGCCGACGGCGCCCTCGCCATCGGCTGCACGATGCTCGACCACGACTCGCCGCTGGCGGGTGGGGCCGGCACGACCGTGACCGACCTCGCCGCGCTGCACCGCGAGCTCGCGGGCAACGTGCCGTGGTCCGGCTTCGACTCGCCGATGTCGGGGACGCCGGCCGACCGCAACGTCGACCTGCGGCTGCCCGCCCCGTTCCCGCTGCGCCGGCTGCCCGCCTGACCGCCGCCCGGGGCGGAGCCGCGCCGCGTCCGAGGCTGTGCGGCGCCACCCGCTGAGGCGTCGTTCTGGGCTTGCCGGTTCGCACCGCAGGAGGCGCGCGACGGTTGTAGCGTGCCCGCCAGACCGGGGTCGCCCGACGGTCCCGGCCCCTTCCTGCGAGCACCCGGGAGTCACGCCATGACCCATATCGGCGTCACGGTCGACGGAACCCACCGCCACGGGGACGTGGAGCCACGGCTGCTCCTCGTGCACTGGCTGCGCGAGGACCTCGGCCTGGTCGGCACCCCGATCGGCTGCGACACCTCCAACTGCGGGGCCTGCACCGTCCTCGTCGACGGGCGGAGCGTGAAGTCGTGCAGCGTCCTGGCCGTCCAGGTGGACGGCAGGGAGGTCACCACCATCCAGGGCCTCGCCGTGGAGGACGGTGAGTGGCATCCCGTGCAGAAGGCGTTCAAGGAGTGCCACGGCCTGCAGTGCGGCTACTGCACGCCGGGCATGGTCCTGGCCGCGGTCGACCTGCTCTCGGAGAACCCGGACCCCACCGAGGCGGAGATCCGCCAGGGGCTCGAGGGCAACCTCTGCCGGTGCACCGGCTACCACAACATCGTGAAGGCGGTCGCGACGGCGGCTGCCGAGATGCGCGGGGGGACGTCATGACCGAGACCGTCATGCGCACGGACGGAGCGGCCATCGGCCGCGCGGACCGCCGCAAGGAGGACGCCCGGCTGCTCACCGGACGCACGAACTGGACCGACAACATCCAGCTGCCCGGCACGCTGTACATGGCCACCCTGCGCAGCTCGATGGCGCACGCGAGGATCCTGCGCATCGACACGTCGGGCGCGCTGGCGCTCGAGGGTGTCCTGCACGTCTACACCGGCAAGGACTTCCCGGAGCTGGCCGGGTCCACCTGCGTCTGGCCGGTCACCGACGACATCAAGATGAGCCACTACCCGGCGATCTGCGTCGACGAGGTGAAGTACGCCGGTGACGTCGTCGCCGTCGTGATCGCGAACGACAAGTACGTCGCCGTCGACGCCCTCGACCACATCGACGTCGACTACGAGCACCTCGACGCAGTGGTCGACATGGAGGAGGCGCTCAAGCCGGGCGCACCGCTCGTCCACGCCGACATGGGCACGAACCAGTGCTACGTCGCGACCATGCCGTGCGGCGACTACGCGTCGGTTCGGGCCAGGGCCGACGTCGTCGTCAAGCGCCGGTTCATCAACCAGCGGCTCATCCCCAACCCGATGGAGCCGCGCGCCGTCGTCGCCGCCCCGATGGGGATGAGCGACGAGATCACGCTCTGGAGCGCGACCCAGATCCCGCACGTCCTGCGCGTGCTGCTGGCGCTGCTCACCGGCATCCCGGAGAACAACATCCGCGTCGTGGCGCCCGACGTCGGTGGCGGGTTCGGCGCGAAGCTGCAGATCTACCGCGAGGAGGTGCTCGCGCTCGTCCTGGCGAAGCGGCTCGGCAAGCCGGTCAAGTGGACCGAGACGCGCAGCGAGCACATGGTCGCCACGCACCACGGCCGCGACCAGATCCAGGACATCGAGCTCGCCGTCACGAAGGACGGCACGATCCTCGGCATGAAGGTCGACCTGCTGGCCGACATGGGCGCCTACCTCCAGATCATCACGCCCGGCACCCCGCTGCTCGGGATGTTCATGTACTCCGGCATCTACAAGATGGAGGCGCTGGACTTCACCTGCACCGGCGTCTACACGACGAAGACGCCGACCGACGCCTACCGCGGCGCGGGCCGCCCGGAGGCGACGTACGCCATCGAGCGCATCGTCGACGAGGCGGCGGCGGAGCTCGGCATGGAGCCGATGGAGTTCCGCCGGAAGAACTGGATCACGCACGAGGAGTTCCCCTACACCCAGATCGCGGGTCTCACCTACGACAGCGGGAACTACGAGGCGGCCACCGCCCGGGCGCTCGAGCTCTTCGGCTACGACGAGCTGCGCGCCGAGCAGCGGGCCCGCCGCGAGGCCGGCGACCCGGTCCAGCTCGGCATCGGGATCTCGACGTTCACCGAGATGTGCGGGCTCGCCCCGTCGCGCACCCTCGGCGCCCTCAAGTACGTCGCGGGCGGCTGGGAGCACTGCACGATCCGGGCCCTGCCCACCGGGAAGATCGAGCTGGTCACCGGCACGTCGCCGCACGGCCAGGGTCACGAGACGGCGTGGAGCCAGATCGCCAGCGACATCATCGGGGTGCCGGTCGAGGACATCGAGGTCGTGCACGGCGACACCGGACGCGCGCCGTACGGCATGGACACCTACGGCTCGCGGTCGCTGGCGGTCGGCGGCCAGGCGATCAAGCTGGCCGGCGAGCGGCTCGTCGAGAAGGCACGGCTGATCGCCGCGCACCAGCTCGAGGTGAGCCCGGACGACATCGAGTTCTCCGCCGGCACCTACTCGGTCAAGGGCGACCCGGAGAAGTCCACGACGATCCAGGCGGTCGCGTTCGAGGCCTTCACCGCGCACAACCTGCCCGACGGCATGGAGCCGACCCTCGCGGGCGAGTCGACCGTCGACCCGCTGGACTTCTCCTACCCGCACGGCACGCACCTCTCCGCGATGGAGGTCGACACCGAGACCGGG
Organism: uncultured Actinomycetota bacterium; assembly: GCA_963711805.1. Classification (GTDB taxonomy): domain Bacteria; phylum Actinomycetota; class Actinomycetes; order S36-B12; family CAIYMF01; genus Longivirga. The sequence continues at coordinate 161,356 of CAVQFE010000004.1, forward strand.
ATGGTGAGACTGCGCAAGTACGTCGCGGTCGACGACTGCGGGATCCAGATCAACCCGATGATCGTCGAGGGCCAGGTGCACGGCGGGCTCGCCCAGGGCATCGCCCAGGCGATGTTCGAGGGTGCGCTCTACGACAACGACGGCAACCTGCTCACCGCCTCGATGGGCGACTACCTGCTGCCGAGCGCGGCCGACCTGCCCTCGTTCGACACCGACCGCACCGTCACCCCGTCGACGACCCACCCGCTGGGGACGAAGGGGATCGGCGAGGCCGGCGCGATCGCGTCGACGCCGGCGATCATCAACGGTGTCGTCGACGCGATCCGGCACCTCGGCGTCACCGACGTCTTCATGCCCGCGAGCCCGCAGAACGTCTGGCGGGCCATCCAGAACGCGAAGGGCGGTGCCCGGTGATCCCCTCGACCTTCGACTACGTGAAGGCGTCCACCGTCGACGAGGCCGTGGCGGCGCTCGCCGCCGGCGGCGAGGACGCGAAGGTGCTCGGCGGCGGCCAGTCGCTGCTGCCCGTCCTGCGGCTGCGGATGAACTCGCCGTCGGTGCTCGTCGACGTGAGCCGTGTCGACGAGATGCGGCAGGTGGCGGACGAGGGATCCTCGATCCTGGTCGGCGCGGCGGTGACGACGTACGAGGTCATGCACCACGACCTCGTCACGACGCACGTGCCGGTGCTGGCCCAGACGGCGGCGCTGGTCGCCGACCCGGCGATCCGGCACCTGGGCACGTTCGGCGGCTCGTGCACCCACGCCGACCCGTCCGGTGACATGCCCACGGTCGCGCGGGCGCTCGACGCCGAGTTCGTGGTCGCCGGTCCGGGAGGCCGGCGGACCGTGGCCGCGGCGGACTTCTTCGTCGACTTCTTCACCACCGCTGTCGGCCTCGACGAGGTGCTCGTCGCCGTCCGGCTGCCGAAGATGGCCGGCTGGGGCGCCCACTACGAGAAGTTCCACCGGACCGCGCAGGCGTGGGCCATCGTCGGCGCGGCGGCGGCCCTGCGAGTCGAGGGCGGCACCGTCGCCGAGGCGCGCGTCGCGCTCACCAACATGGGGCCGACGCCGGTCCGCGCCGCGTCCGTCGAGGCGGCGCTCGTCGGCGGCCCCGCCACCGCCGACGCGTTCGCCGCGGCCGCCGAGTCCGCCGCCGACGGCACCTCGCCGACGACCGACGTCCACGCCGACGCCGAGTACCGCCGCCACCTGGCGAGGGTCCTCACGAGAAGAGCCCTGACCAAAGCCGCGACCCGCTAGCCCGCCGCCCCACCCAACTTCCTTGAGCGTCCCTTAGGGACGATCAAGGAAGTTCAACTGCACTCTCGCGTCCACAACTCGTGATCTTGACGCGCGCGTCGGGGTCGGGGGCGGGCGACGGCGCGTCGTGACGCCGTCGCGCTCAGCCGGGGTACACCTCGAGCTCGGTCGCCTTCGCGGACAGCCACACGCGATCGCCCGGCTCGACGTGCAGCTCGGACACGGCACCGGCGGTGATGTCGACGAGCACCGTGGGTGCACCGGTGACGGTGAGCCGGATCCGGTCGCCGAGCGGCTCGGCGCTGTCGACGACGCCGCGCCACACGTTGCGCGCGCTCCCCTCGGGCTGCGTCGCGTGCACCGAGATCGCGTTCGGCCGTACGGCGACGAGCACGTCACCCGCCAGACTGCGGTCCGCCACGTGCAGCGTCCCGCCACCCTCGACGGCGACGTCGCCGTCGTGAGCGCGACCGCGGATCAGGTTGAGGCCCAGCAGCTTGGCGACGTAGGGCGTGGCCGGCCGTCGCGCGATCTCCATCGCCCGTCCCTCCTGCGTCACCGAGCCGTGCTCGAGCACCACGATGCGGTCGGCGAGGACCAGGGCATCGAGCGGGTCGTGCGTCACGAGCAGGGTCGGCCCGGCGAACTGGCGCAGGTGGGCGCGCAGCTCGGCCCGTACGTCGAGCCGCGTCCCGGCGTCGAGCGCCGCGGTCGGCTCGTCGAGGAGCAGGGCCGTGGGGTCGCACGCCAGCGCACGGGCGAGCGCAACGCGCTGGCTCTGACCGCCCGAGAGCTCGTGCGGCCGACGCGCGGCGAGCTCGGCGAGCCGCAAGCGCTCGATCCAGGCTCCGGCGTCGGCCCGGGACCTCGACCGGGAGCGGCCGGCCGAGCGGGGACCGAACGCGACGTTGTCCAGCACGCTCAGGTGCGGGAAGAGCCGGTACTCCTGGAACACGACGCCGACACCGCGCTCCGAGCTCGGTACGAGGACGCCGCGCGACGGGTCGTCCACGAGTACGCCGCCCAGCGACAGCGATCCGAGGCTCAGCGGTGTCAGCCCGCACACGACGCGCAGCAGCGTCGACTTGCCGGCACCGTTCGGGCCGAGGACGGCCACGACCTCCCCCGGGTCGACCGCGACGTCGACGTCGAGGGTGAACCCGGGAAGGGCGACGACGACGCGCCCGGCGATCCCGGCGGTCACGAGGACGCTCCGGTGCGCAGCCACCTGTCGCGGAGCGCGACCAGCACGAGCACGGACACCGCGAGGAGGACGAGGCTCAGCGCCACGGCCTCCGACGGATCGCCCTCCAGGCCGACGTACACCGCCAGCGGCAGCGTCTGGGTGACGCCGGGCAGGTTGCCGGCGAACGTGATCGTGGCCCCGAACTCCCCGAGCGCGCGGGCGAAGGTGAGGACGGCGCCCGCCGCGAGCGACGGCAGGATCAGCGGCAGCGTGACCCGGCGGAACACCCCGAGCCGGGACGCGCCGAGCGTGGCGGCGGCGTCCTCGAGCCTCGTGTCGAGCCCGCGCAGCGCCCCCTCGACCGTGATGACGAGGAAGGGCATCGCGACGAACGTCTCCGCGACCACGACGCCCGGCGTGGTGAACGGGAGCGAGATCCCGCAGCACGAGTCGAGGTACTGCCCCACGATGCCGCGCCGGCCGAACGCCAGCAGGAGCGCGATGCCGCCCACCACCGGCGGGAGGACCAAGCGGCACGGTCACGAGCGACCGGGCCAGCCCGCGGCCCGGGAAGTCGCCGCGCGCGAGCAGCCAGGCCAGGGGTACGCCGACGGCGAAGGCCAGCACGGTCGCCGCGGTCGCCGTCTCGAGCGAGAGCCGGAGGGCCTGCAGGCTGGTCGGGGACGTGAGCACCGCCCACATGCGGTCCCACGGCGCCCGGACCAGGAGCCCGAGGATGGGGAGACCGAGGAAGAGCAGCGCGAGCGCGGCCGGGACGGCGACCGGCCACGGCGGCGCCGTGACGGGACGGGAGCGCCGGCTCATGGGCTGGTGAACCCGGCGGCCGTGAGGACCGACTGCCCCGCGGGCGAGAGCACGAGGTCGACGAAGGCCCGCGCCGTCGCGGCCTGCGGGCTCCCGGTGATCGTGGCGATCGGGTAGCTCGTCGTCACGTTCTGGTCCTTCGGGATCGGCACGCCGACGACCCGCCCCTGGGCGGACTTGACGTCGGTGACGTACACGACGCCGGCGTCGACCTCGCCGAGCTCGACCTTGGTGAGCACCGACTTCACGTCGACCTCCTGGCTCACCGGCGTCACGCTCGAGGTGGTTGCGGTCGAAGAGCGTCCGCGCCGCGGCGCCGCACGGGACGTCCTGCTGGCAGACGGCGACCTTGACGCCCGGCCGGGCGAGGTCGGCGAGGCTCGTCACCGGCGTGGTGGGGCTGGTCGGCGTAGCGACCTCGAGGGTGTTGACGGCGAAGACCCGTGGCGACGGTCGCGGCACCGGCCGACGTCACGGTGTCCATCGTCGACTGGCTCGCGGCGGCGAACACGTCGGCGGGTGCCTCCTGGGTGATCTGCGTGGCGAGGGTGCTGCTCGCCCCGAAGTTGAAGGTGACCTTCGCCCCCGGGTGGGCCGCCTCGTACATCCGGCCCAGCGTCGTGAACGCCTCCTTCAGCGACGCCGCCGCGAACACGGTGATCGCGCCCGCGTCGGGGTCGGACCCGGCGACGGACGACGTGGTCGGGTCGGGGGCGACGGACCCGCAAGCGCTCAGGGCGAGTGCGGCTACGGCGAGGACGAGGGGGAGCCGTCGGCGCATGGTGACCTCTCGGGCGGGGAAGGCGGGGCGGGTCAGCGGTGCTCGGGGATCTCGATGCCGACGTTCGTGGACTTCACCGTCGCGACGGCGAGGACGCCCGGCTCGAGACCCAGCTCGTCGGCGGCCTCGCGGCTCATCAGCGACACCATGCGGTGCGGGCCGACCTGCAGCTCGACCTGCGCCATGACCGTGTCGCGGACGACCCTCGTGACGATGCCGACGAGCCGGTTGCGCGCCGACGCGCTCACCACCGGGCTCTCCCGAGCGGGCTCCTCGGTGGCCCGCTCGGCCATGAACCGGGCCAGCTCGGCCCCGTCGACCACGGCGCGACCGGCCTCGTCGGTCGTCGAGGCGAAGCGACCGGCGTCCGCCCACCGGCGTACCGAGTCGTCGCTCACCTGGAGGAGCGCGGCGACCTCGCTGATCCGCAGCTGAGTCATGGGTCAGACCATACGTCGCACCTGCGGATATCGAGACACTATTGATGCGCATCTGCGGATAGGGCACGACGGTGCGGGCCTCGAACCCCACCAAGATCGCGAGTTTTGGACGGATTCGTGCAGTTGAACTTCCTTGATCGTCCCTAAGGGACGATCAAGGAAGTTGCGGCGGCGGGCTCGGGGGCTCGTCGAGATCCTCGGCGGTGGCCACGTCGCCGACCTCGACCAGCGTCACGTCGCGGGACGCGAGGTAGGCGCGTGCGCCCCGGTCGCCGACCGCGCTCGCGGCCGCCGCCGCCCAGTGCGCGCGACCGAGCAGCACGGGGTGGCCGCGCACCCCGGCGTACGTCGCCGCCGCCAGGTCCAGCTCGACGCCGGCGGTGACGGGCGCGGCCCGTCGGGGGGCGGCGCGGCGCGAGCCGCGAGGATCCGGCGGACCGCCTCGGCGGTCAGGCCGGGGAGGTCGACGAGCGTGACGACGACGTCGTCGACGCCCTCGAGCGTCGCGACGTGCTCGAGGCCGCGGCGCAGCGACGATCCCATGCCGGTGCCCCAGTCGTCGTTCACGACGACGTCGGCTTCGGGCACCTCGCCGACCCATGCGCCGAGTACGACGACGACCGGGTCGCAGGACGCCTCCCGCAGGACGCGCACCGCGCGGTCGACGAGGCGCTCGCCGTCGACGACGTACGGCGCCTTGGGTCCACCGAACCGGCGCCCCTCGCCTGCGGCGAGGACGAGGCCCGCGGTCGTGGTCATCGGCCACCGACGGGACGGGAGGGGCGCCCGGCGGCGAGGGCGAGGCCCGCGGTCGTGGTCACCGGTCACCGACGCGTTCGTGCGCGGCGGGGACCGGTCGGGCGGCCGTGGTCGTCGCGGGCGTCACCGAGGGGCGCCGGCGTGGATCGGGCCGTCGCGGACGTCAACGAGGGGCGCCGGCGTGGATCGGGCCGTCGGAGCCGCGCAGCGCCGCACCGGACCCGCCCCACCGCTGCTGCACGATCTCGGCGGCGATCGAGACGGCGGTCTCCTCGGGGGTGCGGGCGCCGAGGTCCAGGCCGATCGGCGAGTGGATGCGGGCGATCTCCTCGTCGGTGAGGCCGGCCTCCTTGAGCCGTACGACGCGGTCCTCGTGCGTCCGCCGGGACCCCATCGCCCCGATGTACGCCGCTCGGGTGCGCACCGCGGCCTGCAGCGCCGGCACGTCGAACTTCGGGTCGTGGGTGAGCACGCAGATCACGGTGCGGGAGTCGACCGGCTGCGACGCGAGCCAGCGGTGCGGCCAGTCGACGACGACCTCGTCGGCGTCCGGGAACCGCTTGCGGGTGGCGAAGACCTCGCGGGCGTCGACGACCGACACGTGGAAGCCCAGCAGCTTGCCGGCCCGGCTCAGCGCGGCGGAGAAGTCGATCGCGCCGAACACGTACATCCGCGGCGCCGGCGCGAACGAGGTGACGAACACCTCGAGCTCGTCGCCGAGCCGCTCGCCGTCGGGACCGTAGTGCAGGAAGCCGGTGGTGCCCGACTCGAGCAGGCCGAGGACGTCGGCACCGACCGTGTCGTCCAGCCGCGCGGTGCCCAGGCTGCCCTCGACGCCGGACTCGCGCACGACGAGGTGCCGGCCGACGTGGTGCGGGCCACGGACGATCGTCGCGACGGCCACGTGCTCCTCGGCCGCCACGCTCGCGGCGACGCCCGGCAGCTCGGGCCAGGTGGCCGGGGTCACCCGCTCGACGAACACCTCGAGGATCCCGCCGCAGGTGAGGCCTACCGCGAACGCGTCGTCGTCGCTGATGCCGTACGTCTCGAACTGCGGCACACCGTCCTGCAGCACCTCGCCACCGAGCTCGTACAGCGCGCCCTCGACGCAGCCGCCGCTGACCGAGCCGACCGCCTCGCCGCCCGCCGTCACGAGCATCGAGGCACCGGCGGGACGGGGCGCCGAGCGCCACGTCCGGACGACGGTGGCCATCGCCACGGGCTCGCCCCGGTCGAACGCGGCCATGAGGGCCGTCAGCACCTCGCGCACGTCCGCCTCCTGCTCACGGTCCGAAACCGGTCCGGCACGCGCGGGGGCGCTCCGGCGTCAGTGGACTCATAATGCCTCCATGCCCCAGGTCCGTCGCGCCGATGTGGTGGATGCGCCGATCGCGGTGGAGGACGTGCGCGCCCTGGCCGCGGACGCCCGCGCCGGCGCCGTCGTCACGTTCTCCGGCGACGTCCGCGACCACGACGACGGCCGCCCGGTGGAGCGGCTCGAGTACGAGGGCCACCCCACCGCCGGCGCGGTCATCGCCGAGGTCGCCCGCGAGGTGGCGGCGCGGCACGACGTCGTCGCGATCGCGGTGTCGCACCGCGTCGGCAACCTGCAGGTCGGCGACGCCGCGCTGGTCGCGGCCGTGAGCGCCGCCCACCGCGGTGAGGCGTTCGCGGCGTGCGCGGAGCTGGTCGACGAGGTCAAGCACCGGCTCCCGGTCTGGAAGCACCAGGTCTTCGCCGACGGCAGCGACGAGTGGGTGAACTGCGCATGACCGAACCGCTCGTCGACACCTTCGGCCGGGTCCACCGCGACCTCCGGGTCTCGCTCACCGACCGCTGCAACCTGCGCTGCGCCTACTGCATGCCGAACGACTTCGCCGACTGGCTCCCCGGTCCCGAGCTCCTCACCACCGACGAGCTCATGCTCGTGCTCGACGTCGCCACGAGCCTCGGGATCGACGGCGTCCGCCTCACCGGCGGCGAGCCGCTGCTGCGCGCCGACGTCGTCGACGTCGTACGCCGGATCAACGAGCTGCCCAAGCCGCCCGAGATCAGCGTGACGACGAACGGCCTCAAGCTGACGACCCTGGCGGGGCCGCTGCGCGACGCGGGCCTGCGCCGCGTCAACGTCAGCCTCGACACGCTCGACCGCGAGCGGTTCAAGGCGCTCACCTTCCGGGACCGCCACGACGACGTGCTCGCCGGCATCCGGGCGGCCCAGGCCGCCGGGCTCGCGCCGGTCAAGGTCAACGCCGTCCTCATGCGCGGGGTGAACGACGACGAGGCGCCCGCGCTGCTGCGCCGGGCGCTCGACGAGGGCTGGCGGCTGCGCTTCATCGAGCAGATGCCGCTGGACCCGAGCGGGGTCTGGCTGCGCTCGACCATGATCACCGCGGACGAGATCTTCGAGGCGCTCTCCGAGCACCACACCCTCACCCCCGTCCCGTCGCGGGGCTCGGCGCCGGCCGAGGAGTTCTACGTCGACGGCGGGCCGGCCACGGTCGGCATCATCGCCAGCGTGACCCGGCCCTTCTGCGCGGCCTGCGACCGGCTGCGGCTCACCGCCGACGGCCAGCTGCGCAACTGCCTGTTCGCCCGCGACGAGCTCGACCTGCGCACCGCGCTGCGCGACGAGTCGCTGGACACCGACGCCGTGCGGGCCGAGGTCGAGCGCCGGCTGCGCCTCGTCGTCCACGACAAGCTGCCCGGGCACGGCATCAACGACCTCAACTTCGTCCAGCCGACCCGGCCGATGTCGGCCATCGGGGGCTGACCGGTCCGCGGAGCGGGACGCGGGGACGTCGCCCGACCGGCTGGCGGACGTACCCGCCCCGGTATGTCTGTGTTGCGTGTGGATGACGCACTTCCGGTGGCGGGGCGGGGACCCTCGGTCTACGGTCAAGACCCCGTGACGCGCGTCACAGGTGGCCCCCGGGAGCCCACGCATGGATCTGCAGAACACGTTCGTCGTCCCCTCCGACATCGACACGGCATGGACGACGCTGCAGGACGTCGAGGGACTGGCTCCGTGCATGCCGGGCGCGACGCTCGGCACCCACGACGGCGACGACTTCACCGGGAGCGTCAAGGTCCGGCTCGGCCCGGTGACCATGGTCTTCGCCGGGCAGGCGCGCTTCGTCAGCAAGGACGAGGCGACGCGCACGGTGGTGATCGAGGGCTCCGGCAAGGAGACCAAGGGGACCGGTACGGCGAAGGGCATCGTCACCGCCGTCCTCGTGTCCGAGGCACCCGACCGGACGCGGGTCGACGTCGCCACCGAGATCACCATCACCGGCAAGGCGGCGCAGTTCGGCCGCGGGGTGATGCAGGACGTCGCGGCCCGGATCATCGACCAGTTCGCGGAGAACCTCGCCGCGATGATGTCCGCCCCCGCCGCGGCGGCCCTCGAGGCCGCGGAGGTCGCGGCCGGCGCGGGGGAGGCCCGACCCGTCGCACCGGCACCGGCCGCGCCGCTGCCGCACCACGAGGAGGCGATCGACCTGCTCGGCACCGCCGGGGCCCCGGTGCTCAAGCGCGCCCTCCCGGTCGTCGTCGGCCTCGTCATCGTCATCGGAGTGATCGTCTGGATCGCCCGCCGCAGATGACCGCGCCGGGTTAGGTTCCCCTCGCACGCACCCACGACCCACGAGGCCAGTCTCGAGAGGTGATGGAATGCAGACCCCCGCGCCCGTCGACTACGCGAAGGCGACATCGGTCGCCGACGCCCTGGCCAAGCTCCGGGAGCTCGGGGAGGAGGCGCGCGTCATCGCCGGCGGGCACAGCCTGCTGCCGATGATGAAGCTGCGCCTCGCCCGCCCCGAGGCCCTCGTCGACCTCAACGACATCCCCGAGCTCACCGGCATCCGGATCGAGGGCGACGAGATCGTCGTGGGCGCCATGACCCGGCACCGCGAGATCCTCGAGTCGGCCATCCTCGCCGAGCACTACCCGATCTTCCGCGAGGCCGAGCACGTCATCGCCGACCCGATCGTGCGCAACCGCGGCACCATCGGCGGCTCGATGTGCCATGCCGACCCGAGCGCCGACCTCTCCGCGATCGGGTCCGCGCTCAAGGGCAGCGCCGTCGTCGTCGGTCCCGGCGGGAGCCGCACGGTGCCGCTGCGCGAGTTCCACCACGGTCCGTACGAGACGGTCGTCGGTCCCGGCGAGATCCTCACCGAGGTGCGCTACCCGATCCGCCCGGGCGCGGGATCGGCGTACGAGAAGGTCGAGCGGCGGGCCGGCGACTGGGGCGTGGCCACGTCCGGTGTCTACGTCGTCGTGAGCGGCGGCGTCGTCACGGACTGCGGCATCGGTCTCGCGGCCGTCGGCGCCGACCACTACTGCTCGCCCGAGGGCGAGGCCGCCCTCCTCGGCAAGGAGCCGACGGAGGAGAACCTCGCCGCCGCGGCAGCGGCCACCGCCGCGTCGTGCAGCCCCAGCGCCGACCAGCGCGGTCCGGTCGACTACAAGCTGCACCTCGCCAGCGAACTCACCCTGCGTGCGCTCCGACGCGCCGCCCGAGCCAGCCAGGGAGCCTGAGCCATGCAGGTGACGATCACGGTCAACGGTGTCGACCACACGCGCGACGTCGAGCCGCGCATGCTGCTCGTCCACTTCATCCGCGACGAGCTGCTCATGCGGGGCACGCACTGGGGCTGCGACACGTCCAACTGCGGCGCCTGCACCCTGTGGGTCGACGGCGAGCCGGTGAAGAGCTGCACGATGCTCGCGGTGATGGCCGACGGGAAGGCGATCACCACCGTCGAGGGGCTCGCCAAGGGCGGCGAGCTCGACCCGGTGCAGCAGGGCTTCATGGAGTGCCACGGCCTCCAGTGCGGCTACTGCACGCCCGGGATGATGATGTGCGCGCGGGCCCTCCTCGACCGCAACCCGCACCCCACCGAGGCGGAGATCCGCGAGGGCATCTCCGGGAACATCTGCCGGTGCACGGGCTACAAGAACATCGTCGCCGCGATCCAGTGGGCCGCCGACAACCCCGCCACGGCCCAGAGCGAGGTGAACGCATGACCACCGTCGAGGACGCGCCGCTCAGCGCCGCGGGCAACCCGATCGGCTTCGGCCGGATGCACCGCAAGGAGGACGTGCGCTTCCTGCGCGGCCAGGGCAACTACGTCGACGACATCAACCTGCCGGGGATGCTGCACAGCGCGATCCTGCGCAGCCCGTTCGCGCACGCGCGCATCGTGTCGATCGACACGTCGGCCGCGCTGGCGCTGCCCGGCGTGCACGCCGTCATCACCGGCGAGACGCTCGCCGGCCTCGGCCTCGCCTGGATGCCGACGCTGTCCTACGACACGCAGGCGGTGCTGGCCACCGACAAGGTGCGCTTCCAGGGCCAGGAGGTCGCGTTCGTCGTGGCCGACGACCGCTACATCGCGCGCGACGCGCTCGAGCTCATCGACGTCGAGTACGACCCGCTGCCCGCGGTCGTCGACGCGAAGCGGGCGCTCGACCCCGACGCGCCGGTGATCCGCGACGACAAGGAGGGCAAGACCGACAACGTCGTCTACGAGAAGTGGGAGGCCGGCGACGAGGCGGCGACCGAGGCCGCCTTCGCGGCCGCCGAGGTCGTGGTGACCGAGGACGTCCTCTACCCGCGCGTGCACCCGGCGCCCATGGAGACGTGCGGCTCGGTCGCGCACATGGACCCGGTCACCGGGAAGCTCAAGCTCTGGACCACGACCCAGGCGCCGCACGCGCACCGCACCGTCTACGCGCTCGTCGCCGGGCTCCCCGAGCAGAACATCCAGGTGATCAGCCCCGACATCGGCGGCGGCTTCGGCAACAAGGTGCCGATCTACCCGGGGTACGTCTGCTCGATCGTCGGCTCCATCGTCACCGGCAAGCCGGTGAAGTGGATGGAGGACCGCAGCGAGAACCTCATGTCGACCGGGTTCGCCCGCGACTACCACATGAAGGTCTCCATCGCGTCGACGAAGGAGGGCCGGATCCAGGCGGTCAAGGTCGACGTCCTGGCCGACCACGGCGCGTTCAACGGAGTCGCGCAGCCGACGAAGTACCCGGCCGGGTTCTTCCACATCTTCACCGGCTCGTACGACTACCCCGCGGCCTACTGCTCGGTGAAGGCCGTCTACACGAACAAGGCCCCGGGCGGTGTGGCGTACGCCTGCTCGTTCCGCATCACCGAGGCGGTCTACGCGATCGAGCGGATCGTCGACTGCCTCGCGGCCGAGCTGAAGATGGACCCGGCCGAGCTGCGGCTCAAGAACCTGCTGCGTCCCGAGCAGTTCCCGTACACCACGCCCACCGGCTGGGAGTACGACTCGGGCGACTACGAGAAGACCATGCGCGTCGCGATGGGCATCGCCGGCTACGACGACCTGCGCAAGGAGCAGGCCGAGAAGCGGGCCAAGGGCGAGTACATGGGCATCGGCATCTCGTTCTTCACCGAGGGCGTCGGCGCCGGGCCGCGCAAGCACATGGACATCCTCGGGCTCGGCATGGCCGACGGCTGCGACCTGCGGGTGCACCCCACCGGCAAGGCGCAGGTGCGGCTGTCCGTGCAGTCGCAGGGACAGGGGCACGAGACGACGTTCGCGCAGATCGTCGCCCACGAGCTCGGCATCCCGCCGGAGGACATCGAGGTCATCCACGGCGACACCGACAACACCCCGTTCGGCCTCGGCACCTACGGATCGCGCTCGACGCCGGTGTCCGGCGCGGCGGCGGCCCTCGTCGCGCGCAAGGTGCGCGACAAGGCCCGGCTCATCGCCGCCGCGGCGCTCGAGTGCGCGCCCGACGACCTCGAGTGGGAGCTCGGCCGCTGGTACGTCAAGGGCGACCCCGAGCGCGGCCGGACGATCCAGGAGATCGCGATGGACGCGCACTCCGCGCTCGAGCTGCCCGAGGGCGTCGAGGGCCACCTCGACGCGCAGGTGGTCTACAACCCGCCGAACCTCACCTACCCGTACGGCTGCTACATCTGCGTCGTCGACGTGGACCCGGGCACCGGGCAGGTCAAGGTACGCCGGTTCATCGCGGTGGACGACTGCGGCCCGCGGATCAACCCGACGATCGTCGAGGGCCAGGTGCACGGCGGTCTCGCCGACGGAGTCGGCATGGCGCTCATGGAGGTCATCGCCTTCGACGAGGAGGGCAACAACCTCGGCGGCTCGTTCATGGACTACCTGCTGCCGACCTCGATGGAGTGCCCGGACTGGGAGCTCGGCGAGACGGTCACGCCGTCGCCGCACCACCCGATCGGCGTCAAGGGCGTCGGGGAGTCGGCCACCGTCGGCTCGCCCGCGGCCGTGGTCAACGCCGTGATCGACGCGATCTCGCCGTTCGGCGTACGGCACGCGGACATGCCGCTCACCCCGGCCAACGTGTGGCGGGCGATCCAGGGCCGCAACGTCCGCACCGACCTGGCGGTGGAGTAGTCCGATGGGGACGCAGGCGTTGCACGACCGGGCCCAGTCGCTGCGCGACCACCGGGTCCCGTTCGTGCACGCCCGCGTCGTCCTCGCCGAGCGCCCGACGTCGGCCAAGCCGGGCGACGAGGCGCTCGTGACGGCCGACGGCGAGCATCGACGGCTTCGTCGGCGGCCAGTGCGCGGAGTCGACCGTGCGCAGCCAGGCCCTCTCGCTGCTCGCCTCGGGCGACTCGATGCTGCTGCGGATCGCGCCGAACCCGGAGTCCGACCAGCCGGGCAAGACCGTGGTGCACAACCCGTGCCTGTCCGGCGGCACGCTCGAGATCTTCCTGGAACCCGTGCTGCCGGTGCCGCTCGTCGCCGTGCTCGGCGAGAGCCCGATCGCGCGGGCCATGTCGGTCGTCGCGTCGTCCCTGGGCTACGACGTCGCGCCGTACGCCGCGGACGACGTGTCGTCGGCCGACGCCGTGCTCGTCGCGACCCACGGCAAGCACGAGGAGGAGACGCTCACCGCCGCCGTCCGTGCCGGCGTGCCCGTACGTCGGGCTCATCGCGAGCCCGAAGCGCGGCGCCGCGGTGGTGGGCTCGCTCGAGCTCACCGACGAGGAGAAGGCCCGCATCCGCTACCCGGCGGGCCTCGACATCGGCGCGCGCACCCCGGCCGAGATCGCGCTGTCGGTGTTCGCCCAGGTGATCGCCGAGCGCCCGCGCACGCCGCGTGCGCCGCGCGACCCGCAGCACCTGCCCGGCGAGCCGCCCATGACGAGGCTCGGCGTGCTCACCCTCGAGCCGGACACCGCGATCGACCCGGTGTGCGGCATGACCGTCACGATCGACGCCGAGGCGCTGTTCGCCGACGTCGACGGCGAGCGCGTGTACTTCTGCTGCCCGGCGCTGCCGCCGCGCCTACGTCGCCGATCCCGGGAAGTACCCGCGTACGTGAGCCTCGCCGACCTCGTCCCTGACACCGGGACGCTCACTCGGGCGACTCGCCGGCGTCGGCTACCTCGCGGACCCCAACGCTCGCGACCGCGCTGTTCTGCGCGGTCCGGCTCCCGCAGCCGCTGCTGCTCGAGGGCGAGGCCGGCGTCGGGAAGACGCAGGCGGCGAAGTCCCTCGCCGAGCTGCTCGACACCCCGCTGTTCCGACTGCAGTGCTTCGAGGGCATCGACGCCGCGGAGGCGCTCTACGAGTGGAACTACCCGCGGCAGCTGCTCGGCATCCGGCTCGCCGAGGCCCGCGGCGACAGCCTCGAGGAGGAGTCGCTGTTCGGGCCGGACTACCTCATCCGGCGGCCCCTGCTCGCCGCGCTCGAGCACCCCGGGCCCGCGTCCGGCCGTCCTGCTCATCGACGAGATCGACCGGGCCGACGAGGAGTTCGAGGCGTTCCTGTTCGAGCTGCTCGCCGAGTCGACCGTGACGATCCCGGAGATCGGCACGCTGTCCGCGGCGCACCCGCCGATCGTGATCCTCACCTCGAACCGCACCCGCGACCTGCACGACGCGCTCAAGCGGCGCTGCCTCTACCACTGGATCGAGTACCCGCCCCTGGCCCAGGCGGTCGCGATCGTCCGCGCCCGGGTGCCCGAGGCGAGCGCCGACCTCGCGACCCAGGTCGCGGGCGCGGTGCAGCGCCTGCGCAGCCTCGACGTCCAGAAGCCGCCCGGCGTCGCCGAGGCGATCGACTGGGTGCACGCGGCGCACGCTGCTCGGGCTGACGACCGCTCGACGAGGAGGGCGTCGAGGCCACCCTCGGGTCGGTGCTCAAGTACCGCGAGGACCACGACGTCGCCCGGGCGGCGAGCCTGCGCTGGATCGCCGACCCGGTGCGGGCCGCCGGCGAGGCGCGCGTCCGACGCCGCCGCCGATGGCCACCGCTGACGGCGGCCGCGGGCCGCTGCCGGTCGGCGCGGGCGCCGACCTCGCGGGCATCGCCGCCGCGTTCGGCTACGCGCTGCGCGAGGCCGGCGTGCCCGTCACCCCGGAGCGCAGCGCCCGCTTCGCCCGGGTGGTGCTGCTCGCTCGGCCGACGACGGTGACCGAGCTCGCCGCGCTCGGACGCACGACGCTGCTCAGCTCGCAGGACCAGATCGAGGTCTTCGACCGCGTCTTCGCCCAGGTGTTCCGCGGCATCGTCGACTTCGCCGACTTCCGCCAGGACGGCGCCGGCTCCGCCGTCGCCGCCGTCGGTGCTCCCCCAGGGCGAGAAGACCCCCGGCGAGCCGAACCGGTCGGGAGAGAGCGAGAGCCGCGCCCACGGGATCGAGCGGCGAGCCGGGGGAGGGCGAGGAGCCGGACGACGACGAGGAGTCCGTGCTCGCCGCCACGAGCAGCCGGGAACGCCTGGGCGAGAAGAACTTCGCCGACTGCACCGAGGAGGAGCTGGCCCTGCTGCACGCCCTGATCCAGCGGCTGCCGTTCGTCGCGCCGATGCGTACCGCACGCCGCAGGCGGCGGCACGACTCCGGCTCGACCCTCGACGTCCGCGCCACCCTGCGCGCGGCGCACCGCACCTCCGGCGACCCGGTGCGTCGCGTGATGCGCCGGCGCGACGACGAGGCCGCGGCGCGTGGTGCTCATCGCCGACGTGTCCGGTTCGATGGAGCCCTACGCGCGCGTCTACCTCCACCTCATGCGCGGGGCGGTCAAGGCGCTCGGCTCGGAGGCGTTCGTCTTCGCCACCCGGCTGACCAGGCTCACCCGCCAGCTCGCGCTCACCCACCCGGACGTCGCCTACCGCAGGGCCGCGGCGGCCGCCCCGGACTGGTCCGGCGGAACCCGGATCGGCATGGCGCTCAAGACGTTCCTCGACTCGCACGGTCGCCGCGGCATGGCGCGCGGGGCGGTCGTCGTCATCGTGTCCGACGGCTGGGAGATCGACGACCCCGAGCTCGTCGGCCGGGCGATGGAGCAGCTGTCGCGGCTCGCGTTCCACATCATCTGGGTGAACCCGCGCAAGGCGGCCCGCGGCTACCAGCCGCTCGTCGGCGGCATGGCCGCGGCACTGCCCTACGTCGACACCTTCGTCAGCGGCCACTCGCTGACCGCCCTCGAGGAGGTCATGGCCGCCATCCGCGACGCCGCCGACGACGGCAGGCACCACGCGTACGCCGCGACCGTGCGCCTGCCGCCGCACGGGCATGCGGGAGAGTCGGTCGCATGAGGAGCGTCGCGGACCACCTGGCTGCCGTGCTCGACGGTGTCGAGCCGCTCGACGCCGTCGACGTACCGCTGCTCGACGCGATCGGGCTCACCCTCGCGGCCGACGTCGTCGCGCCCTGGCCGCTGCCCTCCTTCGACAACAGCTCGATGGACGGTTACGCCGTGCGCGCCGCGGACGTGGCCTCGGCCGCACCGGACTCGCCGGTCGTGCTGCCCGTGCTCGGTGACGTCGCCGCGGGCGAGACCGGTCGCACCTCGGTCGGCGGCCGGCAGCGCCCTGCGCATCATGACCGGCGCCCCGCTGCCGGCCGGCGCCGACGCCGTCGTCCCCGTGGAGCGCACCGACGGCGGCGTGGACCGGGTGTCCATCACCGCCCCGGCAGCGGTCGGCGCGTACGTCCGGCGCGCCGGCGAGGACGTCGCGGCCGGCGCGGTCGTGCAGCGCGCCGGGGACGTCGTCACCGAGCGCTCGGTGGCGGTGCTCGCGTCGGTCGGCCGCGCCCAGGTCCACGTCGTACGCCGTCCGCACGTCGTCGTCATCAGCACCGGCGACGAGCTCGTCGAGGTCGGCCACCCGCTCGAGCCCGGCCAGATCGTCGACTCGAACGGGATCATGCTCGTCGCGTTGGCCCGCTCGGCGGGCGCCAGCGCCTGGCGCACACCGCACTCGCACGACGTCGACGAGGAGTTCCGCGCGGTGCTCGACGCCGCCCTGCGCGAGGCCGACGTCGTCGTCACGAGCGGCGGCGTCAGCATGGGTGCCTACGACACGGTGAAGGCGGTGCTGTCGCAGAGCGGCGAGGTCGACTTCGTCAAGGTCGCGCAGCACCCGGGGATGCCGCAGGGAGTCGGCCGCGCTCGGCGAGCGGCGGATCCCGATCGTGACGCTGCCGGGAAACCCGGTGAGCTCGTTCGTCTCCTTCGAGCTCTACGTGCGCCCGCTCGTACGCCGCCTGCTCGGCCGCCGCGAGCTCACCCGGCCGACCGAGCCGGCGACGCTGCTCGAGCCGGTCGACTCCCCGGCGGGCAAGCAGCAGTACGTCCGCGCCGTCCTCGAGGCCTGGGCCCGACGGCGTCCGCCGGGTGCGCCCGGTCGGCGGCCAGGGGTCGCACGTCGTCGGCGGCCTCGCGATGGCCGACGCCCTCGTCGTCCTGCCGCCGGACGTGACCCGCGTCGAGGCAGGCGACGTCGTCGACGTCCTCGACCTCACCCGTTCCCAGGTCTGACCGGACGGCTCATCGTCGGCTCACGTCGGTGCTCGCGGGTTGCTGGCTACGTCGTCGGCGCGGCGGCGCGGACCCGCTCCAGGATGCGGGCGGGTACGACGTCGTCCGGGTCCCGTCGGGCGCCGAGGGCGTCGCGGACGCCGACGAGGCCGGCGTACAGCGGTGGGCAGGTAGGGCACGCGGCGAGGTGCCGCTCGAGCAGGCGCTGTTCGCGCGCGGAGAGCTCGGCGTCCAGGTAGTCCGAGACCTTGGCCCGGGCGTCCCAGCACCGCATGGGCACGCCGGACGGACGCGACGCGGTGGTGCTCCGGGCTCAGCTCGCTGACGAGCATCATGCGTCCGCGCCGCAGCCGCTGCTTCGCCGCCGGTAGACCGATCCGCTGGATCTCGGCGACCTCAGTCATCGTCAGGCCCTCGACGTCGTGCAGGACGACGGTCGACCGGTAGATGAGCGGCACGCGCAGGAGGGCGTCCTGCAGCGTCTCGCGCAGCTCGGCCCGCTCGATCGCGAGCGCCGCGTCGACCGTGTAGCCGTCGTCCTGCCACAGCAGCTCGACCCGCCCGACGGCGTCCTCGGAGACGTCGACCGGATCGACGGACCTGCGTCGGCCGCCGTCGACGGCGAGGTTGTGCAGGATGCGGTGCAGCCAGGTCCGCAGCGACGACTCGCCGCGGAACGAGCCGGCCCGCTCCAGCGCGCGCACGACGGTGTCCTGCACGAGGTCCTCGGCCTGACCCGGGTCGCGCACCAGCGTGCGGGCGTAGCGCAGCAGGCCGGGGATCTCGCCGGCCAGCCGGTCGGCGACATCCGACGTACCCGGCGCACCGGCGACCACCGACGGTGGCGTGGTGATCGACGTCAGGGACATGGGCCGCGATCCCCGTGGGTCGCGTGGCGCGGCACCAGGTGCCCGTGGCCGCGGCGGGCGTGCGCCGCCGTGCCGCGCGAGAAGCAGGCGGCTGGGCGGCACATGGGCGGACCTCGCTCTCCGGGAGTGCAACGTGACCAGGATACCCCTAGGGGTATCCTGGTCACGTTCTTCCCAAGGTCAGCGACGAGCCCCGGAACGGATCGGCTCGGCGTTCGTGCGGATGCCGAGAAGCCGGTAGATCGGACAGAAGCCGGCAGCGCCGGTGACGAGCAGGACGGCGGCGAGGACGATCAGCACGATCCCCAGCGTGCTCCCTACCCCGACGACGAAGGCCGCGACGGCGAGGAGGACCCCGGCGACGGCGCGCAGGGCCCGGTCGAGGGTGCTCTCGTTGATGGTCATGGTGTGCTCCTTTCGGTGAGCGTCGGCACATGGACGCAGGACCGGTCCGGAGCGATACATCCGATGGGTCGCCGGCGCTGCTCTCGCACCGCCCGACGGAGTGGTCGCGTGGCTCAGGGCTCCCCGGAGGTGGACCGCAGCTGTGCCGGCAGACGGGTCGGCGACGGCTCGTGGAGTGCTGTGGAAGTTGAGGGGTCAATCGCCCGAGAAACCATGTGCTGCAACGGAATCCCTCTCCGTGGGGCTTGACACGACTAGAACAGGTGTGCGACAATGGACCCATGCGCAGCGACCCGGGTCCGAGCCTCGAGCCGGTCCCGGACGACCCGCGCGCGGAGCTTGCCGGGTGTGCCGTTGTACGCCACCGCGGAGGAGGTCGCCTACGCCGAGCAGCTGGCCGCGCTGGACCGCGCCGAGGACGCCGCGGCGCGGGCGGAGTGGGCCGCGGCGGGGTTCGAGATCGACCCGATCGACCCGCTGTGGGATGACCTGCTGGCCGACCTGGCCAGTGACGAGGAGCTGCTGGCGCGGATGTCGGGTCCGGCGCACGAGGCGGACCTGATGGCGTTGGCGTCGATCGACCCGCGGTCGTTGGAGAGCCCGCACGCCCGGGTGGACTACCTGCAGAGGTGCGACCGGGTCGCGGCGCTGGTGGCGTCGCGGCGGGCGGAGGCCGTGGTCGCGCTGGCCGGGGAGACCAGCAGCGAGGCGTACCTGCCGGAGGTCCACGTCGAGCACGAGGTCGCGACGGCGCGGCGCACCTCGACCTATGCGGCCGGGCAAGCTGATCGAGACGTCCCGGGCGCTGGCCACGACGTTCCCCGGGTTCGCCGCGGCTCTGCGCGCCGGGGAGGTCTCCGAGGCGCACTGCGCGGTGCTGGTGGAGCGGACCCGGGTGGTCGCCGACCCGGCCGTGCTGGCCGAGATCGAGCGCCGCACCCTGGGCAAGGCGACGCGGTTGACGCCGGGGCAGTTCGGTGGGGAGGTCGCGAAGGCGATCGCGCTGCTCGACCGCGACGCCGCCGGCGCGGCTGCGCCGGGCGCGGGAGTCCAGGCGGGTGTGGGTGCGTCAGCTCGAGGACGGCATGGGCTACTTCGCGATGACCCACGAGTGGCCGGTCGTCGAGGCGATGATGGCGGAGGTCCGCGCCGACGGCCGGGCCCTGCAGCTGCACCGCCGCGCGACCGCCGCCGCCGCCGCCGAGCCCGACGAGCGAAGCCGCCGGTCACGGTGACGCCGACCCGGCCGGGACGCTGCGGACCGACCCGGACCTGGCGGCGGCCGGCACCGTCCGCGGAGCCGACGACGAGGACGACGCGACCGCGGATGCGTGTCGGGCCGACGCGTTCGCCGCGCGGGTCCTCGGCCAGCGGAACGAGGACGGGTCGCTGACCTGGGACCGGTCCGAGGTCGACGTCGTGGTGAACCTGGTGATCGACCTGGACACGCTGCGCGGCGAGGCCGACCGCATCGCGCTGCTCGACGGTCAACCGGTCCCCGGCGAGATCGGCCGGGAGGTCGCGAGGTTCGGGTCGTGGTGGCGGCGGCTGGTCACCGACCCGGTCGACGGGCACCTGATCGACTTCGGCCGCACCCAGTACCTGCCCGAGAAGCTGCGCCGGTTCGTCTTCGCGAGGGACGGCGGCTGCCGCACCCCGTACTGCGGCGTGCACGCCGAGTCGAGGCTGCAGCTCGACCACGCCGAGGAATGGCCGGTCGGGGAGAGCAGCGCCGCCAACACCGGCGCGCACTGCGTGACCTGCCACCAGCTCAAGACCGCCGGATACGCCGACATCACCGACTCGCAACGCGGACGGCTCCTACACGTGGCGCACCGCGTGGGGCCAGACCATCCACGTCCCACCCCGACCGGTCCTCGACGACCCCGACCCGCCACCGGCCGAACCCGCACCACCACCACTCGACCCGCCGCCGTTCTGATCCCGATCGGGCGGTGACCGCTCGACGTCGACTGGCGGGCTCGGCTCGAGTCTCGACAGCGCGCGCATGGCGGCGTGCAGCGAACTCGGGAATGTCGTGTGCCGCCCGCGCAGTATCCGGCAGTATCACTCGGGTGGACCAGCAGGACTCAACGCCGGAGCGGCGCTTCCGTCGGACGACCACGTCCACAGCGAGTGGTCCTGGGATGCGTTGGCGGGGTCGATGGACGGAGCATGCGCACGGGCGGTTGAGCTGGGATTGCGGTCTATCGCGTTCACTGAGCACGCTGACTTCACGCCATGGGTGATCTCGGCAGATGATGAGTTGCCCGTCGAGTGGAAGCACTCGTCCACGATGGACAGTTGATCCCGCCGAGTCTTGATCTCAGGGGGTACCGCGAATCCCTGGCGATCTGCCGAGACAGGTACCCCTCCCTACGGATCCTTGCGGGTGTCGAACTCAGTGAGCCGCACTGGCACCAGGCTTCGGCCTCGGAACTCCTGTCCATAGGGCGGTTCGAGCGGGTTCTTGCGTCAGGTCCACTCAGCCGTGGATGCCACGGGTGGGTTTCACGAGGTCGAGCGCCATGTTCGAGGTTGATGAGCCGGAGCAGGTCCTCCGGACCTATCTCCAGGAGACGGCACGGCTCATCACCGACTTCGATGCCTTCGAGGTACTTGCTCACCTGGACTACCCGGTTCGGTACTGGCCGAGATCGGGGAAGCCCTACCTGCCTACTGACTTCGAGGATGAGTACAGGCACGTGCTGGGGCTGCTGGCTGATCGAGGCAAGGTGCTTGAGGTGAACACCAGGGTCTCGCTTCACTCCGAGGTGCTTCGGTGGTGGCGAGAGGCTGGGGGCGTCGCGATCTGTTTCGCGAGTGATGCTCATGAGGCATCGGGGCTTGCCAAGGGATTCCGACAAGCAGCCGATATGGCGGAGTCCCAGGGCTTCCGAGCCGATCGGGACTTGAACGACTTCTGGCGGCACTAATGGGTGCCGCTCTCCTTCGCTTCGTGATGACTGAACCGTCCACGCAGCCCAGCGTGGCAATCGCGGGACACAAGCGGCTCCGCGTCGGCTGGTGATTGTTGGGTGCCGTGCTGATCCTCAGCGCCGGTCGTACCGTTCTCGCCGTTAGGCGCGGTCAAGGGATCGGTCTCGCTGGACCGGCCACTGAGCCCGGCGCTGTTCCGCAAATGCCTTACCCCGAACCACTGGCGGCCGGCCAGACCCGATACCCGGACGGGGGTCACGGATGGGACACGTCCCCGCCGCACCCTTGTCCGGTCGGCCGTCGGCGCTTATGGTCAATGGACTAGCCCATTAGCCATAGGGGACAAAGTGGTCGACGCGTCCGCACTTGACTCGGCGGTGGAGCGAGGCGCGGAGCGCGCCTTCGACTTCCTCGAGCGGCTCGTCGCCGCGCCGAGCACGATCGGTGCCGAAGCGGGTGCCCTCGAGGTCTTCGGCGCCGAGATCGCCGACCTCGGGTTCGCCGTACGGCGCCTGTCCGTGCCCGTCGACATCTCGAGCGACCCCCTGGCCGGGATCCCCCAGGTCGACGATCCGGAGCGCTACCAGGTCGTCGGTACCAGAGGTCCCGCGGATGGCCGTTCGCTCCTCCTCAACGGACACATCGACGTCGTCCCCGCGGCGTCACCCCACCTGTGGACCTCGCCGCCGTTCACCGCCCGGCGCGAAGGCAGCCGGCTCTACGGTCGAGGTGCGGGGGACATGAAGGCCGGTTTCGCCATGGGCGTGCTGGCCCTGCGTTCCCTGCTCGAGGTGCACCCGGACGCCGTCACGGGGCCGCTGACCTTCCTCGCGGCAATCGAGGAGGAGTGCACCGGCAACGGCACGCTGTCCGCGGCGCGCGCCGGCGTGCTGGCCGACGCTGCCGTCCTCCTCGAGCCCACCGATCTCGGCATCCTGGTGGGGGGCGTCGGCGTCCTCTGGTGCGACGTCGAGGCCGAGGGCGTCTCGGCGCACGCCGAGTCGGCGCACCAGGCGACCAACCCCGTCGACCTCCTGCAGCGGCTCATGGCGGGACTGCGCCGATGGGCGGAGGATCTCGCGGTCGAGCACCCCGACGGCATGCTCCACGACGTGGCCAGCCCCTACAACGTCAACGTCGGGCAGGTCCACGCGGGCGACTGGCCGTCGAGCGTCCCGACGACGGCGACGATGCGGATCCGCGTGGGCTATCCGCGGGCCTGGAGCGCGCTCGACGCCGAGCGCGAGGTGCGGAGCGCGGTCCGAGCCATCGTCGAGGAGGACGGCGGCTTCCCCGTGCCGCCGACCGTCCGGCTCAGCGGGTTCCGCGCGGAGGGCTACTTCCTCGATCCCTCGCACCCGCTGGTGACGGCCATGGCGGACGCCCACGAGGACGCCCACGGCGCCCGACCTCCCGCGTTCTCCCTCGGGAGCACCACCGACGCACGGTTCTACCTGAACAACTTCGACACCCCCGCGCTCTGCTACGGGCCGTCGGCGGCCGACATCCACGGTGTCGACGAGTCCGTCGACCTCGACACGGTGGTCGCCGGCGCCAAGACGCTCGCCCGCTTCATCGCGGCCTGGTACGCACCGGAGGTGTCGACGCGATGACCGTTCCCTCCGGTCCGCTCGACGTGGACCCGTTCGGCGAGCTCGACCGCGACGTGTCGGAGCCGCTCGGGGCGCGCGTCCTCACTCGCAATGTCGCCGACCAGGTCGTCGACCGCCTCGTGACCGCGGTGGCGCTCGGCGTCTATGTCCCCGGGCAGCGGCTGCCCAGCGAGCGCGAGCTCTCGGAGATGCTGGGCGTCTCCCGCACCGGCGTGCGCGAGGCGCTGCACCGCATGTCCGAGGCCGGGTACGTCGAGGTGCGCCGCGGGCGGCACGGCGGGTCGTTCGTGCTCTCCGGCTGGGGTCCCGGCTCGGCCGAGATGATCGGCCGGCACCTGCTGCCCAACTGGGAGCGGTTCGAGGCGCTCTTCGACGCGCGTCGCATCATCGAGCCGATGATCGCGCGCACGGCGGCGGAGCGCCGCACCCGTGCGGACGTACGGCGGATCCGCACCGCCCTCGAGTCGTACCGCGCCGCGAGCGACCGCGAGGAGTCGCGGCGTGCCGACGAGCAGCTCCACCGCTCGGTGGGCGAGGCGACGCACAACCCCGTGCTCGTCGG